>NZ_ML133565.1 GCF_003985125.1 Rhizobium phaseoli
TCTTGCCAGCATCGCTGATACGTCGATTACCAGGCTGGAGCAGTTGCTTCCGTGGAATTGGACGCCGCCGACCGTCAACGCTCAAGCGGCCTGACCTGCGGCCTTCACCGGAGGCTTACGCTGCAAGGGCGGCCGTGTCTTGAAGGTCGAGGCCAATATAGCGCCTGACGTCCTGAAAGCGCTGATCCGCTCGGTGGAAGACGCATGATTGCGCCAGGCGCAAATGTGCGCGTTTATCTCGCCTGCGGCGTGACGGACATGCGCAAGGGGATCGATGGGCTTCGCCAGAAGCCCACGTCCGGTTCGGTGTTTGCGTTCCGAGGCCGTCGCGGTGATCGCATCAAGCTTTTGTTTTGGGATGGCCAGGGGTTTTGCCTCTACTACAAGGTCCTGGAGAAGGGCCGCTTTCCCTGGCCGTCTGCGACCGATGGCACTGCCCGGCTAACATCGGCGCAGCTATCAATGCTGTGGGAGGGTATCGACTGGCGACGTCCGGCCTGGACATCTGCACCGACACGGGTGGTGTAGAACAGACGTCAATCTTTACAGATAGATAGGTGGCGATCTAACGCCAAATCAGATATAGATTTTGGGCATGGAAACGAGCCACTCGATCCTACCTGATGATGTCGATGCGTTGCGAGCCATTATCGCAGAGCAGGCAGATCAACTGGCTGAACAGGCTCGAAAGCTCCAATCCCGTGACACCCTGATCGACAAATTGAAGGCGCAGCTTGCGGTTCTCAAACGAGCACGGTTCGGCTCGTCGTCCGAGAAGATGGACCGCGCCATTGAACAGCTCGAACTGGCCTTGGAAGATATCGAGACGACCGAGGCAGAAGCCATGCCTCCGGCATCACCGTCGACTGCCGGTGCGGCAAAAGCCAAGCCGAGCCGCCAGCCACTGCCCGATCATCTGCCGCGCCATGACGTGACGCACCAGGCAACGTGCTCATGCCCGGTCTGTGGCGGCTCCGACTTCATCCGTGCAGGCGAGACTGTCAGCGAGGTTCTCGACTACGTCCCGGCCTCGTTCCGTGTCGTGCGTCATATCCAGCCGCGGTTCACCTGCAAGGGCTGTGATACGCAGGTGCCGAGATGCCGTCACTGCCCATCGAACGCGGCAAGCCGGGACCGGGTCTGGTCGCCCATGTGCTGATCGCCAAATACTGCGATCACCTGCCGCTCTATCGCCAATCTGAGATTTACGCGCGGGAAGGCGTCGATCTTTCGCGCTCGACCATGGCGGACTGGATCGGCAAGGCCAGCACCTTGCTGGAGCCGCTGCTGATCAAGCTTCGGGAGCATGTGTTCGCAGGCCATCGACTTCATGGCGACGACACGCCCGTTCCGGTGCTGGAGCCCGGCAAGGGCAAGACCAGAACCGGCCGGTTGTGGACCTATGTTCGCGACGGCCGTCCCCATGGCGACACGACACCACCGGCCGTCTGCTACTTCTTCAGTCCGGATCGCAAGGGACTGCATCCCAGGCAGCATCTGGCCACCTTCTCCGGCGTGCTGCATGCCGACGGCTATGCGGGCTTCCGTGACCTCTATGAACCACACAAACCAGGCGGCCCGCCGGCCATTCTCGAAGCCGCCTGCTGGGCGCATGCAAGACGCAAGTTCTTCGACCTGACGACGTCAGGCAAAGCGCCAATTGCCGAGGAAGCGCTGCGGCGGATAGGTGAACTCTACGATATAGAGAAGGCGGTCCGTGGGGAGTCACCAGACATGCGGAAAGCTGCGCGGCAGGAAAGAGCCAAGCCCAGGGTCGAAGCCCTGCAGTCCTGGCTGGACGACAACCTCAAACGCCTGCCGCAAAAATCCGGCACAGCGGAAGCGATCCGATATGCGCTTTCCCGTTGGAAATCGCTTTGCCGTTTCCTTGATGATGGCAGTATCGAGATCGACAACAATGCTGCCGAACGGGCAATCCGGCCGATTGCGCTCGGACGCAAGAACTGGCTGTTCGCGGGATCGGACAAAGGCGGCGAACGCGCTGCCGCGATCCTATCGCTGATCGAGACAGCAAAGCTCAACGGCCTCGATCCGGAAGCTTACCTGCGGGATGTGCTCACCCGCATCGCCGATCACCCCATCAACAGGGTCGATGAACTCCTGCCGTGGAACCTATAAATTCCTTCGCATCTGGCTTGAAGGGACGCTTACCCTGTTGCAGCACGCGTGATGATGCAAATATCATGATCTTGATCGCGATAGGTTACGGGTGCCCATGAACCTTCAACTTTGCCTATGTTGCAAACTCCCGACCTTAGAACAACGAAACAGGTTCGACGTATGTGTCGTCTGTTTTTGGGAGGACGATAGCCAAGACGATCCCCATGCCGATGAAGTTTGGCATGGACCGAACGGGGATTATTCGCTGGCTCGCGCACGCCAAAATTTCGCAAACCACTACCATATGTACGATGCCGGGAAGGGCATTCCCGAAGTCGAGTTTCCGAGTGCCGCGAGGAAGCGTTTGTTGGAATATGTTCAATCAAACTCCACACAGATTAAAGGTGCGAAACTGGCGGCATTGATCGAGGATTGGTACGAGCGGTGAATTGGAGCGCCGGTTTTGCGCCTTCAGCTCGAAAAAGAAGGCTCACCGGACGCTTACGTTCTGTCCGGCATGCAGCTTCTACAAACGGAAGCGCGTATTTGACATCGGGAGCGCTCGAAATGCGGATTTCGTCCTTCAATCGCCCCCATCCGTGCGTCTCGGGTATCTTTCGCACTTTCTCTTCAACGTCCACCAAGCTGGTCTCCGGCAGGCGCATCAGGATTGCCCTTCGCTGGACCTTAATCTCCAGAAAGTTCGTCCCGCCCGAAACCTTGTAGGCGATGCGTTGCCGAGACGTGACGACCTCGCCCGAACGCAAGCGGCCATCAATCGCCAGTATGTGGTCACGGAGCTCACGCAGAAGCGGCTGCCTGACTGCGTCGGCGTAGGCAATGTGATCCTCGAAAGAGGCCGTGCCTTCCGGCGTTCCTTGCCTTCTCCTCTGTGGTCCTACGGAAGGTTTACGCGGGACAAGATCGATGTCGCCTGTGGTCACAGTATCAGCCATCGGAGCGCTGGGTTCCTGTACAGCTGGTTTCTCCGGACGAAGTCCGACTGAGGCGGCAACTTCATTGAGGATATCAATCGCGAAACTGAGACTGACCTGAAAGAATTCACGGTCCGAACCGGACCGATGCTCCGCCAACCTCTGATGGATCAACCGTTCCGCCCGATGACAATCCGTCACCCGTCTGGACAACAGCACTTCGAAGTTTTGAGGCACTCCCGTCGCTGACGAGATCTCGGCGGCCCTTTCTTCGGGCGTCCGAGTCGTCATTCCGATCTTATACTGGTTTGCGCGATAGGCTGGATTGAATAGGATGTATATGTGCCCTTCAGTCAAGACTTCCTCCCATTTCAGGAATTTACAACGGCTAGCGGGTTCCTCGGTCCTAGGTTCCAACGCACCTCTGGGTGTCGGTCCGTCAATTTCGCCAGTGGCTAGGCTAGCTCGAAGGTGAACCCATTGCTGCCGTAGCAATCTTGTGATCGACCCATGCAGCAAGGCCGTTCCAGAGTTCTCGGTCGAGGCCGACTTGGCAAGCGATCGCAATGATCTGCTGGTATGAGACGGGCGTGATCGCAGATTGGCCCGCGAGACTGGGATCCATCAGACCCCGCTTCGCCTTCCGCGCCGTCGGGAAACTGGGGTGATCGGCAAAGACTGCGAGAGCAGTTCCTTGAAGATGGCGGTGCTTGCCGAGCGCTGCCGCCAGCACGGCGTTGCGCATCCACTGATAGGCATCTCCCTTAAAAGGGCAGGGCGTATGGTCAACACCCGTATCGAGAGCGAAGACCGTTGGGATATATTCCCAGTAACGAATGCCCTTGCCTGTAAGAGCACACTGTGAGCGCACGCCGTTGCCCGGGTTGATCTGATCGACGTAGCTTCCGTTGCATTGGCGCTCGCCAAAGCCTGACACCGCGGTTTGGCTACATTGTCCTCCGGGTTCGGTGAACTTGCACTCGATGACGAGTGCTGCCGCGGAGCCGATAGCAAGTGCATCGACTTGCGTCGGCCTCGGTTCCCCCAGAAGCCGATCAGTATCGGTCCACTCGAGTGTTATCGCCCATGGACCACCCGGCGCCACTCCCACACGCTCGGCGATGGCGTCGAAAATGCGGTCGCGATCTGTGCTCGTTTTGAGTGTGCCGAACACATCGATTGCAATGGCTTGCGACGAATGCACCTTATAGGCCTGAATTCGGTTGGTTCGGTCACGATGCCAGGGAAACGTCTCCCAGTCCTCGATCGCTCCGTGACTGGCCGGAAATAGATTTTCGCGGACTGCCTGGAAATCGGAGATCATCTTGGGTGCGCCTCAATTCCATCAAGCCAAGAAGATGGTTTCCTCCAATCGAAGAGGCTCAACCTTGCAGGCATTGGTGATGGGGTCGCGTTAGGTGACACTCGGCTTGTCCACCAGCTTCTCGACCAATCGCCTGAGTTCCGACGGGGTCGTTTGGCCAGCCACCACCTCGTGGTAGCCAATTCCGGCGCGTCGCAACGCCTCTTTCTTTACGGCGTCGCGCGCGGCCGCTGCGCCTTGATGATGCGCTCCGCCTTGGTATTCGATGACATGCCGCGGTCGGCAGTTGCTGTCCACGAGCAGTAAGTCGACACGCTTGGAATTGATGCAACTGTAGGCGTCTGGGTCGGCACTTCGCAGGATCTCGCCCAGTGAAACCTGAGCCATCACCTGCCAGGACGAATTGCAGCCGATCACCACACTGTCGAGTTCCCGAAACACCCGGGCTTCGCTCTTGTTCAGTAATGGTTGGATGGTGAACTTCGAGCGCATCACGATACGCAGTTGATCCGTGGCATCGATTGGCCGCAATGGCTGAGCAGCTGGGGTCTGAAGCCAGGGGCCTTGTATGACGCGCTCGTTCCAGCGCCTTTCCTCCGATTGCGACCTGTTTCTCTCTCGCCACGCCAGTCTGCTCGTCGCGGTTAGGTACTGCTCAACGGCCATGCCGATGATAATACCCACGAACAGCGCGGCGATTAGCAGTTCGGGCTTTTCAAAGTCTGCAATGGTTATGCCGCCCGAAGCGCCGGCTGCGGCAGCTCCGATGATCAGCCAAGGTGCTGCGAACAGCACCGACCTCTGGCGATATTGCATGCCCCTCTCCGGATTTCCCGCCAAGATAGTATGACGCTTTTACGGGGCGCGGAAAGTTATCCAAAAGAATGAGGTTTCACACGCCGCAAACCTCCACCCGATGATCGGTTTCCTGTTTCCGAGGGATGGTTCTAGCGACTAGCGGGCATCCGCTTTAGCCAGGATTCCTTCATCGCTGGCACAGCGAAAGCTTTAGGCTGCAGGGACAATTTAATCATTTGAGCCAGAGCATGATGGCGGCGATTTTGATGAATCCCATGAAGTTGGCGGCGACTTTGTCGTAGCGCGTTGCGATTCGCCGCCACTGCTTGAGCTTTGCAAAGAAGCTCTCGATCCCCCAGCGGGCCTTGTAGGCGATGCGGTCGTAGGCATGCTGATACTTTCGCTGACGGCGTGGTGGAATGACCGGTTCGCCACCTTGTTCGAGAATAATGTCATGCAGGCTGTCGGCGTCATAGGCGCGGTCGGCGAGCACCTGCTTGGCCGGCAGCCCCCGGACGAGATCGCACCGGCAAGCCGAGCGCATCGACTACTGCATGGATCTTGCTGCCAAATCCCCCGCCGGAACGGCCGAGAGCCTGGGCTTGCGGTCCCCCCTTTTTCGGCGTCCGCCTGCCGCTTGCGCTTGTGCCCGGATCACCGTGGCGTCGATGGACAACCGCTCCATATCCGGATCGATCGCGACGGCTTCGAAAATCTTGTCGAAGATGCCCTGTTCGATCCAGCGATAGTAGCGCCGTTTGATCGTCTGATAGGGGCCGAAGCGGTCTTCCGGCAGATCACGCCAGCGCGCGCCCGACCGGGCGAGCCACAACACCGCATCGAAGAACCGGCGTCCGTCACTACGCGGACCGCGCCGGCCTTTGCGACCGCCGGGCACTAACGGCTTCAGCCGCTCCCATTGATCGTCTCGAAGAACCTCACCATCCATCGCCAACCTCCAAAAGTCAGCGTTGAATCTGATTTGCTCCCAAAACGGAATCCCAAATCATTAATTTGTCACTACAGCCTAGAGTCAGTGCCAAGCCTGTTGCCATGGTGTTCACGCTCTGGGCTAAAAAGATCGCATAATGGATCGAAGGGAACTGGCTCGGCGAGCAGAAAAGCACTTCGATTAAAATCGTCCAGAACGCTCGACAGGCGGATGCCACCTACCGTAAGACGTCATGAAGACTTATCCACCAGGCGGGGCTTCGTTTCTCTGAGGGCCAGAGCCCGGCTTTCGCGCCTTAAGCGCTTAATGGCTGACCCTCATGTGTCGGCATAGTTAAGTGAGCTGTATTGCACGGTTTCGAAAATATACTATATTACATCTGCACATATATCGTTAACGCAATTGATAATGTGCGTAATTTATAATGGTATACTCCATTGGTTCCCGTGTTATTGCTGAATCCGCCAAATTTTTATTTTAGCTTAATATTACTATACGCGATGAGTTCCGAAGCTCGGCGCTCACGAAGTAAAACGGCCGGAGATGCGACAAAATTGCACATGGCGTTTCTTGCGAGACCCCAATACCAAAAGCGAGTGCGGGGGCGCATAAGCAACACGCTATAGGAGAGATCGCTCTCCTTGGCTCGGCTAAGGAAATGACCTCCGCATGGGCAGCTTTGATGCTGGTATCGCCACTGCTCCGGCACAGCCGCTCGATAGCGGCCTGCGCGCGCTGTGCGGGATCGCAGCCTTCTATAGGATTGCAGCCGACCCCAACCACCTCCACCATGAATTGTCACTTGGCAGAGGGGTGGCGAGCGAGCGTGAAATCCTGCGCGCCGCAGCGGCAATCGGGCTGAGGGCGCGAGCGACCGTTAATCTCACCGAGGCGCGGCTGAAAACCCTGCCAGTGCCCGCTATCGTTCGCCTCTCCGAGGGAACCTTTGCCGTTCTGGGTGGCCCCACGGCGTCGGGCCTCTATAGGCTTGTCGATCCGGTCACGCGCGCCGATCGTGAACTCGGCGCCAGCGAGCTTCTCCGCGAGTGCGGCGGGTCCGCGATCCTTGTCGCCCGAAAGCTTGGAGGTGCGGGAGCAGATCCCAGGACCTTCGGCCTGAAGTGGTTTCTTCCGTCGCTGTGGCGGTACCGCAAACCGCTGGCGCATGTGCTTGTCGCCTCGCTCTTCGTCCAGATCTTCGCGCTGGTGACGCCATTGTTCTTCCAGGTGGTGGTCGACAAGGTCCTGACGCACAAAGGCTATTCGACGCTTTTCGTCCTCGTCGCCGGCATTGCGATCATCGGGCTCTTCGACGTCGTGCTGCAGTATCTGCGGACCTATGCACTTTCCCACACCACCAACCGCATCGACGTCGAACTCGGACAACGGCTTTTCCGGCACCTGCTTCGCCTGCCGCTCGACTATTTCGAGACCCGGTCCGCTGGACAGACGGTCGCCCGGGTAAGAGAGCTCGAGACGATTAGGAATTTCCTGACGGGGCAGGGGCTTTTCGCCGCGATTGATCTGGTCTTTGCGATCGTGTTCCTCTGCATCCTTTGGCTCTATTCCTGGAGCCTGACATTGATCGTTCTCGGCTCGATCCCGCTCTACGCCGTTGTCGGAATTCTCGTCCGCCCGCCCCTCCGTGAAATGATCAAGGAGAAGTTTAATCGCGGCGCGGTCAGCCAGCAGCTCTTAGTCGAGGCGATTATCGGCATTCAGACCGTGAAATCGGCAGCGGTTGAACCCGTCATGCAGGCGCAGTGGGAAGAAAAGCTCGCCGCCTATGTGAAAACCGCGTTTCGGACGACGCTTCTTGGCGCCGGCGGTCAGAACGTCATCCAGTATATCAGCAAGCTTTCGAGCGCGCTGCTGCTGCTCTTTGGCGCGCGGGCGGTGATCAATGGCGACCTGTCTGTCGGTTCGCTGGTCGCTTTCAATATGATCGCCGGTCAGGCGACGGGACCGGTTCTGCGGCTGTCGCAGCTGTGGCAGGATTTCCAGCAGGTTCAGATTTCGATCGACCGGCTCGGCGATATCCTCAACACGCCGATGGAGCGCGCTCCCGCCACACGCCTCACTCTTCCTCCGCCGCGGGGATCGATCGAGTTTCGCAATGTGACGTTTCGGTACAGGCCGGGCAGTCAGGATATTCTCAAGAGGATCAACCTGCACATCAGACCGGGCGAAGTCGTCGGCATCGTCGGCGCGTCAGGATCCGGAAAATCGACGCTCACGAAACTCATCCAGCGCCTCTATCTCGCCAACGAAGGCCAGGTCCTGCTCGACGGGATGGATATATCGCAGACGGATCCAGCCTGGCTCCGTAGTCATATCGGCGTGGTCCTGCAGGAAAATCTCCTCTTCAACAGAACGATCCATGAGAACATCTCGCTTGCCAATCCGGCATTGCCGCGAGCGCAGGTCATGACGGTGGCCAGACTTTCGGGCGCTGACGAGTTCATATCTAGGCTGCCTCAGGGATATGACACTCTGATCGAGGAGCGGGGCGCCAATCTCTCGGGCGGCCAGCGCCAGCGCATCGCGATTGCCCGGGCGCTCGCCACCAATCCGCCGCTCCTGATTTTCGATGAAGCGACTAGTGCGCTCGACTACGAGAGCGAGCGGGTGGTGCAGGAAAACATGCGCCACATCGTCCAGGGGCGTACAGTCATCATTATTGCCCATCGCCTTGCCGCGGTCAGAAACTGCCACCGGATCATCGGCATGGCGGACGGGCATATCGTCGAGATGGGTACGCATGAAGAGCTGCTCCGCAAATCAGATGGCCTTTTCGCTAGGCTCTGGGCTTTGCAGAACGATGCGAGGGTCTGCGCATGAACGCGACGAACAGGAGCACCCTTGCCCTGCCAGGCCGGTCGCGGACCCGATCGGATCATGAGTTTCTGGCCCCGGCACTTGAGGTTCTCGAAACGCCGCCATCCCCAGTCGGCACCGCCCTCATCGTGATCATTTGCCTGCTGGCAACGATCGCCCTGGCATGGGCTTATATCGGCAGGATCGACATCATCGCGACTGCGCAGGGCAAGATTCAACCGGTTGGCCGGGTCAAGGTCGTCCAGCCGCTCTATGGCGGCAAGGTCGTGGTTCTGCCGCCTCCCAATGGAACCGAAGTGCATCGCGGCGACGTATTGTTCCAACTCGATTCTGCCGAAGCGATTGCCGACGAACGAGATGCCGAAACCGCGCTTGCGTCTGTCCATGCCGAAGCTACGCGTCGGCGCGAGGCGCTTGTTGCTGCGGCTGCAGCGGATGATCCCCGCGGTGCTCGTATTGACTGGGCAGCAGACGTGCCCGAGAAGCTTCGCAAGCGGGAGGACGCCATCCTCGCCAGCGAACTTGGCCAGCTTGATGCATCGCTGACGTCATTGCGTTCCCAAGTGCGCCAGAAGGAAGGGGAGCGCAACCATCTCCACGATACACTCGACGAGCAGGCGTCGCTCGTTGATACGCTGCAGCAGCGGGTTGCAATGCGGAGTACTCTCGTTGGTGAGAATGCAGGGCCAGTTGCCGGCGTCATCGACGCGACCGAAACCTTAAAGACGCAGCGAACACAGTTTGCAATCCAAAAGGGCCAACTTGCTGACGCCGTGGCAGGCATCGATGTCCTCAAGGCCGAGATCGAGAAGACCCGCAGCACGTTCGTCAGCGATCAGACCGAAAAACTGGGTGATGCCGAGCGTCAGGCTGAAGATCTGGAACAGCGCCTCGCAAAGAGCCGCGCCGAACTGGCACAGATGACCGTGCGCAGCCCAATCGACGGTGTCGTTCAGGCTTCAGTGATTTCGACCGAGGGCCAGGTGGTGACGGCCGGGGAGGAGGTTCTGAGGATCGTTCCGGCAGGAGCCATGCTAGAGCTCGAGGTCTACGTTCCTAATCGGGATATCGGCTTCGTTCATGTTGGCCAGCCGGTGGTGGTGAAACTGGATGCATTCCCGTTCACGCAGTACGGCACAGTTCCTGCGACGATCGTCAAGATTGCCACCGATGCAATCCCAGAGCCGGATGCTGAGCGCCGTGAGGAAGACACCGCTGCCGCGCTTCAGACATCGCTGTTTGGGGGTGCCGAGCGGACACAGAACCTGGTTTTTGCGGTGACGCTGAAACTCGAGCAAAATGCGATGCCGGCGGATGGCGCAGATGTTTCGCTTTCGCCGGGAATGTCGGCAACGGCCGAGGTCAGAACCGGTTCGAGGCGGATACTGGCCTATGTGTTATCGCCTCTCGTTGAGGTGGCAAGCGAAGCGATGAAGGAGCGATGATTTGATAAATGCGATGCGCCCTCGCAGCAACCGAGGTGGTCGGCATTTTCCGTCGTCTCATCATATCGGTGGAGGACCCGAGCGTGAACGGTGATTTTGTACCTGTAAGCCCGCTTTCCCCGATCGGGCCCATCCCCATCCTCTTGTTTCTGATCTTCCTGTTTTTAATAGGTCGAATTCTGCTTCGACGAAGCGTAATTGGCTTGGAAGGCGTTTTCGCGATTCTGATGGTCGCGGTGACAATTTCATCTCTCGCGTTGTTTCACCGATTTCGAACCCCTGACTATCTGCTCATCTTCTTGGTTACGCAGATTGTAATCGCTTTGACCTTCTTCCCCATCGCCTGGTGGATGGCCCGCCGCGCCAAGGTGACTGACGAGGGCTTTTTTTACAGACTCAGCAAAGTCCCAGTTGAAAGGAATATAAATAGCGCATCGGTGGCGGCTGCGGTAATGATAGCCGCATGTTTCGTCATATACATATCAGACTATAGATTGACGACACCCTGCGACAATATGAAGTGCTACACGATAGACTTTTTTATAGGATCTAGGGAAAGCGGATTCTTTAATCTGTACATGGCAAACACGCTGACATCCATATTCTTTATTTCGTTTTTTGTGCACCTATACAACATCTATCGCAAGACGGTAAAAGATCGCGAGAACTCCTGATGAATACACTCAGTGTCACATTCAGTTTCAATGACCTCAAGAATGAGTTCGATCAATTCAACAAAGAAGTTGGCAGAGCGGCATTTGCTGTTCAGTCATTCATGGCCTACACGATCTCGGCAACTTACGCTGCGCACCACCAAGCAATTGACATCCTTTCCCATGACAACCAATCGGCTCTGAATCGGTCTGTGGGAATATACGTCGACGACAGCATCGCGCTCTCCGCTGGCCGCCTCGCGGTCGGGCGGCGGAAGCGTCAGCCGCAGAACATCCAGAAATGTCGCTGTTTACTGGTGCCGAGCGCACTCAGAATCTCGTCATCGCGGTGACACTGAAGCCTGAACGAAATGCGGAGCGACCGGATGGCGCAGATGTTCCGCTCTCGCCCGGAATGTCCGCGACGGCTGAGGTCAAGACCGGTTCGAGGCGGATCCTTGGTCATGTGTTTTCCCCTCCGGTCGAAGTGGCAAGCCGGACGCTGAAGGAACGGTGAGTATGTTTCAGCGTCAGCGGACGATCGTAAATCTGATGTTCGAGCGAACTACATGCACCGGAAACCAGTGGGCGAATCTGGATAGCTCGTCGATTTGAACCTTTCGCAATGCGGACCCAGAAATGGTGCCCATTTCCCAGAACACTTGTTCCGCAACGGAATCTAGCAGATTTAAGTAATGGTTGAGCAATGGAATTGAATTCAAAATCGCACGAAAAGCCAAGCAGCAAAAGCACTGTTTTCGCTTTTAGGTTCCCAATTGTGGTATCCTTGCTGCAATCGCTAATGTTTCAGATATTGATTCTATGGACGAATATAGAAATACTGAAAATACTAATATTGTACTGGTTTTTGTCAGCATGTTTGGTGGTTTATTCTCTGATTTTTGGGGCAGTGTTATTATTGCGCGGCAAATGGTCTACATTGTTTTTAACTCCAATCACAATTCTGGCGATCTGCGGATTAGCCTTGACGCCTGGGCAAATTGCCGAGGGGGTGCTTAGAGGCTACGCCCAATATATTGAGGCGAGCGGAAAATGTTCGCCTACCGCTGCCCCTCTCGCAGCTAATCAAGCGTCGTTATGTTTTTCCAGAGATACCATCGACGGTTCTTACAAATTCCTGATTTATGATCCTACGGACAACGTCCTGCGTCCTCGAGAGAAGCAGGATGGTTACTGGAGAGATCAACTTGAGCGAGGGTCTCTAGGAGGGGTCCTAGTGGACTGCCATTCCTCGCCTGAACAATTTGCCACCCACGTCTACTTTCTTGACTGCCCCTACCTCTGAGGTCGCAAAATGCAAAACACCTTTTACGTCAAAGACATAAACCATAATTTGGTGCCGGCTAAGTATCTGGAGGTGGATGGTCTGCCTGTCTACAATCAAAATCTTTTGCTTGATAGACCAAGACTTAGTCAGGTGAATATAATCTATGATGCCAATGGTGTTGTGTTGCCTGAACAGAATATTACCGACCGTCTGATCGTTCCTGAAAACTATAATATTCAAGCCGCGATTGATTTTGGAAGAATGATTTCCGGCAACCCTCCATTGCCGACGGACGCTCTCAGTGGAGGGTTTTCTTCGTCACCTTCCCCCGAACTCACAATGGCAGGTGCTTTTTGGGAAGGCGGTTCTCAAGATCTGCAGCGAACATATCTCGGAATTAATGGGGAAATTGTGAGGGGTGGACCATTCGTCCAGGCGTTTGTCGATGCAGCCTCTTTCCACTTAGGCCTCGTATCGTACTTTGCCGGGGTTCCGCTGCACGACACCTTATGGGGAGGCGGCGCTTTGAATCGCCTTGCCGCCTTAACGAATTCGAAGATAGACCTAAGTGGCGACGAGTTTGGCAACACCCCCGCCAATGCCGTATCCATTCCATTGGGCTATCAACTGGGCCAATATCTGGATAACGCTTCCGATGAGCATTTCTTTAGCGGATTTTTGTCTCCATCACTTCCAACGATCAATGTAGCGCCTTTCGATATGTCTCCGGGAGATAGCGACGGCCTTGTTTTCATTGGCGATGTAACTTCGAATGGAAACAGCGAAGGCTTCCTCGGCGGCATCCCGTTACCTTCAAGCAATCCTGTAGATCCGTCAGAGAGTTACTTCACAGATCCCGCCAACTTCGACTTCAGCAGTGTGGGATATACACCGAAATCTTGGGATTACTTCTATCAGGATGATTGGACCTACAGCAGCGAGTCGGATGACAATAGTCCTTCGGCGTCGCGATCCGATCCCTTTTCGAGTGGACAAGGGTCGCATGAGTATGAAGTGAGCTACGACAACAGGGACGATAGTAGCCGCGACGCTGCCGATCCCGATAGCGGTTCGCTTGGTGGCGTGAGCTACAACAACTCCGGCGGGCAGCATAATGTAAGTATCAACACCGGGCCGAGCTACTATGACCCGGGCGGCTTCTTCCCGAATGTCGATGGTGATCTTGACGACGATTATTCCGACGATGACGACGACGACAGTGACGACGACGAACCCGTCGTCCTCGATCTCGACGGCAATGGTATCAAGCTGACGCAGCAGACGTCGTCGATCACCTATTTCGACATGGCCGGCGACGGCAAGCAGCACCTGACGGCCTGGGCGGCGGCCGGCGATGGTGTGCTTGCGATCGACGCGAACGGCGACGGCAAGATCGACCAGAAAAGCGAGATCGATTTTACCGCGTGGGACACGACCGCCACGACCGACATGCAGGCGCTGCGTGATGTCTTCGACACCAACCACAACGGAAAGCTCGACGCCGGCGACAGCCGTTTTGCCGATTTCAAGGTTGTCGTGACGCAGGCCGATGGAACGCAACAGCTGAAGAGCCTTGCCGATCTCGGCATCACGTCGATCGACCTGATTTCGAACAATCAGACGACAGAGCAGCCCGATGGATCCAAAATCAGCGGTACGGCGGCATTCTCGCGAGCAAACGGCTCGACCGGAACGGCCGCGGACGTGTCGCTCGCCTTTGACAAGACCGGCGTCGTGACCTCGACTTCGACCACGCATCTCGCCGATGGATCGACCATGATCGATACCAAGGCCAGCGGCACCGATGGCGCGCTGCAGTCGGAGCGCATTCTGGCGACTTCGGCGGACGGGTTGGGCCGCACGCTGACGATCGACATCGACGGCGACGGCATCATCGATCAGCGGCAGACGGATGTGACGGTGATTGGAAGCGATGGCAGCCGCTCCGAAACGCTTTCCGATTTCGGCAATGGCGGGACGATCCTGACCGACAGCATGACGACGGCGACCAGCGCTGATGGAAAGCTTGTTACGATATCGAGAGACCAGACTGGCGGCGGCCACACGACGCAGCGGGAGACGGATGCGACCGCCGCAGACGGCACTCTGACCGTCACGGTCACGGACCTCAACGCCGACGGTTCCGAAAAGGATCGGACGACCACTATCACCAGTGCCGATGGTCTTTCGAAGACCCAGAACTCGGATTCGACCGGGCGCGGCATCGTTGATGGGACCACGGCCGACATGATTTCCGTCGCCGGCGATGGCACGCGGACCGAAGATGTCAGCGACTACGCGGGCACGAGTTCTGCCAGCAGCAGCCGTATCGACGAGACCGTAACGGTGACGAGCGGCGATGGCCGAAGCAAGACCATCACCTCCGATCTCGATGGCGACGGACATGTCGATCAGCGTGCCTCAAACGTGATCGTCGTCAATGCCAACGGCACATCGACGGCAACACAGACCAGGCGCGGCGGCGATGGCTCGCTGCTCAGCGAGACCGTGACGGCGTTGAGCGCCGATTCCCTGGTGCGCGCCACGAGTACCGATGCCGATGGCGACGGCACTTTCGAAGAGAAAAGCCAGGACAGCACGGTGATTGCGGCCGATAGCGGCCGTGTCGAGACCGTTACGGATACCAACGCTGATCTATCGCTGCGTGATCGCACGGTCACCGCCTGGAGCGCCGATGGGCGAACCAGGACGATCGAGACCGACACGAATGGCGACGGTGGTTACGATTCCGTCGAAACCATCGCGGTTGCCGGCAACGGAACAATCACGGATACGCTTTCGGACTTCAATCCGGCGGGGACGATCCTGTCGAACCGGACGGTCACGGTGACGTCGGCCGACGGGTTGTCGAAGAATGTGCGCACCGACGAGGACGGCGATGGCGATTTCGACAAGCAGGCCGATACGGCAATCGTCATCAATGCCGACGGCTCGTCAACCACAACGCTGATCAACTGGAACGGCGCACACAGCATCCAGACCGGCAAGGCCGTAACAACGGTCAGCGTGGATGGAAAAAGCACGACGGTCGATCGATACCTCGGATCCTCCAGCGCAAAGGATAGTTCGGAACAGGACACGACGGTCCTGAACGCCGACGGATCGCAAACTCGTACCGTCATCGACACTGCGGGGTCGTCGTCGGCGCCGGTCAGCAAGACGGTGACGGCAACAAGTGCCGATCATCTGAACATCACGACCAGCACCTATCTCGACCAGTTTTCCAATCCGGAACAGGTCAGCGCCCAGATCACCGCAGCCGACGGCAGCGAAACGACCACTTCCTCGACCTACAGCGCTGACGGAAAGCATCTGCTTGAGTCTTCGGTGACGTCGACGAGCGCCGATCGCCTGACCTCGCTTGTCACGACCGACAGCGACGGAGACGGCGATGCCGACCAGCAAAAGAGCGATGTTACGGTGCTCAACGCGGACGGAAGCCATGTGGAGACTGTTTCGGATTACGCCGGGACGAGCTCCGCGGCTGCCAATCACGTCGATAGCCGTGTGACGACAACAAGCGCCAACCGCCGGCAGATCACTGTCCAGTTCGACCTCGATGGCGACGGGACCTTCGATCGCGTTGCAAGCGACGTGACGGCTTTTTCCGCCGACGGATCGCAAGCCGAGACAGTCTCCGACTATGCCGGGAACAGCACCACCCTCATCGATCGGACAACGATTACGACAAGCCATAGCGGCTATGACAAAATCACGACTGTCGATGCCGACGGCGACGGCCAGGTCGATACGACGACCACTGACATAATAACGCTCAATTCCGATGGATCGACGACCGAGACCATCACCATTGCCAATGGTGCGACACTCAGAAGCCGGCTCGTCACCAAAGAGCAGGCGGACGGCAAGACCAAGACGATCACAACCGATGCTAACGGTGATGGAGGCTTCGACACCGTCGAGTCCGTCACGGTTTCTGCCGACGGGAGTACCGTCGACAGCGTCTCGACCTTCAGTCCTGATGGGACCGTTCTCGAAAAGCGCGTCGTCACGACGACGTCGGCCGACGGCCTGATCAAGACCGTCGCAACGGACGCCGACGGCGATGGCGATTTTGACAGCCGGTCGGTAACCTCGAGCGCGACCAATACCGACGGATCTACGACAGTCACATCCACCCAGACGAACGGCGACGGGAGCGTGCAGACAGGAAAGACTGTCAAGACGATCAGTGCCGATGGCCAGACGCTGACGACCGACACCTATATTGGCAGCGATTCTTCCGTCGACAAGACCGTTCAGGAGGTCCGTACGCGCAACGCGGACGGCAGTATTCTCGATGTTGAGGACGGGGTTGCCGGCGTCAATCGCCTCAAATACGTCCACACTCTGACGACAGCGAGCGCCGATGGAAGAAGCAGCACTAGCGACCTGTCGAACGGTATCCCGCCGACCAATGCCCAGACGACGGTCAGCTCGGTCAACGCCGACGGCTCCAAGGTAACGATCGTCGAAACCTACGGCATCAATAACCCGGTCGCCTTCAATGAAATCAAGACGACCACGATCAGCGCCGATGGATTGACGAAGACCGTCAAGAACGATTTCACCAATAGCGACAATACCGAGTCTTACAGCGAGACGATGTTCGACGGGACGGTCCTGAATGCGGACGGCTCGCGCACGGAAACGCTGCGGGACACGAACACGACGGGCCAGGTGATCGATCAGGTCATCAAAACCACCTCCGCCAACGGCGATCTCGTCACCCAGCAATGGAGCGGCAATCACACCTGGGCCACAACTGCGCTCACCGTCCACAATAGCGACGGTAGCACCACGACGACAACCAGCGCCGGCACCGCGATATCAGGCTCGGCTGTCACCGGATTGGTCGATCAGCAAGTGCAGACGGTTTCGGCAGATGGCTTGATTACGAACACCGTGACCACCCTTCTAACGAAAACGGCAAAGTCCGACATCTCGATCCGGAATGTCGACGGCAGCAAGACGGAAACCGTCCAACTCTCGAATACTGTCACCGGCCATCTGCTGCGTTCGGAGACGATCGCAGACAGCGCTGACGGCCTGTCGCATACGGAGAGCCGCGACAGCGATGGCGACGGCGTTGCCGATCGCAGCGAAACGACTGTGACGGCCGGCAATGGCGTCAGGACGACGACGATCTCCAATTTCAATGCCGACGGCAGCCTCAAGGATCGCTCGACGACGTCAGTCAGCGCGAACGGTCTGGAGACCGATTACAGTTTCGATTCGGACGGGGACGGCGTGACCGATCGCCGGCGAACGGATGTTACCGTTCTCAACCCGGACGGCAGCCGTACCGAGACCATTACCGATCTCGCCCCTGACGGTATTGCCGTCCTCGACAAGGTGACCAGCACCACGAGCGCCGACGGGCTGAGCAAGACACAACTCTCTCAGCTCGACGCAGCCGGGCGCGTCTCGGAATCACAGATCGACAACACGACCGTCGATGCCAATGGGGAATTGGTCGAGACCAATACAACGTATTACAGCGACGGGACCAAGCGAAGCGGCTTTGTCCGGATCACAAGCGCCGACGGCCTCGAGATTGTCACCGACTTCGATCACGATGGCGACGGCGTCATCGACGAAAGCCAGCTGTTCAACACCGATGCGGCAGGAAACACCTATCAGTCGCTCGATTATCCTACGGGCAAGTCGTGGCGCACGGGTGCGGCGGACAGTTCGGCCGACGGTTTCGTCATCAACGTGGATGACGATGGGCGCAGCACTGATGTCACGATCCTGTCGCCGGACACGCCGTCCGATCCAACGAGCGCGCCGACCGATCTCGGCGACGAATTCATATCGGTCGCCGCCGAGGCGAACGGCTCTTATAGCTGGGAAGCGGTTTCGACAACCGGTTCGGTCACCGCCTATGTCCGGCACGGGATCGATCCCGATGGCATCGATACCATCACCTGGTCGAATGTGCGTGGTCTCAGCGGATCGGCGCAGATCGAAATGACCGAGGAAAACCTCGACGTCGCCGAGATGCAGCGGATCTACGATGTCGTCTTCGACCGCGACATGCAGAACTCCGAGCGCGAGCAACTCGGGACCTACCTGACCCAGGGCGCCCTCAACGCAACGCAACTTGCGACCGACCTCATTGCAAGCGCAGCCTTCACGTCGAACTACGGGACCTTGTCGAATGTCGGCTTCGTCGAAGTGCTCTATCAGAATGCCTATGGACGCAATGCATCCGTCAGCGAGATGCAAACGTGGCTCGGCAAACTGAGTTCCGGCAGCATTACGCGGGCGGCCTTGGTACTAGCGATTTCGGAGAGTGCGGAACATCAGGTCGTCGGCAATGACCACATCACGACCAATGTGACCTCTGGCAAATACCTGCATTCGACCGACAAGGCCGCGGCGACCGAAACCGTCGATCGTCTCTATCGCGTCCTGCTCGGCCGCGATCCGTCGGCAAGTGAAGCGGCGTCGAAGGCAACCGCCATCACCGGCGGTACCGAAACCCAGTTCCAAGTCGCCAATGACATTCTGGCCTCCTCGGCTTTCACGACGCTCTACGGCGGCCTGTCAACGGCAGATCTCGTCAATCAGCTCTTCATCAATGCTCTTGGTAGGGCGCCGACCGCGTTGGAGGCCTCTTTCTGGACGTCAGCACTCGGATCCGGCACCACCAAGGCTGACTTCGCGGTCGCTCTTGCGGTCAATCAGTCCTATCTGTCATCGACGACGGGGAATGGCATCGACGTTGTCGGCACCGCCGGCAACGATATTCTGACGGGCGGGACCGGCGACGATACGATCGATGGCGCGGCCGGCAGCGATGTGATTCTTGGCTTCGCTGGTAATGATACAATTGTCGGGGGAGCGGGTGCCGATACGATGATCGGCGGCACGGGCGACGACATCTATGTCGTCGACAATGCCGGCGATGTGGTGACAGAGAATGCCGGCGAGGGCACCGACACGGTGAAGACGGCGCTGGCGTCGTACACGCTTGGTGCCAATGTCGAGAACCTTGTCTCTACCGGGACGGCGGCCTTTGCCGGCACCGGCAACGAGCTTGCCAATGCGATCACGGGTGGAGTGGGCGCCGATACGCTCGACGGCGGAGCGGGTGCGGACACGCTGACGGGCGGGGCGGGCAACGACATCTATGTGGTCGACAATATCGGCGACGTGGTGGTGGAGGTCGCAAGTGCCGGCACCGACACGATCAAGACGACGCTGAACAGCTATTCTCTGGCGTCGCTCGCCAATGTCGAGAACCTGACCTTCACCGGCACGGGCGACTTCACCGGGGCAGGCAATGCCGCGGTCAACGTCATCACCGGTGGAGCCGGCAATGACATCCTCGACGGTGGCGCAGGCGCCGACACGCTGGTCGGCGGTGCGGGCAACGACATCTATATCGTCGACAATACTGGTGATGTGGTGACGGAAGCCGCAAGTGCGGGAACCGACACGATCGAGACGGCACTTGCCAGCTACTCGCTGGCAGCACTCGCCAATGTCGAGAACCTGACCTATACCGGCACGGCCGCCTTCACCGGCACCGGCAATACATTGGCGAACGTCATATCAGGCGGGTCCGGCAACGACACGCTCGATGGCGGCGCTGGCGCCGACACGCTGATCGGCGGCACTGGCGACGACACCTATATCGTCGACAATGCCGGCGACGTGATCACCGAGAATGCCGGCGAGGGCACCGACACCGTCAAGACGGCACTCGCCTCTTACACGCTGGCCGCCAATGTCGAAACCCTGGTCTATACCGGGACCGGAACAGCAGTCTTTGCCGGCACGGGCAATGCGCTCGATAATGCCATCACCGGCGGTGCGAATGCCGATACGTTGTCTGGCGCCTCCGGCAATGACACGCTTGATGGCGGCGCTGGCGCCGACCACCTGATCGGCGGCACGGGCGACGATACCTACATCGTCGATAATGCCAGCGATGTGATCACCGAGAATGCCGGTGAAGGCACCGACACGATCAGAACGAACCTTGCGACCTATTCGCTGGCCGCGCTCGGCAATGTCGAGAACCTGACCTACACCGGGACCGTTGCCTTCACTGGCACCGGCAATGCCGCAGCGAACGCCATTGCGGGCGGCGCCGGCAACGATACGCTTGATGGCGGCGCAGGTGCCGACACGCTCTCGGGCGGCGCTGGCAACGACATCTACATCGTCGACGATGCGGGCGACGTGGTGGTAGAGGCGGCCGGCGGCGGAACCGACCTCGTCAAGACGGTGCTTGCCTCCTATACGCTTGGCGCCAATGTCGAGAACCTCACCTATACCGGATCGTCGGCCTTTGCCGGCACCGGCAACGAGCTCGACAATGCGATCACGGGTGGGGCTGGTGCCGATACGCTCTCGGGCGGCGCCGGCAATGATACGCTCGACGGTGGGGCAGGTGCCGATACACTGATCGGCGGCTTGGGCGACGACACCTATATCGTCGACAATGCCGGTGATGTCGTCTCCGAGAATGCCGGCGAGGGCACCGATACGGTCAAGACCTCACTGACCACCTACACGCTGGGCGCCAATGTCGAGAACCTGACCTATACCGGCACGGCCGCCTTCACCGGGTCAGGCAATGCGCTCGACAACATCATCACCGGCGGGACCGGCGCCGATCACCTGGCAGGCGGTCTCGGCAACGACACCTACATCGTCGACAATGCCGGCGATGTGGTCACCGAGAATGTCGGCGAGGGCACCGACACGGTCAGGACCGCGCTTGCCTCCTACACGCTGGCTGCCAATGTCGAGAACCTGGTCTATACGGGTGCTGCAGCCTTTGCCGGGACCGGCAACGGCCTCGACAACATGATCACGAGTGGTGCAGGCGCAGACACGCTGACCGGCGGCGCCGGCAATGATACGCTCGACGGCGGTGTTGGCGCCGACCACCTGATCGGCGGCACCGGCGACGATACCTATATCGTCGACAATGCCAGCGATGTCGTCACCGAGAATGCCGGCGAGGGCACCGACACGATCAGAACGAGCCTGGCGACCTATTCGCTGGCCTCGCTCGCCAATGTCGAGAACCTGACCTACACCGGCACGGCGGCCTTCACCGGCACAGGCAACGCGTCGGCCAACGTCATCACTGGCAGTTCGGGCAATGACACGCTCGACGGCGGAGCAGGTGCCGACACGCTGATCGGTGGCACCGGTGACGACACCTATGTCGTCGACAATGCCGGTGACATCGTCGTCGAGAACATCGGCGAGGGCATGGACACCATCAAGACATCGCTTGCGAGCTATACCCTCGGGGCGAATGTCGAGTTCCTCACCTATACCGGGACTGCCGCCTTCACAGGGACGGGAAATGAGCTCAGCAACACGCTGACGGGCGGCACGGGCGCCGACACGCTTGTCGGCGGCGGCGGTGATGATTTCCTCGACGGTGGAACAGGCGCCGATCACCTGATCGGCGGCATCGGCGACGATGACTATGTGGTCGACAATGTTGGCGATGTGGTGACGGAGAATGCCGGTGAGGGAAGCGATACGATCTTTACAACGCTCGCGACTTACTCATTGGCAAATGTCGCCAATGTTGAAAACCTGACCTATACAGGAACAGCGGCATTTACGGGTACCGGGAACGCGTTAAACAACGTCATCAGAGGTGGTGACGGTGCCAACATCCTGGATGGCGGTGCCGGCGACGATACCTTGATGGGGGGCTACGGCAATGACACGTTCATCGTCGACAGCCTGAACGACGTCATCATCGAAAATGCCGGAGCCGGAACCGACACGATCAAGACGGCGCTTGCCAGCTACTCGCTGGCCGCAATCAGCAACGTCGAGAACCTCACCTACACGGGCACTGCTGACTTCACGGGGACGGGCAACGAGCTTGCCAATATAATTACGGGTGGGGTTGGCAACGATGTCCTGGATGGGGGAGCCGGCGTCGATACGCTTGTCGGTGGTGCGGGCAATGATACCTACATGGTCGACAATGTCAGCGATGTGGTCACCGAAGCTGCCAACGCCGGGATTGATACGATCAAGACGGCGCTCGCCAGCTATAGTCTGGCCTCGCTCACGAATGTCGAAAACCTTGTCCACACCGGGTCTTCTGACTTCGCGGGAACGGGCAACGCATCGGCGAACGCGATCATCGGAGGGGCTGGCAATGACACGCTCGATGGTGGAACCGGCGCAGATACGCTGACAGGCGGCACCGGAAATGACATCTATGTCGTCGACAATGTCGGTGACCTGGTGGTCGAGAATGCCGGCGAGGGGACCGACACAGTCAAGACCTCGCTGGCGAGCTACACACTCGGGGCGAATGTCGAAAACCTCATCTACACCGGGACAGCGGCGTTCACAGGAACTGGCAATTCGCTCGACAACGTCATCACCGGCGGCAGCGGTGCAAATCGGCTGTCAGGTGGCGGGGGTGACGACATCTTGATCGGCGGCGCGGCTGCGGACACATTCGTCTATGATGCCAACGGTGGGATAGACACGATCGTGGGCTTTGTCGCTTCCGGATCTGCCCACGACGTGCTCGCTGTCGATAGCTCGGTCTTTGCCGACTGGGCGCATCTCTTGGCGGCCTCCACACAATCGGGCAGCGACGTTATCATCACGGCAGACGCCGATGACAAAATCATCCTCAAGAACGTGACGGTTGCGAGCCTCCAACCAGCGAATGTGCAGTTCGTGTGATCGCCTCCATGGCTCGTCCGGTACCCACCGGGCGAGCCCACATTTTTTCACGTTGGACAGGTGAGTGTTTTGACTTCTTGGGACTATGGTTTCGCAGGACGGTGCTTCGGGCCGGTATCGACGGAAGAATTGAGAGCCTTGATTACGCAGAGGTCGCTTCCCCGAGTGGCCAGCGTGACCCTGGGCGAGGTTCTGGGCGCGAAGAGTCGTGCGGAACGAAGGAAATGATCTGCGTCAGACGGGCTCGTGAGCCTGCTCGCGGAGCCATGCGCAGAGCTGCCTGGGCGCGAGACGCGGATCGTCGGCGCGCATCAGCGCAAAATGCCAGGCGGGCCCGCTCAGCACGTAAGAGAACGGCGCGATCAGCAATCCCTTTTCCAGAAGCGGCCGAAACAACACCGGCGACAGCAGCGCCACGCCGACGCCGGCCAGTGCCGCATTAGCGTCCAACTCGTGCGTAGGATAATCGATCGCCACGAATCGCAGAGCCCGCGATAGCTCGCACCGGGCGCCCCTGAACCACGCATGCCAATCCGGATGAGGCAAAAGCTCGAAATCGGCAAGCGCATCCGGCAGGATCACGGTCCGCGTTGCCAATAGAGAGGGCGCCAGCATTGGCGTCACTTCAACGGGGACAAGCGGATATTCTTCAAGCCCTTGCCATCCTCCACGACCGGTCCTTATGGCAACGTCGAACGCACTGGGATCGCGGACATCTGCGGAGACATCGACCTCGATGGGGGATGTTCCTGCGGAGGGATATCGTGCCAGACGTGGCGCAAGCCAGCGGGACGCGAATGTCGGAGGCGCGGTCAAACGGAGCGGTGGGATGGTTGCCTGAAATTCGTCGATCGCGCCGGCGACGTTCTCCAGCGCCGCGCGAACTCGAGCAGCCAGCAGAGCGGCGGCAGGCGTTGGGACAACTGGTCGAGCCGCTCGCTCGAAGAGCGGCTGGCCAAGTTCGGCCTCCAATGTGCGGATACGAAGGCTGACGGCCGCGGGTGTCAGGCATAACTGTTCGGCCGCACGGGCGAAGCTACCGGTGGAAACACACGCTTCCAATATGCGCAAAGACTCCAACGGCAACCGCATGATCTCTTCTCTTTTGATTAATTTTTCTTGTGATGGTCACAAGCAATGCGCGTTTTGGAGCTACAGCGCCTTCAAGTAGGGTTTAGATCCAACATAGGCGATCCGACATGTCCCTGCAATCTCGACACTTATTCACATTGTTCCTGACTCTTCATCCGGCGCTTGAGCTTGGCCAGACACCGGCCGGAAGCCGCCGCATCTTTCCCGTTTCCGGCGGATGTTTCGAAGGCGCGCGACTGAAAGGAGAGGTGTCGCCGCTGATCGGCTCCGATCTGCTGCTGGTGCGCGCAGACGGCACGTTTCAGCAAGATGTAAGGCTGTTGCTTGTCGCCGATGACGGCGGCCTGATCTTGATGACCTATCGCGGCGTCCGGCGTTCGTCCCAGGCTGTCGACGAGCGTCTCGCCCGCGGCGAAATGGTTGATCCTTCCGAATACTATCTCCGGACAACGCCCTATTTCGAGACCGCCGCCCCACACCACGCCTGGCTCAACCAGATCGTCGCGGTTGCGAAAGGCGGACGACGGCCTGGTGGCGTCGAGTATGATGTGTTCGAAATTCTTTAAAGCAGCTCGCAATCAATCTGGCTCGCTATCAACGCGCGGCCTTCATCCAGTGCGAGGGCAGCATGATAAGGGAGACTGCAAGTGAAGAAACTGATCGTCAGCAATTGGGTCAGTCTAGACGGATATATCGCCGGCCCGAATGGTGCCCTTGACTGGATCCTTGGCGACGGTCGCCTTGCGCAATACGAAACCGAACTCATGGCGCAAGCCGATACGATTCTCAGTGGTCGCCGGACCTACGAGCAGCTGTCACAATACTGGAGTGCGGTACCGAATAACCCTCAAGCAATGGATTGGGAAAGGCGCTACGCGGATATGATCAATGCCGCCCATCACATCGTCGTCTCACATGACTTGCAAAAGGCGCCTTGGGGCAACTCTACGATATGGCCCTCCATCGAACAGCGAGCTCTCGACGCCCTAAAGGCGGGATCGGATAAGGCGATCCTCATCTTCGGCAGTGCTACGGTTGTGCAATCCTTGACGAACCTGGGGGCCGTAGACGAGTTTCACCTCCTGGTCCACCCGGTGCTGCTTGGCGGCGGGACGCGGTTGTTCGAGGAGGTGGATGTTCGCATGAACCTTAGACGTGTCGATGTTGAGGCGTTCGACAGCGGAATCGTCAAGATGGTCTACCAGCGGGGCTAGAAGTTTCCGCTGGACCAGAGATCGGCACTAGTCAAATTTCGTCCCGAGAGAACGACGGCGTCAGCAGCATCACAAAGCCGAAGCTTGCCTGTTCAGCTGAGGCAAGTGCGTCGCCGAGCGTGAAGCCACCACGCCTCCGTGCGGTGTTGGCAAGTCTCATAAGCGTGACCGAGGCGACGCCGCGAGGTTCGCCTACTTTGCTCTTCTCCGGATCCATGATCAGGCTTCCCGGGCCTGGTCATTCTCGATCTTAAGAGCCAGCGTCAAGCAGTTTGGATCACGTGCAACCAAAGCTCGGCTGGTGCTGTCCAGCCGGTCGCGACCCCCACAGCCGTGACGATGGCCCAGCCCGGCTCAGCGCCAGCGCGTTCCACAAGTCGCGGCGCATGTGAGGTGATACATTGCCGCGACTGTTGGACTGCTGCGACAGGAACTTTGGCCGCTTCTAACCGCTCGCTGATCTGCGCCTGAAGCGGGTCGATGGCGAATAGAGCAAATAGCCAAGCTGCGATATCCGAGATCACAAAATACCTCCTATTCGGTTCGGCAAGACAATGTCGGGAAATGGTCCGGCATCACGAAAGCGCCGAAAATTTCGCCAGAGGGGCCCGGACCAGGGGAGCGTTAGGGGTTGCATCAGACGGTGTTCAAGTCTGATAGTCGTGTCGGCCGCTTCTGCGATCCGAATGGTCGTGAAGATTTCTGATAGTAGGCAGGCGCCACGACGAGGTAACGCGAAAATCCCGTATCGTTCATGATCTGATCACCTGGGCCTATTGATGAATTGGCGAGTTTGATTCATCACCATCATGGAAGAACCCGAAATGGCGGAAGACGGCACCACCACCATCCGAGCCACATTTGAACTTTTGGGTTTTACGACAGCCGGCTCGACCTCACGCGCGTGTTCAGTCTCGGGGCGGTGACCAAGGAGCCGTTACAGGGCAGTACCAGGGCCTCCGAAAAATCGGGCCAAAGTCTCCGCAGTATCTCTTGGATGCTCTTCGGGAAAAAAGTGGCCGCCCAGCACAGCGCAGCCTTCCACCTTGTCGCTCCACTGACGCCAGAGCGCCAGGGGCCCGCCTTCCGAGGCGTACCACTCAGCCAGCGCACCGGTCGCGCTCCAGAGCGCCAGCATCGGGCAGTCAATTTTACGATCCGCAATCCGATCTTCTGCATCGTGCTCACGATCGATAGACGCTGCTGCGCGATATTCTTCGCAAATTGCGTGGACGTGATCCGGATCAGACAGTGCCTGAACATAGGCGCGTTTGACCTCGGGCGGGAAAGCCGTTGCAGAGGAACCCCAACCCTCAAGCGCCTGGTCAATAACAGCCTCGGGCGCGCCGACAATGAGCCGCTCCGGCAATGGCGGCGACTGCGCGAGCAGGCTCCAAGGCCAGAATGCCAGAGCGAAACGGTCGTCCGCACGGTTCCATGAGTCGTCAGTCGGGACAATATCGAGAACTGCCAACTTTTCGATCAGACCTGAATGATCGAGCGCCATTCGATAGGCCACACGGCCGCCGCGGTCATGGCCGCAGACCATGAAGTGGCCAAATCCGACTTTTGCCATCAGCTCGATCATGTCTTTGGCCATCGCACGCTTCGAATAGGCCAAGGGGTCGGAAACAGTCGAAGGACAGCTGCTGGCACCATAGCCCCTCAGGTCGGCGCAGACGACTGTGAATCTGGACGCCAGCAATCGAGCGATGTCTCGCCACATGAGGTGTGTTTCGGGAAAGCCGTGCAAGAGCAGCAATGGAGGGCCATTGCCGGTGACCGTGGCGAATATCGACGCGTCGGACAGTGCGAACAGTTCTCCATGTACCCGATCCGGCATTTGTCAGCCTCGTGCGCTGCGGTTGAGCCCGCTCGCGTTGATTGCGGACGTGATGACGGGTGAACGTCCTGCCCGCGGCAGAGTTGCAAAGAACTCGGACCGCCAGATGAGCGGTTACGCGCGGAGTGCGACCAGCGAACGGCGCGCAGGCTTATATTAAGGGTGAAACTGACACCTAGGCAGGGTGTGATAGATGGGCCGCAGGTTCAACTCCCTTCAACTGCAGCCATTTGAAGATCGACGGTTCCCCCACCGAAGCGATGCGTGATGAGTGGAGTGATAGCGAATGCTGCTGCTGAATTGGTTCAGAGACCTTGTGCGGTGGCCACATACCCACATACGTGCTAATGTAGGTTTTCTCAGTTCAGGGAGTAGTTCGATGAGCCGATTGACGATCGACATAACGGACCAGCAACATCAGACCCTGAAGGCGCTGGCAGCTTTGCAGGGCAAGACAATCAAACAGTATGCACTCGAGCGCCTATTTCCTGGCGACACAGATGGAGATCGGGCCTGGCAGGAGCTGAAAACGTTGATGAACACGCGCATCAAGGACGGGCTCGCGGGAAAACTATCGACCAAAACCGTAGGCGACATCCTCGATGAGGAGATTGCCGAGGATCGTGCTTGACAGCCTACATCCTTACGGCAGACGCGGAATCCGATCTACGTTCTGTAATCCGCTACACGCGGGCGCAATGGGGTACTGCTCAGGTGCGCCGCTACGTCTCAGCTTTGGAGCGAGGTATTGCAAATCTCGCTGAAGGCAAGGGTCCGTTCAAGGATATGAGCGCGCTTCATCCGGCATTACGAATGGCGCGGTGCGAACATCACTACGTCTTTTGTCTGCCTCGCGAGGGTGCGCCCGCTTTGATCGTAGCGATCTTTCATGAGCGGATGGATCTCATGAAGCGTTTGGCTGGTCGTCTGGACGAATGATCTTTGGACGAAGGTGAGATTGCGCAGTGCTGGCAGGTGCTGCCGATAAAGCGGCACCCCTTCGCATCGCCAATTTTTTTCGCGTCAAGAGCCCACACCTAATTCTAACGACGCGCTCTGGTTTTGCTGCGGCTCCCACCGGTAGGCGGTGGTTATGGTCGTCGATGGCTGACCGCAAGTTCAGTAAATTATTGTTATCGCGCACGATCAAAACAGCACGGTCGACGGTTCATATCCCATCAAGGCGAAGGTACCCCATGCCTTGATAAAACGCTCCTTTTTCGTGATCTGCATGCGCGGCCCACATTGCGAAAACCGACGAATGCGGCCCGGATGAGCGGGGCGGCCGTCCGCGTTCCGCTAATCTGGAATCCGACAGGCCCGCGCCAGCGGTCGCACATCGAGACGTTTTCGCTTTGGACACAAAGAACATATCGCATTTTCATCAAGTCAGAACAGATCGCGGCAAGAGTACGAAACAACATTGAACCCAGAGAGATATGATGTCGCGGATGGCTTCACCCATTGTGATCATATCTATGGTTGACACTGATATGGTCTCCTGGGTATTGTTTCATCCAGTTCAACTTGGAGACAGACATGAATCCGCAGCAGCTAAAGGCCGCACTTGGCTCGGGCCTCCTTTCGTTCCCGGTTACCCACTTCGATCGCAACGGCAAGTTCGCGCCGGAGAGCTACAAGGCTCATGTCGAATGGCTTGCCAGCTACAATGCACCGGTCCTGTTTGCCGCAGGCGGAACAGGCGAATTCTTCTCATTGAGCCCGAGCGAGATCCCGGCCATCGTTTCAGCGGCAAAGGAAGCCGCGGGAAAGACCGCCATTGTCTCCGGGTGCGGATATGGGACCGAGATTGCCGTGGAGATTGCAAAATCGGTGGAGAAGGCGGGGGCTGACGGCATACTTCTGCTGCCGCATTATCTCATCGACGCTCCGCAGGAGGGATTGTATGCCCACGTGAAGAAGGTGTGCCAATCGGTCGGCTTCGGCGTCATGGTCTATAACCGCGACAATTCCGTTCTTCATGCCGATACACTCGCCCGTTTGTGCGACGAATGTCCTAACCTCATCGGTTTCAAGGACGGCACAGGCGACATCGGACTTGTTCGCCAAGTAACGTCAACCATCGGCGACAGACTTATGTATCTGGGCGGGATGCCGACCGCCGAGCTGTTTGCGGAAGCCTATCTTGGGGCAGGGTTCACCACATATTCGTCCGCCGTATTCAACTTCGTGCCTGGATTAGCGAATGATTTCTATGGCGCGCTGCGCGCCGGCGAACGCGCGAAGTGCGAACAGCTTCTCAAGGACTTTTTCTATCCCTTCATGAAGATTCGCAACCGCGGCAAGGGCTATGCGGTGTCCGCGGTAAAGGCGGGCGTTCGAATTCAGGGCTTCGATGCGGGCCCGGTCCGGACTCCTTTGACCGATCTGACCGGAGAAGAGATGGGCATGATGGAAGCGCTCATTGCGCCATATCGCCGATAAGATGTAGAGCCTTTCCACGAAGTGCGAAGCAGTTTTCCATCCGGAACTGCGCAAAAATAGAAAGTTAGAGCGGTTCAGCGCTTCCATCAAAAGCTGGATCGCTCTGGCACGCGTTCTGGAAGTCTGCGGCAATTCCGGAACAGTGACTTCGGTGTCGCGACCCCCGCCGCCGGTTTTGTCGGCTTTTCACATCCACTTGCATGGCGTATCGACGCCCAATAGATCGTCTCGAGCGCTGTGCATCTTTTCAGACGCGCGGCGCTGGAGCACGTTGAATTGCTGCATAATTTCATCCTCAAATCGATTCCGATTTAGGGAATAATGCAGCGGGCTGCCCTCGAATTTCCGTCGGATCAGCGCAGGTCGTCGGGCAGTAAGCTCTCCGGCACATTCTGGTACGACACCGGCCTGAGGAACCGTCGGATCGACATAGTTCCGACAGATGTCGCGCCAAAGTTTGTCGAGGCCGGGTAGGGGCCGCCATGCACCATCGCGTCGCAGATTTCCACGCCGGTCGGATAACCGTTGCAAAGAATCCGACCGGCCTTTCTTTCCGCTATCAAAAGAAGCTCGCGAGCGACGCCGCAGTCGTCATCGTCAAGATGAACAGTAAAGGTCAATTGACCTTCGAACGACCTGGCGACCTCGAGCAAGTCCCGGACATCGGACGCCTCGACGATTATGCCCGACGGTCCGAAAACTTCGGAGTGCAGGGTCGGATTTGCAAGCCAATTCCTAGCTTTTGTCCTGAACAGGTACGGCGCCGCAGCCCGATCTGGGCTGATCTGCCCCATTTCTTTCGTCACGCCTTCGGCCGTCTCAAGGGCAGCCGTTCCATCGCGATACGACCGTGCAATAGAAGCCGTCAGCATCGGAGCCGGGGAAATCTTCTGAAGCTCTTCCGCAGCCGCCTTCACAAAGCTGCCGGCATCGGTTCCCGCGACGACAATCGCGACACCAGGATTTGTGCAAAACTGACCGACCCCTTGGGAAAGTGAGCCGGCCCAGCCTCGGCCGATATCGGCTGCACGCGCTTTCGCCGCGCTCGGGAGGACAAACATCGGATTGATGGAGCCGAGTTCGCCGAAGAAGGGAATAGGCTCGGGCCGGGCCATCGCCAGGTCGAAGAGGGAGCGACCGCCGGCTAGCGAACCTGTGAAACCGACAGCCTTGATCGATGGATGCTGGACCAAGGCGTGGCCGACGGCGCGGTTTCCACCCTGTATGAGGCTGAAGACGCCAAGCGGCATGCCGCAGCGACCGATCGCTTTCTCGATCGCCTGTGCGACGAGCTCGCCGGTTCCAGGGTGGGCGCTATGTCCCTTGACCACAACCGGACAGCCAGCAGCAAGGGCGGCGGCAGTGTCACCTCCCGCCGTCGAGAATGCCAGAGGAAAGTTCGAGGCTCCGAAAACCGCAACCGGTCCCAGCGGGCGCTGCATCAGACGGATGTCGGGCCGCGGCACAGGTTTTCGATCAGGCAGCGCGATATCGTGACGGCGGTCAAGGTATAAGCCGTCGGCAATGTGATCGGCAAACAGCCGGAGCTGTCCGGTCGTTCGAGACCGTTCTCCTTCGAGGCGTGCCGGGGGCAGGCCGGTCTCGGCCGAACCGATCGCCGTAATCTGCGAACCAATGGCGTCGATCTCTTCCGCAATCGTTCGCAGAAAGCCGGCGCGAGTTCCCCGGGATAAGGCGCTGTAAACCGGGAAGGCCTCGTCCGCCGCTGTAATCGCTTCGTGCACGAGTTCAACCGATCCGGCGGAGAATGTGCGATCGTCACCCGTTATCGTATCGGATCGAAACGTTCCACTGCCATCGTTCCAGCGGCCCGCAATCAAGTGCTTGCCTGTCAGCATATCCAATCTCCTTCAGCTCGCGCCTGTCCTTGCCGCTGCCCGTTTCAGAGCTTTCTCAACCGCCCGAACGCATCCCCTGAGTAGGCAATCTTCATCCCACGATCTACGCCTGTTTTGCGAAGATCCCGCCCTGCAGACGGTTCACCACGTCCTCGCGACTGGGTTGAGGATCTGCGGCGAAGATATCGTCCTGATAATCGTCGGCACTGTCCTTCGGACGGTAACCGATGTGGGAGGCAAACCGGTTATCCCAGAAAGATGCCCGGTTGTTCGACGCACCATAAATGATCGTGTGCCCGACGCGCGGCACGGTGAGGGAGCGTTCGACCAGCTGCCACATGTCGTCGAACGAAAGCCATGTCAGAAGGTGACGGCGAGTACTCGGCTTCGCCTCACAAGAGCCAATGCGCAGCGAGACCGTTTCAAGCCCATGCTTGTCCCAGAAGAGCTGCGCCAGATTCTCGCCGAAAGCCTTGGCGACGCCGTAATTCGAGTCGGGCCGTGCAGGGACTCCGGAGTCGATCGTCTGCGTCTGATCGTAGAAACCGATCGCATGCACCGAGCTGGAAAATACCACGCGCTTGACGCCTGCCGACCGGGCTGCCTCGTAGAGACTGTGGAAGCCGGCAATGTTGACACGGTGAATAGATTCGAAGTCGGCGTCCTTGGAAATGCCACCAAAATGCACGATCGCTTCGATATCACGCACAAGGTTCTTCGCGGCGCTGATGTCACCGAGGTCTGCCTGTACCAGTTCCTCGTTGGGAGCAGCATCGGCCATCGAAGCGATATCGGTGGAGCGAAGAAATTTGACTTTCGGAGTGAGACGCTTGCGCAGCTCGGTTCCAAGGAGCCCGGCCGCCCCGGTGAGCAGAATACGATTGTAGATCATTGGGTCGTCTTTCTCTTAAAGGTGGGATTGCCTGCGGTGGCGCCCTCAAGGGCGCTGGTGAATAGAGCCGAACCAACGTTTCCGCCCGACACGACAACGACGACAGTCTTTCCGCGGAACGAGCTCGATCTGGCTAGGATCGAAGCGAAAGCCGCGGCGCCGCTGGGCTCCGCGATGAGGTTGAAACTATCGAAGAGCGTTCGGATGGCATTGGTAACATCGATATCCGAGACGGTTTCGAATGACGGTCGCAGGCCTCGGACGATTTTGAACGGCAAAAGTCCCGGCCTTGGCGACATGAGCCCATCACAAAGTGTGCTCTCACCTGGTTCAAAGTCCTGAAGCTCGCCCGCGGCGATAGACCTTGCGAAATCGTCGAAGCCTCGCGGTTCGACAGCCACTATTGCGCATTCCGGGAAATCCGCCTTGACGGCTACTCCGCTACCGGCGATCAGACCTCCGCCACTGGCAGGGATGGCGATGAAGTCCGGCGTGATGGATCGCGCGTTCAATTGTTCCGCAATCTCAAGCCCGACGGTACCCTGCCCGGCGATGATATCGTCGTGGTCGAAGGGCGGGACGAAGACGAAGCCTTGCGAGACGAGATCATTCACGCGCAACTGCCGCGTCTCGAAGAAGTCATCCAGGAGCTCGACTGTTGCGCCAAGTGCCCTGGTCCTTTCAATCTTGCGGGGCGAAGCCGTCTTGGGCATCAGCACGGTGGCCGCCGACCCACAGATCCTTACCGCATAAGCAAGTCCCTGGGCATGATTGCCGGAGGAATATCCGACGAAGCTCGATCCTGCGCTGGCGCCGTGACGAAGAAGAAAGTTGAGCGCGCCGCGCGCTTTGAATGAGCCCGTCTTTTGCAAGTTCTCCGGTTTGACGATCAAGCGTACCCCGAGCTCGTCGTTTAGCGTGACACTTTCCAGGAGAGGAGTCCGGACGACAAATTCCCGAATACGTTCGGCTGCCGCCGCAATGTCATCGCGCAAGTTTCCGAAATCGTACATTTCTGCGCCTCCCTAAAGAAAGCGCGCCAAAGTGAAAGCGGAGAGATCGATTTTGCTTTTGCCGTCATGGATGACCTGGGCAACGGCTTCTCCTATGCCTAGCGAATGCTTGAAGCCATGTCCTGAGCATGCAGAGATTACGATGACCTTGTCCATTTCGGGATGGGCATCGATGATAAATCCGTTATCGGGCGTGTTCGTGTAGAAGCAGGTCGCGTTGTTGACCACATCGGGCTTCACGCCGACCATATTCGGCCCGACATGCTTGCTGTAAAAGTCATCGGACTCCCAGCGTTCGGCCTTGGGACCGATCGTCTCGTGATCGATATCGGGCGTGTCGCGGCTTGCGACCATCTTGACGCCCTCCCGTGGATCCGTGACCGGGAATCCGGTGAAGTAGTCTTCTAGACGATCCGTCACGAACCAGATGAACACCGGCATCTTCTCGGGCGCGAACGGCGCGAAGTCATCTGCATCGTACCAATGGATCGTCTGACGAGTGACGGTGAGAATTCTATCGAAGGGCGCTCCGAGCAAACCTCGGGTCCAGCCACCGGCCGCGACGACCGCTCTCTTGGCGTGAACAGTTGCATTGTTCGTATGCACGACGACTTTGCCGTCGACCTGCTCGAGTTTTTCAACAACGGTATCCGTCATCACCTCCGCACCAAGCGCCCTTGCGCCTTTGATCTGGGCATTGATGAGAGCTTCTGGAAGCATGTATCCGGCATTGGGCTCGAGATAGCCGCGATCGGTATCACGGAAGTTCCTGAACTGGGGATAGCGGGCTCGCAACTGCTCGGCGTTGAGGATTTCATGCTCAACGCCGAACTCCTCGGCCATGGCGATACTGCTGGCTAGAAAATCCTGCGCCCCGTGAAGCGGTGTGGCTCCCTTCATCGGCGATCCGACAATAAGCGTTCCTGACTTCACAAGGAAAGTCTCACCGAACTCCTTTTCGAGATCTGCAATGATCTCATGAGAGCGCACAGCAAGGGGAACGTATGCCGGACCTTCGCCGACTGCTTCTCGGGTCACCCGAGTACCGCCGTGGCTGGATCCTTTTGCGTGTGGAGGAACGAACCGATCTATGCCTAGAACTCGCTCGCCCCGCTTGGCGAGTTGATAGAGCGTAGAAGCTCCCATCGCGCCAAGCCCGATGACGACGACATCAGTTTGAATGGTGGACGTATTCCAGGACATAGCTTTGCTTCCGATCATGCTGAGCCGCCATCACACCGGCCGGCGCTTCATTCGCAGATGGCATAAGGCCTTCGCTCGATCGAAACCTGAGCATGCAACCACGACCGCCGCCCGCAGGGCGTGAATGCGCAGCCGAACCCGGGGCCGCACCATCAGGACAAAATCAGGCGAGGTCAATTTCACGCCTCGATGTCATCCTATCACAATGCAAAGAGATCATATCTTATGTAGCGTCGTCAAGCGTATTGTCTTGTTCCTCGGTATTTTTCCGAGCCTGCACCATCAGCCCCCGGTAACGCATCTGGCTTCTGCCAATGTGATTCTTCATGGCATCACGCGCCGCCTCCACGTCTTGATGCGCGATCGCCTCGCAGATCGCGTGATGCTCGCCGACCGACTTCTCAAGGTATTGATGGGTTATGAGTGTCCCACGCTTGGCACCCTCCAAAGCACGGCGCGGGAGGATGGAAAGGCCCAGCCGGTCAAAGAATTCGATGAAAGCTTCATTGTTTGTCGCTTCCGAAATCGAGCGGTGAAAGGTCCAGTCCGCTTCCTCGGTGGGCACGTTATCGGCGAGCGCCGCTCGAAACCGGTCTGCCGCTTCCCAAATTTTTGCTTCCTGCGCCCAAGACCTGCGTGCTGCGGCAAGGCCGGCTGCGTGCACCTCGACCGCCATACGAAGTTCGAGGATATCGAGCATGGAAGCTGAAAAATGCAAATTTCCAACGCCTTGCTGTGAGCTGGCTTCCGGCTCCGCCTTCTGGGAAACGAACACGCCGACACCGTGTTTGGCTTCCAGCAATCCATCCGCGCGCAGCGCTGCAACCGCCTCTCGGATTACTGTTCGGCTTACCCCGAACTCAAGTGCCAGCGCCTTTTCCGTCGGTAATTTGTCGCCCACTTTGATGGAGTCGTCGAGGATGCGCTCCCGCAAGGCCTTCTCCGTCTTCAATGTCAGCGTGTTCTTCTTCGTCGCGCTCAAGTGAATGCCTCCAACCTCAAGCCTCGGTGATCATATCTTGCTCGGCACATGTTTGCCCTTTCACGTGCCGTATGTCCATCACGAAGTTGAAACCCTGGATTTCCAACGAAATTTGGCCTTCCGCAGCTGCGGGAAAACAACATAATCACCGACATGCTAAAACAATCTGTTGACAAGAGATCATATCTCTATCAGGCTACAAGTACGATCTTGACCGCCAAGCCGGCTTTAGGCCGCAGATGAAAAAAGGGAACGAGCGGGCGGACGTGAATCACAATGGGTTCCCGAAGATAGGGCATAGATAGATGGACAACCCAAAGGCCAGGATCGGCGTCGACATCGGCGGTACGTTTACCGACGTCGCGATGGAGTACCAAGGCAAGATCTTCTCGACCAAGGTCCTCACGAACTATACGGCCCCTGAGGCGGCTATCATCGACGGTATCGCGGGGGTCTTGAGCGACGCCTCCCTGCCGTTCTCGGAAGTGGGTACCATCATTCACGGAACGACGCTTGCGACCAACTCGCTCATCGAGCGGCGTGGCGCCAAGACGGCCTTCGTCACGACCCGCGGCTTTCGTGACGTCATCGAAATGCGGACCGAAAACCGCTTCGAACTCTACGATCTCAATATCGTGCTTCCCCCTGCGCTGATCCCGCGCCGCGACAGACTCGTCGTGGATGAACGCGTCGGCTCCGACGGGGAGATCTTGAAAACTCTGGACGAGGCCGAGGTTGCCGCGCTGGCTGCCTCCATCAAAGCGGGCGAATATGAAAGCGTCGCCATCGGCTTCATGCACTCTTATGTGAACGACATTCACGAAAAGAAGGTCCGCGACATTCTCGCAGCCGAAATCCCCGGGATTTCGATATCGATATCGAGCGAAGTCTCGCCGCAGATGCGCGAGTTCCAACGCTTCAACACCGTTTGCGCCAATGCCTATGTGAAGCCTTTGATGGCATCCTATCTCAACCGGCTTGTCGACAAACTGCGCCAAGCGGGTGCACATTGCCCCGTATTTATGATCCATTCGGGCGGAGGCATCATTACCGTTGACAGCGCCGCTGAATTCCCGGTCCGCCTGCTAGAATCCGGGCCGGCTGGCGGCGCCATCTTCGCTGCCGAAGTTGCCAAGCGGTACGGCCTTGACCGCGTTCTCTCCTACGACATGGGCGGAACGACCGCAAAAATTTGCCTAATCGACGACGCTACGCCGAAAACCGCCAAGACGTTCGAAGTGGCGAGAACCTATCGCTTCAAAAAGGGCAGCGGCATGCCGATTTCCATCCCGGTTATCGAGATGATCGAGATCGGCGCCGGCGGCGGTTCCATCGCCTCCGTCGATGGGATGAAGCAGATTCGTGTCGGTCCTCATAGCGCCGCATCCGAGCCTGGGCCTGCCTGTTACGGCCGCGGCGGTGACCGGCCTACGGTCACGGACGCCGATTTGCTGCTTGGCCGACTGGACGCTGACAACTTCGCAGGCGGCTCGATCAAGCTCCGTTCCGACAATTCGAAGAGCGCGCTTTCCCGCGAGGTCGGCGCCAAACTCAGCATTGACGAAAATGCCGCCGCTTTCGGCGTCTGCGAGGTCGTCGACGAAAGCATGGCGAACGCCGCCCGCATGCACGCGGTCGAAAATGGCAAGGAGCTTGCCGAGTACAGCATGATCGCGTTCGGTGGCGCCGCTCCGCTGCATGCCTCCCGGCTTTGTGAAAAGCTCGGCATGAAGGAGCTCCTGATTCCTCCGGGCGCGGGTGTCGGGTCCGCCATTGGATTTTTGCGTGCACCTATTGCCTTCGAATCCGTGCGGAGTGCCTATGTCCGCTTCGCACGGTTCGAAGCCGGCAAGGTGAATTCGGTACTGAAAGAATTGCAGGAAGAGGCCACGCGCTTCGTGCACGCGGCCGATCCAAATGCCGAGGTGGAGATGGAGTGCACAGCCTATGTCCGCTACGTCGGCCAGGGCTGGGAAATCCCGGTCATCGTAGAAATAAGAGATTATGCGGAAAACGACGGCGCGTCTCTGCGCCAGCAGTTCGAAGACGCCTATGCCGCCTATTTCGGCCGGGCCATCGATGGTCTCGACGCGGAAATCATCAGTTGGTCGCTTCGCGCCAGTTCCCCGATCCATGAGGCGCAGCCCGTTCGGCGGGCTTCGAGGACTCATGCGGCCAAGGTGCCGACGCGACGAGAGATGTTCGACGCCCGCGCAGGAAAATATCTGCCCGCCGACATTGTCGAGCGAACTGAGCTGAAGGTTGGCGAGTACGTCTCCGGTCCGGCGGCGATCGTGGAGCGGGAAACGACCACGATCATCTCGTCATCCTACGAGGCGATCATGCAGCCCGATGGCTGCCTGCTTGTGACTGCAAAGAACGCATAAGGAAAAGGCCATGACACAGAAACGCGATGCAATCGCCGAGATGCGGCTCCAGATCATGTGGAACAGGCTCATCTCCGTCGTCGAAGAGCAGGCTCTGACACTGGTGCGCACCGCTTTTAGCACGAGCGTGCGGGAGGCGGGTGACCTTTCAGCCGGTGTATTCAATATTGCCGGTGAAATGGTCGCACAGGCCGTAACGGGAACGCCCGGACACGTGAACGCCATGGGCGAAGCCGTAAGTCATTTCATCAACACGATCGGACGCGACAATATTTTCGAGGGCGATGTCTACATCACCAACGATCCCTGGAAGGGTACCGGACATCTACACGACTTCACGGTCGTCAGCCCATCCTTCCACAAGGGTAGCCTGATAGGCTTTTTCGCATGCACCGCGCACGTCGTCGATGTCGGCGGACGCGGCTTCGGACCCGACGCTGGTGAAGTGTACGAAGAAGGCATTTTCATCCCGATCATGAAGTTCGCGGAGCGAGGCGCAGTAAACCGCGATCTGATCAACATCGTTCGTAACAACGTACGCGAAGCCGACCAGGTCGTCGGAGACCTGTATTCGCTCGCCGCCTGCAACGAGATCGGCCACAAGCGGCTTCTCGAAATGCTCGCGGAATTCGATATTGCCGATATCGAGGATCTTGCGAAGTTCATCTTCGATCACTCCTACCAGGCTACCGTCGACCGCATCGCCGAACTGCCCGCAGGTATCTACCGCAACTCGATGCGCGTGGACGGCTACGGATCGGCGATCGACATGGTCGTAAAGCTCGATGTGCGGAAGGACGAAATCATCGCCGACTTCGATGGTACATCGCCGCCCAGTCCCCTCGGCATCAACGTCCCGCTGATCTATACGACGGCATACGCCGCATACGGCTTGAAATGCTCGCTGGCACCGGAGATTCCAAACAATGCGGCGTCCCTGAAGCCATTCAGGATCATTGCACCGGAGAATTGCATTTTGAATGCGCAGCGACCAGCGCCGGTCGCTGTTCGCCACGTACTCGGTCACTTCGTTCCGGATACCGTGCTCGGCGCAGTCCATAAGATGCTGCCCGACACGGTTCCGGCGGAAGGCGCTGGCGCCCTGTGGAATATCCACCTCAGTGCCCGCCCGTCTCAAGGCCGTGCAGCCAACGGCTTCGATCTGCACCGCACCGAGATCCTGATGTTCAATTCCGGCGGAAGCGGTGCTCGCCCAACGCTCGACGGTCTCAATGCGACTGCTTTTCCAAGCGGCGTTCACAGCATGTCGGTGGAAGCAACCGAGCACGTGGGCCCGGTCATCGTTTGGCGCAAAGAATTGCGAAATGGATCGGGCGGCGAGGGGCGCCAGCGCGGCGGCCTTGGTCAAGTCGTTGAGATCGCACCGACGGACGGTCATGAATTCTACTTCAACGCCATGTTCGACCGAGTCGAAAACGCGGCGAGGGGCCGGGAAGGGGGCGAAAATGGCGCCTCGGGCCGCGCCTATCTCAACGACGGCACCGCCCTGAATGCAAAGGGCCGGCAGTTCGTCCCAGAAGGCAAAAGACTGGTTATCGAGCTTCCCGGCGGCGGTGGCTATGGCAAGCCCGACGATAGGCCGCACGAAGCAGTCGAACGGGATCGTCTCGACCAGTATGTCGTTTCGAAGTGAGTGTTTCGATGAGCATGATCGAGAAACTGGCCGCAGAAATTGGCACCTTCAACCTGTCACCGGGACTGCGCGGCATTCCGGTCGGGAACGCGCCGGTCAGTTCCGCCAACATCCCGGATGCGCACTGGCGTCCCGCCGGCGGCGAGATGAGCCTCCCGCTGCTGACGCTCGATCTGCAAGCCTATGAGACAAACAAGAAGACAATGCTTGGCATCTGCAGTGACTTCGACTGCCAGATCGCTCCGCATGCCAAGACGCCGATGTCGCCTGTTCTCGCCCGAGATCTCGTATCTGCCGGCGCGTGGGGTGTATCCGTCGCGGACCTTCGCCAAGCGGAGGTGATGCTGCATCACGGACTCCGCCGGGTGCTGATCGCCAACGAAATTGGTGGTAAATCCGCCGTGACGCGGCTGGCACGACTGCTTCGAAACTATTGCGAAGCAGAGATCTTCATGTTCGTTGACTCGACCGACGTGGTATCGGCCTTGGCCAGATCGTGGTTGGGCGACGACACGCTTCCGCCGCTGAACCTGCTGGTGGAGGTCGGCTGCGGCCGGGGTGGAGTAAACTCCGATACGGAAGCTCGGCATCTTGTCCGGTCGATCGCGGGCCTCAATTCGAAGCATATCCGATTGGCAGGAATTGCCGCGTATGAGGGAACGGCAAACCATCCAGACGAGAAGGAGCTTCTAGAGAATCTCGACGACCTTTTCGATCGCGTCTCCTTTGCCTTGAAAGCAGCTCGGGAAACGGTCGGGCCGGAAAGGCCGCTCGTCTTGTCGATGGGGGGCTCCAGTCTTTTCGACTACGTAATTGATCGCTGTCGGCCGATCGTGGGCGGCGATTCTAACGTCACACTCCTCTTGAGGAGCGGAGCCTGCTTCTTCAGCGATCACGGACCAATTCGTGCGAGACTACAGGCGATCTCTTCACGTGGAATGCTGGGCAAAGCTGCAAGCGACAGCATCGCAGGAGCCTTCACGCCCGTGCTCAGGATTTGGGCCGAGGTCCTGTCTATGAATGGCCCTCATAATGCCATCTGCGGCTTTGGCCTTCGCGACGTCGCACATGATCAGGGTCTTCCGGTCCCCGTCGCGGTATGGCGCAACGGCGAACGGGTGATAACCCTAGGCGACGTATCGGTCGTCTCGAAGCTTAACGACCAGCACGCATTCGTTCATGCCCCGGAACTCGAGCTGAGCGTCGGCGACGTCATCGAGTTCGGCATCAAGCATCCGTGCACGACGATCGATAAGCACGACGTGATCTTCGGTCTCGACGAGCGGGGTGAGGTGAAGGTCGCTTTGCGAACATTCTTCGGCTGAACGTCAAAACTTACCTACAGGAACTGAAAATGAAAAAGTCCGTCCACGACCGCATCAACGAGCTGGGAATCGTTCTTCCCGCCGTAACGGCCCCAACCGCTACCTATATCCCGACCAAGATCCTCGGATCGATGCTCTATGTATCCGGACAGGTTCCCAAGGTCGATGGGCAGGTGCGCTTCGTCGGCAAGGTAGGCGAAACGATGTCGGCCGAAGAGGCGAAGCAGGCTGCGCGCGTCTGCGCAATGAACATCGTCGCACAGTTGAACCATGCGCTTGGCGGCAACCTGGATCGAGTTGTTGGCTGTTCTCGCGTTCGCGGCTTCGTCAACGCAGTCCCGGATTTCGGCGGACACGCAGCGGTAATCAATGGAGCCTCGGACGTGATTGTCGAGATCTTCGGCGAAAGAGGCCGTCACACGCGCACCGCTATCGGCGTCGGCTCCCTTCCGCATGGCGTTGCAGTCGAAGTGGACGCCGATTTCGAGATCGCAAACTGATGATGAGACAAGTTCGCAAGAAACGCCGGATTGAAGACGACGGACGCGATTATGGGATATGATTTCGATTTCTCCGTGGTATGGGACGCATGGCCCATCCTTCTGGATGGCATACTCAAGGCTCTCTATTACACAGCTGTCTCAAGTATTCTGGCGCTCGTTCTGGGCGTCCTTGTGATGCTTATGCGTAGGAGCAATGTCTCGCCCGTTCGCATAACAGCGCGAGTGTTCATCGAGGTCATTCGCAATACTCCATTCCTCGTCCAACTGTTCTTCATCTTTTTTGGGCTGCCCTCCATCGGCTTGAAATTTTCGGTTTCGTTCGCAGCAATCGCGGCGCTGACTGTCAATACGGCGGCCTATATAGCCGAGGTTCTTCGCGGTGGGGTCGACGGCTTGCCGTACGGCCAGATCGAAGCCGGCAAAGCCCTGGGCTTGAACCGACGCCAGATCTTCTTCGACATTATTCTGAAGCCATCCGTTCGTGCGGTCTATCCCGGTCTCTCCGCTCAATTCGTCCTTCTGATGCTGACCTCGAGCGTTGTCGCTTCGATCTCTGCGCCCGAACTGACCTATTCGGCGCAAATGATTGAATCGCAGTCCTTCCGTAGCTTCGAAGTCTATTTCGTCGTCACAGGAATCTACCTGGCATTGTCCATCTGCATCTCGTCGTTCCTTCGGCTCTTTGGCCGGTTCTACTTCTCCTATCCGACTAAGTGAGGTCAGACCATGGTCAGAGAAATTTCGGTAAATGACCTTTGGATGCTCATGGAAGGGCTGAAGTGGACGGTTCTTCTTTCGGCTATTGCATTTGCAGGCGGCGGCATCTTCGGTGTGATGATCGCTCTGATGCGAACCAGTCCCTACGCGCTTCCGCGCTGGTTCGCCTATTTGTACATTGAGGTGTTCCAGGGAACGCCGCTCCTGATGCAACTCTTCGTGTTCTATTATGGCGTTGCTTTGGTCGGACTCGACGTCAGCGCATGGATCGCCGCCGCGATCGGATTGACCGCCCACAGCAGTGCGTTTCTCGGCGAAATCTGGCGGGGAGGCATCGAGGCGGTGCCGCTTGGCCAGACCGAAGCGGCGCGAGCCCTCGGCCTGCCGTACCGCCACCGCATGCTCGACGTGGTCTTCCCACAGGCATTCAAGATCTCGCTTCCTGCGACGATCGGCTTCCTCGTCGGACTCGTTAAAGGAACTTCGCTCGTCGCAATCATCGGCTTTACCGAACTCACCCGTGCCGGGCAGATCATATCGAATAACACTTTCCAGCCGTTGATCGTCTTCGGAATGGTCGGCGCGATCTATTTCGCGCTGTGCTGGCCACTTTCCCTCCTGAGCGGACATCTCGAAAAGAGGATGTCGTTCGGCAGGTAAACGGATCAGCGAATTCGGCACGCTGGTGGAAAACGAAATGCCGATCAAACCAACAGAGGTGAACACAAATGTTTAACAAGAAGAGCGCTCTCGGACGTCGCACTTTCCTCGCCTTCAGCAGCCTTGCCCTTGCAATCGCCTTTACCGGTGCCTCTCATATCCGTCAGGCTGGCGCGGCAACCCTCGATGAAATCAAGAAGAAGGGCACAATCACCTTTGGCATCGTGACCGATCAGCCTCCCTTCAGCTTCATCAACGGGAGCGGACAAAACGAGGGCTACGACATCGAGCTCAGCAAGCTGATGGCGAAGGAGCTCGGCGTCGAAGCGGCCTATGTTCCGATAACGAGCGCGAACCGTATTCCTCAGCTCATGACCGGAAAGGTCGACATGCTCATCTGCGTGATGGGCGTCTACCCCGATCGCGCCAAGGTCGTCCAATATGTCGCTCCGTACGCGGAAATCAATGCGGCTATTTACGGGCCGAAAGACGGCGGCGTTACGAAGGTCGAGGAACTTTCCGGACATTCGATCGCTGTTGAAAAGGGCAGCTCCATGGACAAGGCTGTCACCGACGCCGCTCCGAAGGATGCCACAATCCAGCGCTTCGATGACGCATCATCGGCCGTCCAGGCACTTCTTTCCGGCCAGGTCGAATATCTCGGCAGCTACAGCCACCAGTTCGGCGGCGTCGAGAAGGCCGCACCGGGCAAATACGCTCAGAAGATCGTGCTTTCGACGGAATACGAAGGCATCGCCGTCAGCCCGAAATCCGAGGAGCTCGGCAAATGGGCCGGCGAGTTCATGTCTAAGCACAAGAAGGACGGGACCCTTAACGATCTGTACCAGAAGCACTTCGGCGCTCCGTTCCCGGAGATGCCGGCGTCGATGGACGGCATCACGTTCACGATGAACTAAGCTGCGTGAAACAGGCTCATACCACGGAAGGATAAAGCCAATGGCTGAGAAAACGATCAAGATGGTTGACGTCGACAAGTGGTATGGGCCTCTTCACGTGCTGAAGAAAGTCAACCTCGAGGTTGCGACGGGCGAGCATATCGTTCTGTGCGGTCCGTCGGGATCCGGCAAGTCGACCCTTATCCGATGCATCAACTATCTCGAGGAAACCCAGGGAGGGCATATATCCGTGAACGGCATCGAGCTCGGCTCGAAGGGCACCAATGCCGACCATATCCGCCGGGACGTCGGCATGGTCTTCCAGCACTTCAATCTGTTTCCTCATAAGACCGTTTTGGAGAATTGCATGCTGGCGCCGAAACGCGTGAAGCGCGTCAGCGACAAAGAGGCGCGCGAGACCGCGATGCGGTATTTGGAGCGTGTTCGCATCGCCGAGCAAGCCAACAAGTATCCCGCCCAGCTATCGGGCGGTCAGCAGCAGCGAGTCGCCATCGCGCGCGCACTCTGCATGGGGCCGAAAGTCATGCTCTTCGATGAGCCAACGTCGGCCCTCGATCCCGAGATGGTCAAAGAAGTGCTGGATACGATGATCTCGCTCGCCGAGGACGGCATCACCATGATCTGCGTGACGCATGAAATGGGCTTTGCCCGCGCCGTCGCGCATCGGGTAATATTTATGGATGGGGGACAGATTATCGAGAGTGCTCCGCCGCACGAATTCTTCTCCAATCCGCAGTCGCCGCGTGCCAAGGCCTTCCTGGGCCAGATCCTCAACCATTGATCGAACCCGGAGCCAGAATGCAAAATCAGTTAACCTGGGCAGCAGGAGTTGAAGGCAGGACGGCGTCCAAGGAACTGGTTGATGGTACAGCGCTTGCGGCGCTGCGGCCCCGGTATGCCGGTGTCGACGGTCGAAAAGGCAATGGGCTCTGTTTGGCGCACGCCTGCGCCGCATAAGGGCGACCTGATCGACGTTCTCGCAAAGACGGATGGCGTTAACGTACGAACCGAGCGGAAAGGGTCTGATCGGCGGGATCGATTTGAATTCCCGCTTCATGCATACCATCGCCAGCATTCCCGTGGGGACATCGCTTGCCGATCTCCGCGGTACAGTGCCGGAAATGGAGATCAGTGAGGACAGTACTGCGAGTGGGGTTCACGTTTCGGCGCGAAACAGCTGCCGGAAGGCACCCTTTTTCGCCGGCATTACGTTCGATGTTTCCGGCATCGCTATCTTCAATCCGATGCCGAATAGGCGGAGCCGAGCTTTCCACCTTGTCCTGCTGGTAGCCGGCACTCCATGCTTCAGTTGGTCGGGGGACCGCTATTCACCGGCCTTCGTCGTGCTCTCGCAAGCGTCCTCGAAATGCGTTGGGCGTCGCCCCGATCGCATCCTGAAACATCGCAATGAATGCAGAGGTGGTGCTGTAGCCCAACTTGAGTGCAACCGTTTGAACGGAAAGGCCATCCGCAAGCATGGGAACCGCCCGGGTTAGCCGAAGCCGCTGACGCCATTTCACAAAGCTCATGCCAAGATCGCGCGCGCAGCGACGGGCCAATGTACGCTCCGTGCTGTGGACGTGGTTCGCCCATTGGCCAAGAGATCGACCGTCACCGGGGTCTTGAAGAAGTGCTTCCAGAACTTGCTTTAGGGCGCGATCGTTCGACAATGGCAGGAAGCTCTCCAAAGGCGATCCAACACTCAGTTGATCGATCAACACGCGCATCAGCCTTGCATCATCGGCATTTCCAGGCTCTCGTATACCACGCTTCTTCAAATCAAGAAGAATCGCTTTTGCGATCGGCCCGACGGAGAGAACGCTTGCTTGGTGCGGAAGACGGTCACAATGGCTCTGTTCGATGTCCAAAAGCAGATACGTGGTTTCGTCGCCAGCCCAGGCCAGATGCTCGGTCTCGGGCGGCAACCACACGCCGAAGTCTGGCGGCGCCGTATAGCGGCTGCCTTTCACCGTCAATTCGACGACGCCCGCGACGGAGTAGACGAATTGACCCCAGCTGTGTCGATCCACTGGAAATGCGGTGACTTCAGTCAACTGCACAACCTTCATGGCGACCGATCCACGTGCAGACCGTTCATTTTTTCCTAAACGATTGCCGCCAGCCATTTTGTCAGAAGCCACGTATCGAGTGTCCGGATTTCAGTATCTGCCCTTGTGTATAGGGTCCTCATCTGACGATGTGTAGAGGATAATCGGATGAGTGCTCTCGAAACTCTTGGACGCGTGCCGCGTCTCGATCTGCGTGGGTTTGTTTCCCCGGTACAGCGTCTCGAACGCTTCAGCGAGGCGATCGGAGTCGAAGTCTGGTGCAAGCGGGACGACATCGGCTCTGTCGGTCTCGCTGGCAACAAGGTCCGCAAGCTGGAGGTCGAACTGGCTCATGCCGTCGCTTACGGTGCAACGCACCTGGTCGCGGAAGGCTCTCGCCTTTCAAATGCGACGCGCGCGGTGGCCGCTGCCAGCGCTGCTCTCGGACTGAAATGCACACTGCTCCTATGTCATGACGAGCCGCACGAACCTGTCGGCAATCTGATGCTTGATGGTCTTTTCGGCGCTGATCTTCGACTTGTGGGTGATGTGAGCTGGACCGATCTAGCTCGACATTCAGTATCCGTCGTCAGTGAACTCGAACAATCCGGAGAACGCGTTTATCGACTTCCCATCGGATGTGCTTCCGAACGCAGCTGCTTGGGGTTTGCCCTGGCATATGGTGAACTTTGCCAGCAAATGCGCGAGCACGGACGCAATGCTGGGACAATCGTCCATGCAAGCTCGTCCGGCGGAACCCATGCGGGGCTCGTCCTCGGGAATGCGCTCCACGGTTTTGAGACTGACATTCGTGGCATTGTCGTCGCGGAGGACGTCTATTCCGACGTAGTTGGCACATATCTTTCCTTCGCACGCGGCGGCGCGCGCCTTATCGATGCAGAAGTCGAATTGACGCGCGACCATATCAACGTCACGCAAGCATATGTCGGTGAGGGATATGGACTGCCTGCTGACGGCATATATGAGGCGATTGATTTGCTCGCGACGAAAGAGGGCCTGCTGGTCGATCCTGTCTATAGCGGGAAGGCGATCGCGGCGATCATCGATCTTGCCGCGAAGGGTGAGCTAAACGGCCCTGTCGTCTTCTGGCATACAGGCGGCTATCACGCGCTTTTCGACCCTCGCTATGCAAAGCGAATCTGGTCGGCACTTGACCGCCTTGCAGGCATCTTGCTGTGATGTTGCACTGGACCGCCGCTGAAATATAGTCATTAACTGGAAGAGCCGAAGTGCGAGGGCGCTGGTTGCACTCTTGTCCGCGCGGCGCCGCCGGCAGAGTCAGGACGGCAATGCGGGGTCGAAAGGCGCGGACGCACAATGGTCCTAGTGTCATTGACCGCCAGATCTAACTAGCGCCCGTTCTTATTGCGCCACTCGGCGCATTTGAGCTGATGCTCCTGTTTAGTGCAGGGATAGAAACCAATGATGGCTGCTCCGTTCTTCACTTGCTCGAGTACGAAGTCTTCATAGCTCTCCATCCCCGCGCATTCATCAGCAATCTCTTCTGCAAGATGACCGGAATCACATTACGCCGTCTTTGTCTGCCACCAGCACGTCCCCGGGAAACACCGCGACGCCACCACACGAGATCGGCACATTGGTCCCCAATGCCTCATGGAGCGTTTGGTGGGAGCGGATGGCTTGGCGAAACAAGCTGGCATAAGCCAATGCCCTCTGCGTCACGAAAGCCACCATCGGACACGACGCCTGCAGCACCTCGTACTGCAAAGCGCGCCAGAGGTGGCGAGACAATTTCGAAGCTAAGTCGGCATCGGCCGACGACACTAACCGGATTTGGTCTGGCGAATCGGCCGTCATGGTCGCTGGGTCCGCCGACCACGTCACATCGCGTCAGGTTTAACGGTATTGCGAAATTGTAGCCGTGAAATTCCGTGTGATTTTGGTCCCGGTTCGTTTTTTTAACCAAGAGGCGTGTTCTCGTGGGGCAAATTTCCAGCGAGCTTGAGAACACCGCAGTCGAATTTAGTTCGAAGTGGAGGTTGTAGATGAATTTGCATAGGATGCAGGTTAGGGGCGAAAACCATGGCACGGCGGTCGTCGGCGATGCAAGCTTGACGCTAACTGCCAATGGAAGCACTGACTGGTTCCATCATCCGGCGGAGAGCTTTCGCCGGAACGACGTGCTTTCCTTAAGTACGGAAGTCGCTGAAGAGACGTTCGCGGTTGTCGCAAGGGTGTCAGTTGAGTTCTCTTCACCCTACGACGCAGGTGCAATTTTCGTGCAGACCGACGACGATAACTGGGCAAAACTGGCGTTTGAATACTCGGCTGCCCGGAAGCCAACAATCGTAAGCGTCGTTACAAGGACGACATCGGACGATTGCGACGGACCAAATTTCCATGGAGAGGCTGTTTGGCTCCGCGTTTATTGCGATGGGGAAACGATCGCATTCCATTTTTCTGAGGACGGCAAATTCTGGCAGTTTATGCGCTGGTTCGCTATCCCTGGCATCCGCAACCGTCCAATTAAAGTTGGCTTTGGCGTTCAATCGCCTACGGGAGAGGGCTCACGGGCTCACTTCGACCATATCGGACTAACCTTTGAAAAGATTGCCGACCTGCGAAGCGGTGCGTAAACGGCATCGGCACAGGCTCACGCGGCCTCGGTGTAATTCACGGCGAATATCACGCGGCGTTCGTGAGGCGACGAACAAGAACCCCAGGGTCGCGGAGGACGGGGACGTCAACCGGGCGACATGGATGGCATCCTCATCACGATAACAAAACCGATGTATGCAGCAACGGTGTTGCGGCGCTTCGAGACAACAAACGAGACAGGAAAAAACGATGAAAGTTCCTACGGCGGATTTTCTGCACAGATTAGCCGACGCTGCCGATCGCGAGACAGTGTCGCGATTTCGGCAAAAGCTTGAGACGACAACAAAACCAAAAGAGGGATACCGCTTTGATCCAGTGACGGATGCGGATCGGGAGGCCGAATTGGCAATGCGAGCGCTGATCTCCGAGGAGTTTCCCGATCACAGCATTCTCGGTGAAGAGTACGGCGTCACGGGAGTTGGAGCCTGCCAGTGGGTCCTCGATCCGATTGATGGCACCCGTCCTTTCCTGCTTGGAATTCCGGTATGGGGAACTTTGATCGGCTTCTGCGAGCAAGGGCGAGCGACCTCTGGATTAATGAGCCAACCGATCACGAGAGAGAGATTTTGGGCCCACAACGGCGAAAGCTGGCTCACGACGGACAACGCTACAACCCGCCTGACGACAAGTGCGTGCACGCAACTCTCGGGTGCGGTCTTGCACACCAACTCGCCTGAAGGCGTGCGCCGGAACCCCGACGTTCGATTTGATGTGCTCGACGCCACAGTCAAAATGACCCGATATGGGGGCGAGTGTTACGCTTTCGCCATGTTGGCGGCCGGCCACATCGATATCTGCGTCGAATTCAGTCTGCAGCCTTACGACATCGTGCCCATAATTCCGCTTATCGAGGCAGCGGGGGGCACAGTAACGACGTTTGACGGGTCGCGTCCGGAAAACGGAGGCCGCATTATCGCTTCTGCCAACCAGGAACTCCACGCCGCTGCGATCAGCGTTTTGAACCGTGGACGATGAAGCATGACGCGGCAATGGTGCGATCGCCTGTCGCGAGGAGCGGCCAGTAGCTGAGACGGTGGGCGCGACAGTGCGTTCGCCGTCATCTGTTCCCGGATAGCCCGAGCTGAATCTGACGTTAGATCCGCGCGACTTTGCGGTTGTCAGTACAGGTTTTAGATCGCCGACACCAAATAATCTGAGCCAACCTTACCTTCCACCTTACCTCAACTGCCACCGTGGTTGTTGGTAGTACGCCGCTTTCCGGCGTTTGCTCTTATCGGGGCGCAATGGCAGGCGCAGTCATCCTGACAATACTGCAAAGCATCTGATACTTGGGCTGCCGGAATCCGCCTGACAGATTGCCTATGGCGGCATGCTTGCACCTGTTCTTGCCATTCGCTCTGACTGTCGCCCCTACGGGACGGGCTCGTGAAAAGGAGGAACTGCATAACGCGAAGTACTCGAAGAGACCCGCTTCCCGACCGCCTTCCAGCGGCTCCGACTGACCCGGCCCTCCAGCCGCGCATTGAAACTGCAACGTCAGACGAAAAGCCCCACCGCCAAGCATGAGCCTTTTACCGTTTGCTGATTTTCATAAATCCCCGAACTTCACTCATCTGTGACGATGAACGTCAAACACCAAGTGCGCCTCTTTGATCAGTTCATTCCAGACGCGTGAGCATTATGAAGCACTTTTGACTTCATAATGCTCATTCACGCGGACGTGGTCGCCAGCTCAGAAACCGTCCTTCATTATCCCGCACATCGCTTGCTAGCTTCAACACGGCGCCTCCTGCTCGGGCGGGTTGTTGCAGTCGCAATTCAACTGGCTTCGGGCTCTGCCCCGGCCGAAGCAACATAAAGCAAAGTGCGCTTCATCCTGCGTCACCGTTTCGGAGTCTGCGAACTTGCGAGTCCGCCCGATGCGGCCGCAATGTAGGCGCAGTTGAACGGCTGCGGTCATTGCCAGCCCACGACTAAAGAACAACGAACTTTAGAGGGTGAAGATGATGAAACTCACAGGTGGCCAGGTTGTCGCAAGGGCACTGAAAGAGTATGGCGTCGAATATGTGGCTGGCGTGCCGGGGCACGGGATCTGGTCGCTCTTTGACGCATTCCTCGAAGAAGGCTCCCAACTTCCATTCATCCAGGTCATGCACGAGCAGAGCGCCGTCCATATGGCCGATGGATATTTCCGGGCCAGCGGAAAGCCGATGGCTTGCTCGACCTCAGTCGGGCCGGGCGCTGCAAATACCATCATCGGTCTCGCAACAGCCCTAACCGATTCCACCTCGCTTTTCTACGTATCGGGTTCTCCGCAGACCTACATGCACGGTCACGGCACCATGCAAGAACTCGAGCGTCATCAGGATAACGCCTTTCCGCGCGTCACCGAGCAGGTTACCAAACGTGCGTGGCAGGCAAATTCCGTTCAGGTTCTTCCCAGCATCATGCATCGCGCCTTCAGCGAAATGCTGACCGGCCGTCCGGGTCCGGTGCATGTCGAAGTGCCTATGGACGTTCAAGTCGAAGCTGCTGACGTCACGATCCATCCGCTCCAAAAGCGGCTTCCGATCGGCATTGCCTACCCGGATCCGCGTGCAATCGAAGCTGCAGTGAAGGTTCTTCTCGCAGCCGAGCGACCTGTCATTGTCGCTGGCGGCGGTGCTATTTCTGCGAACGCGTCGGAGGAATTGACGCGGCTGGCTGAAAAACTCGGTGCGGCCGTCTCGATTACATGGAATGGCAAGGGCGCGATTTCTGAAGATCATCAGCTGTTCATAGGTGCTGTCGGTCAAACCGGCACTACGAGCGGCAACAAGATCACGGCTTCGGCAGATGTTGTCGTCTCCGTCGGTTGTCGCTTCACGGATTGGTCTGCGTCTTCGTATGCCAAGGGCGTCTCCTTCTCGATTCCCTCTGCAAAGCTGATTCACATCGATCTCGATCCACGCGAAATCGGCAAGAATTACGAGACCGAGGTCGGCATCGTGGCGGACGCCAGGGTTACTCTCGAAGCCATTCTGTCGCTGATTTCCGACGCAGACTCCACAAAGATGCTGTCGCGCCGCGAGAATTTCCTGGCTGACGTACAGAAGGCGAAGGCAGATTGGCGCGCCCAGGTCGAGCCGCGTGAGACGAGCCGGGAAACGCCGTTCACGTCGCAGCGCCCTTTGATGGCGCTTCGCAAGGTGCTCGACCGTGACGGCATCGTCGTCGTCGGCTCGGGGAATACGCAAGGCTCCGTCAAGCAGAGCTTCCCGGTCTACAAGCCTCGCACCCACCTCACGTCCGGCTCCTACTCGCCGATGGGATGGGCCGTTCCCGCAGCGCTCGGCGCCAAACTGGCCTGCCCAGACAAGCAGGTCGTCGCGATCGTCGGAGACGGTGACTTCATGATGTCTCTCCCGGAGATGGGAACAGCGGTCATGAACGGCATCAACGTTGTCTTTCTCGTTCTGAATAATTTCGGATACATGTCCATCCGCGGTGGTCAGCGGAAGTTCATGGGCCGCCACGTCGCTTCCGAGTTCAACCACCATGTCGGCAACGGTGAACCCTATTCTGCCGACATCGCCGCCTCTGCACGCGCATTTGGTCTCGAAGCATGGAAGGTCGAGAAGGACGAGGACCTCGAAAGCAGCATCAAGGCTGCTTTGGAGTGCGGTGGGCCTGCTCTCGTCGAGGTGATCGTATCGCGTGACGCCGCCGGCCCATTCGCCACCGGCTGGTGGGACTTCCCGTCGCCGGCCTATTACGAGAAGGAACAGGCTGCCTACGCAAAGATGCGCGAACTCGAGCAGCATCTGTAGAGCCAACTTCAGGCTGGGGGCGCCGCCTGGCGCCCCGCCAACCACAGTCTCTCCAAACCCAGAATGCGGGGCACGGCTTCCGCAAACGAAGAGTTATTGTCATGATCAGACACATCAAAACTGCCCAAGCCTCGACGGCGGGCGCTTCCGATAGCGCGATAACAAAAGCTGTCGAGGAGCTCCTTTCTAAGGTGGAAGCCGGCGGCGACAAAGCGGTCCGGGAACTCTCCGTTAAGTTCGACAAACTCGACCGCGAGTCCTATCGCCTGACAAAAGACGAAATCGCTGCCGCGATTAATTCGCTGACCAAGCAGGAGCGCGAGGACCTGGACTTTGCCCAGGATCAGGTCCGCCGCTTCGCACAGGCACAAAGAGATGCGCTGCAGGATCTCGAAGTCGAGACGATCCCAGGCGTGGTCCTGGGCCATCGCAATGTGCCGATCGAAAATGTCGGCTGCTACGTGCCGGGTGGAAAATATCCGCTGCTTGCATCGGCACATATGACTGTGCTGACAGCGCGTGTGGCGGGCTGCGACCGCGTCATTACCTGTGCTCCCCCGTTCAACGGACAGATATCCAACAAGATCGTCGCCGCACAGGCTCTCGCCGGTGCAGACGAGATCTACTGCATCGGCGGTGTCCAGGCGATCGCGGCGATGGGCTATGGCACCGAAACGATCGAAGCTGTCGACATGCTTGCCGGTCCGGGCAATGCCTATGTGGCAGAGGCCAAGCGTCTCTTGTTCGGCAAGGTCGGTATCGACCTGTTTGCCGGCCCGACCGAAACGCTGGTGATTGCTGACGAAAGCGTCGACGGTGAAATCGTTGCGACGGACCTGCTCGGCCAAGCCGAACATGGTGCCAACTCTCCGGCAGTGCTCATCACCAATTCCGAGAAGCTCGCCAAGGATACACTTGCCGAAATCGACCGGCTCCTGCAGATCCTTCCGACGGCCGCCGTCGCAGGAAAGGCCTGGAACGACTGCGGAGAGATCATCCTCTGCGACACGATCGAGGAAATGGTGTCCGAAGCTGACCGCGTCGCTTCGGAACACGTTCAGGTCATGACGAGCGACCCGAACTACTTTCTCGAGAACATGAAAAACTATGGAGCGCTGTTCCTTGGCGCCCGCACCAATGTCGCCTTCGGCGACAAGGTCATCGGCACGAACCACACACTGCCGACGAACAAGGCTGCGCGCTACACCGGCGGTCTGTGGGTCGGGAAATTCCTCAAGACCTGCACCTATCAGCGCATAGAGACCGATGAGGCATCAGCCCTTATCGGTGCCTATAGCTCTCGTCTCTGCCTGATGGAAGGCTTCGCGGGTCACGCCGAGCAAGCCAACATTCGTGTCCGCCGCTTCGGTGGCCGCAACATTCCTTACGCGGGGGCCGCCGGCCCGCGCGACGCATAAGCAACCGGCGGCTTCGACACCCTCTTGTCGAGACTGCCCGCAATCCACCAACCGCTGAGGCAAAAAAGGGGAACTACAATGAAACTGAAAATGCTTCTTACCGCTTCGATCTCTCTTCTTCCGATAGCCGCTGTGGCGCAGGAGAAACCCAAGGTCGAAGGTATTCACCACTGGGTTTCCGAGAGCGAAGTCAAGGCGCTCAAGGTCATCACCGACAAGCTCGCCACCAAGGGCTATACTTGGCAGGACAGCGCGGTCGGGGGACTATCCGGGGCAAACGCCCTGCAGGCGCTGCGTACCCGGCTCGCCGCCGGCAATCCGCCGACGACAATGCAATTCCTGGGCTTCGAGGGGCTCGACTGGGCGAACGAAGGCGTTTTGCGTTCGCTGAACGAGCTCTATGAGAAAAACGGGTGGGAGAAGACCATTTCTCCCCAGTTGGAAGCCTTCGTCAAGAACGGCGACGACTACATCTCCGTGCCGATCAACATGCATCGCCAGAACTGGATCTGGGCCAACAAGGCACTCTTCGACAAGTACGGCATCAGCGAGCCAAAGAGTTGGGACGAAGTGATCGCAGTTGGCCAAAAGCTCAAAGCTGCGGGTGTCGTCCCTCTGGCGATGGGCGACGAGCCCTGGCAGATCCTCGAAGTCTTCGAAGCAATCGCGGCAGACATGAACGGGCCGGATTTCTACAAGAAGGCGATTGTCGACCTCGACGAGGGCGAATTGTCGAGCGACAAGATGGTCAAGACGTTCGACATGCTGCGCAAGGTTCGCGGCTTGGTCGATGACGGCTTCACCGGCCGCGACTGGGCGGTTGCCTCCGCAATGGTCGCCGACGGCAAGGCGGGTATGCAGCTAATGGGCGATTGGGCCAAGGGCGAGTTCCTCAACAAAGGCCTCAAGCCCGGATCCGACTTTCTCTGCTTCCCGACGCCGGCGCAGACACCTTATTTCAAGTTCGTCATCGACGCCTTCGGCCTCTTCAAGACCGATAGCGAACCGCTTGTCCTCGCGCAGGACGCCTGGGCGGAGTCCGTCATGGATCCGCAGGTCCAGAAGGACTTCAACAAGGTCAAGGGGTCGATCCCCGCCCGGATCGACATCTCGGTTTCGGACTTCGACGCCTGCGCACAGCGCAGCTTCGCCGACCGCGATGCAGCCCAGAAGAACGACACGATGCTCGGCGGGTTGACGGAAGGCTTCGCCAACCAGCCGCAGTTCACCGGTGTCTTCAGCGACGTGGTCGCGAAGTTCTTCACGACCGACATGTCTTCCGAGGACGCGGTCAAGGCTCTCGTCGACGGAATCAACAACGCAAAGTGAGCGTCCGTCCGGTTCCAGCCCGCCTAGGCGGGCTGGTTTACCGCACTTCGACGCACATGCGCCTCAACGCTGGAATGCTGTGATGAACAGTAGGATTTCTCCGAAAGATAGATTTACGCTCTGGCTGCCCCGGCTGGTCCTCTCCCCAAGCCTGGTGGTGGTTTTCATCGGCGTCTATCTCTTCATTGCATGGACGGGCTGGATATCCCTGTCGTCGTCCAAAATGGTGCCGCGATACGACTTCGTCGGCCTGGAGCAATATGTTCGCCTTTGGGCAACGCCCCGCTGGGAGACGGCAGTCGCCAATCTATTCATCTTCACGGTGCTGTTCCTGGCAATAACGATCGCGCTCGGCCTATTCCTCGCGATCCTTCTCGACCAGCAGGTTCGGGCCGAGGGCTTCCTGCGCGCCGTCTACCTCTATCCGATGGCGCTTTCGTTCATCGTTACCGGCACCGCGTGGAAGTGGATCCTCAACCCTGGACTCGGGGTGCAGAAAGTCGTCAACGAGCTCGGCTGGACCGGCTTTGTCTTCGACTGGATCACGAGGCCGGAATACGCCATCTACTGCGTCGTGATTGCGGCGGTCTGGCAATCGACCGGCTTTGCCATGGCAATTTTCCTGGCTGGCCTGCGGGGCATCGATAATTCCGTGATCAAGGCCGCGCAAATCGAAGGTGCGGGCCTTGTGCGGATCTACTGGAGCATCATCGTGCCCATGCTCCGGCCGGCCTTCCTCAGCGTCATCGTTCTCCTGAGCTATATCTCAATCAAAAGTTTCGATCTTGTCCTGGCGCTGACAAACGGTGGCCCGGGCAGCGCTACCGAAATGCCGTCGACCTTCATGTTTTCCGCGACCTTCAAACGAAATCAGATGGGCATTGGTGCGGCGAGCGCCATGATGATGCTGATGACGGTCGCGGCAATCATCGTGCCGTACCTCTATTCCGAACTGAAGGAGAGCCGCAATGACCACTGAGGTTAACAGGGCACGGCGTTCCGCCTTATTCGGGCATATCTTCATCTACGGGTCGCTCATCGCTCTTGCAGCGTTCTATCTCATGCCGCTGTGGGTGATGATCGTCACGTCGCTCAAGTCGCTTGACGAGATCTATTCCGGTTCGTTTATCGGTCTTCCGCAGCAACTCACCTTCGACGCCTGGCAGAAGGCCTGGGACGAAGCATGCATCGGCACCGAGTGCAGCGGCCTGAAGCCTTATTTCGTGAATTCGCTGCTGATGGTCATTCCCGCCGTCATTCTGTCGACCGGGATTGGTGCGATCAATGGCTACATCCTGACAAAATGGCGCTTCCCAGCCTCGAACTTCGTGTTCGGTATGCTGCTTTTCGGTTGCTTTCTGCCGTTCCAGGCGGTGATCCTGCCGATGGCCCAGCTTCTTGGCGCCCTGAAGCTCTCAGGAACCATTCCGGGACTGGTCCTCGTTCACACCGTCTACGGGATCAGCTTCACGACGCTGTTCTTCAGGAACTACTTCATCACGATTCCAAACGAACTCACGCGTGCGGCGCAAATCGACGGTGCCGGATTTTTCCGTATCTTCTTTTCGATTATGCTGCCGGCGGCACTGCCCATCATCGTTGTCTCATGCATCTGGCAGTTCACCCAGATCTGGAATGACTTCCTCTTCGGTGTGTCCTTTACCGCGGGACAATCGTCACCAATCACCGTGGCACTCAACAATATCGTCAACGTCACGATGGGCCGCAAGCAATACAACGTCGACATGGCCGCTGCCATGATCGCCGCCATTCCCACGCTCGTCGTCTACATCCTGGCAGGCCGCTACTTCGTACGCGGATTGACTGCCGGTGCCGTGAAAGGCTGAACCCATGTCTACTCTCGAAATCGATCGCGTCCGCAAGGCTTATGGCGAACTGGAAGTCCTCAAGGAAGTATCAATCTCGATCGGCACGGGCGACTTCCTTGTGCTGCTCGGACCTTCCGGCTGCGGCAAGTCGACCCTCCTGAACATGATTGCAGGCTTGGAGACGATCACCGGCGGTTATATCCGCATCGGAGAAAAGGTCGTCAACCACCTCTCGCCGAAAGACCGCGACATCGCAATGGTCTTCCAGTCATACGCGCTCTATCCTACGATGACAGTGCGGCAAAACATCGAGTTCGGAATGAAGATCCGCAGAGTGCTTCCGGCCGAGCGGGACAAAGCGGTCAAGGCTGCGGCCGATCTTCTTCAGATCAGCCATCTTCTTGATCGCAAGCCGTCGCAACTGTCGGGAGGTCAGCGCCAGCGCGTGGCCATGGGACGTGCGATCGTCCGCCAGCCAAAGCTCTTTTTGTTCGACGAACCGCTGTCTAACCTTGATGCCAAGCTTCGCGTCGACATGCGTACCGAAATCAAGCGCCTGCATCAGCGCCTTGGTACGACAATCGTCTACGTCACGCACGACCAGATCGAGGCCATGACGCTCGCAACCCGTGTCGCGGTTATGAAGGATGGCGTCGTCCAGCATCTCGACGAGCCTCAGAAGGTCTATGACCGGCCGGCAAACGTCTATGTCGCAAAGTTCGTCGGCTCACCGTCGATGAACATCATCCCCGGCAGGCTCGAGGTCGCCGGCTCATCCGTGGCCGCCGTCATCGACGTGCCGAATAAGCCATCGGCGTCCATAACCGGTATCGCACTCTCTGCCGAGTCAGCCAAACGGTATGCCGGCAAGAATGTGCTTGTAGGGATCCGCCCGGAGAACTTCACACCCGCCTCCGCTGGAGCTGGCAACCACATCGCAGTGGATGTCGATGTGGTCGAGCCGACAGGACCTGATGCCCTCGTCGTGTTCCAGCTTGCAAACGTCGAAGTAACCGCGAGATTGCCCCCGAACGTCACTCAATCGCGCTCTGAAGCATCGCTCGCCGTTGATGCCTCGAAGATCGTCCTGTTCGACGCCCAGACCGAAGCCAGAATTGATTGAGGTATGCCATGCAGCAGACGGCGGATGTGGTAATTATAGGCTCAGGCATCGGAGGAAGTTCGCTTGCCTACAGCCTTGCCGAGAGCGGCCTCAAGGTCATCATCCTGGAGCGCGGCGGGTACCTCAGAGACAGCGTGGAAGCTCGCGACGACGTCGCGATTTTCCAACGGGGCTTCTATCGGCCAGCGGAAGAGTGGCTTGGAACCGACGGTGAAAGCTTCCTTGCCAACAACTACTACTATGTTGGCGGAAATTCGAAATTCTTCGGCGCTGTGATGTACCGGTATCGAAAGGAAGATTTCGAAGCGCGTCCACACCTCGACGGAAATTCGCCGGGGTGGCCATGCACATATGAAGAGCTGGAGCCGTGGTATGAGCGGGCTGAGAAGGTGTTCCAGGTACGTGGCGCGCTCGGTCAGGATCCGACGGAGCCTTTCCATAGCAAACCCTACGCCCATCCTGCCGTTCCCGACGAGGCGCCGATTGCGTCGGTCCGCGACCGGCTGAAGCGGGCAGGTGTCCATCCGGCGAGCCTGCCGCTGGCGATCGACATCGAGGCTTGGCTTCACCGCGCAAAGACGGGCTGGGATGCGTTCCCGAACACAGGTGTCGGCAAGATCGATGCCGAGGTCGGCCCGTTGACGGAGGCGCTGCGTCATCCAAACGTTACCCTCATGACCGGTGCTAACGTGTCCCGCCTGGAAACGGACGAGACCGGCACCCGCGTGACTGCTGCGGTCTTCGTCAAAGACGGGTTCGAGCAGCGGATCTCTGCCGGCATATTCGCTGTCGCCACCGGCGCGGTTCAGACTGCAGCACTTCTGCTCCGGTCGGCAAGCAAGGCTCACCCAACGGGCTTGGCCAACAGCTCAGACCAAGTCGGCCGGAATTTCATGAACCACAACACATCCGCGATGCTGGTACTCGATTATCGCCGCAATGCCTCGGTCTACCAGAAGACCATTGCCTTCAACGATTTTTATAACGCCGATAACGACTGCCGGGCGCCGCTCGGAAACGTGCAATTGCTGGGGCACATCACCGGCAATATTTTGAAAGCGAATTTCCCAGTGCCCGCACCCTCATGGCTGGTCCGCCTGATCGCGCGACACGCCTATGGGTGGTTCCTCACCAGCGAAGATCTTCCCAATCCGGAAAGCCGGGTGATGGTCCGCGAGGATCGCATCGTCGTCAACTGGATCCGGTCGAACATGCGCGCCCACCAGGCGCTCATCAAGAAAACAAAGAATGTCATGCGAAAAGCAGGCTTTCCGGTCGTGCTCACGCACACCTTCGGTCGAAAAACAACCTCTCACCAGTGCGGCACCGCTCGGCTCGGGCATGATCCGAAAACCTCGGTTGTCGATCTAAATTGCCGTGCGCATGACGTCGAAAATCTTTATATTGCCGATGCCTCAGTTCTTCCAACATCGGCGGCAGTTAACCCGGCCCTGACCATCGCTGCCCTCGCGATCAAGGCGGGTGCTTCGATACGAGGTGTGTGATGTTGCTTCCCCCGTTTGGCTCTGCGCGCTACGGAATCAAGCCGCATTCTGGCAAGCACCATCGCTACGACTATATTGTCGTCGGCGGCGGGTCGACCGGCTGTGTGATCGCCTCGCGATTGTCCGAGGATGAAAATCTCCGAGTGGCTCTCCTAGAGGAGGGGCCTACCGATTCTAGCCCATACATCCACATTCCAGGCGCCTACTACAAGACTGCTCAGGGAAGCCTCTTGAAGCGTTTCGCCTGGGAGGCCGGTCCGGAGCTTGCGCGCAACGAGCAGCAGACGATGGTACAGGCGCGCGTGCTCGGCGGCGGTAGTTCGGTCAACGCGATGATCTATATTCGCGGTGTTCCCTCGGACTACCAGCAGTGGGTGCAATTGGGCGCTGCGGGATGGGCCTATGAGGACGTGCTTCCATATTTCAGGCGTTCCGAGGACAATAACCGTTTTTGCAATGATGCACACGGCGTCGGAGGTCCGCTCGGCGTCTCCGACATCGATCACGTCCATCCCTTGACGCGCGGTTGGCTACAGGCATGCCAGCAGGCGGGTCTTCCCTATAACCCGGATTTCAACTCCGGCAGTCAGGCGGGGTGCGGGCTCTATCAGATTACCGCAAGGGACGGTAAACGCAGCAGTGCTGCCGTCGCCTATATCAAGCCAGCGAAGGGACGACCGAACTTGCAGGTCGTCACTCGCACCACTGTCACTCGGCTGATCATCGAAAACGGCAGGGCTGTCGGTGTCGAATACATCCGCAATGGTGAGAAGCATGTGCTGCGTGCGGAGCGCGAAGTCATCGTGTCGGCGGGCGCGATCGCCACGCCGAAACTCCTGATGCTTTCAGGCATCGGACCAGCCACCGAGTTGAAGCGGCACGGGATCACCGTGCATGCAGATCTTCCAGGTGTCGGTAAGAACCTGCAGGACCACGTGGAAATATCACTGATCTATCAACTGAGTGGTCCCTACAGTTACGACAAATACAAGAAGATGCATTGGAAGGCGGCCGCCGGTTTGAATTACGCGCTTTTCAAGGGCGGGCCTGCATCATCAAACCTCATCGAGGGCGGTGCGTTTTGGTGGGGCAATAAGAGCGAACATGTCCCCGACATCCAGTTTTTCATGGTGGTCGGCGCGGGCATCGAGGAAGGTGTCGATGCCGTACCGGGCGGCAATGGTTGCACGATCAACCTTGGTCAGATCCGGCCGAGGTCGCGAGGCGAAGTCACCTTGCAAAGCGGCGATTTCAACGCCGATGCCCGCGTTGCGCCCAATTACTTCTCTGATCCGTACGACCTGGAGGCAATCACCGAGGGTACAATGGTGGCGATGGATATCATGTCAAAACCGGCGCTCTCGAAATATCTCCAGTCACGATATGTGCCGGCCCCGAGCGTCAGCACGCGCGATGACATCCGCGCGTTCTGCCAGAGAGCCGCGCACGCAGCACTGCATCCGTCGGGGACTTGCCGGATGGGTATCGACGAGATGGCTGTGGTCGACCCGCAACTTCGCGTCAGTGGGATCGAAGGCCTTCGCGTCGCCGACGCATCAGTTATGCCGACATTGATTTCTGGCAATCCAAATGCCGTCTGCATCATGATCGGGGAACGGGCGGCCGACTTTCTGCGCCTCACACACTAGGGCGACAGAGACAACTTGATCGAGCGGGCGATGTTGGCAACGACATCGCCCGCTTTCGTTTATCGCGAAGGAGTCCGTTCCACCAAAAGGTCCAAGCCACCTCGTGTGTCGCCGCTCAGGTTTCGTGTCGGAGCTTGAGCCCATGAAGCGCCATGCTCTTGGCGACTGCGAAACCGACGATGGCGACAAGAACAAAGCCGCCCATGATTACGCCAAAGCTTGTTGCCAGGCTCGAATGCTGGGCGACAAAGCCGAGCAGCGCCGGTCCTAGAAGCAGGCCGCTATAGCCCATCGTCGTGGCGATCGACATCGCCCGTCCGGCCGAATCCCCTCCAAGATGACCGGCGGCCGCAAAGACGGCTGGAACCAGGTTTGCTACTCCGATCCCGCATAAACCAAGGGCAAACATCGTAATGCTAATGCTGCTCGACACGACGATGACCGAGACCGAGACAGCGCACACCACACCGCCGATGCGAATGACATTGACATGCCCAATGCGCCTCGTCGCCCAGTCGCCCGCAAACCGTCCGAGTGCCATTGTCGCGGAGAAGGTTGCGAACGCATAGGCTCCGACGCTTTCGGAGGCCCCGTGTTCGGTGACGAGAAAGATTGCGGTCCAGTCCATCACCCCGCCTTCGGCCAACATGGAGAGAAAGGCGATGGCTCCGAACATGATGACAAGAACCAGCTGTTCAGGGCTGAGTTGTATTTTCTTCATCGCGTTCGACTTGGTGCTGCTGATGCGATGTTCAAATGACCGTTTTCTTGCGATCAGACGTGAGCCGAAGGCAACGAGGACGACGCTTGAACCTGCAATGCCGAGGCATAAGTTCAACCCGCCACCGATCGAAACCAACTGGCCGACAAGAAGTGCGCCCAAGAGCGCCCCGACACTGAAGACCCCATGGAAGGAGGACATCAGGTGTCGTTTCGATGTCCGTTCGAGGTGCGAGGCTTCGGTGTTCATCGAGACGTCGAGCGTTCCGAAGCCTGCGCCTGCCGCAAGGATCAGAAGGGCGGCGGTCAGGACGCCGGGAGCCAATGGAACCAAAAGGATGCACGCCCCGAACACCACGCAACCCGCAAGCGAGAACTTGTCGCTCTGCAGTCGGTCAATAAACCGTCCGATCGTCACCATCAGAACAATCGCGCCCAGCGCGAACCCAAGAAGGAGGAAGCCAAGTTCTCCCTTGCTGATCGCAAGCCTCGTCGAAACGAGCGGAAGGCTGGAAGCCCACGCTCCGATGCCTATTCCGGCCGCGAGGAAGAAAGCACAACATCTTGCCCGCTTTGACGAGCCGATGCGCCGGAGCACGCCTGTTGGTGCTGGCCTGGTAAACAACATTGAGACACCTGATTATCGCGGAAGGTGGTGCTTGGCGGTCCCAGCTTGAAACAGTGAAGTCCGCCGTCGAAGGTAAGTTTTCTAGGGGGCGAGTAAGTCACTCATCAGGTCTTTGAGTCTACGAGCGACCGCAAAACTGTTTTCTTGGTGATTGCGACGGCAAAAGAGCTCGCAACTCCACCATCCCTCGTAGCCGGTTGCTCTGACGGCATCCGTCCACTCCTGAAGATTTAGCACCCCTTCTCCGGTAGGCACGTCCCGGAGTACAGGCTCATCCGGAATGCCGCCATCGAACTTCAGGGAGTCGCAGACATGAATGCCGTAGAGCAGCTCCTTGTCGAGCTTGGCAATCCTCTCCGGCGTGTCACCGGACGTGTAGCAATGCCAGAAATCCACGAGCAGCCGCAGATTATCGCGGCCCGCTTTCTCGATTACCCTGAGCTGCTTGTCCAGCGTATTGAGCGGCGTCCATGACAGCGCTTCGAGATAGAGGATAAGATTGTGGTCGGCGGCAATCTCCGACAGCTCCCGCAGATTGGAAGCGGTAAGGTCGACCTGCTCATCTTCTGGAAGGTCGACCAAACCCCTGTAGAGATCTGCCGCCGTTCGTTGCCCACGCGCGACCTCTAGACTCAGCGGTCCTGTAATCACTTCGACACCCTCAGCGCCCACGGCACCCGCGAGTTCGAACAGACGGTTTGCTTCCGCAAACAGTTTGGTCTTGTCATCCTTCTGGCGCTCAATATCAATGAGAAAGCCGATTCCCGGGATGAATGTATCACCAACAAGGGATCTGAGCTCGCTTCTCGATAAGCCAGCGTCAAGGCAGTTCGCGATTTTGTCGCCAGACGCCTCTAAGCCGTCGAAGCCTATCTGCCGTGCAATTTCGACATCGATCGCTAACGTCGAATGCCGGGCGACCAGAGAATGAAGAATGATCTGATCAGGCTTTCTCACCGTTGCTCTCCTTGATGATGTGCGTGCACGTTGCGGAGCAGCCGAGAACTCTGCTCATGCCGTGCCCCTCGGTTTGATGTCGACAACGTCGCCCGACTGGGTCGACGCAATGATCGAGTTAATGGCGGCAAGGTTTGCCACGCTGTCCGCGCCAGTCGAAAGCCAGGTCGGCCTTCCATGAAGCCCGGTGACAAAATCCTGAATGGCAGCCACGTGCACGTCCTTGTCACGGATCGGAATAAGCTCGTTCTTGCCGCCGATCCTGCGCGTCAAAGTGCCGGATCCGCGACCGTAGAGCGTCCCAATGGCGGTCAGCGATCCCTTCGAACCCGCAATCATGACCGTGTCTTCGATCTCGGCGGTCAGGAAGCTTTCATGTGCTTGGAAGATGCAGCCGTCATCCATAGCGAGGACGAAGGCAAGGTGTTGCGACCCACCGCCCATCGGCTTCGAAATCCCGGTGGCCCGATGGGGCTCCGCGTCGGTCAAGAACCGGACAAGATCAACGTCCTCGATTGCCGCGTCGAAGAAGATGTCGCCTTCCAGATCGGCGAGTTGACCACGGCGATTGGGTGAAGGATGAAATGCGCCGCCGCGCGCCACGACAATCGAATGAATCTGGCCGATCTCGCCGTCGCGGATCAGGCGCTTCATCGTTTGATGAACGCTAGAAGCGCGCGCGATGTGATGAACGGCGAGCGTGACCTTGAGGTCATGACAGAGCGACACGAGCCGGGCTGCCTCTTCACGCTCATTGCTGATCGGGCCATCACAGAGAATGTGTTTGCCCGCTTTTGCGGCTGCGGCGATGTGAAACGAGCGTCGCTCCCGCGTGGCGCTGACATAGACGAAACGCACATCGCGATCGGCCCACACTCGTTCGAGGTCGTCGGTCGCATTGGGGATGTCAAGATCGCCGGCAAACGTGCCTGCGTAATGGGCATTGCGGCTGACCACCCATAGCGGTTGATGGCCAATCGAGCGTATCGCGGAAACCATTTGCTCGGTCGCGATGGTTTCCGTGCCCATGATCGCCCAACCGACTCTCTCGTTGCCTGCCAAGTGGTGGATTCCCTAGTGTTTCATCGGCCACTATGGCGTTGGATCCCTTATCGGAGCAATTTCGCAACGGGTTGAAGATGTTCTCAAAGTGGCGTAGAATTAGCGTCAGAGTGCTTCAGGTTCGAGCTTTGGGATAGGGTCATGAACTATATGATGGACGATCCGGCGTCGTTTGCCGCCAACTTGCGAACGCTGTGTGATCGCCAAGGCTCGGTGGCGGCCGTGTGCCGCAAGATCAAGGTCAATCGCCAACAATTCAACAAATATCTTTCCGGTGCCCATCTGCCTGCAGCGGCTAATATGCGTATTATTGCAAATTATTTCGGCTTGAGCGTGCCGATCCTGTTTTCCGACCCCGAGGAGTTCCGAACGCTCGTTGATGGTAACTTCTTTCATGCTATGTCGGCGGTCAGGCAACTGCCGGAATTTGCGCGTTTCGTTTCCGCAATGCTTGTCGAAAATTCCGTTCCCGACAGCGATCTCGTCGGAGTCTACGACCGATACCAATTCTCCTCAATCTACAAGGGCTTCGTGTTGAAGTCCGCATTCTGCATATACAGAGCAAACCAGTTCCTGCAGCATTATTACGTCGAGCGTTTCCCCAGTTTCGATGATCCCAAGAAGATGGAATATGTCTTCAAGTATTATGGTTTCTGTTTTCCAGTGGCGGATCGGTTATTCACAGCCGATTTCGAGGGCATTCAGTCGAACGAGCTGACCTTCGGCGTCTATGCTCAGGTCAAGCGCAACTCCAAGAAGTTCATGTTCGGGATTTCGAGTGGAATTGCGGCGACAGTGTTTCGTCAGCCTTACTCGACTAAGGTCGCCTTACATTACAGGGGACCCGGTTTATTGAAGAGGGAGCAGCTGAAAGGGATCACCGTCATGGACAAAAACGATCCGGCGATCCCTCGAGAGGCACTTCAATATCTGGGCGATGGCTCAGACATGATTCAGATGTCATGATCGGCTAACCCTGGCGCCCTGTCGCAATCGTCGATCAGGGGTGAAGCTCGACGGCAAGCCACACGGAATCGGTATCACAGTAGTAGCGGTGCCATGGGTAAGTCCATTTGTTTTCGCCGGTAACGCGGCAGAAGGGGTCGTGTGAATAGCCGATCGGCATCACGACATCTTCGTACAGCGTTCCCTGATCGCGTTCGTGGAATTTCTGCATGCGACCAAGCCCATGGATCTGCGTATGGACCTCGAGGAAGGGGTGCTCGTTGTGGATGAAGCAGTCGGTGTCGCCTGGCGCCCACCACAGGTTGAGCTTGAGCGTGAAGGGCTGTTCCGCCGTTGGAGCTGCGTGCTCGTTTGTGAACACCTTGGGGTCGACCGTAACCGTTCCGATCTCGTCCTGCGCCGAAATGAACAGCGGCGTGTCGCGCGGGAAGCTGCGGATTCTGTTGCCGAGCCAGTCCCATCCTCGAAACTGAGCACCGCCCAAATTGGTCGCCTTGCGGACCTTGATCAATGCAGCTCGCTCTGCCGACTTGATTCTGCCGCCCTTCAACCATGTTGATTTCCACGCCGGAACGATTGCAGGATGATCGGTGCCGGTGATCATCGGCGAGGGGCTGATGTTGACAACGACAGCATCTTCGACGTCGAGATCGACGACGTTTTCTACAAGCTTCGCCGAGATGAAATCGTCTGCAAATGCGAGGTCTCTGGTCTGGTTATGCACGATCATGGATCCCGAATGATGGAGATGATTACATCAAGCCATTTCGGGCGCGCCAAATAAATTGCGCGATAGTGCGATTAGCGGCGCAAAATGATTATCTTTTTGCGTCAATATGCGAAGGGAATGCGTTGGCGCAGTGGCCCGCAGGCAAGGGCCACGGTGAGCCCGAACCTTTGCAGGGCGAATGTTTGTTGAATGCCAAGGCGGAAGGGCCTGCGATCCTTCGCGTTACTTGCGTCATACTGCTCATCGCTTATCACCGCAGCGAAATTTGATCGAGAAGATTGCTGAATTATTCTTCATCGACAACCATTGGGGATGGAAGATGGAAGACGCAGCACTGGTGCCTGAAGCATCGAGCATTCGCTTCGAGGCGGATTCACTCGGGCATGTCCCGGTCCCGGCTTCGGCCTATTATGGGGCTCAGACGGCGCGCGCGATCGCAAATTTTCAGATCTCCGGCATTCCGATCGGCCACTACCCCGACCTTATCCGATCTCTCGCCTATGTTAAGAAGGCAGCAGCCAGCGCCAACTTTATCCTTGGGGACCTGTCGGAAGACAAAAAGGACGCGATCCTCCGCGCGTGCGACGAGGTTGCCGAAGGACTGTTTGCCGATCAGTTCGTCCTTGACGTCTTCCAGGGCGGCGCCGGCACATCCACCAACATGAATATGAATGAGGTGATCGCAAATCGCGCGCTCGAGCACCTTGATCTGCCGCGCGGGCGATTTGACGTCATTCATCCAAACAACGATGTCAATTTGTCTCAGTCGACCAATGACGTTTATCCAACCGCCATCCGATTGGCCCTCGTCCTCTCGACACGGAAATTGCTAGATGCGCTGGAATACCTTTCGGCCTCGTTTGACCGTAAGGCAGGGGAGTTCGGCAGCATCTTGAAGCTCGGCAGGACCCAACTTCAAGATGCCGTCCCTATGACGCTCGGCCAAGAGTTCACCGCTTTTGCAGTGACCTTACGGGAGGATATGTCACGACTGACTGAGGCGGTTGCCCTGTTTCATGAGGTCAACCTCGGCGGTACGGCAATCGGCACCGGGATCACCGCCGATCCCCGCTACGCCTCAACGGCGATAGGTGAGCTGGCAGCGGTCTCCGGTGTGCCTCTGCGGCCGGCCAGCGACTTTGTCGAAGCGTGTTGGGATACCGGTGCTTTCGTCCTGTTTTCCGGTACCTTGAAACGAACCGCCGTCAAGATATCGAAAATTTGCAATGACCTTCGGCTCCTGTCGAGCGGGCCTCGCGGCGGCTTCGGGGAAATCACGCTGCCGCCGATGCAGCCCGGCTCGTCGATCATGCCCGGCAAGGTCAATCCCGTCATTCCCGAAATGGTCAACCAAGTCGCTTTTCAGGTCATCGGCTCTGATCTTGTCGTCACCATGGCTGCAGAAGGCGGGCAGCTGCAGTTGAATGCCTTCGAACCTGTCATTGTCTTCAATTTACTTCAGTCGATATCGTTGATGACGAGCGCTTTCCGCACATTGGCCGACAGATGCGTCGCCGGCATTGTCGCCAATGAGGAGGCTTGCCGGCAGAACCTCGAAGCGGGTACGGCGCTTGCAACCGCATTAACGTCGCTCATCGGTTACGAGAAGGCGGCAGAGCTCGCAAAGCAGATACTCTCCACCGGCAGGACAATGCGGGAATTGCTGGAGGAGGACAGCAGCCTCTCTTCGAGCCTTATCGAACAGGCTCTCGAGGTGAAGTCGTTGACGCAGCCTATCAGGCTTCGGCGGGTTTGAAGTGTTAGTCGGCGCGGATGATCCGATAGCCCGCCTGCTCAAGGGCATCGCCTTCGCTGGAGTCGAGCGTCTCGTCGAGGACCAAATGATCGACGTCCCTGGCGTCGCCAATCCTGTACGGCGCGTGTTCATGGAATTTACCCGACGTGGCCATCACGATGGTGGTTCGGCTGTTCTTGATCAGCGTCTTTTTGAACTGAGCTTCGCCGAAGTGATGGACTCGAATTCCCCATTCGGCTGAGATGGAGCAGCCTCCAACAAAACTTCGATCGATGATCGTGTTTTCGAGAAACGAGACTGCCGCGGCATCGACGCTGCCACCAATCGCATGGTCGACCAGTCCGCCCACCAGAATGAGAGGATGCGCTGCTCTCGTCTTCACGGCAAAAGCCACGTCGATCGAATTTGTCGCCACAGCGACCTGACGATCGGTGGGAAGGTAGTCGACCAAAGCGATGTTGGTGGTGCCACTATCGATGAAGACAAGCTCACCGTCCTCAATAGTCCGAGCTGCGGCGCGCGCAAGCCTGCGCTTCTCGTTCAGGTCCTGAGTCAGCCGCATCGAGAAGGGTAGAGCGGAGCCTGGTATCGGCAGCGCGCCGCCATAGACCCGTCTGCAACGGCCCTCCGCCGCAAGCAGGCGCAGATCGCGCCGAATGGCGTCTTCAGATACATCAAATTCGATCGCCAGCGATGCGGCCACGACGTTTTGCCCAGCGGCCAATCGCATGGCGATCATCTCTCGACGCGACAGGGAAAGCTCGAGCTTCATGGCAACAAACCGCAGGCCTCCGATGGTGGGGGCAAGACAGCGGACGAAACGCGGTCGCCGGCGTTGGGAGAGATCTTATCTGCAAACGTCGTCATGTGGCTGCCATCCTGCGAATTCGATCCGCGGCTTCCGCCAGTCGCGTCGCTGGGAGCGTGCCGCGTTCGACGGCATCGACTATCGATGAGGAAAGATTTTCAAGATTGGCGCTGCCTGCAACGAGCAAAAGATCGGCGCCTGCGACCAATGATGCGATTGCCGTTTCCGCGAGCGAGCGATCGCGCATGGTTGCAGGAGCGTCGAGGTCGTCGCTGACGATCAGACCTGAAAAACCGAACTCTTTTCGTAGCAAAGAGATGATCGCCGGAGACGTGCAGGCGGGCTCGGCTGGATCGATCGAGCGAACAACCGTCGGTCCGACCATGACCGCCTTTGAGCCGGCGTGAATTGCCGCCCTGAACGTGGCCGCGTTAGCCAAGATTTCGTCAAGCGGCGTTTCAAGAGCAACGTCCTCAACAGCCGGATCTCCCGCGAGATCGTTAAAGCCTGGAAAATGCTTGGTCGCCGAAGCAATTCCCGCGCGTTGCACCCCAGTTACAAAGGCCTGCACCAGACGCGCGACCTCAATAGGGTCGGAACTCATCGTCCGCTTTTCAAGCCACGGGTTCGTGCCGGTGACGACATCGGCTACCGGAGCGAGAAAGAGTGTGACACCAAGCGCTCGGGCGGCGACAGCCATCTCAAAGCAGCGATTTTCGAGTTCCTGTCTGTCCATCGCAAGGGCCTCATCGAGACGCGGCAGCTCCGGGACGATGCCCTTGAGACGCTCGATTCCAGCCAACTCCTGATCGACGGCTACAATCAGATCAGGCCGAAGCCTCGTCAGCTTCTCAAGACGTGCCGCGAAAATCTCAGCCGTCTCGGATCGCAGGCGGTCGTCAGACATCGATCTGGCGACATATTCAGCCCGCGTTTCTCCGATCAGGATGGACCAGCCCCCGTTTTCAACAAACGGTACCATTACCTCGTCGAAGTCGAGGTTGGCGAATGCTGGCAGCAGGACAGCATGGGCATCCTCACGGATTGTGAAATTCATGAGCTATTTTTCTCCTGTCGAATTGTCCGCTTTTGATCTGGCCTCGACTACCTCGACACCGGCTTCTCTTATCCTCGAGATCAACGGTTCGCTCGTCGTTGTGGTGTAGAGCGTAGATATCGTCGAGATCGGCGCAACTTCGTAAGTTGCATTGCGGCCAAGCTTGTCGTGTGAAGCCAGGAGAAGCGTCTTTCCAGCCGCCTTCATCATCGCAGCCTTTAAAAAGGCATCCTCAATGTCGTCGGCCCGCAGTGTCAGGTTCTCGTCGACCCCGCAGGTTCCGAGAACGCAGATATCTGCGCGGACGCCCCGCACGGTCTCCGCTGTGAGCGCTCCGGTGGCGCTCCGTGTCAGGCGGTTGAGTTTGCCGCCGAGGAACGTGACGTCGGCAATCGGATGGTCGAGTGCGGCGGCAGCGATGTCTATCGACGTCGTCAGGATCCTAACCTGCAACGACGGCGGCAGGTTGCGCAAGAAGTGGAGAACAGTCGTGCTGGAATCGACGAAAATTGTGACGTCGTTAGGAATGCTGGCTGCCGCCGCGCGCCCGATCGCTGATTTGTCAGGTGCATCCAAGGCTTCTCGCCGCCTGAAATCGAGGACGGGTGCGGAAAGGCGCATTGCCCCGCCATGGAATCGCTGCACCAGCCGGGCATCGACGAGTTCCTTCAGGTCGCGACGGATCGAATCTTCCGAGACGCAGAGTTCGCGGGCGATTGCTGTTGCGAGTACGCGGCCCTCTTTATTGATCCTCTCGAGCAAGATGGCCTGGCGTTCTTCCGGCGAAGACGTAGGCACGACCTCGTGTCTGTTCTTCATGGGCACAACCCGGTTTGCGAAAGTAGACCGAGCGCGACGAGTCGCCTCTCAAGATCCTCAGCCGTTGAGAAGTGGACGGTATGGAAACCCAGCTTGTTGGCGGCGGCGATGTTTGCCGCATTGTCATCAATAAAGATGCAGTCTTTTGCGCCGAGGCCGGACCTTTCCAGGAAACGCTGGAAAATCTCCTCTCCTGGCTTGATCGTCTTTTCTCGGCCCGAGACGACAAGCACATCGAAGAGGTGAAGGAAAGGGTAGAGTTTCGTCGCAATCGGAAACGTCTCGGCCGACCAATTTGAGATAGCATGAACAGGTATGTTCTCGCGCTTCAGGCGCCGCAAGATGTCCGCGGTACCGGGAACCTCGCCACCCAGCATCTCTTGCCACCGTTCCCAGAACGCCGAAATGAGGCCCGCCTTTTCCGGGTGCTTCGTGGCCAATGCCTTTATGCCCTCGGAAAAGACGTGGCCGGCGTCGAACTGCTGGTTCCACTCGTTGCTGCAGACATCGCGGAGAAAAGCTTCCACGCTCTCTTCGTCCGGAAGGAGCTTGCGGTAGAGGTATCGGGGGTTCCAGTCAATGAGAACGCCCCCAATATCGAAAACGACAGACGATGGCCCCACAGACGTACTCCTTGCGTGTTTGTGCGTTAATATGCTTGATCGCTCAGATAGTCAAGAGAAGCATGCAAGAAACCGCATGAGAAGCGGTGAAGGTGCGTCTCGGCGAGTTTTCCGCGTGGTAACAGTGAAAAAAACTGCTGCCGTTGAGAGGACCTCAACGGCAGCAAAATCGGCCTTGAAAGGGCCGAGGAAAGCCTGGGGAGGAGTAGCGAAGGCTATGCGCGAGAACCCAATGGAGTACAGCAGCGATCGCGATCAGGGCTTTCAATCGTCTTTTACATCGCAGGCGGCTCTACCACAATTTCGCAAGCCCATGCCTCAATGGTCACTCAGTCGTGCCAAGTGCTTCATCGTGCGTCAGTTCATTTTCCAAGCTTCCTCTCGGCGATGAGCTCGACTTGCGTTCAGATCAACGCATAGCAAGCTCGCATGACTAGTCACTCGGGAAATCGACTTTGGTCTTGGCGGCGCCGAGTGTTGCAAAGGCGCATTCGAAGATGAGCCGATCCACGCGATCTTGAAATGTCCTTGGTTTGGCACCGGCGATCGAATCAGAATCGCAGTAAGGGCAAATCTGGCCATTGGACTCGTTGCGATCGCGGCTGCAAGAAAGCGGTTATCCACGACGATCGTCGACAACTGACGGACGTCTGGCACGACGCCTAGCTCGACATATATACCGAAAACAGCGCAGCGGCATGGAGGCAACGGGAGTCAAGGGCTGTGATTATTGACCTCAATCCAGTATCCATCGGGATCCTGGATGTAGACTTGTCGATACCCGTCGAACCGTTCGCCAACCTTGTTGATATTCCCCGGCCAATCATAATACGCGATCGCCCGGTTTTGCATGTCGGCTAGAAATACGTCGAGGTCGCTCACTCGCAAGGCAAAGTGCGTATCCTTTCTTAGCGACGTGGTCGTCGTATCTCCTTCGCTCAAATGGATTGTGTCGCTGCCGCCGATTTTGAGCCAGCGAATCTTCGCATTGCTGGTTTCCGCAATGACTTCAAAGCCGAACACGTCGGTGTAGAATTTGATGCTTCGCGCAAGGTCTTTGACGAGAAGTGAAAAATGATCAATCCGGTATTCTAGGTTCACAACGTCCTCCATGCCCAGCTGCGTGTGTAGCTCTCAAGTGTTGAATCGATTAAGGTAGCTTAGGCTTCGTTTGGCAAATTCCAGTGGTTGGCGCGGATTGTCGTGCTCAACAACGAGCAACCAGGCGCCACACTCGGTTGCTGTCTTCCATAGCGACGGCCATAGCATGGTTCCACCACCAACATCAGACCATCCGTCTTCGTCCTCGTGAGTTCCAATGGGCGCCTCGTCCTTGATGTGAGCCGATACGAGGATGCTCCGATATCTTTTCAGCCAATCTGCTGGGTTAATTCCCGCTCGGCTCATCCAGGCAATATCCGCCTGCCACTTCAATGGGCTTCCTCGGGCGGCCGCAGTCAGGATCTCGAAGCCAATGCGCCCATCTGAGAGGGGCAAAAAGTCTTGGCGCATGTTGTGATAGCCAAGCCCAATCCCGGCACTGTGCAATCTCTCAGCTAAATGAGCCAACTCAGATCCCATAAAGCGCCAGCCACGCGCGCTACTCCTTGACGCACCAAACGCAATGCCTGGCACAAATAAATGTTTGATCTGGCAACGTTCACATACGTCAATCAACCGCACGAGGCCATTACGCAATGCCGGATAGCTCACATGGGCTGACGGTGCCAATAGATGGTGTGCGTCCAGCATGGCTTTTAGCGCCCGGGGATCAGCCAAATGCTCTTCCAAGAGTTCGACGGCCTTAAAACCCGCCCAAGCGGTCGCGGCCAACTGCTTTTCGAGCGGGCCTAGCGACCGAACCGAATACAGCTGCAGCGCTATAACGCTTCTTGTCATGTCCTCAACCTTCTCGCCGATCCGACAGGGACATTCTCACCTTTTCTTTAAGCGACGCTTGCCGAGAGCTATGAGAATTTCATAGACCTCGCCATGCATGCCAGCCCTATAACGGCCACAGCGGAAAAGGCCGCGGGCAGGAAAAACACATGTGGAAGACCGAATTGGGCAACACCCAACCCGCCAGCGGCTCCGCCAAGCGCGCTGCTAAGCGCCGTAGAACTCATGAAGATGGCTGACGCTGTTGCCACAGCCGTTGGAAGCAATCGTTGCGCGGCAATAATACCCAATGCAGCAAATACGCCCCACACGCCGCCCATGAGGATTTGCCCCGTGAACATACCCATGGCGCTGCTCCAAGCCGCAAAACAGATATTGGCGAGAACTCCAAGGACCGCAGCGGCACACATCAGCCAAAGCATACCTGTTTTGCGCGCGAGGGGGACGGCAAACGGCATAATCAGCAGCTCTACAAGAGGCTGAATTCCGATGACAGCCCCGCGTGTAGCAGCGTCAAGACCCAGGCCCTCGTCCATGTACAACAGAAGGAAGCCATATTTGATCGACTCTCCCGCGTAGACGAGGACAAACAGACCCGTGAAACCCAGGAGAGGGAGCATCTCCTTTAGATTTCGCTGGCGAAGTGGCGTTGCCGTTGTTCCAAACCCTTTTTCCGGCGGCGGGGTGGCGAGTGTGCCCAAAGGGGCAATTTGAAGGAGAAAGCACAAGGCGGTAAACCATAGCATGGCGCGAATTCCGAACTGCGCGGTTATCCACGTCCCCACCACGGGACCGACAACCCAGCCGGCGGTGAGCGCCATACGCACAATGGAAACAACGTCGTCACTCGCCACCGTCTCTCTGGCTTGGATGTCGTCATGAATTGCAGCAAAAAGCTGCGAGGCGGCTGCTCCTGAAAATGCCAGCACGGCAGCATTGATCACAAAGGGCATCCAACTGCTGATCGAGAGCGCGATGCCGGCCCAGCCGATGAAACCTGAAAGAGCACATAGGCGAAAAAGCCCAAGCCGGTCACCTGTTCGATCGGAGAAGCTGCCGATCGTATAACCGGCAATAGGTGCTGCCAAGTTGGTCAAGTAGAAGAGGCCGGCAGCGGCAATCGGCGCATTAAGTTCTCGCACGAGGAACAAAACAATCTGCGGGGCTGCGGCCGACATCCCGATGCCAGACAGGAACATGGCGATTGCTGCGCCCAGATAGAGGGGAGACGAAACGAACTGCCTGAGTGTGGATTGTTTTTCGAGGGCTTCCAATTTTGGCGTTCCGTTCAAGAGAAAGGTGCAGTGACCGCAGATGATGAGCACTACAGAAATCAACCGGTCGACAACATTGGCGGCAACCAGTAACCGGCCTGCCGGCTTCATCTGCCAGGCTGCCACTGTAACCCACCCATTTCTTCAGGTGACTAGGGCTCCAAGAGAGCTTTTTGGGCGTAGGCGACAGGCTCGCCATACCATCCGCTGCTTCGCTTATCCCAGTATGACCGGTGAATGCGGCGAGTTTGTTCACCCACTGATCCGAAACCGATTCCGGTTCCGTTCACCGAAGAGACCGGGATAATCCCGCCTGCGGTCGTCGTAAGGAAGATTTCCGAGGCGATTAGAAGCCGCTCCAAAGAAATGGTCTCTTGCGTGACATCGAGATTCAGCTCGTTGCACAGTTCCATAACTGTCCTCCTGGTCATTCCATCCAGCATGCCGAAAGAAGGGGTCCTCAGAACTCCGTCGATCACCGCGAAAACGTTGAAGCCGGGCCCCTCTGTGATATTGCCATCGAGATCAGTGAGAACCACCGTATCGGCACCGTTCTCGTAAGCTTCGAACAAGCCCATCTCAAAGTCGAGCCAATGGTAATGCTTCACCAACGGATCTACGGACTGAGGTGGGATTCGGACGCGCCGGCTGACGTGCACTGCCATGCCAATTTCCTGCTTTTCGGGGTTCGCGATCCACATGTACGGCACGCAGAATGCCTGGAAGCTGTTCGAGCATAAACGAAGATCCCGACTACCGATCGGGGGCCGCCCGCGGGTCATGATGATTTGAACGTAAGCATCACGGAAACCGCACACGGCAACGAGTTTGTGGACTATCCGGTGGATATCGCTTCTTGTAACAGGAGCTGTATCCATCCGAAGGCGCTGGACAGATCGCTCAAATCGATCCAGGTGGTCAGTCAAACGGAAAAAGCTGCCATCCCACACCGACACTGTGTCCTGACACGCGTCCGAACGCAGAAAGCCCCAGTCTAAAAGTGGTACCTTCGCCTCTTCGATTGGTATAATTTTTCCATCGACATAGGCGGAGCCTTTCTGAAAGGCGGATTCCTCGCCGCGATCGAGCACATCCGAGGTGGGGGCTGGCCAAACAAGCTTATTACTCATAACCTTCTCTCTCCGGCGGACCTGCGCTTTGAACTTCTCTCCTCGCATATATGCAGCTGTCTTTAGCCAGCAGAACTGCGGAATCCGTTCGGTGGTGTTGCCGCCTCCCAATCCCCAAACGGGATAATCCCGTTACAACTTCCGGAGCTTTCATAAACAAGCGCCACAGCAAACCTGTGCGATAGTTCTCGATCATTGCAACGATCGGCCCCTGGTTGATCGCCAGATTGCAATTGGAGACCCAATTTTGAGCGGGAGCGAAGGCATCAGCAAAGCCGAACGCTCCCCACAAGCGTCCGTTTCCATAAGAGAAAAATGCCCGTGCCGCAGCTTCTGCTTGGTCGGGCAGGAACGGGAAGCTCGATAGCGCGGCTGTCGGGGCAATAACGCCGACATCATTTTGGGGGCAACTCACGAGGTAGCCTTTGGGACCATCTGATGCCGTCAGGCCCCAACCATATGCTCCATAACCAATGTGTCCCTTCGGGTTTCGTCTGCAATGCTCATAGTTAATTCTGCAATGAGCGACGACTTGGTCCCAATAGTCGATGTGGTCATCGAAAAGACCCCGCGGATCTAAGCCGCAGAACGAGTACTGAGAGAGAAAGAGAGGACCGCCGTATGGCGAGCCGGCGGGAAGGCTATGGCCATAATAGCTGTTACCGTTTCGGTACTTTCCCTCGTTTCTCCATCCGAGTTGGAAGACCTGCGGGTCAATAAAGTGGTCTCGCGAACCCGCCGCGAGTACATAGGCAACGAGCCCCTCATTCCACCCAGTAATAGGCACATTCAGGGACCATTGGTATTTTGGACTCCAGTGCCAAAACAACGATGGCCGGGCTCCCGGATGTACGAAGCCGCTCCATTCGATCGCCGTGACAATTTCATCAACTTGTTGTCGGATGTTGTCTTCGACCCGCGTTTTCTCATCAAAATATTCGCGAGCGCATATAAGTCCCTGCACGAGTAAAGCTGTTTCGACTAGGTCCGCACCGTCGTCCATAGGCACCAGGGGGACTGAGTTGAGATCGCTGGCTTTCACAAAGTGCGGGAAACCCCCGCGATATCTTGTTATCTTCCGCAAAGCCTCGATGATTGTCGAAACACGCAAGGCGGCACGCTCCCGCGCCAACCATTCGCGATGAGCCATCACGATTATCGCCATTATCCCGAAGCCAACGCCTCCGAGCGAAACCAGATCCGATATCACCTCGCCGTTGGTTCCTCGCCTGTCATAGGGAAGGCCTGTCGCCATATCGGCATCCCAAAAATATGCGGCATGCTGTCGTTGAATGGTGTCAAGCAGGTTGGGAAGCGCTGTGTACTCAGGCTTGCTAGGTGGTGCCGCGAACAAAGACTGGTTCGCCGCACCGTCACTGTCCAAGGAAGCACTCACAGTCGTCATTTTGGCTCGCATTATTGAATGTTCGCAGGAATTCAGTCAGTCTCTGGTGCGCAGGTTTTGCGGGCACGTATCGATAGACACAGCAATCACGAGGATTACATCCGCAGCCATGTTTGCGCACTTCGCAACCTGCAATTTGTGGTGTCGAATGTGCGCAGAGTTCGCGTCACATTGCTTCGATCGGCAGTGATCCGCCGCAATCAATCAAGCCAGGCCCGAGGGAAATTGGATCTCATCTGGCGCTTGCAGTGCCACTCAGCATGTCGTTGTCGGAGGCTGATGCGACGCTATTTCGAGATACGGAGTTGCCCATCGCATTCCGCAACGAGCCTGAGAAGGCGCAAACCGTCCGACACGTCGCAATAGGGTTCCGTGCCGTTTTCGCCAATCAGCTGACGTAGTGCCTCGTGGTAGGCCTCTGCAGCACCGCCATTTACCATGTCAATGTGCGGCAGCTCGACCTTGCCTCCACTCCAAGCGAAGGTGGTTTCGCTTGCGAGGTCCTCATCGAGGGCGCTTAAGGCCAACTCGGCATCCGAGGTGGCACCGCTTTCATGATGGGCGGAGAACAGAATATGACCTTTGGGATCGAGGTCGGCGGAAATCTTAGCAATGCTCCCAAGTACATACTGCAAGACGGAAAGTGCGTGTGGACCGAGATCATAAAGCGCAGCGCGCGGACTCTGTCGCCAAGTTCAATTGATGTATGGCGATGGAACTCTCATGGAATTCGCCACGATCCGCACTCGTCCATGCCTCAACCCGGGCGCTTTAGCAGCCTGCGCAAGTAGTGATCGAAGTTCGGGGTGAAATAGGCGCGTTAGGAAAAGAACTGAGCGTACGCCACTCTTGCGTATAGCCTCACTTAAGGCGAGGCCGTCGTCCACCGTGAGTGCGATCGGCTTTTCAAGAAGCACATGCTTTCCGTGTTCCGCGGCCGTTTTCGCCAATTTGGCTTGGGCTCCAGGCGCGACGGCGAAGGCTACAGCGTCTACATCGGACAAAAACCGGTCAAAATCATCATAGGCCGCAACCTTGTGTTCTGCGGCCAGCTCCGCTGTCTTGACGGGATCTCTTCCCCAGACGCCAACGAATGTTACGCCTGGGTCCCGGGAAAGCCCGGGAGCATGAATTTCCGATGCCCAGTGAGCGGTACCGACCAGACCTATTTTCATGCCGTTCGGATCCTGGGTTGCGGCGATTCTTGGTATCCCAAGGCGCGAGAAATTTCTTTTGCGGCTTCGGAGACAACAAGACCGATCGATGGGATTTCTTCGGAGACAAGGCGGCTGACGGGGCCGCTCATGCTGATTGCTCCTTTTGGACGCCCCGTCGCGTCAAATATAGGGGCACCGATGCATCGCCCCCCGAGGGAAGATTCTTCGTCATCGGCCGCGAAGCCTAGCGCGCGGATAGTTTGGAACTGTGCCTCCAGCGAGGCTCTTGTCGACAATGTCTTGCTGGTAAATGTGTCCAGCGCCGACGGAGGCAATAAAACGTTGAGTGTCTCCTCGTCCAACCAGGCCAGAATCGATTTGCCGAGCGAACTTGCGTGCCACGGGTTTGGCAACCCCACTGTTGCTCCCTGCTTAAGCGCCTGAGTGGCCTCGATACAATCAATGACCACCAGCTCCTTATGAACCCAAAGCGCAAGGCTGACCGTTTCATTATAGCGACGGTGAAGCGCTTCAAGCTGCGGCCGTGCCAGGTGTCGTACGTCTCGATGTTGGAGAGCTTTTTGGCCCAGGAGATAAACCCCAATGCCGAGGACATACCGGCCACTTCCGTCTCGTTCGACGTACCCGTGGCCTACTAAGCTGGATAGATAGCGAGACGTCGTCGGTTGCCCCAATCCTACCTCACGAGCGATTTGCGACAAAGAACTTGGACCGCTGGCGGAGCCAAGCGCCGCGAGGATTGCCACCGCTCGGTCGACTGCATCAAACTTGCTGGACTTTCCGCTTTCTGATTCCATCCGCCTATCCTTGCTAATTTGGAAACTGAACCACGCGAGGCGCGAGGCGCGTAGATTGAACTCTCGGAGCCGCATCCAAGAGCAGCTTGGTATATTCGTGCCGGGGAGCACGCAGAACCCCAGCGGCGGATCCGCGTTCCACCACCTCACCATTCTTCAATATGATGATGGATTCGGCAATCTCGGAGACGAGTGGGAGGTTGTGCGTTATGAATAGCATCGATAGCCCATCGCGCTTCAGCTCCATCAATAAATCAATAACGGCGGCTTGTACGGAGACGTCGAGTGCCGACGTGATCTCGTCGCAGATCAACAAATCGGGGTCCATTGCAAGAGCCCGGGCGATTGCGACACGTTGCCTCTCCCCGCCGGAAAGGTCGGCTGGATACAAGTTGGAAACCCGTTTGGGCAGGCGGACCCTTTCGAGCAATTGCGTCACTTTGGGCCCGATTGAGCTTCTATTCGCACCCGTGAGCATCGCCGCGCGGCCGACCGCATCCTGGATGGATTCGCGCGGGTTAAGGGAACGATCAGGGTTTTGAAAAACAATCTGAAGGGCTGACAATTGTGCCCGCGAGCGGTTCGCATAGCCGAAATTGAGAGCCGCATCTTGGAAAGTGATTCGACCCTGACCGCTCGCATGGAGACCGGCAATGCACCGTCCGGTAGTCGTTTTTCCGCTGCCGCTGCCGCCGACGAGAGCCAAGCATTCCCCATAGCCAATTGAAAACGAAATCCCATGAACAACCCGCATCGGGCCGTAAGAAACGTTCAAGTCCTCTACCTGAAGCAAAGCCGGCAACGCTCCGTCCGGCGCCCCGGATTCTTCCTCAGCCTTGCAGCGTTGGGGTAACTGCGGGACCGTGCTAAGGAGCATGCGAGTGTACTCGGTTGCTGGACTGGTGAAAATCTGTTCCTTTGTGCCACTTTCAATAATCTTGCCGCCGAGCATAACGGCGACCGTGTCCGCAATATTATGCACGACCGCCAAGTCATGCGTGACATAGACAAAACTTGCCCTCGACGTCTGGACTAGTTCGCGTATCAAATTCAAGATGGTTTGCTGTGTGGAGACGTCTAGCCCGGTCGTTGGTTCGTCCATGACGATCACGCGAGGACGAGTGATGAAGGCCATTCCGATTGCAACCCTCTGCAGTTGGCCGCCGCTAAGTTCAAACGGGTAACGGCGCAGGAAGCGGGCATCGGTCGGCAAGCCTACGTCCTTGAGCATATCCCGCCTCATTTCGGCGATCTTTGATGCCGGATAACCGTGAACATGCAGCAGTTCGGCGATTTGATCGCCGACCCGCCTGCGCGGGCTGAAGCTCGTTGTCGGGTTTTGGGGGACCAGTGAAACCCTGCTTCCGCGATAGTCGCGCAGCTCCCGCTCTGTGAGTGCCAGTAAATCCTTGTTATCGATTATTACCTTGCCACCACCAAACACCATACCGGGGCGCGCAAAACCAAGCAGGCCAAGGGCTAAGGATGTCTTACCAGACCCCGATTCCCCAATAATGGCGAGCACTTCGCCCTCGCCGACGGTAATCGAGGCGTTGTCTACGATGATGCGGCCCTCGGTGTCGCGCATCGACAAGTTCTGAACAAGCAACGGGGGATTAAGCATTTTCCTGCCTCTTCGAATGGCCGATGGAACGCGCGAAGTTGTCGGTCAGGACGTTCACGGCGACCGAGAAGATCGCAATCGCTGCCGCGGGCGCTATGGCAAGCCAGGGGGAAATCGTGATGCCCAAGCGGTTCTCACTGATCATCATTCCCCAATCCGCTGCAGGAGGTGGCAGCCCCAGACCAAGATAACTGAGCGAGGCGTAAAGGATGATCGATCCGCAGAGCCGAACGCCGTAATCCGCCAACACCGGAGGGAGAATATTTGGCAGAATATCCTTGAGACACACCGCCAGCCAGCGCTCACCTCTGACGAGTGCGGCTTCAACGTACTCGTTTCGAGATATGTCTATCGTAATCAGTCGAACAATTCTTAGAACGCGGGGGACATGGATGAAGACAATGCCAAATATCACAGTGGTAAGGCTTGGCCCGGTTGCCGCCAGCAGTACAAGCAGGAAAATTGCAGGAGGCAAGGCATAAATAATGTCGGAGAGCGCGACGAGAGTATGGTCTAACGAGCCCCGACGAAGACCTGACAATATGCCGATGGGTACTGCGATCAGAAAAGCCAAGGTCGTGGCCAGAACCGCTATCATCAAAACCGTTTGACCTCCGGAGAGAAAGCGGCTGAAAGCGTCTCGTCCCAGAAAGTCCGTTCCCAGCAGGTGGTCACGCGATAGTTGCGAAAAAGGGGGGCCGACGATTTCGTCGTACGCGTAGGGGGTGAGCCACGGTCCGATCGTCGCGACTCCAACGATTATGATCGTGAGAAGCAACGCGATCCATGATGCGCGTTTGGAAAACATGATCTGCATAGTTCGAAGCATTTGTTCCTCCTCACGGATCAAAGCGAAGCGTTTTGGGCTCGCAGTCGAGGATTGAGAAGCATGATGAGAACCTCGGACACCAGATTGATCAGCACATAAGTTCCGGTAATCAAGAGAGTTATGGCCAAGACCGTGGGCATATCGCGGTTGATAACCGCGTCTGCAAATGCGCTGCCGATACCAGGCAGTTGGAACACGGCCTCGGTAACGACGACCCCACCTGCGAGCCAGGCGGCGTTCAGTGCGATGGTCTGGATCGACGGCGTTAGGACATTCGGAAAGACATGGCGTATGAGCACACGAGCCGGGCTGAGGCCTCTAAGACGAGCCATGTACACATACTCCGCCGAAAGGACCTCGATGGCCACAGCCCGTACCATGCGAACGACCTGGGCTAGAGTGGTGCAAAGGAGTGTAACGACAGGCAGAATGAAGAGGGTCGACTGCGACAGCAGCGTTCTGTTGCCTTGGATCAGTGATACCGGCGGAAGGAAATTCAGACCGACGGCGAAGACAACGATCAGGACCGTGCCGACGACAAATTCCGGCAGGGCTACAAGTACGATTGTCGGGACCGTGATGATGTGGTCGGGCAATCTGTCCTTCCATACCGCAGCGGCGGTCCCGAGCAAAAACGAGAGCGGAATCAGCGCCAGAAGCGAAGAGACAGTGAGGATGACGGTATTGATCACCTTCGGCCGGATCATCTCCCAAACTGGACGACCCGATGGAATTGATCTGCCAAAATCCCCCGACGCTACGCCGGAAGCCCATGAGAGATATTGAGAGATTGCCGGTCGGTCCAAGCCAAACTCGGTGCGCAAGGCTTCCACGGCGGCAGGATCAGCTTTGGGGCCGAGTGCGGCCCTTGCAGGATCTCCCGGAAGAAAAAGTGTCGCCGTGAAAACGACAGCCGAGACGGCTATCAGCGTGAAAACAGACAGCGCTAGTCTTGCCATCACCAACTTTGAAAGACGGGCCGTAAGCATCCATGGCTCCCTTCTTGATGGTGCCCCACCTCGGGGAGGCGGGGCAATCGCTAGGTCCGGGCGAAACTTAGGCTTCGAGCGAAATCCCTTCGAACCGGTAGTAGCCGAGATTGCGTTGACTGGAAGGAGAAAGCCCCTTCACACGGACGTTTGTCGCATCCAAGAGGTCTCTAAAGCCCCAGATTATATAGCCGCCGTCTTCCCAGATGATCTTTTGCGCTTCAAAGAGGTAGTCCTTCCGCTGAGACGGATCGAACGTCGTGCGAGCCATGGACACCCACTTGTCGAAAGCGTCGTTCGTCCAATCCGGTTCGTTCCAATACGCGCCGCGGGCATAGGCCTGTCCAAAAACGGATTCGATTGTGTGTTGTCCCCAATCGGAACTGGCCATGGCCGTCTTCTTGAATTTCGGGCCGGAGTAATAACTGTCCGGCGGGACGACGGTTAGATCGATTTTCACCCCTGCCTGCTTCGCTTGGTTTGCAATGAGGGTTGCGGATGCCAACATCCCCGGCGCGGCGTCCGAAGTGTACAGCTCAAATGAAAGATCGTTGTCGTATCCTGCCTGTTTCAGGAGCGATCGGGCCTGATCCGGATCGTGCTGCCTTTGCGGCAGCGCGGAGGCGTAGTCGGGATCAGTTATGCAATGAAGATCGTTGCCGATCCTGCCGTAGCCGGCCAGGGCGTTAGCCACCAACTGTTCGCGGTCGACAAGAAGCCGCATCGCCTGACGTACGCGGACATCGGTGAACGGCTTCTGGGCGACCATCATGAACTGGTCTGTCGTCGCTGCGCTCGTTGAGCGCAGCAAAGCCATAGCAGGGTTCGCCTCAACGATACGCGCAAGGTTGCCATCGAGTTGTGCGACAACATCGACTTGGTCAGCAATTAGCGCGTTCATCCGCGCCGTCGGATCATTGATAGCAATGAATTCGACACCATCCAGATACGGCATTCCCGGTTTGCGGAAGGCATCGTTCCGCTTCAGCGTCACCCGTTGGCCCTGGCTCCATTCGACGAACCTGAAGGGTCCGGTGCCCACCGGCTGAGTAAAGTCCTTGGTGCCATCTTTTACAAGAAACATCACTTTGCTCCCAAGAACCTGGGGCAGAAGTGCGTAAGGTTTAGCGAGCGAGACTTCGACGGTGCTGTCGTCGAGTGCTCGAATATCGGAGGGCTTCATCAAGCCCGATAGGTTGGTGAAGCCGTCGGCCTTGTTTTCCGGCGTGAGCATGTACTGCAGCGAGTACACAACATCCTTGGCTGAAAACGGCGTTCCATCGTGCCATACAATCCCGCTGCGAATTCGAATTTTCCAGACATTCCCTTCCTTGTTGTGGCTGAAGTCTTCGGCCAGGCTGTTGTAGATGTGTCCGTTGCCGTCGAAATCAGTCAATCGGTCGTAGATCGATTGAGCGACGGCAAAGTCCATATCTCCCGTCGAGATGAAGGGATTGAGCGACGACTTAGCGCCTGCTGCGCCCAGACCAACACGCAGAGTGCCGCCGCGGGACGGTTCACCGGCATGAGCTCGATCCGCGATCGCCGGGGCTAGTGCGATGCATGACCCGACTGCCAGACCCGCTTTGAGGAAATTGCGGCGCGGCATGGTGGTGGATGTGAAGATGTTGATGCTCGTCTCTTTCATAACAGCTGCTCCCTTTTTTGTGTTGTAACGGCGAGAGGATGAGATGTCGGAACACTCATGGTGATCCGACATCCTTCGGCACGTCCTGGCCTAGGCGATAAGTCCGGCGTGGCGCAGTGCAGCACGAATATTGTCTTGATCTTCCATGGCCAGATCGCCGCTGGGCTTCCTGGGCTCGCCTACCTTGCGGCCAAGCAGATTGATGGCGAACTTGACGCGTGCGGGAAAGTTGGCTGGCTTGATCATCTCTCGGGCAAGAGGCGCGATTCTTTCCGTTAATTCACGTCCCCGCCTGTAATCACCTTCCAGGTGTGCCCGGTAAATTTCGCCGTATTCTTTCGGAATGACGGTGTTCACGCCGGAGATCGAGGCGTCTGCGCCCAACAAAAAACTTGCGATGTTCACGCTATCCGCACCGGCAGCAATCGCGACGCGATCTCCAACGGTTTGGACAAGCTCTGCGACCGGTTCAAGGGCGACCTCTTTTACGCAAATAACACCGGTTACATTGGCGATGCGCTGCATCACGGATGGGGGGCTGAAAAAGTGGTTATAGAAAATGATCGGCATTTGCGTCGCGTCATGGATGTCTCGGACGAACGCCTCGAGACCCTCCTGCGACGGCGTCGTATAGATCGGCGGCCCGACCATCAACGCGCTTGCGCCAGCCTCTTTTGCCTTCTGGCCCCTTAGGATAGCGTCCTTCGTCGTGGTCGTGATGACGCCGGCAATAATCCGAATTTTGCTGTTCTGCACAGCCTCATTGACAAGCTGGCCTAACTCCTCGGCGCTCAACTCGTCTCCCGAGCCCGTACTGCCTCCAACGACAGCCAGCCTCACACCGACGGATTCCATGAACCGCAGTTCATTTCGGAAAAGCTCGAAATCCAGGCTGCCGTCCGCCGCAAATGTGGAAACGAGTGGCGGGATGACGCCGCTTATCTCTTCCTTGGACAGCGTTTGTTTTGTCATGGTCTCTTTCCTATTTCACTGAGTGAAAGTAACTCTCGTACAGTGAAATAATCCAGAAGCAGACATGGTGTGTCAACGCGCCTTTAAGGCAGGCGCGTCACATTGCGTCACTTATCATCAAAGTGCGAACGCCCGTAGGAAGAGGTCTTTGACGTCCAAGCCGGTCGAATGGACCTCAGGAAGTTGCGTCTATGCGCTTTCATACGAGAAAGGAGACGATGAAAGGGCTGCAGGGAGCTCTCGATTTCAGTTGCGCTGCCGCAGAACCCAGCCGTGTCTGGCTGTTGCCGCTTCGAACACACCTGACGCATGCACGGAATACGACAATATTGCCAGCGGCGATGCCCTTTCACGGCCCCGTCGTTGCAGCTGATCAAGGACGGCAGTATCCACCGCCATGTCTCACGGATTGAGAAGTCCGGCACTCGTTGTCCGGACTTTGCGATTAGGAGGTTATCTCGACGCGCGAGCCGTCAGGCGTCGCGATGACGGCCTCGTAATAGCCGTCGCCCGTCATTCGTGGACCCGAAACTAGGATCCCGTCGACCTTGCATCTGGCGGCCATTTCGTCGACCGCCCTCTGACTCCCGAGAGATATGGCAATATGATCCCATCCGCTTGCTTCCCGATCTTCACTGGGATCAATCCACGGTCCGGTCATGAGCTCGATTTCGGCACCTGTGTCGGCAAGCTTGATGAAGCGCGAAACGAAACCTTCTCGGCGCTTGCTATGATAGGGCTCCCCAATCTCGGCATCGAAATACGTCTGCCAGAATGCAACCTGTCGGTCGAGGTCGGGAGTCCAAATCGCAACGTGTGCAATATGCAAGTCATTTCCTTTCCGATTCAAAACGACAAGGGTTTCCGCAGCAACACGGCGTAGGCGCAGCGGTTGCACAAGCGTCAGGGGCACGGGTTCCCCGACCGATCCTTCCGCTTGCGGGCCTCTCTTTCGCCTACCACCGAGCCAAATGTAAAATAGCAAAATGTGTTCGCCTGTTGCGAGGCGTCATTGCGGACAGCCTCGGTCACCTCTCGATGTGGAGCGGGGACGTAGCGGATGCAGAAGGTATTCTGTCTGCACTGCGTTCGATAAAGTCTCCGGCCTCAGCAGCGTTGTCAGAGTAGCATCGTGGTCGCTCAGATCAGGCTTGGTTTCAGAGTCAAAGCTTCCGCAAAGGCTTCCGCGCCAAGGGCGGGTTTGAAGCAGCGTATGTCATATTCGACCAGATTCTGCCTGTGGAAGGAGTCGGTTTTCAGCATTGCGTCGAGTTCGTCCCGGCTGGCGCAATGGGCAAGGACGATTCCGCCAACGGCCGGCTCCATAGGGCCAGCGGCGATGATTGTTCCCGCCTTTAAATGTTCGGCGAGCCATTCGCGATGGGTGTCGAGATGGGCTTTTATATCATCCATGGGGCGGATGTAGGTGAGAGTAACGACATAAAGCATTGGTGGATTTCCTTAAAGGAGTGGAAGAATTATGCCACGAGGTTCAGGATCTGCTCGTCGGCGTCGCGGAATGCTTTGGCGGTCATTTCCGGGCCGCGCGCCATCCCTTCAGCATAAATGAACTGGACGTCCGTGATGCCGAGAAAGCCCAGCATGTATCTAAGATACTGCGCCGGCGTGTCGGCGGGCGTTTCCCTGTAGAAGCCGCCCCGCGTCAGGGCGATGATCGCCTTCTTGCCCTTCACTAGGCCGATCGGTCCGGTCTCCGTATAACGGAATGTCGCACCCGGCTTGGCGACGGCATCGATCCAGTTCTTCAACTGGGATGGAATGTTGAAGTTGTACATCGGCGCACCGATGACGATGATGTCCGCCGCCAGGAGTTCAACGACGTGACGTTCGTCTTCGAGCGCTCGGGCGGTCTGATCTGGCGTTCGCGCGTCGGGAGGGAGCATCCGTGTCGCGACGGCCAGTTCATCGAGCGGCTGGACCGGATCGCGGGCCAGGTTCTTAATTTGGACGACAGCGTCCGGATCAATCCTTCTCAGATGGCGGACGATGGCGTCGGCCACAGCGGAGGAGGCGGAGCCGTCAATTCGCGCGCTGGAATTGATTTGCAGTATCTTCATGAGAATTCCTTTCATGCGCCTCTCGCGGCGCGTTCAGTCGATGAACAACGGACGCGGATCATCGCCGGCATGGCGAGCATGGCCGCGGTCACTCGGGGATAAGGAGGCGGGTCGCCTGGTCGACGTGCCCGCAGCTCAGGCTTGTGCGGCGTCTTCGATCAGTGCGGTGACGACATCTGCATGGGATATCAGGGACATGTGGCTCGAGAAGACCTCCGTTATGGCAGCCTGACTGCGGTGAGCCATCCAGCTCTGGAGTTCGGGCGCAAGCGCTCGGTCGTTCCTGGACAGAAGATACCAAGACGGCTTTTTCTTCCAAGCGGTGCCGACTACCTTTTCACCGAACGAGGTTGCGGCGATAGGCTTCTGTGTGGCGGCAAGAAGCTGGATCCTCTCGGGCGGAAGATCGCCTGCGAGCGCGGGCCCATAGTAAGCCGGGTCGAACCAGAGCGAATTGCGGCCGTCGGGGCGCGCTCCTTCCATGCCGGAAGAAGGCGAACCATGATTTTGAAGGTCAATGGCCGACTCATTCTCATCAGGCACCAGCGCCGACACATAGACGAGAGACGTGACGTTCGGCGAAAGCCCGGCCTCAGTGATGACCATGCCGCCCCAGCTATGCCCCACCAATACGACAGGGCCCGACTGGCGGCTCAGGACATTTTTGATGTAGGCGATGTCATCGGCGAGCGATGTCATGGGGATTTGTGCGGCCGTGACGGTGTATCCCTTTGAGGCAAGCCGGAGGATGACTTCGCTCCAGCAATTGCCGTCTGTAAATGCGCCATGCACCAGCACGACGTTTTTCGTTTTCTGTTCAGCCATTTCGTTTGTTCCTGTCTGCGCGGATGCCCGCTGCCGCATGATTCCCGCAAGAGCGGCGGCCGCTGACATCGCGATCAAGCTTCTTCTATTCAGGACGGACATGTCGTGTCTCCGGCGGATTTGCGGTCGGCGTCTTGCCGATGTGAGTTCGATTGCAAGATAGCGGGTTGGCAAATGTCGCAGTAGGGTTATGAATCGGGACTGATTGTTCTATTGAAGCAACAATGCGATAATACGGGGTGGCAGCGTTGGAAGACTTGAATGACCTGATGCTGTTTGCCGCTGTCGTGCACCATGGAAGCTTCTCCGCTGCGGCATTGGCACACGGACTGCCGAAATCCAAGGTAAGTCGCCGTATCGCCGGCCTGGAGCGACGACTGGGCGTGCGGCTTCTGCAGCGCTCGACGCGGGCTCTCCACGTGACGGAAGTCGGGCAAGCGCTCCTGCCGCACTGCGAGTCCATGGCGGAAAGCGCCCAGGCGGCACTCGAAGTCGCAGCCTCAGCAGGAGAACATCCCTCAGGTCGGCTGAAGGTCAGTTGTCCGATTGGTGTCGCGCACCTCTACCTCGCACCGTTGTTGGGCAAATTCCTGAAGGCACATCCCGCAGTCCAGTTTGAACTCGATCTGACGAATCGGCGCGTGGATGTGATCGCAGAAGGCTATGACGTCGCCCTAAGGATCAGATCGAGTCTTGACGATTCCAATCTTGTCGTTCGCAATTTGGGAACGAGCGAGCAGATGCTTGTGGCAAGCCCGGAATTCATAGCCACCCGCGGTCCTTTCGGCAGCGCGGATTCTTTGCAGCGGAAGCCAGGCGTCGGGCCTGCCGGCGTGAGAGGCGAGAGGAACTTCTGGAGTTTGCTGAAGCCGGATGGTGTTTCCATCGACATCGAATATCTGCCGACGCTCATGACCGACGATGTCTATGTGCTGTGTCAGGCTGCGTTAGCCGGAATTGGTGTCGCTCGTCTGCCGGTCAATATTTGCGGAGACGCCATTCGCGACGGCCGTCTGGTGAAGGTCTTGCCGGATTATCGATTGCAAGCGCACGGTCTTCATGCCGTGTTTCCGTCCCGTAGGGGCCTCGTGCCAGCGGTGAGGGCTTTCCTCGACTTCCTGGCTGAAGAGCTGCCGGGGATGCTTGCGGCGGTGACTGGGGGATATGACCATGGCTATCGCCCGGGTAGCCTCCGTTCAAATGGGACATCGTGACCGCTTGGTGTAGAGGAGGCCTGTAGCTTCGACCCGCATCGATCGATCCTCAAGATGAGGCAACAAACAGGTCGGCTGTCATCTTGGACGCGTTGTTGATGATGCAGGCGGTTTCGATACCCTGCTTTGCCGAGAGAACAAACCTGTCGTCAGATAGCTTGCGACATCAGCCAATCGGCGAAGATCTTCGATAGCCGCCGCTGGCTGCCGGCTTTTGGATAGGCGAGGTAGTGGCCGATGTAGCGGTTGTCGCGGCTGTCCCTGAACGGCCGAACCAGACGCCCGCTGTCCAGTTCGCGCCGCGCCAGAGTGTTCGACTCTAACGCCACCCCCAGCCCGTTCGCCGCGGCATCGACTGCCAGAAAGCTTCTATCGAAGCTCATGGCGGGGAGGGGCGGGGGGCCGAGATTATTAAGTTCAAACCAGTCGATCCATTGAATTCTTTTCAGGTCGCTGCGGATGAGGGGAAGACGCGCGAGATCGCGCGGAGTTTCCAGTCGTTCAGCCATCTTTGGAGAACACAGCGGAGAAATGATCTCCTCTCCAAGCGGCACGACGATCAGATCTTCTCTGTTCGATGGTTCGCCGTAAACGATGTCGACATCGAAGAGGCCGTCCACGAAACGCGCATAGTTTGTGCTTGCCGCCACCCGGACTTCAACCCCCTCATTCTTGCCCAGGAAGTCCGGAAGAAGTGCCGAGAGCACCTGCGCGGCATAGCTCGGCGCGCAGTGAACCCGCAGCAGGTGGGTCTTGTTGGATGAAATCATCTCAACACCGCGACGAAGCTCTTCAAAGGCGTTTGAGGCATGGGAGAGGAGCGTCTGCCCCGCCAGGGTCAGGGTGACCTTTCGCGTGCTTCGCTCGAAGAGCGAGATGCCAAGGTCACGCTCGAGCTTTGCAATGGCGTGACTTACGGCGCTGGGTGACAGGTGCAGTTCCTCGGCTGCAGCGCGGAAAGATGCCAGCCTCGCTGCGGCTTCAAAGATGCGGACCGCGGAAAGTGAGGCCATCTGTAACATCGGATTAGTGAACCAGATTCACCCACCGTTGTAAACTTCGCGTTTGTCGAACGGCGTCAACTCGATCAGTTTCGATCTCGCAAGCCAACTGACTTGTCGAAGATTTGCCAGATGCTCGGGACGCATCGGGAGGAGATTACATGCTACTGAATGGGAAGACCGCGGTCATTTCGGGCGCGGCGAGCAGGCGCGGCATCGGCCGTGCAACGGCCCAGCTTTTCGCCGAGCATGGCGCTCGCGTCGCCATCCTCGATATCGATGCTGACGCGGTTGCGGAGGCGGCCGCGTCGCTGCCCAGCGTCAAGTCCGGTAACCACATGGGCCTGCGATGCGACGTCGCCGACAAGTCGTCCTGCGCCGAGGCCGCATCCAAGGTGATGGCCTCCTTCGGTTCGGTAAACGCGCTCGTCAACAATGCCGGCATCACCCAGCCGGTCGGCACGCTCGATATCACCGAAGCTGACTGGCAGCGGATCGTGGCGGTCAACATGACCGGTGTGCTCTTCCTGAGCCAGGCCTTCATCCCCTACATGCGCGACAATGGCGGCGGATCGATTGCCTGCATGTCCTCGGTATCGGCACAGCGTGGCGGCGGCATCTTCGGCGGGCCTCATTACTCCGCAGCCAAGGCGGGTGTGCTCGGCCTCGCCAAAGCGATGGCCCGCGAATTCGGTCCAGCCGGCATTCGCGTCAACTCCGTCACGCCTGGCCTCATCCAGACAGATATCACCGGTGGCAAACTCACCGATCAAATGCGCGCCGACATCATCAAGGGCATCCCTCTGAGCCGGCTCGGAGAGGCCGCCGACGTCGCGAATATCTACCTGTTCCTCGCCTCGGATCTGTCCGCCTACGTCACCGGAGCGGTGATCGACGTCAACGGCGGCATGCTGATCCACTGAGGCCCATCTGGAGAGACACCGACATGAGCCAGATCGGCCACAATATCAGTCTGACAGCGCGCGCCCGGCGCATCCGCCGTCACGCGCTGCGCATGGGTGAGGTACAGGGGCAGGGTTATATCGCCCAGGCGCTCGGCGTCGCCGACGTCCTTGCCGTATCCTACTTCCACGCCACGAACTACCGGCCGGAAGATCCCGAATGGGAAGGCCGCGACAGGTTCCTGTTGTCGATCGGCCACTATGCGATCGCGCTTTACGCAGCTCTGATCGAAGCCAAGATCATTCCCGAGGATGAGCTGGAGACCTACGGCACGGATGACAGCCGGCTGCCGATGTCCGGCATGGCTGCCTACACGCCCGGCATGGAAATCACCGGCGGGTCGCTCGGACACGGACTAGGCATCGCGGTCGGCATGGCCTTGGCGCTGAAGCGGAAGAAGTCCTCTTCCTTTGTCTATAATCTGTTTTCCGACGGCGAACTCGACGAGGGTTCGACCTGGGAGGCCGCGATGTCGGCGGGTTCCTACAGGCTCGACAACCTGATCGGCATTGTCGACGTCAATCAGATGCAAGCCGACGGCCCGTCCATTGGCGTGCTCAATTTCGAACCGCTCGGCCCAAAATTCGAGGCCTTCGGCTGGTTTGTCCAAAGGGTGGACGGCAACGATATCGATGCGCTCGTAAAGGCCTTCGACGCCGCTCGTCACCACGCCGAGGCGAAGCCTCGCATCATCATATGCGACACGAAAATGGCGAAGGGGGTGCCCTTCCTCGAGGCGCGCGATCGAAACCACTTCCTGCGCGTCGAACCCCACGAATGGGCCGAGGCCCTCAGGATCATCGATGCGGGAGTGGAGGCATGAGGCGTTCCAAGTACATCCGGCCTGCCCATCTTGAAAGCGGCATCGACAAGCCCCGCCTAACGACGTCGGCGATGATCGCATCGATTGCCGGTCCCGATCAGCCGACGAGGCCGGCACCCTTCGGCAACGCGCTTGCCGCCCTGGCGCGGAATGACGAGCGTATTGTCGGCATGTCCGCCGACCTTGCGAAATACACGGACCTTCATGTGTTCCGTGCTGCGCATCCCGACCGCTTCTACCAGATGGGAATGGCGGAACAGCTGCTGATGATGTCGGCGGCGGGCATGGCGCGCGAAGGCTTTCAGCCTTGGGTAACGACATATGCCGTCTTCGCCTCCCGGCGGGCCTACGACTTCATCTGCCTGGCGATTGCCGAGGAGATGCTTGATGTGAAGATTGTCTGCGCCCTTCCGGGCTTGACGACGGGATATGGGCCGAGCCACCAGGCGACGGAAGATCTCGCAATGTTCCGCGGCATGCCGAACCTGACGATCGTCGATCCGTGCGACGCGAGCGAGATCGAGCAAGCGGTTCCGGCGATCGCCGCCCATAAAGGGCCGGTCTACATGCGCCTGCTACGCGGCAACGTTCCGCTGGTTCTGGAGGAATACGGCTACAAATTCGAACTCGGCAAGGCCAAGCTCCTTCGTGATGGCAAGGACACTCTCATCATCTCGTCGGGCCTGATGACGATGCGCGCGCTCGAGGCTGCCAAACAGCTTCGAAACGACGGAGTCGACGCTGCCGTCCTGCACGTCCCGACCATAAAGCCGCTCGATGAGGCGACGATCGTCGCCGAGTGCCGCAAAGGTGGGCGGCTGGTGGTCGTGGCGGAGAACCACACTCTCATTGGCGGCCTTGGAGAGGCAGTCGCCGGCACGCTGTTGCGTGCCGGCGTCGCACCGCCGGCCTTCCGCCAGATCGGCCTACCCGACCAGTTCCTGGAGGCGGGCGCCTTGCCAACGCTCCATGACCAATACGGGCTATCGACCGTGAGGGTGACGGAGGCGGTCAAGGCCTGGCTCTCGACCTGACGGACATCGGCCGGTTGAGGAGATGCCGGCCGTTTAAACAAGCTTGTGATGGAGGATGAAATGAGCTTGCAGATCAATCGAAGATCTTTCCTGGCGACCGCGGCTGCTGCGCTCGCGGCCCCGGCAATCGTGCTTTCAAGCCGATCCGCCAGCGCTGCCGCCACGACCCTGACCCTTGGCCATGGCGCCGCTCCCGGCAATCCCAGAACCGTGGCCGCGGATAAGTTCGCGGAACTCGTCAAAGAGAAGACCGAAGGTCGTATCCAGATCAACGTCGCAGGCGCCGAGACGCTTGGCAGCGACTCCGCGATGCTCACCAGTCTCAGGACAGGCGCGCTGGATTTCACTGCCAACAGCCAGGGCGCAACTTCGGCGATCGTTCCGGAACTCAGCGCGCTCGGTCTGCCGTTCCTGTTCGAAAACACCGACAAGGCCGTCGCTGTCCTGAACGGTCCGGTGGGCGCCGAGCTCAACCGCCGCTTCGAAGCGGTCGGAGTCGTACCGCTCGACTGGTGGGACAACGGCATCCGGCACCTGACGAACTCGAAGCGGAAGGTGACTTCGCCTGCCGACCTGGCGGGCATGAAAATCAGGACGCCGGCCGATCCGATGACCATCGACATCTTCCAGGCATTGGGAGCAGGCACCGAACAAATCGCCTTCGGCGAGCTCTACATCGCCTTGCAGCAGGGCGTTGTCGACGGGCAGGAGAATCCGCTCGCCAATATCGAAAGCTCTAAACTTCACGAGGTCAACAAATACATCAGCCTGACCGCCCACAAATGGGAATCCACACCGTTCCTGATGTCGAAGATCGCTCTGGCCCGCTTGGGGTCTGATTTGGAGGCGGTCAAGGCCGCGGCGAAGGAGGCGGGTGCTCTGCAGCGGAAGCTCTCGAGCGAGAAGGCCGCTGAGGTGCTCGAGAACTTCAAGAAGAACTCCGCCGTCGAGGTCGTGGAAGTCGACCACGACGCTTTCGTCAAGGCGACCGCGTCCGTCGCGGACAGCTGGAAGAAGAAGCCTTTCGGCGATTTTGTCACCCAGGTGGAAGCAGCTGCGAGGGGCTGAGGCTCCTCTCACGATCCGGAGGCCCCATGAGCAGGTTTTATTCAGCCGTCGATCTGGTCGCCGGTATCATCGTCTTATTCGCCCGTTTGGTGATCATCGTCAGCGGCATCGCGCTGACGGTGGTCACCTCGGCCAACGTCGTGGCCCGATATGTTTCAGCGAGCGGGGGACTGTCGTTCGCCCAGGAGCTGCCGATGCTGATGTTTCCATGGTTCATCATCGCCGGGATCATCATTGCGGCCCATGCGGGCGGGCATATGGCCGTCGAATGGCTCTACGAAAAGCTCGACGGCAGTGCTCGGACGACGGCCCTCATCATAGCAAACGCGATCAGCGTCGCCGCCTTTCTGGTGCTGGCATATCAGGCGACCGTGGTGGCCGAGATTGCCGGGGCAGAACACAGCCCCGTTCTGCAGCTTCCGAACAGCATCGGCTATTACTCGCTGTCGATCGGCGCGGTGCTGGTGTCCATCGTCACCATCGCCGCGACCGTCCGCGTTCTCCGCCTGGGCTGGGATCACCGCCTCGAGATCAAGCCCGAGGAGATCGCGCTATGACACTCGTCATGATCATTTCCTTCTGCATCCTCATGGTCCTCGCCGTTCCCGTCGGCTATGGGCTGATCATTGCAGCGGGGCTTGGAGTCCTGTTCAACGGTTACGTTCCGCTCTCGGTGGTCGCCCAGCAGGTCTACGACCAGACCCAGTCCTTCCCGATGCTGGCGCTTCCGTTCTTCATGCTTGCAGGCACGCTGATGCTTGGCGGCGAGTTGGGGCGTCAGCTCCTTGAACTCGCCTCGCGCGCCATGCAGCGGTGGCGAGGCGGACCGCTCTCGACCACCGTCGTATCCTCGGTCGTCTTTGGCGGCGTATCCGGTTCGGCCGTGGCGAATGCGAGTGCGCTCGGCTCCGTCCTCATCCCCTGGCAGAAGAAGCACGGGTTTCCGCCGGCGCTCTGCGCCGCCAACAACGCGACCTCCGCTGTCATCGACGTCCTCATCCCGCCTTCGATTCCGATGATCCTTTACGCTCTGATCAGCGGCGTCAGCGTCGGTGATCTGTTCATCTCCGGCATTGTTCCGGGGCTGATCATGGCGGCGAGCTTCGTGTTCGTCTGCTGGTACGTGTCAGTAAGGCGGGGGTATGCCATTGAGGCCGTGAAGGTCCGCAAGCGCGAGCTGGCGCGGCTGGCAGTGCAAAGTTTCCCGGCAATCCTGCTGCCGATCCTGATCATCGTCTTTCTGCGATCCGGCCTGGCGACGCCGACAGAGGTCTCGGTCCTGTCGGTCGTCTACTCGCTGCTGCTCAGCATCCTCTTCTACCGTGACCTGACCTGGAAACGCTTCTGCGAGAACATGGTGGAGGCGGGCGTCGCGACGGGCGTCGTCATGCTCGTGATCATGGGCAGCGCGGCGGTCGGCTGGGTGCTGACATTCGATCAGGCTCCGCAGCACATGGCCGAATGGGTTTCGACGCACATCTCCAGTCCGATCGTCATCATTCTCATGATGAACCTGATCATGCTGGTGGTCGGCATGCCGCTCGATATGCCGCCGGCGATCCTCCTGCTCGGGCCGATCTTCGTTCCTCTGGCCGATTCCATCGGCCTCGACCGGGTCCAGCTTGGACTGATGATGGTGATCAACCTCGGGATCGGGCTCTACACGCCGCCGATCGGCACGACCCTGTTCATCTCGTCTTCAATCGCAAAGGCGCCGCTTGGCACCACGACGAACGAGCTCTGGCCGTTTTTCGGCATGGCCATGTTGCTCCTCCTTGCGGTCAGCTTCGTGCCGGCGCTGACGATCTACTGAGGAGCGTCCGATGAGCGAAACGTCCAAGAACGTCATCACCGTCCGAGGACTTACAAAGTCCTACGGTGCGACCTCGGTCCTCAAAGGCGTCGACTTCTCCGTTGCGCGAGGGGAAGTTCATGCGCTGCTTGGCGGTAACGGCGCCGGCAAGTCGACGATGATCAAGATCATCACGGGCGCGGCCTCGCGCAACGATGGAGAGATCCGCTTCTTCGACAGCAAGGGCAGCGAACGGAGCGAGGCCGAGGGCAGGGCGAAGGTCGCGGTCGTGCACCAGGAACTTGCGCTCCTGCCGCATTTGACCGTCGCCGAAAACATTGCCCTGCCGCATCAAAGGAGAGGTTCGGGCTTGTTTCGGCGTGTGGCCGCAGCGGGACAGGCCTACGATGCGCTGAGAATGATCGACCAGGATTTCGCCGCCAAGTCTCTATACAGGCTGGTGGGCAGCCTGAGCCTCCACGAAGGTCAGATGGTCGAAATTGCCAGGGCTCTTTCTTCGGGTGCGGAATTGATCCTCCTCGACGAGCCGACCGCCAATCTCACAACTCTTGAGACGGAGAGGCTGTTTGCGGTCCTGAGGCGGCTCACCCGGGATACCGGTCTGTCGGTCGTGTTCGTCTCGCACCGGATGAAGGAAATCAGGCAGATCGCCAATGTCTGCACGATCATCCGCGACGGCCGGACGGTAGCCGATCGTCAGCCGATGGCAGAGCTGACGGACGCCGGCATCATCGAAAAGATGGGACAGGTGGCAGCCTCTCATGCACCGGAACGGACGCCGCGGCCCGAATACCGGTCGGACGCCTCCGCTGCGACGGACACTATTACCATCGAGGAGGCAGGTGTCAGACTGGAACTGCAGCCAGGCACCGTCCTCGGCGTGGCCGGCGCACCGGCTGGACCGGCGGCACTGATCGAAGCGCTGACAGGCGCCGCCCGGAAGAAGCGATGGACGGTTGCGCGTGCGGGATGGCCGGACCAGCTCCGATCGCCGCGCAAAGCCGCCCGCCTGGGAGCGGGATATGTGACCGGCGATCGGGCACACAAGGGAGTCCTCCACAGTCTTCCGATCATCGATAACGTGATGGCGTCCCGCCGTGTGACCAGAGGCGCGCTCCTCGCCGGCGGCTCTGAAGGGGGCGAATGCCTCGATCTGCTGAAGGCCTTGAAGGTGAAGGCCGCTTCCGTCTGGGATCTGCCGAGCACGCTGAGCGGTGGCACGCAGCAGAAGCTGCTGCTTGCCCGCTGGCTGGGCTTGCCCTCCCGGCTGCTCGTCCTCGAGGAACCGACCAGAGGCGTCGATATCGGAACCAAGCGTGAGATCTATCAGCTCATCAGACAGATGGCTGCTTCAGGCACGGTGATCGTCTGGTGGTCCACGGAAAATGTCGAACTGCTGGAAGTCTGCGACCGCGTCATCGCCTTTGACACCGAGGGACGGTGTGCCGGCGTGATGGACCGCGACGACTTCAGTGAAGAGAAACTTGTTACCTTGACTGGAATGGCCGCATGACTGGGACCCGGGCACACATCGCGCCGACTGAGGCGCCGGCAACACAAATCAGGCAGAGGGAAAGCCTCTTTAGCGCCTACAGGACCGAGATCGCGATCGCTCTGGCCATCGTGCTGCTGGCCCTTGCGGTCGGCTCGCAGGTTCCTCAGGCGCTCACCTGGGGCAACTTCGCCAATATCACGCAGGCCGGTGCGCCTCTTATCATCATGTCGCTGGGCGTCCTGCTTGTCGTCATCACCGGCGGTATCGACCTATCCGTCGGCTCGGTGTTTTCCTTGACCGGCATGGTGACCGCGCAGGCGATGGCAAATGGATTTGGCGGCATCTCGGCAAGCCTGATCGGTCTCGGCGTCGGACTTGTTTTCGGATCGATCAACGGCTTCCTCGTCACGATCGCCGGTCTGGCGCCGTTCGTCGTAACCCTCATCACCTTTGCCGTGGCCGGCTCGCTCGCCTTTATCGTCACCAGCGGGCGCTCGATGCCGATCGGCGATCCGGACTTCTGGCTTCTCAACAGCGGCAGCCTGATACCGGGCGTTCCCAATTACATCCTCTTTTGCGTGATCCTCCTGATCGCAATCGAGCTCTTCCTGAAGAAGATGGTGGCGGGCCGCTGGTTCTATGCCGTCGGCAGCAGTTCGACGGCTGCCTATCTGCTTGGCATTCCGGTCAAGCGCACGAAATTCGTGGCCTACGTTGCGTCCTCGCTGCTTGCATCGTTCTCCGGCCTCCTGACGATCTCCTACATCCTCAACGCAGAATCCACCGCGGGATCAAGCCTCATGCTCCAGGCCATCGCGGCGGTCGTGATCGGCGGTGCAAGCCTGCTCGGCGGCACGGGCACCGCTGTCGGCGCGGTGCTCGGAGCTCTGATGATCACCGTCATCCAGAACGGCGTCAATCTCATCGGCATCAACAGCTTCTGGCAGGGGTCGGTCACCGGCGTCGCCATTCTCATCGCGGTCCTCATCGACCGCTTCAGCAAGTCGCGGCGGGGGGCCGTTTGACATCAACCCGGCAAAGCCGGTCTTTGGAGGAGTAATGAAAATGAAAAGCACGAAACACGCAGTAAGGTTGTTTGCCGGCGTTGCAATGGTGGCCCTTTCAATTTCGGCTGCCGCTCATGCTGAGGAAAAGAAGACAGTGGCGTACCTGGCGCCGTCGCTTGACATCTCCTACTGGCAGTGGGTCGGCTACGGCGTGAAGGAAAAGGCCAAGGAACTCGGCATGGACTATGTCGAGTACACGTCCGAAAATTCGCCGGCAAAACAGATGGACAATGCCCGCACTGCCGTAACGAAGGGCGTCGACGCCGTCGTGATCGGCCCGGTCAGTTCGACGAGCACGCCGCCGCTCCTCGCCTACTTGAAATCGCAGAACATCCCCGTCGCCTTCGCCGGCATCGGCCCGCAGCCCGGCCAGACCGACTACACCTCGTCGGTTACGGCAAACAATTACGAGACCGGCAAGGCGCAGGGCGAATTCGTCTGCAAGCTTGCCAAGGACCGTGGCGGCAACCAGGTCGGCATGCTCTCATTGCCGCAGGACCGCGAGAACGCCCAGAAATATCTGAAGGGTGCCGAAGAGGCGTTCAAGGCGAGTGGCTGCGATCTGGCACAGATGCTGGAGACAAGGGGGCTTACGGTCAATGAGGCGGTCACGCAGGCCAATGACATGCTCACCGCCCATCCTGACATCAAGGCCATTTACGGCATGTATGATGAGGCCGGGACCGGCGCTGCCAAGGTCCTTCAGACCCGCGGTCTTACGGGCAAGGTCGGCATCGCGGTAGCGGACGGCAGCCCGACGACGATCTCGCTGCTGAAGTCGAACGCGATCCAGGGCATCTTCTTCCAGGAGGCGGTCGGACAAGGAATCGACGGGACGCAGCAGGTGTTCAACGCAATCTCCGGTGCGCCGGTCAAGAAAGACCTCGCTCTCGTTATGCCACTGGTGACGGCTGACAAAGTCGATTCGCCGGAGGCGAAGGCGGTCATCGCACGGGTGTTCCCGCCCGCCAACTAAGCTGGTGCCGACGCCGGCTGTTCTGGCCGGCGTCCTTTTCGGCAATCTCTTGAAAGGCAACAGGCATGAAAGACCTCCCGATCATCGATCCGCATTTTCATCTGTGGGATCTCGACAACAACTACTATCCGTGGCTGTCGGACGGCGTGAAACCGTCTGCCTTCGGCGACTACACCGCGATCAACAAAACCTACCTCATCGACGACTTTCTGGCGGACGCCAGGAACCAGAACCTGGTGAAGGCAGTCCATCTCGACGTCGGATACGATCCGAAGGATCCGGCCGGTGAGACGCGGTGGCTGCAGGGCGTGGCCGACAAGCACGGTTTTCCTCACGGCATCGTCGGATATGCCGACTTTAGGAAGCCGGACGTCGGCGACCTCCTCGACGAGCACATGACTTACGCGAACTTCCGCGGCATTCGGCAGTCGATGAACCATCACCAGGATTCTGCCAAGACCTACCTGACCGAACCTGGCGTTAGCCGCACGCCGGAATGGCGCAGGGGTTTCAAGGAACTTGCCCGACGGGATCTCAGTTTCGACCTCCAGCTCTACTATTGGCAGATGGAAGAATTTCTCGATCTTGCCCGCGACTTTCCTGGCGTGCAGATCATCCTGAACCACACAGGCATGCAGGTTGACGGCCCAAGCCATTTCGAGGGGTGGCGAAGTGGGATGCGCATGCTTGCGCAGGCGCCCAATGTCGCCTGCAAAATCTCAGGTCTCGGAATGGGCGACTGGACCTGGACGGTCGAAAGCATCAGACCCTATGTCGAGGAGGCGATTGCAGCGTTCGGCGTAGAGAGGTGCATGTTCGCTTCGAACTTCCCGGTCGACAAGCTGTTCGGCAGCTACGACAAGATCATGGACGGCTTCAAGTCCATCACCGCCAGCTATTCTCCAAACGAGCGCCTCGCACTGTTTCACGACAACGCCGCGCGCTTCTATCGGTTATAGCGGTGTTCCGGGGCCGGCGTAAATGTCGGCCACTACCTGCACCCGACAGCGGCTAAACGCCAAGCCGCTGATGATGCAGTTCAATGCAGTTCCATAAATCTGCTTACGCCGCAAACGGTGATTTTAGGATTTCGCGAACTTCGCTGACAGCCGACAGGAGTGTGCGCACCTTGACTCCGCCTTTCGCCGGATAATCCTCAGCACCTGCGCCAACGACGATCCTGCTTTCTATTCCGAGATCGTCGCAGGCCACAAAGAAGCCGCGCTCAGCTTGCGGAGCGCTGGCGCGCTTGACCTCGATCGCCACCTTAGGTTTGCCAGCCTGTTCAAGGACAAGGTCGATCTCGGCACCATCGGCTGTCCTGTAATAGAAAGGAACCACGTCGGGACCAGCTGCGACGATAAGCGTCTCTAGTACAAAACCTTCCCAACTTGGTCCGACTACGGGGTGACCTAACAATTGATGAAGCGTTCCTATTTCCAGGAGGGCATGAACGAGCCCGCTGTCGCGAACATAGATCTTCGGCGACTTCACAAGACGCTTGCCGAGATTGCCGCTCCAAGGCTGGAGACGGCGAACCAGCATGAGATCAACAAGGAGATCAATATACCGGCCAATCATAGGCGCAGATACTCCCAAACCCTGGGCAAGCCGCGCGCTGTTAAGTGTATTTCCTTGGCCGTTTGCCAACATCGTCCAAAACCGTCCTATTGTTGCGGCCGGCATACGGGGCGCAAACATCGGAACATCACGTTCGAGATAACTGCGGACGAATGCCTGCCGCCAGAGGTAGCTATCTTCATCCGTCACCGCAGTCAGACTATCGGGAAAGCCACCTCTCAACCACAACTCGTCTATGCTGATAGAAGCCGCCTCAGCCTCTTCCGCACTGATTGGCGGCATCTCGAGATAGATTATTCGTCCGGCCAGCGTTTCGGAAACCTGTTGGATCAAGTCCAACGACGCCGATCCCAGTAACAGGAATTGCATTGACCGCTCGCCGCCAACGCGCCGATCGTCAACGATCCCCCGCAGCTCTGCAAACAGCGCCGGCAATCGCTGTACCTCATCGAGCACCGTTAAATGCCCCGCTTGAGCTTGGAGGAACGCTTCCGCATCTTCCAGTTTGCGTCTGTCACCTACGCGTTCCAGGTCCAGATAAATTGTGCCTTGTACTCGATCCGCAAGTTTGCGAGCGAGCGTGGTCTTGCCAACCTGACGTGCGCCGATCAGCGCGACCACGGGTGCGCGCGCCAAGGCCCGTTCAAGAGCAGTCTCAATGGAGGGTCGGGGTATAATCATTACCGTAAATCATAAATCAGAGTTTCGATATACGGTCAATCTTCTTTTGCCTAAATGGTGTATGGCTTGCCATACCAGCCATATCGCTTTCGCACGTCTCCATTTCGCGAACTCTATTGCGGACAGCTTTTGAGCCCCAGTATGGGCCTCATAGCGTTCCCGATCGCCGCCGGCGGTCGACAGTAAAGTCATCAAATGCAAAAGCATCGGTCTTAAACACGCTCCGTTCTTATGTGTCGGAAGTCATTGACGCGAAGTAGAATTTTGCCCGCTGAACGGCGGTTCGATTCGGTTCAAGGCGACCACCGTCGGTTCTGCTGCACTTCGCCTGCTCGCCTCTAGGCAAGCGACTCCACGACACCGCCATCGGCTCTCAGCGCCGCACCGGTCGTGGTGGACGACGCATCGGCCGACCTCCATCATCCAGCGGCCGGCAACGGTCGAGGAGATTGCGAACATGGTGGTCTACGTCGCCTCGCCACTTGCGACACTCGCCATCCCACTTTCGTGGGCTGGCTTCGATCAGGCAACCAATGCGCTGCAAAAGCGGATGTGAGGATAGAGGAGGCCGCGACTGGCTCCAGTCAGTCACAACGCGACCGTTTCTGACCGCCTGCGATCGCGCATGCGGACTAACGCCGCATGCATTTGTCAGCCCTCGCTTCCCTGCCGGGCGGCGGCAGCATCGAAGCTCTTGTCGTTTTTTCGGCGGTCATGCCGCGGCTATTTTTCATAGGAACACAAATTGATCTCGTCGGTTGGCTCAGTCGGTGCGGCGGTTACTCCAGAAATCTCCGTTTGCCGGGAACAACGACTGCCGTTCAGGCACGCGAAGACGTCGCGGCGCAAGTTCGAACCGCTGAGCAAAGCGGAGCCTCGACGAACGAGCTCGAGCAGATTGTCGGCCGTGCCGGTCCGCCGAGCTACAGTGAAGAAGAACTGGTCGCCAACGAAAATGAGATCAACCACCGGGAATCCCTGAAAGAGAAACTACGTGCGGGCATTGCTGATCCCGACGAGGAACTGAAGGTGAAGGCTGCATTGGTCTACCCTTCGTCCTGGCCTGACGAACAAAAGCTGGAAGCTGCTCGGACAGCCCAAGCTAACGGCAATCTGGACAGTGCAGTTACGTTCTGACGGGATTGGCAAACCGCCGCCAATTCACCAGCGATCTCGAGACAAGCTTTCCCATGCCGAAGGGTCAAAAGCTGGCGCTGATGCTGCTGGATCTGGATGACTTCAAACCGGTCAACGACACCCTTGGGCACGGCGCCGGCGACACGGTGCTCAAGATGACGGCGGAACGGATCCAGGCCGTGCTTCGCCGACGACCTCTCGTTGTCTTCCTCGAGCAGCAGACGACACCGTCCAACAAAACATGAAGTTGGCGAAGTTCGCCCTGAAGCTTGAGGGAAGTTTCTTGGAGTTCGAAGCCTGAAAAGGTGAAGGAGTTGGCAGCCCAAGCGTTCCGTCCGCACGAACTGACTGCGACGGACGCTCGGCTAGCGATGAGCCGGGCGTAGCACTAACGCCACCGGGGCTTTCGCTGAGCGTTATGAAGAAGTTCGGATGCTGTAGCAAAGGGGCCGAATAGCTGCAGCAGGCGGGCTTCCTCAATGTCAGTGAGATGGTGGCGCTTGGCGAAATCCTTTACCGACCACACCGGTCTGGTTTCGACATTCTCGAGAGATTTAATACGCTGCATGCTTTCTCGGTCCTCCTACTGCCAAGTAGTTTTAAGCATTTCTAAATTAGAATGCTATTAAATAAGACATGTCGAACCACGTGGTACGTTGTCGAACACTTGTCTGAGATCTAATGGACAATGATTGCGGCCTTGCCCATCTGCGCATCGCTGACCGCTGTCGATGGCAATACCATATGCGACGGCCGAAGATGCGTGGCTGCTGGGGAAAGTGTACCGCTCAGGCATCGACATACCGGAGACCGGATCGCACGCGAAGCATCAAGGAACGGAAGAGGAGCTGGTCGCCAAGGGCCGGCTGAAGGAGCTCCTGGCTGAAAAGGGCCTGCGGGTGCTTTTCAGTGGCCCGCTGGAGAAGACATTGGGAAGACGCTGCTTCAGGAGGGCGTTCCCTAAGCGGCGCAACAATTGGCGTGACTGACCAAAGACCGGATCGCCGCCCGGCGCAGGAGACAAATGCTTGGGGTTAGCAAATAATCGCCGAGCGGCCTCTAGATAATAGGATGTGTCAATTCGATTTCTAGTTGCCTTCCCTCTATTGTCCGATAACGTACAACAAGTTACTTTACATCGGGAAGCATAACTCGAAAAGGGTAAAGTACTACTTATTGCAATTAAAATAATGTCGCGCAAAATAGTCGTGCACCCTGGTGCGCAATGCTTACAAACCAACCCCACCCACTCATCCCCGCTAAAGCGGGGATTTTTCGTCCGGCATCGTACGGGAACCGTGGAGCGACAATGAGGTTAGTTCGTCGGTGTCGACGCTGTGCTCGACTACAGGCAGCCAATTCCGCCTGAGCAGTACGGAAAGTTCGATGTCGTTTTCGACACGCATGGTGGGTTGACGGTCCGGGAGGAGAGCAGGCTCAGCAAGCCTGGAGGCGTAATCCTCGATATCAATTCTTCGTTCGCAAAGATCGTGTGTATCTTCCTCTCGCGCTCCCGCAAATTCGTGATGGGCAAACAGGACGAGACGACGATGCGTGAAATCGTCGCGCTCGCGGCCCAGGGAAAGCTCAAAATCTCCATCGGCCGCACGGTGCCGCTTGATGGCGCTATCGATCTCATCCAAAAAATGGAAGGTGGGGAGCGCATCAAAGGCAAAGGCCTGATCGTCATGAATGCCCAGTGATAACGATATGCGGCGTCGCAGAAAAGGTTCCGTGACGCGGCAGCGGCGGGCTGCAAGGGGAACTACGTCTTCGCTAACGCTAGGCAAAAAAGGGGGATCTCTCCGACGGTGGGGTCGCCACAAACATTGTGTTGGTGAATACGGCAGGGAAGTAATCATGGCACGAAAGAATACCGATTGGATTCTTTACATCTGCTGTTCTGGCCCCACGATCCTCTACTCTTGCACTACCAAATAGGCGCCAGAAGTCCGAGTTTCATAAATAGGCGTTATCCCACGTGATTGAGATTACGCCGCCTGTTCAGATACATGAGCAACTAAAAGAAACGAGAGGGGCGAAGGCCGCTCAAAAAGCGCTGTGGCATTTGTCATTCATTTGCATTACCATCGCATCGAAAAGTGGAGATAGCTATGGCTGCAAATGCACTCGTGCAAACTCGTATTGATGCCGAAGTTCGGGATCGGGCCTCCGCAGTGCTTGAAAACATGGGGCTTACAGTGTCGGACGCGGTTCGTATCTTGCTCACCCGGACGGCCAACGAGGGTGCGCTGCCACTCGAGCTTTTTTCAGGCAGCGAGGCCCATGACGCTTGGTTTCGCACCAAGGTGCTTGAAGCGCTGAACGATACTCGACCGGACGTTTCGGATGATGAAGTCGAGGCACAATTTGCTAAACGTCGAGCGGCAGCCCGACTTAACGCGGGTTCTCGAAAATCGTGAAGCTTACCTGGTCTGCCTTCGCATTATCGGATCGCGACGCCATATTCACATACATAGAAGCGGAAAATCCGTCAGCCGCTATTCTGGTCGACGAACGGATCGTTGCTGCCGTTCGTCGGTTGATAGATTTTCCCGCGAGCGGTCGTGTCGGCAGAATTGCTGGGACCCGCGAACTGGTAATTAACGGTACGCCGTACGTCGCGGCGTATGCAATTACCGAAACAGCGGTCCGCATTCTTCGCGTCCTCCATGGCGCGCAGGAATGGCCAGACACTTTGCCAACGAGCTAGGCTTTGTTGTCGGTGCTGAGAATTAATGGGTCGGTGGTTCGAACTGGTTCAAGGCGCTCATTCGCAATTTCCGCCTTGAGCCTGTTATTCCGTCCGGTTGAAAGATCATGCACCTTCTAAATTTAGCTTAATCTAGACTCTTGAGTTCTGTCCGGCATGCAGCTTCTACAAACGGAAGCGCGTATTTAATATCGGGACCGCTCGAAATGCGGATTTCGTCCTTCAATCGCCCCCATCCGTGCGTCTCGGGTATCTTTCGCACTTTCTCTTCAGCGTCCACCAAGCTGGTCTCGGGCAGGCGAATCAGGATTGCCCTTCGCTGGACCTTAATCTCCAGAAAGTTCGTCCCGCCCGAAACCTTGTAGGCGATGCGTTGCCGAGGCGTGACGACCTCGCCCGAACGCAAGCGGCCATCGATCGCCAGGATATGGTCACGGAGCTCACGCAGAAGCGGCTGCCTGACCGCGTCGGCGTAGGCAATGTGATCCTCGAAAGAGGCAGGGCCTCCCGGCGTTTCTTGCCTTCTCCTCTGTGGTCCTACGGAAGGTTTACGCGGGACAAGATCGATGTCGCCTGTGGTCACAGTATCAGCCATCGGAGCGCTTGGTTCCTGTACAGCTGGTTTCTCCGGACGAAGTCCGACTGCGGCGGCAACTTCATTGAGGATATCAATCGCGAAACTGAGACTGACCTGAAAGAATTCACGGTCCGAACCGGACCGATGCTCCGCCAACCTCTGATGGATCAACCGTTCCGCCCGATGACAATCCGTCACCCGTCTGGACAACAGCACTTCGAAGTTTTGAGGCACTCCCGTCGCTGACGAGATCTCGGCGGCCCTTTCTTCGGGCGTCCGAGTCGTCATTCCGATCTTATACTGGTTTGCGCGATAGGCTGGATTGAATAGGATGTATATGTGACCTTCAGTCAAGACTTCCTCCCGTTTCAGGAATTTACAACGGTTAGCGGGTTCCTCGGTCCTAGGTTCCAACGCACCTCTGGGTGTCGGTCCGTCAATTTCGCCAGTGGCTACGCTAGCTCGACGGTGAACCCATTGCTGCCGTAGCAATCTTGTGATCGACCCATGCAGCAAGGCTGTTCCAGAGCGCTCGGTCCCGGCCGACTTGACAGGCGATCTCAATGATTTGCTGGTAGGAGATAGGCGTGATCGCCCCTTGGCCACCTAGACGAACTACGCCCTTGAAGTACTGCGGGTCGGCGGCAGCGATGAGCAGAAGCGATTCTTCTACGGCCGAGTCCTTGCAGGAGAACGGTTTGGCAACGCTCTGGCGGAAGTGGGACAGCGCGACTTCACGCGGCGAACGAGGCTTGTGAGCGATGAAGGCGGTGCTTTCGTCGAGGGGCGCAAGTTCTATTGCACCGGTGCGCTTTATGCGCATTGGATCCCAACTCTTGCGGTCGCGGTCGAAGACGGGCTTGAGACCAGCTATCTGGTTTTCATTCCCCGCAACGCGCCCGGTGTTACCATCACCGACGACTGGGATGGCTTCGGTCAGCGTGTTACCGGCAGCGGCTCGGTCCAGTTTGAGCATGTGCAGGTCAAACCCGAGTGGATCGTACCGTTCAAGGCGTCGTTCGACCGGCCGACGACGATAGGCCCACAGGCACAGCTCATGCATGCCGCGATCGATCTCGGCATCGGGCAGGGCGCCTATCGCGAGATGCTGCGGTTCATCAGGGAGCGCTCGCGTCCGTGGATTGACGCGAAGGTCGAGCGGGCCGTCGATGATCCGCTGACCCTTTATGGCGTCGGCGAGGTCAAGGTGCGGCTGCGGGCGGCCCAAGCCTTGCTCGCCAGAGCGGCGGCGCTGGTCGACACGGCACAGTGCGACATGACGGAACAGACTGTCGCCGCGGCATCTGTTGCAGTGGCGGAGGCGAAAATCCTATCGACAAAGGCGGGGCTATTGGCCGGCAGCAAGCTGTTCGAACTTTCGGGAACCTCGTCCACGCTCTCGGAGGACAACCTCGACCAATACTGGCGCAATGTGCGAACCCACACGCTGCACGACCCGGTTCGCTGGAAATACCAGGCGATCGGAAACTACTATCTGAGCGGAAAGCTACCGCCACGTCACGGCGCAATCTGAAGGCAAACGGAGGCGGAGGGAGACCTTGGCTCAGAAGAAGCAGATCTTACTAAACGCGTTCAACATGAACTCTGTCGGCCACATCAACCACGGGCTCTGGACCCATCCGCGCGATCAGTCACACCGGTACAAGACCCTCGACTACTGGACGTCGCTCGCCCAGACGCTGGAACGCGGCCTGTTCGACGGCGTGTTTCTCGCCGATATCATCGGCGTCTACGACGTCTATCAAGGCTCGGCGGATCTTACAGTGAGGGAGTCCATCCAGTTACCCATCAACGATCCGCTCTTGCTGGTTTCGGCAATGGCCGCGGTGACGAAGAATCTGGGCTTTGGCGTCACTGTCAACGTCAACTCAGAAGCGCCCTACCTATTTGCCCGGCGGATGTCGACGCTCGACCACCTGACGGACGGCAGGATCGGCTGGAATATCTCACCGGCTACCTCGACAGTGCGGCCAGAGCTCTAGGAGAAGACGCCCAGGCCGAGCATGACAGTCGCTATGATCGAGCCGACGAATATCTCGAGGTGCTTTACAAGCTCTGGGAGGGAAGTTGGGATGACGATGTCATCTTGCTCGACAAAGCCTAACCGCGTGTTTGCAGATCCGAACAAGGTTCGGCCCATGGAGCATGACGGCCGATACTATCGGTCGAACGGATATCATCTCAGCGAGCCGTCGCGGCAAAGGACGCCAGTTCTATATCAGGCGGGAACCTCGGGGAGGGGACGGCAGTTCGCCGCCCGTCACGCCGAGTGCGTGTTTATCACCGGCAGCGACAAATCGTCGGCCCGAACCGCAGCCCGTGCTCTCCGCCAGGAAGCTGTCGATGCAGGACGCAGAGCGGAGGACATCAAGATCCTAGTAGGCGTCACCGTGGTCACCGGTGCAACGACTGGTGAAGCCAAAGACAAGCATGCCGAATATCTCCGTTACGCAAATCCGGAAGCAGGCCTCGCTCATTTCTCGGCTGGTACCGGCATCGACTTCTCGAAATACGATCTCGACGAGGAGATCGCCTACGGGACGTCCAATGCCATTCAGTCTCAAACCCAGCTTGCGAAGCAGCGTGGATGGACTAAGCGCCAGTTACTTGGCGAACTCGCCATCAGTGGGCGCTATCCAACGATCGTCGGCAACGGCTCCCAGGTCGCGGACGAACTTGCGTCGTGGATCGAGGAGGGCGAGATCGATGGGTTCAATCTGGCCCGCACCGTCGTCCCGGAAAGCTACGAAGACTTTGTCGAGCATGTGGTACCTGCCGTGCAAGATCGTGGGATCTACAAGACTACCTACCAGGAAGGCTCGCTGCGGCAAAAGATCTTCAGAGACGGCGACAAGGTGCCCGATCGGCATCATGCGGCCAGCTATCGGGCTGCGCGAGACAGGTAGAACGCATAGCGCCGCAAACGGCAGCCGAGCGGATCTCCAGGTGGTTATCGCGATTCATCGACCGCACTTTGCTGCAGATTGGGGCTTCCTTCGATGCTCCGAACGAGCCGTTCTTCTGGCGCCTAAGGCGCGAAAGTTACCTGGGATTTTGGATACCAGGATAGATCCGCGACCGCCGGCCCAATGAAGTGGAAAATAGAGCGCGTGTTTAAAATCGAAATCGCCGCGCGTTGTAGCGAAGCCATCCGGATTTTGGCTGCGTTTACCTTAAGTCTGTAAATTTATTATATAACTTCGATATGGGCGGCTTGCTGAGGTCGCCCGTCCTTGTGCTCAAGAGCCCGGAGATGCACATGAGCTACGACCCGATCATTGAAGCCTTTTCCATAAAAGATCGTCCAAAGATGCACATCCTGGATGTCCGGGTTGCCGAGGCATTTGGCCGCGATCATGCGCCTCGATCTGTCCGCGTTCCCATCGAAGACTGGGAAGTCGCCGCGAGGTCCGGCGAGACGTCGTTTGACAACATGGATTACTGGCAAAAAGCAATTACCGAACTGGGGATCGGCGAAGAGGGAGTGGTCCTTGTTTACGATGACGGGCAGATGACTGAAGCCGCACGGGCCTGGTTCATATTGCAGTATTACGGTGTCGAGACATTTATCCTGAACGGAGGCTGGCGGGTAATCGCGGGGCGGCCAGAGCTTCTCGATGCCGCTAGACCGCTTGAAGGCGGTTCTTTCAAGGCCGTGCCGGGTGCTGGCAGGGTCGGCCTGGTGGATCGCCGAATCTTGAAGGGGCAGATTGGCAGTGATGTCCGAATCTTCGACGCCCGAACCAGGGGAGAGTTTGACGGTGAAGACCTACGCCCTTGCAGCAGCTGCGGCTGCAAGCGCGGCGCGCCCTCCCCCATCACAATGGGTTGAGCGTGGCGCGCTGCCTGTCCATTTAACCCCGGATCGATTGCAAGCCTTCGCCGGTTCAGATCCCGTCAAGGCGGTCGAACGTGGCGAGGCTTATTTAAGAGGGCTTACCTTAGTTTTCTCCTTATTTAAATAAAGCCACGCTTGCTTAAATAGCGGCCGAAACCCATACTCGCGTCATGTCTGTCCGAACCCAATCAGCGGCGCGGGCGCTTTGTCGAAACATCAGTTGCCGGCGAAACAGTGCGGGCGTTCATACCACCTGCGTTGCCGCCGCTACCTGCCATTGACGTGCTTTCACTCTTGGAGCGCCTTAGCTTGGCAGAGCGAGCTCTCGGACGGCTCGATGGCATCACGATGCTGCTTCCTCGTCAGGAACTCTTCCTTTATATGTATGTCAGGAAAGAGGCTGTTCTATCTTCGCAGATCGAAGGGACGCAGTCGACACTGTCCGATCTCCTGCGTTTTGAGACCGAAGCCTAGGCAGGCCAGCCCATCGACGATATTCGCGAAGTTTCTAATTACGTCGATGCCATGATGTATGGTTTGGAGCGACTAGAAGCGCTGCCGATGTCGCTGCGTTTGATCCGCGAAATGCATGCGCGATTGCTGCACAGTGGGCGTGGTGGCACCAAAAATCCGGGAGAATTCCGGCGTTCGCAAAATTGGATTGGCGGGACGCGGCCTGGCAACGCCCTCTTCGTCCCACCGCCTGTCATGGAAATGGACGCCTGCCTGGATGCCCTTGAGCGTTTCATGCATGAAGATCGGTCGAGACTACCGGCACTAATTAAGGCTGGCCTTCTCCACGTCCAATTCGAGACGATTCATCCATTCTTAGATGGCAACGGGCGAATCGGTCGCCTCCTTGTCACGTTGTATCTTTGCACGAACGGGGTTCTGCGTAAGCCGCTGCTCTACCTGAGCCTTTATCTGAAGGCCCATCGGACGGAATATTATCGACTGCTTCAGGAGGTTCGCGAACAAGGCAATTGGGAAGCGTGGCTCGACTTCTTCCTCACTGGCGTTGCCGACACCGCCAACCAGGCGTTTCACGCGGCGACCCAGATCGTCGACGTATTTAAGGAAGACCGCGAGCGCATCACATCCGAAAGCGACCGAGCGGGCTCGGCGCTTCGGATCCACGACCTTTTTCAGCAAAATCCGTTTATGACGGCCAATCAGCTCGTTCAACAGACAGGCCTTTCCGCGCCCACCGTCAATGCGGCACTTACAGACCTGGAGCGTTTCGGTGTAGTTGAGGAGGTCACTGGCCGCAAGCGAGGTCGCGTATTTAGCTACCGGCGGTATCTCGCGATCCTTAGCGAAGGCACTGATCCTTTGCCCCCAACCGCGTGAACATACCAATAATCTATGGGTCGACGGTTCGAACCCCATCAAGGCGTAGGAAGGTTGGCCCAATGGTGGCTGCGAGCGGTGTCACTTGGGGATAGTCCCATGCTGTGCAACGGCTGATGCGTGTCGCCTGCCAGATGACGGAGCCACACGAGATCATTGAATGGAAACGCTGTCGCGCAGGCCGGAGGCGGCGGACAATGCCGACGCCGACCATCTCATTTCAAGTTACCGGATCACTCTGCGCTTTGATCATGTCCTCCAGGAAATGGTGTTGTCCTTGGGTCATGGGGCACTTCGCCGAGGGTGTCCTCGGACCCAACCGATTTGCGGTTGCGATCGGCATCACCTGCCGCTCGCATCCTCGGTCGGATTAAAATGCCTGTTGGGCGCCTTTCCTGTCGGGTGCCCGCCTCACACCCTTGGCTCCGCCTTGCCACGTCTCTCGCGATGCGCAGGAGCCCAGCGATCAATCTATAGCCCTGTGCGTTCAGTAGATTGACTGCAATACTTAAAGACCGTGCCAAATCGTGATCGCCCGCCACCATGGGGCATTATTGGAAATCTCCGCACACCGTGCTCACGCGGAGACGACTGCCGCAGGCGCTCATGACATCAAGTTGCCAGTTCTGCGAATGTATGATGCCATCATGCCGCGGTCTCGTAGCGTGCTGAAGCCGGGCTCTCGCGGCCTTCAAGCCGAAAGCGTGCGATCATGTCAGTAAGTGCGAGCGTCTCTGACGAGAGCTGTTGGGTGGCAGCATTCGTCTCTTCCACCATCGCCGCATTTTGCTGCGTCATACGATCAATATCGTTCACCGACGCGTTGATTGACTGGAGTGTTGTTGCCTGTTCGCGGCTTGAGGAGGCGATCAGTTCAATATGGCCAACGATGTGGACGATCTCGCTAGAAATCCCAATCAGCGCATCGCCCGTGCGGCCGACGAACTCGGAGCCAGACGCAACCTCTCGGACGGAATTGTTGATAAGTTCGCCGATTTCCTTGGCTGCGCGAGCAGATCGCTGCGCCAGTTCCCGCACTTCCTGCGCCACGACAGCAAAGCCCTTACCGGCCTCACCCGCTCTCGCCGCTTCAACCCCCGCATTCAGGGCCAAGAGATTGGTCTGGAAAGCGATGGAGTCAATCGCGCTGACAATCTGAACGATCTTGCCCGACGCGTCCTCAATCCGCCCCATGGCCGAGACCGCGTTTCGGACCACTGAAGCCGAGGCGTCCGCGCCCTGTTTGGCGCGTTGGACAAGCGCAAGCGCTGCTGCTGCCCGTCCTGAAGAGGTGTTGACGGCGGAAGAAATCTCCTGCACTGCCGCTGCGGTTTCCTCAAGGGCAGCCGCCTGCTTCTCCGTTCGACTGGCCAGGTCATCAACGGCTTCCGCCATCTGGCGGCCATTGTCGCTGATGAGGGAAGACGTCTCGCGGATCTCGCAGAGCGTCTCTCTGAGACCCGCCACAGACATGTTGAAATCGATGCGGATCCGGTCGAGTTCGGGGGCAAAGGGCGTATCGATCGCAAAATTCAGGTCTCCGCGTGACAGCCGCGTGAGCCCTTCTGCAAGCGCCTCGATTGCAGCGTCAACCTGGACCTTCGCGCTACGCCGCTCGAGTTCGTTGCGGGCGCGCTCGGATTCCGCGTCGCTACGCGCGATCTCGGCCTGTTGTTCCATTTCGACCTTCGATAGCGCATTTTTTCTGAAGACGGAAAGCGCGCGGGCCATTTCCCCGATTTCGTCGCCCCGCTTCTCGCCGGTTATTGCTGTGTCGAGCCTTCCCTCTGCGATCTTGCGCATCGCTGCGGTAATCTGGGTGATCGGTCCCTTCAAGGTAACGACCAGCGCGGCACCCGCGGTCATAGCAATCAGAATGCCGATCACAATGGCGCCGCCAGATATCCTGTTGGCCTGTTGACGATCCTGGCCAGCATTTTGCTTCTGCGTGTCGGCGAATTGCGCAAGGAGGTTCCAAGTGTTGTCGATCTGCCCCGCAGCTCTGTCGAACTCAGCCAGCTTGCGCGCCGCACCTTCAGAGAGCGCTGCAGCGTTCGCCGCAAGCAGATCGAGGACGGGCTGAGCCTTCTTCGGAATTTCGGCAAAAACCGGATCGTCGGTAACCACGCCGGCGAGACGGCCGAGCTCGGTCTGATACATGTAGATCGATTGCTGGACTTTTTTCACTCGCGTGTCGTCTGGTTTGCCGGCGAGTTCGGCAAAGCCGACGCGGATCTCGTTATTGCTGTTAACGATAGCACGCAGTTCGTTGCCGACATTCGTCGCTTGAGAGATATCCTTATCAGACGCGGCAAGCGCGAGTACGGAGGCCCGCATCAGATCGTCCCCAATCGTCTTGAGACTGTCGCCAGTTGCAGCAAGATTGGAGACGGCGGCATCCGTTTTCGAGACATCCAAAGTGCCCGGCGGCGCCTTCGAAGCGTTGGCGATGGCATCTACAGCAGCGGCATACTGAGTGGCGAGGGCTTGTCGGTCGGTCCCTATCGCAGGCGAAAGCTGCTCCTTTGCGTTCTGCAAATCGGGCGCATATTTGGCTAGAAGGCTAAGCTTGTCAGGCGGCGTTGTAGCGTTTGTATAATCATTGCGAAATTTCGTCGCAACACTGGCGGCCGCGATGATGGAGACGGAATTACTCAGGCCACTCTTGTTGGCATTTTCCATCTTTTTCGCACTGGCCATCAGCATGAAGGAGCGCTTGCCAACCTCCCCTTGCAGGTCAAGAAGTGCCGCGGAAGCAGCGTCCACATCACTGAGAATTTTCTGCTGTCCCGTTTCGATTTGCCAGATCGCTTCGATCTTTTGCGGGATGATTTGCGACTGATCGAGCGCCCGTTCGAGAAGCTCCACATCGGTCGTCGGCCTTAGAGTCTCAATCGTCTCGTTCAGGTTTGCCAATTGCTGTTGGGCGTCCGCAAGCGCGGTATCACGAGCTTCCTGCGACGGCTTCATCAGAAAACCTGTCATGCTTGAAGAAACATGTTTGAACCCGTTCAGGGATTGCAAAACATGGTTGGAGATCTCCATCCGTCCTTCGAGAAGGCTCGACGCGTAGTATCCCGTCAATCCCACTGCGCACAAGCTAATGACGAATGGCGCCAAAAGCACGAGCACCTTCGTCTGAATGCGAACCCGCGACATCAACCCATGTATCATGAATGCACTCCCAAATCTGAAGTGAAGCTGCCATCATTTTCTTAAGGACGCATGAAGCGACTCCCATGGACCTGGACCGCGCAGAACAACACCCGTGACTGACTCTGTTGCGCGGATCAGGTGGTATTCAGGATTCAAAGTCTACGAATCAGCCCCTGACGCGTTCGCAGTTTGCCCGCCCGAAGGCTGACATTCGGTCCAGCGCTGGCGGCTGTGCTTTTCGATGGTTTGCTTTTCGGTGTTCTTGGCATGCCGCCAGCCGCTGACGACGGGCTTCCGGCGATCCCGGATCTCTCGTTGTCGCCGACCGCGGCCTGCCAGGCTATGCGGCAATGTTCGGCAACAGGCTCGATATGCTGGTTCCGTTGACAAACCTGACATGGACTTCGGATGCGGAAGCAGCCGTCCGGCGATCTGAAATCCGTGGACCAACCGGTGCGTCGACACGTTCGAGAAGACCTAGCAGCGACGGTCTCGTCGCCGACGTGCTCGGTCGTCGGTTCGGATGTGAGAATGTTGCCGCGGCAAAGGTGGAGCTTTCGCCAGGTCTTACGAAACCATTGCGTCGTGCCTGTGCCCGTTCCAGGCAAGCCCGAACGCATCGATGAGCCTCTCAAAATCAATCGCGCCTTGTGCTTCGGGCGTCAATTCGGAATGGCAATGGCGTGGAATCCATTGACCTCGTGAGAGGGCGCAAAACACCAGCTAACGGGGAGGTCAAACTACGTGACCGCAAAGCGTGGAAGCGAAAGCCGAATTGACAATCCACCAGGCGTCCACATCCGATTAATACGGCAACAGGATTGCGCCATAGTCCGTGGCGCCGTGCAGGACATGGATGATGATCACCTTCGCGTTCTCGACGGGGTAGAAGATCAGGTAGTTGCCATGAACGTGTCGGCGGATACCATGGTGCTCGTAGCGGGGAACGAGGGCGAAACCGTTGGGGCTGTCGACGAGGTCTTCGCACTTGCTGCGGAGCTCCCGGACGAATGAAAGGGCGGGGCGTGGATTGTCCCATGCGATGTAATCGGCGATCTGCTCAAGATCGTTCTCCGCCTCGTCGGAAAATTCAAGGGTCATACCGATTTTTCGGCCTGATCAGCCATCGCACTGTACTTTGCCTCGAGCCGGTCGAAGACATCGCTCGCCGGCTTAGTCCGGCCCGCCTCGGCATCGGCAATGCCGCGCAGGATGGAAGCGTCCAGTGCGGCAAGCCGGGTCTCCCGGTCCTGAACCAGTCGAACACCTTCACGGAGGACTTCGCTTTTCGAGCCATAGCGGCCCGTGTCGACAAGTTGCTGGATATAGGTTTCGAGCTGCTTTCCCAGATCGGCACTAATCATTCTGCTCTCCATCGGTCCTGATGGAGGCAAGATATGCCGTTATCAACTATGATCAAGCGTGGTTGGCCGGTCAGAACCTATGTGACCCTGCTTGCGACCACGCCGCATCTTCTCGACAAGGCTGCCCGCGAGTTCTTCGGGCGGTCTGTCAAGGAGCTGCTGTTGGAACGGCGGCTACTGGAGGCCAAGCGCCTGCTGATGTTCACCGTCCGCTCGGTAGAATATATTGCCGACGAGATCGGCTTCGAAGATCCGGCCTATTTCTCCCGCTTCTTCCGCAAACGCACTGGCGACGCGCCGGCCGCCTGGCGCCGTCATCGTCTACAGGGAAAATGACGATTCAGTTGTGCAGAAGGCGCGCAAACGTAAGCTTCTCGACAGCGACTACGTTGAGGGCGGCTTCCGCTCCGACCTCGGTCTGTTGAAGCCGTGGACCGCGGATGGCGCTTACCGGGCCATTCTGACCCGAGGGGTCTAACCGATAAAAATGCTCGGCTTCATCACGCAGCCAATCACAACAGACTGGATTGCGATTGCAACGCGGGCGGGGCAGGGCAACATATTCGTGTCCCCCTTCGAGGAACCAGAAAGGGGACGAGCTGCTGCATCTTGCAATTCCGGTCTATGCGGACTAAATGTGGTTACGTAACCACGAATGTTGGAGGCTTGTCATGACCGTCACCACGCTGTCAGGCCGGGAGCTCAATCAGGATCTTGGCCGCGCAAAGCGAGCCACCAAGGACGGACCAGTTATCATCACCGACAGGGGTCGGCCTGCGCATGTCCTTTTGTCGTTCGACGAGTACAAGCGGCTGACAGGCAAAATGCGGACGCTTGGTGATATGCTCGCCGCGCCGGGGGCGGAAGATATCGACTTGCCGCTGCCGCAGCGCACGGAACATGCCCAGCCCGTCGACCTGTCCTGATGTTGTTGCTCGATACCAATGTCGTGTCCGAACTGCGCAAGGTCGCGAGCGGAAGGGCTGATCCCAACGTCGTGGTCTGGAATGAAACCGTCGATCCGGCCGAGACCTTCATTTCCTCCGTCGTGTTGCATGAGCTGGAGATTGGCCTCCGGCTGGTAGAGCATAATGATGTCGCCGCCGGCAAGGTGCTGCGCAACTGGTTGGAGAATATCGTTCTCACCGCGTTTTCCGGCCGCATCCTGCCTCTGGACGAGGGGGCCGCCGTCCAGGCGGCCCAATGGCATGTGCCAAATCCGAAGCCGATTAATGACGCCTATATTGCGGCGACAGCCTTCACCCGTCGCATGACGCTGGTGACGCGCAATATCAAGGATTTCGAGGGCATGGGAGTTGCACTCGTAAATCCGTGGGATGTGCCGCATGGTTAGTCCGGGAGTTGATGGGTCGGATTGTTTCAGTCTCGATCCGCCCATCAACTCCCGGACTAACTATGTAGAAGAGCAGTTCCGCCCAGTGTGCTCAACATCATTTCGCTGCGAGGGACCTTAAGAGTGCGAGCGCCCTCTATCGTCCTCTCGTCACAGTCTATAGGACGAGCGGTCGGCTAGATTAGGTGGCGATCGAAGAGTTACTTTCGTCTTTGATCGTGGTGCTCCCTCTGGGCGGGCGCAAGGATAGCATGGGATTCTGCACGGTTCAGCGTGTTGACCAATTCTTCGCCCTCATCGGCGGTAAGCATGTCCATAACGAAGCCATTGACGAGAGCTTTTCGGTCTGAAACCGTATCGATTACCGTCCAGTAGATGTTGAGGTTCTTCTGGAGGGCGTATCTCTGGTTTTGCATGAATGATACCTTTCCTCGGTCTTTCGGTTACTCGCGTTGCGTCAACATGATGAGCGTCTGTCCAATGGTAGGGACCCGCGGACCGGTGCAGATTCTTGCACCGAGACCCGATAACGTCTGTCCTGTCTCTGCAAGTTTTTCAGCTGGTAAGAGGATAAAGCCGACGGCCTTCGGAGCGTATTGCCCAATGAGATAAGCGACTCGCCGAATTGGCGCCCCGACTATCCCATTCGAGGCGGATGCCCGATACTTTGGTCTAGATGCGTGAGCCTACCTGACCCACGACGGCTTCGTCGACAATCCGAGGCCGTCCGCCATCCGGACGAGGTCAACGAGAGACCTCGCCTGCATCTTCTGCATGACATGGCCGCGATGAACCTTGACGGTCACCTCGCTCAGGCCCACTTGCGCAGCGATTTGCTTGTTGACGCTGCCCGCGACCACTAGGTTCATGATCTCGCGCTCGCGCGGCGTCAAGGAATCATAGCGGGACCGAAGCTCGGCAATGAGCGCGACTTCCTGCCTCCGAGCGCAATCGCGCTCGATCCCGGCATAGGCGGCATCGAGCAATTCCTGCTCGCGCAGCGGCTTCGTCAGGAATTCGATGGCACCGGCTTTCATCGCCCGCACAGAGATCGGAATGTCGCTATGGGCACTGATAAAAATGACCGGAAGCTCAATTCCAAGGGAAGTGAGCATGCTCTGAAATTCCAGGCCGCTTCGCCCCGGCAGCCTTACATCGAGAATGATGCAGCCCGGAACGTCAGGGCGCTTGCTATCCAAAAACTCCTGACTGGAAGCGAATGTCAGTGCCTCAAGTCCAACCGAGCGCAAGAGATCGCCGAGGCCTTCGCGCACAGATGCGTCATCATCAATGATGTAGACAATCTCCTTCATCCATGTCCCCAATGTTTGCGCCGGTCAGGCGGCGCCCCGGACATGGATCCATTATTTCTCCGTGGTTGGTAATGTAAACTGAAAAATGGCACCGTGGGGCACGTTTGGCGTGGCCCAGAGTTGGCCTTTGTGAGCCTCAACGATCGAACGACTGATCGTCAGGCCCATGCCCATTCCCTTGGGTTTGGTACTGAAAAACGCCTCAAATATATCGCCGATCTTCGCCGGGTCGAGGATAGGGCCGCTATCGCGGACTGCCACCAAAACGGTATTGGATGCTGCCTTTTCAGTGCTTACGATGAGTTCGCGCGCTCCCTTGGGCATCGCCGCCATCGCGTCGTTGGCGTTCATGATAAGGTTCAGGATCACCTGCTGGATTTGCACCTGGTCCCCAACGATCGGGGGCAAGCCGTGGGAGAGGTTTGTACGGAGCGACACCGCACTGCGTTCGAGGTCCGTGGACACCAGCGCTATCGTCTCGGACACGATATTGTTGATGTTCAGCCGGTCCCTGCGTTCTGGTGATTTCTTCGCCATTGCCCGAATCCGGTCGATGACCTCGGATGCGCGAAAAGCGTCGCTGATCATGCGCTCGATGGCGCGACGGGCGGAGACGATGTCACGGGGATCCGCGTCGAGATAGCGAAGGCAGGCATTGCCGCTGCTGACTAGCCCGGTGAGCGGCTGTCTGACCTCGTGGGCGATGGAGGCTACAAGTTCGCCCATAGTGGTCAGCCTGCTTACATGGGCAAGTTCTGCTCGCGCAAGCTGAATAGCATCCTGGGCCTGCCTGCGGTCGGTGATGTCACGCGCCAGCGAAAGACGAAACCATTGCTCTTCCTGTTTGAATTTACCGACGCGAACCTCGACCGGAAACGTTGTTCCGTCCTTACGCCGGTGGACCGTTTCGAAAGTCATTGGCTGCCCTGCGTCGACGCGATCCACCAATGTCGCAAGCGACTTTTCGTCGATGGCTCCGTCAAAGTCGCGCGGGTGCATGCCAATCAATTCTTCCCGGCTGTAACCGAGGCTTTCACAGGCTTGGCGGTTGACGTCTATGACGGTCAGATCGTCGGTATGGAGAAAAAAGGCATCGGTGGCATGGTCGACGAAGGTGCGAAAACGAGTTTCGCTTGCGCGCAGCCTCTCCTCTGCTCGCTTGCTCTCGGACAGGTCGAGCACGAAGGCCACAGCCTGGCTCCCGGCCCCCTCGAAACTTGCCTCACCGATCATCACGGGTACGTGACCGCCGCCCTTTCGCTGGTACACCTTTTCAAAGGGGCGGACGCTGCCGGTCACTCTCAGTTCGGCCTCGGCTTCGGCGTCACGCTCGCGCCACTCCGGCGGTGTCAGCTCTTTATCGAGCAACTGACCCGCCAAGAGTTCGTCACGGCTGTAGCCCACCATTTGCAGGAACGCCTCGTTGGCCTCGATAATCCGACCTCCGATATCCCGGATAAAAATTCCGATGATGTTCGCTTCGACAAGCCGGCCTATTCGCGCTTCACGTTCTGCCAGGTCGCGGTAAAGTCCGGTGATTTCGAGCGTGCTGGCGGCTTGCGAGGCGATCAGCTTCAACACCGGAATGCGCCCCGGCGCGAAGACACGGCCCGTCAGAGTGTTTTCCAGATACAGCGCACCGATCAGCTTCGCGTGGTTGATCAGCGGCAAACAGAGAATGGATCTGGCCGCGCGATGGCGGATATAGGGATCGGCCGCAAAGGCGTTTTCAGCCGACGCATCGTCGAGGCTTACGATTTCCCGCATACGCAGGACGTAATTGAGAACTGATTCCGGCATCACGCCGGCGAGGGCCTCATTACGCAACTCTATGAGGACCGCTTCGCCGCGGATCGTCGCCTCAGCGGCAATCCGCGGTTCGCCGCCACGCGACAGGATCAGAAGGCCACGTTCGGCTCCCGCCTGCTCGACAGCCATTCGCAACACCGTGTCGATCAGCTTCTCGACGACGATTTCGCTGGAGACTGCTTGCGACACCTTGATGACGGTGGCGAGCTCCAGATGCTCGATCGGCGCTTCGATCGTGCTTGTTGCAGCCGGCGCCGATTGTCCATCCCGCAGTTGGGGATAGGCTTCTTCGAGCTGCCGCGCCTTGCCGTCGGCTCCCCAACTGAGATAACAGCGACGGGCGTTTTGAAGATAGAGGCGAGCGATCTGATCGAAGCCGCGCGCCCGGTAAAAGGCGGAAGCGCGCTCATACGCGATCGCTTCATCGTGTGGGAGCGCGTGTGCATGTGCCAACTGGATCGCCTGTTCATAGAGGCGCTCGGCATGCAATTCACGGCCTGCCAAGCGGGCGATCTCTGCGCCAAGCAATGTTGCGCGGCTTGCGAAATTCTCCGGGCAGTGCGCGGCCCAAGTGTCGAGCTGCCGGCGGTGAGCGCGTATGGCCTTGCGATAAAGCGCTCCTTCAGTCGTCGACCCTTGCAAAGCAGAGGCCAATGAAAGGCCGGTATAGAAGTGATATTCCGCCCGCTCGAAAATAGCGGGAGTCATCCAGAGGAGGCTTTCTGCTTTCGCCGCTGCCGAAAGCGCTGCGAGGGTATTCCCGGCAAATACACAGGCCTGTAGCTTGCGGATCCAGTACAGGCAACTGCCCGGCTTGCCGTCGGTCTTAAACTCGAATTGCTGCTCGTCGAACCCTTCATCGTTGAAGCATCCGAAGATTGGCGTCAGCCCGCGAAGCGTTCGGATGAGTTGGAGCTGACCGCTGATGAAACCGACGGCGACTCCGAAACCGGCCTGACGCGCGAAGTCCAGGCCGGCTTCCGCATCGCGCTGAACCTGCGAGAGGGGCTCGCCAGCGGCGAGAAGATAAGTCACAAGGTTATTCCGGCTTAAGACGGCGTAGGTGAGATCGCCGACCTGCTGTGCCGTTTCGAATACGCGCTGCGCCAGCGCACGGCCGGTGCGGACATGACGCGGCGACGATTTCGCAAGGTTGCCGAAGGCGAGGTAGACTCGTGCCCTCAGGCGTTCCATTCCGGGCTGTTCCGTCAGGTCCAGTCCAAGCAGGCCGAACCGAAAACCGGCTTCATAGTTGCCGAAATAGGGCCCAAGCACCGTGCCCACAGCAGTGAAGGCATAAGGCGATGTATCGCTGTTGCCGTGTTTGAGGCTGATGTTCCCCATTCGCCCGATAACGAGGCAGCGCAGATTCTCGTTGGTAAATAGGGCCGGAGTAACAAGTGAAGTCAGAACGTCCATGGTCGCGAATGCGACCGGGTCCGCCATAGGGGGCGAATTAAGCAGCGCTTCGATCGGGCGGCCCCCAAGTTGTCGCCAAAGCCGCGCGTATTCCTGGCGCACCTGGCTCCTGGTCGGGTGGGACGACCACGAAATGCCGACCCGGTGCAGGTAGTCGAGACCGAATATGATGGCCTGATCGCTCCGACCCAGGCTCATGAAAAGATCGACGCGCAGGCGCGTGACGCGGGCCAGATCGGCGAGGCTGGTGGCTCGGCTTGCCAGTTCTGCGAGGCGGGCCTGCGCCTCCGCCGGTGCCCCGGTCAAGAATTCGCATTCGGCCCTGTGGAGTTCGAGACTAAAAGCGAGTTCGTATCGGCGCTCCCAGGCATCGTCCGGCAAGTAAGCCACACCCGTTCCGGCATAGGCCAGCGCCGATTCGTATGCAGCCGACGCCTTGGCGCGGCGCGTGGCAAGCAGGTTCAAGTCGGCGAGACGCTCGCGCTCTTCACCGGGCGCGATGAGCGCGCCGCCGCAATTGAGTTGGCCGACAATCTCGAAAATATTCTCGTCGAGTGCCTGCGGCGGCGTATGCATCAGCAGGAGGCGGCCGATGGAAAGATGCGCTGCCGCCCGCTCATCTTCAGGGATCAGCCCATACGCGGCCTCCTGAACACGATCGTGCAGGAAGCGGTATGATGACCCCTCTTCACGCAGCACGAGTCCGGCCCGCGCCGCGGCCCAAAAGGCTGCATGAACCGCGTCGTGATTTTCGCTCCTGATCAGAGCCAGTGTATCAACCGCCGCATGATTGCCGAGACACGCTAGCATGTTCAGGGCAGCCTGCGTGGTATCGGGCAGGCGCCGCAGCTTGCTTAGCATAAGATCCACGACGTTATCGGTATAGCCTTTGGCTCGTATGCGATCGAGATCCCAAACCCAGTGCGTCTGTTCGCGATTGAATTCGAGCAGGCCTTCGTCCGGCAGCGTGCTCAGGAACTGGAGCGCGAAGAAAGGATTGCCTCCGCTCTTCTTGTGCACGAGCCGCGCCAGCGGTTGGGCACGCTTTCTTCCGCAATGAAGCGCGTCGGCCAGCATCCGGGTGAGATCTTCCAGCCTAAGCGGTGTCAGTTCGATTTCATGCACCTGGCCACCGGCCTCCCGGATCGCTGTCAGCCGGCGGATAAGCGGATGGGTGGACGATACTTCGTTGTCGCGATAGGCGCCAATGAGCAGCAGGTGACGCATATCCTGCTGGGTGCACAAATCTTCAAGTAGATCGAGCGTTGCTGCGTCCAACCATTGGAGATCGTCTAGAAACAGCGTGAGCGGATGTGCTGCTGTGGCAAACACTCGCAGCAGGCGCCTGATGTTCAATTGGAAGCGGCGTTTGGCGTCCTGAGGCGGCAGATCCGTAACCGCCGGAAGCTGGCCGATGAGAGACTCAAGTTCCGGAATAAGCGTTACCAACAGCCGACCGCTCGCGCCCAGTTCTTCCGAAAAAGCAGCGCGCCAGGGCGCGAGTTCCGCTTCACTCTTGCCCAGCAGCACTCGGAGGAGGCCTTGCAGGGCCTGCGCAACGCTCGCATAAGGAATGTGATGCTGATTCTGGTCGAATTTGCCGGAGGCAAACAGCCCACGCGGCGGCACGAGCGCGCGGTGGAGCTCATTCACGACCATGGATTTGCCTACGCCGGCATGACCCGAAACCAGCACCAATGTCGGCCCAGCGCCCGCGACGACCCGGTCGAATGCGGAGGTTAGGGCGGCGATCTCGCGTTCGCGACCGTAGGGCCGCTCGGGGATCACCAATCTGTCCGGAACATCGCGTGTCCCGAGCGGAAATTCTGCGATCCGCCCATACTTCTCGCTCTCTATGAGGGCACGCCGCAGATCCGCCTCTAGCCCGGCGGCCGTCTGGTAGCGTTCCTCTGCGTTCTTGGCGAGCAGCTTCATCACGATTGCTGAGATAACGCCTGGTAGCTCCCTTACACGCTCGGACGGCGGCACCGGTCGCCTGGCAACGTGGCAGTGCACCCATTCCATCGGCTCCGAAGCAGTGAACGGTAACTGGCCGGTGACCATTTCGTAGAGCGTGATGCCAAGGGCGTAAAGGTCACTACGCGAGTCCACCGATCGGTTCATGCGGCCGGTCTGTTCGGGCGCCATGTATGCGAGGCTGCCAGCAATGACCTCAGGGGGCTCGGCGGCCTGGTGCTCACGAGAAAGATGCGACGCCACTCCGAAGCCCGTGAGACGGACCCGCCCTTCCGCCTCGTCCGCCAGTATATTCGCCGGCTTGATGTCCCTATGAATGAGGCCGCATCCGTGAACCTTGCCGACTGCCGCCCCAATGCCCTTGGCAAGGCGCAAAAAGACAGTGAGTTCGTCGGCCATGCCATAGCTGTGCCGTCCCATCAACTGCGGGAGGGGCACGCCGCCGCAATCTTCGAGGACGAGCACGATACGACCATTTTCCGTTTTTAAATCCAGCGGTTTGGCCGCCCACTCCCGGTCGAGTTCGTCTTTCAGGCGATATTCGTGGGCCAGTCTGTCAAGACTGGTTCGACTGGGATGTTCGGCTGCAAGCTGCACCCTCAGAACGGCTTTTGATGCGCCGCTGCCGCTCCTGATCAGCTCCCGAGTAAAGATGCGATCGCCGTCAGTCCAGGAGGATTGTGGCTCGTGGTACCGAAGGTCAGTCGATGTCTGCTGGCTGATGGAAGCGAGAGCGCGCTTCCGTCCGAACATGTTCCTCCTGGTGTTCTGCGCATCTTTGACCGTGTCGTCCATGGCACACCGCTCGCTTCGATGCCGCCCGCATGCATCTCAGGTGCAGGCATCGCAGATCCAATCAAGCTTCACCGACTTTCCTCTCATGTCAACGAGCCTATGCTTCGGATTATTGAGGCGGTCGCATCTGGGTTGATCTTCCTCCGCCTCAGGTTCCGGTGCATGTTGTTAAGTCAGTTTCGCGACGAGCAAAGCTGCGGCAACACGGTTTCATGCTTGAAGAAGCGCCGCGCCGGCGGGGTGAAGGTCTCGCGGTCAAGCAAAACGCCGGCGCGGCAAGTCGGCCCGTGATGGGAGGGTGTCTCTTTTAGGGGCCGTTGCAACACTAACTCTGCCTAGAGTGCCCTCGCTATTATGCCGAAGTATATTTGTTTAGCCCTTTCGCCCGATTCCTAAACGAAACCAATTCTGCCGGATGTATCAGGTCGCTCTCTTTCGTGCTGATCACCCAGCCGCGAGCATTCAATACCGGCGGATCCCAATGGAGGCTATCTGCAGCGAGTGGCGCAACTTCTTTAAGTCTGCACGCGGGCCGAACAGGAGCTCAACGCGCTTCAGATGACGCGCAATATGCTCGAACGCCTTCGGGAATCGCAGCAACGGGCCGGGCTGGCGGACGAGGGTGGCGTAGATCTCGTCATCGTAGGTACCCATGGGCGGGCGTACTGAATCTTCCTCTGGGCAGCGTGGCATCTCGTATTGTTAACGACATTGAGAACGATGTGTTGTTGGTACTGAGCAGCGTTCATTAACCTCCGGCGCGCGACAAGGACGGCAGGTGGAGCGGATGGTGCGCAAGAAGGTTCTCCAACGCTGAAGCGGTCAGCCATTGAACCCGTGAAGGTTCGTGCTTTGCACAATGCGATTCGGCTGCGATGGTGGAGCTTGTCGAGGCGTCTTGTTCCCTTCCCTCCCGACGGTTATACTTTTTTTGAAAAACAGTATAACGCCGGAGTGGAGCTTATGAAGTCCATCGACATCATGTATCAGACGATGCTTGCCGAGCTAGGCCAGCGCTCGCTCGACGCCGCTTGGACGGCCGATTTCCCTCCAGAGGGCCGGTTCACCCCCGCAAACATCAAGGGGCGCAAGTACTGGTACTTCGACATCCCGGATGGACATGGTGGTACGAAACGTCGCTACGTCGGTCCTGCTGACGATCCCGATATATCGCAGCGCGTGGCCGATCATAAGCGGGACAAGGACGATTTACGCGCTCGCAGGCGCTTGGTAAATACCCTGACCCGCGAAGGCGGGATGATCGCCCCCGACGCCATGTCGGGGGACATTGTCGAGGCCCTTGCCGACGGCGGTCTCTTTCGACTCCGGGGCGTTCTCATCGGCACAGTGGCCTTCCAGTGCTATTCAGGACTGCTCGGTGTCCGCCTTCCCATGTCTGCGATCCTGACCGGCGATGCGGACATCGCCCAAGACTATGCCATCAGCAGGGAGGTTGAAGACAGCCTGCCTCCGATCATTGAACTGCTGCAGGGCGTCGACGCCAGCTTCCGCCCGGTTCCCCATCGATCAGGCTCCGCGGCCTCGTCGGCGTTTCAGAATGCCGACGGCTACAGGGTTGAATTCCTGACGTCGAACCGTGGTTCGGACGACTACCTCGACCAGCCGGCGAAGATGCCCGCCCTCGGCGGTGCCAGCGCGGATTCACTGCGCTTTCTCGACTTCCTCATCAGGGAGCCAGTCAGAACAATGCTGCTCCACCGAAGCGGGGTCCCTGTCGTTGTCCCTGATCCGTCCCGGTATGCGGTCCACAAGCTCATCGTCGCCAGCCGCCGACACACTGGCGGACAAGGGCCGGCGAAGCGAGAGAAGGACATACGTCAAGCTGCGCTGCTCTTTGAAGCCCTGCAGCAGACAAGGCGATCTGCCGACTTGGCGCTCGTCTACAACGAAGCATGGGAGCGCGGGTCTGCGTGGCAAGAAGGTATTCGAACAGGGGCGGGAATGCTGCCGGCACAAGATGCCGAGCGGTTCGGGACAGTCCTGATCGAGGGGGCAAAAAAAAACCGCGAAGTAATTGAACTTCCGTTTGGAGGATAGGTGGTCTTCCGCTTCCAAAGCCAGCCAGTTGATTTAATTCGACGTGGCGGAGACAAATATGGTGCCGAGAGTTCGAGTCCGCTCAAGGCGAAGCATCCCTTGAGAGAGTCGCTCTTAGCCAAGAGAACCTATTTTACCGGCTTACCGCCGATCTTACCTGCTTTGGCCGCGATGTGCGCTCGCAGAAAATCATGAACTTCTAATGTAGGGGGTGGGGTACTTCGTCCACGGCTGGTGATTGACGCTGTTATCCCCGGGGGTGCGGCGCGATCAAGGATGTTGAAGCCACCGTTGCGTCTTTCGAACTCCTGCTGAATCAAGAGGAACGGCAGTTTCAGGTCGGCGGCAGCAGCACTCACCATATCGCCGGTGTGAACCGCAACTGCAAAGCTCCGTCTCCTTGAACTGGAGTAGCCGGTAGTAAGGGTCAGATCGCCCTGCGGCGTCCGGCATCGGGAACTCATGATCTACTCGTGGTGATCAGCTGCAAGGCAGAATTGCCCCTTGTAACCGCTGCTGCTGACAGCTTGCGATCGAATGTCGCCAGCTGCCCCCCATGCGCCTTGGCTAGCGCAAGCAGGTAGGTGTCAGTTACCTGTCCCGATGTTAGAATTTTCGTGGGAGCGATATCACCTGACCCGACAAGGCTCACATCGTCCGGCCAAAAACTACGACCGGGGAGCGACCGCAATTTGCGGACGATCTCCATCACGAGTGACGGTGAACCGCAAGAGTTGGGATATTTGGGGTTGCCGACAATCCGGATGACACCGATTTCGGTAATGGGGCAGGTAGCCCACGCGGTCTGACCCATCGCCGCGAACCATTCGTGCGCATCATCATGGGCTACTTGGCCCGGATCGATTAACGCAATCAGCACATTGACGTCGAGCAGAAAGTCACGGCAGTTCGTCACGCAAGGCGTTCACGATTTCGAGTGTCACTGGCGGCGCATCCGGCCGGGCCAATTTCTCCAAAAGCCATCCGGAACATGACGAGCGCTATGCCGTCGCCGAGGAGTTCGTCGATGTGGTACGCGGCCTCTGGGACAGCTGGGACGACGATGTTTCCCGAAGGACAAGGAAAGCGGCGTCTATGCCGATCCCTCCAAGGTCCATATGCTCGACCATCAGGGCAAATATTACACGGTCAAGGGTCCGCTCAACATTCCGCGCTCGCCGCAGGGCCATCCGGTCCTGATCCAGGCCGGCTCGTCCGGCCCCGGCCAGGATCTGGCCGCCCGCACCGCCGACATCGTCTTTACCGCGCAGCAGAGCCTCGAAGAGGCACAGGCATTCTACAAGAGCCTGAAGGGCCGCGTCGCGGGCTTCGGGCGTGATCCCGACCGCGTCGCCGTTATGCCGGGCTTCCTGCCGGTCATCGGCAGGACGGCGGCCGAAGCCCGCGAAAAGCTCGATGTTTTGAACCGCTGGACGGACATCAAGAGCGCCATGCCGCTTCTTGAGGAGCGCATCGGCCATAGTCTCGCCGACTACGATCTCGATGGCCCGCTACCGGATCTGCCGATTTCGGATCAGGGCGCAGCCGAGCGGAACTGCTCACGGAGCTGGCGCGCCGCGAGAATATGACAATCCGCGAGCTTGCATTGCGTGTTGCGGCCGGCCTGGGCATCACATCGTGCTCGGTACGCCGACCGAGATCGCCGAGCGCATGCAGCAATGGTTCGAAAACGGTGCTGCCGACGGCTTCAACGTCATGCCTCCCTTCTTCCCCGGCGGACTGGACGACTTCACCCGCGACGTGGTGCCGATCCTGCAGGAAAGGGGCCTTTCCGGACCGAATATGAGGGCTCGACGCTGCGCGACCATCTGGGCATTCCCCGCCCAGCACTGGGTCGCTCTTCATAGCCAGCAAGTCGCAGATCACTTTCCCATGGGTCGGCGGTTTAAATCATTTCCGACGCCCGAGATCAGCAGGGCGGTGTCAAAATCGACGCGCGGTGATGGCTATCGCAGGAGCGTCAGCAACTGATCGCCTTGGCGCTTTATCTCCTGCAGGTAAGGAGTATCGGAAAGGATGAAGTGGGTAATGCCAAGATCCTGATATTTACGAAGGGATCCTGCCACATCCTGTGCTGAACCGACGAGCCATGTGGTGCCGGCGCCACCGCCACCGAACCTGCCTGGGGCGGTGTAAAGATTGTCGTCCAGCACATCGCCTCGCTTGCTCAGGTCGAGCAATCGCTGCTGGCCAACCGCACCCGCCCTGTGATCGTTCCAGCTACCGCTTTTCGCTTCAGCCATCGCGGCGACCCTTGCTTCCGCATCAGTCCAGGCGCTTTCCCTTGTCTCGCGCACCAGGGTAGTGATCCGGAGCCCGAACTCCAAGGGCGGAAGGTCGCGATCCAAGCCTCTGCTCAATGTCTTCAGGCGATCAATCCGTTCCCGTAAACCGTCAAGCGGTTCGCCCCAGAACAGCTGTACGTCGGCTTCGGTCGCAGACACCCGTTCGGCGGCCTGCGAGGCGCCGCCGAAATAGATCTTGGGATGGCGGCGGTCGCCACGCACATCGAGCCGCGGCGCCACGGTGGAACCGGTCACATGAAAATGCTGGCCCGCGAATGTGACGTTCTCTTCGGTCCACAGCCGGCGGATCAGCCGCATGAACTCTTTGGTGCGCGCGTAGCGCTGCGTCTGATCGCCTTCATCGTCGCCATAAGCTGCAAGGTCGTCCTGCCCGGAGACAATGTTGACGCGAACACGACCCGCGCTAAGCTGATCGAGTGTCGCGGCAGCGGAAGCGAAGTTCGCCGGGCGCCAGTATCCGGGTCGAACCGCAATCAGGGGTTCAAATGTGGTGGTTCGTGCTGCAAGCGCCGCCGCGATGGTAAAGGTGTCAGGGCGACCCCAGCCGGTTCCGATGAGCGCTCCTTTCCACCCATAGTCCTCGAGTGCCCTGGCCTGAGCGGTCAATGTTTCCAGGCTGTTATGATTATGCGTAGCGACGTCACCCCTGTGCCCAGCCTTCACGTCGTTTGGAATGTACCACAGAAATTCGGAGCTACGGGTCATCGTGGAGCCTGGGTTGTTCGGATTGGGTCGTGTACCTTTATGCCCGAACACCTACTCAGCCGCGACCCGATGAGCCGTTGCCGCAGGAAAGAAGGCGCCGACTTCGCCGACCGCGTCATCGATACGTGTGCGAAGCTGCTCTGAAGAGATGGCATTGTCGACAAAGTCACGCTCCGAAGCATAGATCGCGGTCGGCAGCGTGTGGGCCATGAAGAATCCGAACAGGGGGCGAAGTTGGTGCTCCACCATCAGTGCGTGACGATCGCCACCGCCTGTTGCGGTGATGAGGATTGGTTTTGCTTTCAGTTCATGAGGGTCGATCAGGTCGATGAGATGCTTGAAAAGGCCCGGGTATGATCCCTTGTACGTCGGTGCACCAATGACCAGGATATCGGAATCGACGATCTTTTGCAGGACATGCTGGGCCGCATCATCTAGCTCTCTGCGCCAAAGGGCATTTCCCAGCGAAGGCCCGACGTCGATCATATCATAGATCTCGCTGTCAAAGCCGTAACGCTCTCGCACAAGCCCAACGACATGCTGCACGAGCACTGTGGTTTTCGAGGGCCGGCTGAAGCTTCCCGAGACTGCGACGATTTTCGGGGTTTCCATATTTTTCCTTTCGCTCGGTTCAAAGGGCTGCAGCTCAATCAAAACGCGGCCCTGTCAACACTGATGGGATAAACTTCGCCAATGTCCCTGGTGCCGGGAGCGCGGCCCTCGAGCGCAAGCCTCGCTGCAGCTTGTTGGAAGGCTGTGTTGAGAGGCGTGGCGATCCCGTGAATCCGCCCAAGCCGGACGATCTCACCATTGAGGTAATCGACTTCGCTTGAGGTTCTGCGGGTGAAGCTCTGCCAGGTCGATTGTTGGCCTGGCTTTATTCCGCTCTCTGGTGCGACGCGCCAGGACGCGACGTCGATCTTCCATTCCGACGGTGCAGCCGGATCGTAACCGGCAGCCACGAGAACAGCGCGTGCCTCTTGCGCCAAGCCGGCTGCGGCTTCTGATCGGATCTCGGGAGAACCGGCGAACAGCTCGACCGCGTTGGTGACGTTGTGCTCCAGCTTGGCTGCTTTCCATCGGCGGATGTCGGGACGCGCTTCGGCGAGGTAGCCCGCCTTTTCCAGATCTGCGACGATCGACAAAGCCGTGTCGTCGAGCCCCTCGGGGTAGCGTCCCAGGGCGACGATGCCAACATTCGGCTCGCCTCCGACGACGACCTCGCCGGTGACCGTGTAGCGCGCCGGAATGCGAATACTGGCTGCATAGACACGATCGAAACGCCGAAGCGCGATGTCTTCCGCAGCCAGCCCGTTTTGCAATGTCACGAGAGGCAGTTCCGACGCAAAGCCTGCACCTTCGACGTCCCGCCACGCCCAGAATTCCGTTGCCGATTCGACATCCTGCGCCTTGACCGCAAGGATCAGAATGTCCTCTGGCTGCAGCGCGGCGGGCGTGGCCGTGTCGGCGGTGTTGAGCCTCAGCACGCGTTGTCCGCCAGGCCGGCGGTATGAGAGGCCGTGAGTGGCGATATGGGATATCTGGGCGCCGCGCCCAACAAGTACGTAGGGGATGTCATGCGTTTCGAACTCGGCCGCGAGGCTCGCGCCGACCGCGCCGGCGCCGATGATGATGTAGCGTGTCATGATCAAGCCGTCTTCAACACAGTGACATTGACCGGAGGCGTCAATGGCGCGTCCTTTTGGCTCTTCCAACGTTCGAAGGCGGCGCGTCCGAGAATGGAAATGGACGTATCCTCCTGCGGGGCATGGACGAGCACGGACTGAATGTCCCGGAAATGGCGCTCCAAACCCAGTTCAGCCCCGAGGCCGGGATTGCCAATGCCGCGCACGGCAATCTGCACCGCGTCGCGCAACTGCCGGCCGGCGATGAGCCGGGCCCTGATGTGCTTTTCGGCCTCGGCTTGCTTGTCCTTCAGGGCATCGAAAATGATCTGCCGGGCGCCCGAGACGAGGAGGTCGATTTCGCCGGAAAGCGTCACGAAGCGTTCGGTGCTGGCAACCGGATGGCCGAGGTTGGTCGGAACGCGCTCGTGAGCAAAGCGGATGAACGCCTCCTGAGCCGCTTCAGCGACTCCAAGATAGAGCGCGGTCAGCGCCAATGTGATCGCCGCGTGGGCGCGGTTGTCCTGCTGGGCTATGGATGGATCGACCAGGTCGATGACATTCTCCAGCGGAATTTCGACATCGGCATATTCGACGTCGTGAGAGCCGGAGGCCCGCATGCCAAGGCTGTTCCAGTTCTCGATGACGCGAATGCCCGGAAGCTTGTTCGCAACGACGAATGTTCCAACTCGGGCTGGCGTCTCATCGGTGTGAGCCCAGACCAGGAAATGGGTCAGACCGTGCGCGCCTGTCACGAACCGCTTGCGGCCGGTGATCGACCAGCCGGATGCGGCGCGGCGGGCAACCGTCGCCGGCAGGCCGCCACGGGCGGGCGAGCCGAGTTCCGGTTCGACACGCGCGGCATTGAGCAGCAGCGGATGATGCTTGGCCTGCGCAAGCAGGCTCTTGTAGAGGTCCTCGGGCCAATGGTTTTTCGTCGCCTGACCGAGGTGGTTGAAGATCGTCATGGCGCTGATCAACGCGACTGACGGATCGCCGCGGCCGAGGGCTGCAAGGATCGTGGCGGCCTCGTGGAGCGTTGCGCCGGCGCCGCCATATCTCGCGGCGACAGTGCTTTCGAGAAGGCCGCTTTGATGAACCGCACGGATGCCCGTCCAGGGGAAATCCCCGGTCCGGTCAGCTTCGGGAGCTGCATCCGCAAGAGCGCGCGTCGTCGCGCTCAGCAGGCTTGGATCAAGAGCCGTGTCGCGCGCGATCATTAGGCTGCGGCCTTTTTCTTTGCTTCTTCCCGCTCGCGTATGCCCTCGCGCACCAGCGGCAGGATATAACGGCCGTAGTCGACGGCGTCGTTGAAATTGTCGTAGCCGCGGATGGAGATCAGGTCGGCGCCGAGATCGATATAGTCGAGGATGGAATCGGCGATGGTGCGCGGTGATCCGACGAGTGCGGTCGTGGCGCCGGAGGCATTGGTCGCCGTCACCGTCGGATACCACAGGGCCCGATCGTGGACGTCGCCGCGCGCGGCGATGTCAAGGAGCCGCTGTGATCCAACATTGGCGGGGCGAGGGGCAGACGGCGGCGCGCGATGCAGACCCTTTTCCCGGTTGTCCTTGAGACGGTCGAGCACCCGGTGGGCCTTCTCCCAGGCGAGTTCGTCGGTTTCCGCAACGATCGGGCGGAAGGTCACCCAGATTCGCGGCCGGTCCGTCCTGCCTGCTTTTGCCGCTTCGGCATAGATGCGCTCGATTTGCTGCTTGGTTTCCGCCAGCGGCTCGCCCCACAGTCCGAAAATGTCACCCAGTGAACCTCCGATGCGATAGGCGGCATCAGAAGAGCCGCCGACCGAAATCGGGATCAGCCCGTTTGTTGGACGCACGGCGCTGCAGAATTGCTTGAACTGGTAGTATTTCCCGTCGAAATCGAAGGGCTCCGTCGAGGTCCATGCAAGGCGCAGGATGCGAATATATTCCTCCTGCCGCTCGTAGCGCTGTTCCTTGTTGAGGAAGTCGCCCTCGCGCGCCTGCTCGTCATCGCTGCCGCCGGCAATGAAGTGGACGACGACGCGTCCGCCGCTCAACTGGTCGAGCGTGGCAAGCGATTTGGCAGCAACCGTCGGGTAGATGGTATTGGGCCGCAGCGCGACGATGATCTTGATGTTCTTCGTATGCGCCAAAATGGTGGCGCCAAGGGTAAAGGGGTCAAAGGAGGACGAGGAGTAGGGGATCAGCGTGTAGTTGAAACCATAGTCGTCGAGGGCGCGCGCGTAGCGCTCGAGATAGTGGACATCGACCGGAGCGTCCGGGATGGGATCGAGGTCGTTCGAGGCGTTGGGAAAGGTGACGCTGATGAATTCCGCGGACATGGGAGCTCCTCTGATTATCGATGGGGTCGAAATTAGGCCGCAGATAAAGGCCAAGGAAGACAGGTCTTTCTATTTCTATTCAAACTATAGAAAATATCCCTAATTGGCGGCTGCTGGCGTTAAATCCGGCGGAGGTTCTACCAATCAGGCGACCAGCCGAGGCTCGGGGCGACGGTGCCGGCAAGGTCGGTCAGCAGCTGGATATTCTCGGCGAGGCGGAAGGCCGGCGGCAGGAAGAGAACGATCTCATCAGCCGCAGCGAGCCCGGGATCGCTGAGCACTGCTTCGATCACCTGGTCCGCTGTGCCGTGGAAGACCGGCGAAATCTGGCTTCCCGGCGGCTGGTTGGCTCGCGAACTCGGTTCAAGAGCACCTTTCGGCCGCGATGCGGCAATGCCCTGGGTACGACGCTCGAGATCATAGGCCGCATATTTCTCTCGAAGCTCGGGCGTCGTGCCGACGAGGACCGAGGCGGCCACGGCCACAGCTGGCGGCTCGCTTGTCCGCTGCTTTCGCCAGGTGGCCCGGAAAGCCTCGATGCAACGGGCCTGATAGCTTCCGAAGCTCTCACCCTCGGCGTGGTCGTGCTGTACGGTTCCGGCGATCAGTCCGATGCCGAGTTCGGCAGCCTGGATCGCTGATCCCAGGCTCGCGGAACCTTGGCGGATGCGCGAGCGCAGAGTCGGACTATGCGGCGTCACCCTCAGTTGAGTGCCTTCGGCGGCACCCTGGCCGGGTTCTGCGATGGTGTGCAGAACCTCGCCGGAGATCGCGGACAGAAAACGCGCCTGACGCCGCTTGGCTTCCGACCGGGCATCGGTTTCCACCGCGCCGAAGACGGCGTCGAAGGCTGCGTTGGCGCCGGTCGAGATCGCCAGTTCCAATCTGCCACCGATCAGGAGGTCGGTCGTTGCTGCGGCTTCCGCCAGCAGGATAGGATCCTGATAGCGCATCGGAATGACGGCCGAGCCCAGCACAATATGGCTGGTATGCTGGCCGGCCGCAGCAAAGAAGGGCAGCGGCGAGGATAGATAGTGGTCGAAATGCCGCTGATAGGCCCAGCCTGACTGATAGCCCAGACGTTCGGCCGCCTTGAAAAGCTCGATGCCCTCCCGCAAGCCGTGGGCGGGGCCGGTTTCATCGTTGAACGAGACGCGGGTGTTGAAGCCGAGCCGCTTCTTCGGACGGAAGGACGCGGACGGCGCCGGGGCGGGGGCGATGACGGTCATGCGATCTTTTCCTCATTGAAGATCTGCCGCTGCCGCAGTGGCTGGGTGCGCGGAAAACGCGCCGCACCTGACGGGATCGATTCGAGCAGCGAGCGGGTATAGGGCTGGCGGGGCGTGTCGAAGATCTCTCCGACGGTGCCATGTTCGACGATGCGTCCGCGCTGCATGACCGAGACCGTGTGGGCAAGCTGGCGTACAAGCGCAAGATCGTGCGACACGAAGATGTAGGTGAGGCCGAGCTTGACCTGCAACGACAGCAGCACTTCGACGATGTCGGCCTGGACGCTGACGTCGAGCGCCGAAGTAGGCTCGTCAAGGACGATTACGTCAGGTTTCAGGACAAGCGACCGGGCAATGGCAACGCGCTGGCGTTGGCCGCCCGACAAGGCAGCGGGCTTGCGCAACAAGAGATGCTCGCCCAGCCCGACATCTGCTAACGCGTTGCGCACCGCAAGCGCCCGCTCCTGATGTGTCCCGATCTTGAAGCGGTCCAGGGGCTCGCGCACGATTTTCTCGACGATCCAGGTCGGGTCGAGGGACGTGAACGGGTTCTGATAGACAAGCTGCAGGTGCCGCCAGACAGAGCGAAGCTGCTCGGGGGATCGACCGTTCACCTGTTCGCCGCCAACCGCGATCTTTCCGGTATCGGGTTGCTCCAGCCCGAGCAGAAGCCGGATCGCTGTCGTCTTCCCGGATCCGGATTCGCCAACCAGCGCATGCGTCGTTCCCGCCTGAACCTCGAACGAGACGTCGTTGACGGCGGTCAGAACCTTGCCGTCGACGGTGAAGCTCTTCGTTACGCCGCTGACCTCGATCTTCGCTGTCTTTTCGCGCCTGGCGCTGAGGTGCCGGAAACCAGGCTCTCGCAACGGCCTGTACCGGTCCGGATTGAGCGCCGGCACATCGCCATGGAGCTTTCTGGCGTAGGACGAGGAGGGGGCGGAGAATACTGTCGCGGTGCCGCCGGCTTCCTGGATGGCGCCGTCCTTGAGGACCACAATGGATTCCGCGCGCTCGGCTGCGATCGCCAGGTCATGGGTAATCAGGAGAAGGCTGATCTGCAGCTCCTCCTGCAGTTTCGACAACAGGTCGAGAATACGCTTCTGGATCGTCACATCGAGTGCGGAGGTCGGCTCGTCTGCGACCAGCAGCGCGGGCCGCGGCAGAACGGCGAGACCGATCAGCACGCGCTGGAGCATGCCGCCGGAAAGCTGATGAGGGTAGGAGTCATAGACACGCTGCGGATTGTCGAGCCCGACCTGCGCGAATGTATCCAGAACGAGTGCCTTGCGAAGCGCCTTGTCCGTTTCGTCCAGCAGTGCGGCTGCCTCCATTGCCTGCGCGCCGATCGTGCGGACCGGGTTCAGCGAATTGCCCGGATCCTGCGGCACGAAGCCGATCCTGCGTCCTCTCAAGGGGCGGAAGCGGCGTTCCGGAAGCCCCAGAAGCTCCTGGCCATCGAATTCGACGCGGCCGGTGGCGTGTCCCGTTGCGGGAAGCAGCCGCAGGACGGCGCGGGCGATGGTCGATTTGCCCGATCCGGATTCGCCGATCAGCGCGAGACTTCTGCCGCGTCCAAGCTCGAAGCCGACATTGTTCACGACCCTATGGGTGCCGTAGGCGACCGACAATCCATCGGCCCGCAGCAGCGGGGGCGACGGAGGGTTTGAAAGCGTGGTCAGTCTGTCTTGCGGAGCCATCGGCTGATCCTGTTTACAGAGAGGACGGTTGCGATCGTGACGAGGGCCGGGGCGTAAACCAGCCAGGGCCATTTCAGGTAATCCTTGCCGATCGAGATCAGCAGGCCCCAATCGGAAGCAGGTGGCGGATCGCCATAGCCAAGGAAGGCAAGGCTGGCGATCACCAGGATGGAATCGCCGAATTGCAGGACTGCAAGCGGCAGCACCGACCGCGATGCGTTCGGGAGCACGTGGCGCCACAGAATGTGCCAGCGCGACCCGCCGAGAAGAAAGGACGATTCGACGAAGGTTGCCTGCCTCGTCTTGATCACTTCCGAGCGCATCACCCGGGCAAAAAGGGCAACGGCCGAGACGCCCGTCGCGATTGCCGCGTTCGTCGTGTCGAAACCGATCGCGGTGACGACGATCACTGCCAGCAGGAATTTGGGGATGGCCAACAAAACATCGACGAGGCGGGCAAAGACCGTGTCCACCCAGCCGCCGAAGAAGCCGGCAAGGAGCCCGATAATTCCGCCGGCGACAACGCCGATCACGACCGCGATCAGCGCGCTGGCTACCGATGAGGCTGTGCCATAGACGACTCGGGCATAGAGGTCGCGGCCGAGGTGATCGGTGCCGAACCAGTGCGCCGCACTTGGGCCGAGCAGCTTCTGGGCGGGAGTGCCGTTCACCGGATCGTAGCCGGTGAACAGGCCAGGCGCCAAGGACCAGGCGATCGCCAGAGCGACGATCAGGAACGAGAGGATAACGACGGGTGGAACACGCAGGCCCGTCAGACGGCCGATCAGCGTCGTACGTGGCGTGGAAGAAATGGCGGCGAGCGTCATGGGGTCACCGCCTTGGAGATCGGGAGGGAGCTGTCGTCAGCGGTTGTCGGGCGACGCTGCTGCGTGCCGAGAAGTTTTACGCGTGGATCGAGCAGCGGGTAGGTGAGGTCGGCGATCAGGTTGACGACCACAAAGACCACGGCCGCGAGCGAAACGACCGCTTGCAGAACCGGCAGGTCCTGCGTGCTGACCGACCGCTGGACCAGGCTGCCGAGCCCGTTTCGCCCGAACACCGTCTCGGTGATCAGCGACCCGCCGAGCAATTCGCCGATCGTCAGGGCGACGACGGTGATGACGGGCAACGAGGACGGCTTCAGGAGGTGCATGACGAAGAGCCGCATCTGATCAAGCCCTCGTCCGCGCGCGACCGCGGCGTAGTCCTGGCCGGACTCATGGTCGAGATTGGCAATCAGGACTTCGGCAATCTGCGCCGAGATCGGGATGCCGAGGGCGATCGCTGCGAAAAGCGTTGCCCAGAAGCTGTCGGGCTCGATGACGCGAAAGACGCCGAGCTGGAAACCGAAGAGGTGGATCAGCACCAGGCCGATCACGAAGTTCGGCACTGACAGGAACAACGAGGGGAAACCGCGGAGCAGTCCCTGGCCGTACCGCCGCGGCAGAAATTGCGTGCCGTAGGCGATGATTGCCGCGAGCAAAAGCGCAACCGCAAGGCCCGCCGAGGCAAGCACCAGCGTCGACGGCAGAACCTCGCCGATCAGCGTCGCCACCGGCCGGTTGGTCCGCATCGACAGACCGAGATCGCCGGTCACGAAACCGGAAAAGGCGTTCCAAAGCTGCACGGGGATCGGTTTGTCCAGCCCTTGTGCCGCGATGATCTCCTTGATCTCATCCGGGGTGAAGCCGTTCTGCGGGTTGTTCAGGACATTGGTGATCGGATCGCCGGGCAGGATGCTGACGACAACAAAGGTGAAGACATAAGACAGCAGGATCACGACGATTGCCTGCAGGAGTCGTTTTCCGGCATAGTTGAAATAGGCTTTGCTCATGCCATCACCTTTGTATCTGTTGAGTGGCCGGGCTATTCGCTCTTCGTCGCGGTGTAGTAGCTGGCGTAGGCGACGCCGTTATAGACCTCGCCCTTGAGCTTCGGCGACTGCACGTAGATGCGCTGGACGATCTGCGTTCGCGGAATGAAATAGCCCTGGTCGAGGACGTATCTCTGTAGTTCGTCGAGAAGCGGCTTGCGAGCTTCGATGGTGCCGGCGCCGGCGATCTTGTCTCGCAAGTCGTTGAGGGTCTTGTCGCTCTCGTCGAGGGCAAACCAGTTCTCGCCATTGTTGGCATTGGTCAGGATGCTGGCGACGGTGCCGGCGTCAATGAAGGAGCGCGTCACCTCATAGGCCGGCACGCCCGCGCCACCGTACTTAACCTTCTGGCCATAGGTGACGACGTCATAGGCACGGATATCGACCTTCCAGCCGATCTTGCCGAGCTGCTGCGCAATCAATTCGTCGATCGATTTCGATGTCGCGAGGTAGGGGTTCGAGTTCAGCGTCAGCGACAGCGGCTTGCCATCCTTGACGCGGACGCCGCCCGTTCCCTTCTTCCACCCTGCCTCGTCGAGAAGCTTCTCTGCCTTTTCAGGATTGTAGGCCAGCAGCGCGCTCTGGTCAGTCGCACCCGGAACGTTGCTCTGGATGAACGACGTCGCAAGCTTCCAGTCGGGCGTATAGACGGTGTCGATGATTTCCTGGCGATTGATGCCAGCCTGAAGCGCCTGGCGAACCTTCACGTCGTCATAGGGGGCAAGCTTGGTGTTGATCGCCCAGCCGTTGACGAAGCCGAGATAGCGGGGCGTGGCGACCGTCAGGCCTTCCGACTTCAGGGACTCGAGCTCCTGAGGAGATGCATTATAGGCAACGTCGGCTTGGCCGGACTGCACTGCCGCAACCCGCAGCGACGGTTCCGACACGAGCTTGTAGGTGATCGTATCGAGATGGGCGGGACCGGTCTGGCCGACCGCTGCCGGGCCCCAGTTGTAATCCTTGCGCTTGGCAAGCTTGACGTAGTCGCCTTCCTTCCAGGACTCGACGACATAAGGGCCGCTGCCGGAGGTCTTGCTCAGGTCCGCCTGGGCGCTCGCCGGCGAGGCGATGGTCTTCGGCGAAATGAGGATGGAGCCGTGGTAGCCGAGCGTCGGAATGAAGCCCAGCGTCGGTTTCTTGAAGAAGACCTTGACGGTTGTCGCATCGACTGCTTCGGCGTGATCATAGGTCTTGGGGAAGAGGCCGATCGGATTGATGCCCTCGCTCTTGCGCCCGCCATACCAGATGTCGAGATTGGCGACGACGGCCGCCGCATCGAGCGGGCTGCCGTCGGAGAAGGTCACGCCACTCTTGAGATGCAGAGTGAATTCAGTCGCATTGTCGTTCTGCTCCCAGCGCTCGGCGATCCACGGGCTGACCTTGCCGTCGGCATCGACATAGAGAAGCTTGTCGGTCACATGCCCCCATATATGGCCCTGAAAGCTGGAGATCGCGCTGTTGTTGGGGATCCAGGTGTCCCCGAGCGAGTCAATCAGGAAGACGACGTCTCCTCCATCTTGCGCTCCGTCCTCAGCCAGGGCCGGGGTTGCATTCGCTGTTGCGACCAAAGCGGCAAATGCCAGTGCAGAGGTGGCGGTCAGCAGACGACGCCGGGAAAGAAGAGAGTGGAAAGAGCAGTCGTTCATATGGCGGTCCTGTTTGTTGGCGGGCTGATCGTGAACAGGAGCCTACGTGACCGGATCAACTGCGAGAAAGACTGGTTGTTCTTTTTCTACCAAATATGTAGATTATTTTATCAGCGCACTGCGAAACACGAGGATCAGGATTTCCGACGCCCTTCGCCCGCCAAGGGCGTCACCACCATCGGTCTATATGCCGGTGAACGTCATTCCATCGAGAACGCGCACGGGCGGCAATTCCCCTTCAAAGCGCTCGACCTCGACCTTTGTCAGTTGCCCGGTCGATGCCTGGGCAAGCTGAGACGTGCCCGTGTCCTTTGTTAGGATATTCGGGTTGCCATGAATGCAGATTGCAATCTCGGCATCAGCGTCATCAGGCTCGAACCAAGCGCCAGTGGCAAGCTGCATGACGCCCGGTTTCACATCCGCACTGATCACCGCAGCCGCCAGGCAACTGCCGCGGGCGTTAAACAGCCTGACAATATCGCGATCCGAAATGCCGCGCTCGACCGCATCGGCCGGATTAATGCGCACGGGTTCGCGCCCCTTGATCTTGGTCGAACGGCTGAAGTCGCCATAGTCCAGCTGGCTGTGAAGGCGCGAATGCGGCTGGTTGCAGACGAGATAGAGCGGATAGCGGCTTTCCGCCGGCGTGGTCGTCGGGTCCTGTTCGAACCAGCACGGATGTCCCCGGCAATCGTCATAACCAAAGCTCTCGATCGTTTCAGAGAAGATTTCGATCTTGCCCGAAGGTGTCGGCAGCGGATTGGCGTCCGGATCGGTTCGGAATGCACGCGCAGGGCCGCCATCGTCAGGTTTCACCGGCAGTCGCAGTTCGCCTTTCTCCCAGAACGTCTCGAAATCCAGCGCCGGGTGGCCAGCGGCTGCGAGTGCCGCGCGCGTTGTCTCGAAGAGGAAAACAAGCCACTCGCGACTCGAGCGGTTTTCGGTGAATTCGCCGCGCTTGCCGAGACGCTCTGCGATATCGGCGAATATCTCGTAATCGTCGCGTGCTTCGCCGACTGGTTCGATGAGCCTCTTCATCGCGATCATCATGGGATCGCGGTCGGCTGCACCGATATCGTCGCGCTCGAGCGTCGTGGTCGCGGGCAGGACGATATCGGCGTGGCGTGCCGAGGACGTCCAGGCCGTCTCATGCACGATGATCGTTTCCGGCTTCTTGAACGCCCGGCGAAGCCTGTTGAGATCCTGATGGTGATGGAACGGGTTGCCGCCGGCCCAATAGACAAGGCGGATGTCAGGATAGCGCAGAGCCTGGCCATTGTAGTGGAAGGGCTCGCCGGGTTTCAGCAGCATGTCGGCGATCCGTGCGACGGGAATGAAATCCGGCACCGGATTGTGGAATTGCTTGAGCGTCGGAAGGGGAACGGCAAGCTGGCTTTTGCCGATGTTGCCAAGGGCGCCGAGCGAATAGGAGAAGCCGCCGCCATCGAGCCCGATCTGGCCGAGCATGGCCGCCAGCACGATCCCCATCCAGACAGGCTGTTCGCCGTAATCGGCGCGCTGCAAGGAATGGCTGACGGTGATCAGCGTTCGGACGTTCGCCATGCGCCGCGCCAGATCCACGATGGTCTCGGCCGCGATACCGCAGATGCCTGCCGCCCATTGCGGGTTCTTTTCGACGCCATCCTCGCGTCCCAGCAGATAAGCCTCGAAGCGTGGATAGCCTGTCGTATAGCGGTCGAGAAATTTCCGGTCATGCCGTCCCTCGTGGACGAGGACGAAGGCGATTGCGAGCATGAGCGCGACATCGGTTCCGGGGATGACCGGCAGCCATTCAGCCTCCAGATCGGCGGCGAGATCATCCTTGAGGGGGCTTATGAGGACAAAACGGGCGCCGCGGGCACGGGCACCACTCAGCGCGGGACGTACGACGTGCCGGCTGATACCGCCGCCGTGGACATCGGTGTTCTTGACCGCCATGCCGCCGAAGGCAACGATCAGCTCGCTGCTGCGCTCGATCGCCTCCCAGGTGACGCTCTTTCGGTCGAAGCTATCGTAAGGACCGAGCACATGCGGAATGATGACCATCGCCGCGCCCGAACTGTAGGTATTGACCGATCTGACATATCCGCCAAGCACGTTGAGAAAACGATGGATCTGGCTTTGGGCATGATGAAAGCGTCCTGCGCTGGACCAGCCATACGAGCCGCCGAAAATCGCCTGCGGTCCGGCTTCGTCGTGAACGCGGCGAAGCTCGTTGGCGACAAGATCGAGCGCTTCCGGCCAGCTGACCTCCACATAACCGTCGCTCCCACGTTTCCCGGCATTATCAGGCTTGCCTTCAAGCCAGCCGCGCCTGACGGCCGGCCGCCGGATGCGGGCGGGGCTGTGGGCGATTGCGGGCAGATTTCCGAGCAGGGGAGATGGATGCGGGTCGGCGGGATGCGGACGGATTTCGAGCGCTTTGCCCTGGTTGCGCCCATAGAATGCACCCCAATGAGAGCTGTGGAGTTTGAAGTCGTCCATCGCACCGTCTCCCGCGGCAAAAGTGGAAAGATCGGCAACTCTCACACCGGCAGGATCTTGCCGGGGTTCATGATGCCCTTGGGATCGATGGCGTGCTTCAGCAGAGCCATCAGCTCGACGGCGTCTCCGTGCTCCTGGCGCAGATAGCCGATCTTGCCGGTGCCGACGCCGTGCTCGCCGGTCGACGTTCCGCCGACGGAGATTGCGTGTTCGACCATCTTCTTATTGATGGCGGCGACTTCTGCGAGCTCTGCCTTGTTCTCGGGATCCACGGCGAAGACCACATGATAGTTGCCGTCGCCAACATGGCCGAGAATGGCAGCCGGAACACTGCAGTCCTGCAACAGTGCGCGGGTCTTCAGAATGCAGCCGCTGAGTTCCGACACCGGAACGCAGACATCGGATGACCAGCCCTTCGCATTCTGCCGCTGTGAGACGACTGCGTAGAAGGCGTTATGACGAGCCTTCCAGAGACGATTGCGCTCTTCCGGCGCATTGGCCCATTCGAAATCCTTGCCGCCGTGATCCTTGACGATATCCGCAACCAGTTCGACCTGCTCCTGGACCGAGGCGGGAGACCCGTGGAATTCGAAGGCGAGTGTGTCTTCGATCTTCAGCGAGAGGCCGGAATAGGCGTTGGCGGCAGCAATCAGGCCACGGTCCATCAGCTCCATCCGGGCGACGGGGAGGGCAAGCTGCACGATAGCGATCGCGGCGCTGACCGCCTGCTCCACACTCTCGAACGAGCAGAGAGCAGCCGAAATGGTTTCCGGGACGCCCTGGAGCCGCAAGGTCACTTCAGTGATGATGCCGAGCGTGCCTTCCGAGCCGACGAAGAGGCGGGTGAGGTCATATCCCGCAGACGATTTGCGTGCCCGCCCGCCGGTCCGGATGACCTGTCCGCTCGGTAGCACGATGGTCAGCGACAGCACGTTCTCGCGCATCGTCCCGTAGCGCACGGCGTTGGTTCCCGATGCCCGCGTCGCCGCCATGCCGCCAATCGACGCGTTGGCACCCGGGTCGATCGGGAAGAACAGGCCCTGGTCGCGCAGATGCGCGTTCAGCTGCTCGCGCGTGACGCCAGCCTGGACGGTGCAGTCGAGATCCTCGGCGCTGACCCGAAGGATCTGCGACATCTGCGAAAGATCAATCGACACGCCACCGCGCACCGCGGTCAGATGCCCCTCGAGTGAAGTTCCGGCACCGAAGGCGATGACGGGCACGCCGGCCGCGGCGCAGAGCTTGACGGCTTCGGCAACATCCCCGGTGCTTTGCGCGAATAGGACGGCATCCGGAATTGCCGGCGTGTGATGGGATTCGCCGCGGCCGTGCTGCTCGCGCAGGGCCTGCGAGATCGAGAAGCGATCACCGAACCGCGCCAGCAATTGGGCCGATAGCTCAGCCGACAGGATGCCCATCTTACACGTCCCTCTATCGATGGGGACCAAGCAACCCGAAATCGTGCCATGCCGTCACGGTCAGGCACGGCTGCGGATTGACTGGCGCCAGGTCTCACCAGGCTCGCCGTCAGACGGCGATTTTCTCGCCGTTCAGGTGGCGCTCAAGGAATGGCAGGCTATCCTGCCCCCAATAGAGCTCGTCCTCGTAACGAAATGTCGGGAGGCCGAAGACGCCGGCGGTTTTGGCGCTTTCGATGTTGGATCTCCAGATCGATTGGCTGGCCTCGGCTTGGGCGCGTTCTTCCAGCTTTGCACCATCGATCCCCACCGAATTGGCGATTGCCTGGCGCACTTCGCTCCGGCCGATATCCGCCCCGTCTGTCCAGAATGCGGTCTGCAGCGCACGCGTGAGCCCAAGCCAATCCAAGCCGTTCTCGATCGCCGCGATGACCATGAAGCCGGCGGGCGTGGGATCGGACAGGGCAGCGCGATTTTCGAAGTTCAGCGTCTTGCTGCGCAGGATGGCCCAGCGCTTCAGGTCCTTGGTCCAGTAGGCACGCCGGGCTTCCGGCCGGTTGCGGGAATAGATTCCGCCGTTATCCTCGATCACCGAGATCAGATGTGGTCGGATCGACGCTCCATGTCTCAGTGCAAGTTCTGAAAAGGCATCAAGACCAATGAAGGACCAGGGTGAACCGATGCCGAAGCAATAGTCTATTACCTTTATCATGCTCTGCCTTTTTCAGCGGTCTTGATCGAAGAACGTGCGGCGTCGAATACGAAGAGGGCGCAATCTCTGGCGGTGAGAACAGCCTCGGGATCGCGACCGACGGCGACGGTCGCCAAAGCTCCTTCGTAGAGGAGGGAAAGATGGCCGGCCGGCTGCGCTGTCTCAATGCCCGCTCTTTCCATCAGCGCGCGAAACATCTGGCTGACCGCCGCCTTGTGGGCGCGCGCGACGGTAACAACGCGTTCTGAATCGCCGTGCTCGGCCACTGCGAGGGCGAACGCGCATCCGCGAAACTCCGGGCTGTCCGCCTTGTCATGCAGCCGCTCAAAGATGAGATTGAGCTGATCCCGCGGGCGGGGGACTTCGTTCAAAACCTCTTCCAGAGAGCCGATGACTCGCTCGTGGCGATCCTGAAGATAGGCCGCTACGAGATGGTCCTTCGACGGGAAATGCCGATAGAGCGTTGCCTTGGCGACCTTGGTTTCTTCGACGATGCGGTCGATACCGACAGCGCGGATGCCTTCGCGGTAAAAGAGCGCGCCGGCAGACGCAAGGATGTGATCTGAAATGGAAGCTTTCATGGAACTGCTTGCGGGGCCTTCTCGAAACAGCGCGCTCTGACATGTGAGTGCAGCGAGAGAGGTTTCTAAGCGGGCTAACTCGGAAGAGAAAGACAGGTCGTTCCGTTTGGGCGCGTCGACGGGAATATTTTTGCTTTCACCTGTAAGGAAAGTCTTGGAACTCGAGAACCGCCGTGCATTCCGGCACTGCAGGTCGAACTGTTGCAATACGAGCCCCGTGATTTTGTATGCCAGAAAAGGCGCTGGCCAGCGTCGCTCGGAACAGCGGGTGGTCCCATAACGCTAGAGCTTCAAAGACGGGCTGAAGCGGATGAGGCTGAGAATCTCGAAGAGCATCTGAGCCGCCACGTGGGCTGTATTCGTGGTGGCGTCATATTGCGGAGCGACTTCCACCACATCACCCCCGACGAAATCGATGCCCTTCAATCCGTGGAGGATTGCCAGCGCCTCTCGGCTGGTCAGCCCGCCGATTTCAGGCGTACCCGTGCCGGGGGCAAAAGCGGGATCGAGGCTGTCGACGTCGAAGGAGAGATAGGTTGGGCCGTCTCCTACGATCGCACGCGCTTTGTCGGTGATGGCATCGATACCCATGCGGGCAATATCTTCGGCATGGATGACGGTCATGCCGGCTTCATACGAGAACTCCCACAGATATTCCGCAGCACCACGAATACCGATCTGAATGGTGCGCGTGGGATCGAGAACCCCATCCAGGACCGCATTCCTAAACGGCCCTCCGTGATGGAACTTCGTCAGGTCGTAGGCTCCTCCGGTATCGCAATGGGCGTCGATATGGATCAGCCCGACCGGGCGCTTCTCGCCGACGGCCTTCAGGATGGGATGTGTAATCGAATGGTCTCCGCCGACAGCAAGCGGTAGGACGCCGGCGCTGACGATCTGTCGGAAGCGGCGCTCGATATCCTCGTGACTAAGTTCCAGCCGATAGCGGCTGCGAAACGGCACATCGCCGATATCGGCGACCTTCGCTTCAAAGAGGGGAGCGCATTTCAGGACGTGATTGTAAGGCCCGACCCGTTCAATCGCCCGCAGCGCCCGCGGTCCGAAACGCGAACCTGGGCGATTGGTGACGCCGAGATCCATCGGAACCCCAATCAAGGCGACGTCGAGATCGCCAAAGTCTGGATTTTCGGCGTCAATCTGCCGATAAGGAGCATCGAGCAGGGTCGGCACGCCGCTAAATGGCGCAGCACGCGTGCCGCTTGCCGAAAAGATCTTGTCCGCTACGGCACGGAATTCCGGATCATGAATGTTGCCTCCATGTCCTTCGGAAAATTTCTGACGCAATTGCTGCAGTTTCTCGTGGTCGAATGCCATCTAGGATACTCCCGCTTCTTAAGCTGAAAGAGTTTTGCGCTCGGTTTCCAGTGCTTCAAAGTGATTTATGATATGTGCGCCAGTCGCGATCCAGACGTTGTCCCTCTATTGCACGTGACGCAGGCAGTCGCCCAGCATGGGGCCAGGAATCGGTCAGCCTGCAGAGCCGATGCCCTGATAGAGCATTGGGCGAAGGATGCGGGAACACGGTGGGAGGAGCAATATGGTCTGACAAAGAAGTTGAGATTGCTCTCGATATCGGTGTAGCAATCGGTCTCCAAGGAACCCATCGTCATGCAATCCGCAATTCTCAATCGTTTCGTGGCGCGGCTTTCTCCGCCGCCTATTCCCTCGGTCTTTGCGTGGGCGCGCGACTATGCCGGTGCTTACGGGCCGCTGATCGACCTGTCGCAGGCCGTTCCCGGGTATCCTGCCCATCCCGAGATGCTGCGTCTCCTCGGCGAAGCGGCGGCATCACAAGCCATGACGGGCTATGGGCCGATCGAGGGAGAAATGGTGCTGCGCGAAGTCTATGCGCGGCATATGAGCGACATCTACGGCGCGCCGATCCAGGCCGGCAATGTCCACATCACTTCCGGCTGCAATCAAGCCTTCATGTGTGCCGCCATCGCCCTTGCTTGTGCCGGTGACGCGATCGCACTCACAAACCCCTTCTATTTCAATCACGAGACGACATTGTCCATGCTCGGCATCAATCGCATGCTTGTCGAGTGTGATGCGGCCAGCGGCTTCCTACCGGATGTTGCGTCGGCTGAGCAGGCGCTTGCTGCCGGAGCGCGGGCGCTTGCGGTCGTCACGCCGAACAATCCGACCGGGGCCGTCTATCCGCCGTCACTGCTGCATGATCTTTTTGCGCTGTGCCGGAGATATGGCGCTTGGCTTGTGTTGGACGAGACCTATCGCGACTTTCTCCAGGGCGATTACGGCCGGCCGCATGAGCTTCTGTCCGAGCCCGACTGGGAGGAGACGCTCGTTTTGCTTTACAGTTTCTCGAAATCGTTCTGTATTCCCGGTCACAGGCTGGGGGCGGTGACGGCGGGGCCTAAGCTTTTGGGCGAGATCGCCAAGATCATGGACAATATGCAGATTTGCGCCCCGCGCTCCGCCCAGGTGGCGGTAGCTGCCGCCTTGCCGGTACTTGCCGATTGGCGCGCAGGCAATCGGCTCGAAATCGCCCGCCGAGCGGAGGCGCTGAAGGCCGTTCTATCTGATATACCTGGTTGGGACATCGCCGCGATCGGTGCCTATTTCGCGTTCGTGCGCCACCCCTTTGCCCACCAATCTTCTGTCGAGGTGGCCGAGAGGCTGGCAAAGCAGGTGGGTATCGTCAGTATCCCCGGAAGCTATTTCGGCGTGGGACAAGAACGCTATTTGCGGCTTGCCTTCGCCAATGCCGACGCGGCGTCCATTGGGCTCCTGTCCAATCGCCTTCGTTGAAACAAAGCTAATTGGTATGAACGAGATCAGCCGCTGCGCCGAGCCTACGATAGCCACCGTTCCAGTATAAAAGCGGGCTGGTATGGGGTCGCACGGCGATGGCGCAGACCCGGCCGATCAGGATTACATGGGTGTGATGGTGTATCGCTTTCTCCAGCTCGCAATCCAACACCGTCAGAGCGTTTTCCAGCGCGGCCGCTCCGGTTTTCAGGTGATGCCAGTTGGCATCGCGGTAGCGCTCGACGCCGTGGCGCCCACCAAGGCCGGCAAAGGACCGTGCGATATGTTGCTGGTCCTCGGCGAGTACGTTGACGCAAAAGCAATGATGGCGTTCGAGAATCTTCCATGAGGAGGATGCTCGGTTCAGGCTGACGATAACCGAGGGAACGTCTGCGGAAAGCGATGAGACGGATGTCGCGGTGAAACCGGTACGCTCATCGCCTTCGCCAACGGTGATGACGCTGACCGCGCCCGCAAGATGACGCATGGAAAGCTTGAAACTGTCCCGATCGATCGGGGATCCGTTCGTCATCGGAGCAACTCCTTCTTCATGCGGTAACGGGACCTTTCGCAAAGCGATTGACGGGCCTGGAAAGGCTGAGATTCTCGCGTAGTGTCCGTCCTTCGTATTCTTCGCGGAAGAGACCGCGACGCCGCAATTCCGGAAGGACAAGCTTGACAAAGTCGTCAAGGCTGGAGGGCAGGGTCGGGAACATCAGGATGAAGCCGTCGGCGGCGCGCGTCTCGAACCATTCTTCCATGAAGTCGGCAATTTGCGTCGGTGTGCCGGTAATGCCGTTGCCGGTATGCTTTTCCGCATAATGGCGGACAAGCTCACCGACCGTGCGTCCGCTTTTAACGAAATCGACCAGCTCCTCGAATAAAGCGCGCGAGCCCTTGGGTGCCGAGGGAAGCCTGTCCATGGGAAAGGGCTGATCCAGCGGTACGCCGCGCAGATCGGCCTCTAGAAATTCCGAAAGCATCAGCCGGCCGACATCCGGATGCATCCGGTCGACGAGATAATTGACCTTGGCTTCGGCTTCGGCCTGCGTTTCCCCGACATTGATGACCACGCCAGGCATGATTTTCAGATCTTGCGGATCGCGCCCATAGGCAGGCATGCGGCCTTTGACATTGGCATAGAAGTCGCGATTGCGGTCGATGTTGGAGGCGAGGCTGAAGACGATCTCGGCGGTGCGCGCCGCCATATCCATGCCGGGTTCGGATCCGCCGGCTTGCGCGATCACCGGCCGACCCTGCGGCGAGCGGGCGATGTTGAGCGGCCCGCGCACCTGGAAGTGCTTGCCCTTGTGGTTCAACGTGTGATGCTTCGTCTTGTCGTAATAGATGCCACTTTCCCGGTCGAGAAGCAGGGCATCCTCCTCGAAACTGTCCCATAGGCCGAACACGACATCGATGAATTCATTGCCGCGCTCATAGCGTAGTGCATGCGGGTCCAGCCCTTCGCGGTTGAAGTTGTAGCCGGTCTCGTCGTGATCGGAGGTCACGACGTTCCAGCAGGCGCGGCCACCGCTCAAGTGGTCGATCGATGCGAAGAGGCGAGCAACGTTGTAGGGCTCGTAGTAGCTCGTCGAGACGGTGGCGACGAGCCCGAGATTGCTGGTGGTAACGGACAGCGCCGCCAGCAGCGACAACGGCTCGAAGCGGTTCATCTTGGTCGGAATGCGGGCAAGCGCATCGGGATCACCGACGGCTGCGGCCGGCGAATCCGCCATGAACATGAAATCGAATTTCGCTTCTTCGGATCGCTTGGCAACGCTGAGAAGATGACTGAAATCATTGGCGCCGTTGACGTCGCTGGCCGGATGAAGCCAGGAGGCTGGATGAAAGCCGAAGGTGTAGACAAAAGTGCCCAGCTTCATCTTGTCGGTGCGCGCCATTCCGTTCTCCTGATCGTCAGGCCCAAAGCCTGCGCGGATTATCGTCCTGCGGTTTTTTTCATCAATATCGCAGCGCTGTCTTTCGCTTTAGTTTTTCTAAAAGTCTATGCCGACGACGGTGCGGATATACGGGCCTGTTGACGGGAGATCGAAACAAGCCACTCGCGAAATGCGGGACCGAAGGGCTTTTGCAATGCCGCCCTGTCCCAGGCGAGAAAATAGCTCTCTTGCAACGGAATGCGGATATCGATGGGAATGACGAGCGTCTGCGCTTCCAGTTCATCCGCGATCATCGACATCTGCGCGAGAACGATGCCGCGCTTGTTGACGGCCGCATCGATGGCACTGCTCGACAGGGTGAAGGAAAGACCGGCGCTGCTCTCTTCGAGGGCTACGCCCGTCTTGGCGGCGAATTCGCGCCAGCTCGGATAGGGCGTGAAATGCCGCTCCCATTCGACATGCAGGAGTGGATATTCGAGAAGCCGCGCGGCGGAGAGAGCCTTGCCCTTGATCAGTGCCGGCGAGCAGGCCGGGACGACCCAGTCGCGGAACAACTCCGTATAGTGTTCATGCTGCAGCACGTCTGATCCATAGCTGATGCGGAAATCGATGTCGTCGAAACCTATGCGCGGTTCCTTGTCACGGCCGACGATCCTGACATGGGCACTCGGATGTAGGGCCTGCCAGTCGAAGATCCGGCGTCCTATCCATTTGTTGACGACGGAAGACAGCGCACTGAGAACGAGGGCATTCTCGTTGCGCGCCCGCTCCAAAATCTGTTCCGCAAGCACGAACTGCTCGAAGCCCTTCGAAATTTCATGATGATAGAGCCGCCCCCACTGGTTGAGCTCCACGGTACGGCCATTGCGTTCCAGCAAGGTAACGCCGAGAAAGCTCTCGATCTTGCGGATCTGCTGACTGATCGCGCCGGGGGAAACGTTCAGCTCCAGAGCCGCGGCGCTCACGCTGCCACAACGGCCCACAGCCTCGAACACCTGCAGGCCCTTGAGTGGAACTGTCCTGATCGCTTGCTTCTCGATCAAGAGGCGCTTCTCCGCGGCAATTGATCCATGACACCTCTCTCACTCGGATGGAAGTCGCCGGCGAACTGGAAACGGTCGCCGGGATGGATGATCTCGACATAGGTAACCGTGCGGCTGCCCTGCCACGTCTGGCGGATCAGTGTCAGGCAGGCCTCACCGCGCTCGGTCTCAAGCAGGCGTGCCGTGGCCGCATCGGCCGAGACGGCCCGAATGACATGCCTTGCCTTCGACCACGGTACCATGTCCAGCAACCACTTGCCGGGCGGAACCGAAGAAAAGTTTTCGGTTCTCGCAGACGGCACCATGGCGAGCATGATGATGCGCCGTTCCAGCGCATTCGGCTTGCCGTCTACCGAATGCAGGCAGTGAAGCCGCAGGATTTGCGCCCCAATTGGTTCGCCGAGCTGCGCTGCTGTCGCGGAATCCAACGTCTCGATGTTTCGCATCAGTATTCTGTAGCTGTGGTCATGTCCCGCCAGCTCTGCCTCCGTGGAAATGTCCTGAATATCCATCACGGTGCGGTCGATCTGTGGCGAGGCGACGAAGGAACCAACCTTTCGGCGGCGTATGATCATGCCGCGCCCCGCCAAGGCCGAGAGCGCTTTGTTCACGGTCATCCGGGAACATTGATACTCTTGTACGAGCTCGTGTTCGAAGGGGATGCGATAACCGGGCGGCCAGACACCGCTTACGATCATGGCTTCGAGGTCTTCGAAAATTCTCCGATGAATTGAGACCAACACTCACCTCGATCCAATGATGAGATTCAATTTCAGCGAAAGCCGCTTTCACTGAATCCACTGCCGTTACGCGGCACAAATCTTGCGTTCATCGAGTTTAATGTTTGACAGTGTAGGCCAGCCTGTATCTATTTGTATAGACAAAAGCGGGTCATAGAAATCCGTTCGGCGGGACAACGCTTGGGGAACTTGGACCTTCCATCGGAAGGACAAAAACTGGAGAGAAATATGAGAAAGAATTCGTTTCTGAAGGGGCTGGTCGGCGTTGCATTTCTGTTCGGCGCAACGATTTCTGCCCATGCCGCCGATACGCTTGCCGCCGTGAAGGCTGCCGGCACCCTGAAGGTCGGGACCGAGACGGCTTTCGCGCCGTTCGATTTTATCGATGCTGGGGAACATGTCGGCTTGAACGTCGATCTTTTTAACGAGATCGGCAAGGAACTCGGAGTGAAAATCGAATGGGTAACGCTCCCCTGGGATGGCGTCTTCCCGGCGCTCGAAGCCGGCAAGTTCGATGTGGTCGCAGGCCCAGCGACGATCACCAAGAAGCGGATGGAGCGCTATCGCTTCACACCACCGTTGGCCGAGGCGACTATCGCGATCCTGAAAAAGGCCGGCGACAAGACGATCAACAAGCCTGAGGATATTGCCGGGAAGAAGATCGGCGTCGGCAAGGCGACCGCGCAGCTCGATCAGCTCAAGGAGTTTTCCGAAACCTTGCCGACCAAGGTGGACGTTCGCGAATATCCGGCCTTTACCGAGTCCTATGCGGACCTCGCGGCCGGCCGCATCGCCGGCGTTGCCAACTCGCTTCCAAATATTGCTTTCGTCGCCAAACAGCGCGAAGGCACCTTCGAAGTCGTTCTGCCGCCCTTCGGCAAGAAATCCTATTTCGGCTTTATCGGCCTAAAAGACGCCGATCATGCGCCGCTGATGGATGCGATCGATGCCGCCATGCTGAAGATCAAGGCTGACGGCCGTATGGCGACGCTGCAGAAGAAGTGGTTCGGCGCGAGCTTCGACACGCCGGATTCCGTCAAGGACCCGGCATTCTGATTGGTGACCGGAAATCGGCCATGCCTGCGGCAGCGCCGAGGCATGGCCGAGGAACGCGAGCGGAACCTCCTTGCCGCCAAGCGGGCGAAATCTGAATCATGTCCATCAAGCTCTTCGAGTTGCTTCTCCAGGCGTCGATCTACACGGTGACGATCAGTGTCGTGTCGATCCTCATCGGCTTTGCGATTGCGATCCTTCTTTCTGGAATGCTGCTATCGGGGCGTAGCCTTTTCGTGCGATCTGCTCAGATTTTCATCAGCTTCTTCCGCGGCGTGCCGCTGCTGGTGCAATTGCTGCTGATCTACAATCTGCTTCCGGCCATCGGCATCAACGTGCCGAGCATCGTTGCCGCGATCATCGGCCTCTCGCTCTGCACGGCAGCCTACCAGGCCGAGAATCTGCGCGGCGGCTTTGCCAGCGTGCCTCTTGGCCTATTGGAGTCGGCTGAAATGGTCGGTCTGACGCCGCGCCAGGTCTTCCGCCGCATCAAAGTTCCGATCGCCCTGCGCCTCACGTTTCCAGCTCTCGTCAATGAGGCGATCCTGATCCTCAAGGCGTCATCATTGGTCTCGGTCGTCGGCATTGTCGAATTGACGCGCATGGCGCAGGACCTGGCCGGCAGCACCTTCCTGCCCCTACAGATTTTCGCATCTGCAGGCCTCATCTATCTGATGATCAACTGGCTGGTCGCGCTTGCCGGCGGCATGATCGAAAACAGGTTGCCCGGGGTGCCGCGATGACCTTCGACATCAATGTCATCATCGAACAGTGGCCCGCCATCGTCAGCGGTGCGGGCGTGACGATCATGATCTGGATTCTCGGCACCACTGCTGCCGCCGTCATCGGCTTCCTGGTCGCAGTCGCGAGGCAATATGGCGGCGTCCTGATCGACAAGGCGCTGGGTGGCGTCGTCGCTGTTTTGCGCGGCACGCCGTTTCTCATCCAGATATTCCTGGTCTATTACGGCGGTCCCTTCATCGGCCTTGATCTCGATCCCGTGCCCGCCGGATTGATCGGCATTTCGATCTATGGCGCGGCCTATTTCAGCGAGATCTTCCGTTCGGGCTTTCAGGCCGTGCCGAAGGGCCATATCGAGGCCGGCGAATGCGTCGGCTTGACGCGGCGGCAGATCGTCTGGCGCATTCTGTTGCCGGAAATGACGATGCTGGTGTTGCCACCATCCGTGAACATGGTGGTTATCCTGATGAAGGAGACGGCGGTCTTATCCATCATCACTGTGCCGGAGTTGACGGCAACGCTGAGCGCTATCGGATCGCAGCAATATGCCTTCGTCGAGGCATTGTCCGTGCTGGCGCTCTTCTATTGGGTGCTCGTCGAACTCACCGGTTGGCTTGGCAATATTGCCGAAACGAAACTTTCCAGACTCAGGTTTTTCAACGCATGAGCGTCCCCGCTATCGCAGTCAAAAATCTCATCAAGACTTTCGGAGAGACCACGGTCCTTCATGGCATCGATCTTGTCATCGAGCCCGGGCAGGTTTCCTGCCTCATCGGCCCATCGGGTTCCGGCAAGAGCACGCTTTTACGCTGCATGGCTTTTCTCGAGGAGACAACGCGCGGGACGATCTCCATCAACGGTGAAGTGCTCGGCTTCACCGAGGATTCTCAAGGACGGCGAGAGCGCGTCTCCGCCGCCACCAACCGGGCGATCCGCGCCCAAATCGGCATGGTGTTCCAGCAGTTCAATCTCTGGCCGCACATGACGGCCCTCGGCAATGTTAGCGAAGCATTGAAGACGGTTCACAAGATGAGCCGCAGGGATGCGGAGGAGCGGGCAATGGCCCAGCTCATCAAGGTTGGTCTCGAGGGCCGGGCCGGGCACTATCCCTCCCAGCTATCAGGCGGACAGCAGCAGCGCGTAGCGATCGCCCGGGCCCTCGCGCTGAAGCCCAAGATCATGCTGTTTGATGAGCCCACCTCGTCGCTCGATCCGGAACTGACTGGCGAAGTCTTGAACGTCATGCGCGATCTGGCCTCCGAGGGCATGACCATGGTCGTTGTCTCGCACGAGATAGGTTTTGCTGCGACCGTCGGCCAGCAGATCATCTTTCTCGACCACGGCAAGGTGCTCTTCAGCGGATCGCCCCAGGAGGTCTTTAAAAAGCCGAGAAATCCCCGCCTCGAACAATTCCTCGATACCTATCTCGACCGCGGCGCCTCGATGTTGCTCTAATGTGCATGTCTCCTTTCAGACGGTCGGCCCGGACTCGCATCAAAAGTCGGGCGCAATTACACGACCGTGAGCAGGCAGGTGGCGCGACTTGAAGAGCTCGGCCTTGTCGAGCGCCGCCCCAGCGCCGCGGACCGTCGCGTGCGAGAGGCGGTGATCACACCCTTGGCAAGACGGCCACCGATGCCGTGGATGAGGCGCGCGAACGGCTCGCATTCGAACTTTTCCGCGACTGGAGCACCCAAGACTTCGACGACTTGGCGCGGTTCTTGAGGATGCTCGCCGATGGTATGAACCGCGACTTGTCTAGCGCGAAAGAGCAAAGTCGGCCCGATCAAGATAGTTGATCTGCGAGCCAGCCAAAAATTAGCTCAATCGCACTCATATAGCGAGACAAGCCTCTCAGTCCAATAAGGCCCCGCGTCGTCAGTGCGGCAACGACCAAAGAGACCGATTGTCGCGAGCAGCGCGTTGATCGGCGTCGAAAATCCTTGAGAAAGGCACTGCAGGAAAAACTCGCGGCAGGCTGTTGAGGGGATGGACTGGCAGAGCGGTAATCGTTATTTCCGATGTATCAGCATTCACCAACCATCCGAGAATTCCCAAAGGGCCTCTTATATTGAAGAAAATGCAACGTCGTTTTGCCGTCGAGTACAAAACCGGCAGGCGAAAGCTCGAGTCCAGGTCAAACTCGATCTGGGGCAACCTGGATCTAAAGTCAGTCGCACGCGACCTCGAGGAAGAGACCCTGGCGTATCGTGCAAATAGCTCGCAGAATGACAGCACCGGCAGCGAAATGCCGTTACCGGACCAAGATCAGGACAAGCCGTTGTTGACATCGCCTCTCACGCCATCGACAACTGCATCAGATACACAGGAGATGAGCATGGCCGACGAAACTCATGCGACAACCAACGCCGAGGTGCCGGCCGTTGTCGAAACGCCCACTGCGCCGAAGAAGCAGCGCAAACCTCGCGCGAAGAAAGCGGCCGCACCCGAAAGGGCGTCAGCTGACGCTGCCGCCGAGCCAGCAACTGCGTTGACCGGCGCGGGTGATGTGAAGAGGAGAGGGCGCAAGGCAAGGGTGAGTGAAGCTGCGGGAGGCGCCAAACGTGCGCCTGCGGGTCGTGCTAGAAAGGCTGTGCCGACCGCCCCGGCCGCGCCGATGACGGCGATCGATGAGATGGAAGATCTGCTGCAGTTGGAAGCGGAAAATCAACGACTGCGCAAGCTTCTTGCCGAAAAACTTCGCGCTGAAAATGCCGATCTGCGCAAGCGGCTCAAGCTCGACTGATATGAACAGCCGGTCAATCGCCGGCCGCATTTCTATGCTTGTTGAGCATACAGTTTGGCGGCGGTCGATACTGTCGCCGGAAGTAAACCTTGCAGCCTGTTTGCGGGATAAAGCTCGAGGGCGGATAGATGGCGTCTCCCTGGAAATTTCTGGTCCGACTGATCTCACCGGGACGCGAACAAAAGAAAGAAAGCGGCTCGGCCAGCGAGGCTGCGCCGGATGCGTCGGCTACTGCGGGTTTGGCTGACGCGGCTGCCAGCGAGAGCATAAATGGCGCTGATCGGCGAGCAAGCGCCGACACGCATCGTCATGCCGTTGCAATTTCCTCACAGCCCGTCCATTCCGAGAAGACCGAAAACGAAGGCGCCGACGGCGTCGACCGCGAAGGCATCAAACACGAAGGGGCCGCTGCTCGTGCATTCCCCGGTGGGCTTGATATCGACGTCACTGCTGCACGAGGTATTACGGACCTCAAGCGAGCTGCGGAGGTCGCGCCGCGTAAGCAACAAAGTCGCCGCAGGAAAGCGGAAGCGATTTCACACCTGTCCCAAGCAGACGAGATGAGCCTTGACGAAGAGATCAGGATGCTCAGGGGTGAGTTGGCTGTAAAGCTAAAGCTGCAAAATGCGCAGTTGAGAAAAATGCTGGAGCGATTTGAGCGGTGAAACCGCGTTGCATGGGTTCAGCAGAGATCGACTGCAACCGCACACGGCGCCAATGCGGTCGGCAAAGGGGATCAGGTGATCGTCATGACCGATGAGAAATGAACAAAAAATGCCCCGTCAATGAGCGGCGGGGCAAAGCAGTTTCGAACTACGGCGACGCCGCGAACCGAGGGGACGCGGCAGGATCAAGATGACATGGTGCGGCAGATGATCAATTCACCTAAACTTACTAATTCAACTGCGGCTCGAATTTATCAATCAGAAGGACTTCTGGCCGCACCGCTTCCGATCGCGGTGAAGGGTCCACAGGAAGGAACCCGTGTTGTTCTGCCGCGCCCGCGCTTGGCCGGGTCCTTGCGGCTTTCCCGGTCGAGAGTGCGAATAGCAAAATGCCCCGCCAGAACTTAGCCACTTACCTAAATGTGGATTCGTTTGAATGTTCGGTAGCGCGATGTCCGTTACAACATCGGTTGTCGGGGTATTGCTGATGCCGGAGATTTTTTGGGAAGACCCAAAGCGGCTTCGACTGGCCGTGGCTTACTGCACTTCGAATAGTCGCCAAGCGCGAAGAATTGGGAATCGGGCCTGCCTTCGTCCGTGAAGTGCGATGACAACTACGCGCAAATTGCGGGCGTGTCCTTGCCAACAGTAGATGACCGGGTTGGGCCTCAGGCGAGCCTTTCATCTACGCTACAGTCTTATCCTGGCAGCTAACAGTTTGGCGACTGGGAGTGGCAACGGCCAGCGCTCGTGACGGCCAGGCTTTGCATGAGCTATCTGCAAGCGCCTAGCCGTTCTTCCGGGGGCGTCCGCCCTTGGCACCGTTGGCTCGGCTTGCCTCTACCTTTGCCGTTGAACGGGACTGACCGCCTCGGCGCTGCGCATCCATGAACTTCGCAGCGCCGAATATGCCGTTCATCAAGCCGGAGATGGTAAAATCCACGTCCAAGCTCTCCCAATGCAGGCCGGTCCCGCCGAGAAGCTCGACCTCAGCCAACTGCGCAACGGTTGCATTCTCCAGTCCCTGTATCGATCGGGCAGGCACCATGAAGGCAGCGCCGTTGGTGAAATCCACGACAATGCGGCCGGATGCTTCATCGAAACGAACCGAAGCAGGAATTGGCGCGCGGGCGCGCTCTGCCTCCCCCTTCATGGTAGCTTCGCGGTAGTGACGATCCTCAAAGATAACTTCACCCATGGATGCTCTCCCATTTCTCGATGAATAAACGCTTGTTCGCCTGAACGATGGCAAGGGCTTTGCTTAAGTCCCGTTTCGTCATTCCCCGGTTTGATATCACGGTGAGATCAAGGATATTGATGCGGGCCTCCCCATCTCCCTAGACATGGGTGTGAGCCGGTTCGTGGTCATCCGTGTAAATGACAAATCGCATTCCTGCTTCGCGGAGAACGGTGACCATGTTCCAAAATAACCTAACAACTTGGGTTTTTCAAGCGCCCTAAGCGTTCGAAAGCCAGCTTTAAAAATGGCACTGACGAAAACTTTGCGGTGACGTGGAACCACCTTCCACATTTGAGTAAGTGGCTGGCCGCCAGGACGGGACATTTTGTATCTGCTGATGCCGCGTAATCAGCGTGCGTAATGAACGTCGGCAGCGGCTTTAGGATGGCGCAGTTCGGAAAATCGTCGATTTACCAGAATATCCCAATCCCGCCGCGCAACCTCTTTTTCGCATCTCGCGCGCTGCAGAAGGATGGCCGCCGGCAAAATCCCTATCGGCACCGCGCCAAGAAAAGGGCGCAGACATCAGTCGGACCGTACTACTTGTTCCCTCACTGTGGGGGGAAGCGGCTCAGCATTCGATCCTGGACGTTCTCCCAGCCCACGATCATCGCAGCCAGCGAGATGGCTTTCTCTCGGTCCGCGGCCTTTGTGATATATCCTTCGAGCAGCACGACAGGACCGAGCATCCTGATTTCGACAGCGCTGCTGTCAATGTCTGGGTCAGCCGCAAGTGCAGCTTGGATCGTTGCAATGGTTGCCGCCGAACTGTGACCTTGCGGACAGCGCTCTTCATGATTGTTGGGACCGAACCTCAAAGCCTCCTCCTGTCCGCCCTCAACGGATGACGTTGCATCATCTCTTATATGGGCAGCGCGCCGAGCGGCGGCCAGTCAGACCTAAGTCCAGCTGTCCGTGCGTATGCGGAACTCTCGTATGCACTATCAGACGTTCCGATATGTGGCGTCGACGATTACGTCAAAATCGAGTAGCGCCATGCATTGCCGCTCTCTTTTCACAAAACATTTCATTCGTTCATGGCCGAAAACGAGAAGACTGAGGCTGAACCCTTGGAGGACTGCGTTCAATCGCAATATTGCGCGGGAGACCGCCGGCAAGTACGGTTTCGATCTATTCAGGCAGGTGGTTTGTGCTTCAGATCCTTTCAGGCGAAGAATCTATCGGCCGGCGGGGGTCGTCCAGTGCTGGCCGGGACGTTGACTCTGGATCACCATGCGAGGTGCGCGATCAAGGGTGATTTCATCCAAGTCACGGAGTGCATGACGCGGTAGCCGGATACGTCGATTTCGAGGACATCGACATCCATCCTCCACAGCTTTTCCAGTTTTTCCTGAGGGCAGTCATGGGTGTTCCCTATCTCGATGAAGTGGCCGTCGCGGTCAACGGTCTCTTCGCAGAGGAGATCGCGGTGCTGGAGCGCGCGATCACCCTGCATTGAAATCCACATCGTACCGGATGGAAGAATAGGACAGGAACGATTACTATTGAGCAGGTGAGGTATATGCCATCTCGTCTCGGTCTCGCATTCTGTCGTTCACGTTTTCCGGGCCTGCGATCAATGCGGCGATGGCCGTCGCTTTCTCCCGATCACCGTAGTCCGCCACATAGCCCTCCAGCAGCACGCTTCTGCCGACCATCCTCACAGAGATCGACGAGCTTTCCAGTTCCATGGACACCGCCGCCTGCACGCTCGCAAGCTGATCGTGGGCGAGGCTTTCCGGCTCGAAACTCATGGCAGTCCTCCTTCGTGATGCGAAGGAAACAGCGGGAAGTCAATTTGGTTCAGGGGCCGGGACTTAGGTCCTATCGATGGATCCGCTTCAGCACGGGGGAGGGCACGCTTTGCCGGCGCGCGTACTGATCGTAGAATGGATCGGCAACAGACGCTCTTGGTACGAAAACGAACGGGACCTAAGTCCGGGCTTTCAAGTGCCTACCAACTGGCCTAGCGTCGGGTGTCCAACCCCTGATGGACGATGGAAGGAAGGCGCAGCTGGTGTATGTTATCGGTCTCCTTCTGAGCCTTCCTTTCCGAAAGCATCTCAAGGATTCGAAGAGGTTTTCTGGGACGGTCGGCTGGGGCTACGGCCAGTTCGGAAACGGCGTCGCGAACGCGAGCGAACCGTTAATCAAGACCTGCTTCGCCTCCATGTGAAGCTCGACCCTGCCAAGGACTTCGTCTTCAGCCACTACTCCCCGTGATGCGCAAAGCGACGTAGAGCGCCGGGAGGCCGCCATGAGAACAAGATGCGTGATGACCCCAGCCGAGACCATGGCGGCGTCCGCGACATGTGGCAGTGCGGCCGACTGACCGAGGCCGCGGCACACTTCGCCGAGAACTCGCTGATCCCGCTATATCCGGTGGTACTGGTATCGACGTCACTGCTGCACATGATACTCCTAGAATCAAGCGAACTGTCGAGGTCGCACCGCGCAAGCAAAGGAGCCGCGGCAAGGAAGCGGTGGCGATAGCGAACGATCGCCAAGGTTATCCATACTTCAAAGGAGATGGGTCTCGATAACGAGATCAGGATGCTCCGGGATCAGTTGGCCAGAAAGTAACGCGCAAAACGCACAGCTGAGAAAAATGCTAGAGCGGTTTGAACGGTGAGCGTGGCGCGCTCCCTGCCCTTTTTCCCCGGGATCGATTGCAGCCTGTTTCGAACGAATGTCAGATCTGAATTGGGTGTCGCAGGTTCGAACCCCTTCAAGGCGATCAATTTGTCATGCCAGCCGACCGGCGGTAGTGAACATGCTATGCAAGCCCTGTTTCTGAACCCGGCAGCGCACCTGGTCAAGAATTACCTTTGTTGCGCGGCAAGGCGGGCGATCTAGGCGGGACGGGCAGACAGGCGCTTGTTGGTGAGGGGCTGTTCACAACCTCTTTCACGCTTGACGGCAAATCAAAGTTACTTAATCTAAGCGTTAAGACCGGTTGGGAGGCGGGGCCGGAAATAGCGATCTCTGTTGCACGATCTCCCAAAGCCAAGACTCCGGATGTTCCGCCGCCCATTTCTGAACAGGAATAGATCATGCCCCTGACCATTGCCCAACGCCTTGATCGCTTCAAAATCCGCATTGCGGAGCTCGCGCATTGGCGCGATCGGCAGAGCAGCCCGATCGACGGCTGGACGTTCGAGGGGGAGCCGATCGGCCAGCATCAGGATTGGCCCCATCGCCGGGGCGTGGTGCATTTTGCCGCAACTGCGGAAGCGCCTGCGGGCTGGCCGCTCGAGGATATCCGCCTGCAGCTCGATCTCGGCGGCGAGAGCCTGATTACGCTGAGCTACCCGGATGGTCAGAGCGAGACATTCGGGCTCGACCCCTACCACCAAGAATTCCCGGTCAAGGGCCGGCGCTTTTCGATTGCGACGGAGAGCGTTGCGCGCTTTCCCTTCGGCGAGCCGAATCGGGCGCCGCGGCTCAACAAGGCCCGGCTGATCTGGCTCGACGGTCCGGCACATCGCCTGCATCTGCTGTTGACGCAGGTGGCCGAGGCGATCGACGTGCTCGGCGAACATGAAGTCGTGCCGCATCTGGTCGATGCCGGCGAACTGGCCCTGCGCAGCCTCGACTGGCCCTCGGATTCGGCGGTCTACATCTCGCGCACCGCCGACGCCGTCATGCAGCAGAAGATCTGGGAATTGCCGCAGCTTGCGGAGAACCCGGCGGGCCTCTCCGACGAGCAGAGCGCTTCGGCGGCGTCCGCCTTCGAAGCGCTGACGGCGCGGCTGAAGGAATTGCAGAATCGCTTCCCGCCGAATGGCGAGTTGGTGCTGACCGGCCATGCGCATATCGATCTCGCCTGGCTCTGGCCCTACCGCGAGACGCGGCGGAAGATGCGGCGCACCTTCAACACGGCGCTGTCGCTGATGGAGCGTTCGGCCGATTTCCGCTTCAACCAGTCGACGGCGCATTATTACGCACAGATGGAAGAGGAGGATCCGGAGCTTCTCGTTCGCATCAAGCAAAAGGTCGCCGATGGAAAATGGGAAACTGTCGGCGGAATGTGGGTGGAGCCCGACACCAACATGCCCACAGGCGAAAGCCTTGTTCGCCAAGTTCTCTACGGCCAGCGCTATTTCGAAAAGACCTTCGGCACGCGCCACACCGTCTGCTGGCTGCCGGATTGCTTCGGCTTCTCCGGCGCCCTGCCGCAGATCCTGAAACAGGGTGGTATCGACAGCTTCTTCACCATCAAGGTCAATTGGAGCGAGACCAACCATATCCCCTCCGACCTCTTCTGGTGGAAGGGCCTCGACGGCAGCAAGGTTCTGACCCACACCTTCGACAATCCGATGCAGGGCTATAACGGCTTCGTACAGGCCGATTGCTACGTGCCGACCTGGAAGAATTTTCGCGGCAAGGTGCAGCATCACGCCTCGCTTCTCGCCGTCGGCTATGGCGACGGCGGCGGCGGCGTGACGCCGGAAATGGTGGAGCGCGAAGTGCAGCTGCGCGATTTCCCGGCCATTCCGCAGGCGCGCTGGGGCACGGTCAAAAGCTTCTATGAAGAGGCGCACCGAACTGCATCGGAGAAGAACCTGCCCGTCTGGGATGGCGAGATCTATCTCGAACTGCACCGCGCGACGCTGACGACGCAGAGCGGCGTCAAGCGCAAGCACCGCCAGGCTGAGCGCGCGCTGATCACCGCCGAGACGCTGGCGTCGCTCGCCCATCTGCTCGGAGCCGAAAAAACTAAGAGCCTCGAAGCGGACTGGCGCGTGGTACTGAAGAACGAATTCCACGACATCCTGCCGGGTTCGAGCATTCGCGAGGTCTATCAGGATGCGGAACAGGAGCTCGACGGCGTGATCGGCAATGCCAAGTCTGAGCAGGCAAAGGCCCTGCAGGCGCTCTCGGCCAACCTGCCGAAGGGCGGCGTCGGCGATGCGCTCGTCGTCGTCAATCCGTCGCTTGCGCCGCGGCCCCTCAGCGCGAGGCTTGCCGACGGCACGGTCCTCTCGGCCGCCGACATCGTCGCGCCCCTGTCTGTTGCCGTCTTCGACAGGCAGGTGCTGCAGCCGGCGGGCGGTCTGAATGCAACATCGGACCGCCTCGAAAACGATCATCTCGCCGTTGTCATCGGCGAGGACGGCGCGGTTGCGAGCCTCGTCCACAAGGCGAGCGGCCGCGAAGCGGTCGACGGCTCCGCCAACCAGCTCTGGGTCTATCCGGCCGACAAACCGCGCAACTGGGACGCCTGGGATATCGATGCCGATTATGCCGAAAAGGCCTTCCGTCTCGAAACGCCCGAAAGCATCAGCCTCGTCGAAAACGGCCCGCAACGCGCGGCGATCCGCGTCGTGCACCGCTACCGCAATTCGAGCGTCACCCAGACTTATGTGCTGACGGCGAACGCCAAGCGGCTCGATATCGAAACGTCGATCGACTGGCACGACCGACGCACGCTGCTGCGCACCCTCAATCCTGTTGATGTCAGATCGCGCAAAGCAACGTTCGAATGCGCCTTCGGCATCGTCGAGCGGGCGACACACACCAACACCTCCTGGGAACAGGCGATGTTCGAGGCCGTCGCCCATCGCTTTGTCGATATCAGCGAGCCGGGCTTCGGCGTCGCGCTGCTCAACAATGCAAAATACGGTCATAGCGCCCGCGGCAATGTGATCGGCATGAGCCTGGTGCGCGGACCGGTCTATCCGGATCCGCTGGCCGATGAAGGCGAGCAGAGCTTTACCTATGCACTGATGCCTCATGACGGCGCCTGGCACGAGGGCGGCGTCCTCGAAGAGGCGATCGATCTCAACCAGCCGCTCCTTGCGCTTGAATCTCAAGGCCTCTCCACCGGCACTTTCGCGCCGCTCGCGATCAGTGGTGTGCCGGTTGCCCTCTCGGGCCTGAAACCGGCGGAAGAGGGGGATGGCCTGATACTGCGGCTCTACGAGCCCGCCGGCCGGCGCGGCCGCCTCTCTGTCACCCTGCCGTCCGGATGGTCGGTATCGCAGCCGCTCAACATTCTCGAAGAACCGATGGAGCGGACAGGTCCTGCCGACATCATGCCGTTTGAGATCAGGACCTGGAAGCTGCAAAGGGCCTGAGGTCCTTCGTTGCAGAAACGCTCCGCGGCTCTACATGGCGAGGCCACTCATTGTCCGAAGCGTGAAAATGGAGTGCCGAGCCGGCCGCCAAAATTCTCCACCACGAAATCCACGAAAGCCCGGATTTTGGGTGAAAGCTGGCGGTTCGACGGCCAGACGAGGGAGAGCGAACCGAAGGGCGCCATGAAGGCAGTGAGGACGGGGATCAGCGTGCCGGCCCGGATATGCGGCTCGGCGACATAGACGGGCAGATGCGCGAGGCCGAGCCCGTCTCTCGCCGCCCGCAGCCCGGCATCGGTGTTGTTGAATGTCAGGCTTCTCGGCAGAAGCAGCCGCTCGGAGGGCGGGCGGAACGCCCAGGGCGCGGTGCGGCCGGTGGATGGGTATTTGAAGTGAATGCAGGCGTGCCGCGAGAGATCGTCAGGCGTCTCCGGCCGACCGTGGCGGTCGAGATAGGCGGGACTCGCGCAGACGACGAAATGCTGCTCGCCGAGCGGACGGGCAATCAGCCGCGCATCGGCCAGTTCGCCGCTGCGCACGACCACATCGAGCCCCTCCGTAATGAGGTCGATGACCCTGTCTTCGAAATCGATGTCCAGTTCGATCTCGGGGAACCGCGCGGTGAAGCCCGGCAGGATTGGCATCAGCAGATGGTGGCCGACGATATGCGGAACGCTGACGCGCAGGCGCCCCCTCGGCCGGTCCCGGCCCTTTGACACGGCTGCTTCCGCGTCCCGCATGTCGTCAAGGACGCGTTTATAGTGCTCGTAGAGGACTGTCCCTTCCTCGGTCAGGCTGATGCTGCGCGTCGTGCGGTTGAAGAGCCGCACGCCGAGGCGGCTTTCCAGACGCGCCACCGCTTTGCCGATCGCCGAAGGCGAAACGCCGGCAAGGCGCGCGGCGGCGACATAGCTCTGCTGTTCGGCGGCATGAACGAAGGCGACGATGCTTGCGAGACTATCCACGGCCATATCCGATTGAGGATATTTTGTCCTTTGTGTAAGTCCATCTGCAGTGATTGATCAACATTGCGTAACAAATATCCTCTGTCTCGGATAGCTTGCCCAACTTGAGGAGCGAATGCCATGCGGGACTATGCCAAGGAATTGCCCGAGCACAGGGAAAAATTTATCGGAGAGAACGACCTTTTTCTTGAGATATTTCATGGGAACTGTGGCTCGCAAAAAGCCGGCCGGCCGCCGCTGCTGTTCGTCCATGGGGCCTTCACCGGCAGCTGGATGTGGAGCAAGTACATCCCGCATTTCATGGCCGCAGGATGGGACTCCTCCTGCATCAATCTGCGCGGTCACTACAAAAGCAGATCGGTCGATTTCACGCAGGTCGAATTCGAGGATTATCTCGAAGACATTCGAGAGGCGATCGCCGAAGTCGTCGATGAAAGCGGAAGCCCGCCTGTGGTGATCGGCTTCAGTATGGGCGGCATCCTCAGCCAGAAACTGGCGGAAAGCGTGGAGATCGCTGGGCTGGTGCTGATCGACTCCAGCATCTGCAGGCAAGTGCATGACGCGGTGCCCTATCAAGGTCGCGCGCCGCGGGCGCCCGGTCTCGTCGTGCCCGCGCCGGCGCGCGACGAGCAGTTCAGCGCCGATGAGACCTTCGAAGATCTCGCGTTCCAGCGGAAATACCTGTCCATGGAGTCCGGCAAGGCTTTCGGCGCCTTCTCCTTTCATTTCGGAGCGCAGGGAATTTCCGTCGACGGCCGAAGGATCACCTGTCCTAGCCTGGTCATCTCAGCCGTCGGAGATGAAGATGATGACCGGCGCGGCCGGGCGGCGGCGCGGCACATCGGCGGCGAATATCTGGGTCTTGCCGGCACGACGCATACGGGCTTGCTGGTCGGGCAACGATATCACGAGGCGGTCAGACGCATCTTGGACTGGCTGGCGCGCTTCCCCTGAAACCCGGCAATCAGGCGGATAGTCTGGGAACGAGATGACCTGGCAAGGTGACAGCTTCGACGGCACGGGCTCCGGTAATCATCTCCACTATCGTGTTAATCATCTCATAAGTGGGCTGCTCGTAAGTCGTCAGGCCATAGGTTGGCGTCGCGCCAAGCTCGATATTGTCAAAGCCGACCACCGCAAGGTCTTGCGGAACGCGGCAACCAAATTCGCTGCGGGCCGTATCCATGGCTCCTAACGCCAGAATATCATTTTCACACATCAAAACATCGACGCGCGAGGGAGGCGGGGTAGCGCTCAGATAGGCTCGCGCCGCTTCGGCGCCCGCGTCAGCACTATAACGGTCTGCATTCAGCTCTATGACGCTCTCGACACCCTTCCGCCGCCAGAAATTCGCATAGTGATGGCGCCTGCCGAGAGCCGTCGACAGGGTTCTTGCTCCCGTCATGAAGCCCGGACGGCGATAGCCTTTGTCAAACAGGTAATCGACCACTTGGCTGAGAGCGAGTTCAGCATTGCAGGCGATTGCGGGGACGCCAGGGATCTGGCTGTCTCTTGCGAGAACGAACATTGGCGGGAAGTCTGGGCCGAGCCGCCGATCTCCCAGCGTTTCCTCGCGAAAGGCCGTACCGAACAGGATCACGGCGTCGAATTGCCGTTGGTCGGCATTGATCAACGCGTGAACGTGATCGAAGTGCCGGTTGATGTTGATCAATACCGTCAACAGACCCTCCGCCTGCAGACGCTCGGTGAGCATCTCCAAAACCGGAAGCTTGTGCGGATTGGCGAAGTCATCGACGAACACCGCGACCTGATGCGTGACGTTTGTGGCCAGGCTGCGGGCAAGCAGGTTCGGCGAGTAGTTCAGCGCCTCGGCGGCCTGAAGCACCTTTTGCCGGCTGGCCTCGGTGATGGATGCGCCAGGAGTAAACGCACGGATTACCGTCCATTTCGATACGCCGGCGGCTTCCGCCACCTCTTTCGCCGTTGCCCTTTTGCGCATGCCTTTCTCCTCACGATTGGAATGAATATTCCACAAAAAAATAAAAATGGAATGGATGCTTGATTTCTGTCGACAATAAAGTAATTTGGCGTCGCTTGCTACCGGTAGCAATGAGGTTGCAACCGGTAGCAAATGCGGTTCGCATGAGGCGGACTGTTTTTGGGAGGGTAAAATGAAATTAGGTTTGAAATCGCTTTTCGCAGGCGCCGCCGCTGTAGTTGCGCTCATGTGCTCTTCAGCAATTGTCAACGCAGCGGACATTCGCATCGTGGCCGTCACCCACGGTCAGGCAAATGACCCGTTCTGGTCCGTGGTCAAGAACGGCGTCAACGCAGCTGCGAAGGATATCGGCATCAGCGTCGACTATCGGGCGCCGGAGACATTCGACATGGTGTCGATGGGGCAGCTCATCGATGCTGCCATCAATCAGAAGCCCGACGGGCTTGTCGTCTCCATTCCGGACGCCTCGGCGCTCGGTCCGTCGATCAAGAAGGCCGTGGCCGCCGGCATTCCGGTTATATCGATCAACTCGGGATCCGATGTTTCGAAGGAATTGGGAGCGCTTCTGCATGTCGGCCAGGACGAATACACCGCGGGCAAGGCCGCCGGTGCGAAGCTGCATGAACTGGGCGGCAAGGAAGGCTTGTGCGTCAATCAGGAGGTCGGCAATGTCGCGCTCGATCTGCGCTGCAAGGGCTTTGCCGACGGTTTTGGCGGCAAGGTCACGGTTCTGCCCGTCAGCAACGACCCTGCCGACGTCCGGTCGAAGGTCAAAGCGGCGCTGAGTTCAAATGCCGCTGTCGATACCGTCATGGCGCTCGGCGCCGGCACCGCCGGTGAGCCGGCTCTGGCGGCTGTCGAGGATGTTGGAATGACCGGCAAGATTAATGTCGCGACCTTCGACCTGTCGGCAGATTTCCTGAAGGCCGTGGCCGACGGCAAGGCAGCCTTCGCGATCGATCAACAGCAGTTCCTGCAGGGTTATCTGCCGGTCGTATTCCTGGCCAACTACGCCAAATACGGGCTGATCCCAGGCGGCAACGTTCCGTCTGGGCCGAACTTGATCACCAAGGAAAAGGCTGCCCAGGTTGTGGATCTCTCCGCCAAGGGCATTCGCTGACCAGAATTGCCGGAAGGCATTCTCGAGAATCTCCTCCCCTCGAGGGGAGGGGGTTCGGTTGAAAGAGCGCTGCCGAGCAGCGCCGCCGCTACCTCAAAACAAAGATTACATCGGAGGAGTTATGGCTTCGCTTGAGCAGAACACGGCGGCTGCGCCGACGGTCGATGAGCGCGTCAAACAAGTGAGTTTTTTAACACATGTGATGCGGCGGCCGGAACTGGGTGCGGTCGCCGGCCTTGTCTTCGTCATCGTGTTTTTCTTTCTTACTGCAGATTCGACGATGTTCTCCCTTTCCGGCCTGATGACAATCATGGCGCCGGCATCGCAACTGGGAATCCTCGCCATAGCGGCGGCACTGCTCATGATCGGCGGAGAGTTCGATCTCTCGATCGGCTCGATGGTGGCTTTCGCAGGATTGATCTTCGGCGTCATCCTGACCAATTTCGGTCAACCCCTTTCGGTTGCCATCGTCATGACGATGCTGTTTGCGGCGTTCATGGGCGCGATCAATGGTCAGATCGTCATCCACACCCGCCTGCCGTCGTTCATCGTGACCCTGGCATTTTTGTTCATACTGCGCGGCTTGACCCTCGTCGGTCTGAAATGGGCCACCGGCGGCTCGACTCAGCTTCGCGGCATAGGCGATCATGTGAAGGACAGTCCGCTGCTCGGGCTCTTTTCCGGCGATGCGCTGAAGGGCCTATTCGTCTGGCTTGCAGATCACGATCTGATCGACAAGTTCCCCAATGGCCTGCCGAAGGTCACGGGCATCCCGGTGTCGGTCTTGTGGTTCGTCGTGCTTGCCCTGGCTGCAACCTGGGTCCTGCTGCGCACCCGCATGGGCAACTGGATCTTCGCGGCCGGTGGCGATCCGAATGCAGCAAGAAACTCAGGTGTCCCTGTCCATAGGGTGAAGACCGGCCTGTTCGCGCTGACGGCATGTGCCGCCGCGCTGGTCGCCATCATCACCGTGCTTGACGCCGGCTCGACCGACGCCCGACGGGGTTTTCAGAAGGAGTTCGAGGCGATCATCGCCGCCGTTATCGGCGGATGCCTGCTCACAGGCGGATACGGCTCGGCGATCGGCGCCTTCTTCGGAGCGATCATCTTCGGCTCGGTATCCATCGGCCTCACCTATACCAGGTTCGACTCCGACTGGTTCCAGGTCTTCCTCGGCTCGATGCTGCTGCTGGCTGTTCTCTTCAACAATTTCATCCGCCGCAAGGTTACCGGGGAGCGCTGATCATGCCAGACGTCAATAACCGAACGCCGATCATCGAAGTAACCGATATCGTCAAGCACTACGGCTCGGTGATCGCTCTCAACGGCGTGTCGATGCACGTGTCGGCCGGAGAGGTGCTTTGTCTTCTCGGAGACAATGGTGCGGGCAAATCCACCTTGATCAAGACGCTGTCCGGTGTCGTCCGTCCCAGCGGGGGTGTCTTCCTGGTCGACGGCAAGCCGGTCAATTTTCGCAGCCCGCGCGATGCCCTCGATGCGGGGATTGCGACGGTCTACCAGGACCTCGCAATGATTCCGCTGATGTCGATCACGCGCAATTTTTTCATGGGGCGGGAGCCACGCAAAGGCATCTTCCCATTCCGTCACTTCGACCTCGCGCACTGCAACGATGTCACGCGTGAAGAGATGCGCAAAATCGGCATCGATATCCGCGATCCCAATCAGGCGGTGGGCACTCTGTCGGGTGGTGAACGCCAATGCGTTGCAATCGCGCGCGCGGTCTATTTCGGTGCCAAGATCCTTATTCTCGATGAGCCCACCTCGGCGCTCGGCGTGGCGCAAACTTCGATGGTGTTGAAATACATCCACCAGGTCCGGCAGAACGGACTGGGGGTGATCTTCATTACCCACAATGTTCGGCACGCCTATGCGGTCGCGGACCGCTTCACCATCCTCAATCGCGGCCAGACGCTCGGCACTTTTGCCAAGGCGGATATCGCGATGGACGAGCTTCAGAACCTGATGGCGGGCGGCAAGGAACTGCAGCAACTGTCCGACGAGCTCGGCGGCACGATTTAGCCCTGCATATCCCGCGGCGCCCGATTGGTCTTTGTCAGGCTGCCGCATTCTCAATTATCAAACATGGAAATGGTCATGAACGACGGTCCGTCGAATACATCATCCCCCTTCACGCTCGCAGTCTGCGCCGAAATGGTCTTCAAGTCGCTTCCTGTTGTCGACAGGTTGAAGCGTATCAGTGAACTCGGCTTTCAGGCCGAAATCTGGGATTGGACAAAACACGACATCGCCGCGCTTGCGCGATCGGGAGCCATCTTTTCGTCAATGACGGGCTATGTGTCCGGCACACTTGCCGATGACGAAGGCGCGGATGAATTGCTGCGAACCGCGAAGTTATCGATCCCCGTCGCCCGACAGCTGAATTGCCCGCGTCTCAACCTGCATGGCACCGGTCTCGACGGCAACGGGCTGCCGGTCGTCGAGGCCGACCAGGTGACGGGTTCCATGTGGCTCAAGGCGCGCGATACGCTGAACCGTATCGCCGACCTCGGCGAGCAGGAGGGTGTTACCTTCGTGCTTGAAAACCTCAATCAGGCAGTCAATCATCCCAAGACCCCCTTTGCCAAGGCCGAGGATACGCTCGCCCTCGTCTCCTCCGTTAACCGGCCGACGCTGAAGCTCAATCTCGACCTCTATCATGCCCAGATCGGCGAGGGGAACCTGATCGAGCTGTGCCGGCGTGCACTCCCATTTATCGGCGAGATTCAGGTGGCGGATGTTCCCGGTCGCATGGAACCGGGCACCGGAGAGATCAACTACAAGGCAATCGCCCGGGCGCTCAAGGACATGGGTTATCGGGGCGCGATCGGCATGGAGGCTTGGGCCTCGGGTGATGACGAGACGGCGCTTGCCCGCTTCCGCGACGCCTTCACCGTTTGAAGATTTGGATAGTCAAGACTTACAGTTAATGGAGAGACATCAATGATCAGATTTGGAGTGATCGGCGCCGGCCGAATAGGCAAAGTGCATGCCACAACGATCGCGGCGAACCCCAATGCGAAGCTTGCTTATGTGGCGGATGCCTTCAAGGCTTCAGCTGAAGAGCTTGCCGCGCGGACGGGCGCCGAGGTTGCCGAGGCGGAGGACGTCATTAAGTCCCCGAACGTCGATGCGATCCTCATTGCGACGCCGACCCCGAGTCATGCCGATCTGATCGAGGCGGCGGCGCGCGCCGGCAAGGCCATTCTCTGCGAAAAGCCAGTATCCCTGTCGGTCGACCGCATCAATGCCTGCCTCGAGGTTGTCGAGAAAAACAGATCGACTTTGATGATTGGCTTCAATCGCCGCTTTGACCCGAACTTCGCGAGTGTGGAAGCGCGCCTGCGCCATGGCGATGTCGGCGCAATCGAAATCGTGACGATCACCAGCCGGGATCCAGCGCCGCCGCCTGCCGACTACGTCAAATCCTCCGGTGGTCTGTTCCGCGACATGATGATTCACGACTTCGACATGGCTCGCTTTCTCATGGGCGAGGAATTCGTGGTCGTGAACGCGCTCGGGTCGTCTCTCGTCGACAAGGCAATCGGGGCCGAGGGCGATGTGGATACCGCCGCCGTGCAGATGCAGACGGCGTCAGGCCGCATTGCCGTGATCACCAATTCGCGCCGGGCGACCTATGGCTACGACCAGCGTATCGAAGTCCATGGAGCTGCCGGTATGCTTGCGGCGAAGAATATCCATGCGACGAGCGTCGAGCTTTCCAATGCAAACGGCGTCAGCGGCGATCCTGTTCAATATTTCTTTCTCGAACGCTATGCACAGGCTTACGCCAACGAGATCAACGCCTTCATCGAAGCGATCGACAGTGGCAACTCCTCGCCGAGGCCAGGGGGGCTCGATGGCCTTCAGGCTCAGAAATTGGCAGAGGCCGCCACTGTGAGCTGGCAGACAGGCAGGCCAGTTGCCGTCAATTGACGTCATGGCGATGCAGTCCGGTCCACACCGCTTGCTGCATCGCCCATCCCCTAAATGCGACGACTTATCCTTCGCGAATGCATCTGCCACGGAGGCGCCAATGTCAGCCATGCGTCCTTTGAGAGATCAACGTCCTCAAAATTTTCAGGAACTGAAACAGTTCATCGCTGAGGGACGAATCTTCCTCCCGCACCAGGTGGAACAGGTGGCCAGGCGGATGCTTGAGCAGCCGGACATGATTGCTTTCGAGAGCGCTGCCGCAGTCGCAAAAAACTGCGGCGTTTCGCAAACAACAGTGATGCGACTGAGCAGCCTTCTCGGAATTGGATCGTACCGAGGGTTGAAGAAACTCTGTGCCAGCTATGTTCGAGAACGCTCCAAAGGCATATCGCACCCTCATTGAGTCCCTCCGCCGCCGTCGTGCAACAATTGATCCCGTGCCCTTCAACGGGAGAAGATGACGCCCGCGCCTCCGAACCGCTAGCCATTTCAACCCTCCAGACCGAGGCTCGTCTGCAGGCGGCTGATATAGGCTTCCAGGCCGCCGACCATATCGAAGCGATCGGGGTCACGCAGCCAGAGCATCTGCAGGCCGTCCATCACCGCGATCAGTTCGGCCGCCATCGCTTCGCCGTCAATGCCGGCATTGATCGAGCCGTCGGCGACAGCCCGCTCGAAGGTCGCGGCGATATGCTTCTGCATTTCCGCGGTGCGATCGAAAAACCACGCCTTGGCGGGGTGGTCCTTCATCAGGCTCTCGGCATTCAGGATGGCAAAGGCCCTGATGACCTCGATCATTCCGGCGTTGCGGCGGAAGATTTCGACCATGCCCCTGAGCAGGCCGCGAAGATCGGCGCGATAGTGGCCGATGAAATCGGCGCTATCGAGATCGCGCTTGGCAAGAATGGCGAGCAGCAGATCGACCTTGGTCGGGAAGTGATGCAGCAGGCCGGGCAGCGACAGGCCAACATCGCAGGCAATATCGCCGATCGCCGCGTTCTGATAGCCGTCTTCGGCAAAGCGCCGCATCGCCGCCGCGAGAATCTCCATGCGGCGTGTCTCCCCCTTGCGGGAGCGGCGGCGGCGCTTTTCCTCCGCGACATTCTGTTCCGACAATTCTGCCATCGTTCCCCGGTACTTTCCCATCCTCTCTTCCATACATCAGCTTTGCCCGATTGACATCTTAAAAATACCGAGTAATCGGTAGGTTTAAGGGCTTGCTTGGAGGTTTGCATGATCGATTCCATTCTCGACCAGATGACGCTGGAGGAGCAGGTCTCGCTTTTGTCGGGCGCCGATTTCTGGACGACGGTTCCAGTCGAGCGTCTCGGCGTGCCCAAGATCAAGGTGACGGACGGTCCGAATGGAGCGCGCGGCGCCGGCTCGCTGGTCGCGGGCGTCAAGGCGACCTGCTTTCCCGTCGCCATTGCGCTCGGGGCCAGCTGGAATCCCGGGCTCGTCAGGCAGATGGGCGCGGCACTTGCCCGCCAGGCAAAGAGCAAGGGTGCCGCCGTGCTGCTCGCGCCCACGGTCAATATTCATCGCTCCGGCCTCAACGGCCGCAATTTCGAATGTTATTCCGAAGATCCGATGCTGACCGCGGAACTGGCTGTCGCTTATATCGAGGGCGTGCAGGGCGAGGGGGTGGCGGCGACGGTCAAGCATTTCGCCGGCAATGAATCGGAGATCGAGCGGCAGACCATGTCTTCCGATATCGACGAGCGGACGCTGCGCGAAATCTACCTCCCGCCCTTCGAGCAAGCCGTCCGTCGCGCCGGCGTCATGGCCGTCATGTCCTCCTATAACCGCCTGAACGGCACCTATACGAGCGAGCATCACTGGCTCTTGACCAAGGTGCTGCGCGAGGAGTGGGGCTTCGACGGCATCGTAATGTCAGACTGGTTCGGCTCTCACTCGACGGCTGAGACAATCAATGCCGGCCTCGATCTCGAAATGCCGGGCCCCGCGCGCGATCGCGGCGACAAACTGGTCGCTGCCGTGCTCGAGGGCAAGGTCGATGCCGCGACGGTGCGCGCTGCGGCGCGGCGCATATTGGTTTTGCTGGAGCGGGTCGGCGCGTTCAAGGAGAAACCCGATCTCACCGAGCGGGCGGTCGACCTTCCGGAAGACCGGGCGCTGATCCGGCGTCTCGGCGCGGAAGGCGCAGTGCTTCTGAAGAACGACGGCATCCTGCCAATTGCCAAGGCCTCGCTCGACCGCATCGCTGTTATCGGCCCCAATGCGGCCAGCGCCCGCGTCATGGGCGGCGGCAGCGCGCAGATCGCGGCGCATTATACGGTGAGCCCGCTCGAAGGCATTCGCGCCGCTCTCTCCAATGCCAACAGCATCAGCCATGCCGTCGGCTGCCGCCATAATCGGCTGATCGATGTGTTCAAGGGAAAGATCGCGGTCGAGTATTTCAAGGGGCGCGGCTGCAAGGGCGATCCGCAGCACGTCGAAACGGTCGACAAGGGCGAATTCTTCTGGTTCGAACTGCCGTCGGGCGAACTCGACCCAGCAGACTTCTCGGCCCGGATGACGATGCGATTCGTGCCGGAGGAGAGCGGCGAGCATGTGTTCGGCATGACTAATGCCGGCCTGGCGCGGCTGTTCGTCGACGGAATGCTGATGGTAGACGGCCATGACGGCTGGACGCGCGGCGAGAACTATTTCGGTACCGCGAATGACGAACAGCGCGGCACGGTCACGCTTGATGCCGGCCGGTCATATGAGATCACCGTCGAGTATGAACCATGCAAGGCGACAGAGGAGGGCATCAACCTCATCGCCGTCCGCTTCGGTGTCGAAAAGCCGCTCAGCGAGGCCGACATCGAGTCGGCCGTCGAGACCGCCCGTAATGCCGATGTGGCGCTTCTCTTTGTCGGCCGCGACGGCGAATGGGATACGGAGGGACTGGACCTGCCGGACATGCGGCTGCCGGACCGGCAGGAGGAACTGATCGAGCGGGTTGCGGCCGCCAACGCCAACACGGTGGTGGTGCTCCAGACCGGCGGCCCGGTGGAAATGCCCTGGCTCGGCAAGGTTCGCGCCGTGCTTGAGATGTGGTATCCGGGGCAGGAACTCGGCAATGCCGTCGCCGATGTGCTATTCGGCGACGTCGAGCCGACCGGACGCCTGCCGCAGACCTTCCCAAAGGCGCTTGCCGATAATGCCGCCATCACCGGTGACCCCGCCGTCTATCCCGGCAAGGATGGGCATGTACGTTATGCCGAAGGCGTCTTCGTCGGTTACCGTCACCACGACAGCCGCGCCGTCGCTCCGCTCTTCCCTTTCGGCTTCGGCCTTGGCTATACGCGCTTCCGTTGGAGCGAACCGCGGGTGTCGGCCAGCGAAATGGATGCTGACGGGGTGACCATCAGTGTCGACTTGACCAATATAGGCGATCGGCCTGGATCGGAGCTGGTTCAGCTTTATGTGCGTTCGCCCAAATCCAAAGTGGAACGGCCAGACAAGGAACTGCGCGCCTTCGCCAAGCTTTCGCTGCAGCCTGGCGAAACGGGCACGGCGGTCATGAAGGTCGTGCCGCGCGACCTCGCTTACTTTGACCCTGAGGCTGGTACCTTCCAGGCAGAGCCGGGTGACTATCAGCTGATTATTGCAGCCAATGCCGCAGATATAAAATCCGTGATCGAACTGCGGTCACCGGCCAGCTATCTGTTGCCGCCGTCGTACGCGTGATTGCCTAGCGTGGTGATGCCTCTGCTTGTCATCGGATCTTCTCCAAAAATCTTCCAGCAGTCGAAGAACATCATCAGGTGCCAAACGATTTAGGTGAACAAAAACAGACTTCAAAACGTCGTGGGCTCGCCCGAAATACGTGCAGAAATTTTTTCGACGCATCTCTTGAATCGAAAAAACAGGCAAACCAGATCATGTTCGTCGGCAGCGCAAAAGCGGGCCGGCAGCCCGCGTGGAGACATCGGTTTGCGACGCGTCTCCACCCCATGTTGCTTTACGGAGGATATGGCTATGAGAAACGAACTTGACTTTGCTCCCCTTTACCGGTCCAGCATCGGCTTCGACCGTGTCTTCAATCTGCTGAACAATGCGCAGCGGCTGCAAGCGATCGATGCGTGGCCGCCCTATGACATCGTCAAGACGGGCGAAGATGACTATCGCATTCAGATGGCGGTTGCCGGTTTCGCCGAGGCCGACCTCGAAATAACGCAGGAGCGGAACGTCCTTTTGGTGAAAGGGCAGAAGAACGAAGCGAAAGACGGCGAGTACCTGCATCGCGGCATCGCCGGGCGCACATTTGAGCGCCGCTTCGAGCTCGCGGATCACGTCAGGGTCGAGAATGCCTCGCTGATGAATGGTATTCTCTCGATCGCGCTGAAGCGTGAAGTGCCTGAGGCCATGAAGCCGCGCAAGATCGCCATTGGAGACGGCTTCTCTCAGCAGGCGCCTCTTCAGATCGATGCCGAACGTCAGGTGGCTTAAGGAGAGCTTCTTCATGAAGTCCCGGATAAAGCCGTTTATCGTGCAGATAAAGAAACGTCGCGGAAGCATCGCGAAGGATGCGGGAAAGCCTCTGCTTTTGAAGCAACTAGGCAAGCTCCGCACCGCGACCTCGGTTCTTGAAGCACGATCCTGAACAGGAATTGAACATCAAAAGGGCCGGCGCCGCGTGCCGGCCCTCAATCGTCGAAGCAGCAGGTTCCTGCGATCAGGCCGCGTCCGGTTCAGTTCGCAGATTGGTGACGACGCGCCGGTTCTGCACCTTGCAGGAGCGGTCCGTGCAGTCGCGAACCTCGCGGTCGTTTCCATAACCCTTCGCCCACATGCGCTTCGGGTCCACCCCCTTCGAGGCAAGATAGGCCATCGCCGCGTCGGCGCGCTTCTGCGACAGTGTCTGCATTTTCGATGGGGAGCCGGAATCGTCGGCAAATCCCTGCAGCTTGAGCAGCCAGGTCGGGTTTCTGTTGAGCCAGGCGGCCTGGTTATCCAGAGTTGCCATGGCGACGGAATCGAGGGTGGCGGAATCCTGCTTGAAGTAGATCCGCCGGCCGACATTGAGGATGAAATCCTCTTCGCTGCCGGCCGCGACGTTTTCGAACCCCGGCGCCGGATCATTGGTCTGGCCGGTCATCGGCGCCGCAGTCGGTTCTTCCAGGGCGGCGATCTCAGTGGTGGAGCAGGCGGCAAGCGCCAGGAGCATGGCCGCGGCGAGAAGGCGGCTCGTATATCCGGTTATAGCAGACATCAGGGTAAGGTTCCTTATTCGACCGGAGTTGTTTGGCTGACTTGCGTGGTGCTTTCGGCCTGATCGGCAATGTGCGGCAGCACCTGCACCGCCGTGCCGATCGGGCAGCGCTGATAGAGATCGATGGCGTCCTCGTTGAACATGCGGATGCAGCCGCTGGAGGCGTCCTTGCCGATGCTCCAGGGCTCCAGCGTGCCGTGGAAGCGATAGCCGGTGTCGACGCCGTCACGATGCAGATACATGGCGCGAGGCCCGAGCGGATTTTTCGGTGAACCGCCATCGACGAATTCCGGCAGTTCAGGATGGCGCTTGCGCATCTCCGGCGGTGGCGTCCAGCGCGGCCAGAGCGATTTGGCGTCGATCGTGGCGCGACCGAACCATTTGAAACCTTCACGGCCGACGCCGACGCCGTATCGAATGGCTGTCTTGTTCTCCATGATCACGTAGAGGAAATGGTGCCTTGTATCGACGACAACGGTGCCGATCGGCTCACTGCTGAAGTATTTGACGACCTGGCGGTGCCACTTTTTGTCGATTTTGGCGAAATTGGTGCTGCGATACGTGACGCCGTTATCGACTGCCGTGCCGTCAAAAAAAGAAGATGCGGCGGCGAGCGTCGGTTTGCGAACGGCGCCTGCACCAAGCAATGCCAGTCCACCAACCACAATATTCCTGCGAGTCCACACCATCGGCCAAATCCCCCCTGAAAGCCAATTAGCGAAATGTCAGTAAATCAGATTTTTCATTTGCCTCAATAGAAAACTCCTCAGCTTTTTCAGGGGCCGATAACGCGTTGGGGATCGATCGCATCGTTATCTCCCGATCGTTACTCGGCGAAGGATGATGATTTACTCAGAAACACACGAGTCTCCGGCGCCGAGGGTTGGGGCAGCTCGCTCCCGTATCGAGATGTTTGGGCGGCCCCACGGCTTGTCTCTGCCCATCTGCAGGTCCTGATATTCCGACGGCAGATCGGTTGTATCAAAAGAATTGTCTATCCCAGGCGGCACCTGTTGCATAGGTTTCATGCGACTCTCTTAGCGGGATCTTCCTATTTACCGGATTTCATCATGCCGCCGATAGCCGTTGCCGCCTTGATAGCCGCCGTCTTCTGGCGCTTCGCAATCCGACGCTACCAGGGCGTCGGCGGCTGACATGCCGCAGCTGGATCATTGGCCATCGCGGGAATGCGCTCTCAGATCTTGAGGCTGCGTGCAACCTGTTCGGGAATACCGGGCGTGCATAAATTATCGATTAAAAGATGACAAAAAAAATCATCTTATGTTGACAAGGCCCATTGCGCTCCATAGGTTCCGCCCGCATCCGTGACGCAGGGACAGAGCAATGCCGCATGTTTTTTTGAATGTTTCTAAGAATCTACCAAAAATCTATAGAGATAGCCTCGCGGCTACGACAGCGATCCTGCTGATCGGTATTTCAGCATCGCCGGCTTCCGCTCAGAGCGCCACCGACGGCGACACGGCGACGACCCTGGAACCGATCGTCATTCAAGGTGCATCCTCTGATAGCAAGACCGACAGGACGTCGGTTACCGCCAAAAACAGCGCGGGGGCGACCAAGATCAGCACGCCGCTGGTCGAGACGCCGCGTTCGATATCGGTCACCACCGAGAAGGAAATCGAGCAGCGCGGCGCGCAAAGCATCATCGAGGCGGTGCGTTATACCTCAGGCGTGACGACAGGGCCGAACGGCTTCGATCCGCGTTTCGACCAGATCTACATTCGCGGCTTCAACATCACGACAGTCGGAGACTTTCGTGACAGCCTGCGTCAGCCCTACATGAATTACGGCATGTTCCGCACCGATCCCTATCAGCTGCAGCGCGTCGAGGTGATCAAGGGACCGGTTTCCGTTCTCTACGGTGCGGGATCGCCGGGCGGCCTCGTCAACAAGATATCGAAGCTTCCAACCGAGGAACCGATCCGTGAGGTGGGCATTACCTACGGCACCAAGGACCGGCTGCAGGGGATGTTCGATTTCGGCGGGCCGATCAGCGAAGGCAACGACGATTTCCTCTATCGGATCGTCGGTCTCGCCCGTCGCGGCGACACCAATTTCGATATTGCCGACGACCGCTATTTCCTGGCGCCGTCCTTCACCTGGAAGCCCGACGAGGGCACGACGTTCACGGTGTACGGTCTGGCGCAGTCTGACGAGACCGACTCCAACGTCGGCGCGATCACGACCTTGGACGGGAAGATCCACGAGCTCAGGGAGAGCGATCCCGACTACGACTACCAGAAGGTCAAGCAGCAGCAGGTCGGCTATCAGTTCGAGCATGAATTCGACAACGGCCTGACCTTCCGGCAGAACCTGCGTTATTCGCATCTCGACCTGCAGGCCCGCTATCTCGGTGTGACCGGCTGGACCGGGACCGTCGCGCATCGCGGCACGAATGCGATCCGCGACGAAATGAATGTCTTCCAGGTCGACAATCAGCTCGAGGCGAAGTTTGACACGGGTCCGTTGGCCCATACGATGCTGTTCGGGCTCGATTACACCAATCTCCAGTCAAGCTTTGGCTACGGCGCCGGCGCGTCCGATCCGGCGTTCGACTTCGATATCGCCAATCCGACCTATGGTGTCTCGGGCGCCACGCCGGACTATAGTATCCTGGCTTCCGATGCCGACATGCGGCAGGTCGGCATTTATGCGATGGACCAGATCGAGGTCGGGAATTGGCGGTTCAACCTCGGCGGCCGGCAGACCTGGGTGAACCAGACGCGCGATGCGACTTTGCCCGCGGTCAGCTCGGAGGAGGTCGATAAGAACGCCTTCTCCTGGCAAGCCGGTGCCCTCTATCTCTTCGACAACGGCATTGCTCCCTTCGTCTCCTACGCCACCTCGTTCGATCCGGTGACCAACCGTTCGACCTCAGGCAAGATCCTGGCGCCGACAGAGGGTGAACAGTACGAGGTCGGCGTGAAATACCAGCCGCCGGGCTCCGACATCCTGCTGTCGGCCGTTGCCTATCACATCGTTGAAAAGAACAAGCCGGTGCTGGTCGATCCGCTGTTGTTTGCCTATGGATCGATCGGTGAGGTGACCGGGAAGGGTATCGAACTCGAAGCCCGCGCGGCGGTAGCCGATGGTTGGGATCTTATTGCGGCCTACACCTACAACCAGTCAGAAGTGACGGGAGGCGGTGAAAACGAGGGCAATACGCCAGCCCTGACACCCTCGCATGTCGCCAGCCTCTGGGCCAACTATACGTTCCAGGAAACCAACCCCTTCCATGGCCTGTCTGTCGGCACGGGTGTCCGTTATGTCAGTGAGAACTGGACGGATACGGCCAATACGTCGAAGAACCCCTCGAGCTTCTACATCGACGCGTCCGCCGCTTATGACTTCGGCGCGGTCGACAAGAAATACGAAGGCCTGACAGCGGCCTTCAATATCCGCAACATTGCCGATGAGCGCGACACCGTCTGCAACGAGGGCTTCTGCTACCTCGGCCAGGGCCGCAACATGACGGCAACCCTGAAGTATCGGTGGTAACGGCATGGCGGCAGAGATGAACGGGGCGGCCTCACGCCCTTCGATTGCCGACCATCCTGTCGCCCGACAGGCCGTCGACCTCGACGGCCTGGTGGGCGATGGCCCGTTCGCCTATTGCCGCGGCAAGCTGCTTGCTTCTGCGCCGCCGACCGGGATTGTCATTCCCTGCAGGGACCTTGGCGACCGGGAGGTGTTTGACGGCATCATCGCGCGCTATGCGCAGAAATTTCCGGGCAGCGACCGCCGTGCGATCGTCTCCATGTGGACGCTCTATTATTTCAGCATGCTGACGATCGCTCCGAGCGTCCATATGTTTGTAAACCGCATTGCGCTGCCATTGGACATCGACGGGCTGTCGCTGGTCTGCGATGGTGAGACAGGCGAGCCGGAAGCATTCGTGATGTCCGGCAGCCCCGAGCTTGCCACCGATCCGGCTGCCGAGCTTCACCGGCTGATGCTCGGCCATGCCGAGCCCGTGATCGCGGCGATTGCGGCCAATGCCGGCGTGGCGCCGAAGCTGCTCTGGAACAATGCCGCGGCATATCTTTCCTGGATCCTGAAAGAGATCGCCCACCGCCACGAGCCCGCTCTCGTCGAAGGCGGTCTGGCGCTGCTTGACGAAGCCGCATGGCCATGCGGCCGGCGCAATCCGATGTTCGGCATGATCCGCATGGCGCGCCAGCAATGCGGCTTCGAATTTGCTCGCCGCAAAGTCTGCTGCCTGCGCTATAACCTGCCGGGCGTTGGCGGCTGCGGTGAAGCCTGTCCGCTGCCGGACGGGCGGCATTGACGCCGCTCGGAGTCATGCGGCGGCGTTTGAAATGGTTTTTGACTGCTCGGCATATCTTGAGGGCGGTAATCCGGCAAAGCGTGTAAATGCCGTGCTGAACGCGCTTGCGGAGCCATATCCGACGCGCTCGGCGATCTCCTGAATGCCGATATCCTCCTGCCTTAGCAGGTTTTTGGCGAGCGCCATGCGCCACGATATGAGATATTCTATCGGCGCGAGGCCCACAGCGCGACGAAAGCGATTGAAAAACGCCGACCGCGACAGGGCAGCCTCGCCGGCAAGCTGCTGCACCGTCCATTCCTTGGAGGGATTTTCATGCAGCCGACGGATAGCCACAGCAAGGCGTGGATCGCCTAGGCCACGCAGAATTCCAAGCGGCGCCTTCTCCCCAGCATTCGAGCGCAGCGCCTCGACAAGCAATACTTCCAGCAGTCGCGCCAGGATCATGTTCTTTCCCGGCCGCTCGGCGCGGGCTTCGTCAGTGACGAGCTGAACGATCACGGACAGTCTGCTGTCGCCGCGGATATGGATGATCCGCGGCAGCAGGGAAACCAGCAAAGCCGCATCGGGCGAGCCGAAAGCGAAGTGGCCGACCAGCAATCGTGCATTCGGAGCCCCTTCGGGATCGCCGTGGCGCGTTTCTACAGGAAGCATGGTGACGGTGAGGGGATCGATGCCGGGCGACAATCCGTCGTCGAGGCTCGACATCGTGAAGGCATGGGCGGCCGGGATCAGGATGAAGTCGCCTTCGCGCAGCGTGAGCTGCTTGTCCTCCGCGCTCAGCCGCGCAGAACCCTCCAGGACGACGCAGTAGAAAGGCTGGCCCGTTTCCTGGCCTCAACGCGCCACGTCCCTGCGCCGCTGACGAACTTCGAATAGCGCGCCGCCGGCTGCAGCAGCGTGACCATTTCAGCCAGAGGGTCGCTCATCGATACGCCTGATAATGAAACGTGGACGATGCATGATATTCAGTAGCGATATCGCCGTCTACATCTATCGCCGTCAGCATGGATAGGAGACAGATATGAAGACGGTTCTCGTTACAGGATGCTCGTCGGGGTTCGGGCTGGAAATTGCCAGGTTCTTTCTCGCGCATGGCTGGAAGGTGATCGCCACCATGCGAACGCGGCGCCAAGACCTTCTGCCGATCTCGGACCATCTCAAGATCGTTGCGCTGGATGTCACGAGCCCTGAAAGCATCCGCGCTGCGGTTGAGACCGCTGGTCCTGTGGATGTGCTGGTCAACAACGCCGGCATCGGCTGGCTCAACGCCGTTGAGGGAACGCCAATGGAGATCGCTCGCGATGTTTTTGAGACGAACACTCTCGGAACGATCGCGATGACGCAAGCGGTTCTGCCGCAGATGCGGGAGCGGCGGGAGGGGGTCATCGTCAACATCACGTCGAGCGTGACGCTCAAGCCGCTCCCGCTCCTCTCGGTCTATACGGCCAGCAAAGCCGCGGTGAACGCCTTCACCGAGTCTGCCGCGCTCGAGCTAGAGCCATTCAATGTGCGCGTGAGGATCGTGCTCCCGGGGCGCGCGCCGGAGACGCGGTTCGGCGATACCGCGCGCTCACGGCTTCAACAACAGGGCGGCTTCCCGGAGGCTTATTCGTCGGTCGTCGCAGACGTATTCGCGTCCTGGGAGCAGCAATCGGCGACCGCTCTGACGCAGCCCGTCGACGTCGTCGAGGCAGTATGGCGCGCTGCGACCGATCCTTCCTCTCCGTTGCGCATCCCTGCAGGCGTCGACGCCGAAGCATTGACGGTATGAAGGCGGCGGCCCCTTAAGGTCGCCGGCGCAGAACGTACAGCAGCATCGGCGCCCCGACCAGGGCCGAGATCAATCCCGCAGGGACCTGGTAGGGGAAGGCGATCATGCGGCCGGCCCAGTCGGCGATGACGAGCAAGGTCGCGCCGATCAGCGCGGCGGCGAGGAGCTGGATGGAGGGACGGCGAAGTCCAAGCCCATGGGCAAGGTGCGGCGCCATCAGTCCGACGAAGCTCAAAGGGCCGACGACGAGCGTGGCGGCAGCTGTCATGATCGCCGAGAGCCCGAAGAGGACGCCGCGCGCCGGAGCAATCCTGAGGCCAAGTTCGCTCGCCGTCTCCGAGCCGAGCTGCAGCAGGGCAAGCCAGCGGCTTGCAAGAAAGGCCGCGATGATACCGGCGAGCGCAATCAGCATGGCGCTGGCCGCAACGTTGTTATCAACGAAATAGGTCGAGCCCGCCATCCAGCGGATCAGCGCCAGGCCGCGCGGATCGCCGCTTGCCGCGAGAACGCCGATCCCGGCGTCGAGGATCGCGCCGAAGGCGATGCCGGCGAGCAGCACGCGGTTCGGGCCGAAGCCCGAACGAGCGCTCAGGAGAAAGATCAGCAGCAGCACGGCAAGCGCGCCGCCGCCGGCAAAGGCAAGCTGGATGGTCAGCCCCGGTGCGGCGAAGGCGAACATGGCGGCGGCGACGCCGAGCGTTGCTCCCGCCGAAACGCCGAGCACTTCGGGACTTGCCATTTCATTTCCGGTCAGCCGCTGCAAGACCAGCCCCGTCACGCCGAGCACGGTTCCGGCGCCGAACGCAGCGGCGACGCGCGGCAGGCGAAGGGGAAGGATCTCATCCCACGCGGCGGCCGGCAGCCAGGCCCAGCTTCCGTCCGGCGCACGGCCGAAGAAGACCGCCGCCGTTGCCAAAGCGGCAACCGCGAGGAGCAGCAGGACAAGCGATGTGGTTCTGCTGCCGACTGCAATCTTTGGCGAGGCCATGCCGGGCAGGGCGCGGGTGGCGGTGGCAAGGCGAGGCAGGAGCGCAATGAGGATCGGTCCGCCGAGCAATGCGGTCACCGCCCCGGTCGGCACGAAATCGCCGGGAGCAAGCAGCTCGATCGCCTCATCGGTCAGAAGGAGCAGACTGGCGCCGGCAACGGGCGACCAGATCAATTGGCTGACGACGCGCCGTGCACCTGCCAGCCGGACGATCTGCGGGGCGACCAGACCGATGAAGCCGATGACGCCGACGGCACTGGTGACCAGCGCGCTCAGCGCAATCGCGATCGCCAGGATGAAGCCGCGCGCCCATTTGATCGGCAGGCCGAGGCTCGTCGCGCCGGCATCGCCGAGCTGGGTCAGCGCCAGCGGCCGCGTGGCGAGAAGGGCAAGAGCGGCGAGCAGCGCCACCTTCGGCAGCAGCGAAATCGGGATCGCCCAGCTTTGCTGCGAAAGCGATCCGGCGCCCCAGATGAAGATCCCGGAAAGATATTGCTCGTTCGTCAAGATCAGGATGGCGGCCGCGGCCCCGCACCAGAGACCGATGATCATGCCGGACAGGATGAGGGAAAAGGGCGAGAAGCCATGCCGGGCGCTGATCGAGAAGATCGCGAAGGCGGCAGCGGCACTTCCGGCAAGCGCCACCGCGTCGCGGCCCCATCCCGTCAGCGACGGGAAGGCAAGCATGAAGGAGACCAGCGCCAGATTGGCCCCGGCCGAAACGCCGAGCGTCGTCGGCGAAGCGAGCGGATTGCGCAGCACCTGCTGCAGGATCGTGCCCGACAGCGCGAGGGCGGCGCCGGTGATCAGGGCCGTGGCCATGCGCGGGAGCGTCGAATAGAGAAGGAGAAGGTGCTGGGCATCGTAACCGCCTGATGTCTCCAGATGCGGCAGCGCCGGCAGCACGTCGAGGAGAGCCAGGCCGAGGCCCGAAAACAGCAGCAGCGCCGCGAGTGCGGGCGCGCCGAAGCGGGAAATTTGCGCTGTCATCGGGCGGCAGTCTCCAGAACATCGACCATCAGGGTCGAAAAGCGCAGCGCTTCCTGGACCATTCCAAACATCAGCACGCCTGGAACGACCGAGATCTTCTGCCGCCGGACGAAGGGAAGGCTGGTCCAGAGCGGGCTTTCGGAAAGCCGGGTCAGGACATCGGGCGGCAGCAGCGGCGACACGACGACGAGGTGCGCCTGTTCGCCGAGTTCGGCGAGCTGCTCCAGGCCGATCGTCTGAAATCCCCAGTAGCTCGCCTCGCCCTTCCAGGCATTATCGAGGCCGATGCGGTTCATGGCGCCGCCGTAAAGTCCGGGGCCGCCATAGATGCGCGCATGCCTCTGGTCGATGAAATTGATGACGGCGACCGGCGGCGCCGACAGGCTTTTTATCCGGTTGCGCAGCCGATCGAACGTGGCGTCGGCGCGAGCGAGAAATGCTTCCGCTTCCTGACGTCGCCCGATCATGGCGCCGAGACGCAGCGTTTCGGCGTAGGAGCGGCCGAGCGCCTCGCCATTCTCGGCATAGACGGTGAAGGTTTCCACGGGCGCGATCCGCGACAGTTTCTCATCCATGGCTGCAAGAAAGGGTGTGCTGAGGATGAGCGATGGCCGCAGGCTGGTCAGGACTTCGAGATTGATCTCGGCGGTGGTGCCGATATCGACGACGCCTGATGGCATCGCCGGCTCGACCACCCATTCCGGCCAGTTTCTCAAGGATGCGATTGCGCGCGGGACGCTGCCGAGGGCCAGCATTGTCGACGCCAATCCGTAGTCGAGCGAAACGACGCCTCCGTCGTCAGCCTGTGCGATGGCGGGAGCACCGGTCATTGCCAGGGCGCCAAGAAGAAAATCTCGTCGTCTCAAAGCGTAGTCTCGCCTGGCTGCATCCCCGCGAGCGGCTTGACCATGAACAGGCACGGATGATCTTCATGCCAGAGTTTCGGAAACACCTCCGCCCTGACGAAGCCCGTCCGGTCATAAAAGCGCCGCGTCGCCTCGAATTGCGGCTCGTCGCGGCCGCGCGGCGCAAGCGTCTTGACCGTCAGCAGCCGGGCGCCGGAAGCGTAGGCGAAGCGTTCGGCCACATCGACGAGATGACGCCCGGCGCCGCGGCCGTGATAGTCGGGCCGGGTCGCGATCAGCGCGATCTCGACGGCATCAGGCAGGTGCGGCTTCAAGGCGATCATGGCGGTGACGACATCCGCTTCGACATACCCGAACACCGGCAGTTCCTCGACTGCCCGGGCGCTTGCCTCGATGACTCCGGGTTCCGAAAACCAGTCGGGCAAAGCCCCCATGATCGATCGGCAGAGCTCCGCCTTGCCGGTCAGAACCTCGACTGTCCGTCCCATTTTTTTCTCGCCTCCGCTCGGTCGATTTAAACTTGACTCCTGTTATCACCTTAAATTAGACACTGCAATCACATCGTGTACCTTTGTTCAAAAAGGAACACCGAGGCCGAACCGACCAGCAACGACAGAGCCTGATTTTCCATTTGTAAAAAGGGTACAGGACAATGCGAGCATCGCATCGTGATGTGAACGGAAATGCCGTGGTCAACGCCATGATCGAAAACAAGGATAGGCTCCTGAAGACGATCGAAAGCGTTGTTAAATCAAGGTCATATTCTGAAGATATATTTCAGGACGGCGTGATCAAAGCTTACGGGGTCAAAACCGACGACATCCGTTGCCCGATCGGTTACGCATTTCGGATGGTCTATAATCTCGCCCTCGACGAGAGCCGCCGACGGCGCCAGCGGGTGAACAACTACTGGTCGATCGACCAGGTCCAGGAAATGACGGCGCCCATCCCCACCGTGCTCGATCAGCTGGTCGCCGCCGAGACCCTTCGTGATGTGCTTGCCTCGCTCGAGGCCCTGCCGAAGCGCACCAACGACGCCTTCATCCGCCATCGCCTGAACGGCGTGCCCCAGAAGGATATCGCAGCCGAACTCGGTGTCTCCCGGACACTCGTCAATTTCATGATCAAGGCGGCGGAGCAGCATTGCCATTTGGCAATGGCCGAGCCTGCCCACCCCGATCACGAGCGCCCGCGGGATATCACCGCTTCGCGGCGTGCAGCGCCTGCTGCAAATCGTTCCACAGCAATTCCGGCTCTTCCAGCCCAACAGCGAAACGGATCGTCTGCTCGCTCACGCCGAACCGGATGAAAGTGGTCATCCGGTCGGGGATCTGCAGTGCGACCTTGGCCGGAACGACCAGCGTTTCCGGTCCTCCCCAGCTGACCCCGAGGCGGATCTCGCGAAGCGCGTTGACGAAGCGCGCGACATCGATATCGGGCGTCAGGTCGAAGGCGAAGAGCCCGGCGTAACCCGAGAGCGTCGCTCGCCCGGGATGATCCTGAAAGGCCGGGTGGCGGACACGCGCGATGTCGGGATGCTGCTTCAGCCGATCGGCGAGCAGAAGCCCGCTGCGCTCATGCTCCTTGAGGCGTACCCGCAGCGTGCGCATGCCGCGCAGCAGCAGCCAGGCCTCGAAGGGCGCGAGCTTGGCGCCCACATAGGGATAGGAGGTCGAGTTGATCTTCGCGATCGCCTCCTTCGACCCGACGACGACGCCGGCGACCGTATCGCTATGGCCGCCGAGATATTTCGAGGCGGCGTGGATGACGATATCGACGCCATGCTGGATCGGCTTCTGAAAGAGCGGCGTCGCCCAGCTATTGTCGATGATCGTCGTCACGCCGGCCTCTTTCGCCATGGCCGACAGCGCCACGATGTCCTGAAGCTCGAAGATGAAGGAAGACGGGTTTTCGAGATAGAGCAGCTTGGCGCCCGGCAGCGTCTTGCGCACCTCTTCATGATCGGAGGGATCGACGAAATCGACGGTGACGCCGAGCCGGCCGAGCAGCTTCACCAGAAGGCGGTAGACGTCATTATAGAGGTGGCGGACGGCAACGACCCGGTCGCCCGCTTCCACCAGACTGAGAATGGTTGCGGTGATGGCGGCCGTTCCGCTGGAGAAGGCGCGCCCGTCTTCGGCGCCTTCGAGGCGGGCGACCAGAAGCTCGAATTCGCGGACGGTCGGATTGTCGCCGCGCGAATAGATGAAGTTGCGCGTCCGGCCGGCGAAGACATCCTCCATTGCCTCGTAGCTGTCATAGGTGAAGAGCGACGTCTGGAAGATCGGCGGCGAGACGGCGTTGAAGGCGGCCGGGTCGACGGGCGTGAAGAGATCGTCGGCGGCCGCATGGGCGCCAAGGTCGCGGGGGCTGAACGACTGGTTCATGATAATCCTCTCATGGACAAAAGCTGGGATGGGGACGGAGAGCGGTCGGATCGTCGGCCGAGCGCTGCCGGAGTGCGCTGAGCGACCTTGCCAGGCAGACGCATGACAGCAGGCCGGTGAGCGCCGAGGACAGGAACATGGCGGCGAGCAGGCCGGAAAAGCCGAAGCAGGGCGGCAGGAGCGAGAGCAGCGGAAAGAGAAGATATCCGTTCTGCGCCAGGCCGACGGCAAGCGCGGCTTTCGGCCTGCCCTGCGCCTGGAAGAGGATCAGCACGGTTTGCCGGAGGCCGAACAGCAGGAAGGGAAGATGGGTTGCGACGATCGCCTGGCCGGCGATCGAAAGCACGGCGGCTTCGTCGGTGAAGAACGCGGCAAGGCGCTCGGAAAAAATGATCGCTGCCAGCCCGTAGACGCCGCCGACCGCGCTCGTGACCACGGAAAGCATGCGGGCTGCCGCCAGCACGCGCGATATATCCCCGCGCCCCCAGGCAAAGCTCAGGATGGACTGCGCCCCGAGCGAAATGCCGATGACCGGCAAAGCGCCGACCGCAAGCAGCCGCAAGGCGATGCCGACGCCGGCGATGCCGTCTTCACCGTGATAGGTGCCGGCGACCGACAGCATCGCGGCAATCGCGCCCGCCGTCGCAAGGCTCGTCAGCGTCGTCGGTGCGCCCACAGCAAGCACCGGCTTGAGATGCCTGATATCGGCGAACCGCCAGGAGAACGTCAGCCGAATCGTCCCGAGACGTCTCGCATGGTAGGCGCCGTAGATCGAGAGCGCCACGAGCTGAGAGAGGATGGTTGCCATCGCCACGCCCTGCAGACCGAGACCGAAGCCGAAGATCATGATCGGGTCGAGGATGATGTTCAGCGCGAAGCAGGCGACGAGCGTCCACATGCTGAAGCGGGCGTTGCCCTCGGCGATCGCCAGGAAATCGAGAATGATCTGCGCCATCGTCAGCGGTATCGAGATCGCGATGATGAGGAGATAACGCTGCGCCAGCGGCTCGATCGCCGGCGTGGCGCCGAACAGCAGGGCAGAGGGAAAGGCGACGATCGCAACCGCGCTTACCGCGCCGAAGGCGACGCCGGCGGCAAGGCTGACCGAGGCAAGGGTGCTCGCCCGCGACCGGTCACCGGCGCCGAGCGCGCGCCCGACCTCGGTCGCGACACCGACGCCGATGCCTTCACCGAAAGCGGCGACGAGCATGAGGACCGGCAGCACGATCATGATGGCGGCGATCTGGTCTTCGCCGATCATGCCGACGAAGACCATGTTGATCGTGTGATGCGCGGCATTGATCGACAGGCCGAACATGGCGGGCAGCCCGAGCCGCAGCAGCAGCCGGAACAGGTGCGGGCTGGCAAGATCTTCCGGCGCAAGCCGCCGTTTCCGCAGACTGCCGCTCATTTCGCTCATGTCGTTCATGATGCGGGCACCCAGAGACGATCGCCGAAGAAGCGCTCGCGGCTCAGCATGACGAGCAGCGCCCGCTTATGCGGAAAATCGAAATGCTTGATCTTGGCGAAGCCCGAGCGGTCGAGATTGCGGATCTGCTGCTCGTGGCTGGCGCGCGGCTCGCCGACGATGCGTTGCGTGCGGGGATCGTCGAGGAAGATGAAATGCATCAGCGAGGGAAGCCAGGCGCTGATCCATTTCTTGCCGCGATAATCAGGCTCGCCGATCGCCACATGCCAGCCGCGATCATAATCGTCGGCATCGTAGAAGGGCCCGAGCCGGTTTTCCTTGGCCCAATAGACCTCGAAATAGCCGAAGGGGATATCAGCGAAACTGCCGATCAGCGGCAGCACATGCGGATCGGCGATCCGTTCTTCGAGGATCTCGCGGTGCTTGTCGAGCGAGCCCGCATCCTCCCAGATCGTGTTGACCTGCTCGTCGTTCATCCAGCGGTGGAAGGCGGCAAGATCGGTCTCGGGATCGGCCACCCGGAAGCTGATGTCCCGCTCCAGCCAGGGAATGAATCGCTGGTAGACGGTGCCCTTCGGCTTTGCCGGCCGGCGCGGATGATAGCGGCCGGCGGTCATCTCTTGCACGGGCGGCAGCGGATAGGTCAGCTGCGGCAGCCATAGCGACGGCCATTGCCACAGGATCGCGGAATCGAGCTTTCCCGCGCTCGAAATATGCGGCGGTAAGCTCGCCTGATGCCCCTCGAAACGGACCGACTTGATCGACCGATCCTCCGCCGTCACCGCTTCGGCCGCCGCCATCAGAAGCTCCGCCGATTGCGTGGGATCACCGTGGTAGAAGGTGATTGTTGCGACGCCGGCCTCGGCCTCATGGGCGGCTTCGTGGTGCCCGTGCGCGGTCTTCAGGTGGACGATATTCGGGGCGAGCCTGATGTAGCTCCGCGACTGCAGAGTCCGCCTCTGTTTGGCGGCGTCGAAATCCATGATGTTCTCCTTGATCGGCAGGACTTTTGATGCCGCGAGCATGAAGCCCGCTCCTGTGGCGATTTGGTAGAATGACGATCCATCTCCTGCCCGATTTAGGGTTGGACGAAGAAAAAAATTCTCATCAATTTTCTAAACCGGAGCCGTCAGGATCCGTCATTTGCGCATGACGTCAATCTCTGCAGGAGCTTCGAATGGACAATCTTGAGCCCCGCGACGATCTCTGGATCGTCGTCATCGACACCGAGCACCACTATTCGGTCTGGCCGCAGGACAAGCGGATTCCGGTGAGCTGGGAGGCCGCGGGCTTTGCCGGTTCGCGCCAGGAATGCCTCGCCCATATCCGCGACGTCTGGACCGATCCCCGCCCGCTCTCCCTGCGCTCGGCCATGGCCGGCGATGCGCGTCTCTGAAAACCTCTGGATGGCAAGATGAACAAGCAGATCACCAATTTCGCCGATGCCCGCCCGACCGACGCAGTGGACGCCGTCTTCGAGAGTTTTCCGCTGACCATTGCGCAGAAGCGCATCTGGTCGCTGGAGCAGATCGGCAATTACACCGTCTTTCCCGATCAGGTCATCGGGTTGCGGCTGAGTGCCGCGATCGACATCGAGACGATTGCCGGCGCCTGCCGGGCGCTCGTGGCGGACAATCCGTCGCTTGCCTTCCGCTTCCGCCGGCTGGCGGGCGGCCGCATCGAGCAATATCGCGGCGCGTCGAGCGAAGTGCCGGTCGAGATCCTCGGAAAGGATGGCGCGGCTCTCTCCGAGCTCGATGCCTTGGCCGCACGGAAAGCCTTCCGCGACAAGCGCTTCGATCTCCTGGAGGGGCCGGGCGCACGCATCCAGATCATCCGGCTTGCCGAGGGGCAATCGCTGCTGACGATCGTGCTGCATCCGATCATCTGCGACGACCGCGAAACATCCGTCCTGGCGAGGTCGCTGGCCCGCATTCTCGATGGCGAACCGGCCGGCGACGTGCAGCCGTTGGAAATCGCCGCCGGAACGCGGGAGGCCGATTGGCTGGAGACGGATGAGGCGCGGCAGGCGCTTGCCTATTGGCGCGATGCGATCGGCCTCGACTATGCCGCCTCGACCTTTCCGACCCGCTTCAACAGCGGCGGGCTGGCAGGCGTGGCGCGCGCGGAGCATCGGTTTTCGATCGAGCCCGAGCTCTGGGGCAAACTCGAACGGCATGCGGGGCGCAAGGGCGTTCAGGTCGAGCGCGTGCTGCATGCCGCTTTCTGCGCCCTGCTGGCGCGCTACAGCGGCAACTATTCCCTGCTGACCGGCCTCCTCGTCGCGCGGCCGCGCACCAAACATTTCGCCAGCCGCGGCCGCGCCGAACAGGTTCTTCCCCTCGTGCTTTCGCTGACCTCCAGGCACTCGCTCGACGACGTCGTCGCGGCGATCTCGTCGGTGACGGAGGAGGGGCTTGCCCGCCTCGTGCCGCTGGAGCGCATCACGCAGGAACTGGTCGTCGACGAGGCCGCCGCGCAAGAAGCCGTGGTCAAGGCTCTGTTCGAATTCCGCGAGCCTTATCCGGTCCCAAGGCAGGCGACGAACCTGGAACCTTCGGGCGCACGTGCCGACAGCGAGCTTTCCCTGGTGATCGAGGCGCGTGCCGATGGCGCCGCATACGGGCTGATCGACTATGCCGGGGATCTCTATGACGGCGCCCTGATCGCCCGTGTCGCCCGGCATTTTTGCCTGGTGCTGGAGCAGATCGTCGCGAAGCCCGATCTCAGGATCAAGGATATCGAACTCGTGGGCAGCGACGAGCTCGACTGGTTGTCTGCACCCTATGAGGATGACGTCGTCAACGACGACAGGCCGGTGCATGAATTGATCGCCGCCCATTCGCGCCGGACGCCCGAGAACACCGCGATCGTCTATGGCGACGAGGAGTGGAGCCATGGCTGGCTGGAGGCGAGCACCAACCGCCTCGGGCATCGGCTGCGGCAGCTCGGCGTTCGCGCCGAAGTGACGGTCGCGATCTTCATCAAGCGTTCGCCCGAGGCGATCGTCGGCATCCTCGCCACCCTGAAGGCCGGCGGCGCCTATATTCCTGTTGAGCCCGGCCATCCGCCGGTGCGCAACCACCACATCCTACGTGATGGCGACGTCAAGATCGTGCTCACCCATAGCTGGCTGCGCCACCGCCTGCCGGAAGAGCTCGACGCGACCGTCCTCGAACTCGACAAGCTCGATCTCGACGGCGAGCCGGATACGCCGCTCTGTGTTCCGACGCACAAGGACCAGCTCGCCTATGTCATGTACACCTCGGGGTCGACAGGATTGCCGAAGGGTGTCGCCGTCGAGCACGGGCCGCTGACCCACCATCTGCAGAATACCTCGCGCGTCTACGGCATGAGCTCGGAATCCCGCGAGCTGCCCTTCCTGCCCTTCAGTTCGGACGGCGGCCATGAGCGGTGGATGAACCCGCTGATGGAAGGCGGCAGCATCATTCTTCCCGACCAGCCGCTGTGGACGCCGGAGGAGACGCTGACGGCGATGCGCAAGCATGGCGCCAACAATGCGAGCATTCCGACGACCTATCTGCAGCAGCTCGCGGAATGGGCTGACATTACCGACGGCGCGCCGCCGATGCGCCTCTATTCCTTCGGCGGCGAGGGGCTGGCGCAATCGACCTTCGATCTTCTGTCGCGGGCGCTGAAATCGGAGTGGCTCATCAACGGCTATGGTCCCACGGAAACAATCATGACGCCGATGGTCTGGAAGGTGAGGGCCGGCACCAAGTTCCAGGGCGTCTATGCGCCGCTCGGCCGCGCTGTCGGGCTCAGGCGCGTCTATGTGCTCGATCCCGACCTCAACCTGTGCCCGATCGGCGTGACCGGCGAGCTCTATATCGGCGGCGAGGGCATCGCGCGCGGCTATCTCGGCAAAGCAGATACGACGGCCGACCGCTTCATTCCCGACCCGTTCTCGAAGGAGGGCGGCCGGCTTTATCGCTCCGGTGATCTCACGCGCTGGCGTGAGGACGGAACGGTCGAATTCGTCGGCCGCGTCGACCATCAGGTGAAGCTGCGTGGTTACCGCATCGAGCTCGGTGAGATCGAGGCCGCGCTGCTCCAGCAGCCCGGCGTCGGCGAGGCCTTGGTCGTGCTGCGCGATGACGATGCCGGCGGCGAAAAGGCGCTGGTCGCCTATGTCGTGCCGAAGAAGGACGAAAGGCTTGACGTCGAGACGGTGCGCGCCGGCCTCGAACGCAGCCTGCCATCCTACATGGTGCCGGCCTCCGTGGTCGAACTGGAGAAGATGCCGACCAATCCGAACAGCAAGCTCGACCGCTTCGCGCTGCCCGCACCCCAGCCGGTCAAACGCGCCATCGTCGAGCCGGCGACGGCGCTGGAAGAGGAGGTGCTGGATGTCTGGCGCCAGGTTCTCAAGCTGGAAGCGATCAGCGTCGAGGATAATTTCTTCGCCATCGGCGGCAATTCGCTGGGCGCGATCCGCATCCTCACGCAGCTCAGGCAGCGCCGGCCGAAGGTTCCGCTGACTGTCGCCGATATCTTCAACAACCCGACCATCCGCGCCTTTGCCGGCGTGATGGAGCAGGGGGAGGAGCGCGATCTCTCCGAGGTGATCGTGCTGCGCGCCTCCGGCGCCAAGCCGCGACTCTATTGCTTCCCGGGGCTTCTGGTCAGCACCCGCGAATATGTGAAGCTCGTCGATTATCTCGGCGCCGACCAGCCGGCGACCGGCTTCATTTGCCATTCGCTGTCGGAAAAGAAGGAAGTCGGCGCGCCGATCGAAGAGATCATCGAGCCCTATGTCGATTATATCAGGACCCATAGCAGAGGCGCGCCCTGCACTTTCCTCGGCTGGTCCTGGGGCGGGCTTCTCGCCTATGAGGCCGCCCGCACCCTCGGCAACGAAGTCGATGTCAGGATGATGGCGATGGTCGACGTTTGCGATCTCGGCTCGGAATTCGCGATCGGCGCCAAGCCGCGCTTCCGCCCCGGCGAGCGCGACACGCTGCATCGCGACGTGCAGGCATGGCTGCAGAAAACGGCGATGCGGCCCGAATGGGACCGGCTGCTGTCGACCATGGACGCCGGTACCTATGAGCAGTTCCTGCGCTTCGTCGGCGACGAGAAGGATCCGCTTCCGACAGACGGGCCTGATATCAGCAGCCGCGAGCATACGTTCTGGGTGCTGATCGACAACGCCCTGATCTTCCGCAAGCATCGGCTCGTTCCCCATGACGTGCCGATCTATCCCTGGGCGGCCGACGACAGCCTCAACCGCGGCCTCAACCTGATCGATTGGCGCCGCCTGTCGCCACGGGCGCGGGCTGCCGAAATCATCACCGGCACCAACCATCTGCACATGATCGGGTCTCCCGCCTTCCATTCAAGGCTTGCCCTGCGTCTCAAGGAAACAGAGAAGGATAACGCATGACCGTCGCTTTTACCCGCAGGGACGCCCTCAACGAGCCGCTCGATCTTGCCGGGATCGGCATCGGTCCCTCCAATCTGAGCCTCGCCTGCCTGCTGGAATCCGTGCCCGAGGTCCGCAGCCGCTTCTTCGAGCGGCGCGGCGCCTTCGACTGGCATCCCGGCATGATGATGCCCGGCGTCGAGCTGCAGTCGTCCTACCTGAAGGACCTCGTCACCCCGGTCCTGCCGACGAGCCGCTGGTCCTTCGTCTCCTATCTGGTGGCGCATAAGAGGCTCTACGCCTTCCTGAACGCCAATTACGACGCCGTGCCCCGGCAGGAATTCGCGCGTTATCTCGCCTGGGTCGCCAATGGCGTCGACGGTTTGCGTTACGCAACTGACATCCACGACGTGGAGCACCGCGACGACCGTTTCGTCCTGCGCTTCGACAACGGCCAGGAGGAAGCGAAGAACCTGGTGATCGGCACGGGATCTTCGCCCTTCGTGCCCGATTGGGCGAAATCCTTCCTGGGCGCCGATTGCTTCCACAACAGCGAGGCCAAGTCGCGCCTCAAGGATCTTCGCGCCGCCCGCATCGTCGTGGTCGGCGGCGGCCAGAGCGGCGGCGAGGTGGTCGAAGCGCTGCTTGGCACTCCTGATGCGATGAAGGAGCTGATCTGGATCAGCCGGCGCCATAATTTCGAGCCGATCAACGACACGCCGTTTTCGAACCAGGTCTTCTCGCCGGAATATGTGCAGGCCTATCTCAAGCTCAGCGGCGAGCAGAAACAGGCGGCGCTGAAGAACTCGATCCTGACCAGCGACGGCCTGTCGATTTCGACGATCCACTCGATCTACCGCCGCCTCTACGCGCTGCGCTACCTCGATCAGAGCACCCTCACCGCATCCCTGTCGCCGAACCGCGACGTGATCCAGATGGAGCGGGACGGCAATGCCTATCGGCTGATCGTCCGCAACCACTTCGACGGCGGGATCGAGGTGCTGCATGCCGATGCGGTGGTGCTTGCAACCGGCTACAGGTTCCGTTTGCCGGATGCGCTCGGCTCGCTCAGCGAAAGGATAAGCCTCGACAGAAACGGCTATCCCACCTTGAACGACGACTACACGATGCAGTGGGCAGGTCCGCGGACCAACCGGCTGTTTGCGCAGAATGCCGGCCGATACTCGCACGGCATCGCCGACTCGCAGCTCAGCCTCATGGCCTGGCGCAGCGCCAAGATCGTCAACACGCTTCTCGGCCGGCAGCATTTTGATGCCGAGCCCGACAATGCGCAGCTGGTCTGGGCGACGGAGGCCGCTTCCGCCATGCCGCATCAGCTGCGGGCCGGCTATTCGGACGGCCTGCTCTCGTCCTGAAACATCCGGAGACGAATGCCGGGAGCGCCGGATTGGCAGCGGACGGCCAGCGCGACGACGTGCCGGCTGCCGCTCTCGAGCAGACGGTGATGCCATTGCCGGCCGGGTTCGGCGCTCTGAACGAGGACAGGAATGCCATCCTGCCAGGAAAAGGCGACGCTGCGGGGATCCTGGCGCAAGCCCACCCCGAGCGCCTTGAGTTGACTCTCCTTGAGCGTCCAAAGGGCAACGGCCGCACGCGGCCGTTCGCCCGCAGGCAATTGATCGAGCCAACGCCGTTCGTCCGGACTGCAATAGCTCTCCAGCGCCGCTGCTTCGATTTCGGCATCGGCGCGTTCGCAGTCGATCCCGACGCGCTCGCATTCTGAAGTGATCGCGACCGCCACCAGCCCGTCGGCATTGGAAAGGCTGAACTGCAGCCTGTCGCGGCCCTCGACCGTCAGCTTGCCGTACGCATCCGCCAGCAACACGACCTTGTCAGGCTGCGTTTCGGTATGCGCGCTCAGCAGTTGCCGCAGCAGATAGCGGCCGGCAATGAACGAGGTCCGGTCGCGTCCGAAGCGATAGGTCGCGGCGCGCTCCCGCTCATTCGGTGAAAGCGACCGTATCCAGCGCTCACTATCGCTCCCGTTCTTCGCATATTGCCAGAGCACGATATCGATGGCGGCCGGTTCATTGTCTGATTGCTGCATCAGGCCAGTATGCGTAACGCGCCCCGATTGGCAATCGCCGCGGGTCTATTCCGCGGCTTCGATGAAGCGGTGGCGTTCGTAGAGGAACTTCAGCACGGCTTCACGGCATTTCAGATATGTCCGGTCGGAGGCGAGTTCGATGCGGTTGCGGGGGCGCGGCATAGTGACGTCGAGGACTTCGCCGATGCGGGCCGCCGGGCCGTTGGTCATCATCACGATGCGGTCGGAGAGCAGCACCGCTTCATCGACATCATGGGTGATCATCACCATCGTGTTGCCAAGCCGGGCATGAATTTCCATCACCGCATCCTGAAGATGGGCGCGGGTCAGCGCGTCGAGCGCGCCGAAAGGCTCATCGAGCAGCAGGATCTTCGGCTCCATGGCAAGCGCGCGGGCAATGCCGACGCGCTGCTTCATGCCGCCCGATATTTCCGCGGGCCGCTTGTCCCTCGCATGCGCCATTTGTACGAGGTCAAGGTTGGCCATGACCCAGTCATGCCGCTCGGCCTTGGTCTTCGTTCGGCTGAAGACCTTGGAGACGGCGAGATTTACGTTCTCATAGACCGTCAGCCAGGGCAGCAGCGAATGGTTCTGGAAGACGACGGCGCGTTCCGGGCCCGGCTCGTTGACCTCGCGATTTTCCAGGAGCACGGCGCCTGAAGACACCGGCGTCAGGCCGGCGATGAGATTGAGCAATGTGGACTTGCCGCAGCCGGAATGGCCGATGATCGAGACGAATTCGCCCTCGGATATGGTCAGGTTGATATCCTTCAGGACTTCGGCGCGCACGCCGCCGCGATCGAAATGCTTGTCGATATGATCGAGCTTGAGATAGGCGTTCATCGTACGGTCCTCAATTGGCCATGGCGCCGCGGGTGACGAGTTTGCCGAGCGCGGCCACCAGCTTGTCGAGAGCAAAACCGACGATGCCGATATAGGCGAGCGCGACGATGATGTCGGGAAGGCGCGACGAGTTCCACGCGTCCCAGATGAAGAAGCCGATGCCGACGCCGCCGGTCAGCATTTCGGCCGCGACGATGGCGAGCCAGGACAGCCCGACGCCGATCCTGAGGCCGGTGAAGATGTAAGGGGCTGCCGACGGCAGCATGATCTTCCAGAAAAATTCGAGCTGGTTGAGCCGCAGCACCTCGGCGACGTTGCGATAATCCTGCGGAATATTGCGGACGCCGACGGCGGTATTGATGATCACAGGCCAGATCGAGGTGATGAAGATGACGAAGATCGCCGAAGGATTGGAATCCTGGAAGGCGGCGAGCGACAGCGGCAGCCAGGCGAGCGGCGGCACCGTGCGCAGCACCTGGAAGATCGGATCGAGGCCGCGCATCGCCCAGACCGATTGGCCGATGATCGCCCCGACGATGACGCCGGCGACGGCGGCAAGACCGAAGCCATAGGCGACGCGCTGCAGCGAAACCAGCACGCGCCAGCCGAGCCCGATATCCTGGGAACCGTAGTTGAAGAACGGGAAGGCGATGAGGTCGTAGCTATCCTGCCAGACCTGATGCGGCGAAGGCAGAGAGGCGTCCGCCGATGAACAGAGCGCCTGCCAGAGGAGGAGGATGAGCGCCAGCACGACGGCGGGCGGGACGACATTTTGAAGTGCGGTCAGAGCCGCACGGCGAAAATCGATCGGCGATCCTTGCTTGCCGGAGAATGACAGAATTTTCGCTGCCGGCTTGGCGGGTGCGACGATCGCGGGGGTTTCTTTGTTTGCCAGGGCGGACATCAGCGCGCTCCTCACGTGAATGGAAGGCCGGCGCGCCGCGCGCGCCGGAGGCGAGATCAGGAGACGGCCTTGATCGACAGGCTGTCGAGATAGGCGGAGGGATTTTCAGGATCGAAGACCTTGCCGTCGAAGAAGGTCTCCTTGCCGCGCGACGAGGAAGCGGGAATGTCGGCTGCGGCGACACCCAGATCCTTGGCGGCCTCGCGCCAGATGTCCTCGCGGTTCACCTGGTTGACCAGCGCCTTGACGTCGGTTGTAGCAGGCAGATTTCCCCAGCGGATATTTTCCGTCATGAACCAGGTGTCGTGGCTCTTGAACGGATAGGAGGCGCCGTCCTTCCAGAACTTCATATAGAGGTCGGTAGCCTTGGCCTCGCGGCCGTTGCCATAGTTGACGTCGCCCTTCAGGCGGCCGAGCACGTCCTTGGTCGGAACGTTGAACCACTGGCGCTTGCCGAGGATCTCGGCCATCTCGGCCTTGTTATCCATGCTCTCGCACCATTGCTGCGCCTCCATGACGGCCATCAGCAGGGCCTTGGCGGCATTCGGGTTCTTTTCGATCCAGTCGGCGCGCAGGCCGAGCGCCTTTTCGGGGTGGCCTTTCCAGAGCTCGCCGGTGGTCGCCGCGGTGAAGCCGATGCCCTGGTTGACGAGCTGCTCGTTCCACGGCTCGCCCACACAGAAGACATCCATGTTGCCGACCTTCATGTTGGCGACCATCTGCGGCGGCGGCACGACGATTGTGGACACATCCTTGTTCGGATCGATACCGCCGGCGGCGAGCCAGTAGCGGATCCAGAGGTCGTGGGTGCCGCCCGGGAAGGTCATGGCGGCCTTGACCTCCTTGCCCTCCGCCTTCTTTTTCTCGAAGGCGGCTTTCAGCTTGGAAGCATCGAGCTGCACGCCGGTTTCGGCATATTCCTTGGCGACCGAGATGCCCTGGCTGTCGAGATTGAGCCGGGCAAGGATCGCCATCGGCACCGGCTTGTTGTTCTGCGTCACCTTGCCTGTCTGCATGAGGTAGGGAAGCGGCGAGAGGATGTGGGCGCCATCGATGCCGTTGGCTGCGCCGCCGAGCACCAGATTGTCGCGCGTCGCGCCCCAGGAGGCCTGCTTGGCGACATCGGTTTCCGGCAGGCCATGCTTGTCGAAAAGGCCTTTTTCCTTGGCGATGATCAACGGCGCGGAGTCTGTCAGGGCAATAAAGCCGAGCTTGACGCCCTTCACTTCAGGACCCGTCCCGGCTGCAAAGGCGCCGGAGGGAAAGGCAGTCTTGACGGCGCCGATCAGGGCGGCTGCCGCAGTCGTCTTGAGCATGCTGCGGCGGGTGATGCCGGTTGTCGAAATGCCAGTAGTCGAAATCTTTTTCATCTGCAGGTTCCCCTCTGCTTGCTGAGTTCGGACGCAAAAAAACGCCGCCGGCATCTGCGTTCGGAATGGGAGATCCCGCACAGCAGAAACCTTGCGACGTCGGTGTCGAAGTCGGCGCCTATGCCGCGCCTCTCTGCTCAGTCGCCGTTGACTGGGCGTTTGGGGACTTGCAACCAGCGTGCCAATTCGCAGGAAGGCGAGTAACTGCAGGCAGCAAAACAAGAAAATCGGTAATTTGAGCAATGATTATTTATTGGGCACTTGTAGAATATGATCATCATTTGTGCGAGTGCGAATGCGTAGCGCACGTGCTAAGCGCCATATTTGTGCAGTGCACATAACTTGGCCACACCTAATTAGGTGGCTCGACCCTATGGGAGGCTGCACGCTCACGTTCATCGGCTGAAGGCATCAAACGGGGCGGTTGCGTTCCAATGCTCTCAATCTGACGAATCGCGACGCAGTGGGAGCCTGAAGGCGTCCCATTGCGCTGATTTTCGCGCCCGGAAAAGTCGTAATTCTTGTTATTTTCCAGTAACTTTTAGTGGAGCTGGCTTGAGATTGATCGCGGAAGTAATTGCGGTGACCGGAGATTTCGAAACCCGAACGAATCTCTTGGTTTAGTTAACACTAAATTGTCGAATCCGATGGGAGATTTTGCCTTAACCGGCAGCGACCGTCCCAAGAGGAGACCCGCATGAAACGCCCGAGCATCAAGCAAGCACTCATCCTAAAGCTATCCATCATCAGCATGTTCATACTTGGTCTGTCCTACGTCTCGCTGGACACCATTTCCTCGCTTCGCGCAAATGCTGAGCAGGTCGGTACCTTCTGGGTGCATCGGCTGGTGACAGCGCGTGAGATCAAAGCAAACTTTCTTGATCTGAAACTTGCCCACGCCCGGTACTTGCTCGAAGACACCGCGGAGAACGACAAAACCGAAAAGCAAGCGATCGAAGCTGCAGCCGCTGGGCTCGAGACGGTCGTCGGCGAATACGAAAAGGGCGTGCGCACGGAGCGCGGGCGCCAGTTGATCAATCAGATAAAGCCGGAAATCGACAAATATCGCGCGTTGGCGGAGCAAATGATTGCGCTCGAAGATAGCGGCAAGACAGCTGAGGCAGTCCGGCTGTTCAAGGAGAAGATGGAGCCGCAGGCCGAGTTGGTGAACAATGGGGTAGCGGATCTGGTGGCATTCATTCTCAGCCAGACCGAAGGCTTCGTGGCGGCAAGTGATGCTTCCGCGAAATCCGCTTTCATGCTGACTGCTGCGATCGCCTCGCTGGCCTTGCTCGTGGCTATCGCGGGTATCGTCTTTGGGATTTCCGGCATTGCCAATCCGATCCGCAATACGGCGTCCGCCATGAAACGGTTGTCGGCTGGAGATCTCGACAGCGATATTCCTTATGCCGGCCGTGCGGACGAAATCGGTGAAATGGCCGGCGCAGTTGAAGTGTTTCGCCAGAATGCTCTCAACGTTGTCAGGCTTGAGAAGGAAGCTGCCGAATCCCGCAGTGAGAGCGAGGCGGCGCGCGCCGCAGCCCAGCAGCGTGCCGAACGCGAAGCCGAGCAGCTGCGCTTTGCAACGACTACCTTGGGCGGAGGTCTCCGGCGCCTTGCCGCGGGCGACATATCCTTCCAGCTCTCGGAGCGATTTGCCGCTGAATACGAAGCATTGCGCGACGATTTCAATACTTCGCTGCGGCAATTGGGCGCGACGATCGGCGCCGTGCTTCAGACGGTGCACAGCATAGACAATGGCACCGGTGAAATAGCATCCGGTGCCCAGGACCTATCGAAGCGCACGGAACAACAGGCCGCTTCCCTCGAGGAGACCGCCGCCGCGTTGGACGAGATTACCTCGAATGTCGCGATGGCGACGAAACGCACCGAGGAGGCGCGCAATATCTCTGTGGAAGCCAATGTCAGCGCCCAGCGCTCGGCAAACATCGTGTCGGAGGCGGAGCAGGCCATGCGACGCATCGAGGACAGTTCGCAGCAGATTTCGAATATCATTGGCGTCATCGACGAAATTGCTTTCCAGACGAACCTTCTGGCGCTCAACGCCGGTGTCGAGGCAGCGCGCGCAGGTGAGGCAGGAAAGGGTTTTGCGGTCGTCGCACAGGAAGTCCGCGAGCTCGCCCAGCGTGCCGCGCAGGCGGCCAAGGAAATCAAAGGTCTCATTCAGAAGTCGTCGACCGAAGTCGAGCACGGGGTCAAACTTGTTCTCGAAACCGGGACGTCACTGAAATCGATCGGCGAACGCGTTGCCGAAATTAATCGAGCCATGGAGGCGATCGCCACCTCGGCGCGCGAGCAGGCGACCGGGCTTTCCGAAATCAACACCGCCATCAATCACATGGATCAGGCAACTCAGCAGAATGCGGCGATGGTCGAGCAGTCCACGGCCGCCGCCTCTTCACTAGCCTCAGAAGCAAGCCGCCTGCGCGAACTGGTCAATCAGTTCCAGTTGGATGGTGACAGAGGTCCAGCGAATGTCCAGTCCAATACTCGCTCGTTGGAAAGCCGCATGCCGTCGCAAGTGGTCGCTCTGCGGCCCGCGATGCGAAGGTAAACTTGCCGCCGTGGTCAGTCTTGTCAGTTTGAAGGGAAGACTCCCTGATGAGAATAATGGCGCCGCAGCTTCAGGCTGTGCTGCTGTGGACAAAGAGGTTCCGGAGGAAGCTCTTTGTCCACAGCCTGCCCTGGTCCGACGCCGGACATTGCCCGGCATTCGGCGAATTTGGGATCTGCAGCGGTCGGATCACGCCGGCGGGTTGCTCTCGATTAGCACTCTTTAAAATGTTCGATGCGACATTCGGGCGAACGAAATAGCGAGATCGCCTTGAGCAACAAACGATCCAGGACGAATGTCGAGCTTGAGAACCTGCTTCGCCAGCTTGGGCTGGCCCTTGAAGCGTCCGGGATCGGGATCTGGCAGCACAACATCGCAAGAAATCAGACGCGATGGGATGAACAGCTCAAATTGATCTATGGCGTTCCGAAAGCGCCGCTCGATGTCATCTGGCTGGACAGTATCCATCCTGACGACCTGGTGGCGACAAACGAAATATTTCTGCGCGCGATCGAAACCAAATCGGATTATGCATCCGAGTTTCGCATTATTCGGCCGGATGGCGCGACCCGCTATCTGCGTTCGCGCGCTCGTTATTTCGTCGATGCCGCCGGCGATCCATGCTTTGTGGGCGCCGAATGGGATGTGACGGACGACGTGCTTCTCAACAAGGAGCTGGAGCGGAGCCGGACGGAGGCGCGCTTCGCGGCCGATCACGATCACCTCACCGGCCTGTTGAACCGGCGCAGCTTCGATTTCGCCCTGTCCGAACTTGCCAGGCAGGAGAGCGTCAAGGTTGCGCTTCTTCATATAGACGTGGACCATTTCAAGGAGATCAATGACCGCTTCGGACATGCGGTCGGCGACCTCGTTCTCTGTCACGTCAGTAAAATTCTGCTGGAGGCCATTTCAGCCGGTGACGTCGCGGCACGGCTCGGCGGCGACGAATTCGCTGTCGTCATCACCGAGGACGAGTGTGACAGGACGATAGCTGTGCTCGATCATATTCAGAGACGTCTGGAAAGCCCACTTCCTGTCGGCGATCAGACGCTCATCGTGCGGTGCTCGATTGGCGTTGCCAGCGCCATGAGCGCCGATTTCGCCAGACTGCTCTCCCAATCCGATCTGGCGCTGTACCATGCCAAACGCAACGGCCGGAATCGGGCCGAGATTTTTTCCGACGAAATGGCGTCGACGCTGGCGAACGAAAGGCAGCTGGCCCAGGATCTGCGGTCCGGGCTGGCGCTCGGCCAGATCCGCCCATTCTACCAGGTGCAGGTCGACGCCAGATCTTTCCGGGTGAACGGTGTCGAAGCTCTGGCGCGGTGGCATCATCCCACTCGAGGAATTCTCGCCCCGGCGCATTTCCTGTCCATCGCCTCGTCGAATGGACTGGTTGCAGAGCTTGACGACGTCGTTCTGAAGGCTGTCCTGTCGGATATGAAATCATCCGCGCTGCTCGAAGGCATCCGCGTGTCTGTCAATCTGTCCGCCGATCGTCTCGATGATCCCGAGCTGGCGGCGAAGCTCGACGGCTATGACATCCCGTCCGGTCGATTGAGCTTCGAGCTGATCGAGACAATATTCTTGGACAGCCTGAGTGACCAGGTGCGGCAGAACATCGAGGCGATCAAGTCTTTCGGTATCGACATCGAAATCGACGATCTCGGGTCCGGGCATGCTTCCTTGCTGGGTTTGCTCGAGCTGCGGCCGGATCGGGTCAAGATCGATCGCCAGCTGGTGACGCCGATCCTGCAATCGGTGCCCAGCCGCCGGCTGGTCGGCTCATTGGTCGACATAGCGCGGGCGCTGGATATGGAAGTGATCGCCGAAGGCGTCGAAACGCTCGAGCATGCCAACGTGCTGGCCGCCCTCGGCGTCCACACCCTCCAGGGTTATGCGTTCGGACGACCGCACTCGTTTGCCGACCTGTCGGCGCGATTGGAGCAGGAGACATTCGATTGCCAGTGGGCCGACGTTGTTGGGGCCAGTCGCTAACGAGTGGTTCTGCGCTTTGCTTAAAAGCGGAGCCGCTCTAGCTTGCTTTCCAGTTCGCATTATTGGGAATTGACCGCTGAGGCACGACGACCTGGATGATGGACGGACTGTTCAGGTTTTCTTTTGCGGCGTTTATGGCGTCCTGCAGTTCGCCATAGGTGTCCACTTTCCAGCCCCGGCAGCCAAAGACCTCTGCCAACTTGCTGTAATTCCATCGGTGCAGGATGCAGGAATTGTAGAACGGCGTGTTGCCATGGAAAACCGATGCATCGGCAAGCCATTGCTCCACGCCGTAGATGCCGTTGTCCATCACGAAGATGATCGGGTTGAGATTGAAGCGGGTTTGTGTCGAGAGGCATTGAGCGGTCATCTGAAACCCGCCATCTCCGGCAAAGACCAGCAGCCTCTGTTTAGCTTGTTTCGCCAGCGAAACCCCAGTCGCGGCCGGGCCGATATAACCGATCGCCGAATAGGATGATTGGACGATGAAACCGCGGCGAACCCCCACTTCAAGAAGCAGGCTCCCGAAATAATTCAAGCTGGCGTCGGCACCAACGATGGTATTTCCGTCGATCTGCTGCTGAATGAAATCGTAGAAGCCCTGATAGGTTATTTCGCCCGCCGGATCCACAATCGGCGCTTGTCGGGCCGTTTTCGCCGGAAGGCTTTGGGCTTTGCATGTCAGCCTTTTGTCGATCAAGCCGTTGACGAGATCCGCCAGCGAAACCTGTGAGTTGAAGATCGTGCCATATTTCACCGTATCCCAGGAGGCGAATGCGGTTTTGTCGAGGTCGATGGGCCAGCCCAAATCGTTGATATCAGTCAACCAGACGCCCAGCGCCAAAACGAAGTCGGAGTCTTTGACCAGAGACTGGACATAGGGTGACGACGATTTCCCATCGAACACGCCGGCAAATTGGACATCGTCTTCCGACAGGATGGCCTTGCTCAGAAGCTCGGTCACGTAGGGAATTTTGAGGTCCCGAATGAGCCGCTCCGCCTGGTCGTGAAGACCGAACCGGTCGATTTCGACGCCGATCCAGATCAGCGGTTTGGTGGCATTCTGCAATTTATCGCTGATTTGCGCGATCGACTGATTGAGACTGTCCTCGTCGGATATGTCAGGCGCCGCTTTCAATGAAGTCGACGGGCGCGCGCATTCCAGGTCGACCATATCCTCCAGCAACTCGATATAAACCGGACGTCTTTCCGTGATGCACTGTGTCAGCGCATAATCTATGAGCATTGGCGCAAGATGAGGACTGTCGATGCGAACAGTCGCGGCCGTGATGTATTCGAACACCTGACGATCCGTTTCCCGTCCGCTGATGAAGTGATGCGAACTATAGCCGGTTTGTTCGAATCTCAGCGTTTTCTGGATGCTTGGCGCACCGTTGATCAGGACGACCGGCACTTTCTCGACGTAGGATCCGGCGATCGCATTTGTCGCACAAAGCGAGCCTGCGGAATAGGTGACGCACAGCGCGCCAATTCCTTTCAGTCTCGCATAGCCGTCGGCCGCATAACCGGCATTCAGTTCATTCACCTCTTCGATGACCTGAATATCGCTTTTCTCGACATAGCTGTTTACCCATTCGATCGAATAATCGCCCGCCACGGAAAACAGGTGTCCCAGGCCCAGTTCGCGAAGTCTGTCGACCAGATATTGTCCAACCGTGTATGTATCGCCCATGTTCCAGCGGCTCCCCTGTTGACGAGAATTGACGCATACTAGAATTCGCTCGCGTTATCGAATAAGCGCGGTATGTATATGTCGAATATTCCTGGGCATTTTCGTTCGGGAAATCTTTCCAGCAGGAAGCGCTTGAAAGCATCATTGGTGAGTCCGTTGCCGGCGGCCTCCACGGCGACGGACAAATACTCTATATTTTTGGCAACCTCGTTCTTGTCCGCCGGAAAGCCGTGACCGGGAAGGAACAGCTCATAGTCGGACAGCAGCATGCCCTGCAAAATCCCGATCCAATGCTCCATGTACTTCGTCAGATAAAGGTGCGTTCCGCTGTAGATCAGGTCTTGCGCAATAAAAACGCCCACATCCGGAAGACCGATGGTGAGGAGAAAATCGATCTCCGTATCAACGACCTCATCAAATACATATTTGACTCCGTCGATGATCTCGTGGCCGGCGCGGACGGTTTTTTCGGGAATTACCAAGCTCTTCGGAGCGAGGTTGCCCAGTTTCCAATGGTCATTCAGGGAATCCTGGCCATGCTGCCTCAGGAACTCCTTCGTTTCCGACAATGCATGAATCGGAATGTCGCTGAATGCGGCTCCCAGGCCGAACCAATGGTCGGGGTGCCTGTGCGACAGGTAGATCCGGTCGATCTCCTTGCCGATACTGTCGGCATAGGCCCTGAATTGCAGCGCATAGGGGACGAGGAATTGCCCATCGACAAGAACAAGCTTGTTCCTGCTCTCGATGATGTGCGTTGCATTGGCGATATTGTCATCCGTGAACGCTGAAATGAAAGTATGAATACGGACATCGCCTGCTCGCCTGACGATTTTAATGGGATCCGGCAATTGCGCCACCATAGGTATCTCCCTGATTGAAATGTCGTTTTCTGAGGTTTGACGTCACCCGGGCATGGCGGAGACGTGGTTCCCCAGCATTCTGGCCAGCATTCCCGGACTGTTTCCGACATGTGCGCCGGAGCGCTATCACGGCTGAGATCGACGGCCGTGGGACGCGATCTTTTCCTCCAATGTCCTCAGGGCGGCGCGCGCAACGTCGTAGGCGCTGTCGACGCCCGTCTGCGGCGCGTCCTCACCGGGCCGCCAGAAGCGTCTGCGTGTCATTCGCATCGAGCTCTCGAAGGGGGGAATCGCGTTGAAGACTTCGACGAGATAAGGGCCGGAATAGACCGGCTCAATTTCGTCCAGCATGATCTCCCAGGGAATCCAGCAGTCGCTGACAGCGCCCCGGTCCGGCGCTGAGATATGAACGTAATTCAGCCGGCTCTGCTGTACTGCCCGGGCGACATTTTTCCGGAAGGTTGCCGGCCCCTGGCTTTCCATCACGACCTGGGCTGTATCGATCGTGACGCCACAGACCGGAATGTCAGCGCTTTCGAGAAAATCCAGCGCTTCCGAGACCATTGTCGGCCCGGGCGTTTCCCAATTCTTGACGGGTTCGATGGCGAGCTTCACCCGCTTCTCGGCGGAATATTGCGCCAATTCCCGGAAGATGGAGGCGGCCGCCGCATATCGTGGCTTCATCCAATCCTGAAGCGCGTCGCTCCAGATCCCTTCACCGTCATCCGTCAGCGGAAAGACACCATAGGGGTACAGGAATGGCCCCGACATGATCGTATTCTCCCCGCCCAGCACCGAGGTGATGTCGACGCGGGATTTAAGATAGGACAAAGCCTGCCTGCGCTGTTCCTCGTAAGGCGAGGTCGGATCGAAGCTTCGCGTGGTCCCCACATTGGTTGTGAACTTCACATCCCGGAAGCCCGCCCGATCGAACGCTCGTCTGAGGCCGAAATAGCTTTCGACCTCGGCGTGATGATCGGCATGGGCCGGTCCCGGGGCGATATGCACATCGAAGCCGGTGTAGCCGATCTCGGTAAGAGCTTTCAGATGTCTGACGAGAACCTCGGTATAGCCCGCGTCATTCGGCCTCAAATCCGCTGTAAACATAAAGAAGCTGAAATATATATCTCGCCTGCGTGCCTCTTCCATCTTCATCGCTCCAGCTGTGGCTATCCAGGAATGCGTGGTTCAGGATGATGTCTCGCCCGGCATTGTGATGAGGCGAGATCCGTCCCCGCCTCCTTCACATCGCCATCCGGCTGAAACAAACGGTCGGCGCCGGGCTACCATCCAAGCAGCTTGCGCAGATATTCGCGGCCCATTTTCGCGTATTGCAGCGGATTGGCCTTGGCGGGGTCCTGCTCCGCCTCGATGCAGATCCACCCGGCGAAATCCGCCTCGGCCAACGCATCGAGGATCTCAGGAAAGGTCTCTATGGAGCCGTCGCCCGGGACGGTGAATATCCCCGCCTCGATCCCTTGCTGGAAGGACAATTCTCTGTTGTGAATGTTCTTAACAACCTCGGCGCGAATGTCTTTCAGGTGAACATGCTTGATGCGGTGGGCGTATTTTCTGGCCAGCGCTAGCGGATCGACGCCGGCAGCCGCCTGGTGCGCGGTATCGAGAAGCATGTTGACCAGGCGAGGATCCGTCTCGTCCATGAGCCGGTGGATCGCTTCCGTCTTCATCACCCCTGTTCCGAGATGCGGGTGATAGCAGAGCCGGCGGTTGCGGGCCCTGGCTTTCTCGCCGGCTGCATGCAGGCCTTCGATCAGCTGTTTCCATTGGTCCTCGGAGAATTCGGGGCAATTGGGAAACAGGGCGACCGGAAGCGGATTGACCGCTCCGCCAAACTCGGAGACGACGAGATCGGCCCTGCGCGGATCGTCGCTGCCGCCCTCCATGGCTTCGAGGAAGTCGAGCTGAGCATCGATGCTTTCAAGCGTGTGACGATTCATCGCCTTGATGGTGAAGTAGGTGCTCACCCAAGGCTCGGAAATCCGCAACCCCCTGAGTTCGAGGACGGGGCGCAAGATTTTCGGATCCGTCGGATATTTATGGCCGACGCCGCATCCGACATAGCCGGCGAGCGCCATTTCACTCAGAGCCTGCTCGTAGGGGATGCCGATGTCGATGTTGATGAAATCGTCATTCCACCAGAGCGTGGGGATGACGCCGAGCCAGACCTTAGCGGGCGTCAGTCGATGCAGATAATTCGTCATGGCGATGATCCAGTTCATTGAAGACAAGCGGAAGTGGCGTCAGGTCAGGTTTTGGAACGGGGGCCGGAGCCGGAATTTTCGGTGGAAAGGCCCAGGAGCCGAAACCCTGCCCCTTGGCGCCCGGAGGGTGGGCTCCGATTGCCTTCCAGAGCAGACCCTCGATATAGGCATCGGGAGACACGACGAAGGTGGTATTCGCAGGCCTGGGGCCAAAGCGCTCCGTCCAAGCGGAGGACAGCTCGAACCAGGTGCCGGAATACCAGAGCTTGATCAGCGCGCGGGCCACGTCTCCCAGCAATTCATTGCCGAGAATGGTCGTGCGCACGGCGTGGATACGGGCCTCGCTTTCCGATGGTGGCAGGGCGGTGAAAGCGGCCAGCAGTGCGTCGGTGATCTCGCTGCCGACCACCGTGTCGAGCGTGGCGAGATAGCGTTCTGCCAGGCCGGTTCCCAGAAGATCGAAGTAGGAGAAGGCCGTCAATTCGACCGATAGACCAAGAAATGGCTCGAAACGGCTGCTCATGCGTTCACCTCCGCCTGCCGGGTGACGGCTGGCTGTTTGATACCGCCGGGGATCTCATAGGTGGGGCTGCCATTCTTGCCGGGATGCCCCGGCAGCGGATTGCGGATGAGTTCGAGGATCATGTTGCGGAATTCGAACATCATCGGAACGGCTTCCAGCAGCAGGTTTGGCTGGCCGTTATAGGCACGCGTCAAAAGCTGGAGAAATTCGCCATAGCGCATGTTGAAGGCGATCGCCGCCTCATGCAGTTCCGAACCTTCGAGTATATCTTTTAGTTTCAGGTTCTGTTTTACAGGATAGGCGCCCTCCCAATCGACCTGCAGGTGTGGACCCGTGGGCTGGCCGGGCTGGTCGCCCTTCTGGTAGTAGCGGCCTTTGACCAGCTCCTCGAAACGATAGTAATGGGCCAGTTCGTGGTCGTCATCGTCGTAGATGCCGCCGCCGTCGCCTTCGCCCTGTTCGATGATGAGCTCGAGCGCTTCCTGGGCACTTTTCAGATCGGTCACCGCAAACAGCTCGCCGCCTCCGGAGTAATAATATTCCGAGGTGATCTGGCGCGACCTGTCGCCGGTAAAGATGGTTGTGCCCGCCCCATGCGCTTCGGCTTCCAGGTATTTGATGCCTTCCGCGATGGCCGAGTAGAACTCGCCGATACTGTAGAAATGGAGGTCCTCATGTCTTGGATGGCTGGCGAGCGCGGTGATACCAGCGGGAGTTTTGCGGTGCATCAGGCCCTTGCCGACGAGATGTTCAGGACGCTGGGCCGGCCGCTCGATTTTCAGGAAAGTCGCCAGCGCCTCATGGCCGAATGCCTGGATGCCGACCTTGAAATCGGTCTCACCGTCCGGCAGGGCGGCGGGATAGCTGGCTACGAAGTCCGGCCTGACAAGATCCGGCTTGCCGCCGATGGCATTGAGAATATTGGCCGCGATCGTCAGATGCAGCATTTCTTCCACGACGATTACGCGCAGAACCTGGGTTGCGTCCTGGTTGACGCCGGGCTTGATCGAGTAAAGCGCCGTCAGATACGGCGGAATCGTCGCATGTTCGAGCTGCATCGCCCGGTAGAGAAACTCTTTCAGCTCATCGAGCGTCTTGATACTATAGGAATCCATGCTCATGCTCCGTGAAAGATAAGTTGGGTGCACCGGCCGGCTGTCACTTGCATCGAACCCACAAGTTCGTCCCGCGCTGGATGCCGGTCTTCGTTCAATGCAGAGACTTCAGAATCTCGCGACCGCTTCGGAAGCACATGGCGGCCAGCGTCAAGGTGACATTGGCCGTGCCGATCGTCGGCATGCTGCCGCCGCCCACGAGATAGAGATTTTCGTGGTCCCAGCTGCGCTGGTTCTTGTCCACGACGGAATTGGTCTTCGTCGTTCCCATGATATGGGTGCCGGCCAGATGATTGCCGCCGCGGATCGCATAGCCTTGTCCCTCATAGGCCACATAGCCGTAATCGCTGGGGTCGTAACGGGTATGGTCCTGCGCGCCCACGCGGGTAAAGACGGTGCGCGCAAATTGGCGGCCATAGGCGGCACCCTTCATGGTATATTCCGGAACCGTGAAGGACAGGATGGGCCGCATGTTGCCCAGAGCATCGGTATATTGCGGATCGACCGTGATGCGGTTGCTTTCGACGGGCATGACCTCGATCATGAACGCCAGCAGCAACTGCCGCGAAACCTGGTCGACCATGCCGCGCCGAAGATCCGCTCCGTAGAGGTTGCGATCATCCACCAGTTCCAGAAGGTCGGAGGTCGGCGCACCCGTGGCCCAGCCCCAGCCGTCGTTATGGATATCGATGGCGAAGGCGGCCTGCTTTTCCCGGAAAGGGCCGTCCCGCAGGTCGACAATACCGCCCGTCGAACTGGTTCCGCGCATCGTGCCGCAGATCTCAGGCATCAGCGCCCAATTGAGCAGGTAGGCGTGGTCCATCAGATTGCGTCCGACAAGACCGCTGGTGCTGCGCAGGCCGGAGGCCAGCATAAGACGCGCGGTTTCGATGGCGCCTGCCGCAAGCACGAACACCTTGCCCTTGACGGTGATGGTCTCGTGAGCCGGTGAGGCCGGGTCCTTGTAAATCTTGACCTCGAGAGAGCGGACCTTCCCGCTATCCGGATCGATGTTGACCTTCGAAGCGACCGCCTGCGGCAGCAGTTCGACAAGCCGCTCGCCGCCTTTGCCGTTTGCCGCGAACGCCTTGGCAAGCGTTTTGCCGGAGTGGTAGCGCGCTTGCACGGGACAGAGCGGTACGCAGTTGGTATTGCCCTGGCACCGGCCGCCCTCTTCGACCTGATGCGTATCAACGGCGCCGATTGGACGGTAGCCCTTCCCACCGTCATAGGCCGGGTTCGGTATGCCGTTGCGACCCTGCGGATAGGGCCTGACCTTCAGGGAATAGGTCTTGTCGTAAAGTTCGACACTGGTGCCTTCGATGCCCTTGCTGACCTGCTGATCCAGATAGGAAAGCGGCAGTCCTCGCATGGGAAAGACATAGTCATCCGGGAAGGTCTGCCCGAGATATTGCTGATCTTCGACATTCGCCGATACGCCGATTTCCCGCTCGGCAAGGCGGTAATCCTCCTCGACTTCCTCAAAGCTCAGCGGCCAGTCCAGCCCGTGGCCGAAAAGCGTGCGCGTCTTGAAATCCGAGCGAAGCAGGCGCGGCGTTTTCGCCTCCCAGTGCATGGTCGTTCCGCCGAAAATACGGGTATATACCGTATCGCTGACATAAGGGCCGGATTGAACGATATAGTTCGAACTATCGGTTTCTCCCGCCTGCAGCTTGCGAAGCTGCGGGCTGCGGGGTATGGCCGCGTTCGCATTCAGCGGAAAGGGCGACTGGTTGTCCTTGGAGGCTGCCGAATAGAAAGTCGTCAGCAGATTGTCATAGCCTGCCAGAGTGACATTGGAACCCGTTCCGGCTTCAAGGATAAGGACACGTTTGCCCGCTTCCGCAGCCTGCTTGGCAATGATTGCGCCCGAAATGCCGCTGCCGACGATCACGATGTCGTAGTCGCCAGACTCTGCGACGGTCTTGGCGTCAGCTCTTATGGCCGATTCGAGGGGAAAAAGCACTTTGGTCCTCCATTAATCCCGGAAAGCCGATCAGGGCTTTGCGGATCATGCCGTTCTGGACTCAATCGAGATCAGGCCTACGGCCTTCAATCGTCATGATTTCGGGCCGCGAGAGTTTCGGGGCTTGGACTTGGCGGCCGGGGCGGCGGCGCGGGCCCTGACTGCCGAGAGGAAGGAGGCATAGCTCCAGGTCAGATTCCGGACGCTTTTCTCGTAGCCAACGGTTCCATCGAACTGTTCGCTCAGTTCATAGTGATCGCTGTGATAGACGATGGCGCGCAGCATGGCGTCAGACGAAGCCCGCAAAGCGGCCGACGCGTCGGCGGGGCTGCTGGATGCGCCAAGTCCCAGTTCTGCGAAGAAGGGTTCGGAGAATTGATCGAGGGGGAGGGCGCCGCTGGCCTCGATGGTATTGGCAAGCCGATATTGAAACTCGGCGAAGTTGGCGGTGCACAGAGCCCAGGGATGCCCGCCGGCAACAGGAGCCGCCACATCGCCATCGTAATGATCGCCTGGATAGCGCCCGAAGAGTGGTCCGAGCCCTTTGGCCGCGTCGGCGCCATTGACCGGGTAATAGTTCGAAGACGAAGGATCGGCCCACTGGCGCCGCAGGATGGCCGCCGTTGCCAGAAGCTTGGTATCGGTCGGCTCGATCCCGCCATAGCAGACCGAAGAGACGATATCGATGTTCGCGTCGTAACCGGCTTGCTCCGCGGCATCTAGAATGCTCACATAGAGCTGCCCGTTCCAGTGGGTTGCCAGCTGGCTTTCCAGCCAGGAGATGGCATCGGCCACCCCTGCAGGCACCGCAATGCCGATCGTGTTTGTCGAAATTTCCCGGAAAAAGCGCAGCTGTACGGCTCTTGCGAAAAACGAATAGCCCTCGTATTCCTCCCAGAGATTTGTGGTCTTGTTCTGGTAAACTTCGAGAAGATAAGAGAGGTTGGCCTCGACCAGTTGTTTGGCGATCGTCTGGGTGGCGCCATCCAGCTGATCGAACAAGGTCATGATCGCAATCGACTGAATGGCCGGCCCATCATTCTGCTCCGACCACGGACGAACCTCGCCGGTGATGGTGAAGCAGGCGTGGCCAAGTGTGACGGTATCGGAATTCTTCGCATTCGCCTGGCAGAGCGCGGCGAAGTTCACATAGTCGACGAGGCTCGGCAAAACCCCGCCCGGAACGGGCAGCAAGCCGGCAAGCGCGATCTCGATGGCCGTAATGGCCCCGTCGCGGACCCAGTTGAAAACATAGTCCTGGTCGACACCCGGCGTGTTTGCTGGATAGGAAGGTGCGGCGATGACGCAGCCGGGGGCGGAGAAGACGCCGGGCGATGCCGGATCCTCGATGACATAGCCATCGCTGGTGATGTTGCGCATCATCAGAAGAGAAAAATAGCGCGACAATGCGACCAGATCGGTCTGCGCGAAGGCAGGCCGCGGTTTGACTGTCGGCGCATTGGCGCCGATATGGGCCGCGTTCGCACCCGTCATTGACTGACTCCAAAGCGCAACTGTCATTGACTGACTCCAAAATCGGTTGAGACTTGCCGGGGACCAGATCGAGAAATATTCCAGACCCGGACGGGAGAAATATTGCGGTCGAATGGGCGTTCAGAGTGAACACAAAGTCTTTGCGGAGGGCAGGGTGGCTGGCTGCCTGCCGCCCTACCCTCGGTCGCCGCTGCTGAACCTTTAACTAGAAAGATCGTCGACGATCCGCCTTTTATCAACCTAAAGGTGTTGACCTCAGGTCAAAAAATCTTGGAGAATTGCGCTTGGCGTTACGGGTGTTCCGGCGGGATGGATTCGACCAGTCCGACGAGATTGGAGCGTGTGGCCGCAGACCGGTTGCGCAACGCTAGAACCATTTGCAATTCGGTGGCGGAGATCGCGCTGTTCCTATGCCAGTCCATTGTGCCGCGCCCGAGCAGCAGCCAGTCGAGGGAGACATCCAGCAGGTCGGCGAGCGCGCAGGCGCTTTCCAGCGAGGTATGACCGCCATTCTGCCAGCGTGAGACGGCGGCGACGGACACGTCCAGTTCGGCCGCCAGGGCGTGAACTTTCCGGAACTTGCCGCGGGATATCGCCTCCCGAATACGTTTGCCGCGTGCCATGTCGTGGGTCATCAAGAATCCTCCCGTTGTTGCGATAAAATTGGCAATTACCAAGAGCTTTCGGTCGACGAATATCAGCTATTTCTTATGGAAGGGGACGGCAAAGCCAAGCACCGGTCAACCTGGTGAAATATCCAGATTGCGCCCGGTAGGCCTCCTGTTGAACCGTCAGCACATCAGGAGGGACGGATATGTTGCGGATACTCACCAAAGACATGCTCGAGACCGATCGACGGGCTTTCGATGAAATGTTTCGGGCTCGCGCCGCCGTTTTTCGAGATCGTCTGGGATGGCAGGTCGATGTCCGGGATCAATGGGAGAGGGACCGATACGACGAGGCTGAGGATCCCGTCTATCTCGTCACGCAACAACCTTCCGGCACGCTGACGGGTTCGCTGCGCCTGCTGCCGACCACCGGCGCGACGATGCTCAAAAGCGAGTTCCGGCATTTCTTCGATCAGCCTATCGACGTTGATAGCCCGACGACCTGGGAATGTACCCGCTTTTGCCTTCATCCGCATGCCGGCGATATGAAGCAATCGCGCGCAGTCGCCACGGAGCTGCTCTCAGGGCTTTGCGATCTTGCGCTCGACACCGGCATCGAAAACATTGTCGGCGTCTATGACGTCGCGATGGTCGCGGTGTACCGGAGGATCGGCTGGAGGCCGACGCCGCTTGCCCGATCCCGGCCCGAGATCGGCAAGCTGTATGTTGGTCTATGGGATGTGACGGCGGACAATTGTCGGACACTTAGGGCCAACCTGTCCCGACTTCTGGAGCAAGCCTCTCCCTATCCTGCCAGATTCCTTGTCGATGGCGGCATGCGATAGGCGCCGTGTCCCAACGCCCAGCAGTGGGATAGGTCTCACCGGTCTTTAACTTGTTCTTCATATCGTGCCATGGTTGCCAAAAATATACTGTTCTCGGTAATCGTGAAATGTTACCATCGCGAGCAGTTCAAAAAATACGCAACCATGAGTCCATCTCATGCTGAGCAGTTCTCGTTTTTTCTACTGTCTGGACCGGATCTCCGCATCGCCGACATTGCAGGATCTGGAAACGACGCTGGACGAAGTCCGCCACATCTATGCGATATCGCATATGGTTCTCCATGTGACCCGCTTCGCGGGCGCCACGGACAGCAATCCCCTGCTGATGCTGACCTATCCGCCCGAGTGGGTGAAACAATATCGTGACCGGGACTACTTCAGCATCGACCCCGTCGTGCGTCTCGGCCGGCGTGGCTTCCTGCCCGTGGAATGGTCCGCATCAGGATGGGATTCAGGCCGAGCCTATGGCTTCTTCAAGGAGGCCATGGCCTTCGGTGTCGGCCGGCAAGGCGTTACCCTGCCCGTGCGCGGACCGCAGGGGGAGCGATCGCTGTTTACGGTGACCTCCAACCACCCCGACGCCTATTGGCGGCAATTCCGCATGGACAGCATGCGCGACCTGCAGTTTCTCGCCCACCATCTCCACGATCGAGCCATGGTCTTGTCGGGCATGAGAAAAGTTGCGGATTTGCCGCGATTGTCACGCCGCGAACTGCAATGCCTGGAGATGACCGCCAATGGCTTGCTGGCCAAGCAGATCTGCGCCCGCTTGTCCATTTCGGTCAGCGCAGTCCAACTCTATCTCGCCTCGGCGCGCCGGAAGCTGACCGTTGCCACGACGAGCGAAGCAGTTGCTCGGGCCACGGCGCTCGAACTGATATAAGCGTGCCGATCCCTGTTTATCGCCGGCCCTTGGTGCGTGTCGCCAGAACGTTGCGAATCGAAAAGCTGGAATGAATCCTCAGAACGCCGGGCAAGGTCGAAAGAATTTCCTTGTGGATCCGCTCGAACTCGCCCGCGCTGGCGACCTCGACGCGCAGCAAATAATCCGAACCACCGGTCATCAGAAAACATTCGCGGATTTCCGGATGCCGGCGGACCGCCGCCTCGAAGCGGTCGAGATGCTCCTCGGTCTGCCGTTCAAGCGTGATGTTGATGATAACGGCGATCATTTCATCCGCATTGCCGGTGTCCACCAGCGCCGTATAGCCGCGGATGACCCCTGATTTTTCCATGATCTTGATGCGTCTCAGGCAGGCCGAGGGTGAAAGGCCGATCTCGGCGGCGAGTTTGGCGTTGCTCATGCGCGCGTCCAGGCGCAGCAGTCTGAGAATATTGCGATCGATGAGGTCGAGGGCAGGCATGAACGTTTCCTTCAGATCATGATTTATTATGCGAATAATAGACCGCACGTGCAATAATCAACGACAGAATCATCGGCAATTTCGCTCATTATTTCATAAGCTTCTGACATTCAGATGGGGTGGACATGGATAGCGACATTTTGGGTTCCCGCGAACGCACCGTTACGATCACGCAGGGAGCCACCGGCTATCTGACGATCGATCTTGCCGCACTCGGCCGCAATTATTTGAAGCTCGCGTCGATGCTGGCGCCGGTCCGCGCGGGAGCCGTCGTCAAGGCCGACGCTTATGGTCTCGGCGCCGAACGGGTCGCCCAAACGCTCTATGATCAGGGCTGCAGGCATTTCTTCGTCGCCCAGTTCGTCGAGGCCGTGAGGCTGCGGCCAGCCCTTGCCGAGGATGCCCAGATATTCGTGCTGAACGGCTTGCAGCCAGGCAACGAGGTCGCCTGCGCCGAAAGCGGTATCATTCCGGTTCTCAATTCGCTCGCGCAGTGGCGGCAATGGTCGGCGACCGCGCGCTTGCTGACGCGCAGCCTGCCGGCCGTTCTGCAGTTTGACACCGGCATGTCGCGGCTCGGCTTTCCCTGGGAAGAGCGAGCCGAATTGGCGGCAGTCATCGGCGACGGCGCCAATGTCGAGATCCTGTTCATCATGAGCCACCTGGCCTGTGCCGACGAGCTGGATAGCGGCCAGAACGGCGACCAGCTTGCCGAGATGGCGCGCATTGCCGATGAATTTCCGGGCTTCGACATCTCCTTCGCCAATTCCGGCGGCGTCTTTCTCGGCGATGCCTATCATGGCGTGCTCGCCCGCCCGGGCATCGCCCTTTATGGCGGCGCACCGAACGCCGGCGGCACGAACCCGATGGAACCGGTCGTCAGGCTGGACGTCGCCGTCGTGCAGACGCGCACCGTACCTTCGGGCGCCAGGATCGGTTATGGCGGCGCGCATGTGACGCGCAGAGAAACCCGCCTTGCCACCATCGCCGCCGGCTATGCCGACGGCCTGCCGCGCAGTCTCGGCGATTGCGGCGCCGTCTATCACAAGGGTATCCGTCTGCCGATCGTCGGGCGCGTGTCGATGGACAGCGCGACTGTCGATATCACGGCTTTGCCCGAGGGGGCGCTGAGGCTTGGAAGCCTTGTCGAAGTGCTTGGCCCGAACCAAACGCTGGAAGACGTGGCTGGCGCTGCCGGAACGATATCTTACGAAATCCTAACTGGTCTGGGCGATCGTTACGACAGGCAATATTGCTGAGAGCCGGCCGGCATTGTTCTTGAGGAAATCATGAAAGTCATCGTTCTGGGGGCCGGCATCGTCGGCGTCACATCCGCCTATCAGCTGGCCAAATCAGGTCATGAGGTTACCGTCGTCGACCGGCAATCGGGGCCGGCGCTGGAGACGAGCTTTGCCAATGCCGGCGAGGTCTCCTTCGGTTATTGCTCGCCCTGGGCAGCCCCCGGCATTCCTGCCAAGGCCATGAAATGGCTGTTCATGAAACATGCGCCGCTCATCCTGCGCCCGAAACTCGACATGGCCATGCTTGCCTGGATGACAAGGATGCTGTCGAACTGCACCTCGGAGCGTTACGCGATCAACAAGAGCCGCATGCTGCGCCTTGCCGATTACAGTCGCATCGCGCTCGCCGAGCTTCGCGCCGAAACCGGGATTGCCTATGACGAACGCATGCAGGGAACGCTGCAGCTGTTCCGAACGCAGCAGCAGCTCGATGCCTCGGCGAAAGATGTCAAGGCGCTGGCGGCGGACGGCATTCCCTATGAGGTGCTGGACCAGGACGGCTGCATCCGCGTCGAACCGGCGCTGAGGCACGTGCGCGAAAAGATCGTCGGCGGTCTGCTGACGCCGAAGGACGAGACCGGCGACTGTTTCAAATTCACCAATGCGCTCGCCGCCCAAGCCGAAGCGCTCGGCGTCCGCTTCGCCTATGGCACGACGATCAAGGCGCTGGACGTCGAAGCCGGCCGCGTGCGCGGGGTCGTCACTGATCGCGATCCCGATCGCGAGCGCCAGCGGATGAGGGCAGAGGCCGTGGTGGTTGCGCTCGGCAGCTATTCGCCGCTGCTGCTCAAGCCGTTCGGGATCCGCCTGCCGGTCTACCCGGTCAAGGGCTATTCGCTGACCATCCCGATCACCGATGCCTCCCGTGCGCCGGAATCGACCGTCATGGACGAAACCTACAAGATCGCCATCACCCGGCTCGGCGACCGCATCCGCGTCGGCGGCATGGCCGAAATATCAGGTTATACCAACGATCTCGGCCTCGCCCGCCGCAGCACGCTGGAGCATTCGGTCACCGATCTCTTCCCCGGCGGCGATGTGTCGAAGGCCTCTTTCTGGTCAGGCCTGCGTCCGATGACGCCCGACGGTACGCCGGTCATCGGCCCAACCAAGATCGCCGGCCTTTTCCTCAATACCGGGCATGGCACCCTTGGCTGGACGATGAGCACCGGCTCGGCCCGGCTCATTGCTGATCTTGTCAGCGGCGCCAAGCCGGAAATCAATGCAAAGGACCTTGCCATCAGCCGTTACACCTGAAATCTCACGAGGTGACGTGAAACAGAAAGGTGGTTATCTGTAGGAATTGGTTATTATCCAAGGGAATTTTCGATATCCTATATGACCCTTTATTCGCATAAGCCTGCCGATACCAGTTCCGCCCGCCACTCTGCAACGCAGAGCTTCCCGTTTCGGGAAACGGCCGAAAGCGGGACGGATCCGGACGAACTTTCGGAAGCATTGTCGACGCCGAAAGCTTCGATCAAGATTACTGCCGATGGCAATATGCCGATCGCATACAGCTGCAATTTCATCTCGCTGGGAGATGTGAGCGTTGGCGATTGCGCTTATGAGGGCACGATCTTCTCCAAGCGGGAAGGGATCAGCGAAAAGATGGCTATATTTCTGCCGACGGAAGGGAATATGTCTTTCGGGGGAAGGCAGGGGCCGATCTATTCGGTCCCCGGCCGCGGTACAATCCTGGAGCCCGGCCGTGCCAGGGGCACCGCCATTTTCGGCACACGCCGTCATCTCTGCCTGTTCATCGATCAGGCGAGCATCTCCAGGCGCCTCACGCATATGCTGGAGCGGACGATCAGCGCCGATCTCGATATTCATCCCGATATCGATCTGACGGCCGGTGCGGGACTCGCCTTGCAGAAAATCGTCGCCAACCTTCACGGCGGTCTTACCGGCAACGGGCCGTTGCGCCGCTCGCCGCTCGCCGTCAGTTCGCTTAGCGACGCGGCGATCTATCTGCTTCTGGAGAGTTGTCCCAATCGCTATTCGGATGAGCTCGGGGCGAGCGCGCCGATGCCGGCTCCTCGGCACGTGAAATGGGCCATCGATTTCATGCACGAACATATCGCCGAACCGATCTCGCTCAGCGAGATTGCGGCGGCGGCCAAGGTGAGCACCCGGACTTTACAGCAAGGCTTCCGGCAGTTCAGGAACACCACCCCGATCGCCTACCTGCACGAAATCCGGATGGTCGCCGCTCATCGCGATCTGCTCGAAGCCGGCTCGAAGCAGGCCGTCGCCGATATCGCGCTCAGATGGGGCTTTACGCATCTCGGACGTTTTGCCGCCGAACATAAGAAGCGGTTCGGCCAGCTGCCGTCGCAGACCTTGAAGGTCTGATCTAGGCAAGCCTGCCCATGGCCGGCCGCATATTCTGCGGTTGGTCATGGGCGTGATCCGGGCTTCGCGTCAGCCGGCTGCGATGATCGTCAACGTGCGGGCGGTCCGAGAGCGGCGGGCGGCGTCAGAATTCTTCCCACTCGCTGCTTGTAATGGCGCCGCTGCCATGGTCTCGCCGGTCTGGCAGACCAAGGGTACGTCGGCCATTCCCCGTTTTATGGCGAGATACTTCGATGTCGGGCAGCCTAGGCTGCGCGCTTCAAGGCGTCCCCAAGCGTCGAGACGAGCGTGTCGATCTGGCCCTTCTCGATGATCAGCGGTGGAGAGAGGGCGATGATGTCGCCGGTCACGCGGATCAGCAGTCCCTTGTTGAAGCAGTCGACGAAGACGTCGTAGGCGCGTGTTCCGGGAGCGCCATCACGCGGCGCCAGTTCGATTGCGCCGACCAGGCCGAGGTTGCGGATGTCGACGACAGCAGGCAGGCCCGCTAGCGAATGGAGGGCGTCCTGCCAGTAGACGGCCAGGTCGGCTGCGCGGGTCAGCAGCCCTTCCTCATCGTAAATTTCGAGCGTGGCGAGGCCGGCGGCGCAGGCGACCGGATGGCCGGAATAGGTATAGCCGTGGAAGAGCTCGATCGCATTTTCCGGGCCGACCATCAGCCCGTCATAGACCTTGCGGCTGGCAAAGACCGCGCCCATGGGAACAGCGCCGTTGGTCAGGCCCTTCGCCGTGGTGACGAGATCGGGTACGACGCCGAAGTAATCCACCGCGAAAGGTGTGCCGAGGCGGCCGAAGCCGGTGATGACCTCATCAAAAATCAGCAGGATGCCGTACTTGTCCGCGGTGGCGCGCAGCTTTTCCAGATAACCCTTCGGCGGCAGGACAACACCGGCCGATCCCGACATCGGCTCGACGATGACGGCTGCGATGGTTTCGGCGCCGTGCAACTGCACCAGGCGCTCGAGATCGTCCGCGAGTTCGACGCCATGCGCGGGAAGCCCCTTCGAAAAGGCATTGCGCCCGATATCAAGCGTATGGCGCATGTGATCGGCCGGGATCTGCGGGAAGACGCGCCGATTGTTGACGAGGCCGCCGACGGAAATGCCGCCGAAGCCGACGCCGTGATAGCCTTTTTCGCGGCCGATGATCCGGGTGCGCGTGCCCTGGCCGATCGCGCGCTGATAGGCGATGGCCATCTTCAACGCCGTGTCGACCGATTCCGAGCCGGAGCCGGTGAAGAAGACCCGGTCGAGCTTGGCGTCAGCCCCGCCCGGCGCGTTCGCAGCAAGCTTGGCGGCGAAGTCGAAGGCGATCGGATGCCCCATCTGGAAGGTCGGCGCATAGTCGAGCGTGGCGAGCTGCCGCTCGACCGCCTGGGCGATCTTCCTGCGGCCGTGGCCGGCGTTGCAACACCAGAGGCCGGCCGTGCCGTCCAGCACCCGGTTTCCATCGACGTCGGTGTAATACATCCCTTCGGCAGCAGCCAGCAGGCGCGGCGCGGCCTTGAATTGCCGGTTGGCGGTGAACGGCATCCAGAAATTTTCGAGTACGGGCGCGTTCGTCTTGCTGATCTGATCCATCCTGGCCTCCTTTGAAATCGCCCGGAGAATGGCAATTTCCATCCTTCAAACAAGTCCTTTTCTTTTCCGATGCAAGTTATTGAAATTGAACAATGAAGAAGATAGAGTTTGCGATATTCTGGACAACGCAAACGGATCCATCATGTCAGTCGATATCGGCAGCCGCCTTCGCCACTTGCGCATTGCCCACAAGCTTTCCCAGCGTGAGCTCGCCAAACGCACTGGCGTGCCGAACTCGACGATCTCACTGATCGAATCGAACGCCTCCAATCCTTCGGTCGGCGCTCTGAAACGGATCCTCGATGGCATTCCGATCGGGCTGGCGGAATTCTTCGCCTTCGAACCGGAGCGTCCGAAAAAGGCCTTCTACGCCGCCGAGGAGCTGGTGGAGATCGGCAAGGGCGCCATTTCCTACAAGCAAGTCGGCGAAACCCTGTTTGGGCGCAGTCTGCAGATCTTGAAGGAATGCTACCAGCCGGGGGGCGACACCGGAAAAATTCCCCTTGTTCACGAAGGGGAGGAGGGTGGGGTCGTGCTCTCGGGAAGGCTCGAGGTCACGGTCGACGACGAGCGGCGTATCCTTGGGCCGGGGGATGCTTATTATTTCGAAAGCCGGCGCCCGCATCGGTTCCGCTGCGTCGGACCGGTGCCCTGCGAGGTTATCAGCGCCTGCACGCCGCCGACCTTTTAGTGGGATTTCGCAAAAGCGCGCGGTGATTGCGGAAAGATGATCCCGGAGGCGGACCGATAAACGATCCGCCTCCGGCGGTTGATCTTGACTTAGTCGTTCGCCGAAACCTTGACGCCGAGCACCGTTGGAATGGTGTTCGGCGCACCCATGGCTGCACCGACAATCATCGGCACGGGAACCGGCTTTTCCGGAGCGGCGCTGATCGTCAGGCTCTTCGGCCCGTCGAGATAGGTATTGAGGGCCGCCGATATCTGGTTTTGCAGTTCCGGCATGTTGAGTTGCGCCATCACCATCGGAATGAGCGCCTTCAGCGATTGTGCCAGTTCGTTACCCGTGACGCCCTGCTTCGCGCCGGCATAGTCGAGCGCCTTTTTGGTGATCGAGGCGTCGTCGAAGCGGATCGAGGCGCTGTTGAACGTCAGCTGCTGCATCAGCCCCATCATCGCAAGTCCGGCGGCCTGATTGGCCTCTTCCTTGTTCGGATTGGCTTCGGCTGTCTTGACCGCCTCCTGCAGCGATTTGATGAAGCCGAGCGTATAACCGGAGAAGTCGACGGCGAAGTTCAGCCGGCCCACATTCTTGAAATCGAAAGCATATTCGTCGAGGACAACCTTGCCGCTTTCGACTTCCCAGCTTCCCTTCATCGTCATGGTGCCGTCGAGCGTCGTCAGTCCGAGCTTCTCGATGGCCTCCTTCGCAGCCGCATCCTCGACTTGCGACAGGTCGGCCTTGAATCCGGCGACGTTGGCGTCGTAGGCAAAGCCGCTGTCCTGGCGCCCCATGTTTGCTTCGACGCCTTCGATCGCAAGCACATCCTTGCCCTTGATGTTGAGCGCGATCGGCCCGGTGCTGGCGGTTTCATAGAGGAGGATATCGTCCAGCGTCTCGCCGGTCGCATTGGCGGGAATCGTCAGGCCGGTGAACAGAATCGCCTTGGCGGAAAAGCGTCCTCCCTCCTGGCTGATATCGATATCCGGGAAGGAAAGGGTCTTGGCGTAATAGGCGCCGCCTTCTTTTTCCTCGACGCCCTCGAAGGTGAGGTCGCCGATCTTCAGCGTGTCGCCGGGCAGGTTCGCAAATCCCACCTGGACGCCTGTTGCCTTCACCGTGTCGCCGTCGACTTCGGCCTTCTCGAAGGTGATGACCGTGCCGCCGGCGTTGGTTGCGGCGCTAAGCTTCTTCATCATATCCGTGCCGTCGAGGGCCAGCGCCGGGCCAGCCAGTGTCAGGAACGCGGTGCTTGCCATCATCAGGTGAAAATTGCGCAGATGCTTCATGGAGATGTCCTTGTGTTGAAAGTAGATGCGGGGGAATAATGGAATATGCGCCGGCGGCGCTCTGCTCGCAGTGCGGCGGGGACGTCACAGTTCGTCAGATCAGCTAATTGGAGGGAATGCGATCGCGATCGGCCGGAACCGGCAGGCCGGAGAAATTCGGCCACCCTGCCGCCGGCGGCCGGGCGAGGATATTTTCTCTAGCAAAAGTAGTTTCGTGACTCATCGTGAGAGCTAAATTGCATTTCTTCGATTATTGCAACCGCGATTTTCGACGGCGGAGCGGAATCAAACGCGCTTGCCGGCGATGCCGATGCATTCGAGGATCGTCGTGCGGCAAACACCCGCCTCCCTCGGCGGGCGGGCTGCGCGCGCTTCAGTTGCTGCGGCCCTCGATTCGGGCGAGCACGCCGTCGAGCGCTGCGGTCAGCGCAGCGAGGCCGCCCTTCTTGTCAACGTCGGAGAGAACCTGCTCGTTCAGTCCGCCCTTGGTGGCGAATTCGCGGCTTAGCGCGCTGAACGGCTCGGTGCCTGGGCTGTTGGCCTTCTGCGCCAGGCTTGCGAAAAGCGGCGCGATGTAGGCATTTGCTTTAGGCCTTTCGAGGCCGCTTTTTTCCAGCCAGCCGGCCAAGGTTTCCATTATGCCGAAATAGGTCGACATCACAGAGCTGGCCGCTGCGAGAAGATCGTATTCCTTTTTCGACTGGCACTGGACGGCGGTTCCGAGCGTATCGAACAGCGCCGCGACGACGGCATCGGGCGGGAGGATGGCGGTGACGCCTCGCCGCTGTGCGACGAAGGGCAGGGGGATGGCCTGGACGAGGTGCACGTCTGCACCGATCCAATCGAGAAGCGCCTGACGCTCCGTCGCTGCAACGAGGCTGACGACCATCTGGCCCTTCCGGAAGGAAAGCGCCCGCACCACCTCCTCGGCGATCTGCGGCCGGATCGCCAGGAACACCATGTCGCTGCGATCAACGACAATCTGGTTGTCGCCGGCAATCCTGACGGCGGCGAACTCCTCTGCCAATGTCGCGGCAATGTGCGCGCTCCGCGGCGAAACGTGGACCTCGGAGGCGTAGGCCGGTGCGGCCAGAAGCCCGCGAACCATTGCTTCGGTGATCGCGCCGGTGCCGACGAATCCAATGCTGTTGATCATCACTGTTACTCCGCAGCCCGCAGCGGTCCCAGCGCGACATCCGTCGTGTAGTTCTCGCGCATGAAGTTGATGAAATTGTCCTGGAACTGGCGCGTATGGGCGTGGGCGAGCTCGTCGGCCAAATCAACGTTCTTGTCCCTGATGGCATCGAGCATCAGCGTGTGCTCATCGGTCAGCAGATAGCCCTCATGCGTCCGCTCCAGATATTCGAAATGCAGGTGCAGCATGCGCTGGCCCTGCGACAAAAGCTTCTCGTAGAACGAGGCGAGATACTGGTTTTTTCCGGCATGGGCGATCGCCATGTGGAATTCCTTGTTGGCTTCCGACATGGCGAGGTGATTGCCTGTCCTGACCGCCGCCTCGAACGATTTCAACCGCTTGGCGATGATCTTCAGGTCGGCCTCGGTTCTGAGTGCCGCGGCCAGCCGCGTATTCATGCGCTGGGCGATGTCGAGCGCCTCGACATATTTCGGAAAGGTCGCCACTTCGATCGGCGCGACGATCGTGCTGCGGTTGGAAAGCGTCACCACCAGCTCGTCGGCACCGAGTCGGATCAGCGCTTCGCGCACCGGCGAGCGCGACATGTCGAAGCGTTCGGCGAGCGTCATCTCGTCGAGAAGCTGACCGGGCGGCAGAGCGAGCGACAGGATCTCGTTGCGCAGCGTTTCATAGACGCTCTTCCAGCCGGTCCCGCGGATGCGTTTCACTTCCGATTCTTCAGACACTTAAGTCCCTTTCTCTCTACGACAGGTCCATTGGGCCAGAAAAACAGCGTGTCGGCAATGTAATTTTTCCGCTTGACTTTGTCGACACGCTGTTGACATATTCTTGCCTGTCGACACGCAGCCGACACGAAAACAACAGAAACGGCCAGAGCCGACGAGTGGAACCGCGCGCTTCGCGCACAACAAAAGAGGAATGCCCAATGCTTTCTTTGATAACGTCCGCCCTGCGGGCGCTGCCCGCGCTCGCCCTGATGGCAGGTCTTTCCGCAACCGCCGCCCACGCCCAGACCGCCGAGGGATATTGGCAGGGCGTGCAGAAGGCAGGCGCTTTGCGTTGTGGCGCGGCTGTAGCGCCGCCCTATGTCATGCGCGATCCGGCGACGGGCGAGTACACCGGCTTCTTCGCCGATCTCTGCAAGGAGTTTGCCGACGTCCTCAAGGTGAAGCCTGAATTCGTCGATACCACCTGGGACAATATCGTCGCCGGTCTGCAGGCGGGCAAATGGGATCTGTCGCTCGCGCTTAACCGGACGCCGGCGCGCGCCATGGCCGTGCAGTTCTCGATCCCGGCGATGGAGTACCAGATCTCGCTCGCCTACAATAAAAACAATCCGAAGATCGCGGCCGGCGTCGCTTCGGTGGCCGATATAGACAAGGCGGGCGTAACTCTTGCGGTCATGTCAGGCACGGCCCAAGACAAGGCCATTTCCGCGGCGGTCAAGAACGCCACGATCATGCGCCTGCCCGGCAACGACGAGACCCGCCTGGCGGTCACCTCGAAGCGCGCCGACATCCTGGTCGACGCCTCCGACACCAACCAGCTCTTCACCCAGTCGAACCCGGATTGGGCGGTTGCGCTCAACCCGACGCCGGCCCTTGCCAAACAGGGTGTCGCTTTCGGCCTGCCGCATCAGCTTTCGGCCGCCGACGTCGAAGTGATCAATATCTTCCTCGAAGAGAGGGTCGCCACCGGCCATGTCGACGAGCTGATCCGCAAAGCCGTCGACGAAGTCCTCAAGGGCGCGAAGTAACCTCGCTGGGGCCGGTGCGACGATCGTCCCGGCCCTTTCAAGCTTCGATCATCGGAGATTGGCCATGACCACGTCCTTCAGCCTTCCCCTCGTGAAAATGCAGGCGCTCCACAAAAGCTATGGGGGCGGCGCAATCCAGGTGCTGAAAGGCATCGATATCGAAATGAAGCCCGGCGAACGCGTCGTCGTCATCGGTCCGAGCGGCGGCGGCAAAAGCACGCTGCTTCGGGTGATGATGGGCCTGGAGCAGATCGACAGCGGCTCGATCAGTTTCGATGGCAAGGCCTATATTTCTTCCGACGGCGCTGCCAGGAAGACCCAGATCGACACCCATGTCCGTCGCTCGATCGGCATGGTCTTTCAGCACTATACGCTGTTTCCGCATCTGAGCGTCATTCAGAACCTGATCCTCGCACCCTGCAAAGTGCGCGGAGAAGGCAAGGCGAAGGCGACCGCCCGCGCCCAGGCTCTGCTCGAGCGCTTCGGGCTCGGCGCCAAGGCCAATGCCTATCCGGCCCAGCTTTCCGGCGGCCAGAAGCAGCGCGTCGCCATCGCCCGCGCACTGATGCTCGATCCGAAGCTGATGCTGTTCGACGAGGTCACCTCGGCGCTCGACCCGGAGCTCGTCAGCGAGGTCGAACAGGTCATCCTGCAACTCGCCGCCCAGGACATGCCGATGATGATCGTCACCCACGACATGTGGTTCGCGAAGAACATCGCGTCGCGCGTCATCTTCTGTGCGGGCGGCGTGGTCGTCGAGGACGGCCCGCCCGAGCAGGTGCTCGGCGCTCCGCGCGAGGAACGCACCAAGGAATTCATCGACCGCGTCTTCCACATCAAGCAGTAGGAGGCACAGATGAACTACACGTTCGATTTCAGCGCCGTCTCCATCGCCCCGCTGCTGCAGGGGCTGTGGGTTTCGCTGCAGCTGACGGCGGCCGCGAACATCATCGGCATCGTTCTGGGCTTCGGATTGGCCCTGCTGATCATGAGCCCGATCAAGATCGTGCGGCTGCCGTTCATGCTGTTCGTCGAATTCTTCCGCTGCACGCCGGCCATCGTCCAGATCGTCTGGATATTCTATTGCGTGCCGATGCTGTTCGATGTCTTCCTCGATCCGATGACGATGGGCATTATGGCCCTCGGGCTCAATCTGATGGCGTTCAATGCCGAGGCCTATCGTGCCTCGATCCAGGCGGTGCCGCGCGAACAGCTCGACGCCGGCATCGCGCTCGGCCTCAATCCGCTGCAGCGGGTGCTCTACATCGTCTTCCCGACGGCGTTCCGCGCCTCGATCCCGGTGCTTTTGACCAACGGCATCGTCATCTTCCAGCAGAGCGCGCTAGTCGCGATCGTGGCGATCCAGGACCTGATGTACCAGGGCAAGACGCTGGCGACGGAGACTTATCGTCCGATCGAGACCTTCACCGTCGTCGCCCTCATCTATTTCGCCGTGTCTTTCCCGATCACCCAGATCGTCGGCCTGCTCGAACGCCGCCGCCAGATCCTCGTCAGCTAGGAGGCCAGCATGATGACGCTCGATTTCTCGATCCTGCTGCGCTTCGAAAACGCGCTGCTCCTTGGCCTGTGGATGACGATCAAGCTGACGATCATCTGCGTCGTGCTTGGATGCTCTCTCGGCTTCCTCGTCGGCCTGGCGCGCGCGTCGCGCAATCTGGCGCTTCGCGCCATTGCGGGCACCTATGTCGAATTCTTCCGCGGCACGCCGGTGCTCATCCAGCTCTTCTGGATCTTCTTCTGCCTGCCGCTGATCCTCGGTGTCGAGCTTTCGAATCTCGCATCGGGTGTCATCACGCTGACGCTCTATATGGGCGCAATAACGAGCGAAACTTTCCGGGCGAGCCTCAAATCGATCGGCCGGGAGCAGTTGGATGCCTGTGTCGCCCTCGGCCTGCCGCAGAGGGTCCAGGTCGTCAACGTCGTGCTGCCGCAGGCGGTGCTGCGGGCCATCCCGACGCTGCTGTCGAACTGCGTCAGCCTGTTCAAGGAAAGCGCGCTCGTCTCCGCCGTCGGCATGGCCGACCTGATGTTCGTCGGCCAGAACATTTCGAACAATACCGCCCGTCCGGTCGAAGTGCTGACGGTCGTCGCCCTGATCTATTTCGTCATCGCCTTCCCCCTCACGCGGGCGGTCTCCCTCATGGAGGGACGCATTCTCAAGAAGCTCGCAATCTGAAAACCGTCGTTCCCAGGACAGGAGAATCCCATGAAACTTTCCGGCGTCATACCCGCCCTCATCACCCCCTTCGACGCGAACAACAGGATCGACTTCAAGGCGTTCGAGAAGCTTCTGACGCATCTGCGCGAGGCAGGCGTCACCGGCTGGGTGCCGAACGGCTCGACCGGCGAATATTTCAGCCAATCCAGGGAAGAGCGCCGTGACGTGCTGCAGTTCGTCAAGGAGTTTGCCAGGCCCGGCGAAATCCTGATCGCCGGCACCAATGCGCCCGCGACCCGCGAGGTGATCGAGCAGACGGCGCTCGCCAGAGATATCGGCTATGACACCGTCCTGCTGGCACCGCCCTTTTATACCCGTCCAACCCAGGCGGAACTGATCAGGCACTATGAATCCGTGCTTGGGGCCGTCGATGTGAACCTCGTCCTCTATTCTTATCCGGCTAAGGATGGTTCAGACATCAGCTTCGAGCTGATGGATCATTTTGCCGACAATCCGCGGGTGATCGGCATCAAGGAAAGCTCGGGTGTATTGCAGCGGGCGATCGACATCGCCAGCCGCTATGAGGGCAAGATCCAGCTCGTCAGCGGCTCCGACGATATCGCGCTCGATTTCATGTTCTGGGGCGCGGAAAGCTGGATCTGCGGCCCGTCCAACTGCATGGCCAAGGCCTGCTGCGATCTCGACCGAACCTACAAGGCGGGAGATCTAAGCAAGGCGCGCGAGATGATGAAGACCCTCTATCGGGCGATGAACATCCTCGAAAGCGGCAAGTTCGTGCAGAAGATCAAGTATGGCTGCGAGCTGCAGGGCTTGTCCGTGGGGACGTGCCGCGCGCCGCTCGGCGAGCTGACCGCGGAGGAAAAGGCCGAGTTCAGGGCGGCGATGGAGCCGATCCTCAACTGGTAGGATTTTTCACGTCGATACCGGGGTCGGCCGGAGGCAGGCCGGTCCCGAACATACTCATGGTTCCCAGGAAAGACCCGGAGACTCAAGCGATGCGATTCAAGAAGGTCCTGTCCGTCGTCGATTGTCATGCGGAAGGCGAGAGCGGCAAGGTGATCGTCGGCGGTGTCGGCCAGGTCAAGGGCGAGACCATGTTCGACAAGCGGAGCTATCTCGAAACCCACATGGACGATATCCGCAAGATGGTTCTCTTCGAACCGCGCGGCGCCGTCTGGCACAATGCCAACATCGTTCTGCCCTCCAATCATCCGGAAGCCGATTTCGGCTATGTGATCCTGGAGACGACGGAATATCCTGTTATGTCGGGTTCGAACACCATGTGCGTGGCGACCGTCCTGCTTGAAACCGGCATTCTTCCGATGCAGGAGCCGGTGACGAACCTGACGCTGGAATCGCCGGCCGGCCTCATTCGGGTTCGCTGTGAATGTTTAGACGGCAAGGTGACGAGTGTCCGGCTCGTGAACCAGCCGGCCTTCTGCTACCATCTCGGCAGCCATATCGAAGTCGAAGGTCTCGGCACGGTTGAGGTCGACATCGTCTATGGCGGCATGACTTACACGATGGTCGATGCCGCCGCTCTCGGTTTTTCGATCGATCCCTCCGAGGCCCGCGACCTTTGCGAGATCGGGCAGAAGCTCAAATTCGCCGCCGCCGAACAGCTTGCCGTGGAGCATCCCGACAACCCCGCGATCCCCGGCATTACCAACACCCAATTCATGGGACCGCTGCGCCGCGAAAGCGGCCGGCTGATTTCGAAGAATTGCGTCGTCGTCTCGCCCGGCCGCTGCGATCGCTCGCCCTGCGGCACCGGCTCGTCGGCCCGTCTTGCCCTGTTGCATGCCAAGGGCCTGATCGCGCCTGGCGAAACTCTCATCCATGAATCCATCACCGGAAGCCGCTTCACCTGCGCCATCGACGGGCTGGCGAAGGTCGGAAGATACGATGCCGTCATCCCGGCAATCGCAGGACAGGCGTGGATCACCGGTTTCTATCAGATGGGCATGGATCCGACCGATCCCTATCAACAAGGATTCACCGTGGCGGATACCTGGATGACGACGGTCTGAAGCCTAGAGAATGGATATGAGCGGAAACAAAATTCCTTTGGTGGTCGTCGGCGCGGGTATCATCGGCGTCGTCATTGCCTATGAGCTCCAGCGTCGCGGCCAGACCGTCGTGCTGGTGGACAGGGCGGCCCCCGGCATGGGCGCCTCCTACGGCAACATGGCGAGCATCGCGGTTACCGAATTCATGCCGGCTTCGCGCCCCGGCATCTGGGCGCAGATGCCGAAATGGCTGCTCGACCCGGAAGGGCCGGTGCGCATCCGGCCCGGCTACCTGCCAAAACTGGTGCCGTGGTTCCTGAGGTTCCTCGCCGCCAGCCGCCCCTCAAAATTGAGGGAGTTGGAGGCGGCCGGCGCTGCGCTCTGCGGCCGTGTTTACGAAGATATGGACGCGCTGCTCAAGCAGACCGGCCTGACGCATATGCTGACGGCAGAGGGGTGCCTCAGCCTCTATACTGATGACGCAGAGTTCAGGGCGGATCGCGAACATATCGATATCCTCGAGCGTTTCGGCTTCCGGCACGAAATCCTCGGCGGCAACGCCATCCGGGATCTCGAGCCGGCCTTGACCACGAAGATCGGCAAGGCGGTGCTCTTTCCCGACAATCGGTCGATCACCGATCCGTACAAGCTCGTCGCCGCCCTTATCGAAAAATTCCAGGCGCTCGGCGGCCGGATCGTCGAGGGCGACGTCGCAGGCTTCGAGCAAAGCGAGGCCGGCGTCTCCGCTCTCCGTCTGGCGGATGGACGAAGCCTTGCGGCGGAGAAGGTGGTGCTTGCGGCCGGCGCCTTCACCGCCCGGCTTTCCGCCCTGCTGCGGGAGCCCATCCCGCTTGAAACCGAACGCGGCTACCACACGCAGATCATGGAGCCCGGCATTTCGATGCGCCACTCGATCATCTGGCCGACGCGCGCCTTCATGGTCACGCCGACGGCAGGCGGCATCCGCGTCGGCGGCACGGTCGAAATGGCCGGCCTCGACGCTCCCCCGGATTACCGGCGCGCAAAGATCCTGGTGAAGCGGGCTCGGGAAGCATTGCCGGAGCTGAAGGCCGAAGGCGCGACGGAATGGATGGGGCACCGCCCGGCACTGCCCGACACCGTTCCGGTCATGGGTCCATCCGCCAAGCGCCGCAACGTCTGGTTCGCGACCGGTCATGGGCATCTCGGCCTGACCTATGCGGCCACGACCGGCCGGTTGATGGCCGATCTCGTTACGGGCGTTGAACCGCCCGTGGACATGAAACCCTATCGCGTCGACCGCTTCTGAGAGCGGTGCCGGCGCAAGGCAAAAGGGAGTGAACATGCGAAGCGAACTCTATATCGACGGACAATGGGTGAAGCCGGTCAAGGGCGGCACCTGCACGGTGACCAACCCGGCGACGGAAGAGGTGATCCAGACGATCGGAGCGGCAACGGCCGAGGATGTCGATCTGGCCGTCAAGGCGGCGCGCCGCGCCTTCGACAAGGACGGCTGGCCAAAACTGACGGGCGCCCAGCGCGCGAAGTATCTCCGGGCGATCGCTGCCGGCATTCGAGCCCGCCAGGCCGAGATCGCCCGGCTCGAGGTCCTCGACAACGGCAAGCCGTTCCCTGAGGCCGATTGGGACGTTGCCGACGCGGCGGGCTGCTTCGATTTTTATGCGGGGCTTGCCGAACAGCTCGACAACAATCCCGAGGAAACGATCGCGCTTCCGGATCAGCGTTTCACCTCCAAGGCTGTGCGTGAGCCGCTCGGTGTCGCCGGCGCGATCATTCCCTGGAACTATCCGCTGTTGATGGCGGCATGGAAGGTCGCCCCGGCACTGGCCGCCGGCTGCACCGTGGTGCTGAAGCCCGCCGAATTGACGTCGCTGACGGCGCTGGAGCTGGCGGCGGTTGCCGACGAGGCCGGGCTGCCGGCCGGCGTGCTCAATATCTTGACCGGCGCCGGGTCGGTCGCCGGCCAGGCGATCATCGATCACAAGCAAGTCGATAAGCTCGCCTTTACCGGTTCCGGGCCGGTTGGCTCGAAGATCATGGCGGCGGCCGCCCGCGACATCAAGCGCGTCAGCCTCGAGCTCGGCGGCAAGTCGCCCTTCGTCGTCTTCGAGGACGCCGATATCGACAAGGCCGTCGAATGGATCATGTTCGGCATTTTCTGGAACCAGGGCGAGGTCTGCTCGGCAACGTCGCGGGTCCTCGTGCAGGACACCATCTACGAGCGGCTGCTCGCACGGCTGATCGAGGAGACAAAGAAGATCAAGATCGGCAACGGCTTGGACGAGGGCGTTCTCCTGGGGCCGCTGGTTTCCAAGCGCCAGCACGAGCAGGTCGTCGCGGCGATCGAAGCGGCGCGGCAGGCCGGTGCAACGGTCGCCTGCGGCGGAGCCCGTCCGGAAGGATTCGACAAGGGCTATTATCTCCAACCGACCGTTCTGACCGATGTTCCGCTCGACAGCGCCGCCTGGGTTGAGGAGATCTTCGGGCCTGTCGTCTGCATCCGGCCGTTCAAGACCGAGGAGGAGGCGATCGACCTCGCCAATGATTCCCGCTTCGGCCTTGCGGCCGCCGTCATGTCGAAGGACGACATCAGGGCCGAGCGCGTTGCCGCCGCCTTCCGCGCCGGCATCGTCTGGATCAATTGCTCGCAGCCGACTTTCACCGAGGCGCCCTGGGGCGGCTACAAGGAATCCGGCATCGGCCGTGAGCTCGGCCGCTGGGGCCTCGACAACTATCTCGAGACCAAGCAGATCACCCGCTTCGTGAGCGAAGATCCCTGGGGCTGGTACATCAAGCCGGAGGCAGCCGAATGAACTGGAACCGCAGCCTCGACCTGCTGCAGGTCCACTGCCAGGGCGAGATCGGCAAGATCATCGTCGCCGGCGCGCCCGAAATACCGGGCGCGACCATGCTCGACAAGATGAACCACATCAACGCGGTGGACGACAGCCTGCGCCGCTTCGTCACCTTCGAGCCGCGCGCCAATGTCGCCATGTCGGTGAACCTGCTGGTCGAGCCGACCCGCGCCGATGCCGATGCCGGCTTCATCGTGCTGCAGGCCGACCGCGCCCACCCGATGTCGGGTAGCAACTGCATCTGCGTCGTCACCGCGCTTCTCGAAAGCGGGCGGGTGCCGATGTCGGAGCCGGAGACGGTGGTGCGGCTGGACACGCCGGCTGGCCTGATCGTCGCGCGCGCCACCTGCCGTGACAACAGATGCCTGTCGGTCAGCCTCAACAATGTGCCGAGTTTTGCCGAAGCGCTCGACAGTGAGGTGGAGACGCCGAAATGGGGCCGCATCAAGGTCGATGTCGCCTTCGGCGGCGTCTATTACGCGCTGGTCGATGTCGACCAGCTCGGCCTCGATATCGCTCCGGCCAATGCCCGGCTGCTGGCGGAAGCCGGCATCGAGCTCAAGTCGCTTCTGGCTGGCCAAGTCTCGGTCGCCCATCCGGTCCTGAGTGGCGTAAACGAAATCGCCTATGTCATGTTTCGCGGGCGCGAGGCTGACGGTGCGGTCAGAACCTGCACGACGCTGCAGCCGGGCCGCGTCGACCGCTCGCCCTGCGGCACCGGCAGCTCGGCCAATCTGGCGACCCTTTATGCTCGCGGTGAGGTCGCCGTCGGAGACTCGAGGACGTCGCGGTCGATCATCGGCGGCGAATTCCTAGCGGAGGCGATCGGCGAAACCGAGGTGGGCGGCCGCCGCTCCGTGTTGCCGAGAATAACCGGCCGGGCCTATGTCTATGGCCGTGAGCAGCTGCGCATGTCCGACGACGATCCCTTCGTCGCCGGCTTTGCGCTCTCTGATACATGGGGGCCGCAGGTCGGCCTGCTCGGATAGGAGCCTGCAATGTCTCACCTTCAACCTCTGGCCGACCAGACTGTCCTCGTCACCGGGGCATCCGGCGGAATCGGAGCAGCCATCATCGAGCGCCTTTCAGCCGAAGGCGCGCGGCCGGTCATCCACTACGGTCGCGACAGGCAACGAGCGGAAGCCCTGCTCGGCCAGCTCGACGGAAACGGATTGATCGTTCAGGCCGACCTCTCCCGTCCGGACGGCGCCTTCGCGCTTTGGCGCGACGCGCTTTCGGCGGCGGGACGAATCCATGCCGTGGTCAACAATGCCGGGGTCCGCAACGAGATTTCGATCGATGCCGATCCGGCCGACTGGCGGGCGGCTTGGCAGAAGGAGTTTCAGGTGAACTTCTTTGCTGCGGCGGATCTTTGCAAAGAGGCGCTCGTGCATTTCAAGCAGCATGGCGGCGGGCGGATCGTCAATATGGCCAGCCGCGCCGGTCAGCGCGGATACGCGGCCGACGCCATGCCTTATGGGGCGACGAAGGCGGCGCTCACCAATCTGACAAAGTCGATCGCGAGGAGCTTCGGTCGCGACGGAGTGGTCGCCGTCTCCGTCGCGCCGGGATGGGTGCGGACCGATATGGCCGAGGATTTCGTGGCAAGGCACGGGAAGGAGGCGGCGGTTGGCGACATCCCGATCGGTGAGATGGCCGAGCCGGGCGAGATCGCCGAACTGGTGGCCTTCCTGCTTCGTCCGTCGCAGGCATCGGTCAACGGCGCGACATTCGACGTCAATGGCGGCAGCTACATCAGGTAGAGCAGTTCCAGCGGTAGCAGGCAGCGGTAGTGCGGCGCAATCGCGTGAGGACAAAGGGAAGGGGTTCGTTATGAAGAGATTTTTGGGCAAGGTCGCGGTCGTGACGGGCGGCGGCGGCGGGATCGGATCGGCCATCTGCAAGCGGCTGGCCGATGAGGGCGCCTTGGTGGTGGTGACGGATGCGAACGCCGAGGCGGCGGATGACGTCGCCGCCGGCATAGAAGCTGCCGGTGGATCTGCAATTGCGATCGCGGCTGATATCTCGCGCAAGCCCGATTGCGTCGACCTCATTGAGAAAGCCTTTGCGATCAAGGGGCGGCTCGACGTGCTGGTCAACAATGCCGGCATCAACCGGCGCGGAAATCTGCTGTCGCTGTCGGACGAGGATTGGAGCGTGAGTTTCGCCGTCAACCTCGATTCGATGTTTCATCTCTGCCGGGCCGCGCTGCCGCATATGATCGCCGCCGGCGGCGGCGCGATCGTCAACACTGCCTCGCAATGGGGGCTCTACCCGGCGCCGAACCATATTGCCTACAACACGACGAAAGCGGCGGTCGCCGCCTTCACCCAGAATCTTGCCCGCGACTATGCGCCCGACAAGGTTCGCGTGAACGCCGTCTGCCCCGGGGAAATCCATACGCCGATGCTGGAAGCGGGCGTCAAACGCTCCGGCCGGACGATCGCCGATCTCGATAAGCTCGTTCCCTATGGCCGCATCGGCAAGCCGGAGGAAGTGGCGGCGCTCGTAGCCTTCCTCGTATCGGATGAAGCGGCCTTCATGTGCGGCTCGCTGGTGGAAATCACCGGAGCGCAGGCGGTGGCTTGAACGCGCCGATCGCCCTTGAGCATCGGGATCGTCTACGATATCCCAATGAGATATGCGTCGGGTAGGAAACGAGGAGCTCCGGGAATGCCTTTCAACACCGCTCAGGTGACCAATCTCGGAAAGGCGCCCACGGCCTCGGATGTGATCTTGAAATTCATCCGGGATTCGATCGCGGACGGCTCGCTTGATGAAGGCGAGCCGATTCGTCAAGACGATGTGGCGCGGCTGTTCAATGTCAGCAAGATCCCCGTCCGGGAGGCGCTGAAACGTCTGGAGTCCGAAGGCCTGGTGGAATTCCACCGGAACAAGGGCGCGATCGTCACCAGCGTCTCGGAGCCGGAGATCGCCCAGATCTTCGAGGTGCGGGCGATTCTCGAATCGAATGCCATCAAGCTCTCGATCCCGCACATGACCGAAAAGACCTTTGAGACGGCTCTGGCCTATTGTGACGCCTTCGCCAAGGAAACGGATGTGGCGCGCTGGTCGGAATTGAACTGGCGCTTCCACAGCTGTCTTTACGAGGACGCTGAGCGGCCGTTCCTCGTCAGCACGATCCGTTCGGTAAACGACCGGCTGGAGCGATATCTGCGGGTGCAGCTGACGCTGTCGCATGGCCAGGAGACGGCGGATCGCGAGCATCGGCAAATCATCGAAGCGTGCCGGGAGCGGGATGAGGAAAAAGCGGCAAGCCTCGTCTATGCTCATATCATGAGCGCCTGCCGATCGCTCCTCGAACACCTTCCGGCAAAAAAGCCCCGTTGAGCGTCATCCCATCGATCGCGGGAACAATCAGGCGCCGGCGATCTTCACGACAGCCTCGAAGACGGCGCGCGGCACTTTCACGCCTTCCGTCGCCGGCCTTGGATATTCCATGCCGCTGACGCCGGGTACGAACACCCCGTGTTGCTGAAGGCGGTCGGCCTGCCGCCGTGCGCGTTCAACAAGGCCATCGTCGGTGCGCCCCGGCATCATCGCCACGACGGTCAATCCTGCGGCGGGGCTGGCACTTCCCTCTCGAAAAGATGGCGTATCCAATGACCAGGGACCGCCGGAGAGGCCGGCCGACAGCATTTCCACCATCAGCGCGACATTGGCGCCCTTGCGCCCGCCGAAAGGAAGCAGCGCTCCGCCGAGCGCTCTTGCCGCATCCTGGGTGTCGTTACCGGCTTCGTCGACTGCCCATCCCGCCGGGATGCCACGCCCCTCGGCTGCGGCTGCGACGATATTGACATAGGCGGTCGCGCTCGACGCCTGGTCGATGATGAGAGGCAGCGACCCTTCTCCGAGCGGAAAGCCGAAGGCCATCGGGTTGGTGCTATAGACGGCAGGGCCGCCGGCTTTGGCAACCACCATGGCATTGGCGTTGGTGGCGGCGATGCCGACGATCCCTTCGCCGGCAAGCCTGCGGACATAGTATCCCAGTTCTCCTGCCGTGTAGCTGTTCGTCTGCGTAAAGATCGCGAGCCCGAAATTACGCACCGCTGCCACGAGATCGTCGAACGCAAGATCGAAACCAAGCTGCGCGATGCCCCGATCGGCGTCGGCGACGAAGAAAGCGGGATAGGGACGCTCGCACCTCGGCGAGGGATTGCAGTTGATACGCCCCTCGCGAAAGCTGTCGAGATAATCGACCATATGCGGAAACCCGAGCATGGCAGGTCCATAGAGCGCGGCTGACAAGGTGGCGTCCACGAGGGAGCGGGCAGTGGCTTCCCCAGCGCCTGCTGCCAGGCAGGCCCGCATCGCCAAGGCCTCAGCTTCCGTCCGATCGAGTAGGATCTCATCCGACATCGCAAATCTCCAATTCTCTGCTTCCTTGGCTACCGGGCGCCTGTTCAGCCCTCGGCGCGGTTATCTCAGCAGGCGTTCTTAGCAGAAGCGAGGAAACGCCGACAAGAAAATGTACAATTGTGTCCACAAACATAACTTTGCTGATTGACAAGTCTGCAGCGTCGTACAAAAGATATCGTATACGATATTACAAAGCAACGACGTAGGTCGACGTCAGAGGAGAATGGACATGGGATTCAAAAGAACGATCCACGCGGTTGATACGCACGCGGGCACGCCGATGCGCGTGATAACGGGTGGAATTCCGCATATTCCCGGCAATTCCGTCTATGAGAAGATGAAATGGCTGGAGAGCAACGACGACCAGCTGCGCAAGCTGATGCTGCGCGAGCCGCGCGGCTATCCCGCCCATTGCTGCAACATCATCGTGCCGCCCTGTCACCCGGAAGCCGATGCCGGCTATATCATCCTCGAGCAGGTCGAATATCCGATGATGTCCGGCGGCAATACCATCTCGGTGGTGACGGTGCTTTTGGAAATGGGCATGCTGCCGATGAAGGAGCCGATCACCGAGCTGGTGCTCGAGGCGCCCGCCGGCCTGATTCGCGTCAAGGCGGAATGCAGCAACGGCAAGGTCAAGAACGTGACCTTCAAGAACGTCCCGGCATTTGCCGCCCATCTCGATGCCGTCATCGATGTGCCGCATCTCGGCAGGGTTACCGTCGATGTCGGCTGGGGCGGCATGTTCTATGTCATCGCCGATGTCAGGCAGTTCAAAGGCCTTGAACTGATCCCGGAACATGGTCGGGAGATCGCGCGCGTTTCCGCGATGATCCGCCAGGCCGCCATCGAACAATTGCCGGTTGCCCATCCGCATTATCCCGGCGTCGGCATTACAATCTCACAGCTGTCGGGACCGACGGACGATCCGAACGCCGATTGGAAGAACACGGTGACGATGGCGACAGGCGATCTTTCCTGGGACGACCCAGCCACCTGGACGGGTGCGCTCGATCGCTGCCCCTGCGGCACCGGCACCTGCGCGAAGATGGCCGTTCTGCATGCGAAGGGCGAATTGCCGCTCCATCAGGCCTTCCGGCATCAGGGGATTCTCGGCAATATCTACACCGGCAGGCTGGTCGAGGAAGCAAGGATCGGCGACCAATCCGCCGTTGTCCCGACGCTGAGCGGCACCAGCTGGATCTCGGGCCTGAATACCCTCGTTCTCGACAATGACGACCCCTTCACCGAAGGTTTCACCCTCGGTGACATCTGGGCTTAAGGAAAGGCGCGCGACGCATCACCTGCGGCGATGATCCCGCTTTCGTTCTGGACGCCATATGTTTACAAGCGGAAGCTGTAAACATTCGACCGAACGGAGGCATCGATCTTGCATATCCTGCGTCGCGCGCTGCTGGGGTCCTTGTGGGCCGTGATCGGCTGGAAACCGTCTTTCTCAAGGGAAGCGAGCCCGGAAACGGCGATCCGCGAGGAGGCGACCTCGGTGACGCCCCGGCATGTTCTGTGTTTTCTCGGGAAGGATCGCGACCTCAGCCACTTGTCCGCGGCGGCAGCCCAAGCGATTCGGGACTTCGCCGATGGATTCAGCGTCGACGAGGATTATTCGCAGGCAGAGCCGGATGATCGCATGAGCCAATCGTTCGATGTCTGCTGGGATCGGGTCGAAGCCGATGTGTGGACCGAAGCGGACGAGAAAGCCGTCGCCGATCATCAATCCGTCCTTTATGTGCTCGGGCCGAGCATGGCGCAGGCGGAGACGGTGAAGGCGTCGATGACGGCGCTGCGTCTCGTCGAGCGGCTGATCGCAGCGGGAGCGGTGGCCGTCAAAGGTGAAAGCGCCGGCATCGCCCATGGCCTCGATCGATGGAGAACACTGATCGGCCAAGGTGCGGAGGCGGTGAAAGCGGCAGATCCGCTCGCCCAGCAGCGCATCGGCCGGCTCGCTTTCGCCAAACGGCCGCTATCGGCGCGGGGATATCTGGAGAGCGTCGGCTTCCATCTCGTCGGGCTGCCTGAAGTCTATGTGCCGGAGGCGATGGGCAGCGAGAGGCAGATCGTTGCCATCATCGACCAGGTCGCCGACGAGATCGCCGGGCATGGCCTGGATCCAACGCTGCAGAAGCGCCACGCCAGCCTTTCCTTCAGTTCCACCTATGAGGTGGACGAATTCAAGTTCAATCCCTACGGCATCGTCCGGCTTTCCGGATGAGCGGCCGCAAGAGCGCCTCAGGTTCTCCGGGGGAGCCGGTCGAGCCGGAGGGCGTCGGCGAAACCGGCCGACCCGAACCTTGGCCGAGCATGGCCGGCAGGTCGCTCAATCGATCTGCAGCTCAAGTGTTTTGGCAAGCTCTTCATAGTGACGCGCAGACCCGGCATTTTTCTCGGCGGCATACTTGGCGCCCACCAGCCGCGCGGCCTCGGCCGCAATTCGGAAAGCATCGATCCTGTCCTGGGGCTCGGCTGCGGCTTCATCGCCGATATCGCCGCTGCTGAAGCGGCCGGCTTTGAAACCGTCTCCGAGATCGATGACGCCGATCTCCGGAACCCCGTCCCTCAACCGGCCGAAGAAGGCCGCTCCGGCGCGTTCGCCATCCCTACGCCGCAACATCCCTTGGCCCGACGCCTTTCCCTCGAGGCAGGCTCCGATCCAAAAGGTGGGGCCGCTGGTCAGGGATGACGGCGCCACGAATTTGCAGTGGCTGCCCGGATCCTGCGACCATTGCAGTTCTGCGGCTGCCTGGGCAAAGCCCTGGGGATGGAACATCATTGCGGCGATCGGCGCCACAAAAAACAATCGCTGCACGCCGCCGAAAATTTTTTGCGCCGTCATCTCATTCCCTTCCGCATTCACGACTATCCGTTGCGTTGCCGTGGGAGCAAACCGCCGTTGAGGCGATGCAATGCACCATTGTCGCTCCGGCGACAACGGTCTGATTGCTATAGGTTGCCGCTCGCGACAGGCGGCAGCCTATTTGTAGCTGATCGTGTCGCTCACGCGCGGGCGGTTGAAGAAATGATGGTCGAAGCTGTATCCGTTCTGTCCGGTGAAATTCGAGAAAAATGACGAGACCGGTGTCGTCAATGTGTATTGCACGCGGGTGAGCACGACCTGGACGCCGGCGTCCTGGATCTGCGAGGGGATGTCGATTGCGCTCGCCGCGCCGGAGTTCAGCGCCGAGGTATTGAACGCGGCGGACCAGTTGACGGTGGCGTTGCCGTTCTTGCTGATATCGTTCACCGTGAGCGTGATCTTAAGCCCGCTCGTGTCATAGGGCTGCAGAATGAAGCTGGCGCCGGAAAGAAGCTTGGTGACATCGGAGCTCGTCCAGGAGCTCTGCTGTCCGATCAGATCGCCCGTCGTGGAAGCGATTTCGTCGATCTTACGGCTGACCGTCAGCGCGTGGCCGAGATCGACGGTGCCGAACAGCAGCATCACCAGGATCGGCAGCACCAGCGCGAATTCGACGCCGGAAGCAGCCAGCCGGTCGCGCGCAAGATCGAGCAGGCGGGATCGGGCGAAGCGGAACAGGGAAAGGCTTGGTGTCTTGATCATATCAGAAGGGCTCGTTGCGGAACAAGGCGGACGAGCCAATGAGATAACGGCCGTCTGAAAGCTTGGCGCTCGACAGGGTGAGGAAGTTGACGACGGGGTCCCAGGGCAGGAATGTCTGAACCAGGATATAATCGCTGCCCTTGCCGACATCGAAGGTCTGGGTGATGGCAAGATTGCCGCTGTTGTCGATCGGGTCGGTGCTGGTCGCCGATGACAGGTCGGAAAGCACGTTCACCTTGACCACCAGATCGCTGGAGCAGTTGAACGACAAAAGCATATCGTCGCAAATTTTCGCCTTGAACCCGGCGAGCGTGATCTTCGACGACGCAACTTCGCCAGTGCGGATCATTCGGGAGATTTTGTGAACCGAAGCGTCCAGCGCAGAGTTGACGAAGAACATGAGCGACACTTCGATGATGCCGAACAACATGATGAAGAGCGGCAGGGCGAGGATCGCGAATTCGATCGCAGCCACCCCTTGACGATCGCCGAGAAGACGGCGAAGCGGAGCGAGCTTTTTTTCGAGCTTCATTGGGTCAGCCGGACGGAAGAGAGATATTGGGTGAAGAGCGCCGACAGGCCTTCCGTGATCTCGGTGGACGACGAGGCCGACAGGAACAGGCTCTTGGACGACGCACAGTCGGCCAGCGCATAGGGGATGTAGTCTCGCCTGGTGATGCTGGTCGACACGCCGCTCCGCATGGTGCCGCCCCAGTTGCTCTTCCAGTTGGCGCTCGCCATGGTTGAGCCGACGGTGTCATTGTAACCCCAGTCCGTGGTGATCGGCAGATATTCGGTATAAAGAACCGCCATGGTGGCGGACTTGTTTTTGACGTAGCCGCACCAGTCCGGGTTAAGTGGCGCCACCTTTTTCAAGTTGCTTGAGTTCTTTACCACCCATCCGCGCTGTGACTGAACGCCGTCCGTCAGCAGGAGAACCAGCTTGAGCGGATTTGCCGAAGAGGTGCCATCACCACCCGTGCCGACTATCTTCTGTAGTGCCGCTAAGGCGACGTCAAAATAGGTATAGTTCATCGAAGTTGCACTTGTCAGACCGTAGCTGTCATCGGACAGGCGTTTGCGTGCGTTTGACGTATCCAGGGTTGGAGCGAGAACTTCCTTGGTCGTATCACCCAAGCTGTATAGCCCGACCTTGATCCGTTCGTGATTGCTGTCGGATTCATCGATCATGTCGAGCACTTCTCGGACGGCGTCACCGGCGACATCGGCACGCAGCTTTATGTTCTTCTCGGTGCTGTAATCATAGTTGTTGGCGTATGTCTTCTTGCCGACGGTATGCGCATCGCCGGTGTGGCAGGCGAACTGGCAGCCGATGCCTGAATACATGGTCGACTGACCTGAAGTCGTTGCCGCCAGAAGCATCGACGGCGATCTGTCGATGACGATATAGACATTGAGATAGGACGTCGCCGGGCCCTTGACGGCGCTTCCCACACTGACGGGGACGGTATCGATATTGGCGATCTTCATGAAGGTGGTCGGAACGGTGCCGCTCGCCGTCGCCGTTATGTTGTGGTTGGTGGTATCGATCTCGATCTCACCAAGCGCGTAGCTGTTTTCCACCTGCGCATGGAACCAGTCGGAAACCTTCTGCTTCAGCGCGTCGGTGTCTTCGCTATTGTTGATCTGTTTGACCGCGGCGATCAGGGCTGCATCGAGGTCGCTCTGCATCCTCTGCCGGACATTGTAGCTGCGGATGTAGTCGAAGCTCGCGCCGACCGCGACGAGCATCGGCACCAGGCTGAGCGCAACGACGATCGCGACGTTGCCCGTCCTGTCCCTGCCGAGACTGCGAAAGGCTCTAACGAGCCGACCGAAAGAATTTAAAAGCCCAGATCTCAAAAGCCACCATCGCGCAACACATAAAAATAGCAAAAGCAAGATGTTTCAAGGGAACTTAAGCCATTGTTAAATCTTGCTGGTTCCGACTCGAAACGAGCCGCCGGCGCGCCGTTTGCTGCGCATATCGTATAAGGCTGCGAATTATGGATATCCGCTGGTCGATATTTCACCGCATTTGACGGCGCATCGGCTTTTCGCGCGCGCCTTCATCGCTGCATCAGCAGATCGTGCAAGCGTTTCTGGGCGTCCCGGGCGGAAATGTTCCCGTCATTGAAAAAATCACCAACCACGCCGATCCAGCCTTCCGACATCTGGCTCGGCATCGCCTGGGATTGGGCGCTGACTTCGCCCCTCCTCGCCTTGATCATCTCCAATCCGAGCTTGCCGCAACGGTCGAGCCCCGACGGATCGACATCGGTGCGGACGGGCAGCGATCCCTTGACCCGGCTGAACGCGACTTGATTGCTCCGATCGAGCAGCATGCGCGCGAAAGCCTGCTGCGCCTCGGGCGTGCCTTCCCGGTTCGACAGCGGGAAGGCGAAAGCATCGATCACCATGAAATAGGCGATCGACGTGCCGGGAACGAGACTGCAATCGAAATCCTTGTCGACGCTGTATCCACGTGCGGCAAGCTCGCCCTTGGCCCAGTCGCCCATGAACTGCATACCGGCCTTGCCCTGACCCACTGCCGCCGCGGCGTCGGCCCAGGTCTTGTCCTTTCGCTTTTCGAGCGGCTCAGCATAGTTGGACAGACGCCGCAGCATCTCCAGGGCCTCGATCATGCGCGGGTCCTCCACCAGGGCGACATCGCCGCTCATCAGGCGGGCATAGCCTTCCGGACCGAACTTCAAATAGATGATGTCATTGAAAATGAGGGACACCTCCCATCGCGCGCCGCCGAGCGCGATCGGCAGTTGCCCGGCGGCCTTGATCTTTTCAGCCGTATCGAAGATCTCGTCCCAGGACTGCGGCGTCTTCACGCCGGCCTCGGCCAACATCGCCGTGCTCGTCCAGAGCCAGTTTTCGGCATGGATATTGGTCGGCGCGAAGTAGACCTTTCCCTTGTAGGAGATGCGATCCAGCACCGTCGCGGGAATGACGTCCCGCCAATGGTCCGCCTGCGCGACATCATCTATGTCAAGTACGATGCCCATTTCCGGCAGTTCGCGCGAGCCGTAATTGGCGTTCCACTGCATCACCGCCGGCGCATATCCGTTTGCGATGCGATCGCTCACCACCCGCTGGACGGCAACCTTGTTCTCCGCCGGCATATCGACCCACTGGTTACCGGCCGCCGCCCATGCCTTGCGGTAGACGTCGAGCGCCGCGGATTCGCTTTTCGATACCCAGAAATGCACGACATCGACCGCCTGGCCTTCATCTGCGAAAGCTTCTGCGGAAAGCGCTCCTGCCGCCAGTGCAGCCGCCAGCGATGCTCGTATGATACTCTGTTTCATTTGTTCCCCTCTTTCATTGATTAATTCTGCCGCACTGTCTCATGCGGCGCCCTGGAAGGCCGGTTCACCCGGCCCTTGCGTGATCCGTCCTGACTTGCCGCGCACGGCAAGGGGGTTTTGCGCCAGGCGTTCGACCGCCGCGGAGGCCGGTTCGGGTTTGGCGAAGAGATAGCCCTGGCCGATGTCGCAGCCGGCGGTCATAAGGAAGCCGCGCTGGGCCTCCTCTTCGATTCCTTCGGCGACGCATCGCTTGCCGAGGTTGCGGGCGAGATCGATGATCGCCCTGATGATCTGCTCCGAGCGGATATCCTTGCCGATCTCGGCAACGAAGCTGCGGTCGATCTTGAGTTCATCGAAGGGGAAATCGCGCAGGTGCACGAGCGATGCAAAGCCGGTGCCGAAATCGTCGAGGGATACCGACACGCCATGCTTGCGGAAACGGGAGATGGTCTCGGCGATCTGCTCGGCGCCGCGGTTGAGAAAAACGTCCTCGGTGACTTCGATGGCGAAATCACGCCAGTCGAGCCCGTTGGCTTTGACGGCGGCAGCGATGAGGTCGTAGCCGTCCTGGCTGACCAGCAGCGCTTCCGGCAGATTGATGGCAACCGAGCCGGCGCGCAGCCCCGCCGCCTTCCATGCCTTCAGATCGCGCCCGACCGTATTGACGATACAGCGCGTCATGGCCTGTATGAGGTGACCCTCCATCAGCGGCAGGAAGCGGCCGGGCGGCAGGATGCCGAGCTGGGGATGGCGCCAGCGCACCAGGGCCTCGAAGCCGAGATGCCGGCTGGTCAGCAGATCGACCTTCTGCTGATAATAGACGACGAACTCGTCGCGATCGGCGGCAAAGGCGAGGGCGGCCGCGAGCCGGTTCTGTTCCAGACGCTGGGCGAAGGATGCTTCGTCGAAGATCACGGCCGTGTTGCGCTTGGCCTTGGCAGCGTAGAGGGCCAGATCGGCGATGCGCATGAGCGTCGGCTCGTCGGAGGCATGACCGGGCACGACAGCGCCGCCGATGCTTGCCGAAACCGGCAGCAGCCGTCCTTCGAAATGGCATTCCGTCGCAATCGCCGCAACGGCCCGCCCGGCAATGCCTTCGAGGGTCGCGGCATCCGAGATTCCCGGAAGAAGAGCGGCAAACTCGTCGCCGCCGAGGCGAGCCACGACGTCGCCGGCGCGGAAGGTCTTCTGCAGCGCAGCCGCGACATGGGCGAGAACCGCATCGCCGGCCGGGTGGCCGAAACTGTCGTTGGTGGATTTGAAATGGTCGAGATCGACGAGCAGCATGGAAAAGCCGGCGCCTGTGCGCTCAAGGGAGCCAAACAGCCCGTTCAGCGCGTCGTTGAACGAGGAGCGGTTTCCAAGGCCCGTCAATGTGTCCGTATGCGCCAGATGGGTCAGCTTGATCTCGAAGTCGAGGGTCCGGCGGTGCTCGGTGCGCAGCTTTACGAGGAGCGGAATGAAGAGGATCAGGGTCGCCAGGATGAGCGTGGCTGCAGTCAGGCTGAGGAGCACCGCGCTGATGAGGCGGGTATGGTCGATGCTCACATCGCTGCGGTCGTGTGCACTCTCGATCAAGGCGCTGAATTGACGCATGAGCAGGCTGTCGGATGAAACGGCGAAGTCGATCGGTCCCCAGAAGCTGTAGCGCTCCCGCCGCTCCTGCAATTTGGTGGAGACGACGCGTTCGGCTCTTTGCAGAAAATCCTCCAGCCGGCCGTCGAGTTCGAGGCGCAGCTTTTCGGCGGCCGGGTCCGGCCCATTCAGCCGTTCGAGGAGATTTGCCTCGACCTCGTTGTTCAGATCGTGCAACTGAACGTTCATAGCCCTGATGTCGTCGATTGCCTTTTGAACGTCCTCGACCATTGGCCGGACGATATATTCCGGCATATTCGGATCGGTCGATGCTCGCATGACCGCCCGTGTCTGGTTGGCGAGCTGCTGGAAGCGGATGAACTGGCGCCCGATGAGATAGCTGATGTTCTGCTGCAGGGAATGGCGGTAGAGGGCCACCTTGACCGTGACAAAGGTTGCTCCGATCAGGACCGTCATGACGACGACGGCCGTGACGTAGTGCCGCCCGATGGAGCGGATATATTTGGCGACGGAAGAATGGGAATCGCCTGTTGGCGTTACCTTGTTTTTCATATTCGATCCAACCACCATTCACGCTCCATCAGGAAACATTGGCCGCCCGAGCCGCCTTGGTATCAGCGCCGTTCGAGGCATCCTTGAAAACGCCTCGAGATCTTGCTGCTTCCAACACGCAGACTTCGCCCTCAGCGCGAGTTTGCGCCGGATAGTACGCCACGAAATCTACCTAAAGATCGGCCGTCATGGCCCTGGTCCGGGTGCCGGACACTGGCACACCGGGAAAGATGAGGTCTGCGTCGTCGCACCCGCGCTATCGCAGTCGAGATCGGCGCCGGCCGCAGCGCAGCCCCGGGAGCTCTTGGACCGCGTCAGTGCGTCAGGAATTCCGGACGATGGAAAGTATTCGGTTTTTCACGACCGGCGCCACCGCGCCATTCGCACAGCAGCGTCTCCGTCCGCATAGAATTATCGATCACGTCGCTCCCCCCTGGGCGCATGCCATCTTCATCGATGGGAAGCGCAGATTCCGGTTCATCCCGCACCCTCTTCATGGCGGAAAAGGTCAAGCGGTACCTCGTTCGAACGGTTTGAAACTGCGGACGCTCTGGTTTCGGAAGCGTAAATGCCGTTCCGAAAAAAGCAATGAAACCAGTTCCTTGCGGAAAAGCTGATACGAAAAAATCGCGATCTGGCTAGGTTCTTCGGATTCCGGATAAGGCGTATGTCCGGCTTTGGATCAGTCTCCGCCGGGCCGATGCGCGCGCCGTTCGGCCGACACGTGCAAGCGGCCGCGGCGACGTAAACCGAAAGGCTGCTTCTGCCTGAAAGTGGGACTATCCACATTGCGCGCTGGCGATCCGGATCGCGCGCCGAAAGTTGCCGCGCCGCAGAAGGCGGAGCGATCTCTTAATTTTCTCGCCGCAGTATCAGCAGCCAAGCGACGTGCTTCGATTGCGGCCACGTCTTCGTCGGTTACGCCTCAAATGACTTGGGCGGCTTTCTCGGAAGAATATTCAGCCGGATGAATGATGCATCAGGCTGTCGCCCACGGTGAGTCAATCCATGATGAAGTCGTCGTCCCAATCGTCTCGGAACCCTGTTCCCGTTCCGGAAACGCACGGCCACACGGCTCAGCCTGCAGATCAGGGCGAGACGATCGACCGGGAGGCGCTCCTTGATGCGTTGCTGGGGCCATTCCCTCTCCCGGTCTTCTACAAGGATCCGCTTGGCCGCTATGTCGGCTGCAACAAGGCCTTCGAAGACTTGTTCGGCCAGAGGCGCGAAGAGATCATCGGAAAGACGGATTTGGAACTCAAGCCGGAGCTCCTGGCCGAACTCCATCTCGCCGGAAACGAAGCACTCCTCGAAAGGGTCGGAGGCCGCTATTCCGAAAGCAAGATAATCACCGCAAACGGTGGGGTACGGGATGTCGTCTGGAACAAGGCCGTCCTGTCGGGCGGGAACGGTGATGCCGCTGGTCTGATCGGCGCCGTCGTCGACATCACCGAGCACAAGCGGGCGGAGCGTGAGCTCAAGAAGGCGCTTGAATTCGCCGAGGGCATCATCACTGCCATTCCGGATGTCCTGTTCGAGGTGGACGAGGATGGTCGCTATCTCCAGGTCTGGACGAGAAGCCCGGAACTGCTGGCCCAGCAGCGGGAAATGCTGCTGGGCAAGTCTGTTGGCGATGTTCTTGCGCCAGATCAGGCGGACATCGCGATGGAGGCGCTTCGCACGGCCGGCAAGGAGGGAGTCGCCTACGGCCGATGCATCCGCATCTCGCTGCCGAACGGCGAGACACGGTGGTTCGAACTATCCGTGGCCAGGCGGCCGAACGCCGATCCGGCCGCCGCCACGACGCTTCTGGCATTTTCGCGCGACATTACCGAGCGGAAACAAGCCGAAGACGCCATCAACTCCGTGCGGACGCAGTTGCTCAGCGTGCTTCAGACCATGCCCGACATGATCTGGGTCAAGGATATGAACGGCGCTTATGTGCTGTGCAATCACACGTTCGAGCGAATGACCGGCCTGGCGGAAGCCGACGTGGTCGGAAAAACCGACTTCGACCTGTTCGACATTGGGAGGGCTCGGTTTTTTCGCGAATCCGACAAGGCGGCGATCAAGGCCGGGGAATGCATCCTCAGCGACGAGGAGTGGGTCATTTCCCAGCAGAGCGGTCAATCCGTTCTTCTTGAAACGCGCAAGGTGCCGATCACAGATGCGGAAGGAGCCGTCGTGGGGGTTCTCGGCGTCGCCCGCGACGTGACGGAGCTGAACGCATCGCGCCAGAAGATCCACCAGATGGCCTTTTACGATCCCTTGACCGCGTTGCCGAACCGATCGCTGTTCAACGACCGGCTGCGGCAGATGATCACCTCGGCCGTCTCGCGAGGACAGCGGGCCGGCGTGATGCTGATCGACATCGACCATTTCAAGGTGGTCAACGATACGATGGGACATCCGGTCGGCGATGAATTGCTCTGTCAGGCGGCCGCGCGCCTTAATGCGAGCGTCCGCGACTACGACACCGTCGCCCGCCTCGGCGGCGACGAATTCGCGATCCTGCTGCCGGATCTGCGGCCGGGAGACGATCTCGGCCGGGTCGCCAGCGACATCCTCGACAAGTTCCGGGAAAACTTCCTGCTGGATGGCAAGGAGGTGTTCGTCTCATGCAGCGTCGGCATTGCGCTCTATCCCGATGACAGCGCCGAGGCCAACGATCTGGTAAAATATGCCGACTCCGCGATGTATCTCGCCAAGCGCTCCGGACGAAACAGCTTCCGCTTCTACTCGAAGGACCTGACGGCGAGCGTCGAGGATCGCATGCGGCTGGAATTGGATTTGCGCCGGGCTATCGAGCGCGGCGAGCTGGAACTGCATTACCAGCCGAAGGTACTTCTGGACAGCGGCGCGATGATCGGCTCCGAGGCGCTGTTGAGATGGCGTCACCCCGAAATGGGCATGATTCCTCCCCTTCGCTTCATTCCGGTCGCCGAAGAAACCGGGCTGATCGTCGATCTCGGGCGATGGGTACTGCGCGAGGCCTGCCAGACGGCGGCCGAATTCAATGCCAAAAGCCGGGTCGTGAGCCGCTCGCCGCATAAGGTGGCGATCAACCTGTCGGTCAAGCAGTTCCAATCCGCCGGATTGGTAAGGTCGATCGGCGAAATTCTCGACGAAACTGGCTGTCGCGCCGAATGGGTCGAAATAGAAATAACCGAAAGCCTCCTCCTCGATCAGAAGGACGAAACGCTGCAGACGCTATCGGACCTTCGCAGCATGGGCTTTTCGATCGCCATCGATGATTTCGGTACGGGCTATTCGGCGCTCAACTATCTGGCGCGCTTCCCGATCGACACGCTGAAGATCGACCGGTCGTTCATCAACAGCACCGACCGGCGCAACGAGGAACTTGTGAAGGCGATCCTCTCAATCGCGCGCTGCCTCGGGCAGGAGGTGGTGGCGGAAGGCGTCGAGACCGCCGAGCAGGCAGCCTTCCTGGCTGCGAACGGATGCGGATCGGCGCAAGGTTTCCTCTACAGCAAGGCCCTGCCGAAGCCGGAAATCATGGCGCTGTGGTTGAGCGATTGACGGGCAAATCTGCCACAAGCATGATGCGCTAGCCATCAGCCGTCGATTTCGCTGGCACGGTGTTCGAATCCGTCCTCATGTCCTCGATCTCGGAACGTGCCTGAAAGCCTCGCCCGAAGCTCTGCCACCAGCCATCTCGCTGCGGGCCCGGGCGGGGTTGCGTATCACGTGAATCGGATATCCATCCTGATCGAAGGCAGAAAACTTGAGATGGACGAGACGGCCATCGGCAAGGTCGTCCGCCCCGCGGATAAGGAACGACCGCTTGCGAGTTCGCTTCGAAGCACGGCGAGCGGGATTTCATTTCGCCGGTTCTTAAGCTGCAGAACTGACCGGTTCTCAATTTGACGGTTGCGTTATCCGAATTTCGCAATGTTGTCCGATCGGCGCAGCAAAGCTTGGAACTGAGCCGTGCGCAGGGGCGAAAGTAGCAGTTTGTTAAGGTTGATCAGGCGTTTACTGGGTGTAGGGACGAACGCAACGCATTGAAATAAAAGGCGAAGACGTTCCGGTCGATCGGCAATGAAACCACGCCGCATCCTGGAGACATGAGAGTTTCCGTCCTCCCAGGCACAATGAAAATAATGAATGAGAATGGCTGAAATCTTCCAGTTTCCAAATCCGCTCTCCAACAGTGCGACGAATGCTCATGACCTGCAGACCGCAGCCGGACCGTCCGGCGGCTCCGACATGGATAACATGCTTCAGGCACGCGCCCGCATCCAAAAGGTTCTGCATGAACTCGACAGATTGACCGGTGAGCTCTGCCAGTTGGTTATCGAGGGTTGAGGGCGGAATGGTTTGGTCGGCGCGCCCCTTGCCGGCGAGGCCGCTTGATCGGATGACGTTCCATTCAAGGATATCGGTCTCCTGCGTCAGGAGCGATCCAGGTGCGCTGCAAGAATGCATCTCCACGCCGGACGCATGCAGACCATATCGCAGGGGAGGATGAAGCCGGTCCGACACCGGATCGTTTTCCCGTGCACGGCGCTCGGCGATGTCGGGGATGCTGGTTGTCAGGCGGCCGCCGCCGAGCTTTGGACCCCTTCTTCGCTATAAAGATTCGCTATGGCGGCAGAAGCGAGTTGTGTTGGCCATGCGCCGATGGATGAACCTACTGTGACAGTGTCAGCAGAAGACTGGCGCAACAAGAACCGCGGCAAAGCGGCATTTGAGCACATGACGGCAGGGGCCGATCAGACGTGTCCAACAAACGGAGTGGGAACCATGAACAAGACTTTGACGCGCCGGGCATTTTGCATTTCCACGGCAATCCTTTCCTTGACCGCGCTCATGACCGGCGTCTCGCAACGGGCTCTCGCCGCAGATGAAACGATCAGGCTCGGCCTGGTATCGCCGATGAGCGGGCCGAATGCCCGTTACGGCGCGTTTTCGCTGCATGGCGCCGAACTGGCCGTCAAAGAAATCAACGATGCCGGCGGTATTGACGGCCGCAAGATCGAAATCTTTTCCGCCGACAGCCAGGGAACGCCGGTCGAGGGCGTTTCGGCCACGCGGCGCCTGATCGACCAGGACAAGGTCAACTACATCATCGGTGACGTTTCGAGCTCGGTCACTCTGGCGATGCAGCCGGTCGCCGAAGATGCGGGCGTGCTTCTGCTGAACGCCGCATCGTCGAACCCGAAGATCACCTATGGCGCCGGCGTCGGCGGTTACAAGTGGACCTTCCGCAACTATCCCACAGACGAGAACCGGGCGCTGATTGTGGCGAAATATGCCGCCGAGCAGCGCGGCTTCACCAAATTCGCCGTTCTCTCGGTCGACAGCGATTACGGCCGTTCGGCGATCACCTTCACCAAGAAATACCTGCCCGACTTCAAGGGCGAGATCGTCAGCGAAGACTATTACAAGGAAGGCGAGGTCGACTTCCGCAGCGTTCTCGCCAAGATCCGTGACAATGGCGCCCAGGCGATCATCATGTACGGCCTTGCCGATACCACGCCAATTATCGCCCGTCAGATGCTCGAACTCGGGCTGGCCGGCAAGGTGACCCTGATTGGCAATGGCGAGTTCAACACCGAAAAGACCATCAAATCAGCGCCGAAGGTCCTTGAAGGCGCGGTCGAAGCCGCGGCATGGCTGCCGGCCTTCGACTCCCCCGAGAGCAAGGCTTTCGTGGAGAAGTTCACGGCTGCCTACAATGAGGCGCCGAACAACCACGCCTATGTCCATTGGGACACGGTTCACCTTCTCGCCCAGGCGATCAAGGAAGCCGGCAGCCCCGACCAGGCCAAGGTGCGTGATGCGCTCTCCAAGATCAAATATAAGAGCGCCGTCGGAGAGGTGACCTTCGACGATCACAACCAGGCTCGCCTGCCGATGATCCTGCTGCAGATCGAGGACGGCAAGCCGAGCATCAAAGGTGCCTACGCGGCGGATATCCAGTATCCTGCGAACTGATCCACCGTCGGGGATAGGACCATGTTCTCAACAATCCTTGAGCAGATCATCAACGGCATCGTGACGGGATCCGTCTACGCCATCGTTGCCGTTGGCATGACGATGATATTCGGGGTGCTCCGGGCCATCAATTTCGCCCACGGCGAATATTACATGCTGGGAACGTTCGGGGCATGGTTCGCCATCGACTATCTCGGACTGTCCTATGAGGCCTCGATCGTCGTCGGTGTGCTGTCGACGATCGTCATCGCCTATGTGGTCGGCAAATTCGTGATGCAGCGCATGGTCGGCGCTCCGCCCGAATCCGGGGTGCTCGCCACGCTCGGCATCGCGCTCGTCCTGCAGAATACCGTCATCCTGGTTTTCGGCGGCGGCTACAAGTTCTTTTCGGGCGGCTATATCGAACCCGTGTCGATCCTCGGCTTCAGCCTGGCCGAGCAGCGCGTCATCATCCTCATCGTCTGCCTGATCGTGTTCATCGGCCTCGAACTTATGGTGACCTATACCAGGATGGGCAAATCCATGCGGGCGGTGTCGCAGAATGTCGAATGCTGCGAGGTGGTCGGCATTGATGTGCCGCAGGTCGTGCTCAGGACCTTCATTCTCGGCGCCGCACTTGCCGCCCTCTCCGGAGTGCTGACGGCGCCGGTCAATGTCAGCGTCTATGGCGGCATGGGTGAGCTGATCACCTTCAAGACCCTGCCGATCATCATCATGGGCGGCCTCGGCAATGTGCGCGGCACCTTCTTCGCGGCGATGATCCTCGGTATCGCCGAGAGCCTGGTTGCCACTTATGTGGGACTGCAGTTCCGCGACACCGTCGGCTTCGCCACGCTGATCCTGATGCTGATGTGGCGCCCTCATGGGCTGTTCTCGACACAGGCGCGCTTCTGAGCGCGCTCCGCCGAACCTTTCTCGAATTTGAGGACTTGCTATGTCTCTCACGGAAGTCTCGCAATCACAGCAGCGCCGCGATCTTCGCCTGCCGCTCGGTGTGCTGCTGCTGTTGGCCGCGCTCTGCGCCCCCTTCGTCGCCAGCACCTATGTCGTCCATGCGCTGATCATCGCGCTGATCTTCATGCTGCCGGCGCATGGCCTCAATCTTCTGGTCGGTTATACCGGCCTGCTCTCGCTCGCCCAGGCCGCATTTTTCGGCATCGGCGCCTATGCCTCGGGCCTGCTGGCCGTCACCTACGGCACACCGTTCTACGTCAATGTCGCCGCCGCCGGGCTGGCGGCGGGCGCCATCGCCCTGCCTCTCGGCATCCCGGCCCTGCGGCTGCGCTCGACATCCTTCGTGATGTGTACGCTCGGCTTCGTGATCATCGGCCAGGCGATCGCCAAGAACTGGATTTCGCTTACCCGCGGCGATATGGGACTCTCCAGCATACCGAAGCCGCATTTCGCGCTCGGGCCGCTGTCCTTCACCGTATCGGGCACGACGGCCTTCTATTATCTGGCGCTGACCGTCGGAATTCTCGCCACGCTCGCCGTCTGGATGATCGTCCGCTCGCCTGCCGGGCGCAACATGATCGCCATCCGCGAGAACGAGACGCTGGCCGAATCCGTCGGCATCCCCACCTGGCGCTACAAGCTGATCGTCTTCATGCTGAGCGCGGTCTTCGCCGGCGTCGGCGGCAGTCTCTACGCGCATTATCTGACGGTGGTCAGCCCGCTGACCTTCCAGATGTATTATTCGACGACGATGCTGATCATCGTGCTCGGCGGCGGCGCCGGGACGATTTCGGGCGTCGTCTTCGGCAGCCTGCTGTTCGTCGGCCTGACTGAGGCCCTGCGTGTGACGCCGGAACTTCGGATGATCGCCTACGGGCTCTGCCTGCTCGTCTTGGTTTTTTGGTTCCGGAAGGGTTTTGCGCCCGCTATCAACCGCCTCTGGGATTCGATCGGGAGCGCGAAATGACCGGTCTTCCCATTCTCGAAATCAGCAATCTCACGAAATCCTACGGCGCGGTGAAGGCGGTCGACGATGTCAGCATTCATGTCGAGCGCGGCGAGATCGCCGGTTTGATCGGGCCGAACGGCTCGGGCAAATCGACCTTCTTCGATTGCAGCACCGGCCTCGGCAAACCCGATAGCGGCAAGGTGAGGCTCGACGGCCAGGATATCACCGGATGGACGCTGAACCGGATCGCCCGCGAGGGGCGCATGCTGCGCTCCTTCCAGAAGACGGTCGTCTTCAAATCGCTCGACGTCGAGGAAAACCTGATCATCGCGGGGCAGATGTTCAGCTTCCCGTCGCTGTTTTCCACCTTCGGGATCGGCAAGCTGTCGCGCAGCCGGGTCTCAGGATTGCGCGAACGTGCGCAGGAACTGATCAGGATGGCCGGGTTGTGGGACGTGCGCAAACAGCCGGCCGGCAATCTTTCCGGCGGGCAGCAGAAGCTCATCCAGTTCGCTTCCATGCTGATGCCGGAGCCGAAGCTGATCCTGCTCGACGAGCCGATGGCGGGCATCAACCCGAAGATCATCGAGCGGGTGGTCGAGACCATTCTCTACGCCAACAAATCGCTCGGCGTCAGTTTCCTGATCATCGAACACAATATCGACGTGGTGACCAGCATCTGCCGGCGGGTGATCGTGCTCGACCAGGGGCGCAAGCTCGCCGAGGGCCTGCCGCAGGAAATCATCAACGACCAGCGGGTCAGGGAGGCCTATCTCGGTGGCTGATTCAAATCTCTCGATCAAGAGCCTGCGTGCCGGATATGGATCTCTCGATATCCTGAACGGCGTCGATCTCGACGTGCCGGCAGGCCAGTTCGTGGCACTGATGGGACCGAACGGAGCGGGAAAATCGACACTTCTGAAGACGCTCTACGGCATGACGACGATCAAGGACGGCAGCATCGACTGGCGCGGCAAGAACATTGCCGGCTACAAGTCGCGCGCCATTCTCGGTGAAGGCATATCCTTCGTGCCGCAGGGCCGCTGCAATTTTCCGGTCATGACGGTGGACGAAAACCTGCAGATGGCGGCCTATACGCTGCGCGACGACAAAGTGAAGGCGGATCGGGATTATGTCTACGATCTGTTTCCGATCCTGAAGACGCGGCGCTCGACGCTGGCCGGCAATATGTCGGGCGGCGAGCAGCAACTGCTCGAAGTGGCGATGGCCGTCCTGCAGCGCCCGAAAGTGCTGCTGGTCGACGAGCCGTCGGTCGGCCTTTCGCCGGCGGCGATCGGCATCGTCTTCGATGAACTGCTGCGCCTGCATGCCGCCGGGCAGACCATTCTGCTCGTCGAGCAGAACACGAAGAAGGCCATGGAGGTCGCCGAACGCGCGGTGATCCTCAGGCTTGGCAGGGTCATCTGGGACGGTTTGCCGGGGGAAATCAGCCACGACGAACTCGGCGAGCTTTTCCTGACGGGCAAGATGCGCGGCGAGACTGAAGCGGTTCACTGAAACCCAAGAAAAACCAAGGACATATCCATGAGCACTTTCGTGCCAGCCTCACGCGTCTCCAGGATCAAGGTTTCGCCGAGCACGGCGGCGGCGGCGCGCGCCCGCGAGCTGAAGGCGGCCGGCCGCGACATCGTCGACATGACGGTCGGCGAGCCCGACTTCGATACGCCGGATCACGTGAAGGCAGCGGCCCATGCCGCCATCGACCGGGGTGAAACCAAATACACCGCCGTCAACGGCACGCCCTCCCTGCGCAAGGCGATCATCAACAATTTCGAGCGGCGTCTCGGATTGCGATATGGCGATAACGAGATCTGCGTCGGCGGTGGCGCAAAGCAGATCCTTTTCCTTGCCTTGATGGCCAGCGTCGAGAACGATGCCGAGGTCATCATTCCGGCACCCTATTGGGTCTCCTATCCCGATATGGTGATCGCCAACGAGGGCAAGCCGATCATCGTGCAATGCCCGCAGGAGCAGGGCTTCAAGCTGACGCCGGAAGCCCTCGAAGCGGCGATCACGCCGAAGACCATGTGGTTGATCCTGAATGCGCCGTCGAACCCGACCGGCGCTGCCTATAGCCGCGACGAACTGCACGAACTCGGAAAGGTGCTGCTGCGGCACCCCGAGATCATGATCCTCTCCGACGACATCTACGATCAGGTCTGGTTCAAGGACGAGCCGATGACGACGCTGGTCGCAGCTGTGCCGGAACTGAAGGATCGGGTGCTCCTCACGAACGGCGTGTCGAAATCCTACGCCATGACCGGTTGGCGCATCGGTTACGGAGCGGGGCCGGCTCCCCTGATCGCGGCGATCAACAAGCTGCAATCGCAGATGTCGTCCTGCCCGTCTTCAGTCAGCCAGGCGGCGGCCGCGCATGCGCTCGCCTCCGACCAGGGCTTCGTCACCGACAGCGTCAAGGTCTACAAGGAGCGCCGCGACTATGCCTGCCGGCGTCTGAACGCCGTGCCGGACCTGTCGTGCCTGGTGCCGGACGGGGCCTTCTACCTCTTTCCCAACTGCGCCGGCGTGATCGGCCGGAGGACGCCTGAGGGCAAGGTGATCGAGACGGACCTCGACTTCGTCCTCTATCTCCTCGACGGCGTCGGCGTGGCGGCCCTGCAGGGCGCGGCCTACGGCCTATCGCCGTATTTCCGCCTGTCGATCGCCACTTCGATGGACGCCATCACCGAAGCCTGTGATCGCATCGAGCGGGCGGTCGGCGAATTGCGTTGAATTCTGCAGCAGGCGGGAGGGGCTTGCGCGTTTCCCGCCCGAGGTCTTAGGTTCCGTAAACCGAAGCTTGAGGCCATGAGCGTAGATTTCAGAAAACTGCGAAGTTTCGTCAAGATCGTCGATACCGGCAGCGTTTCGCGCGCAGCCGCCCTGCTTCGCACCGCTCAGCCTGCGCTCTCCCAGCAGATCGCCGCGCTGGAGGCCCATTTCAAGCACAAGCTTCTGATCCGAAGCAATGTCGGCATCACCCCGACCGAGGCCGGCCTGATCCTCTATCGGCATGCCCAGCTGATGCTGAAGCAGATCGATCAGGCGCAGACCGATATCAACCAGTCCGCAAAGTCGGTGGCCGGACGGGTATCGATCGGGCTTGCGACCTATTCGACGTCGAGCGCCTTGTCGCTGCCGATCCTGAAGGAAATGAAAGCCCGTCATCCCGACGTCGTCGTCCACATAAACGACAGCTTCGGCCATATCCTCAGCGAACTCATCATGACCGGCAAGATGGACATGGCGCTGATCTATGCCGCAGACCCCATCAAAGGGGTGACGCTCCAGCCGCTGTTCCGGGAGCAGATGTTCCTGGTATCACCGCCGGGGGCGGAATTGCCCGGCGACCCGTCCGAGCCTCTGCCGCTTGCATCGGTCGATGCCCTGCCGCTGCTGCTGCCCAGCAAAGGCCATCTGCTTCGCCGGCTCATCGACGAAGCGTTCGCCCGCGCCCGCGCCCATCCGCAAGTGCTGTCGGAGATCGAGTCGGTGCCGGCGCTCGACGCCGCGGTACGGGAAGGGCTGGGCTCCACCATCCTTCCGGCATCGGTGGTGACCGAAACCTCCTATTTCGCCGGCACGCAGGTGCGGGCGCTGACCAAGCCCGTCATCGAAGCCACCGTCTCCCTCTGCGTCTCCGACCATCTGCCTCTGTCCGAGCCGGCGCTCGCGGCGCGGGCCGTCCTGCTGGAGATCGTTGCGAAGCTGATGAGCAGCCAGCATCAGGGTATCAAGACGGTTTAGAGCCGACCCGTTTTTCAACCGCCTGCCATAAGCAAACCCTATGGCGGCAGACGGCAACTGTGTTAGCCAAGCCGGTCGCCGATCACCTAACCTCCTCAGCAGACATAAGGGTCTCCGAAACCGCATGAGACCAACGGTTGCTTCGAGGGAAACATGGCAAAACTGGCTTTCGACACTGGCGGCACCTTCACCGACTTCGCATTGCTTGATGACAATGGCGATCTCCATCTGCACAAGGTGCTGAGCACGCCGAAGAACCCGGCGGAAGCGGTCGTGCAGGGCGTGTCGGAACTCCTGGAACAGTTCTCCTCCGCCATCTCGATCGAACGTCTGCAGGTCTTGGGTGCGACGACGGTGGTGACGAATGCTGTGCTGGAGCGCAAGGGCGTCGAGACCAGCTTCATCACCACCGATGGCTTTCAGGATATGCTTCGCATCCGCAACGAAGGCCGCTACGACCTCTACGATCTCAACATCAAATATCCGGAGCCGCTGGTCACGCGGTCGAACAGCTATGGCGCCGTCGAGCGCATCGCGGCCGATGGCGAGGTGATGACCGAACTCAAGGAAGAGACCGTCCGTGAAATTGCGTCGCATCTGAAGAAGAAGGGCATCCGTTCCGTCGCCGTGTGCCTGCTGCACGCCTATAAATATCCGCAGCACGAACAGCGTGTGGCAGCCCTCCTGCGCGAGGAAGACCCCGATATTTTCGTCTCGTTGTCGTCGGAGGTCTGCCCTGAGATGCGGGAATTCGACCGCGCCTCGACGACGGTCGTCAATGCCTATACCCGCCCGCAGATGGCCGGTCACGTCGCTCATCTTCAGCGCGAATTCGCCACCAAAGGCATCGACCGCCAGGTTCTCTGGATGACCTCGTCGGGCGGCCTGGTGCCGAGCCGGCGCGCCGCCGAACTTCCCGTCCGCCTGATCGAATCCGGTCCCGCAGCTGGCGCCGTCGCCGCCGCCGAATTCGGCCGCATTGCCGGCGAGGGAAGCGTGCTTTCCTTCGACATGGGCGGCACCACCGCGAAGCTTTGCCTGATCCCGAACGGCGAGCCGACGGTCGGAACGGACCTTGAGGTCGCTCACTATCAGCGTTTCCGCAAGGGCTCCGGCTTCCCGCTGAAGATCCAGTCCATCCAGATGATCGAAATCGGCGCCGGCGGCGGGTCGATCGCGGCAAAGAACCCGCTGGGTCTTCTCGATGTCGGCCCGCATTCGGCGGGCGCGATGCCGGGTCCGGCGGCCTATCAGCGCGGCGGCACGCAGCCGACGGTCACCGATGCGGATATCCTGCTTGGCTATATGGGGACGGAGTCCTTCGTCGGTGGTTCCTTCAAAGTGTCGAAGGACGCGGCGCGCGAAGCGATGGCCGCACTTGCCAAGTCGCTCGATGTCAGCGTCGACCGCTGCGCCTGGGGCATTCACGATCTCGTCAATGAATCCATGAGCAAGGCGGCGGCCATGCATGCCACCGATCTCGGTGTCGATCCGCGGTCGCTGCCGATGGTGGCATTCGGCGGCGCGGGCCCGGTGCATGCCTACGGCATCGCCTGCAAGCTCGGCATCAAGCGCATCATCTGCCCGACGGGGGCAGGCGTCACCTCGGCCATCGGCCTGCTGATCGCGCCGGTCGCCGTCGATCTCTCCGCAAGTCATCCGATGCCGGTCGACAATTGGGATGTCGCCGCGGTCGACCGTCTGCTGGACGATCTGGCTGCGCAGGGCGCCGAGGTGGTTTCCGCCGCCGGCATCGCCAAGGAGACGATCACCAACCGCTACACGGTCGACATGCGCCATGTTGGCCAGGGGCACGAGATCACCGTGGCTCTGCCCGATCGCGGCCTGCCGAAGGAGGAGTTCCTCAAGCAGCTGCTCGCCAATTTCTACAAGCTCTATCGCGAGCTGTTCGGCCGGACGGTCAACGCGTCGGTCGAGGTCATCACCTGGCGGCTTCGCGCCAGCGGCGAAAAGGATCGGGTGACCCGGCCTCACGAAGTCAATGCCGCCGATGCGTCGAAGGGGCAGCGCCAGGTCTATTTCCAGGAGCTCGGCGCCTATGCCGAGACGCCTGTCTACGACCACTACCGGCTTCCGGTGGGGCGCGAATTCGCTGGGCCGGCGATTGTCGAGCAGCGCGAATCCACCGCCGTCGTCGGGCCAAGTGGCGTCTTCCACGTCGATGCCAACGGCAACCTCGTGATCAACATTCAGTAAGGCGAATTCCGATGTCGAAGACCGCTACCGATTTCAACGATCCGATCAATCTGCAGGTCATGTGGAACCGCTTGATCTTCATCGCCGATCAGGCCGACAACGTGCTCGGCAAGACGGCCTTCTCGCCGATCGTCCGTGAGAACCACGATTATGTCACCGTGCTGCTCGACAGCAAGGGGCGGGCGCTTGCCCAATGCACCTGGTCCATCCCGGTCTTCATCACCTCGCTGCCGGCCGCGGCTCAGAAATATTTCCTGCCGAAGTTTCCGGCGGAAACGCTTGTCGAAGGCGATGTTCTCGCGACCAACGATCCGGAGATCGGCACCGGCCATCTGCCCGATGTGACGATGATCACGCCGATCTTCAAGAACGGCAAGGTCGTCGCCTATGCCGGCTCGATCGCTCACCTGCCTGACATCGGCGGAGCGCCGCTTCATTCGGAAGCGAGCGACATTTTCGAGGAAGGCATCCGTTTCCCGATCGTCAAACTGCACAAAGCCGGCGTTCCCAATCAGGACGTTCTCGACATCATCGCCGCATCGGTGCGGCTGCCGACCGAAGTCCAGGGCGATCTGGAATCGATGATCGCTGCCAACAATGTCATGGGTCGCGAACTGGTGAAATTCCTCGATGAATATGGCCTCGACGATATCGACGGCCTCGCCGAAGCGATCCATTCCCGCTCTGAGGCGCAGACCCGCAAGGCGATCAAGGCGTGGCCGAATGGCCGCTATTCGGCCCAGATGACGCTGGACGGCTACGAGACCGACATCATCTTGAAGGCGACGGTCATCGTCGGCGACGATTCCATCCATGTGGATTACGCCGGCACATCCGATCAGGTTCTCCACTCGATCAACTGTCGCACCAACTATCGCTACGCCCATTCGGTCTATGCGCTGAAATGCCTGCTCGATCCCGATACGCCGAACAACGAGGGCTGCATCACGCCGATCACCGACGACGCTCCGCTTGGCTCCGTTCTCAATCCGGAGCAGTGGACGGCGGGCAATTCCCGCAACTTGATCGGCCATGCGATCCCCTCGCTGATCTTCCGGGCGCTCGAAGGCGTGGTGCCCGACAAGGTCATGGGCGACAGCGGCGGCGCGCCCATATGGGCGGCCAACTGCGTCGGCCGCCGGGATGACGGTTCGCAGTACGGATCCGTGCAGAATTTCCATGGCGGCCAGGGGGCTCGTGCGGGATTCGACGGGCTGGATACGCTGAGCTTTCCATCGAACTGCAAAGTGACGGCCGTCGAAATGTTCGAAATCGCCGTCCCCGTGCTGATGGAGCGCAAGGAGCTCATCGCCGATTCCGGCGGGGCCGGCAAATATCGTGGCGGCCTGGGACAGCGGGCAATCCTGCGCAATCTCGGACGCTCGGCAATGAACATCTATCTCGCATCCGAGCGTGTCCGGCATCCCTGCTTCGGTGTCGTCGACGGACAGGACGGCACGCCGGGCAAGGTCAGCAAGGAAGGCCAGCCGCAATTTCCAAAGGGCAAGGTCGTGCTGAAGACCGGCGAGCGGCTGGAAGTCGAAACGCCGGGCGGCGGTGGATGGGGCAGGGTGAGCGAGCGACCGGCCGTGCTGATCGAGCAGGATCTTGCCGAAGGCCTGATCACCCCAAAAGCCGCAAAGCTTATATATGGCTACAAGGGCGCGGCCGCGGTGGCCGCGGAATAGGAGGAGCCGTTATGGGCCTGTTGAACGGAAAGATCGCGCTTGTCACTGGAGCGGGAACGGGCATCGGTCGCGAGGCCGCGATCCTTCTTGCCGAGGAAGGCGCCACCGTCGTTCTGACCGGCCGCCGGATGGCGCCGCTGCGAGAGGTCGCCGGGCTGATCGAGAAGCGGCGCGGCAAGGCCTTTACCCGGCCTCTGAACATCGAATCGCGGCAGGAAATCTTCGAAAGCGTGAAGTGGATCAGGGACGGCATCGGTCCGGTCGATATCCTCGTCAATAATGCCGGCAGCGCGAGCAAGGTACTGAACGCGCGTTTCCTCAGCGAAGAAGAGTGGAACTCCACGGTCAACGTCAACCTGACCGCCGTCTTCAACCTCACCCAAGCGGTTCTGCCCGATATGATCGCCAATGGCGGCGGCACGGTGATCACCGTCTCGTCGCTTGCCGCACTCAATCCGAACCTCCTGGGCGGAGCGGCCTATGGCGCTGCCAAGGCCGGGGTGAAGAACTTCATGACCTTCGTCCACAACACCTATCGAAACCAGGGCATCCGGGCGACGACGATCCTTCCCGGCGAAACCAACACGCCGATCATGGACAACCGCGCACGGCCGCCGCTCGAAAGCGAGCGGTCCGTGATGCTCGATCCACAGGACGTGGCGAGGGCAATCGCGCTCTGCGCAAGCCTGCAGAAGGGCGCCGTCATCCCCGAGCTTCACATCTGCCCGACCTTCATGCGGGACACATCGGCCGATATCGAGACCGCGCGCTGGGTCGGCGCGCCGGCCGATACGCCCGACATGCCGAAATCAAGGAAATAGGAGGACAACCATGAACGGCGCAAAGCTGCGCGCCCGGCTGCTGGCCGGCGAAGCCATCTCGATGTTTACGCCCCATCACTCCTCTTCGGGCCTGGCCGCCCGGCTGGTGGAACTGGGTGCGGATTCGGTCTTCGTCGACTGCGAGCATGGCACCTGGAGCTTCGAGGATGTCAGGATGACCTCCCAGATCGTCCGCTCGGTCGGCGGCGCTGCAATCGTGCGCCCGCATTCGCACGAACGTCCGGTCATCATCCGCTATTTGAATGCCGGCGCTGACGGGATCATGGTGCCGCTGGTCGAGACATCAGAACAGGCGCGTGCGATTGTCGATGCCGTCCGTTATGCCCTGCCATCGGATTACGACAAGCGGCTGGTGATCGCCATGGTCGAGACGCAGGATGCGATCGCCAATCTGAACGAGATGCTTCGTGTCGATGGCATCGACGTGTTCTTCATCGGTCCCGGCGATCTCTCCCAGGATATGGGTTATCCGCCAGCGCCGCCGTTCGGCGAGCCGCGCCCGGCAGCTGTGACGGACGAGGTCGCCCGCGCCGTTGGGAAGATCCGCGCCGCAGGCAAGATTGCCGGTACGCTCGTGACCGCCGAGGAACTGCCGCATTGGCGGGAAAAGGGCGTGCAGTTTTTCTATATTCACTCGGACCCGTTCCTGCGCCGCGGCCTCGCCGGCGTAAGGCAGGCGCTCGCCTCATAGCATGGGCGCTCCGTCCATATGGCGGCATTCTTCCGTATCAGGAGGTCTGGCGAAGCGCCGCGACGACGCGGTCGGCCATGAAAGCGCAGCGGGCGCCATCGAAGGGAAACAGCGCCGAGAAGGCGCCGGAAAGCCGTTTTTCAATCGACTGGCGCATCATCTTCCGCGCTCGGTGCAGCCGCGTCTTGGCGGTTTCGGGTCTTATGCCGAGATAGGATGCGGCCTCGTAGGTGCTCATGCCCTCGACATCCCGCAGCACGAAGATGGCGCGAAAGTCATCCGGCAGTTCGTCGACCGCCTGTTCCAGCAGTTGCCGCGCCTGGCTTCGCGACAGCTCGGTTTCCGGATCTGTCGCCGATAGCGAGGACGGAAACTGCACGACCTGGCCACCCGCCGACGTCGCCTGCATGTCGATTTCCTCCAGTCCGGTGGTGTTCTTTTGCGCGCGGACCCGGCCCAGCGCCTCGTTGAGCGTAATTCGGGTCAGCCACGTCGAAAGCTCGGCCTCACCCCGGAATGCCGACAGGCTGGCGAAGGCTTTGATGTAAGACGCCTGGACGACATCTTCCGCCTCCGCATCATTGCGGATGACGGCACGCGCGGTGCGGAACAGGCGCTGATTGTGACGCTGGATGATGGCGCGGATGGCGACCTCGTCGCCGATTTTTGCCAGCGGCAGGAGGTCGGCGTCGGCAAGTGCCGATAGAAGCGGTCGATGTCGTGTGACCGGAACCGGAATGGCTGTCATGGAAATCTTCGCTGCTCCGTGTTTCCAGGAGTCCGGCCTATGGCCGGACCTCCAGTGTACCCGTCATGGCGGGATGAAAGCGGCAGTAAAAATCGACCGCTCCCGCTCGGCTGATCGTCAGGCGGCTTTCCGATTTCGGCGGCAGATCGATGTCGAAGCTTTTGTCACGCGCCGTTGCCGTATGCCGGAATATATCATCATTTCGCCAGACGATCACATCGCCGACATGCAGTTCGGCAGGCGTCGCACTGAATTTCATGCCCGTGATGGTGACCTGATATTCCGCCGCCGATGCTGCCCCGGCCCAAAGTACAAACAGCAGCGGCAGCGATTTCATCGGCAGCTTCATCGCAAACCTACTTCATCATCGAGGCAAGATGCTCTGCATGCATCTGATGCTGCTTGAACAGGGTCAGGCCCGTTTCCAGGAGCGACTTCAGCTCCTTGTTCTGAGCCGATGGGATCAGCACCGTGGACAGCGCTGAATTGACCGACTTGTGGTAGGCGACTTCGTTTTCGACATAGGCCTTGTCGAAGGCCGCGCCGTCGAGAGCCTCAAGCGTCTTCAACTCCTTGCTTGCTTGAGCCGAGAGCGACTGGCTGATCTTGTTGTCTTCGGGCGTCACCTTCAACTTCTTGACGAGGGCGAGCGCCTGGTCATTGACGGCCTTGTGGTCGCGTTCCATGGTCTTGGCGAATTCGATGACTTCGGCATTCTTGCTTTTCTTCAATGCCTGTTCAGCGGCGGTGACATCGATCTGCCCCGCCGTATAGGCGATATGGGCGATCTGAGGGTCGGTCGGCTTGGCATCGGCGGCGAGTGAAATCGTGCCGAGCGAGGCCGCTATCAGCGCTGCACCGAAAATCTGTTTCAACATGATCCGTCTCCCTTGTGTCTTGCGAATGCCTTCCGCGGCGCCGGCGCGTCTTTGGAAGCAGGCATTGGATGCAGATCCGTCGAAAAGGTTCCCGGAAATTTTTACGCAGGGGGCAGCCTTTCATCGGCGTCGGGCGCCGATGTTTCAGCTTCTGCCGAGGAACCGCTGCAGCACGATCGCGTGATTGTGCTGCAGGTCCTTCGCCGCATAGAGAAGCGTTGCGTCCGATTTTCCGATCTGGTGTTCGAGTTCTTCTACGGCCGACGCGTTCATTTCGAGTTCGCCCTGGTAGCGGCGCTGGAACTCTGTCCATCTGGCGGGATCGTGGCCGAACCAGCGGCGCAGCGCCGGGCTCGGCGCGACCTCCTTCAGCCAGAGATCGACTGCCGCATCCTGCTTGCTCAGTCCGCGCGGCCAGAGCCTGTCGACGAGAATGCGGATGCCGTCCTTGTCTTGCTTCGGTTCGTAGATTCGTTTGATGTGCACCGTCATTTGCTCACCCGCATTGGTTCAGAATCCTTTTCGATCGAAGAGATGAGTGAAGGACTTGGTTCCACCTTAAGAGATATGAAAGGTTGAAGGCAGCCATGCTTCATTCGTCGCGGCTGCGGATCGCGCGGTTCCTCAAAAAGAACACGCCGCCGCATTTTTCCGGCGTGAATGACGATTTTGTCTGGGGTGCCGCGCTGGCCAGCGAACGAACGGCCGACGAACTGCTGGTCGTGGGCGAAGACGGCACTGTTTTGATAGGCAATGCCCGTGATGGTTTCCGCAGTTTGGGGGAGTTTTTCCCCGGTGATTACATCTGGTCGGTCCGCAGCTTCCTAGGGAGGATCTACTTAGGCACCTGTCTTTATGTGCTCGAAGGCTCTCGCGTGAGGCTGCTTACGGGCGAAAAGTTGGACGGCAAGACGCAGGTCATCAGCCTCGACAGCGTGTCTGATAACGCCTTGTGGATAGCGACCAACCGTCATGCGTACCGTTACGACGGCAGCGCATTCACATACTATCAGCACGGCGACAATCTCGCGTACTGATGGCTTCGGCTGAACCCATTGCAATAAGGTCAGCTGTCGGGGTATCCTGAACAATGGCTATTCATGTTTTGCTGAACCAGTTCGTCCACATAGGGGTCGAACGCTCTATCCTCGACACACCCGATCCGAATAACCCATACAGGCGGCTTGAACACGCGCGCGAGATCGGGTCATCGAGACAACTGAGGGACTAAACAGCTATGGCACGATGCCATGACGGCACGCGAGGAATTTCGTCGAGCGACGATCCGACAGAGCATGCCGAGCGGCATTGTCGTCTGAAGCTTCAACACCCGTCAGTATAAAGCGGAGATGCGGCTCGGCTGGGCCGTTCGGTCAGCAGGGCAGCACCCGATAGGGTTAGCTGGGTGCGTATTGTAGAATATGTGAATGTACGCATAATTTCCGCGGCTGGCGCGGCCAGGCAGATTGGTCGAGTGCTCTGGGGGATGCTATGGAAACAGATGTCGAGGACACCCATGCCGGTGTCGTGTCGCCGGAACTCGTGGTCGATGCACTCTTTGCATGCCGGAAGACGGCGGCGATCAGGGCGGCTATCGAACTCGATCTCTTTACGCATATCGGCGAGGGCAAAACGGCAGTATCCCTGGCGTCGGCAATGAGCGCTTCGGAGCGTGGGACGCGCATCCTGTGCGACTACCTCGTGGTCCATGGCTTCCTGACAAAGGAGAGCGGCGAGTACCGAATGACGCCCTCGACCAGAATGTTCCTCGATCGCAATTCACCGGCCTATATGGGCTCCGCCGTCGAGTTCGTCGCCGCTCCCGAAGTCCTGGATAATTTTCTGCGTGATCCGGCCGCCGTCGTTCGAAATGGCGGATCGGCCGGGCTTGCGAACCTGTCTGCAGATAATCCCGTCTGGTTGAAGTTTGCGCGCGGTATGGGCTCCTTTACCGGGCTCAGTGCCAAAATACTGGCCGGCGAAATCTCCGGCTGGGGCAAGCCTCCCAGAAAAGTTCTGGATATTGCTTCAGGTCCGGGCCTGTTCGGGATCGAAATTGCCAAGGTCTTTCCGTCGGCGGAAATCGTCGCCGTCGACTGGGCGGCTGTATTGGAGTTGTCGCGGCAGAATGCGGAAAGAGCCGGCGTTGCTGACCGATATCGGACGGTCGCCGGCAATGCTTTCGATGTCGACTGGGGCACCGGATATGACCTCGTGCTGCTTCCAAACTTCCTGCACCACTTCGATATGCCGACATGCGCTCAACTGTTGCGAAAGATCATCGCGAGCCTTGCAGAGGATGGTCGGATCGTCGCGGTTGATTTCGTGCCGAACGAAGATCAGGTTTCACCGCCTTTTCCCGCGGCGTTTTCCTGGGAGATGCTCGCTGGCACGCCGTCGGGGCAGGCTTATACGCACAGTGAGCTGACTGAGATGGCAAGACTGGCCGGCCTTGCGGGTGTCATGGTCAAACCGATGCCGCCAACTCCGGCAAGCCTCATTGTCTTCGAGTAGCCGGCCGATTGCCGTCTTGCTGCCGGCGGATGCCCGTCCTCTCGCTCTCGGTGATCTCGCATTTCCCGCCTCGTCGGTGAGACCCCGCCACGCATTTTTCAATCGGCGGCTTCATCGAATATCTGGGCGTTCTTTCGCAGATGGGATCCTTTGCGCTCGAACGCGATATCGATCCGAAAGAGGGTGGTCGAGGACCCTTTGGCCATCTCGAAGCTGCTCGCACGGGCGGAAGCGACCGTCTGGTCGAGAATTGACGTGCGCCTGGCTTTGGTGCGATCCGTATGCTGCAGTCACGCTTTGCATGGCTGGTTTGCTGAGGATCAATATGAAGCGGTTTTCGAACATCCGAACCTTGTTCTTCGCGCCGGTCGTCCTGATCGGGCTTGGCGCTCCGGCGGCATTGGCGGGGCAGAATGATTGCGTCGGCCGTGCGGCAGACATTATTCGACATGCTTACCCGAGCGCGACAAATGCCGATGATGGTACTCTTCTGTTCGAAGGGGCAACCATCACGCTATCCAGGAGCGACAGTGTCGATGACGATCCGCATGCGGTGATCTGCCGGGCTTGGCCGGCGCAGCCCCAGCTGACGCTGATTGCGGTTCCGTTGATGACAGAGCAGTCGGATTCGGAAAACGAAGGTGGTATCGAACTCCTCGTCGTCGACAGCACCAACCTGCAAGTAAGGCAGCGGCTGCGTCTTGACGGCTTCATGTCCGACGACGCCTTTCGTGTGCGAAGCGTCGCCCTCGACACCGCACGCTATCAGCTCGCTCCGAAGAGAACGGCTTTCGGCCTGCGTGTTTCGCGGGAAGGCAGTTCGCGCGCCAACCCATTCGGTGAAACGACCTTATGGCTCTTCGCGATCGAAGGTGATGGGCTGAAGCCGATTCTTGACAACGTTGTCGTTCGCGAAAGTCACGGAGAATGGGATACCGTCTGCGCCGGTGAGTTTAGCGAAACCACGCGCACGCTTTCGATGGTTCCGTCAGCCAAAGACACCGTTGCCGACATCATTGTCACCGAGAAAACGACGACATCCGTCAACAGGGTCGGAACGGATAATGATTGCAACAGCGAAGATAAGACGACGATCCGCAAACACCGGCTGCGGTACGACGGATCGGGATATGGCGTTCCCAAAGACCTGAAGCGGGTCGATTAGGAGGACTGACCGGGACGGGGTCCAGGCTGCGCATCGTGCACATGGCGAATTAGAGCTCGGGCAAATCTAGGCGCCCGAGCTTCATCCCGCCCTCGGCGCAGCGATCACCGTCCACAATTCTGTCCAGCACTCCGTCAGAGTTAGGGGCCTGTCGCTGGGGCGATCTGCATCTGCGGGGGCTGGAGCGCGTCGTCTTTCCCAGGGCTCACTTCGGTATCGGTTGCAGGCGCTCCGGGCGCGGCCGGCGGCGTCGGGGGATGAGCAGTTGATCCTGTCGTTTCGGTTCCGACCGCGGGATTGTTGCCGACAGGGGGTGCGGCGGCCTCAGCATTTATCGAAACCTGCTCGGTAGCGATCGGTTCAGGGGTGACCTTGCCATCGGCCGAAGCCACGCGCCATACGGTGTTGCCGCTATCATCAGCCACAAGCAGTGCACCGGTGCCGTCGATGCCGACGCCGACTGGCCGTCCCTTCGCCTGATCCCCCTTGATAAAACCCGTCACCACATCCTGCGCCTTGCCGGAGGGCTGGCCATTTTCGAACGGCACGTAGACCACCTTGTAGCCGTTGAAGCTGTCCCGGTTCCAGCTGCCGTGCTCGCCAATGAAGGCGCCGTTGGCATAGGCGGCCGGCAGCGCCGAATTCTTGGAGAAGGTCAGCCCGAGGGCCGCGACGTGGCTGGACAGGGCATAATCCGGCGGGATCGCCCTGTCGACCATCTCAGGGCGCGACGGGTGTACGCGCGCATCGACGTGCTTGCCATAATAGCTCCAGGGCCAACCGTAGAAGCCGCCTTCCTTGACCGACGTCATGTAATCGGGAACCAGGTTCGGACCCAGCTCATCACGTTCATTGACGACAGTCCAGAGGACGCCGGTATCGGGATTGAAGGTGAGGCCGTTTGGATTGCGCAGGCCCGAGGCGAAAACGCGCGCGGCGCCGGTGTTTCGGTCCACCTGCCAGATCGCGGCGCGCCCCTTTTCCGCTTCGAGGCCGTTTTCAACGATGTTCGAATTCGAGCCAACCGAAACGTACAGCACCTTTCCGTCCGGGCTGAGCGCAAGATCCTTTGTCCAGTGATGGTTGATCGGGCCGCCTGGCAGAGGCGTCAACAGTCTCGGCGGAGCGGTTATCTCATTCTGCCCAAGCGAATAGGGATAGGCGAGAATGGCGCTCGTCGAGGCGACATAAAGCGTGTTGTCGATCCACGCCACGCCAAAGGGCGACTCCAATTTTCTCAGGAGATCGTGCCTCTCGTCTACAATGCCGTCACGGTTCGTGTCGCGCAGCAGCGTGATCAGATTGCTTTCCTTCTGCTGGCCGCCACTATCGCCATGAGCGATCGACATGATCCAGCCCCGTATGAAATCCTTTGGCCGTGATTTTTGCTCGCCGGATGGACCGCGGGATTGAATGACCAGCACGTCACCATTCGGCAGGGTGTGCACGGTGCGCGGATTGGCGAGGTCCTTGGCAAACGCAGTAATCTTCAGGCCGTCCGCAACCGCCGGCGTCTCGCCTCCTTTCCAACCAACGACCTCCGCCACCTTCAGATCAGCGAGCAGAGACATGGCCGGCTCGGGCAGCACCGGATTAGGTCCGATCTGCGTGGAAATATCGAAATTGTCGCTCTGCGCATAAGCCGTGAGGCCGATGCTACTCGCTAGCGACAGGATCGACGCGCGGAGGATTCGGGTCTTGATCATCACACTCTCCAGGCCAGTCGGGCATACTTGCGGGCAGACACGGCCGCAGTCACCAGGCACAAGACGAACGTGACAGCCGATAGCGCCAGCCCGTAGGGGACCACTGCGGTCCAGCCATCGCCGGCATGCACAAGGCTGTTTGCGACCGCAAGCACCAATATCAATAGGTATAGGAGGGCGGATAGGAAGGTCGGCCGCAAAGGCTGAGTCCGCGGACGCAGCAGATCGAAGACTCCCACTAGAATTGCAAGCCCTCCGAAAACCAGGCCGGCAAACAGCAGCCAAGCTGAGAAGTTTTGCCATAGCAGATTGCCGCTTTGCCAGAAGGCGATATCGGTCGCCAGCGCGAGCGTAAAGCAGACGAAGGGAAATGGGATAAAGAGCGACTGTATGGGATAGGCGGTCGCGTCGCGATTTCTGGCGGAAAAGATTGCCATGGCATGCTCCTTGGCGAAGAGAGCTTCGACTTGCCTACCAACCGCACAACGCGGAGTTAGTTCCCGCCGCAGCCGTTGCCAATCGGCGTGGTTCGAAGAGCGACATATGCCATTGAGATTGGCGCCGCCTGTCAAAGGCTCGGGCAGTGCAGCGGAGCCGAGTGCTTCGCGCTCGCATCTGCTTTCAGCCCTTGAATTTTGCGCCCGGTTTCGCCAATTGATCGGCGGAAAAATCCGTATCTTCTGGGGAAACCAAGCATGACGACAAGTGTCGAACAGAATGTCGAAAGCCACGTCTTCGAGGCCGATGTCGCCCGCCTTCTGCATATGATGGTCCACTCCGTCTACTCGGACAAGGACGTCTTTCTGCGCGAATTGATCTCGAATGCAGCCGATGCCTGCGAGAAGCTTCGCTATGAGGCGATCGAGGCACCGGCGCTGCTGGGATCAGATGCCGAGAGCCGTATCACGCTGTCGCTGGACGACGAGAGCCGACAGCTCGTCGTGGAGGACAACGGCATCGGGATGCAGCGCGACGAAATGATCGAGGCCCTCGGGACGATTGCGAGGTCGGGGACCCGGGCTTTCATGGATCGCATAGCAGCGCGCAAAGCCGGTGAAGGCGCTCAACTGATCGGCCAATTCGGCGTCGGCTTCTATTCCTGCTTCATGGTCGCGGATCGGGTCGACGTGATCTCCCGCCGCGCCGGCTCGGAGGAGGCCTCGAAATGGTCCTCGGACGGCAAGGGGAGTTACAGCGTCGCTGCGGTAAATCTTGCCGAGGCGCCAGAGCGCGGCACGCGCATTGTCCTGCATCTGATGGAGGATGCGAAGAAATACACTTCCAGGTGGACTGTCGAGCGGATCGTCAAAGAACAATCCGGCCATGTTCCCGTCGCAATCCGGCTTATCGAAAAGCCGGGCAGCGAACCGGTTGAGATTACCGACGGCACCGCGCTCTGGACAAAATCGAAGAGCGAAGTCAGCAAGGAAGAATATACCGACTTCTACCGCGGCGTGTCCGGTCAATACGATGAACCGGTCCTTACCGTGCACTTCCGTGCCGAAGGCCGGCATGAATACACGGCTCTCGCCTTTGTGCCTGGAACACAGCCGTTCGACATGTTTGACCCGGATCGCAAGGGGAGGATGAAGCTTTACGTCAAGCGCGTCTTCATCACCGACGACGCGGAACTGATGCCGAGATATCTGCGCTTTGTCAGGGGCTTGGTCGATACGGCTGATCTGCCGCTCAATGTTTCTCGCGAAATGATCCAGGAAAGCTCGATCCTGGCGGCGATCCGCAAAGGCGTCACAAACCGGGTCATCACCGCGATCGAGAAAATGGCTGATAGCGAGCCGGACACCTACCTCAAGTTCTGGGAGAACTTCGGAGCTGTCTTGAAGGAAGGCATTTACGAAGACTACGAGCGGCGCACGCAACTGATGGCGCTTGCGCGCTTTCGTACCTCGACCTTGGCCGAAGGCTACCGTTCCTTGGCTGAATACGTCAAAGACGCGAAAGAAGGCCAAAATGCCATCTACTATCTTGCGGGTAGCAGCCTCGACCAGTTGAAGGCATCGCCACAGCTGGAAGGCTTTCGGGCGCGCGGCATCGAAGTGCTGCTGTTGACCGACTCGGTCGACAGCTTCTGGGCGGTGAATGCACCGGAGTTCGAAGGCAAGGCATTCAAGTCCATCACGCAAGGAGCTGCGGATCTTGCTGGCTTTCCAACCACCGATGGTCAAACACCGCAGGAACTGGATGGCGCCGGCCTGGCGATCTTCATCGGCTTCGCCAAGGAGAAACTGGCCGGTCAAGTCTCCGATGTCCGTGCATCCGACCGGCTGACGGAGAGCGCAGTCTGCCTCGTTGCGCCGGAGGATGGTTATGACAGGCAGATGGAAAAGATTCTGCAGAATGCAGGTCGTCTCCAAGGCGCCGCCAAGCCAATTCTGGAAATCAACCTGGCCCATCCTTTGGTCAGAGCTATCGCAGCGGTCGAGAACGATGCCTCCTATCAGGAGGACGCAACATTCTTGCTGCTCGACCAAGCGCGCATTCTGGACGGCGACCGGCCGGAAGATCCCCGAAAATTCGCGGAGCGGCTGGCGAGAGTCTTCCAGAGGTCTGTCCCTTCCTAAGCTGGGCTTGTTCAGCGCCCAAGCCGGTAACAGGCGTCGGCTTGTCGCGGGTGTCGCCATGAGTTTCCTGGCGGCATCTGCAGCCGACACTACACGGTGGATGCCGAGAAAGTTACGCCGGTCGAAGGGCTCGGGGCTGAGTCTGCCGGCTATTACGGTTAAGTTAGACGGGTTCGCTGCCGCGGCCAATGCAGGGAGTGAGAAGCTCCGGGTAGTTCTTTTCGTTGCTGGCCGTAAGATCGGTGGCTGAGAGCAGGAGTTCCGTCAAAGCTCCGAAGCGCTCATGCGCCTTTCTCAGGAGTTCGGCGCTGGCGATCGGGAGATCGATCACGGTCTCAAGCGTGCGAACGACACGCCGGGCGGCTCGCCGGATCTCGCGAGACGATATTTCAGATTTCACTATCTCCGCCGCCAGATTGAATTTGGCGCGGAAACTTGTCGCGTTTTGGGCGGCGATCTGCCATTGGCGGTAGGTCTGTTGCTGCATGGCGACTTAACGCCTCAAGCGCCGAAACGTCTCAACTCACCTGCAAACAAAGTGAATCGCATTTTAACCAAAACTTAAGCGTAAATTAGTTGAGGCTTATTAAACCGCCTAGCCCCGGGTGGACGTCGCGCTAACCTCCCACTCGTCAAAATAAGCGGGCGTCGGCTAAGCCGACGCCCGCAATCATCCGGGGGAGTTGTCACTCTTAAACCGCCGGATGCCACTACTCGATGATCTGCACGACCCTGCGGGTCTGCGGCTCGACGATGACGCGCTGCTGTCCCATCACGACGTAGCCATATTTCGGATTGTCGGGGACTTCACTGATCACGACATCAGGAGGCAGCGCGACGCCCACCTTCACCGGTTCCTGGACGATCACCCGTTCCGCCGGGGCCGGGGCCTGCTCGACGTAGGTTATCACCTGGGCAGGCGGAGGATCGATCACGCTGCCCGTCACGCCACCCACCACTGCGCCGACACCAGCTCCGATCGGGCCGCCGACGATGGCGCCGGTGGCCGCGCCTCCGACCATGCCGGTGACGGCGCCGTCCGCAAAGGCCGAGCCGGCTATGCAGGTGATTGCCGCTGCGAGAATAATGCTTTTCATGCTGTTCTCCTTTTTCACAGGTGAACCAGAAAAGCGGCGCGGCACGCATTGTTCCGGAGATAGGACCTAGGTCGGATGATGCGACGCACGGTCTTCGCCGCGCGGAGAGAGCAGGGGTTGCGATCGGACTGCCTGTCATCCCAGCGACTGCCTGGCCTGTGAGGAGTCAGCGACCAGAGACTTCGTGGACGGGCGCGTCAACCCGTATCAAACCAAGCGCTTTCAGTTCCTCCCACAGCTCGCGGGGAATGGCTGTGTTCCGCGCGCGCTGGTTAGATGTTACCTGATCAACCGACTGGCCACCGGGGATGACGGAAACGACAGCTGGATGATAGAGCGGAAAGTTGAGAGCGGCGTCTGCCATAGCGACATTGTGTTCTCGGCAGACCTGCTCTATTCGCCGAACCTTGTCGAGGATCCCTGGCGGGGCGTCGGAATAATTGTACTGTGCGCCGAAAATCGGCCCTGTGGCGAGGATGCCGGAATTATACGGACCGCCGAGCACTATGCCGATATTGCGGGCTTCGCACATTGGGAGGAAGGATTCCAACGCGTCCTGCTCAAGCAACGTGTAGCGTCCGGCAAGCAGGAACAGATCGAAATCTCCTCGTTCGGCTAGCGTCTGGCACATCTCCCACTCGTTGATCCCGCCGCCGATGGCCTTCACGACGCCCTGGTCGCGCAACGAGATCAGTGCGTGATATCCACCGGTCATGAATTGCTCGAAGTAATGGGCGCAGGCTTCCGGCGTGCCGTGGTTGAACACGTCGAGATCGTGAACGAACAAAATATCAAAGCTGTCGAGACCCGTGCGTTCGAAGGATGCTTCCAGCGATCGCATGACTCCATCGTAGCTGTAGTCGAAAATCTCCCTGCGACTGGGCGTATCAAAGAATTTGCCGATGCCGGTCCGCTCATCGGGTCGGCAGACCTTCATTATCCGGCCTACTTTTGTCGACACCACGCAGTCTTCCCGCTTTTTCCTCGCGAGGAAACGACCGACTCGCCTTTCCGCAAGGCCAAGCCCATAGAGCGGTGCGGTGTCGAAGTAACGAATGCCATATTGCCAAGCTGCATCCAATACGGCTGTTGCTTCTTCATCGCTTATGGCTCGATAGAGATTGCCGAGCGGCGCGGTGCCAAATCCGAGTTCCGTAAAGGTGAGGCCGCCGTCCCCTCTGCGATCCCAATGTCGCATCTGCATGTCGTCCGCGTCCTATGTTCGTCTTGCCGTTCCCCGCTCGAACAGATGCGCTGTGCCTCAACGGGGTTGGTTTGATCGCCTCGCGCGCGCAGCTATGATGTCGGTCACGCTCGAGCGCCGGATGTCGGCATCATGTCCCGCAAGAAGATTATTGAGAACTCCTTTGCCAGATTGCGGGTGCCAATCTTCGCCTCCGCCGCCACGCGCGCGGCTGAATTCTAGACAATAACGCATCTGAAGTGGAATCGAAGCGCAGGTTGGAAATTTCAGTCGCGACGCGACCGACGTTGCGCGGTGTTAAACCTCACGCAACTCATTCCGATCGTGCCTTCCGCATGCGTCGAAAGCCTGCATATCCGGTGCACCAGCAGCGATCGAGACGTCCGCCCTGCGGTTTAACGAAGCTCAAACCAGTATCGTCGTATGACAGTTTTCTTAGGTGGTTTGGAAGTGGATCCAAAGCAGTGAATGGCATCTGGACACAATTTGGTGGCAACCTTTCCTTCGTATCCCTGGCAATGTCGCTCTGGGCGCTCTTTTCGATTCAGTTTCAGCGCCGATCCATCACACAAGAGAGGATCGCCTTCGGAATCATAGCCGGCGGCGCCTCTGTCGGATCCATGTTGCTCGCCATCGAATTTCACCCCGGCATCTATATCGATCTGCGATTTTCGCCGCTCGCATTGGCCGGCATGTTCGGGGGGCCGATCGCTGCGGCTTTTGCCGCTTCACTGGCTATCGCCTTTCGCTTTGCCGTCGGCGGAACGGCGATGGTCGACGGGATAGTCACGATCGCTATCACCGCTGGGATCGGGGTGGCCGGTCATCTCTTGACGCGCAAGAGATCTCCAGGTTTCACGGACGTTGTTGTGCTGAGCCTCGCCCTCGGCGGCGCTCTGGTTGCATCCATGGCCCTGCTTCCCACTCTCGTGACCGCTCATGTACTTGCCGGGGCCGGTTTTCCGCTGACCGCTTTGAATTGTCTGGCCACCGTGCTGGGCGGCTTCGTCCTTTTGAAAACGCAGCAATGGGAGCTGGAACGCAGCATTCTGGTCACGGCATTTTCGCAATCGCCCGACTATCTCTATGTGAAGGACCGAAACAGCCGGTTCATCACCGTCAATGAAAACATGACCCGCCTCTTCCGTTTCAGAACGACGGCGGAAATGATCGGATTGTCGGATTTCAATCTGATGTCGCGGCCGCTCGCCGAGGAACTCTATTATCTCGAGCAGCAGGTCATAGACACCGGCGTGCCGCTGATCGATTCCACAGAGCATATAGAAGGCAGATTCCTGCTCGCCTCCAAGGTTCCGTTGCGCGACAAGCAGGGGCGGGTGATCGGTCTGGCCGGCGTAACACGGGATGTGACGGAGCGCACCGCCCTGGAGCGGGAATTGCGCGAAAGCAAGAATCTGCTGTCGCATGCGATGGCCAGCATGTCCGATGGCATCGCCATGTACGACAGCAAAGGTTTTATTCTCTTTTGCAACGAACAGTATCGCGATGCGTTCCCGCTTTCCGGAGAGGCTCGCGTGGTCGGCGCCCATATCAATGACATCCTGCGCCGCGTCGTCGCAACCGGCGAACGGCAGGGTATCCCGGAAGGAAATGTGGAAGAATGGATCAAGGCCGCCACAGCTTCCCTGCATAGCAACAAGGATGAAGAGGTTCAGCTTCACAACGGCGACTGGCGCAGCATCCGGACGCGACTTGCAGATGACGGCACGGCAATGGCCGTCGTCTCGGACATCACGGCGACGAAGCAGGCGGAAATCGCGCTCAGGCTGTCGGCGGAACAACTGAAGAATCTGGCCGAGACCGACGGACTTACCGGCATCGTCAATCGCCGCGCCTTCGACGAAGTCTTCGCGCGCGAAACCGCGGGCAACGCTCGGAGAAACACGCCTTTCAGTCTCCTGATGGTCGATATCGACCGTTTCAAGGCCTACAACGATACCTACGGGCATCCCGCCGGCGACCAATGCCTGCGCGTCGTCAGCAAATGCCTGCGCCAATCCGTCAGCCGACCGGCGGACATCGTGGCGCGCTATGGCGGAGAGGAATTCGTGGTCTTCCTTCCCGACACCAGCGCCAAGGGTGCAATGATCGTCGCCGAGCAATTCGCACGACGCCTCGCCCAGGAGAATATCGTTCATTCCGGCAGCGAATTCGGACGTGTGACCGCCAGTATCGGCATATCTTGCGCGACAGGGGCAATGTTGCGGGCCAGTCCGAACCGGTTGCTCGCTGAGGCCGATACCGCGCTCTACGAGGCCAAGACGCAAGGCCGCAACCGCATTCTCGCGCATTTGCGCGAGAATGGGCATGCGCTGAAGGACGCCGGCTAAGCGACACCCGGGTCCCTTCTCGAGACTGCGGCCTTTAATAGGATTTTTCTATCAAACCATCGCTTGAATGGCCTTGATGTTTGCCCGGCTTCGACAATACACGGGCGCATGGGCACAAAATTCATTGGGAAGAAATCGGCGGCAGCCGGAGGCTGGGGCGCTTTGAAGAGTTGCGGCAAGCAATTGCTGCAAAGTGGAATGCCGATCTCCGGGGCGCGAACGATGCTGAAGGCGAACCAGCCGGATGGGTTCGATTGCCCGGGCTGCGCATGGGGCGATCCGGAACACGGATCGTCGTTCGAGTTCTGTGAGAACGGGGTTAAAGCCGTCGCGTGGGAAGCGACGGAAAAACGGGCAACGCCGGCGTTTTTCGCGAAAAGAACGGTTTCGGAGCTTCGCCAGCTTTCGGATTACGAGCTTGAGCTCAACGGGCGCCTTACCCATCCCATGCGCTATGATGCAACAAGCGACCGCTACCTGCCGGTGGCCTGGGAGGTTGCCTTTGCCGAAATCGGCAGCATCCTCAAGGGCCTCGCTAATCCTGATCGCGCGGAATTCTATACGTCCGGCCGGGCCAGCAACGAGGCTGCCTTCCTCTACCAGTTGTTCGTGCGCGTCTACGGCACCAATAACTTTCCCGATTGCTCCAACATGTGCCACGAGGCGAGCGGCATCGCCATGCGCCCGGCGGTCGGCGTCGGCAAGGGCACGGTGCTGCTGGAGGATTTCGAAGAGGCCGAGGCGATTTTCGTGATCGGCCAGAATCCGGGCACCAATCATCCGCGAATGCTCGGCGACCTGCGGCGGGCAGCGCTTCGCGGCGCGCGCATCGTTGTCTTCAATCCGATCCGCGAGCGCGGCCTGGAGCGCTTTTCCGATCCGCAGGATAAGATCGAAATGCTGCGCCGCGGCTCGACCGATATTGCCAGCCATTATCTGCAGCCGCAGCTTGGCGGCGATATGGCCGCGATCAGGGGCATGGCGAAGGCTGTGCTGGCCGCGGAAGAGGTGGCGGCCGCAGCCGGCCTGCCGTCTGTCCTCGATCATTCCTTTCTCGCCGAGCACTGCGCCGGTTTTGCCGAATACAAAGCGTCGGTCGAGGCGACGAGCTGGGCCGAGATCGAGGACCAGTCGGGGCTTAGCCGAGAGGAGATTGAACGGGCGGCCGATGTCTATATCAAGGCCGAAAGGGTGATCTGCACCTGGGCGATGGGTGTGACCCAGCATCTGCATTCCGTGGCGACGATCCGCGAGATCGCCAATTTCATGTTCCTACGCGGCAATATCGGCAGGCCGGGTGCTGGCCTCTGCCCGGTGCGCGGCCATTCCAATGTGCAGGGCGACCGAACTGTCGGTATCGACGAAAAGCCCTCGGAGGATTTCCTCGATGCGCTGGAGACGCATTTCCGCTTCACGGTCCCCCGCCAGCACGGCCATAATGTGCTTGCCGCGATCGGCGCGATGCTCGACGGCTCGGCCGAGGCCTTCATCGGGCTTGGCGGCAACTTCGCCCGCGCCACACCCGACAGTGCCCTCGTCGAGAAAGCGCTTCGGCGGCTGAAACTGACGGTGCATATCGCGACCAAGCCGAACCATTCGCATCTGATGCCGGGCGAAACGGCCTTTATCCTGCCGTGTCTCGGACGGACCGAGATGGACCTCAACGCGACCGGCAATTCCCAGCTCGTGAGCGTCGAGGATTCGATGAGCATGGTGCATGGTTCCGCCGGCATCAATCGTCCGGCCTCACCGCTTCTCCTTTCGGAAGTCGCCATCATTGCCGGCATTGCACAAGCGACGGTCGGCTCTGCCGTGGTCGACTGGGCGGAACTTGCCGAGGATTACGATCGCATCCGCGATCATATCGAGGCGACCATTCCCGGCTTCGAGGATTATAATAAGCGCCTGCGCAAGCCGCGCGGTTTCCATCTGCGCAATGCCGCCGCCCATCGCAAGTGGCAGACGCCCACCGGCAAAGCGTCATTCTCCTGCCAGGCGCTTCCCGAGCAGACGGTGCACCAGCGTGCGCGAATAGGCGAGGGCCGCTTCGCCCTGCAGACATTCCGCTCGCACGATCAGTACAATACCACGGTCTACGGCCTCGATGACCGCTACCGCGGCGTCTACGGAGAGCGGCAGGTCATCTTCATTCATCCGGAAGATCTGAAGGCGATCAACGCCAAGGCCGGCGACCGCGTCGATGTCGTTGGCGAGCACGATGACGGCATCGAGCGCGTCGCGCGGGATTTCCGATTTGTCCCCTATGACATTCCGCGGGGCAGCATCGCCGGCTATTATCCCGAGCTGAACGTGCTCGTGCCGCTTGGCAGCGCCGGCGAGGAAAGCGACACGCCGACCTCGAAATCAATCATGGTTTCCTTCCGTCGGCGAAATGCCGCGTGAGCGAAGAGACGTCCGACGCCGACCGATTTCTCGCCCTTGTCGCTACGGCACAAGATAGGGATGCCAGGCTGACCGCGATCCAGGCCGGTCTGCTCGTCGCCGCGGACCTCAACATCGCATGTGACAGCCGCTCCTTTGCACGCAGGCTGGGAATCGCGCATGCGCTTGTCCTGCGGGAACTCGACGCGCTCGCCGAGCATGAAGATAAGCTTGAGATCGTCAAGCGGGATCCGAGGACGATGCGAGTGTTTTACAGATTGGCCAGGTCCTGAGGCTTGTCGCACAAAATTGTGCAGTGATTTCGCGATGACGGCGATGCGGCCCGGCTTATCGGCGGCTCACGCGTTTCCGCGTGTCTGAGGGGTATTCCCCATAGGTCGTTTTATAGACCGCGGAAAAGCGGCCGAAATGGAAGAAGCCCCATTTGAGGCAGATGGCCTTCATCGTCTCTTTGCTTTCGGGATTGAGCAGGTCCTGGCGCGCCGCGCGCAGACGAAGCATCAGCAGATAGGCGGCGGGAGACGTTCCCTTGAAGGCGCGGAAACCGGTTTCGAGCGCCCTGCTCGAGACGCCGGCTGCTTCGGCCACCTTCGGCATGGTGATCGGCTGATCGATATTGGCCTGCATGAACTCGATTGCCCTGCGCACATGCCGCGGAGCGATCAGGGCCGGTCCCTTTTCGAGGAAATGCGACAACCGGTGCGGCACCATGCGCACGACCAGATCGGCCAGCGCCTGTGTCATGTGCGCCATGGCGATCGGCGACTCCAGCAACGGGCCGTCGTCGCGCATCCCCGATATGATCGTTTCGGTGAGATTGCCGATCGTCCGGCCAACCGGCGTCGACAGATCCAGCTCCGGCAGCAGGTCCAGCGATCCACTAAACGGCATTTCGAAAGTCTGGCCGATCGTCTGGAGGATGACGGGCCAGTTGATCAGCAGTTCGTCGATGACGTTGCCTTGCCCATGCATGAGAACGCTGTCGGGTTCGAAATTGTTGTAGAGAAGCAACTTCCCGTTCCCGGCCTCGGCCTTGCGCGCTCCATAGGTCACTCCCATGCCGCCGCGGCGGGGGACGACCAGCGACAGATATTCGGCCGTGGTGCCGGTCGGCTCGATGTTGAACTGGAACTCCGCCTCATGATAGCCGGTCAGCAGGACCGCGCTGTCCGCCACCGAAAAATCCAGTCCCCAGTGGAAGTCCTTGGCGCGACCGACGGGCTCGGCATCAAATGCGCCAAATGCACCACCGAGGGTTTCCACCATGTTGTCGAAGGACGAACCATGGAATCGGAAGGAGAATGGCTTTGCGCTGTTTTCCGTCATGCTGTTCCCGTTATTTCTTCCGACCGAATACGGCGGGAGGTGTTGGTTGCATGATGATGACGTACGTCCCTCTTTGTGGCCACACCTGCTGACATCGCCTTTTCCTCCGCGCTTTCGTCAGGACCTGATGGACGGATCGAAGGGCGAGACCTCGCCGCATATTAACGAAAATGGGGGGGCAGCGCACCAAGTGGCGGCGTGGCGGACGAGCTTTCTGGCATCGAAAGCTGTTCGACTGAACGAATTCACGACGAGGACGACCCTGGCAGGTGTTGGAAAAGGGAAGCTTTTGAACAGTTTATCGACAACGCCCATCGGTCGGATTTTCCTGGCCGCTCGGCAGGAACTGACAGAACCGGCAGCACTTGGCAAGCCTCGGCGCTGCTGCTTTTAGTAGTAATCTGATGATAAAACGATTAGCCAGCCTGCGCAGTCGGCGCGCTCTAATGCCCCGCGCAAAAGTCGCCTGCCGAAGGTTCTAAAGTGGACCGCTCGAGATAGCCTTCGGCAGGCTGACAGGCAGTTGCATACGCACGGGATGGAGTGCGTATGAATGGAGCCCCTCCCATCATTTGGGGTCATCGATGGAGGGGTTTGGCTTCAGACCGTAGACCATCATGGCCCCGGTCACGGTTACTTTAGTGTTCCGCAGCCATGGAGCAATTGTCCCGCGTCGATATTGTCGGTCGAGCGCCTTTTCGCGACGCAGTCTGGACTGGTCCTGCGCAATATGTACAGGCTGGCGCTTTGCTCTGGCGACTTTGCCACTAGGCATCAGAGCTCCAATGCGACTCACCGGCCTCGTAGAAAGCAGAGGTGCCTGGTGCGGTACGAATTCCGGAATTGCCATGTGCGCCGACGTGGTAGAGCTGCTGGATCGCGACGCACCTGCTTGATTCGGTCGTCGCCTTAACGCTGTTGTCGCCGGGACGGTAGTTTCCGCGTGTGAGAACAACGGCGGGATGAACCGGCATCGGCTCGACCACGATCGTCCCGGCGCCGCCCGGTGAGGCGATCGGCATAATAGGCGACGTGCTGGTCACCAGGCACGCCGCCTCTGGCCATGTTTCCCAAATGCGCCCCGAAGACGATCCGGTTGCATCGCATGGCTACGCACCGGATATCGGTGTCGCCGACCAAACCGAGAGACGCCGCGCGGAGGTTCAGAGTGCGACTGAAAGAGTGTTGTCGCGCCGGTCGGCCACCTCATGCGAATTCACCATCGCGCCGGCGAGCTGGCGGAAGGTGACGAGCCCCAGGGTTTCTCCCGATGGTGTAACCACCCTGGCATCGTCGGCCGGCGTCGAGGCCAGCATCCGGACGGCCTCTTCGACCGTCGTTCCGGCCGCAATCGCCAGTCCGACCGGTGCCGCACCGGCGTGCAGCGGGGTCATGACGGCTTCGACATGGACGACCCGTCCCCGGTTCACTTCCTTGACGAAATTGGCGATGTATTCGTCGGCCGGGCGCAGCACGATGTCCTGGCTGGTGCCCTGCTGGATGACTTCGCCGTCACGCAGGATGGCGATCTGGTCGCCGAGGCGCAGCGCCTCGTCGAGATCGTGGGTGATGAAGACGATGGTCTTCTTGATTTCCTTCTGGATGTCGAGAAGCACCGTCTGCATGTCGGTGCGGATCAACGGGTCGAGCGCCGAATAGGCCTCGTCCATCAGAAGCACCGGCGCATCGTTGGCAAGCGCCCGCGCCAGGCCGACACGCTGCTGCATGCCGCCGGAAAGCTGGTTGGGATAGCGCTGCTCGAAGCCCTTGAGGCCGACCCGCTCCAGCCAGCGCATGGCGATGTCGATGGCTTTGGCCCGCTCCATACCCTGCACTTCGAGGCCGAAGATGGTGTTGTCGAGGACGTTGCGGTGCGGCAGCAGCGCAAACTTCTGGAACACCATCGCCGTCTGCTGGCGGCGGAACGTCCGCAATTCGGTCTCGTTCATCTTCACGACGTCGACGCCGTCGACCAGCACTTCGCCGGATGTCGGGTCGATCAGCCGGTTGATGTGGCGGATCAGCGTCGACTTGCCCGATCCGGACAGGCCCATGACGACCTGGATGCAGCCGGAGGGGATCTCGATATTGATATCCCTGAGGCCGAGCACGTGGCCGTATTTCTGGTTGAGCTCGGTCTTTGTCAGGCCTTTCTGCACCGCCTCGACATGGGCGGCCGGGTTGGGGCCGAAGATCTTGTAGAGGTGGCGGATCTTGATGCCGCCGAAATGATGCTCAGCCATGAACGGTCTCCCGATGCTTCTGGAGCCTTTTGCCATATGCCTGGCTGACCCGGTCGAAGATGATGGCAATGCCGACGATGGCAAGGCCGTTGAAAATGCCCAGCGTGAAGTACTGGTTGGCAATCGCTTTCAGCACCGGCTGGCCGAGGCCCTGGACGCCGATCATGGAGGCGATGACCACCATGGCGAGCGCCATCATGATCGTCTGGTTGATGCCGGCCATGATGGTGGGCAGCGCCAGCGGCAGCTGCACCTTGAACAGTTTCTGCGATCGCGAGGTGCCGAAGGCGTCGGCGGCTTCGAGCACGTCCTTGTCGACGAGGCGGATGCCGAGATCGGTCAGGCGGATCATCGGCGGGATGGCGTAGATGACGACGGCGATCAGGCCGGGCACCTTGCCGATGCCGAGCAGCATGACGACCGGAATGAGGTAGACGAAGCTCGGCATGGTCTGCATGACGTCTAGGATGGGGTTGACGATGCGCTGCAGCCGGTCGGAGCGGGCCATCAGGATGCCGATCGGGATGCCGATGGCGATGGAAAGAACCGTGCAGACGAAGATCATCGAGACCGTCCGCATCGTGTCATCCCACATGTCGAAATAGCCGATCAGCATCAGCGTCACCAGACAGCCGGCGACGACCTTCAGGCTGCGGCTCCCAAACCAGGCGATGGCCAGGATGATCGCGGTGATGATCGGCCATGGCGTCTGAGTCATGAAACGTTCGGCCGCGATGAGGAAATGCTGCAGCGGCACGAACAGGCTTTCGATGCCGTCGCCGTAGCTGCGGGTAAATCCGCGAAAGCCGTCATCGATCGCCTTCTTCAGATTGCGAAGCGCGTCATCGTTCATGTGCGGGAATTTGTAAAACCATTCCATCTCGGTTCCCCTTTCGTCAAACAGCCGTGGCAGTCTTTTTGATTTTGTCGGCGCGTGAGAAGCGGTGCGCTTTTCGCGCACCGCTATTTTTGTTTAGAGAGCAGCTTCGATCTTCGCGGCTGCCTCCGGCGAGACCCACTTGGTCCAGATGTCCTTGTTCTCTTCCAGGAAGTGCTTGGCACCGTCTTCGCCGGTCGCCTGGTTGTCGGTCATCCACGACATCAGCTTGTTGACCGTGTCGTTGCTCCAGGAGCGTTTCTTCAGATAATCCATGACCTCGGGGCCGACCTTTTCAGAAAAGGGTTTGGCAACGAGGGTCACGACGTGATCAACCGGCCACGAAGCGGGCTTCGGATCGGGGCAGTCGGCGACGGTGATGCAGCGCTTCCATTCGGCGGCATCCTCCGGCACGCCGGCTTCGAGCTTGACCATCTGATACTTGCCGAGAAGCGCGGTCGGCGCCCAGTAGTAACCGACCCAGCCTTCCTTGCGTTCGTAGGCCTTGGCGATCGAACCGTCGAGACCGGCAGCAGAACCGGTGTCGACGAGGGTGAAGCCCGCCTTCTCGGCGCCGAAGGCCTTGTAGAGCTGCGAGGTGACGACCGTGCCGCCCCAGCCCTGCGGGCCGTTGACGATGGCGCCCTTCTTGGGATCCTCTGGATCAGGGAAGAGTTCCGGATGCTTCAGCACGTCGCCGATGGTCTTGATGTCGGGATGGGCGTCGGCGAGATATTTCGGAATCCACCAGCCCTGTACGCCGCCGTCGGGCAGCGGTGAGCCGACCTGCACGATACGGCCTTCTTCCGTGCCCTTCTTGACGACATCAGGCAGCAGGTCGATCCAGGCTTCCGGGGCGATATCAGGCTGACCCTTTTCCGCCATTGACGTGATCGTCGGGACGGTGTCGCCGACGGTGATGTCGGCGCTGCAGCCATAACCTTCGTTCAGGATGAACTTGTCCAGGTTGGAGAGAACTTCGGCGCTCTGCCAGTTCATGCTGGCGATGGTGACGCTGCCGCATTCGGCGGCGCTGGCGAAAGACGCACCGCCGAGCAGGCCGAACGTCAAACATGTCGATGCGAGTAGTTTCTTCATTCTCGTTCCCTCTATTTAGCGGCTGATCTAGCCGGGCGGGGTGCCGCAGTACCCGCCCTCAACGGTTGTCAGGAAGCGTCTCCCATACTCACCGATTTCTTGAATGCTGCCGATAGTCCGTCTGCCACCGCAGCGTCGAACCCGGCGGCGCGCATGCCTTGGATGGCTGCCGCCGTTGTGCCGCGATAGTCGAGAAAGGCCGCAACGGTATCGGCGGCAGATCCGTCGCGACGTTCCAGCAGGCGGCCGGCGCCGACCAGCACCGTATTGACGGCGCGGCGGGCAATCTCGGCCGGAAGGCCATGGGCGACGGCGTCGCTCATCATGGCGGCAGCGAGCAGTGCCGGAAATGCCGGGCCGGACCCGGAAAGGCCGGTGAGGTAGTCGATATCGCCTTCGCTTGCGACTTCGTCCTGTGATCCGCAAGCCTCGAAAATGGCGCCGACAATGGCCCGGTCGTCTGCGGTGACACCGCTCGCGCCGATCCAGGGCGTATAGGATCTGGCCACTTCGGCGGCAGCATTCGGCAGCGCGCGGACGACGCGACCGGTGTTGTGGCGTTCTGAGAGGGCATTCAGTCGGACGCCCGCCATGACCGAGATGACGAGCTTGCCGTCGGCGTCGACCGTCAGGCCATGCCAGTCACCGGGGCGCACCGAGAGAATGATCACGTCAGAGCGATCGGCAAGCGCCTGGTTGTCAGACGTCCAGGAGGAGTTCGGGAAGCGGCGCGGCTGTGTGCTGCGATAGGAGAGGCAAAGATTTCGAGAATCGACCACGCCGGCATCAATGAGCGAGCCGGCGATTGCCCCGCCCAGCCAGCCGCCACCACCGATTATGCCGATTCTCAAGGAAACGCTCATCGCCGGCCTTCCTCTAACTGGGCCTATAGCCGTGCCGGGAGAAGAAGCGATCAAGCTCCCTCTGCTGCGGCACTTCGCCCGTGTAGATCGCAATATACTCCGGAATCCGTTTCATGCGGACGGCGATATCCTCCCTCGACTGCATGGAGATGTAGCCGATCTGCACGAGGTATGTTGTTCGCGCTCTGACATCCGATGTCGTTTCTGGTAACCCGAACCGCATGAACATGCGCTTCAGCGCCTCCAGTCGGATCTGGTCGGCGTGCTGAACTTCGGCCAAAAGCTCGTCCGACTGCAGCGCCCAGCTGCGGATGGCGAACTCGAATTTCGCGTCGAAGAGATCGGTGTTGAGCCAGCAATCGAATACGTTGAGCATCGCCTCGGCCAGCGATTCCGCGTAAGCCTCGGACTGCTTGATGATGTTGCCAGTGTTTTTGTCGCGCCACCGCGCCACCAATGCGCTCAACAGTTCCTCTCGATCCTTGAAGAACCAGTAGAAGCTCGTCCTGGAGAGGTTGAGCTTCTTCGCCAAGGGCAGAATTTTCACCGAGTCAACGCCCGACTCGAGCAGGGAATGGTAGGCTGCTTCGAGCCATCCCTCCTGCGATCCGCGCCAGCCAGTGTCGTTCAAAGCCTGATCCATGAATTAACTCCTATCAAATTACGACACGGCGCACAAGAAAAATGTACATATGTGTCGAAAATAACGACCCGTCTGTTTTCTTCGTTGACACATATGTACATTGCGCATAGCGTTCCTTTGTCGTTTTTAATCCGGAACCACGGTCCATGTCGAATGATCCTCTCCTTCAGCCTTACCAGCTCAAGCATCTGAAGCTGCGCAACCGTATCATCGTGACCTCGCACGAACCGGCCTATCCGGAAGACGGTATGCCGAAGGAAAAGTATCGCGCCTATACGGTGGAGCGGGCAAAGGGCGGCGTGGCCCTGACGATGACGGCGGGTTCGGCGGCCGTCTCCAAGGACAGCCCGCCGGTCTTCAACAACCTGCTCGCCTATAAGGACGAGATCGTCCCGTGGATCAGGGAAATGACCGATGCGGTGCACGGGGAGGGGGCGGCGATCATGATCCAGCTCACCCACCTCGGCCGGCGCACGCGCTGGGACAAGGGCGACTGGCTGCCGGTTGTGGCGCCGTCGCATCATCGCGAGGCTTCGCACCGCGCCTTCCCGAAGAAGATGGAAGACTGGGATATCGAGCGCATCATCAAGGATTTCGCCGATGCGGCCGAGCGCATGAAGGCGGGCGGCATGGACGGTGTCGAGCTCGAGGCCTACGGCCACCTGATCGACCAGTTCGTGTCTCCGCTCACCAATGAGCTCGATGGCCCCTATGGCGGTTCGCTCGACAATCGTCTGCGCTTCTGTTTCGACGTGTTCAAGGCGATCCGGAAAAGGGTAGGCGACGAGTTCATTCTCGGCCTGCGCTATACGGCCGACGAATGTCTTCCCGGCGGCACGGGCAAGGCCGAAGGCCTCGAATTCTCCAAGCGCCTGAAGGAAAGCGGCCTCATCGATTACCTGAATGTGATCCGCGGCCATATCGACACCGACGCGGGCCTGACCGATGTAATCCCAATCCAGGGCATGGCGAATTCGCCGCATCTCGATTTCGCCGGCGAAATCCGCGCCGCCACCCAATTTCCGACCTTCCATGCGGCGAAGATCCCCGACGTCGCAACCGCGCGCCACGCGATTGCGGCCGGCAAGGTCGACATGGTCGGCATGACCCGCGCCCACATGACCGACCCGCATATTGTCCGCAAGATCATCGAGAAACGGGAAGAGGATATCCGCCCCTGCGTCGGCGCCAACTACTGTCTAGACCGCATCTATCAGGGCGGCGCCGCCTATTGCATCCACAATGCCGCCACCGGCCGCGAACTGACCATGCCGCATATCCTTGATAAGGCCGATGTGAAGAAGAAGGTCGTTATCGTCGGCGCCGGTCCGGCCGGTCTCGAGGCGGCGCGGGTTGCCGGGGAACGCGGCCACAAGGTGGTCGTTTTCGAAGCGGCGAACAATCCCGGCGGCCAGATCCGCCTCACCGCCCAGAGCGAACGCCGCAGAGAGATGATCAGCATCATCGACTGGCGTATGAGCCAGTGCGAAAAATACGACGTGACCTTCCACTTCAACAGCTGGGCGGAAGCCGACACGATCGAAGCCGAAAACCCCGATGTCGTCATTATCGCGACCGGCGGCCTGCCGCATACCGAGGTGCTTTCGACGGGCAACGAGCTGGTGGTCTCCTCATGGGACATCATCTCCGGGGACGTGAAGCCTGGCACCAACGTGCTGATTTTCGATGATGCCGGCGACCATGCCGGCCTTCAGGCGGCGGAATTTCTCGCCAAGGCGGGCGCCAAGGTCGAGATCATGACGCCCGACCGGTCCTTCGCGCCTGAGGTCATGGCGATGAACCTTGTGCCCTATATGCGCTCCCTTCAGAAGCATGACGTGACCTTCACCGTCACATATCGCCTGGAAGCGGTCGAGAAGAGCGGCAATCAGCTTGTTGCCCATGTCGGCAGCGATTACGGCGGGATTGCCAAGCAGAGCAGCTACGACCAGATCGTCGTCAATCACGGGACCATTCCGCTCGATGAGCTCTATTTCGAGCTGAAGCCCAATTCGAGCAACCTCGGCGAGATGTCGCATGACCAGCTTCTGGCTGGTGAACCGCAGTCGGTCGTTCGCAATCCCGAGGGCAAATTCCAGCTGTTCCGGATCGGCGACGCTGTCGCTGCGCGCAACACGCATGCCGCCGTCTATGACGGCCTGCGCATCGCGAAGGATATATGATTGCAGCAGAGGCCACCGGCTGGCAGGCCTAAAATCGTCCTGTTCTAAAGCGTGTCGCGATCTTTCGGATTCGCTTGTCACGCTTTAGGTCTTTGTTTTTACGCATGTCTTTATCGCAAAACCGCTGCACACTTTTGCGAGACATGCTCTAGGGAGGGGATGGCATGAGTTTACGCGGGGGGAGCCTGCAGATTTTCTTGGACACAGCGTCTCAGGCTTTCCAGGCATTTGCGACAGCCCCGGTGGCCCGACGCTCGATACGGCAGTTTGTCGCAAAGCTGGAGCAGCCGGGAACCGCACGTGCCGGCGACGGAAGCCGGTTGCCGGTCTGCGATTACCTTGATGTGGCGCTCGCGATTGATACCTCCTATGATCCCTCGCTGGGGCGATTGGTCGAGGCGTTCAAAGGCATCGAGCCAATGCTTGAATGGCGTCGGCGCACCAAGTATGACCACTCGGCGAGCGACAATTTTGCCGATGGGCATGCCAATGCGATGATCATAGGCCCCGGCGGACTGGAGGAGCGGAGCGACCTGTGGCTCGGTGTGACGTTGATGGCGCCGCATGTGCGCTATCCCGATCATGATCATGCGCCGGAGGAGGTCTATCTCGTGCTTTCCGAGGGGGAGTTCAAGCAGGGGGAGGGGAAGTGGTTTTCGCCCGGCATCGGCGGATCGTTCTATAATGTCCCAGGGATCAAACATGCCATGAGGTCGGTCGATACGCCGCTCTTCGCCTTCTGGGCGTTGCTTGCCGATCGACCGCACGAGTAGCGCGATGAGCAGGTTTAAACCTTGCAGCGTCCTGTGCGCGTCTGAAAGGACGTCCGGCGCTGTAGGGATCAGCATTCGGAAGAACAAAGGGGATTGCAAATGAAGATTCTCGTGCCCGTCAAACGGGTTGTCGACTACAACGTGAAGATCCGGGTGAAGCCGGATGGTTCGGGTGTCGAGCTTGCCAATGTGAAGATGTCGATGAACCCGTTCGACGAGATCTCGGTCGAAGAGGCGCTGCGGCTGAAGGAAGCCGGCAAGGCCGAGGAAGTGGTGGTGGTGTCGATCGGCCCGGCCAAGGCCGAGGAGACGTTGAGGACCGCGCTCGCCATGGGCGCCGACCGGGCGATCCTGGTCGAGACCGACGATCAGGTCGAGCCGCTCGCTGTCGCCAAGATCCTCAAGGCGGTCGCCGATGCCGAACAGCCCGGATTGGTCATCGTCGGTAAGCAGGCGATCGACGACGATAGCAACCAGACCGGCCAGATGCTGGCGGCATTGCTCGGCAGGCCCCAAGCGACCTTCGCCTCGAAGATCGAGATCGGGGACGGCAAAGCAACGGTCACCCGCGAGGTCGACGGCGGCCTGCAGACGATCGAGATCAAGCTGCCGGCGGTCGTCACCACCGATCTTCGTCTGAACGAGCCGCGTTATGCCTCGCTGCCGAATATCATGAAGGCGAAGAAGAAGCCGCTCGACAAGAAGAGCCCGGCCGATTTCGGCGTCTCGACGACGCCGCGGCTGACGGTGTTGAAGACCGAGGAGCCGTCCGGCCGCAAGGCCGGCGTCAAGGTCAAGAGCGTCGCCGAACTGGTCGACAGGCTGAAGAACGAAGCCGGCGTGCTGTAATCGGGTTGGAACAGGAGCAATTATCATGAGCATTCTTCTTCTGGCCGACCATGACGGCCATCACCTCTCCGACCAGACCGCCAAGGCGCTGACGGCAGCCTCGCAGATCGGCGCCGACGTGCACATCCTCGTCGCCGGCAAGGCCGCCAGGGCGGCGGCCGATCAGGCCGCCAAACTCTCTGGCGTCTCCAAGGTGCTGCTGGCCGAAAGCGATGCGCTTGCCAACAATCTGGCCGAACCGCTGGCCGACCTGATCGTCTCGCTCGCCGGCTCCTATGACACGATCCTGTCTGCCGCCACCTCGGTCGGCAAGACCGTGCTGCCGCGCGTCGCCGCCCTGCTCGACGTTGCCCAGATCTCCGAAATCATCGAAGTCGTCTCATCCGATACCTTCAAGCGGCCGATCTATGCCGGCAACGCCATCCAGACGGTGCAGGCAAGCGATGCGAAGAAGGTGATCACCGTGCGCACCGCCTCGTTTGCTTCGGCACCGACAGGCGGCTCGGCCTCGGTCGAGGCGATCGCAGCGGTCTCCGATCCGGGTCTGTCGCGCTTCGTCGCCGATGCGCTGTCGGCCTCCGACCGCCCGGAACTGACCTCGGCCAAGATCATCATCTCCGGCGGCCGGGCGCTCGGTTCGGCCGAGAAGTTCAAGGAGGTCATCCTGCCGGTTGCCGACAAGCTTGGGGCTGCCGTCGGCGCCAGCCGGGCGGCCGTCGATGCCGGTTATGCCCCGAACGACTGGCAGGTCGGCCAGACCGGCAAGGTGGTGGCGCCCGATCTCTATATCGCCGCCGGCATCTCCGGCGCCATCCAGCATCTGGCCGGCATGAAGGATTCGAAGGTGATCGTCGCCATCAACAAGGACGAGGAGGCGCCGATCTTCCAGGTCGCCGACTACGGCCTCGTCGCCGATCTGTTCGACGCCCTGCCGGAATTGCAGAAGGCGCTTTAACGGGGAGACCGAACGTGGCGCGCATGGCGGGACGTCCAATCAGGCCCGGTGCCGACCTTCTCCTGAACGATGAGGAAAAGCCGGCCTATATAAGACTGCATGACATCGGCCGGGAAAGGCGTCCCCGGCCGCTGCAGGAGTTCCTCAACGATATCGGTGGGCTGATGCTGTCGGCCGACGCTCCCGCCGTTGCCAGTTTCGTTGCCGGCAAAGTCCTTCAGAGGCTGCTCAAGACCGGCAAGGTGCACCCGGAAGGAGGCCCTCTTCCTGGTGTGCCCGAGGGATTGAGTGACGCCATCAGTCATTTGGCAAGATCCGGACGGAAATACGAGGCGATCGCCAGCCAGTTCAAGAGCCTCGCCGACAGACTGCTCTGGAGACGCGGCCGCACTGGCCCGTTTGCCAGCCTGAATTTCGGCAATACGCACTCCCACGCCGTTCTGGTCGGTCCTGGCGGCATGGAGGAGCGCGCCGATCTCCGGGTCGGCGTGATCTATATGGATCGCTATACCCGCTTCCCCGATCATATTCAGACGCAGCCACGCGCGTTCATTCTGCTTTCGCCGGGAGAAATCTGCCTTGGTGATTCCCAGTGGTTTTCTGCCGCGACCGGAACGGTCTTCGCCAATGATGCCGGGCAATCCTTCGCGATAAGATGCACGGCGCAGCCGCTTCTCGCGGTGTGGTGCCAGGTCGAGCCGGGATGACACCAAGATGAGGCCGAAGCAGATGGTTTCGATCGCTCGGTCGCATCCCGCATAATTAACAACGGAAATTGAATTAACAGGAGGGATTATCAAATGGACGTTCGCGCCGCCGTAGCCGTTCAGGCCGGAAAACCGCTCGAAGTGATGACCGTGCAGCTGGAGGGGCCAAAGGCCGGCGAAGTGTTGGTCGAGGTCAAGGCGACCGGCATCTGCCATACCGACGATTTCACCCTGTCCGGCGCCGATCCGGAAGGCCTGTTTCCTGCCATTCTCGGCCATGAGGGTGCCGGCATCGTCGTCGACGTCGGCCCGGGTGTGACCACGGTCAAGAAGGGCGACCACGTCATTCCGCTCTACACGCCGGAATGCCGCGAATGCTATTCCTGCCTGTCCCGCAAGACCAATCTCTGCACCGCCATCCGTTCGACCCAGGGCCAGGGCGTGATGCCGGACGGGACCTCGCGCTTTTCGATCGGCAAGGACAAGATCCATCACTATATGGGCTGCTCGACCTTCGCCAATTACACCGTGCTGCCGGAGATTGCGCTCGCCAAGGTCAATCCCGACGCCCCCTTCGACAAGATCTGCTACATCGGCTGCGGTGTGACGACCGGCATCGGCGCGGTGATCAACACCGCCAAGGTCGAGATCGGTTCGACGGCGATCGTCTTCGGTCTCGGCGGCATCGGCCTCAACGTGCTGCAGGGCCTGCGGCTTGCCGGCGCCGACATGATCATCGGCGTCGACATCAATCCTGACCGCAAGGCCTGGGGCGAGAAATTCGGCATGACGCATTTCGTCAATCCGAAGGAGGTCGGCGACGACATCGTGCCCTATCTCGTCAATATGACGAAGCGGGGTGGCGACCTGATCGGCGGCGCCGACTATACCTTCGACTGCACCGGCAACACCAAGGTGATGCGCCAGGCGCTGGAGGCCTCCCACCGCGGTTGGGGCAAATCAGTCATTATCGGCGTTGCCGGCGCCGGCCAGGAGATCTCCACCCGGCCGTTCCAGCTGGTCACCGGCCGCAACTGGATGGGCACCGCCTTCGGCGGCGCGCGCGGCCGCACCGATGTGCCGAAGATCGTCGACTGGTACATGCAGGGCAAGATCCAGATCGACCCGATGATCACCCACACGATGCCGCTCGACGACATCAACAAGGGCTTCGACATGATGCACAAGGGTGAGAGCATCCGTGGCGTGGTGGTCTACTGAGCCATGAAAACCATCTCGATCGACAAGTCTTACGGCGGCACTCAGGGCGTCTACGTCAGCCGCTCCGAAGCCTGCGACTGCGACATGACCTTTGCGGTCTTCGTGCCGCCGCAGGCGGCCGAAGGCAAGCGCCCGGTTCTGTGGTACCTGTCCGGCCTGACCTGCACGCATGCCAATGTCATGGACAAGGGCGAATATCGGCGGCTTGCCGCCGAGCTCGGGCTGATCATCGTCTGCCCGGATACCAGCCCCCGCGGCGATCACGTTCCTGACGAGCCCGACAATTGGCAATTCGGCAAGGGCGCCGGGTTTTACGTCGATGCCACCGAGCCGCCGTTTTCGGCCAATTATCGCATGTACAGCTACGTCACCGACGAGCTGCCGCGTCTGCTTGCCGCCGAATTTCCCGCCGATATGGATCGCCAGGGAATTTTCGGCCATTCGATGGGCGGACATGGGGCGATCACCATTGCGCTCAAGAATCCCGACCGCTTCCGGAGCTGCTCGGCCTTCGCGCCGATCAGCCACCCCTCGGTTTCCGGCTGGTCGAAACCGGCCTTGCGGAAATATCTCGGAGCTGACGAAAAGACCTGGCGGGCCTATGACGCCTGCTCGCTGATCGAAGATGGGCATCGCTTCGCCGAGCTCTTCGTCGACCAGGGAACGGCGGACAGTTTTCTGGAGGACGGGTTGCGTCCCGACGAGCTTCGGCAGGCCTGCGAGGCGGCGGGCATTCCCCTCAAGCTTCGCATGCAGGAAGGCTATGGCCACTCCTACTTTTTCATTTCGACATTCATGGAAGACCATCTGCGCTGGCACGCGCAGAGGCTTGGAAAATGATTGCAGAGCTCGGCCGGGCATAACGCAAACGGCCAGGGAGGGAAGGAGAGAAGCAATGAGCAGCATAGCCATTCATCCGGCAGTGGATTCGGGCTTTCGAGCGACTGACGCTGCTTTCACAGGCGGGACGCTGGTGTGCAAATGCACGAGCAATCCTGTAAAGGTCAGGATCAAGGGCGATATCGCCCACAATCACGCCTGCGGCTGCACCAAGTGCTGGAAGCCCGAGGGGGCAGTCTTTTCGGTCGTGGCGGTCGCTCCGACCGAGAGCGTCGAAGTCCTGGAGAACGGCGACAAACTCGCCGTCGTTGACTCGACTGCCTTGATCCAGCGGCACGCCTGCAAGGAATGCGGCGTGCATATGTATGGGCCGGTCGAGCGCGAACACCCGTTCCAGGGATTGTCCTTCGTCCATCCCGAGCGCTTCCAGGAAGGCGGCTGGGCAAAGCCCGGCTTTGCGGCCTTCGTGTCGTCGATCATCGAAAGCGGTTTCGATCCCGCCAAGATGGATGCCGTCAGAGCGCAGCTGAAGGCGTCGGGTCTGGAGCCCTATGATTGCCTCTCTCCCGGCCTGATGGATTATATCGCCACCTGGATTGCCAAGAAGAGCGGCGTGCTCGCCGCCTGAATTTTTCGGGGAGCGCTGACGCCGGCGCTCCCCGATCAAGCCGGGCAGCGGCCGATAGACGTTTCTGATGCCCCTGCGCAGCTTTGTCCGCGGGCTTCCGATATCCGCCTCGACGTCGACTTTCCCGCACTTTGCCACCGACAATCAGCTTGAAAATGACTGCGCGATGCGTCGAGCGCCGCGGGCCCGTTCGCGCATGGCTTCGTGTTCGATCGTCGCGACTGTCGCGGCGCCGAAAAAATTGTGTTTTTCTCGAATACGAATTGTGTACGCAAGGTACACAATCGTTGACTCCTGCCGAAAGGCGTGTCATCTTTCCTGCAGTAGAGCAACGAATGGCCGGAGATCGACGATGGCGAAGACACCCAAGAGCAATCTCTACGAAGATCTGAAACGCCAGATTCTGACGATGGAACTGGACCCGGACGCCGATCTGGACGAGGCCAGTTTGAGCGAAAGGTACGGGCTTTCCCGGACGCCGGTGCGCGACATATTCCGCCGTCTTGCCGGCGAGGGTTATATCGACATCCGCGAGAACAGGGGTGCGCGGGTCATCCCGATGAACCACTCCACGCTGCGCAATTTCTTTCTCGTCGCGCCGATGATCTATGCGGCGGTCGGCCGTCTCGCCGTGCAGAATTTCAAGCCCGCGCAGCTTGTCGAGCTGAAGCAGACGCAGGAGCGGTTTCGCGCCGCCAGCCAGAAGACGGACGCTCTGGCGATGGTGCTGGAGAACAACCGCTTTCACGAAATCTTCGGCGAGATGTCGGGCAACGTCTACATGCAGCCGAGCCTCGGCCGGCTGCTCATCGACCACGCGCGCATCGGTCACACGTTTTTCCGGCCGAAAAACGAGGACATGAGGCGGCGGCTCCAACTGGCCGTCGACCATCATGACGGCTTTATCGCAGCGCTCGGCGCTCACGACGAGGATGCCGTCGTCGATCTCGTTTTTGAACACTGGGAATTGTCTCGCGAGAACATGGAGATGTTCATCGCACCGCAAGGCCTCAAGGCGGACGCCTTCGTCGGCGGTCCAGCCACGCAAATATTGGAGAAGTCATCGTGAAGTTTGAGGGGATCTACACGCCGGCGGTAACGCCGCTCGATCGAGATGGTCAGATCGACCGGGCCGGATTTGCAGCCGTGCTCGAGTCGCTGATCGAAGCGGGCGTCCACGGCATCATCGTCGGCGGCTCGACCGGCGAATACTACGCTCAGAGCAGCCAGGAGCGTTTCGAGCTCGGGGCCTATGCCAAGGAGGTCATCGGCACGCGGCTGCCGCTCATCATCGGCACCGGCGCCACGCGCACCGAGGATTCGGTCGAATATGCCAAGGCTGCAAAGGAAATCGGCGCGGATGCGATCCTGGTGTCGTCACCGCCCTATGCGCTGCCGACCGAACGCGAGAACGCGGTCCATGCCCTGACGGTCGATCGCGCCGCCAACCTGCCGATCATGCTCTACAACTATCCCGCCCGTATGGGTGTGGTGATGGGCGAGGAGTATTTCTCCCGCGTCGGCAAGTCGAAGAACGTCGTCGCCATCAAGGAAAGCTCCGGCGACATGGGCAATCTTCACCGGCTCGCCCGGAAATTTCCGCACATTGCGCTGTCCTGCGGCTGGGACGACCAGGCGCTCGAATTCTTCGCCTGGGGTGCGAAGAGCTGGGTCTGCGCCGGCTCCAATTTCCTGCCGCGCGAGCATGTCGCCCTCTATGAGGCCTGCGTCCTCGAGAAGAATTTCGACAAGGGCCGGGCGATCATGAGCGCGATGCTGCCGCTGATGGACTTCCTCGAATGCGGGAAATTCGTCCAGTCGATCAAGCACGGATGCGAGATCATCGGCCTCAAAGCCGGTCCGGTGCGGGCGCCGCTGCGCGGACTGAACTCCGAAGAGAAAAGAACCCTTGAGACCGTCGTTTCCACGTTGAAGCGCACGATCGGCCAGATCACGTCGGGAGCCAACCATGCATGAACCTTTGACCGCCGCCGAATACAAGGCGATTGCCGCCGGTCTTCAACTTCCGACGAATGCCTTCATCGATGGTGCATTCCGTCCGGCAAATTCCGGCAAGACCTTCACCTCGACCAACCCCGCCACCGGCGAGGCCCTGGCCGAAATCGCAGCCTGCGATTCCAGTGACGTCGATTTCGCCGTTGAGAAGGCGAAAGAGGCCTTTGACGACGGCCGCTGGCGGCTTCGTTCGCCGGGCGAGCGCAAGGAAGTGCTGCTGAAGCTTGCCAAGCTCCTGGAGCGCAACAGGCACGAACTCGCCGTCATGGAAAGCCTCGACAGCGGCAAACCGGTCCGCGAATGCCAGACCGTCGACGTTCCCGATACCATTCATACGCTGCGCTGGCATGCCGAGCTGATCGACAAGCTCTACGACAACACCGCGCCTGTCGGCGCCAACGCGCTGACGATGATCGTGCGCGAGCCGATCGGTGTCGTCGGATGCGTGCTGCCGTGGAATTTCCCGCTGCTGATGCTGGCCTGGAAGATCGGCCCGGCGCTTGCCGCCGGCTGCTCGGTTATTGTCAAGCCGGCGCAGGAAACGACTTTCACGACGCTGCGCGTCGCCGAGCTCGCCCTTGAGGCAGGCATTCCGGCCGGCGTCTTCAACGTCGTCACCGGTTCCGGCCGCGAGGTCGGCGAGCCGATCGGCCTGCATATGGACGTCGACATGGTCGCCTTCACCGGTTCGACGCCGACCGGCCGCCGCTTCCTGCGGTATGCGGCGGATTCCAACCTCAAGAAGGTCGTGCTCGAATGCGGCGGCAAGAACCCCGCCGTCGTTCTCGACGATGCCGAGGACCTGGATCTCGTCGCCGAGCAGGTCGTCAACGGCGCCTTCTGGAACATGGGCGAGAATTGCTCGGCCACGTCGCGCCTCATCGTCCATGCCAAGGTCAAGGACGAGCTGATGAAGCGCATCGGCGCCTATATGCGCGAATGGAAGACGGGCGATCCGCTCGATCCGGAAAACCGCATCGGCGCGCTGGTCAGCAAGTCGCACTTCGAGAAGGTCAAATCCTTCCTCGACGACGCCAAGACGGAGAAGCTCTCCGTCACCCAGGGCGGCGAAACCTATAACGGCATCTTCATCGAGCCGACCTTGGTCGAGGGCGTGACGCCGGCGAGCCGCCTGTTCCAGGAAGAGATCTTCGGGCCGATCCTGTCGGTCACGACGTTCAACACGCTCGCCGAGGCGACCGCTCTGGCCAACGACACCAATTACGGCCTGACGGCATCCGTCTACACGGGCAGCCTGCGCAATGCGATCCGGCTGACCCGCGACATCCGCGCCGGCCTGGTCACGGTCAACTGCTTCGGCGAAGGCGACGCCACCACACCGTTCGGCGGCTACAAGGAGTCCGGCTTCGGCGGCCGCGACAAGTCGGTCTTCGCTCACGACAACTATTGCGAACTCAAGACCATTTGGATCGACATATCCGAACGGTCGGTCGACGAGACGATCCGATGAGCCGCCATGTGATCAAGCACCTGCCGACCGACACCGGCGTTTCGGGATGGGAGGCGACCAGCGAACGCACCTTTCCCGTCACGGCGCTTGAGCACGACATTACGGCCGACTGGCTGATCATCGGCGGCGGGTTTGCCGGCCTGTCGGCAGCACGTCGTCTTTCGCAATCGCGCCCTGAAGACAAGATCGTCGTCCTGGATGCGCGTGAACTTGCCAAGGGACCGGCCGGGCGCAATTCCGGCTTCATGATCGACGTGCCGCACAACCTGTCCTCGGGCGAGTATTCGGTCGCGGACGAGGCGGCGACGAAGGACGAGATCCGTCAGAACCGTCTGGCGATTTCCTTTGCGGCCGATGCTGCAGCCGAATATGGCATGTCGCGCGAGACCTTCGATCCGGCGGGCAAGGTGAATGCCGCGGCCTCCGAGCGGGGGATGGGACTGAACGACAACTACCGGAAGTCGCTCGAAAAGATCGGCGAGGACCATCGTGTTCTCGATGACGCTCAGATGCTAGACATGACCGGCTCGCGTTACTATCTCGGCGGTCTCTATACGCCGGGCGCGGTGATGATCCAGCCGGCCGACTATATTCGCGGCCTGGCGCGCGGGATTTCCTCCAAGGTGATCATCCACGAGCACTCGCCGGTCCTGGAGCTTGCCCGTGAGGGCCGGACCTGGAAGGCAAAGACGGCCCGCGGCTCGGTTTCCGCGCCCAAGGTCATTCTGGGGGTAAACGGCCATATCCAGAGTTTCGGCCACTTCCGGGGCCGGCTGATGCATATCTTCACCTATGCGTCGATGACGTCGGCCTTTTCGCAGAACGAGTTCGGCGGCGACGTCACCGGCGTCGATCGCTGGGCGCTGCTGCCGGCCGATCCGATGGGCGCCACGGTGCGCAAGATCACCAAAGACGGGCTTTCCAGAATCGTCGTCCGGACGCGGTTCACCTACGACCCGAGCCTCAAAGTGTCGGAGAAGCGGGTCGCCGGCATCGCCTCCGAACAGCGGCGGTCGTTCGATGCCCGTTTCCCCGGGCTGGAGCGCGTTCCGATGGAATACAGCTGGGCGGGTGCACTCTGCCTTAGCCGAAACCATGTGCCGGCGTTCGGCGAGGTCGACGAAGGACTTTTTTCCGCCTGCTGCGAAAACGGTCTCGGCACCGTCAAGAGCACGCTTGCCGGGATGATGGCGGCCGATCTTGCGACAGGAGTGGCCAGCCCGGAGCTCGACAAATTCAAAAACCAGCCGGAACCGACGAGATTGCCTCCCGAGCCCATAGCATGGCTCGGCATCAACTCGGTGATCCGCTTTCAGGAATTGCGTGCGGGCCGCGAGGGATGAACCCTCGGCTCACGCAATAGGAAGACTGCCGCCCGCAGGCTTCGATGAGAATGGGAACTAAAACCAGGAGTAACAACAATGAAGACTTTGTGGAAGGCTCTCTGCGCCGCTGCGGTGATCGGGATGAGCATCCTGCCTGCCCGTGCGGAGGAAAAGACGATCACTCTGGGCACGATGGCGTGGGAAGACCTGACGCCGATCACCGGCATTACCAAGAAGGTTCTGGAAGACGCCGGCTATACCGTGAAGGTCACCGAATTTTCCGAATGGGGCATTGCCTATGCCGCTCTCGCGAAGGGCGATATCCAAGCTCTGACCTCGCAGACCGATTACGTCGCTCAGGACTATTGGGACAAGAACAAGAACCGCCTCGAGAAGATTTCTCCGGTTTCGCATGGCCTCTATCAGGGCGTGGCCGTTCCGAAATATGTCCCGATCGACTCGCTCGAACAGCTCAATGAAAACGCCGACAAGTTCGGCGGCAAGATCATCGGCATCGAGCCGGGCGCCGGCCTGATGCGCGATACCTCGAATGCGGTCAAGGAATACGGCCTCAAGCTCCAGCTCGTCGAAGGCAGCACGGCTGCGATGACGGCGGCGCTGAAGTCTGCCTACGACCGCCAGGAATGGATTGCGGTGACGATCTGGGAGCCGTCGTGGATGGTCCAGAAGTACGAGGTCAAGTACCTCAAGGATCCGAAGGGCGTCTTCCCGCCGCCGCAGAGCTACTACTGGATCGGCCACAAGGGCTTCTCGGAAGAATATCCGCATGCCCGCGAAGTCATGGCCAGCGTCTACGTGCCGATCGCCGACATCACCACCATCAACGGTGCAGTCAAGGACGGCAAGACGATGGACCAGGCCGTGCAGGACTGGATCGGCAGCCATGCCGACCTGATCAAGCGCTGGGAAAACATCAAGAAGAAGTAAATGCCGCGTGGCCGTCCGAACCCTCGGGCGGCCACCCTGAAACCTAAGAAAGAAGCCAGCGCCATTGGCTCAAAGGGGATCGCTATGAAAACCGCCAATATCGATGCCAATGATGTCCTGATCGACTGCCAATCCCTCTGGAAAGTCTTTGGGGGCAAGTCCGCTGCGGCGATGAAGTCGATCAAGGAGCGCGGCCTCGGCAAGACAGAGGTTCTGAAGGAATTCAACTGCGTCGTCGGCGTCTCCGATGCGAGCATCCAGGTGCGGCGCGGCGAAATCTTCTGCATCATGGGATTGTCGGGAAGCGGAAAATCGACGCTCATCCGCCTTCTCAACAAGCTGATCACGCCGAGTTCCGGCAAGGTCATGGTCAAGGGGCGTGATCTCGCCAGCCTGTCGCCGGTCGATCTGAGACAGATGCGCGCCAAGAATATCGGCATGGTGTTTCAAAGCGTCGCTTTGTTGCCGCACCGGACGGTTCTGGAAAATGCGGCCTTCGGCCTCGAGGTTCAGGGAATCGCCAAGCTGGAGCGCAACAAGACCGCCGCTGCCGCGCTGGAGAAGGTCGGCCTCGCCGACTGGCTGAGCCGGTATCCCAGCGAGCTTTCCGGAGGCATGCAGCAACGCGTCGGACTTGCGCGCGCGCTCGCTTCCGACCCCGAAATCATTCTCATGGACGAGCCGTTCAGTGCGCTCGACCCGCTGATCCGCCGCCAGCTTCAGGACGAGTTCCGCCAGTTGACCAAGGCGCTTGGCAAGTCCGCCGTTTTCATCACCCATGATCTCGACGAGGCGATCCGCATCGGCGACCGCATTGCGATCATGAAGGACGGCGTCATCATTCAGACCGGTACGGCCGAGGAGATTATCCTCAACCCGGCCGATGCCTATGTCGCCGAATTCGTCGCCGGCATATCCCGTCTGCATCTGATCAAGGCGCATTCCGTCATGCGCAGCGTCGCCGAATTCCAGCAGAATGCGGCGAATTCCGACATCGCTTCGCTGGCGCGGACGACGCCGGACGCCGATATCGACGAGCTTATCTCCTTGACGATGCAGTCGGACCGCGACGCCATCGCCGTCGTCGACAAGGATCAGGTCGTCGGCGTCGTCACGCCGCGCAGCCTGCTGATGGGCGTCAAGGGAACTTCCGCCCACGATCTGACGGCGGCGTGACCCCAACCGGAGCTGATCGACATGGATACTTCAGTCTTCACCGATCTGTTCGACGAATGGACGGACTCCGCGCTCGAATGGGTGAGCGACAACGGCGAATTTCTCTTCGACTATATCAGGCAGGTGCTCGAGGGCCTCTATGATGGGATCCTCTGGCTCCTCGAGCTTCCGCCGTTCTATGTGATTGCGATCGTCGTGGCGCTGATCGGCTGGCGGCTGGTCAATGTCTGGTTCGCGGCGCTCAGCGGTGTCGCGCTGGCGCTTTGTTTTTCGATGGGGCTCTGGCCGGAGACGATGAGCACCCTGGCACTGGTCCTCACTGCCACCGTGATCGCCCTGGCGATCGGCATTCCGATCGGTATCGCGGCGGGCTTTTTCACCGCTCTTGATCGCTTCATGGAGCCGGGTCTCGATCTCATCCAGACGCTTCCGCCATACATCTACCTGCTGCCGGCGATCGCCCTGCTCGGCTACGGACCGGCGACGGCGTTGATCGCCACCGTGATCGTCGCCGTGCCGCCGGCGGTCCGCCTGACCTCGCTCGGTATCCGCATGACCCCCAAGGAGTTCATCGAACTTGGCGAGGCGCTGGGGATGACACCGGCAAAGATGTTTTTCAAGATCCGTCTTCCCTTTGCTCTGCCCAGCATCATGGCGGGCATCAACCAGAGCCTGATGATGGCCTTCGGCATGGTCGTCATCGCCGGCATCGTCGGTTCGGGCGGGCTCGGAGAGACGATCTACGGCGCGATCAGGACGCTCGATATCGCGACTTCTATCAATGCGGCGATCGCCATCGTGGTATTGACCATGGTGATTGACCGAATAACGCAGAGCGCCGCTCGCTTGGGAACGGGGAGGAAGTCATGAATATTTCGGACTTGCAGTTTTCGCCCGGCGCTTTCCTGGCCCCGGCCGTCGATTGGCTCAACACCAACCTTCATCCGCTGTTTGCGGCCATCAGCTATGTGGTCGAAACGGTGCTTTCCGCCATCGAGGCCGCACTTCTCTTCGTGCCGCCTTTTGCGCTGATCGCGATCGTCGTCGCGGCGGCATTCTTTGCCGTCAGCCTGCGCGCCGCCATCGTCGCCGGCCTCTGCCTCGGCTTCTGCCTGCTTGTCGGACTGTGGACGGCGTCGATGCAGACGCTTGCGCTGGTCACCGTCGCCGTCGTGATCTCCGTTCTCATCGCCTTTCCGATCGGCGTACTCTGTTCGCGCTATAAGACATTGGAGGCGGCGGTTCGCCCGGTTCTCGACGTGATGCAGACCGTGCCGCCATGGGTCTATCTCATTCCGGCGGTGATGATCTTCAGCCTCGGACGCGTGCCGGCGATCATCGCCACCATCGTCTATGGCATTCCGCCGATGCTGCGTCTGACGACGCTTGCCTTCAACCAGGTGCCGAAGGTGTTCATCGAGCTCGGCAGCGCCATCGGCGCACCGCCCCGCTCGATCCTGTGGAAGATCGAGATGCCGCTTGCCAAGCAGACGCTGCTGGTCGGGCTCAACCAATGCATCCTGCTGTCGCTGGCGATGGTTGTGCTCGCCGGTCTCGTGGGTGCGGGCGGGCTCGGCGCGGAAGTGACGCGCGGCTTGACGCGCATGGAAATGGGGCTCGGCCTCAGAGCAGGCCTGGCAATCGTTGCCGTCGCCCTGCTGCTCGACCGGTTGACCCGCGGCCTGTTCGACCGCGGCCGGCTGGCGAAGGCGCGGTGAGCGGGGATATGAAAAAATGAGAAACAGCTTCTTCTGCATCGACGCCCATACCTGCGGCAACCCGGTCCGTCTCGTCGCCGGCGGCGGTCCGCTGCTTCCGCATCTGCCGATGGGCGAGCGCCGGGAAATCTTTGTCCGCGACCATGACTGGGTTCGCAAGGCGCTGATGTTCGAGCCGAGGGGGCATGACATTATGTCGGGCTCGATCATCTATCCGGCCTATCGGGAAGATTGTGATTTCGCCGTTCTTTTCATCGAGGTAAGCGGCTGTCTGCCGATGTGCGGCGCCGGCACGATCGGCACCGTCACCGCCGCGATCGAAGAGGGCTTGGTCAAGCCGCGTGAAGCCGGAAGGGTCGCTATCGAAACGCCGGCCGGCAGGGTCGACGTCACCTATGAGGAGAAGGGCGGCTATGTCGATTCCGTTCGCCTCCACAATGTGGCGAGCTATCTCCACCAGGCGGATGTCGAGGTCGATGTGCCTGATATGGGCCGGCTGCGTGTCGATATTTCCTATGGGGGCAACTATTATGCGGTCGTCGAGCCGCAGGAGAACTGGAGCGGGCTCGACGGCATGAGCGCCTCCGACATCGTCGGATGCAGCCAAAAGCTCCGGGCAGCGCTTGCCCATGTCGTCGATCCCGTTCATCCCGATGATCCGAGGATTCGCGGCGTCCATCACGCGATCTGGTGCGACCGCCCGGTGAATGATGTCTCGGACGGGCGCTGCGCCGTCTTCTACGGAGAAAAGGCGATCGACCGGTCGCCCGGCGGCACCGGCACGTCCGCACGCATGGCGCAGCTTTACGGAAAGGGCCGGCTTGCCGTCGGTTCGAGATACCGCCATGAAAGCCTGATCGGAACGATTTTCGAGGGCAGGGTCGAAGCCGAGGCGAAAATCGGACCTTATGCCGGCATTCTTCCGAGTATCGGAGGCTGGGCGCGGGTGATCGGGCACAATACGATTTTCGTCGACGATCGCGATCCGCTGGCGCACGGTTTTCAAATTCGATGAGGGGCGTTCGAAGGGGCAGGAGATGAACATGCGACCTGAACAGCATCGATTGGTAGACGATAGCGCAAAACAGCCGGCCCGACTGAAGGTGGGGTTCGTTCTGTCGCGGTCCTTCACGCTGTCGGCCTTCGCCTTGTTCGTGGATACGCTGAGGCTTGCGAGCGACGAGCAGGATCGGTCCGGAAGGGTGCTTGCCGACTGGCAGGTGATCGGCAGCACGCGGCACCTGATCACCTCCAGCTGTGGCGTCCAGGTGGCGCCGACCTCGGATTTCGTCGATCCCTCAAGGTTCGATTATATCGTCGTCGTCGGCGGCCTGCTGACGGTCGAAAATCCGGTCGACCAGCAGACGATCACCTTCCTGCGGCAGGCGGATGCGAAGAAGGTGCCGCTGATCGGCGTGTGCACCGGTTCGTTCATCCTGGCGGCGGCTGGCCTGATGAAACGGCACGAATCCTGCGTCAGCTGGTTGCATTACAAGGAGTTTCGCGAGCGCTTTCCGGAGCTTGCCGTCCGCTCCGACCGGCTCTTCAATCTCGACCGGCAGCGCGGCTCCTGCGCCGGGGGCAGCAGCGCTGCCGACATGGCGGCATTGCTGGTGAGAAAATACATCAGCCGCGATGCCGAACGAAACGCGCTTGAGGTGCTTCAGATCGAGAAGGCCCGAACGCCATCGGATGTTCAGCCGCGGCGTCCGCTCTATGACGACTATGACGACGCCCGCGTCAAGGCGGCGATGATCACCATGGAGCAGTTCGTCGACGGCAGCATGCCGATCGAGAAGCTTGCCGCCATGGTCGGGCTCTCAAGGCGGCAGCTGGAGCGGATCTTCATCGAAAAGACGGGCATGTCGCCTGCCAAGGCCTATAACCGCGTTCGCATGGAACGGGCAAAATCGATCCTTGCCCAGTCGAAAGCGCCACTCATCGAGATTGCGCTCGATGTCGGTTTTGAAAACGCCTCGCAGTTCACCAGAACGTTCAAGCGCACATTCGGGCAGACGCCCTCGCAGCATCGCGCGGCGACCTTGAGAGCGCACTGAAGCGTTTTCTTACCGGCGTCTCAGACCTCCTCCCAGGGAAAGCTGTCCAGCCGCTCGGCTCCCCTTGAGGTGATCAGGGCCTGGGTTTCCAGTTTGATGCTTTCCGATCCCGCCTCGGCGATCAGGCTTTCGACGTTGAGCACCATGTTCTCCTCGATGACGCCGCTGAAATCGGGATCGAAATCCGGATGCAGCATCACGCCCGGCCACTCGTCCGCCATGCCGGTGCCGTGCAGGGCCAGTGTGTAGCGGTAGGGCTGGTATTTTTCCGGGATCCGCCAGGACAGTTCGTTGAACTCCCGGAACGTCATGCCGGGCCTGATGACGGACAGATTGTGCTCGATCTGATCCCTGGCCGCGGCATAAATTTCCCTCTGCTTGGCGTTCATCGCGACATGGCCGCAGGTCCATGAACGCGAGAGGTCGGCGCAATAGCCGTAGGGGCCGATCATATCGGTGTCGAAGGAGATCATCTCGCCGCGCTTGACGACGTAGTCGGAACATTCCTGATACCAGGGATTGGTTCGCGGGCCGGAGGTCAGGAGCTTGGTCTCCAGCCACTCGCCGCCGCTGCGGGCATTTTCGAAGTGAAGCTCGGCCCAGATTTCCCGCTCGGTGCGGCCGGGTTCTGACACCTCGTACATGCGCGCCATGCCCGCTTCGCAGACGCGGATCGTCCAGCGCATCAGTTCGATTTCGTCGGCGCTCTTGATCGATCGCGCCCGTTCGGCGAGTTCCTGGCCGTCGAGCAGCGTAAAGCCGCGTTCGGTCAGCTCGAAGGCGCCGGCCGGTTCGAGCCGGTCCACGGCGATGCGCCTGTTGCCGCCATTGCCTTTGACGATGTCGGCGATCTCGTCCGCCCAGGCCTTCAGCCGGGGTTCCACGAGGTTGCCTGCGGTGAAGAAGATCCAGGATTTCGATGGCCGGATCTCGTCGATGCCGGGCAGCCCGTCATTGACGTGTTCGGCGCCTTCGAATTCGAAAATGATCGCCGGGCCGTCGGCCAGGATCAGCGCGTAGCGGGACGGATTATGCATCGTCCAGATGCTCATATTCGACGAGTCGAAGGCATAGCGGATATTGACGGGATCGTAGAGCAGCAGGGCGCCGCAATCCCATTCGCGCATCTTCATGCGCAGCCGTTCCAGCCGGTAGCGCCGCGCCCGGTCGAGGGTCGCGGCCGGCACCGGACTGATGAGCGGTCGGTCGGCGCCATCGGGGTTGAGGTAGGCCTGTTTCCGCTCGTCCTTAAAGACGGTCGAGCCGGTCAGCTCGACGGAGGCGTTGTCGTCTCGCAGCATCCGGGTGATCCCCTGTTGTCGATGATTGATGCGGTGTCGCTCAGCGTTCGATGACGAGATCGCTGAGCGGCTTCGAGCAGCAGGGCAGGAAGAAGCCGGCGTCGATTTCCCGCTGGCGGATGCCGCCATTGTGGTTCATGTCGACCGTGCCTGAGGTGAGCTTCGACTTGCAGGTGCCGCAGACCCCGTTGGCGCAGGAGGACGGGATCCTGACGCTCGCTTTCTTCGCGCAGGAGAGCACGCTCTGATCGCCAGTTACCTCGATGCTGCGGGCCTGCTTGGAGAAGGTGACCTGAAAGACCTTCGCGGCTGCTTCCTGGATCGCGGCGATTTCAGGCTCGTCGATGACGGCGGCGTCGAAGCTTTCCTCGAGATAATGCGCAGCGGGAACGCCGAGTTCGGCGGCAATGCCGCGCGCCGCCGCCATGAAGGGGGCGGGGCCGCAGCACATCACCGTGCGGTCGGCGATATCGGGAACCGCCAGCCTGAAATAATCCGCCGAAATACGGCCGGTAAGGCCGGACCAGGAGGGCTCGCCCGCAACCGTTTCTGGCAGGAAATGCAGCCGCAGCCCTTTCAGCTTGCGGGCGATGCAGGCAAGCTCATCGCGGAAGATCAGATCGAGCGGCGTGCGTGCGGCATGCAGGAAGACGACGTCGGCCGGCGCGCAGCTGTCGGCGAGCTCACGCAGAATGGACATGACGGGCGTGATGCCGGAGCCGCCGGAGAGCAGCAGAAGCTTCGGCTTCGAAGCCTCGGACCGGACGAAATGACCGAGCGGGCCGTTCGCCTTGACCGACGCACCCGGCACCAGCGTGTCGTGAAGCCAGTTGGAGATCTTGCCGCCGGGAACGCGCTTCACCGTCACCGAGAAGGCGTTCGTGCGATGCGGCGACGAGGAGATGCTGTAGCAGCGGCTTTCAGGCTCTCCATTGTGCTCCAGGTCGAACAGGAAATACTGGCCGGCCTTGAAGGCGAAGCGCTTGCCGTCAGGGGAGGCGAAGGTGAAGGTCTTGACGTCGTGGGTCTCCTGCTGGACGTCGAGGCAGACGAGTGTATCGTCTTCCTCGGGATTCCAGACGTCGTGACGGACGGCCTTTGCGAGCGGCGCTTGCGGGTTCCTAGTATCCATGAGCGCGCATCCGGTCGATATACCAGGTGGCGAACTTGTCGAGGTTCGTCTCGGAGAAGCGGGAATAGGGACCTGGCTGATAAGCGGGGTCGAGCGCGCCGGCATGGGAGCGGGCGACGAGATCAGCGTCCTGGTCGGTCGTCGCGATCCACACATCTGTCAGCTTGTCGAGGTCGTAATCGACGCCTTCGACGGCATCCTTGTGGACTAACCATTTGGTGCGGACCAGCGTCTTGCCCGCCGAAAGCGGAATGACAGTTGCCACGACCGCATGGTCGCCCATGAAATGGTTCCAGCTGTTATGGCCCCAGAGATGCGTGTCGCCGAGATCCTTGCGGGTCATCTGCCCGAGCAGCTTGGACGAGGCGGCAGTGGCGTCATGCGTCTGGGATTCGCCGGCGCCTGATATGATCAGCCGCTGCGTGCGGAAGTTCGTGGCGCAGTCGGCCAGCTGCTCGATGGCAGCTGACGGAAACCCATCGGCTTCCCATACCTGGGTGCGCGCCTCGTACAGCCGGAAATGCTCCTCGGCCTGTTCGCGATCCTCCGGGCTCAGCGTCTCGGGATCGAAGCCGAAGTCGAGATCGACGAAGGAGACGCAGAGCTCAGGATGGTTCGCGGAGCAATGGTAGCACTCGCGATTGTTCTCCATCGTCAGCTTCCAGTTGCCGTCTTCGATGACGTCGGTCTGGTGGGCGATCTTGGCATTGCGAATGTCGTAGGGCGCGAGACGCTCGACCATCGCCTGTTCGAGGCCGGCAATATCCTCAGGCGGATTGTCGGACAGGCAGACGTAAATCAGGCCGCCGATCGATTTGAAGGTAACGGGCTTCAGACCGTGACAGTCCTTGTCGAATTCTTTGCCCATGTGCGGGGCGTAGCTGAGCTCGCCCGTCAGTTCATAGGTCCAGGTGTGATAGGGACAGACAAGCTTCGAAACGATCGTCTTGCCCGGGTTGAGAAGACGCGAGCCGCGATGGCGGCAGACATTGTGCAACACGCGGATTTCGCCGTCGTCGTCGCGCAGCAGGATCAGGCTCGTCTTGCCGATGTCGACAACGGTGGCGTCGCCGGGCTCCGGAACATCGCAGTCGAGGCCGACGCAGATCCAGTGCTTGTGGAAGAAGACATCGATATCCGCTTCGAACACGTCTTCGCGGATGTAGAGCCCGGCCGGCAGCGAATGGCCGTCCGCGCGGGAGTCCAGAAGTGCCGAAATGGAAGAAGGAAGCCTGTTTAGCATGAGAACCCCTTATGTGAGAGTTTCCCTAGATTGCTCTTGCAGCGCCGGGCTTTCAACGGCATAAAAAATTAGCTTCGCATAAGTTTTTGTCATGCGAATAGGAGTCTCGTGATGCAATTTCGAAGACGGCTTCCGTCGCTGACGGCGCTGGTGACGCTGGAAGCGGTGCTGCGCAGGAAGAGCTTCACCACGGCGGCGAGCGAACTCGGCGTCACCCAGGCGGCCGTCAGCCGGCAGATCGCCGCCCTGGAGGAGGAGCTCGGCCAGCCGCTCTTCCTGCGCAAGCACCGGGCGATCGAGCCGACGGCCGCCTGCGTCAGCCTCGGCGCGACGCTGGCAAAGAGCTTTGCCGACATCGCCGAGAGCGTGGAGGCGATCCAGTCGCGCAGTCAGGACGTGGTGACGATCGGCGCGACCGTCGCCTTCTCTTCCTTCTGGCTGCTGCCGCGGCTCGCCGAATTCCGCCGGTCCAATCCCGGCATTCTCGTGAGGGTGATATCCCAGGATAACCCGATCACGCTGGATGACGGGGAGATCGACGTGGCGATCCGATACGGCGTGCCGCCCTTCAGCGATGGAACGGTCATTGCCTCGCGCGGCGACGTCGTCTGCCCCGTCTGCTCTCCCGACCACCTCAGGCGACGCGGAAATGGTCCGCTCGGCTCCGCCGACGAATTCATCGAAACGGAGGTGATCGATCGTTCCTGGTATGGCTGGGCGCAATGGGTGTCGCTGACCGGCGGCAATATCGAGGTCAAACCGTCGCTTCGCTTCAACCATTACACCGAAAGCATCGCGGCGGCGCGCGCGGGACAGGGGATTGCCTTGGGATGGCGCATGCTGATCGGCACCTTCCTGGAGGACGGAACGCTGGTGTCGGCCTCAGGAACCGAGCTTGCCGCCGAAGGCCGCTACAACGTGATCGTGCCGATCAAGGCCAAGCGCAGCCATGCGGGCGATCTCGCCGCCGCCTGGCTGACGGCCTCGCTGCACGGTTGATCAGAGGCCGAGGCCGGGTGTCGCCGTACGATGGACGCCCTTCGGCACGAAGGCGAACTGATCCGCCAGGCTGAGGAAATCGGCCGCCAGATGCATGACCGAAAGCCACATTTCGGTTCCCTGCAAGCTCGGCTCGCCGCCGTCGGCGAACGGGAAACCTTCGCCATCCCGCCATCTGTCGAGCGCCCTGGAGATCAGGCCGCGCGCGATCGCCTCGCCGTCGGTCCGGCGGTAGTCGGTCTGCCGCCCGATCAGCAGCAGCGGATGGATCGTATCAAGCAGGTTGCAGGCATTGTATTTCTCGGCAACGAAGCCTTTGTGGTTGCGGTAATTCAGGTGAACCGTCTCGATCGCTGCATGCGGATGCGGAAGCGGCATGCCGAACTGCGCATAGGTGCCGCGCGTCAGGCGATAAAATCCATTCACCGGCTGGAGCCATCCCTCCAGCGCCGTCGGCTCGCCCCAGAGGCCGGAGACGCCGCTGGCAGTGCGGCTCAGCCACTCGAAGAGCGCCGGTCGCGGCCCCTTGGTGCCGAAATACCTGGCGTTGAAATACATGGCGGTTCCGATGGCATCGACGACGCTGCCGGCGTGCCACGCCCGGCTCGGCCAGGGAAGCACACCCAGCCACTGCTCCAGCTCTCGAGCATCAAGCTGTACCGCCTGGATCGGGTGCCGTGGCCCGGAGCCGAGCAGTTCCAGCGCATAGCCGACCGAAAGCACGTTGTACAGCGCCTTCGGATCTTCTCTCAATGCCCGGTCCTGCCCATGCGAATGCGCCTCCGGAAAGAGGCCGGTCTCCCGCTCCTGAAGACCCCGGAGACGCTCGACGGTTTGCGACGTATCGAGTCCGGGCGGCAGCTGATCGAAGCCGGCGGCGATCTCGATGGCATCGCAGAGATGCCGGATCGCCGGCCGCCTTATTCCGTCCGCCTCCAGCGATTCATAGCCCTCGGGTGTTTTCCAGCGCGCAAGGATATCGGGCCATTGCTCCTTCGCCTTCTGCCCGAGCCTGACCAGTCGGTCTTCGATCTCTCCAATGCCGGATTTCCTGGCCGGTGCGCCCCTGCTCCGCAACATCTTTGCCGGAACTCCGCCGGCAATCGCAAGCGCAGGAACATCTTGCGTGACGACCGCTCCTGCGGCAATCACCGCGCCGTTGCCGATCGTGACGCCATCGAGGATCACGCAATTGGCGCCGATCCAGACATCGTCGCCGATGACGATGCCGATGCTGACGACGCCTTGGCGATGGATCGGCCGATCGGGGTCGTCGAAACCATGGTTGAAGCCGACGATCGACGCATGCGAAGCGATCCGCACGCCATTGCCGCAGGTCACCTTGCCGGAGACACAGGCATAGGGATTGATCGAGCAATCGTCGCCGAGGATCACGTCGCCCCGCACGAGCGCATGCCCGGCAATCCAGGACCGTTCGCCCATCGTCAGGCTCTCGGTGAAGATCGCAGCATTCTCGGCAATATAGGACGTCTCGGCCAATTCGGCGCCGCATGCTCGCCGAAGCTCCGCCTTGCGGGCAAGGTGAGCGGGATGATCGAGATCCTTCGCGACGCGCTCCCAGGGAAGAAATTGAAGCCTGCGCGCTTCGCGCTGTTCGTCTGCCGATAATGGGACGCTATTGGCTTGGCCCATCTTGATCCTCGCATTCAGCTTCAGCCGCGAATATCGGTTTAGCAGGACTGTCGGCGGCCGTCTTCCTTCACGAAAGACTCGAGCCGAACTTGTCCCAGCCTTCCTTGATCGTCTCCATCGCCACATTCGTCGAGGTGTTGGCAACATGGGGCAGCGTCGAGATGCGCTCGCCGAGCACGCGGCGGTAGCGCCCGATGTCGCGGGTGCGGATCTTCAGGAGATAGTCGAACCGGCCGGCAATCATATGGCACTCTTCGACTTCCCGGATCTTTTTGATGGCTTCGTTGAAGCTTCTCAGTGCATCCTCGCGGGTGTCGGAGAGCTTCACCTCGACGAAGGCGATGTGGTCGAGCTGCATCTTCGATGGGTTGAGGACGGCTTTGAAGCCTTCGATGTAGCCGTCGCTGATCAGTCGCTTGAAGCGAATCTGGCATGGTGTCTTAGAAAGCCCGACGCGCGCGGCGAGATCGGTGATCGACAGCCTGCCGTCCTCGGCGAGTGCCGCGAGGATCTTTCTGTCGAATTGGTCCAATTCACTAAAGTTATCGGTTTCCGCAGCCATTTGAACTCTCGATAATCGGTTTATAAGTTCATACAGCTTGAAAACCATTGAAATCAAGTGAGATCGCGATTCGTGACTGTGGTAGATTAATCGTCGGCAATGGGAGGAAGGGCGCAGCCGCCTGGCGCATTGCCGGGCTCGGTCGCTGCGACGTGTAAAAGGGGGATCGTAGATGCATGAGAGAAAAGCTGATGGCGATCAAAAACCGGATCTGCTCGCTCACTATCGGCCGGTGGCGATAAGAGCGGTCGCAGCCGCATTCACCCTCAAGAGCGACAAGCCCCCTGCGCGTCCGCTTCACGAGACGGAATATTCCGGCCCGATTTTTACGGACGATGCCACCTGGGACGACGAGCCCGGTGTTCCATTTATCCGTTAGACGAAACATTCACCGATCAGGAACTCTCATGTTGAACGCAGCGATCGACCCCGCATCCTCCAAAGAACCCGCCGGCGGCGTGCCGTTCGCCGCCTTTGCTCCGCCGATCCGGCCGCAATCGGAACTCCGCCAGGCGATCACGGCAGCCTATCGCCGTCCGGAAACCGAATGCCTGCCGCCGCTGGTTGCGGCCGCACGCGTTTCCGAAGCGAAGCGTTATGATATCCGCAGCACGGCTCGCAGCCTCATCGAGGCGCTTCGCGCCAAGCACAAGGGCACAGGCGTCGAAGGGCTGGTGCAGGAATATTCGCTCTCCAGCCAGGAAGGCGTGGCACTGATGTGCCTTGCCGAAGCGCTGCTGCGTATTCCCGATACCGACACCCGCGACGCGCTGATTCGCGACAAGATCGCCGAGGGCAACTGGACCTCGCATATCGGCGGCGGCAAATCGATGTTCGTCAACGCCGCCACCTGGGGCCTCGTCGTCACCGGCAAGCTGACCTCGACGGTCAATGACCGCAGCCTGTCGGCAGCGCTGACGCGGCTGATTGCCCGCGCCGGCGAGCCGGTCATCCGCCGCGGCGTCGATATGGCGATGCGCATGATGGGCGAACAGTTCGTCACCGGCGAAACCATCGAGGAGGCGCTGAAGCGCGCCCGGCCGCTCGAAGCGCGCGGCTTCCGCTATTCCTACGACATGCTGGGCGAGGCCGCGACCACTGCTGCCGACGCCGAACGTTATTTCAAGGACTACGAAAAGGCGATCCACGCCATCGGCAAGGCTTCCGACGGGCGCGGCATCTATGACGGTCCCGGCATCTCGATCAAGCTTTCGGCGCTGCATCCGCGTTATGTCAGGGCGCAGGCCGGCCGGGTGATGGGAGAGTTGCTGCCCAAGGTCAAGGCGCTCGCCGTTCTCGCCAAGACCTATGATATCGGCCTCAACATCGACGCCGAGGAGGCCGATCGGCTGGAGCTTTCGCTCGATCTGCTCGAGGAGCTCTGCTTCGCCCCTGATCTTGCCGGCTGGAGCGGACTGGGTTTCGTCGTGCAGGCCTATGGCAAGCGCTGCCCCTTCGTCATTGATTTCATTATCGATCTGGCGCGCCGCTCCGGACGCCGGATGATGGTGCGCCTGGTCAAGGGCGCCTATTGGGACGCAGAGATCAAGCGCACCCAGCTCGACGGTCTCGACGACTATCCTGTCTATACCCGCAAGATCTACACCGACGTCGCCTATATCGCCTGCGCGCGCAAGCTGCTTGCCGCCGCCGATGCCGTCTTCCCGCAATTCGCCACCCACAATGCGCAGACGCTGGCGACGATCTATCATCTCGCCGGTCCCGATTTTGCGGTCGGCAAATACGAGTTCCAGTGCCTGCACGGCATGGGCGAGCCGCTCTATGACGAAGTCGTCGGCAAGGAAAAGCTCGACCGGCCCTGCCGCATCTATGCGCCAGTCGGAACCCATGAGACGCTGCTCGCCTATCTGGTGCGTCGCCTTCTGGAAAACGGCGCCAATTCCTCCTTCGTGCATCGCATCTCCGATCCGAACGTTTCGGTCGAGGCGCTGGTCGCCGATCCCGCCGAGATCGTCGCCGCCATGCCGATCGTCGGTGCGCCTCATGTGCAGATCGCCGCGCCGAAGGCGCTTTACGGCAATGCCCGCGCCAATTCAGACGGGCTCGATCTCTCGAACGAGGCCACGCTGACGGATCTCGCGCAGGCGCTCGCCTCCACGGCCGAGAGCCCCTGGCACGCGCTTCCGATCCTCGCCGACGGTTCCACGGATGGGGTGACGCGCGACGTCCTCAATCCTGCCGATCACAGCGATGTCGTCGGCACTGTCACCGAACTGAAGGTCGAGGAGGCTGCCCGCATCGTTGCGATGGCAGCCGACTATGCGCCGCAATGGGCGGCCGTGCCGCCGGCCGAGCGCGCCGCCTGCCTGGAGCGGGCTGCCGACATCATGCAGGCCCGTATGAAGACGCTGATGGGCATCGTCATGCGCGAGGCCGGCAAATCGGCGGCCAACGCCGTCGGCGAAGTGCGTGAGGCAATCGACTTCCTGCGCTATTACGCCGAACAGGCGCGCAAGACCCTCGGGCCGTCCCACGCGCCGCTTGGGCCCATCGTCTGCATCAGCCCATGGAATTTCCCGCTGGCGATCTTCACCGGCCAGGTGGCTGCGGCGCTGGTGGCCGGCAATCCCGTGCTGGCCAAGCCCGCCGGCGTCACGCCGATCATCGCCTCGGAGAGCGTCAAGATTCTCCACGAGGCGGGCGTGCCAGTCGGCGCGCTGCAATTCGTGCCCGGCAGCGGCCGGCTTGGGGCCGGCATGGTCGGTGCCGAGCAGACGGCCGGCGTCATGTTCACCGGTTCGACCGAAGTCGCCCGGATGATCCAGGCGCAGCTCGCCGAACGGCTGTCTGCAACCGGAAAGCCGATCCCGCTGATCGCCGAAACCGGCGGCCAGAACGGCATGATCGTTGATTCCTCGGCTCTGGCCGAGCAGGTGGTGGCCGATGTCATTGCCTCGGCTTTCGACAGCGCCGGCCAGCGCTGCTCGGCGCTCCGCGTCCTCTGCCTGCAGGACGATGTGGCTGACCGGACGCTCAACATGCTGAAGGGTGCCTTCCGCGAGTTGACGATCGGTCGTACCGACCGGCTCAGCATCGATGTCGGCCCCGTCATCAACGACGGCGCCAAGGCAGAGATCGACCAGCATATCGAGCAGATGCGTGGCGCCGGCCGCAAGGTTGAACAGTTGCCGCTGCCCGCAAGTGCTGCCGCAGGTACCTTCGTTCCGCCGACGATCATCGAGATCAAGGCGCTGAAAGATCTGACCAAGGAGGTCTTCGGACCGGTCCTGCACGTTTACCGCTTCAAGAGAAACGGGCTCGACCGCCTGATCGAAGATATCAATGCCTCGGGCTACGGCCTCACCTTCGGGCTTCATACGCGGCTTGACGAAACCATCGCGCATGTGACGAGCCGCATCAAGGCCGGCAACCTCTACGTCAACCGCAACATCATCGGCGCCGTCGTCGGTGTCCAGCCTTTCGGCGGCCGCGGCCTGTCGGGAACTGGCCCGAAGGCAGGCGGTCCGCTCTATATCGGCCGCTTAGTGCAGCGCGCCCCCGTGCCGCCGCAGCAGGATTCGGTTCATACGGACCTTGCCCTTCGCGACTACATCGTCTGGCTGGACAAGAAGGGCTTGACGGTCGAAGGGGAGGCAGCGCGTGGTTATGCCGGCCGCTCGGCCCTTGGGCTCGAACGCGAGCTCACCGGCCCGGTCGGCGAGCGCAATCTTTACGCGCTGCATCCGCGCGGCCGCATTCTGCTCGTGCCGCAGACCGAGAGTGGGCTCTATCGCCAGATCGCCGCAGCCCTTGCAACGGGCAATCATGTCGCGGTGGATGCCGGTTCCCTCTCGAAATCGGTGCTCGCCGATCTTCCGGCTGCGGTCGCCAGCCGCATTTCCTGGACCTCGGACTGGGAAAAGGACGGACCTTTTTCGGGCGCGCTCGTCGAGGGCGATCGCGACAGGGTCCACGCGGTCAACAAAAGGATCGCGGCCCTGCCCGGTCCGCTTCTCCTGGTTCAGGCTGCCACGAGCGACGAACTTGCCGGCGATCCCGAGGCCTATTGCCTGAACTGGCTGCTGGAAGAGGTCTCGACCTCGATCAATACCGCCGCTGCCGGCGGCAATGCCAGCCTGATGGCGATCGGTTGAGCAAACCCGGCGCGAGGGCGTCAAAGTGCGCCCTCAAGGCCGCTGACAGAGCCCTCTTTCGTCATGCTCGGGCCTGCCCCCATGGGCGCTAACTTAGTATTGACGGTGATGATCGCGAGTGATTCATCTTGGTCATGAGCGATTCGTTGCAAGCATTGGATTGGGGCGAGCTGGTCGAACGACTTGGCTCGGCGGAAGAGTTGGAGGCGAGCGCGCGCGAGGCCGGCGCGCTGCTTCGAAAACGGCAGGTGGGCGGCGCGGCCGATCTGCTGCGATTGTGTTTCGCCTATGTGCTTGGTGGTTTTTCGCTTCGAACCTTGGCGGCTTGGGCCGAGCAGCGGGGGCTAGCGTCGATGTCCGACGTGGCCATGCTTAAACGTCTGAAGGCCAGCGCCGATTGGGTAGGCTATCTGGTTTCGGAGTTGCTTGCCGAGCGCTGCCCCGAAGCCTTTGCCGGTGTGCGCAGTGACCTGCGGCTGATGGCGGTTGACGCCACGGTCGTTGCACCACCTGGGCCAAAGCGGGCCTACTGGATGGTGCATACGGTGTTCGACCTTTCACGGCTGAAACTCAGCTCGGTTGAGGTCACCGATCGTCGTGAAGCCGAACGGCTGTCGCGCGGCGTCAAGGCCGGCGAACTTCGGATCGCCGACCGTGCCCATGCCAAGGCGGCCGATCTGGCTGTGGTGGTCGGGGTCGGGGCCGATTTTCTGGTCCGTGCTCCTTCCAACTATCCGCGCCTGCTGGATAGCGACGGCCAGTTGCTGGAGCGCTTGGCACTCTGCCGCGAGGCGGACGCCAAGGGTGTGCTCGATCGGTCCGTGAGGATCCAGGACGGCAAGTCCAAGGTCGAGGTGGCGGCACGTGTGGTGATCTTACCCTTGCCGCCTGAGGCCGCCGCAAAAGCCAGGCGAGCGGCACGCCGGTTGGCCGCTAAGGCCAGATACACGCCTAGCGATGCCGGCATCGAGATGGCTGGCTACCTGGTGCTGCTGACTTCGCTTAACGCCGACGACTGGCCCCCGGAGCGGCTCGCCTCGACCTATCGGTTGCGATGGCAGATCGAACTGGCCTTCAAACGCATGAAGTCGCTGATCGGTTTGGAAGACCTACGTGCCAAGGACGCCGACCTGGCCCGCCTGTGGATCAACACCGCCCTGCTCGCCGCACTGCTGGCCGAAGACGGCCTGCCGGCCCTCGATCCCGAGGCGCCGGACTCTCTCCCCCTGGCAGCCTGAACCAATCGGCATTGCCGATCTGGCGTCTCGTCGCCATCGCCATTACCAACATCTCTATCGCCGTCTTGCACGCCGCCATCAGGCCCATCGCCATCGGCCAGCTGCTCCATCGACTGCGAGAGCCGCCGCGAAGGCGAAGAGCCATCGCACATCGACGGCTAAGTTAGCGCCTATGGGGCCTGCCCCGAGCATCTTGCTTCCGTCGATAGGGCAGCAGATCCTCGGCACAAGGCCGAGTATGACGTCGAGGAAAGGGCGAGGTTGCCAGCAAATCGGGGGGAAGAGGCAGAAAAGATATGCCTTCAGTCATCCTCGGGAACAAACTCGACACCATTGACTATTTTTTTAAGAGTTCTGCCTATCGTGATGGTCTCTGGCGCGGCCACCGCCAATTGAGGGCAATGGTCAATTGCGCGCAGGCGTGCTGTCGCATGATGGGGCGCCGGAGTTAAGAGCCGAATTTCCTGGGCGGGGGCCACCATTTCATGTCGTTGATTGACCGACTATTGCAGCGTATGCGGATCGTGACGAAGGTCCTCTTCTTCGTGGTGCCTCTCGTCATCCTCATCGCGGGCATCGGCCTGTTCGGCTATTTCACGGCTGGGACGCTGAATGGCCAGATGACCCTGACCCGGCAGACGATCGATACGCTTTCCAGTTTTCAGCAACTGCGATCCTCGCTGACCGCCTTTACCGACCTTCCGACGCCGGCCACGCGCGATCGGCTGGTCGCCAGCATCGCCGATCAGCAGAAGGGTGCGGCGACGCTCGATGCCATGTTGAGCAATCCCGCCCAGAAGCAGCAGATCTCCGCCGTGCGCGAACTCGGCGGCAAGATGCAGGGCGGCGCCGACGCGCTCTGGGCGGTGGCGCAGGAACGTGCCAATACCGAACTGGGGATCGATGGGGCGGTAGCGCAACTTTTCAAGGAAAGCCAGACCGCCCGCAAGCAGCTCGACGTTCTTCAGGACCAGGCCGATGGCAAGGAGGCCTTCGTCCGGGCACTTCTTCTCGACGCCTCGGCCTACAAAAATCTCTCGGGACGCGTTGCGAAACTGCGCAAGGCGACCGCAGCCGCAGCCGATCCTCAGAAGCTTGCCCAGGCCATCGGCAGCCTTCTGCCGCCGCTCGTCAAGGAAGTCGGCGAGAGCGAGGCGCTCGGCTCCGATAAGGCGAAAAGCCAGATCGCTCCGCTGAAGCCGGTTCTGGACAAGCTTGCCGCGATGGCGAAGGACAGCGCCAATCTGTCGCTCGACGGCTATGCTCCCGTCGACCAGGATCTGCAGCGTTTCGAGGAGCAGTTTGCAAAACTCGCTTCCGGCAATGCGGATACATCAATCGAGCGTTTCGCCGGCATGGATGCGAGCATAGCAACGCTTCGCTCGATGGTCGTGATCGTCAATGCCGCTTTCAAATCGATCGACGATCTGCGACTGCACCTCAGCGAACTGAACAGGCGGGTCGATGCCGAGTCGCGGGATGCGGTTCTGGTGGATCTAAAGGCCCTGCGCGAAAGCGCTGCAAAGCTCGAGCCCTTGAGCGGCAAGAACGCCGCTTTGAAGGATCTTGCCAAGAAGATCGAGCCTTCCCTTGCTTTGATCGAAAAGGGTACCTCGGACCTGATATCGATCGCGGATCGGTGGCAAGGCAACAAGCAGACAGCGACCGAGCTGGTGGCGGCCGCAAGCCACACGCTCGAGCAGTTCGTCAGCACGGCGCAGGAGAGCGGCAAGGAAATCAGCCAGCGCTCGGCCACGATGTCGCTCTCCGCCATGATCGCGGGAACGGTGCTCGCCATCATCGGCGGGCTGATGCTCATCGAAACGCTGCGCGGACCGCTGAAGCGGATCACCCAGACGATGACGAGACTTGCTGCCGGCGATCTCAATGTTCCGATCGGCGATGGCAAGCGCGGCGATGAAATCGGCGATATGATCCGCTCCGTGACGGTCTTCCGCGACCAGGCGCTCGAAAAGACGAGGCTCGAAGAGGTCGCGGAAACGAACAGAGCGCGGGACGAACAGGAACAGGCGCGCCGCGCAGCCGAGCAGGCACGCATCGAAGCCGAGCAGAGCGAGGCCCTGGACGCGCTGTCCGACATGCTCGGCAAACTCGCCGACGGCAATCTTGCTGCCGTGATGAGCGAGGAACTGGCCGCCGATTATGTCGCGATGGCCAGAACTTATAACCAGGCGATCGATGCGCTCCGCCGGACCCTCGCCGAGGTCCGCAACACAACCTACGAAATCGCCGAGGGCAGCACCAATCTTTCGGGCGCGGCCGACGATCTGGCACGGCGAACCGAACAGCAGGCGGCTGCCCTCGAAGACAGTTCACGCGTGCTCGGCGAGCTGACCGCGAGCGTCCGCACGACGGCGGAAAACGCGCGCCAGACATCGGTTTCCGTCGCAGAGGCGCACCGGCAGGCGGAGCATTCCGCGGCCGTCGTCGCCAAGGCGGTCGACGCCATGGACGCCATCAACCGATCGTCGGACAAGGTCACCAGCATTATCGGCGTGATCGACGAGATCGCCTTCCAGACCAATCTTCTCGCCCTTAATGCCGGCGTCGAGGCGGCGCGGGCAGGAGAGGCGGGCAGGGGCTTTGCCGTCGTCGCTCAGGAGGTGCGCGAGCTTGCACAGCGCTGCGCCAAGGCGGCCCGCGAGATCAAGGATCTTATCTCCAACAGCGCAACGCAGGTCGGCACCGGCGTCAAGCTCGTCGAGGAGACCGGCCAGGCGCTATCGGCGATCATGGAACATTTCACCTCGATCAACGGGCTGGTGCAGGTCATCTCGACGGCGACGAGCACCCAGTACAAGGGGATCGACGAGGTCAATAACGCCGTTCGCGATATCGAACATATCACCCAGCACAACGCCGCCATGGTCGAGGAAAACACCGCCGAGATTCACAGGCTGCGGCAGCAGGTGGAATTGCTGAACGAACGCATCTCCCGCTTCCAGACCGCCGACAGCCGCAGGGATTCGGCTGTCCAGAGCCATCGGATGGCCGTGGCCTCCTGAGCGGCGTTTATGTCTTTCGCTTGGGGCGCGCGCCTGTTTAGAAATCGGCGACTTTGCCCCAGGCGGACGCCGCAAAGCGGCTGGGATGGTAGGGCCGCGGATCGACGATCGGCTCATCGCCGGTGACGATGTCGGCAATTAGATGACCGGCGCCGGGTCCGATGCCGAAGCCATGACCGCTGAAGCCGGCAGCGAGGATGAAGCCGGGGAGGGTGGCGATCTCACCGATCCCGGGCACGCCGTCCGGCGTGCTGTCGATATAGCCCGCCCAGGCTGCGCTGATGCCGGTGTCCTTCAACGCAGGCAGAAGTTTAAGCGCCCGCGCATGCGTAAGGGCAATGGTGGCCGCGTCGACCGCCGGGTCGAGGATGCGCATGCGCTCCATCGGCGTCTGGGTGTCGAGGCGCCAGCGTGCCAGGGATTCATGGCCGGAACGAATTCCCTCCAATCCGCCGGGCGCGAGGCTGCGCCAGCGCCGGGCGAACATCGGCAGGAACTGCGGCGCGAAACGAAGCTGCTGTGCAGTCGGATCGACCCGGCCGCGGCCGCTGATCGCCAGCGTGTAACCGCCATCGCCGCGACGCGTCACGGAAACCGCGGAGGTATGCAGTGCATCCGGCAGGCCGCTCGCGCCCGGTGAAACCGAAAGGATCGACGAGCGGATCGAGGCTTGCGGAAATCGAATGCCGAGCTGGCGGCAGAAGGATGAGGCCCAGGCGCCGCCGGCCAGGATCGCGATTTTGGTCCGGATCGTGCCATGCTCGGTGACGACGCCCGCAAGCCTGCCGCCTTCGATGTCGATGCCGCGGGCCGCACAGGACTGATGCACCGTGCCGCCGAGCTTCAGGATCGCGCGCGCGACGGCCGGCGCGGCACTTGCCGGATCGGCGGTGCCGTCCGTCGGTGAAAGTACCCCGCCTTTCCACACGGAGCCGGTCGCGCGCCCGCGGTCGGTTGCCTTCGCGCTGCTCAGCATATGGGTCGTGACGCCGACCGACCGGGCGAATTCGCCCCAGCGAGCCCAGCCGGAGAGCTCCTCTTCGCTGTTGCTGAGATAAAAAAGACCGCAGCGGCGGAAGCCGGTGTCCTCGCCGGTCTCGGTCGCGAAGCGCTCCCACAGACCGAGGCTCTTCGTCGACATCGGCAATTCCCGGGCGTCGCGGTTCTGCTGCCGGCACCAGCCCCAATTGCGGCTCGACTGTTCCGCCCCGATCAGCCCCTTCTCGACCAGGGCGACCTTCAATCCGCGCCGGGCCAGATAATAGGCTGCGAAAGCACCGACGATGCCGCCGCCAATCACCACCGCATCGGCGGCAGCAGGCGGCTGTGGGGTGGTGTCGACGTGCGTGAGCGGTGCGGGCATGGCATGGTCTCCGGTTCGGTACTAGTCTAACGGATCCGAAGCCGCGCCTTTGCCGCAGATCGACCGGCGGCAGCAGAAGATTCTGTCTTGCGGCGAGTCCAGCAGCCATTTGTGCTTCGTCATATGCCGCAATCTGATCGACACTGCCTTGGTATATGTTAAGCTCGACGCTGGAAAACCGCAGCATAATCTGCTGCACCGTTGGCGATCTCTAGCAGACGAAGGCGTGTGATGAAACTCGACCGGATCGACATAAAAATCCTCTACGAACTGCAGAAGAATGGCCGCGTCACCAATGTAGAACTCGCCGAGCTGGTCAATCTGTCACCGAGCCCGTGCCTGATGCGGGTGAAGAAGCTGCAATCCGAAGGCTACATCGAAGGCTATTCGGCTCAGATTAATGTCAGTAAGCTCGGCCAGACGCTCACCGTGTTTACCGAGATTACACTGAAGAACCATCGGCAGATCGATTTCGCCCGTTTCCTCGCGGCGATCGAGAAGGTCGACCAGGTGATCGAATGCCATCTGGTTTCGGGCGGCTATGATTATCTCCTGAAATTCGTCACCGCCGGCATCGACGAATATCAGACGATCATGGAACGGCTCACCGATATGGACGTCGGCATCGACAAGTATTTCAGCTTCGTCGTCCTGAAATCGCCGATCATCAAGGCCCACATGCCGCTGACCACTTTGTTTCCGCATTAGAGAGCGCGCATCGCCCCGGCATGTATGATCCGCACTTGCCCTCCTCGGTGACAGATGTCGCAACAGTCCGCAGGTGTGGCTGGGTGGTGGAGAGATTTCGAAATTTACGACTGAAACAAGGCCTTATTCGGTAACGCCGACTTCCGCATCGCCTTAATCTCGGATGACACCACGACCCATCCCAGAGGCAGGCCGGGATGGTCGAGGCCATCGGCAGCCCGTACTGCTCAGCTGTCGCGCTCGGAAACAGTCCAACCCTCGCCTCGTAGATCAGAACCGCCTCTCAAAGAAGGAAGATGACATGTCACTGTTGGTCACCATCGACACCAATCCGGATTTCACGCCAAAGGACGCGGTCCCGGGGCCGGAGCGTCTGATTTCGGGCAATCCCTTTTTCAAGACCTGGGCCCAGGATGCTTCAAAGGGGGAGAAGGTGTTGACCGGCGTCTGGGAAGCGACGCCTGGCGAGCATCATTCGATCAAAGGCACCACCTACGAATTCTGCCATATTATTTCGGGCCTCGTAGAAATCGAGGAGAAGGGCGGCCAGACGAAAACCTATCGGGGTGGTGACAGCTTCGTCATGAAGCCCGGGTTCGTTGGAGTTTGGCGTACTATTGAGACCGTACGCAAGATCTACGTCTGTGTTTACGAGTGACAGCAGATCTCAGGTGCGCCCACTAGAATAATGGCGCACCTGAGAATTCCAGATGAGGCGACTTCAGAAACCTGAACCGACGTTACTGCAGCGCCTCGCGTAAACATCCCCGAACGGACATACCGAAGTTTGGACATTTCACTCGTCCAAGAAGCCGACGATGCTCTTGGTTTCGCTAAACTCGTCCAGTCCGAACTTGCCGTACTCCCGACCGTTGCCTGATTGCTTGTAGCCGCCAAAAGGGGCGGCGCTGTCCCAGGCGCAGCTGTTGAGGCGAACAGTGCCGGCGCGCAGCCTGCCTGCGAGCGCCCGCGCTTCTTGCGGATCTCCCTGAATGTAGGCCGCCAGACCGTAGGGGCTGTCGTTGGCGATCGCGATCGCTTCCTCTTCGCTATCATAGCCGATGATCGACAGTACCGGGCCGAAGATCTCCTCCCGTGCGATCGTCATCTGGTTGGTGACGCGGGCAAACACGGTCGGGCGCACGTAATAGCCGGAATTGAGATGCGAAGGGCGCCCAGGACCACCGGCGACGAGCTCCGCTCCTTCCGCGATGCCGCGTTCGATCAGCGTCTGGATCTTGTCGAACTGGGCGCCGCTCGCGACCGGTCCGAGGTCGGTGCGTGGATCCGAGGGCGGGCCGACGACGAGCGCAGCCGCTTCCCTCGCGGCGATCAAGCCTGCTTCCTCCATTCGCTCCGCCGGCACCAGCATCCGCGTTGGCGCGGTGCAAGTCTGGCCGGAATTGCTGAAGCAGCGGCGTACGCCAGCGCTGACCGCGGCGGCGAAATCGGCGCTGGGCAGGATGATGTTCGGCGACTTGCCGCCGAGTTCCTGATGCACTCGCTTGACGGTCGGTGCCGCCGCCTGTGCCACGGCAATGCCGGCCCGCGTCGAGCCGGTGAAGGACACCATATCCACATCCGGATGGCTGGCCAGTGCGGTTCCGACAGTAGGTCCGTCGCCTTGGACGAGGTTGAAGACGCCTTTCGGCACGCCGGCCTCATCCACGATCTCGGCGAAGACCACGGCACTGAACGGAGCGATCTCCGATGGCTTCAGGACCATCGTGCATCCCGTAGCGAGCGCTGGAGCGACCTTGCAGGCGATCTGATTGATCGGCCAGTTCCAGGGGCTGATCATCGCGACGACCCCGATAGGCTCGTGTACGATGCGGGTAGAGCCCTGCATGTAGTCGAAGGCAAAAGTCTCGATGGCCTTGATCGTTTGCTCGAAATGGGTAGCTCCGATACCGGCCTGCTCTGCCCGGGCCATGGCGAGGGGAGCGCCCATTTCCCGCGAGATGACATCGCCGAGCTCGTCATTGCGGCGCTTGAGGATATCCACTATGCGCTTCAGCAGATCGATGCGCTCGGTCTTGGAGGTCTGAGAGAAGGAGGCGAACGCCCCCCGCGCTGCCGTGACCGCCCTCTGCACGTCGGCGGCGCTGCCGAGCGCTATCGTGCCCGCCGGCTGCTCCGTCGAGGGATCGATGACTTCGAGTGTTTTCGAGACGCAGGGTTCGATCCACTCACCGTCGATATAGAACCTGTGGGCATGCATCATTGATGGCTCCAATCTGTTGCTTGGTCTGCCGACGAACGCAGTCCGCGATACGCCGAACGGCGGACAGCTTGTATTTGCCAAAGGATGATCGCAGACCTTCAACGGCGACCGGGTGGTGCATTGACCGAAGTTGAATGGATCACAGCGCTAATTGTAGATCTCGGCCAGGTCGTGTAGATCCCAGTTCCCGCCGGACAGCACCGTACAGACTTTCTCTTCTGGCTTCACGTGTATGCTGCCTGCCAACAAGGCTCCGATTCCAATGGAGGCGGCCGGTTCAGCGATCAATTTTGCATCTTTGGCAAGGGCACGCATCCCGGCAATGATGTGTTCGTCGTCAACAAGAACAATCTCGTCCACATATCTTTCGATAATGGGATAGGGGTTTTGCCCCGGGACGCTTATCCTCAAGCCATCGGCAATGGTGTTCTTCAAGGGAAGCGTTGTCCGCTCCTTGTTGATCCGGCTATGGAAATACTTCGGTGTCAACGCAGGTTCCGCGCCTATGACCCGCACGGATGGGTTCGTTTCCTTGATGGCGGTCGCGATTCCCGAGATCAGCCCTCCGCCCCCCACGGGAACGATGACGGTATCCACATCCTCCAGATCCTGCAATATTTCACAACCGATCGTTCCCTGACCGGCCATTACTATGGGGTCCTCAAAAGCGTGAACAGCCGCGTACCTGTTTTCTTCGGCGATTTCATACACCCTTTTCCATCTGGCGGCGGTATCGCCGTCGAAAAGAATAACTTCCGCTCCGAGGGCCTTGGTGTTTTCGATTTTGATCTTGGGCGTGGTGACCGGAAGGACCAAAATCGCTTTCACACCCAGCATCCTGGCGGCATAAGCGAGCCCTTGGGCATGGTTGCCCGACGAGGTCGCGATGATCCCGTTGGCGATCTCTTCTCGGGAGAGCGAGAGAGCCTTGTTCAGAGCGCCGCGGATCTTGAACGCGCCAGTAATCTGCAGGGTTTCGGGCTTGAGATAGAGCTGACAACCAACCACTTTCTCGATCTTGTCCGCACGCAATAGGGGGGTATGTCTGACGTGCGGTTTCAGCCGCTCTTGAGCTTCACGGATGTCGTGAATGGTGGGGAAATTGCGCATGGTCATTGCTCGAAAAACTGAAAGAAGGTGCCGACGTTATTGGCTACGGCGTTATGATAAATTTTGCTGGCTGTCGTATTGTCCTGTATGGCCATGCCCGTGGAGTCGAAGATCGTGATTTCGTCATCACTTTCTCGTCCAGGTTTCCTTCCCAGCAATATCTCGCCGATTTCACCATGAATGTCGTCTTTGGTGATGATATTCTTGTTCAGGGGATGCCAGGTTTCGCCCTTCTCGGTGCACTGCGCCATCGAGTCGACGACTAGCTTTGCGTTCCTGAATATCTCTGGATCCAATTCCTGCTTGCCCTGTTGATCCGTGCCGATCGCAACAATATGCGTGCCGGGCCTGACCCAACCCGCCTCTACGAGCGAGCCTTTTCCGCGGGTCGTGGTAACAAGGATATCGGCCTGCTCGACGGCCTCCTTTTTGGAATTCGCCATCATGACAGGAATGCCAAGCTCGCTTTCAATATCCGTCTTGTATTTGAAGAGCGTGTCGGGGTTGCTGTCCCAGGCGTGGATCTCCTCGATCTTCATGATCTCGTTGATCGAACGGATTTGCATTCTCGCTTGATTGCCAGTGCCGATCGATGCGACCGTCGTGGCGTTCTTCCTCGCCAGCGCTTTGACGGAGACGGCTCCAGACGCTCCCGTTCTGAGACCAAGAATCAAACTTCCATCCATAACGCAAATCAACGCACCGCTCCTGGCGTCGAACAGGAAAATCGTCGCCATGCCATTGGGCACTCCGTGTGCAGTCGGGTTATCAATGAACCCGCCGGAAGAGGCTTTCATGGAGATTATTTCATTGGCTTTGTAGTAGCCAAGCTTAAAGTCGATTTCCCCCCGAGGCGACGGGAGATCTATCCCCATATAGTCAGGTTGTTCAACCTGATCACTGCTAAAGGCCTTGTACGCCTCTTCCACGGCAGCGATGACTTCCGTCACGCTGATCAGCCGACTGACCTCGTCCTTTTTAAGCAGCAGCGTTTTCATGCACCAGCTCTCTATTTCTTGATTCAACCACCGCTTCGACTATTCCGCCCAATTCCGCCATCATCATAATCGCCGAGTTTTGGCTTTATTAGCCATATGCGCGGAGCCCCAGGCAGATTATTTTATATTGCGCTCAGCTTTTGGCAGAGAGTGCGGCCCGCGCCTTGGTGGCGCCCATGGATTGTGTCCTGTGCGCCATCAGCGCCGCGTTTCTAAGAATCCGGCGACAGCGACGATGGCTGCATCCGTGTGCGGCCAAGCGGCTAGCTCGCCCAGCGTCACTGGTTTGATGGGCGGGCGCAGCCGATAGTAACCAGCCTCGCTGGGCGAGCCGCCACGGCATTCTGCCAGCAGTTCGACCGCAGTCAGGCCGCACAGCCGGCCTTGACATGGGCCCATTCCACATCGTGTGAACGCCTTCATCTGGTTCGGGCCCGGCACGCCGAGCGCTGCAACCTCGCGCAGCTTGCCAGCCGTAATTTCTTCGCAGCGGCAGACGATGGTGCTGTCGTGCTCTGGAATCCGGAATTTCTCGCCAGAACGAAAGCGACGCTCGATGAACGTCCTGCCTCTCATGGCACGAGCTAGCTCTCGAGTGAGCCGTGTCCGACGCTCTCCGTAGGCATTTCGGTCAATGAGGTTTAAGTCGAATGTGGCATTGAGGCCAGCCAACTCCCCTTGGAGTGCGGAGGCAACCGCGCCGACGATGCCGGCACCATCGCCGGCGATCGAAACACCTGGAACGGAACTTGCGCCGCAGGCATCGACGCTCGGGCGGAAAACCGCCGAATGCTCATCCCAATAGTAATCGCATCCCGCCGCTAGCGTGAGATTGAGGTTTGGCGCGATTCCTTGGTGCAGGAGGAGAAGGTCGCCTTCAATCTCGAGAGAATTCTTGCCCCTGCTCGCGCGCAGAGCGCTGAATTTTTCCTGCCCAACGGCCTCGATTGCGGTCACCCCGCGAACGACTCGCGCCCGCCGGTGAACATCGAAGAGAAGTTTCAGGCCTTTAAGGGCATGGGGTGAGGTGACAAAGGCGGGCAGATGAACGAGAGCCGTACGCCAGTTCTCGCGTGGCGTGGCGTCGACAACTGCGATCACATCTACGCCTGCCCGGAGAAGCTGGCTTGCCACTAAGTACAGCAGCGGCCCGGTTCCGGCGAGGATGGTGCGCCCGGACGGCACGAGACCTGACGACTTCATCAAGATCTGCGCCGCTCCCGCCGTCATGACACCCGGCATGGTCCACCCTGGGAACGGGAACGGGCGTTCGAGCGCGCCTGTTGCGAGGATCACCCGATGGGCGGCGATCGGTCGAGCAATCCCGCCGAGGGAAATCCCGACCTCGAGCGGATGCGCGCCGTCCAATTCTTCGTCAGCAGGCCCGACACTCCACACAGTCGCACGGGGGGCGTAGCTCAAGTTTCCTTGCCGAAATCGCTCGATGAGCTTCCGCCCGGCAGCGTAGTCCGGCCCCATGCAGGCGAGGTCGGCATCTGATGCATGCTCGACCGACCGATAAATCTGCCCGCCAGGGGATTCATTTTCGTCGGCGAGCAAAACCGCGAGACCGTGGATCGAGGCTTCGATGGCTGCCGAGAGGCCGGCGGGGCCCGCGCCAACGACGACGACGTCATAGGCAGGCGCGAGATCGGTGGCAGACTGAATGTTTCTAATCACCCTTCCTGCCTCGGCATGGCCGCGCCCTCCTGTGTTTCGATCCGCATCCCCTCCGCAACGTTGGTCATGCAACCCCGCTGGTTCGGCCGGCCATCGATTTTGACGAGGCACTCGAAGCAGACACCCATCATGCAGTAAGGACCACGGGCGGCGCCGGAGACCGGGCTGCTACGCGTGCTGCCATACCCCGCGGCCAACAGTGCGGCGGCAACGCTATCGCCTTGTCTGGCCATGGTCGGCATGCCGTTGAATGTGAATGACATTGAACTCTCCTTTCGGTCAGGCAGCCGCCGGAACATGGAACCTCCGGGAATGAAATGCGGAAAGATCGTCAGAAAGCGCGCCGGCTGAAATCTGCCGCGACAGGACCAGCGCATGATTGGCCGCCAGAGTCACGCCGGAATGGCAGGCACATGCGAACGCACCAGGAAACCTCTCTGACTGCTCGTAAATGGGGTAGCCGTCCGGCGTCACCACTCGGAATGCGGCCCAGATCCGCACCGCACTGGCGTCCTTTAGAAGTGGGAATGTGCGCACGGCGCGCTCAGCGAGGACCGCAGTAATCGGCCCGCGCGGCCGCTGGTGATCGATTGTGGTTTCCTTGCTTTCGCCGATCAGCACCGATCCCTCGTCTGTCTGCCGCAGATGGCCGGTGGCATGGCTTAGGAAAGGCTTCAGCCGCTCGGTCACAATGATCTGGCCGCGGCTGGGCGAGAGCGGAACGTTCAGCCCGACCATCGGAGCGAGCGCGGTGTTGCCGATCCCGGCAGCAAGGACGATCTTGCCGGCACCGAGTCGCCACCCGTCTCCGGCCAATTCGAACGTACCTGCGCGATGACTGATCGCAATCGTCTGCCGATGCGGCAGATAATGAACGCCACGCTGCTTAAGCGCCTTATGAAAGCCTGCGAACAGCCGCAGCGGATTGACGTGTCCATCGAGCGGGCTGAAAATCGCCCCTGCCACGGTCTCGCCGACCAGCGGCAAGCGGCGACGCATCTCCGCCTGATCGAGTATTTCATATTCGAGCGGTGGGGTTCCTTCCGCCTCCATTCCGGGCTGGCCGGCCAGCTTCGCCATGGATGTGATCCCGCGTTCCAGCTCCGTAGACGTGAGCCGAATTGAGAAGCCGCCCGATTGGACGAATCCAGTGTCGACGCCGGTTTCGGCCTTGAGTTCGGCCGCCAACTGGTGCCAGTTTGCAGTCGAGAGTCGCGACCACTGCGAATAGGCGGCGTTGCCGAGGCCCTTGCTTGAACTCCATACGAGACCGAAATTCGCCCGTGCCGCCCTGTTTGCCACATCGCCTTCATCGATGACGGCAATCCTTTGTCCGCACGTGGACAGACCCCAGGCAATCGATACGCCCACGAGGCCGCCGCCGATGATGATTACGTCGTAATCCATTTCGCTAGCTTCCTTCCATGCGTATATCAACGGCCTCTTGCTGGCCGGCACTCACGTTCAGATGGCACCTACCTTAACTTTCGAACCGTCCACCAGGCGCGACAGGCGGAAGGGGGTGGGGTCGACACAGGGTGCATCGTTGGCAACGAGGTCGGCGGCCAGGCGGCCGATGCCCGGGCCGAGGCCGAAGCCGTGCCCGGAGCCGCCCGCGGCCAGGTAAAGGCCCTTCACACCATCGACCGGCGAGATGACCGGCACCGCGTCCGGCGTGAAGTCCACGTAGGCTCCCCAGCTGTCGGCGATTTCGACGCCCGCCAACGCAGGAACCTGCTTGGTGACCCGTTTCAAAATGGCCGCGATCGTGCGGCGGCTCGGCGGCGGGTCGAGAACGCGCATCCGCTCGAAGGCCGACGGTTTACTCTTGTTCAAGCTTCCGAATGCCTCCGGACCTTGGAGGAAGGATTTGCCGATGCCGAACTGCACCGCTTTCAGACGCTTCATGAACATCGGCATGAACCAGCGGGCGTAGCGAATGCCTTGTGGAGTGATATCCAGCATTGCCCTGCCGCTGATCGCAAGCGTGTAACTGCCATCCAACCGGCGGGTCAGCGCGCAGTCCGGCGTATAGATCGCCTCGCCCAGATCCTTCGTGGGCCGCGTACGAAGCGCTGTCTGGCGCACGCTCGCCTGTGGAAACACAACGCCGTGCTGGCGACAAAACATCGACGTCCAGGCACCGCCAGCACAAAGGACGGCTTGTGCCCGGATGGTTCCCTTTTCGGTGATGACCCCCGCCACCGCTCCATTGACCAGATCGAGGCCTCGCGCAGCGCACTCCTGGTGGATCGTCGCGCCAAATTTGCGAGCGCCGTTCGCGATCGTCGGCGCGGCGATGGCGGGCTCGCCCTTGCCATCATCGATCGAATGCACGCCGCCGACCCATCGGCGTCCATTTGCCGGGATCGTGGCAGCCGCTTCCTTTGCGCTGAGCATCTTCGTATTGACATTGAACTGCCGGGCGGTCTCACGCCATGCTTCCCATTCCGCCAGTTGCCGCGGATTATCCGTAGCGTAAAGCAGACCGCATCGGCGGAAGCCCACGTCCTCACCGATTTTAGCCGCAAACTCATCCCAGGCTTGCAAAGCGATGCCCGAGAGCGGTAACTCGCGTGCATCCCGGTTCTGCCGCCGGCACCAACCCCAGTTGCGGCTCGACTGCTCGCAGCCGACATAGCCCTTTTCGACCAGAGCTACGGACAGTCCCCGCTCCGCGAGAAAGAAAGCTGCCGTTGCACCAATAATGCCGCCGCCAATGACGACAACATCAGCCTTTGCGGGAAGCTCTTGATCGTTCGGTATGCGCTTGACAATTGGAGACATGGGGGCTGACCTGAACTGATTTTGGCGGCCGATCTATACGGCACTGTTTCCTGCTCCTCCGGCGGGAGCAATTGAGGCAATGACGGCTATCGCATCGATTTCGACGAGATAGCCCTAGTGAAGTTCCGGTACCGGAACGACGTGCGAGTCGGGCGGGAAGCGCCCAAGCCTAGCCGTTCGGACGGATGCATTTCGATGACGCCTTCTGCCGGACGCAGGAAATTCCCGACGGACAGGGCAGGTCATGTGAAGCTACCGAGCGGAGGCGAGCAGCATGTATCGAATGCAAATGCAGGGGCGGCAGGAAATTCCGTTTTCGGCGGCGCGACAGTCACAGCTAGGACGGTCGAGCGGGTAAGCTACAGAGCGTGGTCTGACGACAGCGATTTTTGAATTGGTTTGCCGTCGAGCACGACAGATGCCCTGATCAGGTGCATGTCACCCCTGCTGCTACAGTCTCACCATAAAGAGCGTGCGCAATCAAAAACCGAGATATTAGCTATGACTACAGGCACTCATGAGTCCCCTGCGCTTGCCATGATCCACACGGTCCCCGGGATCATCCCCGCGTTCAACGAACTCGTTAGCCGCCATCTGCCCGGTTGGCGCCCGTTCAACATGTTGGATGAGAGCTTGCTGGGGAACACGATCCGCGAAGGCGCGCTATCACGTCAGACCATGCGGCGGCTTGCGACTCACATTTGGTCAGCGGTGGATGCGGGGGCTTCCGCAGTCCTCGTTACTTGTTCGTCGCTCGGCCCTGCAGTGGATGCGGCAATGCCACTCTGCCCCGTACCTCTCTTCCGTATAGATGATGGGGTGGCAATTGGGGCCTTGCAATGCGGAGATCGAATTGGCGTCCTCGCAACGCTGTTTACAACATTGAGCCCCACGACCCACTTGATCGAAAGCCATGCTCAGCGAATGAGTCGCGAAATTCTCCTTACAAGTCATCTCTGCGAAGGGGCGTTTGAGAAACTGCGGGACGGAGACAGAGCGGCGCATGATGCGCTGATACGTGAAGGCCTCGCTGCTCTGTTGGGCAACGTTGACGTGGTTGTTCTAGCTCAAGCATCGATGGCAAATGCGCTGAGCGAGATGAAAGGCACACCGGTGCCAATACTAGCTAGTCCCGAACTTGGAGTGCTGCATATGTCCTCAGCGCTGAAGAGCGCGACGTCGGGGAAAGCCCTGAGAGGCTAGGTAACCCGTCGATATTCCGGCAGCTCAACGGATGGTTGAGCTGGGTTCGCCCTCGTTCAGGGGCGCCGCGGCAGAGGTGAGAGGCGCACTGCTCATCCAAGGATCAACTGGCGACCAGCAAAAGCGGCGAACATCAGGAAATCGTGGAGCGACCTGATGAACAATGGATGTGGCATCGACGAATATTTGCGCCACGTGCGCTGAAACTCGCCGATCGTCAAGTCGCACCTGCCGCCGAGAGCCTCCTTCCCGCAATTATCCGCCTCCGACGGCGCGGATCAGCTTCGGATCCTGCTTGAGGCCGTCGAGCCAGGCCGGGTCGAGCTTGGGGACGGAGGAGAACAGTAGCTGTGAGTAGGGGTGGCTCGCGCTGCTACTCATGGCCGAGGGAGGGAGCTGCTCGATCTTTTCGCCCGCATACATCACCGCGACTTCGTCGCAGATCGCCTCGACCACGGAGAGGTCGTGGCTGATAAAAATGTAGGAGAGGGAAAGCTCCCGCTGCAGTTCCTTGAGAAGGTCGATGACGGCTGCGGCAACTACGGTATCAAGTGCCGACGTAACCTCGTCACACAGGATCAGTTTTGGCTCGGCAGCGAGCGCGCGAGCGAAGTTGACGCGCTGCTTCTGACCCCCGGACAGTTCTGACGGGCGCCGGTGCTTCAAGGCCCGGGGCAGGCGAACCATATCCAGGAGTTCGTCGATCCGCTTCTCACGCTTTTCACCTGTCATGCCGTGATAAAAGGCCAACGGTCGCCCGAGAATATCGCTGATCGATTTGGCGGGATTGAGTGCGGTGTCGGCGTATTGGAAAACGATCTGCAGCTCTCGCAACTGTTCTCGCGTACGGGCGCCGGCGGCTGGCGCCAGCGTCTGTCCATTGAAGGTGATCTTGCCCGCGGTCGCAGGAATGATGCCGGCAATCGTTCGAGCCAGGGTGGATTTGCCGCAGCCGGACTCACCGATAATTCCCAGATTGCAACCGCTCTCAACCTCGACGCTGACGGATTTCAGGGCTTTGACGAGGGGTGTGCCATCGGCCTGGATGGGTCCATAGCCTGCGATAAGGTCCTGCACCTGAAGAATCGCTTTGCTCTGCTGCTTGTCAGGGGATTTGGCCCGCGCTTCCGGCTTGAAAGCGCCTAACAACTCCTTGGTATAGGGATGCTGCGGTCTGCTGAGGATTTGCTCGGTGCTTCCGATCTCCTGGACTTCGCCTCCTTTGAGGACAACGATGCGATCGGCAATTTGGGCCACTACGGCAAGATCGTGCGAGACGTACACGCCGCCGATGCGACCCTTGTGCATTACGGATTTAAAGGCGCGCAGCACTTCGATCTGTGTGGTCACATCAAGCGCCGTCGTGGGCTCGTCGAAGATGACAAGTTTTGGATCACCGATCAGGGCCATCGCGGCCGAGAGGCGCTGCAACTGACCGCCGGAAACCTGATGTGGATAACGGGAACCGATCGTTTCCGGATCGGGAAGCGAGAGCGCCTTGAATAGGCTTACCGCGCGGGTGCGGGCCTCTTCGGCGGGCATCAGGTCATGGATGCGAGCGATCTCGATGACCTGTTCCATGATCGTCTGTGACGGGTTGAAGGCCGCGGCGGCACTTTGTGGTACATATGAGACGACGGTTCCTCGGATATTGGCCCGTTTTCGCTCCGGAAGGCTTGCCATGTCCTGACCGGCGAGCACGACGGAGCCGCCGCTGATCCGACAGCCGGCGCGGGCATGGCCCATCAGGGTTAGAGCGATGGTCGTCTTGCCTGACCCACTTTCACCGATCAGAGCGACGATCTCCCCTTCAGCGACTTCGAAACTGACGCCACGGATGATTTCGACGATGCGGCCGGAGTCGGTCTTGGCTTCGACCTTGAGGTCACGGATTTCGACGAGGTTGGCCATCATTCGCTCCGATCGCGTATTTTTTGAGGAAGGTTGTCGATCAGCAGATTGACGCTGATCGTCAGCGTGGCGATAGCGATCGAGGGGAAAATCACCGCGGGTGCGCCGAGCGGGAGGCCGCCGATATTCTCGCGCACCAGGGCTCCCCAATCCGCGTAGGGCGGCTGCACGCCAAGCCCGAGGAACGAAAGACCCGACAGGAGCAGCACGATGAAGACGAAGCGCAGGCCCAGGTCGGCAAGAACCGGCCCGACAATATTGGGCAGGATTTCGGACGCAACCAAGTAAGCTATACCTTCGCCGCGAGCGCGGGCCACGGTGATGAAGTCCATCGTATTGATGTTGACTGCGAGAGCCCGGGCGAAGCGATAGGAGCCGGGCGTGTAGATCACCGCAAGTGTCAGCACCAGAACGGGAATGGACGATCCGACCGCCGCCACGACCACGAGGCCGAAAAGCTTGCTTGGAATGGAATTCATGGCATCGAGAAAGCGACTGAGAAAGGTGTCGACCCAGCCCCCAGATACCGCCGCGATCATGCCGAGCACGACGCCCGAGAAGCACGCGATGCTAACCGCGACTAACGAAATGCCGACCGTATAGCGCGCGCCCATCAGGATGCGCGAAAGCATGTCACGTCCCAGATAGTCTGAACCAAGCCAGAACTGCTGGCTCATGGGGCCGAAATAGTCAAAATCGAGTATCTCACCCACCGGATGGGGGATGATCCAGGGAGCAATGACGGCGATGATTGCCCAGAAAGCAATGACGGCGAAGCCGACCACACCGACCAGGTTGATGCGATAGGCGAATTTCCGACGCTTTGGCGCATGTGTTTCGATCGTGGTCATCATCGTAGCCTCGGGTTGGCAAGAATAGCGATGATATCGGCCGTCGTGATCAGGATCAGATAGCCGACGCAGAATATCATCGCGCAGGATTGGATGAGCGGGAGATCGCGGGTGGCGACGGCGTCGACCATCAGCTTGGCGATGCCGGGATAGTTGAAGATCGTTTCGACGATGATTACTCCGCCCAGAAGGTATGAAAGCGAGAGGGCAATTGCGTTGACGATCGGACCGAGGGCGTTTGGCAGCGCATGTTTCAACACGATGCGGCTTCGTGAGGCACCCTTCAATAGTGCCATTTCGGCATAGGGTGTATTCAGTGTTTCCACCACCGCAGCCCGCGTCATGCGGATCATCTGCGCGGACACCCCGAAGGTGAGGGTGATCACAGGCATCGCGTAGACGCGCACTATGTCGGTGATAGTGTGGACTTCGTTGGTGAGTGAAATCGCGGGCAGCCATTGCAAATAGACTGCAAAGAACATGACAGCCAATGTCGCTATCATGAATTCCGGTACCGATATGACGCCGATCGTAAATACGGTGACCGCTCGATCATAAAGCGAGCCCCTTACCATGGCGGCGGTGATGCCGAGCGTCAATGCAATCGGTACTGCGAACAAGGCCGTGACGCCCGCAAGCTTCATCGAGTTCGCGAACCGGCCGCCGATCAGGTCGGCGACCGGCATGTTGTTGGCGTAGGACGTGCCCAGGTCACCCGATAGCAGTCCGCCCATCCAATAGATAAAACGCAGAAACGCCGGGTCGTCGAGATGCATGGCCGCGCGCAATCCGGCGACGGCCTCCGGCGTTGCAGCCTGGCCGAGAAGGATCGAAGCAGTATCCCCCGGCAGGAGCGTCGTCGCTGTAAAGACCGCGAACGAGACGATGACCAAGGTGATCACGGCGATGAGCAATCTGCTCAGCACCAGGGATAGGACCTCTTTGTTCACACTCGCTTCCTTCCAGTTATCGGGACCAAAGTGCAGAGGGGCCACAGCAATGTGGCGGCAGCCCCGAGACTACTTTGGCGATCACGATTCAAACCAAACATGCTCGGCCATGCGATAACCCATCATACCTCCGAGTGGGTTCGTTTCCATGCCCTTGAGCTTGTCCGTGATGGCGTCGATCCCGGTCAGGTAGGCCGGAATGATGGTGCCGGCCTCATCTGCAATCATCACCTGCATCTCATTGTAAATCGCTTTACGCTTCTCCTGATCGAGCGAGCCGCGCGCCTCGATCAGCATCTTGTCGAATTTATCCGATTTGTAATGGCTCTCATTCCAGGGTGCGCCGGACGCATATAGCAACGAGAACAGGATGTCGGGCGTCGGCCTATAATTGATATTGCCGAAATGGATCGGGGCCTTGAGCCAATACTTGTCCCAATAGCCGTCGGAGGGCACGCGCTGGACGTCGAGCTTCATGCCGATTTCGGCGCCGGCGGCCTGAATGATCATCGCCATGTCGATTGCGGAGTTCGCGGCCTCGGACGCGATCACCGGGATCGACTGACCGAGAACGCCCGCCTTGTTGAAATAGAACTTTGCCTTTTCAGGGTCGTACGGCTTAGGCTTGAGGTCGTCGTTGCGATAGGGGTTGCCCGGGAAAATCGGCTGGTCGTTGCCGATTTCACCGCGCCCGCGCAGGGCTGCCCTCAGGATCTGCTCACGATTAACCAAGTGCTTCATGCCCGCGACGAAATCGCTGTTTTGACCAGGGGGCGTATCGAGGCGCATGTTGAGGTTGGTGTAGCTGTTGGCGCTCGATTTCGACAGAACGAAGCCGGGCCTGCCTTCGACGAGCCGTTCCGAGCGGGGATTGATAGCGGCCGCGACATGGATGTCTCCCGACAGCAAGGCATTCACGCGCGAGCTGTCGTCGCTGATCGCGAAGAACTCAAATGAGTCGACAAATGGTCCTTTCGACTTCCAGTAATGGTCGTTCCGCCGCATAAGCGAGCGCACACCGGGTTCGAAGTTTTCGAGAACGAAAGGCCCTGTGCCGTTCCCCTTCGAGAAGTCGGCGGTCCCTTCCGCGACGATCATGAAGTGCTGTAGTGCCAGGATGGTCGGCAGGTCGGCGTTGGCGTCTGCGAGTGTTATTTCGAGAGTGAGATCGTCGAGCGCCTTGAACCCCGTCATTTGCTTTGCGATGGCATTGACCTTGGAGCCGACGTTGGGATCCAGGTGGCGCTTGAGCGAGTAGATCACATCTGCGGACGTAAGTTGTTTGCCGTCGTGAAAGGTGACGCCCTTGCGCAGCTTCACAGTCCACACCTTGCCATCGGTGCTCTCGATGCTTTCCGCCAGCTCCATCTCGACCGCGCCGGACCTGTCGAGGTTGGAAAGGCGGCTATAGACTGCGGAACACCGTGAATAATCCGTTGAATTCGATGCTTTGGCCGGGTCGAGCGTGTCTGCGGTCGAAGACGTGAAGCCTGCCGCCTTGAGATGTCCTCCGGTGATCGGAGACGCGGCGATCGCTTTAGTGGCGCGACCAACGATGACGCCGCCAGCGGACATGGCGACGCCCCCAGCGAGAAGCATCTGCAGCAGTTCACGGCGGGTGGCGCCGCGTCTGATGGCGCATTCGACCACTGCGTCGTCGGCGCGGGTCCAGTTCGTAGTCCTTAAGTCGGTCATGGCATTCCCCTTTTCTTTCTGTGACGGCCGCCTGCCGGCGAGCCGATCCGGTTTTAAAAGTCAGGCGCGCGAAGTGGCCACGGCCTCCGCGGGGCGGCCATCGACGTGAAATGATCGGGTGCGGTGAACTCCGCCGGCTCGATCGTGCCGTCGCAGCCCTTGTGGGCATGCCGCCGCTCCCGCAGCGGCCCGCCGGCGGGCAGGCCAAGCTCCGTCCCGCTCGCGAGATAGGCGCGCACGAGATCGTCGGGAAAGAGGTCATCATCGTCTGAATAGCGGTGGGCCTCGCGATAGAGGCTGAGCGTCGCCCGCTCGCCATGGATCTCGTGTCCCGTTTCGGCTGAAGCGATGAGCAAGCCGACCTCGTCGAAGCCCATGTAGCTGATTTCCGGAAGACTTTTGCTCACGCGAATTCCCCAGTGTTCGGCTCCGATGGAGCGCGGCTTCTCAAAGAAGAATATTCCGTTCCCGGCAGGATCGTTGTCCCGCTCTTGTATCAAGGCCGGATTTGTTGTGATCCGTGCCTTTCGTCTGTTTCAGTTTGTCACTTGCGCTGCGCCGGATTCTCCGAAAAGGCGCCCTGGCGCGGCACAAAACACCGAATCTAACCGTTTCGCGCTATTCTCAGACCCGCAGCGCCCCGCGCACATCCGGGTCCTCAAGCGTCTCGTCCAGCGTCAAACGCGTGCGCTCGACGATCGCATCGATTTCCGTTTCGGTGCAGCACAGCGGCGGCGCATAACCGAGCACGCCGTTGCCGAAGGCGCGGATGACGAGGCCGTTTTCCCAGGCGCGATCGAAGATCCGGCGGGCGGGTTCGGCGGATGCCGGCAGCGGCGTCTTGTTGATTTTGTCGGCCACGAGCTCGACGGCGGCGAGCATTCCGCGGCCGCGGACGTCACCGACGAGCGGGTGATCTCTCAGCGATTCCAACCCCTGCATCAGCCGCGTCCCGGCCTTGACGCCATTGTCGAGCAGGCCGTTTTCATAAAGCGTCAGGACTTCAAGGCCGACGGCGGCGCTGACGGGATGGGCCGAATAGGTGTAGCCGTGTCCGATAGCGGCGGCGCCGGCACCCTCGGCAATCGTCTCATAGACGTGGTCGGCCATGAAGACGGCGCCCATCGGGACGTAGCCGGAGGTGAGACCCTTGGCGGTCGTCATGAAATCCGGCACGACTCCCTCTTCGCTGCAGGCAAAAAGCGGCCCTGTGCGGCCAAAGCCGGTGATCACCTCATCGGCCACGAAGAGGATGTCGTGCTCGCGGCAAAATTCGCGCATCGCCTTCACCCAGCCTTTCGGCGGTACGAGCACGCCGCCCGAACCCTGGATCGGTTCGACGTAGAAGGCGGCGACGCGCTCCGGCCCGATCGCCTCGACCTTGCTTCTCAGCGCTGCCAGCGAGGCCTCGATAATCGCCTGCGGATCCTCGCCGACCGGGTTGCGGTAGGCGTAATGAGACGGAATTTTATGCTGCCAGTCGAAGGGAAGGCCGAAGCCGGCATGGAAGGCGGGCAAAGCGGTCAGGCCCGCACCGGCCGTCGAGGAGCCGTGATAGCCCTGTTCGACCGAAATGAACTGATCGCGCTCGGGCCGTCCCCGAGCATTCCAGTAGTAGCGGATGAACCGGATCGTGCTGTCCACCGCGTCGGAGCCGCCGAGGGTGAAATAAACATGGTTGAGATCACCAGGCGCCCGATCGGCGAGTTCTGAGGCAAGCCGGATCGCCGGCTCGGAGCCGAGGCCGAAATAGGCCGTTGCATAGGGAAGCTCCCGCATCTGCCGGGCTGCTGCCTCGACGATGCTTTCGTGGCCGTAACCGGCATTGACGCACCAGAGGCCGGCGAAGCCGTCGATCAGTTGTTTGCCGGAGGCGTCGGTGACCGTTGCGCCCTTGGCCGAGGCCAGTACGCGCACGCCGTGCTTCTCGTGACTGCGGTAGGAGGCCACAGGATGGATGAGATGGGCGCGGTCGAGTTCGATGAGCGAGTTGGCGTACATGGGGTCTCCGATCAGCCCAGCGCCTGGCTGGCAAGGGCGAAGGTGGTGGCAGCAGGGGCGGCGGCGTGGCCGGCCGATGGATTTCGCATTGCGATGCCGCCGCCGACATGGGCGAAGCCCTGTTCGGCGAGCCAAGGGGAAAGTCCTGTTTCGGCGGTGGTATCCACCCTGAGGAAGTGTCCTGGGCGTCTCGCGATGTGATGTTCGATGAGTTTCCTGGCGTCCTCGATGTTCGTTGCAACCACGGGTCCGATCACTTCGCCACGCCCGAAGGCGCGCATGCACGCGAAGCCCGAGACGCCGCCGTCGCGGCGAATGACGGCGAACTCGCCGACCTTGGCGAGATAGGAGAGCAGGTTTTCGCGGTCGGCGCCGAAGGCAACGCGATCGAGCGTCATGATTTCAGGGAGGTCGTCAGCGGTGGCGGCCTCAGTGCCGGCAGGCGCAGGGATTTCTCGGGCAAGGCCCTGGTGCTGCAGCACGGTTCCGGTTTCATGGAAGCCAAGCTTTTGGTAGAGCGGCAGGCCCGCCGTCGTCGCGACCAGCCGTAGCGGCCGGTCTCCTGCGATCCGCAGCGCGGCGTCCATCAGCCTGCGGCCGAGGCCACGCCCACGTATGGTTTCGTCGACGATGACCATGTTGATCGTCGCGCAATCTTGCTTGTATGGCGTGACGAGCACAGTGCCGACGACCCTGTCGTCTTCGAGTGCGATCATCCCGTCGCTCAAGGCGAGCGCCATCTGCCAGTCTTCCGTCCGATGCGGCCATCCCGCCTGTTTGGAGAGCGCGACGGCGGCGGCCAGGTGGTCGAGGCTGAACGGGACGATTTCGATCTGGCTTGCTTGCATGGGGGCGTCCTTCATGTCGTGCCCGCCAGTCTGCCGGAGCGCCGGCGGGCAGATCGTCTGAAGGCCGTGGTTCAGGCAGTATCTTATGGCTTTGCGATCACCGGCCGCCGCATCTTATGCTGGAGGACCGAGCCTTTCGCAAAACCTTGTCACCGCATCATCGCCAGCGCTGCGCCGAAGAAATCTTCGCCGCCGAAATTTCCTGATTTCAACGCCAGAAGCATGTCGCCCTGCCTATTGCCGACCGTGCGCAGCACCGGCACGCCGGGCGCAATTTCGGGGCCGATCAGAAAAGCCGGGATGGCGAGCTTGTCGACTGCGGCTCCCGAGGTCTCGCCGCCTGCGACGACGAGGCGCCGCACGCCTCGATCCACCAGCTCGGCGGCGATAATCGATGTGGCGGTCTCGATCACGTGGCCGGAGGCCTCGCGCCCATATTGCGATTGCAGCCGGGATACCGTTTCGGGCGCCGCGCTCGCGGCGACCACGACCGGGCCGGCAGAAATGCGGTCTCCCGCCCAGGAAATCGCCGAGGCGATCTCATCCGGACCGGCGGCCAGCAGACGCTCCGGATCAAGCCGCAGCACGGGCATCGATTGCTCGGCGATGTCGAGTTGGCGCAGCGTCGCTTTCGAACAGCTGCCGGCAATGATCGCCGAAAGCCCGCCGACTGGGCGAATGACGTCTTCACCTGTCGCGCTGCCGGATATCCGGCCGGAGCGGACGAGCGCGCGGGCAAGGCCGAGGCCGAGGCCGGACGCACCGGTGGATACCGGCGTTTCCAGCGCGATCTCGCCCAACGTTTCCAGATCCCGCTCGAAAATCGCGTCGGCGATAGCCATGGTCGCGCCCGTCGTTCGCAGGGCGTCGAACTTCGCCTTGGCGGCGGCCGGCCCGGCAGCGATGGCTGCCAGGTCGATCAGTCCGACGGCGCCGCGCGATTGCCGGGCGAGAACCCGGACGAGATTGGCATCGTGCATCGGGTTCAGCGGGTGGTCCTTGAGCGGGCTTTCGTTCAATGGCTGGCCGCCGACGAAGAGGTGGCCGAGGTAGACGGTGCGCCCGGTTTCCGGAAAGGCTGGCGTCACCAGCACGCCACCGCCGCCCGCAGCCTCGCTCAAAGCCTCGGTGACGGGGCCGATATTGCCGGCATCGGTGGAATCGAAGGTCGAACAGATCTTGTAAAGCACATGGCCCGCACCCTGCTGGCGCAGCCAGCGCTCAGCTTCGGTCGCGGCGGTCACGGCCTCCGAAGCCGGAACGGAGCGAATTTTCAGGGAGACGACCACCGCATCGACCTCCGGCAGCGCGAGCGACGGATCGGGAATGCCGACCGTCTGCACTGTCCGCAGACCGTTCTTCGTCAGCGTGTTGGCGAGATCGGACGCGCCGGTGTAGTCGTCTGCTATTGATCCAAGTGAAATGGCCATCGTCTAGCTCCGTGCAAAAGGTTTGAACCAGCCAAGGCCATCCAGTGTCTGGCTGCGCGGGACGTATTCGCAGCCGATAAAACCGTCATAACCCAGCCGGTCGATTTCGCTGAACAGGTAGGGATAGTTCAGCTCCTCTCCATCAGGCTCGTTGCGGGAGGGCACGCTGGCGATCTGGATATGGCCGGTGATCTCTAGCAGGCGCCGCAACGCCTTGGTGACGTCGCCATGGAGGATCTGACGGTGATAGATGTCGAATTGCAGTTTCAGGTTCGGCAGGCCGCATTCGGCGATCAGCCGTTCGGCGATCGCGAAGTCGTTGAGGAAATATCCCGGCATGTTGCGCCCGTTGATCGGCTCCAACAGCAGATCGATGCCTTTTTCCGCAAGCCGGCCGGCAGTGTAGGCGACGCAGCGCCGGTAGGAGGCGGCGGCCTCTGGATCATGAGGGTCGGCGATGCCCGCCATCAGGTGCAATCGCTTGACGCCCGTCGCCGCCGCATAGTCCAACGCCCGCTCGACATCCGCTTTGAGATCGTCGAACCGTTCGGGAAGAGCCGCGATCCCGCGCTCGCCCGCACCCCAATCCCCTGGCGGCAGATTGAACAAAGCCTGCTGCAGATCGTTGCGGGCAAGTCGTTCGGCGATGGCCTCCGGCGCGGCCTCGTAGGGAAACAGATATTCGACGGCGGAAAACCCCGCATCGGCTGCGGCGTCGAAGCGGTCGAGGAAGTCCCATTCATTGAACATCATCGTCAGGTTGGCGGCGAAAACGGGCATGTCGATAGTCCTTAGCGGCTCTGTGGTTCTTTGGCGGAGCCGGGCAATTGCGTGCCGGAAAGCTGCGCGTAGAGGCGCGCGAGGGAGGAATCGTCGTCACGGCCCATGCCGGCTCCGGCCGCCGCCAAGTACATCTGCAGAGCCGCCGCCGAAAGCGGTGCCGGATAACGCTCGGAACGGGCCATATCCTGGACGATGCCGAGATCCTTGACGAAGATCTCGATGCTGCTGAGCGGGGTGTAATCTCCGGCCAGCACATGCGGCATACGATTTTCGAACATCCAGGAATTGCCGGCCGAGGCGGTGATGACTTCATAGACCTTGTCGAGGTCGAGGCCCTGCTTGGCGGCAAAGCTTATCGCCTCGCAGGCGGCTGCGATGTGCACGCCGGCGAGAAGCTGGTTGATCATCTTGAAGGCGGCGCCCGTTCCGGCGGCATCGCCGAGCTCGTAGACCTTGCCGGCCATGGCGTTCAGAGCGGGGCGCGCCGCATCGAAGGCTCGGCCGGAGCCGGAAGCCATGATCGTCAGCTCGCCAAGTGCGGCCTTGGCCGCGCCGCCTGAAATCGGCGCATCGAGATAAAGCAGGCCGAGGGCCTCCGTCCGCGCCGCCAGATCGCGCGCGACGGCGGGATCCATGGTCGCCGACGAGATGAAGACGGCGCCGGGCTTCATCGTATCCGCAGCGCCCTGCGGCCCGAACAGCACGGTCTCGGTCTGAGCACCGTTGACCACCACGGAAACGACGATGTCGGCGTTTTGGGCGGCCTCGGCTGGCGTCGCTGCGCCGCGCCCGCCTTCGGCGACGAAGCGGTCCACCGCTGCCGGGGTTATGTCATATCCAACGACGTCGAGACCCGCGCGCTTCAAAGACCGGGCCATTCCCAGTCCCATGGAGCCAAGACCGATGACGGCCGCGACGACGGCAAAACCTGGGTTTTCAGCAAGCGGTGTCATGAGAGGTTCTCCAGTCTCGTGAGGAAGATCCGTGCCCCTCCGGAAGTCGTCCCGGAGGGGCTGTCGCTTAGCGATTGACGGTTTTAGCCGGGACCGTCAACACGGCCAGCGAACCGATGACGAGCGCGGCCGCCAGCAGATACATGCCGGCGCTGTTGGTGCCGGTGAAGTCCTTCAGATAGCCGACCAGAAACGGTCCGAGGAACCCGGCGAGATTGCCGACCGAATTGATCCAGGCGATGCCGGCCGCAGCGCCGGTGCCGGCGAGGAAAGCGGTCGGAAGCGACCAGAAAAGCGGCGCGCAGCTGATGGCGCCCGCAGCAGCCAGCGAGAGGCAGATGATCGACACCGTCGTGCTCGTCGCGAGCGTTGCGGCAACGAAGCCGCCGGCGGCGATAAGAGCCGGGACGACGAGGTGCCACCGCCGTTCGCGCAGCCTGTCGGCGGAACGTCCGAGCGCCAGCATGGCTACGAATGTGCAGATATAGGGGATGGCGGAAATGAGGCCGATGTTGAGATTTCCGCTGACGCCCGAGGCTTTCACGATGGTCGGCATCCAGAAATTCAGGCCATATTGCCCGAGCACGAAGCAGAAATAAATCAGGCACATCAGCCAGACGCGACGGTCGGTCAGCGTGCCCGAGATGCTGTGCGGGCTTGCTGTCTTGGCTTTATTCTCCGCCTCGATATTGGCCGTCAGCACCCGCTTTTCCTCATCGTCCAGCCACGTCGCGTCAGCGATCCTATCATCAAGATAAAAGAACGTCGCGACGCCGAAAAGAATGGCCGGAACGGCTTCGATCAGGAACATCCACTGCCAGCCGGACAGACCGTGCGTTCCGTGAAAGCTGTCCATCAAAAAGCCTGAAAGCGGATTGCCGAAAATGGCGGATACCGGGATAGCGGACATGAAAGTGGTAATGATCTTGGCGCGGCGATGCGCCGGATACCAGGATGTCAGATACAAAATGATGCCGGGGAAAAATCCTGCCTCGGCAACGCCCAGCAGGAAACGCAGGACATAGAACACGGTTTCCGACGAGGTGAACATGAAGGCGGCGGAGATGATGCCCCAGGTGATCATGATGCGGGCAATCCAGACCCGCGCACCGACCTTATTCATGATGACATTGCTTGGCACTTCAAACAGAAAATAGCCGATGAAGAAAATTCCGGCGCCGATGCCATAGGCAGCTTCCGAGAGGCCGAGCTCGCTCGACATCTGCAGCTTGGCGAAGCCGACATTGACGCGGTCGAGATAAGCGACGACGTAACACAACATCAAAAACGGCACGATGCGCCAGAATACCTTGCCATAGGCCCGGTCTTCCGTCGCCTCTGCGGGATATGCGCCAGCGATTGGCGCCTCTGTATGCAGCGTCATGATTCTCTCCTCCGATCGTTGCCGCGGTCTCCGACAAATCCTCCCGCGACACGCTGAGCCTTTTTGGCAGCGCTGCCATTCCCGTTAACTCATTTTGGCAGCGCTGCCAACCGCAAATTGGCAGCGCTGCCAAAAAAATCTTGCTTCTTGCCTGAAGTAGTGAAAAATGAATCTCGCCTAGTGACGGTGTTGCCAGACGCTTCGCGCCGGAAGGCTTGCTCATATCGGGTTCAAAATTGACGATGGAATTGAAACAACAGGCGACGGTCACCCTCGCGGAGGTCGCGGAAGCGGCCGGCGTCGGCGAGAGCACGGTGTCGCGCGTGCTGCGCAACCATGGTTCGTTTTCAGGCAAGACCCGGGAGCGGGTGATGGCCGCTGTCGAGCGGTTGGGCTATGTGCCGAACCGGATCGCCGGAACGCTGGCCTCCACCGGTTCGCGTCTCGTCGCTTTCGTCATTCCTTCGCTGTCCAACATCGTCTTTCCCGATGTGCTGCGCGGCGCCAGCGCCGTTCTGGAGGAAAACCGATATCAGTCGGTTTTTTCGGTGACCGACTATGATCCGGGCAGGGAGGAAGCGCTCGCCGCCGCAATGCTCGCCTGGCGGCCGGCGGCGGTGATGCTGGCAGGATACGAGCATACCGACGGCACGGCGAAAATGCTGCGCGCCAGCGGATGCCGGGTCGTGGAACTGCTCGATCTGGACGGCGACGCCCTCGATATCGCAGTCGGCTTCTCGAACCGCGCGGCCGGAAGGGAGAGCGCTGCCTTCCTGCTCAAGCGGGCTTATCGCAGGATCGGCTATGTCGGTCACGACCTCCAGCGCGATACCCGCGCCGGCAAGCGCTTTTCCAGTTTCTGCGAAACGCTCGAGGCCGCCGGCGCCCCGCTCATCGCCCGCGAAATTCTTGCCGGCCCATCCTCGGTGGAGAACGGCAGATTGGGGCTTGAGCGATTGCTTGCACGAGCGACCGATCTGGATGCCGTCTATTTTTCCAACGACGATATGGCGCTGGGCGGTTATTTTCATTGTCTCGCCCAAGGGATCGCGATCCCCTCGCAGCTCGCGATTTTTGGTTATAACGGCCTCGATATCGGCCGGGCGATACCACAGCCCTTGTCGACCATCCGGACGCCGCGCGTGGCGACCGGTGAGATAGCCGCGCAACTCATCGTCGCCAATGCGCCGCCGCAGGTCGTCGATCTCGGCTTTGAACTGATCGAGGGGGCGACCGCATGAATTGGAGGAACTGTCATGTCCGACGCGCGCCTGCGTGAGGAAATCTGTCGATACGGCCGGTCGCTGTTCGAGCGCGGGCTGACGCCCGGTTCGTCGGGCAACATATCGTTACGGCTGGAGGACGGCGGCTGGCTGGTCACGCCGACCAACGCCTCGCTCGGCTTTCTCGACCCGGCGCGTATTTCAAGGCTCGATGCCGAAGGCCGGCTCCTATCCGGTGACAAGCCGACCAAGGAAATCCCGCTTCACACCGCCCTCTACGACACACGCGGCAGCGCCCGCGCCATCGTCCATCTTCATTCCACGCATGCGGTGGCGCTGACGATGCTGCCGGAGATCGATCCGCGCGCCGCCTTGCCGCCGATGACGCCATACTATCTCATGCGCGCCGGCGAGACGGCGCTGGTGCCCTATTATCGCCCCGGCGATCCGGCGGTGGCCGATGCGATCCGCGGGCTGGCGGGCAAATACTCGTCGGTGCTTCTGGCCAATCATGGACCCGTCGTTGCCGGTGACAGCCTGGAGGCGGCGGTCTTCGCAACCGAGGAACTGGAGGAAACGGCGAAGCTCTATCTGCTGCTGCGCAACCTCAATCCCCGCTTCCTCAGCCCGGAGCAAGTGGCCGATCTCGTCAAGACCTTCGGCCTCGATCTTCCCTCGCATCATGACCACGACCACGATTGAACCCGTCCTCGCGTCGTGGACCATCGAGTTTGACGGCATGATGCGTCTGCGGGAGCGCGCAACCTTCTGCCAAACGCCGGTTTCGATACGATAGATTCTGCTTCCGATGCCGCCGATTCAGGCAAGCCATGGGCAAGGCGGTGCCTATGATTGTGGACACGTTCCCCTGTTCCAATCTTTCGAGGATATGCTGATGACCACGTTCCGTCCGAAATACATCACCTTCGATTGCTACGGCACGCTGACCAACTTCCAGATGGCGGAAGCAGCGCGCGACCTTTACGGCGAGCAGCTCGACGAGCCCCGCATGGTCGAGTTCATCAAGAATTTCGCCGCCTATCGTCTCGACGAGATCATGGGCGCCTGGAAACCCTATGCCGAGGTGGTGCACAATTCGCTCGAGCGGGCATGCAAGCGCAACGGCGTGACCTTTCGCGACGAAGCCGCGCAAATGGTTTACGAGCGTGTTCCGACCTGGGGTCCGCATCGAGACGTACCCGAGGGCCTTGCCAAGGTCGCGCGGGAAATTCCGCTGGTCATCCTGTCCAACGCCATGGACGCTCAGATCATGTCGAATGTCGAAAAGCTCGGCGCGCCCTTCCACGCGGTTTATACCGCTCAACAGGCAAATGCCTATAAGCCGCGTTTCCAAGCCTTCGAATATATGTTCGACATGCTCGGCTGCGGGCCGCAGGACGTGCTGCATTGCTCGTCCTCCTTCCGCTACGATCTGATGTCGGCGCATGATCTCGGCATCAAGAACAAGGTCTGGGTCAATCGCGGCCACGAGCCGGCCAATCCCTATTACGGGTATGTCGAAATCCCGCATATTTCAGGCCTGCCGGGCGTCGTCGGACTCTGACGGAGACAAGCGGATGCAGTTCCAATCCTACTGGCACGACACGGCCCGCCCTTTTGCTGAGGCGGCCCAAGGTCCTGTCGAAGGACATTACGACGTCGCCATCATCGGCGCCGGCTTCACCGGGCTCGCCGCAGCGCGCCAGCTTGCGACAGCCGGCGTCAAGGTCGTCGTGCTGGAGGGCGAGCGTGTCGGCTGGGGCGCATCGGGGCGCAATGGCGGCCATCTCAATAACGGCCTTGCGCATAGCTTCCTGTCCGCCAAGGCCGCGCTGGGCGTGGAGCGGGCCGTTGCGCTCTATCGGGCGTTCGACGATTCCATCGATACGATCGAGGCGATCATCACCGAGGAGGGGATCGACTGCGATTTCCGTCGGGCCGGAAAGCTGAAGCTTGCCTCCAAGCCGCAGCACTTCGAAGCCATCGCCCGCAATTTCGAAGCCGTGCATAGAGAGGTCGATCCGGACACGGCGCTTCTGACGGCAAACGAGCTGAAGGGCGAGGTGGGGTCGCCTTTTCACGGCGCCATGCTCTCGAAGAAGAGCGCGATGATGCATATGGGCCGCTATGTCGCCGGGCTTGCCGCCGCGGCCGTCCGCCACGGCGCGACCATCTTCGAACAGGCTGCGGTGACCGGCCACAGGCAGGGTAGCGGCCGCCACAGCCTTGAGACCGCGCGGGGCACCGTCACCGCCGACCACGTGCTGGTTGCGACCGGCGCCTACACGCCGTCGCTCTTTGGCTATTTCCGTCGTCGGATCATTTCGGTCGGCAGCTTCCTGATCGCCACCCGTCCGCTGAGCGATGCCGAAATCACAGCGACGATGCCGGGAAATCGGACCTGCGTCACATCGATGAACATCGGCAACTATTTCCGGCTGTCGCCGGACAAGCGGCTGATCTTCGGCGGTCGCGCCCGCTTTTCCGCAACGTCGGATCAGCGATCGGACGCAAAGAGCGGCGATATTCTGCGCGCCAGTCTCGCCGAGATCTTCCCGCAGCTCGCCGGTGTCGAAATCGACTATTGCTGGGGTGGGCTGGTCGACATGACGAAGGACCGCTATCCGCGCGCCGGCTATGTCGATGGCGTGTGGTATGCCATGGGCTATTCCGGTCACGGCGCCCAGCTTTCCACCCATCTCGGCATGATCATGGCCGACGCGATCATGGGCAAGGCAAACCGCAATCCGGTCAAAGGGCTCGAATGGCCCGCCGTTCCCGGCCATTTCGGCAAGCCGTGGTTCCTGCCGATGGTCGGGCTTTATTACAAGACGCTGGATCGCTTCAAGTAAGCGAGGCGCGCGGTCGACCTTTCCAGAACATAGATGTGGCAGGGGCGCCGGATGAATTTCCGGCGCCCTTTGTTTTTGCGCGGGTCAGGAAAGCCCGCCGATGTGAAAGCTCTTCATTTCCAGATATTCCTCGATGCCGCATTGTGCGCCTTCGCGGCCAAGGCCGGATTGCTTGACGCCGCCGAACGGGGCGACCTCGGTGGAAATGGCGCCGGTGTTGAGGCCGATCATGCCGAATTCGAGCGCTTCGCCGACACGCCAGGAGCGTTTCAGGCTCTCGGTGTAGAAATAGGCGGCAAGGCCGAAGGGAGTGGCGTTGGCAATGCGGATCGCCTCTTCCTCCGTGTCGAAGCGGAAGAGGGGCGCAACCGGCCCGAATGTCTCTTCACTGGCAAGCTGCATGTCGGTCGTCGCATCGCCAAGCACCATAGGCGCCGCATATTGATCCCCCGCGGGCATCGAGCCCGCAGTGGCGAGGATTTTAGCTCCCTTTTCCACCGCATCGTCGACGTGACGTTTGATCTTCTCGATCGCCGCCTTGTTGATCATCGGCCCGATATCCGTGCCGGCATCCGTACCGGCCCCGACCCTCATGGCCGCGACCCGCGCGCCAAGCTTGGCGGCAAAGGCCTCGTACACGCCGGACTGGACGAGAAGGCGGTTGGCGCAGACGCAGGTCTGGCCGCCATTGCGGAATTTCGAGGCGATTGCGCCTTCCACGGCAAGATCGAGATCAGCATCGTCGAAGACGATGAACGGCGCGTTGCCGCCGAGTTCGAGGCTGAGCCGCTTGACGCTGTCGGCCGCGCCGCGCATCAGCAGCGAGCCGACGCGGGTCGAGCCGGTGAAGGAGATCTTGCGGACGGTCTGGTTGGCCATCAACTCGTCGCCGATCCCGGCCGGCATGCCGGTGACGATATTGATCACGCCCTTGGGGATGCCGGCGCGCTCCGCCAGGACGCCAAGTGCCAGCGCCGAAAACGGGGTCAGGTCGGATGGTTTGATCACGACCGTACAGCCTGCCGCGAGCGCCGGCCCCACCTTGCGGGTGATCATCGCATTGGGAAAATTCCACGGCGTGATGATCGCCGATACGCCGACAGGCTCCTTCAGGACGACAATGCGCCGATCCGCTGTCGGTGAGGGAATGGTCGCGCCGCCGATGCGGCGCGCTTCCTCGGAAAACCATTTGACGAACGAGGCGCCGTAACGGATTTCGCCGCGCGCTTCTGCAAGCGGCTTGCCCTGTTCCCTGGTGAGGATCAGCGCCAGGTCCTCGATATTGTCGAGCATCAGATCGTGCCAAGCTTCCAGCAAGGCGGCGCGCTCGGCATGGGTTATTGCCCGCCATGGGCCAAAGGCTTTTTCCGCCGCCGCGATTGCGGCCCGCGTATCGGCTCCGTCCATATCGGGCACCGTGCCCAGCACATGCTGCGTCGCCGGATCGGTCACCTCGATCGTGCGGCCGGCTGCAGCCCCGCACCATTCGCCGTCGATGAGACCTTGCTGGCGAAGCAGGCTGCCGTCTCTCAATCCGTCCATTTTCTCCCCTTTCGTCAACGTGTTTGTTTTCCGCAATTGCGGGCACGCAGTGCGTGACATGCGTTAGCCGAGCGCTGAAAGCACCGATGCCGTGATCGCGTCGGTCTTGTCCTTGCCGGGAATTGCGCCGATGCCGCGCGCCGTCGTCGTTTCGATTGCGGCCATCACCTTTCCGGCGGCCGCCGTTTCTCCGAGATGTTCCAGCATCATTGCACCCGACCAGATGGCGGCGATCGGATTGGCGATCCCGAGATGAGCGATATCGGGTGCTGACCCGTGGACGGGTTCGAACATGGAGGGCGCCGAGCGATCGGGATTGATGTTGGCGGATGCGGCGAAGCCGAGCCCGCCCTGGATCGCGGCCCCAAGGTCGGTCAGGATGTCGCCGAACAGGTTGGAGGCGACCACGACATCGAGGCTTTCGGGCGCCATCACCATGCGGGCGGCCATGGCGTCGATATGGTAACTGGTCACGTCGACATCGGGATATTCCGCAGCGAGCCCGTGGGTGATCTCGTCCCAGAAGACCATCGAATGTTTCTGTGCGTTCGACTTCGTCACCGAGGCAAGCTTGCCGCGTCGCGCACGTGCCTGCTCGAAGCCGAAACGCAGGATGCGTTCGACCCCCTTGCGGGTGAAGATCGCGGTTTCGATCGCCACTTCGTTGTCTGTGCCCTGATGGATGCGGCCGCCGGCGCCGGAATATTCGCCCTCGGTGTTCTCACGGATGCAGAGGATGTCGAAGCCGTCAGACCGCAGCGGTCCCTGCACGCCTGGCAATAGCCGGTGCGGGCGGATATTGGCATATTGCACGAAGGCCTTGCGGATCGGCAGCAGGAGGCCGTGCAGCGATACGGAATCCGGCACCTTTTGAGGCCATCCGACGGCGCCGAGCAGGATGGCATCGAAAGACCGCAGCGTTTCGATGCCGTCGGCAGGCATCATGCTGCCATTTTCGAGGTAGTAGTCGCAGGACCAGGGGAGGCGGGTCCCCTCAAGAGAAAATCCGCTCGATCCGGCCGTCTTTTCGAGCACGGACCAGGCTGCTTCGGTCACGTCCCGGCCGATGCCGTCTCCGGGCAGAAGGGCGATCTTGTAGGTCTTCATCGCAGCTCCTTTAAAGGCTGATGAGCACGCTCTTGCTCTTGCGGTTGGCATGATAGGCTTCGCGGCCGAGATCCTTGCCGATGCCCGACTGTTTGTAACCGCCGGTCGGCAGGATATGGTCACGCGAGCGGCCGTAGCGGTTGACCCAGACGGTGCCGGCCTGCAGGCGGCGGGTAAGTCGGATCGCTCGGGAGAGATCGCGGGTGAAGAGGCCGGCGGCGAGCCCATAGGCCGGATGGTCGGCCAAGCTCAGCGCCTCTTCCTCATCCTCGAAGGTCTGGATAGTCAGCACCGGTCCAAAGATTTCCTCGAGAACCGCCGGCGATGTCGCCGTGACGCCGGAAATAAGGGTCGGTGCGTAGAAATAGCCGTCGCGGTCGAGGCGGCGGCCGCCCGTGAGGCACTCGGCCCCGCCGTCGATCGCGGCGCGGATGATGCCGTCCATACGGGCGATCTGGCGTTCGGAGATCACCGGCGAATAATCGGTCGTTTCCTCCCAGGTCGGGCCGGGGCGGATGGCCGCCAGCCTGGCAAGCAATGCCGTTGCAAGCGCATCCGCCACCTTCGCCTCGACGATGAGGCGGGATCCGCAAACGCAGGCCTGGCCGGCATTGGACAGGATGCTGCCGGCGATGGCGCCTGCGGCGAGATCGAGATCGGCGTCGGCAAAGACCAGCTGCGGGCTCTTGCCGCCGAGTTCCAGCGTCATCGGCTTCACCCCGGTGCGGGCGATATTGGCCATGATCGCCGCGCCGGCCGCCGTCGAGCCGGTGAAGCTGATCTTGGAAATTCCCCGATGGCCGGTGATGGCGGTTCCGGTGGTCGGGCCGTCGCCGAGGACGACGTTGACGAGACCGGCGGGCAGGCCGGCCCGCACCGAAAGTTCGGCAAGATAGAGTGTCGAGAACGGTGTCATTTCCGATGGCTTCAAGACCACCGCATTGCCGGCCGCCAGCGCCGGAGCAAGCTTCCACCCTGCCATCGACAAAGGGAAATTCCACGGCGTGATGGCGCCAACGACGCCGTACGGCTCCGTCATGATCATGCCGAAATTCGCGTCGTCGGTCGGGACGAGATCGCCGCCTTCCTTGTCGGCGAATTCGGCAAAGAAGCGGATCTGCTCGGCGGTGACGGCAATATCGCCGGCGACGAGCTGGCCGACCGGGCGGGTTGAGGAGAGTGCTTCGAGCCTGGCAAGGGTTTCCGCCTCGGCTTCGATCAGGTCGGCCCAGCGCTGCAGCGCCATGGTGCGCTCGCGCGGCCGCACGCCACCCCAATTGCTGGTCTTCAAGGCTGTTTCGGCCGTCTCGACGGCGTGGTCGACAAGGGCCTCGTCGGCAAGCGGGCAGCCGGCATAGGCCCTGCCGTCGGACGGCCGATGCATGTCGATAACGGCTTTGGCCGGAACCAGCCGGCCGCCGATGAAATGTCCGACGGGCAGGGAGATCGTGTTCGGATCGAAGCTGAGTGTCATTGCGCGTCCTCGGAATGAACCGAGGACAAGCCTAGCCGGGGAAGGCGAGCAGCATGCATCGACCGATCACGCTGCGGCGGCCGAAAATTGCGTTTTGCGCACTGCCACCAGTCAAATCTACGGCGGGTGACCGGCGCCCAAGCCGCGCGGTCTGCGGTCGGGAAACGACCGCGCCGCAGGCGATCGTGGCGCGCGGCACCGGCGTCATGATACCGTCACGTAGATCTTGCGCACCGTCTCGATCGTCTTCCACACGCCGACGAAACCCGGCTTCGTCACAAAACTGTCGCCGGCCTTGTAGACCACCGGCTCGCCGCCGTCCGGCGTGAGTTCGACCAGGCCGGACAGGATGTGGCAGAACTCGAACGTCTCGCCCTTGATCGAACGCGTCTCGCCGGGTGTTGCCTCCCAGACGCCGGTATGAACACTCTCTGCGCGGGCGACATCCTGCGCCCAGGTCTTGAAGGTGGGATTGCCCGAGATGAGGCGCTCGGGAAGAGGGCCGGATTCGCGCGGCGCCTGGGAGGGGTTGGTATCGATCGTCTTGAGCAGGGACATGGCTTTCCTTTCGCGAGTGCAGATTTGGGGGAATGAATCAGTAGCCGCGGCTGCGATCGACCAGCCCGATCGGGTCAAGGCCTGCCCGGTGGCGCTTGATATTGGCGATCACGGCCGCCGCAGCGGTTTCGGCTTGGGTGACGCTGGCAATATGCGGTGTCAGCAGGATGCGCGGATGGTTCCAGAAGGCGTGGCCCGCAGGCAGCGGCTCCGGATCGGTGACATCGACGACGGCGCCGGAGAGATGCCCGGCATCGAGTGCGTCGGCGAGCGCCTGATGATCGAGCTGCGCGCCGCGGCCGACATGGACGAGTGCCGCGCCGGCCGGAAGCCTGGCGAAGAGCTCGGCATTCAGGAAGCCGCGGGTCTCCTCCGTCAGCGGCAGCAGACAGACGAGAATGTCGGTGGTTGCAAGTAGCGTATCGAGTCCCTCAGCGCCGCTCAGGCATCGCACGCCGGCGATCGCCCGCGGACTGCGGCTCCAGCCGGAAAGCGGGAAGCCGAAGGGTTGCAGACGTTCGAGCACCGCGCTTCCAAGCATGCCGAGTCCGAGCACGCCGACGCGGCGTTCTGCGGCCTGTAGCGGTTGGATCGGCTGCCAGATGCCACGTCGCTGCTGGTCGAGATAGGCCGGCAGGTCGCGATGGAGCGCAAGGACGGCGAGCGTCGCATATTCCTGCATCATCCTGACGATGCCGTCCTCGACCATGCGCACCACCTTGACACGGGCAGGCACGGCATCGATGCGGAACTGGTCGATGCCGGCGCCGATCGAGAACAGGATTTCGAGATTGCGGTAGCGCGCGAGATCATCGGGCACCGTCCAGGTGATCAGGTAACGCACAGCCTCCGGTTCGACCGATGCCGGGTCCATGGAAAAGGCTATATCGGGCAGCTCGCGCGCGAAAGCTTCGGCGAATACGGCGCCGCGCTTCGCGTCCGAATTGAAGAGAAAGGTCATTGCATCGGCTCCTTGATCTCAGGTCAGGCGGTGCAGCGGCGGGCGAGGGCTTCGACCATTGCCTGGCAGGCGAGGAGCTCGCTGACGTGAATGAATTCGTCCGGCCTGTGGGCCCGGCCGATATCACCCGGTCCGCAGATGATCGCATCGATGCCGGCGCGCTGGAAAAGACCGGCCTCGGTGCCGTAGCTGACGGCGGCGAGCGGCTCGATGCCGGTCAGTTCGCCAAGCAGGCGGGCAAGCGGGGCATCGGCGGCAAGCGACAGGGCCGGATAGGCGCTGAGTTCGCGCCATTCCACCTCGAAGCCCAGTGGCGGCAGGGCCTCGGCCGCCGCCCGCAGGGGCGCCAGCAGCACGGCCGGATCGACGCCGGAAATGGCTCTCGCCTCGAACTCGGCCTCGCAGGTGTCGGGAATGATGTTGACCGCCTGGCCGCCCTTTAACGTGCCGACCTGAAGAGACGAGTAGGGCGGCTCGAACACATCTTCGAATGGGCCGTGTGTCAGCCGGGCGGCTTCGACATTGGCGCAAGCCAGGACGCCGGTCATGGCATGGATCGCGTTCAGTCCCTGGTCCGGGCGGGAGGAATGGCCGGACCGGCCCCTGACCGTCAGCCGGGCGGCGGCCTTGCCCTTGTGGGCGCGGATTGCCCGCATGTTGCTCGGCTCGCCGATGATCGCGCCAAGCGGGCGGGCACTGAGTTCCGGCAGGCGTGCGATCATGTGCGGGACGCCGCGGCAGCCGGCCTCCTCATCGTAGGAAAAGGCAAGATGAATGGGCCGGCGGAGCCGCGTTGCTGCGAGCGCCGGCACGGCGGCAAGAACGGCTGCTAGGAAGCCCTTCATGTCGGTGCTGCCGCGGCCGTAAAGGCGATCCGCTTCAGCCCGCAGGCGGAACGGGTCGCTGCTCCAGCCGGCCTCGGCGGCAGGGACCACATCCATATGGCCGGAGAGGATATAACCCGGCGCTTCGACCGGCCCGATCGTCGCGAAGAGGTTCGACCGGTCACCCTCGGGGCCGGGAAGCTCGGTGGCGGCAATACCGTGACTTTTGAGATAGTGGCGGATCCAGGCGACGATTTCGCCGTTCGGCGTACCGACGACGGAGGGAAAGCCGACGAGCCTTTCGAGAATTTCAATTGCCTGCATGGGCGTCCTCACGGCGCGGGATGTCGGGTGCAACCGGGCTCTTGCGGTCAACGGCGCCGTCGGCCGGTCGGGGTCTGCCAATGACTGTAGAGACCGGCGCAGGCTTTATTTGCCGAAAGCGTATCGGATTTGGTCGATTGTTGTGTTTGCGCGGGCCTCGCCAGTGAATTGTATCGTGCGATCCGTCCTATTCTCGATAAAGGTTTTTCCGTGGGGCGGCTTTCCCCGAAGGGCTTGGCCAGAAAATGCGGCAGGAGGGCGGGAGTGAGCGCACTGACATCTGAATCTAGGTTCGTCGACAGTTTCGAGACGCGCATTGCCGACATTAACAGCGTGGATATCGATAAGCTGCACGCGCTTTCAATGTCCGTCGCCTGGCCGCATCGCCGCGAAGACTGGCAGTTCTTGCGCGATTTCGGCCACGGCATCGCTGCGATCGACGAAATCGGCCGCATCCTGGGCTCAGCGATGTGGTTTCCCTATGACGGCCGGTTCGCGACCATCGGCATGGTCATCACCTCGCCGCGCCTGCAGGCCAACGGCGCCGGGCAGTGGCTGATGGGCCACGCGCTCGATCAGGTTGCCGGGCGCAATCTTGGGCTGAACGCGACGCGGGCGGCGCGGCGCCTTTATCTGTCCCTGAATTTTGTTCACGAAGCGTCGGTCTTCCAATGCCATGGCGAAGCAATCTTGCCGCCGGATATGGAACTGCCGCCAGGTGCCGCAATACGGGCGGTGGAAGCCGATGACCTGGAGGCGATCGCCGCATTGGATTCCATCGCCTTCGGCGCCGATCGCACGCTGCTGCTGGCGCGCCTCCTTGCCAATTCCAAAGGTGTCGTATTAACCCGCGCCGGCCGGGTCGAGGCCTTCTCTCTTTGCCGCAGGTTCGGGCGCGGCCATGTCATCGGCCCGGTCGTGGCAGGCAATGACGCAGACGCGATCGCCGTCGTCCATCCGCATGTGGTTGAACATGCGGGAGCATTCCTGCGCCTCGATACCCGCGAAAAAGGCGGGACGTTTGCCGATTTCCTCTCCCGCTGCGGTCTTCCGATTTATGATATCGTGACGACCATGTCGCTGGGCGAGCCTTGGCTTCCGGTACCGGGAGGCCGCGGGATGCACGAGCCAAAGACCTATGCGCTCGTCAGCCAGGCGCTCGGGTGAATCAAGCGCCGGGACAGAGAGGCAGCGATGCCAGAGCCTGAGCGCGCTGGCATTCGGGCCGAAACGAGCGATATTGCCAGAAACCATCCGGAGATTCGCGCCGGTATACGGTCTCGAGCCAGTAGATGGTGTCGTCGACCGGCAGGACGGGATGCCAGGCATACCACTCCGTCCAGATGCTTCCTGCCGGCTCTCTCTCGATGATCGTTGCCCACCTGTTCATCGGTGACCCTCGAATATGTCCGCGGTGTCTTCCCGGATGTCGAGGCGCATGGAACGCCTCTCCGGTTCCCCCGAAGCTGGACGCATAATTATCGTTCGACAGATGAGAATTACACCCAGAGCATTCTTCAACAGATATGATGCGCCGCGGTCGGTAAATCGTTCTGCTGCCCCGGTCCCGACGCAGTGCACTCGTCGCCTTCGAGACTCGAAGCGCTCGTTCCAGACATCTTGAAATTATATCGTAGTACGATATATTTGAAATGCACCGATCATCGAGGAGCATGCCTCATGGAACATCCATTGCATCCAGCATCGCACCGCCCTGCACCCTATCCTCCAAGCGAGGCGTTTGAAGCGTTGCGACAAAGAGTTCGCGCTTTGCTCGACGACAAGGAAACAGGTCGTTGGCAGCTCTTGTGCGCGGAATGGCTGTACGATGTGGCTTTGCTGACGAATGATTTTCGTCTCTGGATGCAGCGCCTCGACCGGCATTTCGACACTAGAGAGGGCGACGTGTTTCATCGCCGCGGGTCGTCGCTCAGTTGATTGAACGCAGTCCGAGGTAGGCCGCCAGACTGACCGCGGAGACGGCAATGGTCAGCTTGGGCCTGCCGTCGTCGAACATCGCTGCCAGCAGAAGGCCGAGCATCAGAATAACTGATTTCGCCCAAAGTTCCTGATCGGAGATGGTGAGAGCGATCGTTGCCAGAAAGACGGCGCTGGCGACCATCGTCGCGGGAGCGGACTTCTCCGCCAGATCGCCGCTCGGGAAATAGGGCAGGAGAAAACGCCGCATGCTCAGGCCCGAGGCGATGCTTAGAAGAAGACAGGTCAAGACAAGATGCAACATGGGGCCGTCCCCGATCAATCTGCAGGTGGAATCGCAGATGCAAACGCCGTGCCAGTCGCAAACCTCGAAATCATCATCCGATAACGACAGCGGCGGGCTCCGCTTGGCTATTTCCGCGGCGGCACGACCCTTTTTTCGGCAGCCGTACCCAGCCTCGCTCGATCGGCAAATTATGTCGTATTGCGACTTGAGGCATGGTGATGATTTCGATATGGAGAACTATCCCCAAGGTTAATTCCGGAAACGAGATCTTTTCATTGGACCTTTCGTCAATCGAAATATTCCTCGCCGTTGCCAGCGATTGCAGCGTGACGAAGGCGGCCAAGGCCGTCGGGCGAGTGCCGTCGAACGTGACGACGCGCATCCAGCAATTGGAGGAGGATCTCGGCGCCTCCCTCTTCAGCCGGGATGGCAAGAAGATGACGTTGACGCGGGAAGGCGAGACGTTTCTCACCTATGCCAACCGGCTTATGGCGCTTGCGCTCGAAGCGCGCCAAGCCGTGCGGCCGCTTGCCCCATCCGGAACATTGCGGGTCGGCACGATGGAGAGCACGGCGGCAAGCCGCCTGCCGGCGGCGCTCACGCAGTTCAACCAGATGTGGCCTGAAGTGTCACTGCATCTGACGATGGGCGCGTCCCGTGATCTCGCCCGCGATGTTCTGGCCGACGCGCTGGATTGCGCCTTGATCGCCCGGCCGCCGAAGACGATGCGGGAGGATGACCTGGATTTCGATGCCGAACTCAAGGCGCTGGAAAAAGAGACGGTTTTTGTCGAAGATCTGTTGATCGTGCTGCCATCAGGACATCCCGCCATCAAATCGGCCGCCGACCTGCGTGTCGGAGCGCTCGCCGCTTTGGAGCCTGGCTGCACCTATCGCAGGATTGCCGAAAACTGGGCGCGCAAATCGACCGCCCTGCCGACGAGCGAGCTCGGCTCCTACCACGCGATCCTGGCGAGCGTTGCGACCGGCAACACCGCGGGTGTGATGCCGAAATCCGTGCTCGAGCTCATGCACTGGCCGACCGCTGTCCAGACCCATCAGCTCGGCCCCGTCGAGACGCTGCTGGTCTACCGTCGGGATAATCGCCCCAGCGCCTTCAGTGCCTTTCACGAGGTCCTCAGCGCTAGAAAGGGCAGAGAGATCCGACTGGCGACAAACTAGTTTCTCCGTCTTCTCCTTCGCCCGCCAGACAATCCTCGCTTATAATTGGTCTTAGCATGCAATTTCCCGTTTCCCCGAAGGTAGCGCCGAGCCGTTTTCGCCGCTTTCGCCTGTTTTCGCCCATCCTGGCCGGTGCGACATTAAGAGAGCGGCTGATCGCCTGTTTCGGCGCGTTGCTGGGCATCGGTCTTACCGGCGTCATCAGCGGCTATCTGTTCGGCCAGGGACCGCATCTTCCGTTGATCGTCGCGCCAATGGGCGCCTCGGCGGTGCTGCTTTTTGCTGTGCCGGCAAGCCCGCTGGCGCAGCCATGGTCGATTATCGGCGGCAATACGATTTCCGCCATGATGGGCATCATTGCCGCCTATTTCATTCGAGATCCGATCATCGCAACTGGCGTCGGCGTTTCACTGGCAATCGGAGCGATGTCGTTCACGCGATCGCTCCATCCTCCGGGAGGGGCTGCGGCGCTGACCGCGGTGCTCGGCGGTCCCGTCGTCGCCGGCTGGGGATTTCTCTTTCCCTTCGTGCCCGTCGCCCTGAACTCCTGCATTCTCGTTGCGCTTGGCCTGCTGTTCCACAAGCTCTCCAAGCGGAACTACCCGCATGTCGTACCGAAGCCGGCGGAAAATACCCATCAGACAATCGATCTGCCATCTGCCGTGCGGGTGGGCTTTCGCGAGGAGGATGTCGACGCTGCCCTGGAAGCGCTCGATGAAACCTTCGACATCGATCGGGCCGATCTCGGGCGGTTGCTGCAACAGGTCGAGTTGCAGGCGGCCATCCGCTCAAACGGCAAGATCAGTTGTGCCGATATCATGTCGCGCGATGTGATCGCCATCGGCGAGGCTGCGGAACCGGATGCCGCACGGCAGCTTCTCCTCAAACACAATATCCGCACCTTGCCGGTGAAGGATCCGGAGGGCCGTCTGGTCGGCACCGTCGGCCTCAGGGAATTGTTTGCGAGCGGCGATACGATCGCCCATGCACTTTCCAAGCCGGCGGTGGCGAGAGCATCCGATGCCGCGCTGTCGCTGCTGCCCGTTCTGACGGATGGACGGACCCATGCCGTCATCGTCATCGATGATGACCACCGGATCCTCGGCCTGATATCGCAGACCGATCTCCTGAGCGCCGTGGCGCGGCTGCTGCCGAATGACGGCGACGCGATCGCCGCCGTGGCGTGAACTGGCGAGCGGCTCGGCTACTGCCGGCCTTTTGTCGTCAGCTCGGTGGAGCTGTCTTGTGTGAATGCCGGAGATCTGCCGTTTCCGACATGATCCCGGCGATGACCTGGAGCGGATGCGGCAGCCGCCGGCCGTCGATTTCCTTCACCTGGGAGCGGCACGAATATCCTGTCGCCATAAGGATATCGGCATCGCCGGCCGCATCGAGCTCCGGTTTCCAGCTCAGCGCGTAGAGGCGCTCTGCGATCTGCCGGTTGCGGGCCTCGTGTCCGAAGGTGCCGGCCATGCCGCAGCAGCCGGTCTGCGCCGCCTGAAGCTCGACGCCGAGGCTGTCGAACACTGTTTGCCATTGTGCGACGGAGGCCGGCGCATTGGTGCGTTCGGTGCAGTGGGGCATCAATCGGAAGCGGCCCTTGATGGCCGAAGGCGAGGCGGTGAGACGGTCGAGGTTGGCGGCGAGCCATTCCTGTGGAAGCAGGACCGTCGCCTTCAGCAATCCCTTATATTCGCTGCGGAAGGCAAGGGTCATGGAGGGATCGAGGCCGACGAGCGCCACGCCCGCTTCATCCAGACGCTGCAGATAATGCGCGGTCCGCTTGGCCGCAGCCTCGAAGCGTCCGAGATAGCCATGGACATGCAGGGCTTTGCCATTGACGTGGGAAGCTGCAAGAAAGGGCGTCAGCCCCATTTTCCGGGCAAGCGCGATGGCTGCGAGCGCCACATCGGGATCGAAATAGGCGGTAAAGGCGTCGGCGACGAAAACCACGCTTTTCTGCCTTTCCTGCGGCGACAGGGCTTCGATCGATTGCGGTGTCGCAAGCGGCACGCCGAGGCGGGCGGCTTCCTTTGCGAGCGAGATTTGCGGCAGGCGCGGCAGGGAGGTCAGGCCGGTCATGCGCATCATTGTTCTGCCGGCGCGCGTGCCCACGACGAGGTTATAGGCCGGCCGAATGCGCCGGACGAAGGGCAGGGTGGTCTCGATCGCCGCGACCAGCGGGTCCTTCAGCGGACGGAGATAACGTCCATAATAGAGTTCCAGGAATTTGGAACGGAAGGCCGGCACGCTGACCTTCACAGGACACTGCCCCGCGCAGGCCTTGCAGGCGAGACACGTGTCCATGGCCGCGCGCACCTCATGAGAAAAGTCGTCCCGGTTTGCCGGGTTCAGCGAATTGAAGGCGCGCCGCGCCAGGCTGGCGAACGGAATGCTCCGCCGCAGGCGCTTTGCCTCCTGGCGGGGGTCGATGCCCTTCTCGGCAAGCAGCCTCAGCCATTCCCGCATCAGCGCGGCACGGCCCTTGGGTGAGAAGCGACGGTCGCGGGTCGCCTTGTAGGACGGGCACATCGGGCTCGTCTCGTCGAAATCGAAGCAGGCGCCGTTGCCGTTGCAATAGGTCGCGTTGTCGAAGGCGGAGCGGATCTCGTTGCCGATGATGCGGTCGGTATCTCCCCGCAATGGAAGGTCGTCAATCTTCGTCAGCGCCTCGCCAGAAGGAGTTGCGATCTTGCCGGGATTGAGCCGGTTGTCGGGGTCGAAAGCCCGCTTGATCTCCTGCAGGCTGGGATAAAGATCGCCGAAAAATTCCGGCACATATTCGGAGCGCACGCCCTTGCCGTGCTCGCCCCAGAGCACACCGCCATATTTGCGGGTGAGGGCCACGACGGCGTCGCTGATCTCGCGCACCATTCTGATATGGTCGTCGCGGGTCAGATCGAGCGCCGGCCGCACGTGCAGCACGCCGGCATCGACATGGCCGAACATGCCGTAGGAAAGGCCGGCGCCATCGAGAAGCGCGCGGAACTCGCGGATATAGGCCGCGAGGTTTTCCGGTGGTACGGCCGTATCCTCGACGAAGGCGACGGGTCTGACCGGCCCCTCCACGTTTCCGAGCAGGCCGACTGCTCGCTTGCGCATCGACCAGATCGCTTCGACATCGGCATGGCCCCGGGCGATCGTATAGCCGGCATGGCGCGTCGTCGCGCCCGTGTCGAGCGACGCGGTTACTGCGGAAAGCTTGCGTTCGAGTTCCTCTTCATCGTCGGCCAGCACTTCGGCGATGTTGATGCCGCTAGCCGAACTGCCCGGATCGTCGGGAAGGAAGCGGGCGATGCCGGTCCAGACGATATCGCTCTTCGCAAGGCCAAGCACTGTCTCGTCGACAGTTTCCACCGAGGCGACCTTCAACGCCACCAGGTTGCGCGCGTCCTCCAGGGCGGTGTTGAAGTCCTCGTAGCGGATGTTGATCAGCGCCGCATGGGCGGGGATCGGCAGAAGGTTGAGCTCGGCTTCGGCGATCATCGCCAGCGTTCCCTCCGAGCCGCAGAGAACGGCATTGAGGTCGAAGCATCCGTCGCCGCGCCTGACATGGGGGAGGTCATAGCCGGTCATGTAGCGGTTGAGCTTCGGAAAGATCTCAGCGATCCGCTCGTGCTTTTCCCGCGCGATCCGTTCGACCGTCCTGTGGATATCACCGACACGATCCTCGCGCGCGGCGATCCCCGCGAGCGCCTCTGCGTCGAGCGGGCGCGACCAGAAATCGGACCCGTCCATAAGGATGATGCGCAGTCCGAGGACGTGTTTGCTGGTCTTGCCGTAGAGGCAGGAACCCTGGCCGCAGGCGTCGGTGGAAATCATGCCGCCGATGGTGGCGCGGTTGGAGGTGGAGAGTTCGGGCGCGAAGAACAGGCCGTAGGGCTTCAGGGCCTGGTTCAGCTCATCCTTGACGACGCCCGCCTGCACACGCGCAATCCTTCGGACGGGATCGATGTCGAGAATGGAAGTCATGTGCCGCGAACAGTCCACGACGACGCCAGACGTCAGGGATTGGCCATTGGTGCCGGTGCCCCCACCCCGCGGTGCGATGCGGATCTCCCGGAAGGCCGGTTCCGACAGGACGGCCGCCAAGACCTGCAGGTCTTCGACGTTCCTCGGAAAAAGGATGCCGTTCGGCTCGACCTGATAGATGGAATTGTCGGTGGAAAATACCGTCCTGCTCGCCGCACCAGTCTCGATATCGCCGGTAAACCCCGCCTCGACGAGCCGTTGGAAAAACCCCGCGGCTGGAAGAGGGATGGAATCCCTCGGTTGGAGGCGTGGAATCATTTCGAAACCTTCAGAATGCGCTTGAGCCCTGTCACTAGCGCATCGGCTCAAAAATCGGAATCGATTTTCGGAGCGAGCGGCAAGCCCATGCCGCTCGTGAAGGCGTCGTCAGCGGCGTGTCAACTGCTGGACGTAGCCGCCGGTCGGTTGACCGAACCGTCCGCTTCAAAGAGCCCGCGGGCCGCCTCGACCATCGACTGCAGGTGGTTGGGGTCGCGCACGCCCTGCCGGTAGAGCTCGATGATGATGCTCGCCATTCGTTCGGCTTCGTCGCTGTCCCTTGCCACCGCATAGTCGACGCTGAGCTTGTCGAAGACCTGCTGGCAGGTTGCCAGATCGCGGGAGTCCAGCGGCACCTGCGATCGGTTTACGATCGTTTGAACCATTTTCATTCCCTCGAAAGAGGCCCGCCCGGCGGGGCGTGCGGGCCGATCTATCGTCTGTCAGAAATCCATGCCGGCACCGGGGGGCAATGGCGGAGCGGCATCCTTCTTCGGTTTCTCGGCGACCATGGCTTCCGTCGTGACGAGAAGACCGGCGATGGAGGCCGCATCCTGAAGCGCGGTGCGAACAACCTTGGCCGGATCGATGACGCCCTGCGCATAGAGGTCGCCAAATTCGCCCGTCTGGGCGTTCCAGCCATAGGAGAACTCGGTCTTTTCACGCAGCTTGCCGACGACCACCGAGCCTTCCGCGCCGGCGTTCTCCGCGATCTGGCGCGCTGGCGCCTCAAGTGCGCGGCGAACAATATCGACGCCGACGCGCTGCTCGGAATTGGCGGTCTGCACATTTTCAAGCGCCTTGACGGCGCGCAGCAGCGCCACGCCGCCGCCTGGCAGGATGCCTTCCTCGACGGCCGCGCGGGTGGCGTGAAGCGCGTCGTCGACGCGGTCCTTCTTTTCCTTCACTTCGACTTCCGTCGAGCCGCCGACGCGGATGACGGCAACGCCGCCGGCGAGCTTGGCAAGACGTTCCTGCAGCTTCTCGCGATCGTAGTCGGAGGTGGTTTCTTCGATCTGCGCCTTAATCTGCGCAATACGGCCTTCGATGTCGGACTTGGCGCCCGAACCGTCGACGATCGTGGTGTTCTCCTTCTCAACCGACACTTTCTTCGCCCGACCGAGCATGTCGAGCGTGACGCTCTCGAGCTTGATGCCGAGGTCTTCGGAGATGACGGTGCCGGCGGTGAGCACGGCGATGTCTTCGAGCATGGCCTTGCGGCGATCGCCGAAGCCAGGAGCCTTGACGGCAGCAATCTTCAGGCCGCCGCGCAGTTTGTTGACGACGAGCGTTGCAAGGGCTTCGCCTTCGACGTCTTCAGCGATGATGAGGAGCGGCTTGCCGGACTGGACGACGGCTTCGAGGATCGGGAGCATCGACTGCAGGTTCGAGAGCTTCTTCTCGTGTATCAGGATATAGGGATCCTCGAACTCGACCCGCATCTTGTCGGCATTGGTGACGAAGTAGGGGCTGAGGTAACCGCGGTCGAACTGCATGCCTTCGACAACTTCGAGTTCGGTTTCGGCGGTCTTGGCTTCTTCAACCGTGATGACGCCGTCATTCCCGACCTTTTCCATCGCCTCCGCCAGGAAGCGGCCGATTTCAGCATCGCCATTGGCGGAGATTGTACCGACCTGGGCGATCTCGGAATTGTTGGAGATATTGCGGGCGTTGGCCTTGAGTTCCGCGACGATGGCGGCGACGGCGAGATCGATGCCGCGCTTCAGGTCCATCGGGTTCATCCCTGAGGTAACGGCTTTGGCGCCCTCCTTGACGATCGCCTGGGCGAGTACCGTCGCAGTCGTGGTGCCGTCGCCGGCGATGTCGCTGGTCTTCGAAGCGACTTCGCGGACCATCTGGGCGCCCATGTTTTCGAACTTGTCTTCGAGTTCGATTTCCTTGGCGACCGAAACGCCGTCCTTGGTGATGCGCGGCGCGCCGAAGGATTTGTCGATCACGACGTTGCGGCCTTTCGGGCCAAGGGTCACCTTGACGGCATTGGCCAGGATGTCGACGCCGCGCAACAGTTTCTCGCGGGCTTCGACGTTGAATTTGACTTCTTTAGCAGCCATGTCCTCACTCCTTCATAGGCAGCTAGCATTGACCACGTCCTGAGCGCCTCAGGCGGCCTGCTTTCCTTCGCTCCGGGCTTCGATGATACCCATCACGTCGTTTTCCTTCATGATCAGCAGCTCTTCGCCGTTGATCTTGATCTCCGTGCCCGACCACTTGCCGAACAGGATGCGATCGCCGACCTTGACGTCGAGCGCCTGAATCTGGCCGGCATCGTTGCGCGCGCCGGGACCGACGGCGATGACCTCGCCTTCCTGCGGCTTTTCCTTGGCGGTGTCGGGGATGATGATGCCGCCCTTGGTCTTTTCCTCAGAATCGACGCGGCGGACGAGAATGCGGTCATGAAGCGGTCGGAACGACATGTCTTCCTCCATCGACAAACAATGATGACGTTGTTCGCCAGACCGGACCGGATGACGAGGTCCGGGCGGGTGCAAGGTCGCGCGCCTTGCGCGTTTGATCTGGTTCGATGGTTTTTCGATTTCAAGGGGCGACGCAGAAAAATTAGCACTCGCTACCGGTGACTGCTAATGACCCGCGCGGGAACAGAAGACCGGCTCCTGCGTTCGACCTAATGACGATGGTCATCCCCTCGTCTGGAAGACGAGTTCAAAACTGTGTTCCGGCTTGAATCCGGACATCGGCGTTCCTAGCTCTCAGGCGATCGAGGCTCGATGAGCTCGATCAACGTCCCACGTCTTTTAGGAGTGAGTGACATGGAAGAGAAGACCAATATAATCAAAGACCTCAGCATCGAGGAACGCGAGGAAATCTTCGTCGATATCGCTCGCACGCTGGAGGATACGGCGCGCGAGGCCCTCGTCGAGGGGAATATGCAATTTGCTGTGCTGTCGAACAACATGGCCGAAGCGATCCGCGTCAACGCCGACGAACTCGCTCGGGACGATCCCGAGAATGCCGAGCGCGTGCTGCTCGAGGCGACGGCGATGATCTCGCAGTTCGAGGCCGTGCACCCGTATCGCATGGTCAGTATGGCCGTTCACTGATTGCCCCGCGCAAATCAATCGCCAGCCTGCGGAACTCTCACGGCTGGCGAAGGTTAATGGATCACAGCATCGACAGGTGATCCATGAACACTTCGAAAATCAGCACGCCACCCGAAAGCGGAACCGACGACGCGCGCTCCTTCGATACGCAAAGGGCCGAGGTCGATCGCCAGAGGGCATCGGACGCAGCCCGGCGCAATGCGGGTTCGACCCTGGATCGCGATACCAGCGCTGAAACTCCAAGCCTGAAACTTGCGAAAGAGTATCTGAGCCTCGGGGGGCGGCGCCGGTCCAAGATCGACGACAACATCACCACTGTTCGCCAATGGGAAGAGGATCCGCCGGCGGCCGAACGCTTCTGGCAGGAACGGGTGGAGACGCTTCCAAAGAATGTGCGCAAGCAGGTGGAGGATTTTCTTCCCACCATCAACACGCCTTGAAACACGGCCGCTCGATTTGGTCGCCGCGCGATGAATTGGAGGAAGAACATGCATGAGATGGATCCGATAATGCAGAAATGCATCGACAACTGCCTGCGTTGCTATGGCGTTTGTCTCCGCACGGCAATGAGCCACTGTCTCGAAGCAGGTGGAAAGCATACGGAGCCTGCGCATTTCAGGCTGATGATGGCCTGCGCCGAGATTTGCCGCACGTCCGCGCATTTCATGCTGATCGGCACCGATCACCATAAACATACCTGCCGTGAATGCGCCGAGATTTGCACGGAGTGCGCGGCCGACTGCGAACGAATGGGCGATATGCAGGCGTGTGTCGATGCCTGCCGGAGCTGCGCTGAAAGCTGCCGGCAGATGGCGGCCTAGTTTTCGGCATCTTGCGAGGTCAGGTCGGAACTGGAGAAGATCATGGCCACAGACAAACACGAACAGATACGCCGGCGGGCCTACGAAATCTGGGAGGCCGAAGGCCGCCCTGAAGGGGCGGACCTGCGCCATTGGATGCAAGCCTGCGACGAGCTGGCTGGCGAGGACGAGCATGAGACGCTGCAGGACCTGCTCGATCAAGACGACAGGGACGACGCGGCGCTGCTTCAAGGCGCAGGGGAAAGCGGCGATCTCGACCGGCCACGCCTCGCAGGTGGTCAAGCTGCCGGGGCGGCTGCGCCCGATATCGAAATAACCACGGGGGAGAAGCCTTCGCGGCAGAAGATCAGAGAGACCGAAGGACCGTAATCGTCATGCAGCATCTCGACCACGCCATGCAGATCGCTATGGACGCACATGGCGGCCAGACGGACAAAACCGGCCAACCGTTCTTCGAGCACTGTCAGCGGGTCGCGCTTCTCGTGTCGGGCGATGAGGCGCGAACCGTCGCCTACCTTCACGACGTTGCAGAAAAAGGCAGCGGCTGGACGCTCGACAGGCTGAGAGAGGAAGGCTTCCCGCCGGCGATCATCTCGGCGGTGGACGCGTTGACCCAGCGGCCCGACGAGCCGGACGAGGAATTCGTCAGGCGTGCGGCAGCAAATCCGCTCGCTCTGCCTGTCAAGCGGGCCGACCTTGAAGACAATCTCCGACAGGCCGAACAGATCGGCAAAAACAAGGAAAAGTATCAACGCGGCCTGGATCTGCTACGCGATATAGAGAACGGACAATAGGTGTTCCGTTCTGCGGCCACAGCCAAGGTCCTGCCGGCAAGAGTCGTTCGCGGCGCTATTTCTGACGCGGCTGCCGCAAGCCGGCGCCGGCAGCGATCTGGGGGCCTTGGCGCTTGGCGGTCGCGGCTTCGTACAGCGTTCGACCCGCATTGCGGATTTCCTCCTGCATCGCCTGGTCCTTTTCGTAGTTTACGTGGCTCGTCGCATAGGGCTCCCAATAACCAATATAGCGATCGACTTCGGCAAGCGGGCCGGCTGGAATAAGATCCATCGATCTCAGCCAGTCCGAGAGGTTCCTGCGGACATCTTCCGCACCCTCCGTGTCGCCATGAACGACGACGGAAAACAGGCGGCCTTCGAGATGGCGGGGATAGGGCCATCCATTCATCTCCAGCTGTTTTGCCTGGTCGGCATGTTTTCCGTGCGTGCTTGTGGGATCCGGATTGCCGCCGTCGGCACAGACAAGCCGGTCGATCATCAGCTTCAGGGATGACGGCGCCTGATACCAGTGCACCGGCGTGACGATCATGATGCCGTGCGCCTCGACCCACATCGGATAGATCTCGTTCATCCAGTCATGGATCTGCCCGAGCGAATAGTTGGGATAACAGGAACAGGGCCAGTGACAGAGAGCCGCCGCAGTGGAGAAGCAGGCTTTGCACGGGTGGATCTGCCTGCCGTATTCCGAGGCGAGCCGGCTCAGGTCGAGGACCTCGATCTTCACGTGGCGCTGCTGCTCCAGCACCTCCCTGGCGATATCGACCATACGGTAGCTCTTCGAAATCTCGCCCGGGCAGGTGTGTTCGCTGCGCGTCGAGCCGTTGACCAGAAGCAGACGGGTAGGCCCGTTCGGGTCGTCATGCCGCTTTTGCGCATCACGGATGGCGTCGCGGGCCGCCAGCCAGTCTTCAGCCAGATCATAATCGGGATCGGCGAAGCCGGGGCCGGCCTTGCGTGTCTTCGGGCTTTTTCTCGAATTTGCGTAGGCTTCCCAGGCTGCCGAAGCGAGTTTCGCAAGCTCTTCCTGCAATTTGCCGTAGGCCGGATCACGAAACTGATTGAGGAAGCGCCGCTTGAATTCGGGCTCGTCGAGCCGCGGGCTGGGGCTGCCCTTGCGCGGTTCGAGTCCGGAGGCCGAAGTGGAAACATTGGCTGGCATTGGGAACTCCTGAAGCCGCTGCTTTGCTGAACGCGCCGGCAGATACAGGGTTCCCGTCATGCCATCGATGGCCGATGCAACCTCAGTGTCGAGAGCGAAACTCTTTCGGAGTCCAAGAAATAGCCGCCACCCGCTAACCATTTCCTGACTATGAAACGGGTCGCGATGGCATGCCGACCAGCGGTAAGTCGCTTGTTAACTCATACGACTTACGGTCGCGTCCACTTGGGCGAACGGGGGAGTAGTCTTGTCCTACGAGCTGCACATGATCTCCGCAATGGATGGTGCATTGACGGGCCTGCCCGGAATTGGCGATTGCCTTGATCAACACGATATCGTGCTCGGCGTTCACCTCGATCGAGATGAATTTCATGAATGCGCCGCTAAGCGGCCGTTGCCGGAGCTTATTCTGCTCGACGCCCTGTCGCCGGAGGGGCGCGGTCTCGAAGACTGCCGGCGTCTCAAGGGAAACGCCGTAACGCGTGATATCCCGGTGATTATTGTGGTCTCGCCTCAGGACGAGCAAACCAGGATTGCGGGGTTTGCCGCCGGTGCGGTGGATTGTGTCTCCAACCTCGTCTCCGCCGCCGAGCTCGTTGCCCGCATCAAGCGACACATCGAACTCAGCGCGGCGCAGGCGCACCTGCGGCGGCGCAACGAGCAACTCGACACGGCGCTTGCCAGCATGGGACAGGGTGTCTGCCTGTTTGACGAGGACGGCCGGCTGCTTCTTTCGAATAATCGGTATGCGGAGGTTTACGGACTCGATCCCGCCGTCATTCATCCGGGGCAGTCACTGGAAGACATCCTGAAACTGCGAGGGGACGTTGGCGCCGTCCCCGCCACGTCCACGTCGGACTATCTCGCCTGGGCCGTAGCGACCAATATGGGCGACGCGCCCCAGGATTGGATCAAGGAACTCAAAACCGGCCAGATCATCCGCGGCTATCATCAGCGAACGCCGGAGGGCGGCTGGGTATCGACCCATGAGGATATCACACAGGCCTGGTTTGCGGAAAAAGCGCTTGCAGAGGCGCACGCCCAGGCAGAACGCGCCGAGCAGGAGGCGCGGGCGGCACATGCCCGGCTTCTGGCCGCTTTCGAAGTCGTCCCCGAAGGCCTCGTTCTGTTCGACGCCGAAGACCGCTTCGTCCTGTGGAACCGGCGATACGAACAGCTTTACGCCGAAAGCGGCGATATGCTTGTCAAAGGGATGCGCTTCGAAGACCGCCTGCGCACAGGTCTCGAATGCGGCCAGTATCCGGAGGCGGTCGGGCGCGAACAGGAATGGCTTGAGGAGCGTCTGGCCCATCATGCCGAGCCCACCAGCAAACACGAGCAGCGCCTGCCCGGAAACCGATGGATCCGGATCGAGGAACGCCGGATCTCCGAAGGGGGCAGCGTCGGCATCCGCGTCGATATCACCGATCTGAAGATGCAGGAGGCGTCGTTCAGGCTGCTGTTCGAAGGCAATCCGATGCCGATGTGGGTGTACGACCGCGAAACCCTGAAATTCCTTCATGTCAATCAGGCCGCCATCGATCACTATGGCTACCGGCTTGAGCAGTTCCTGACAATGACGCTGCGTGACATCCAGGCGCCGCAGGACGCCGACCGGGCAACGGCTGCCGTCTTTGACGCCGAGGATCCAGCCGCCACGACCTGCTCCTTCCGCCACCTCAAGGCAGATGGAGGCGCCATTGAAGTCACTGTCTACTCCACCTGCTTGAACCACAGGGGCAAGGCGGCATCGCTGATGGCCGTCGTCGACGTCACCGAGGCCAAGCGTGCCGAAAAGGCATTGCTGCAGCACCGCGATACGCTGGAAGAGATGGTGCGCTCGCGCACCGTCGAACTGGCGCGGCAGACGGAAGAACTCGAGCGCATGCTTGAACAGGAAAAGCAGATCAACGAATTGCAGCGCCAGTTCGTCTCGATGGCGTCGCATGAGTTCCGCACCCCGCTCGCGGTGATCGACGGTGCGGCGCAGCGGCTCATTCGGCGCAAGGAGGCGGCGACGCCGGAATTCCTTGCTGAAAAGGCCGACCAGATCCGCAGCTCGGTTTCCCGTATGCTCGAACTGATGGAAAGTATTCTTGCTGCCGGGCGGTTGGATCATGGCCGGATCACCATCGTGCCGAAGCCCTGCTCGATCGCCGAAATCATCGAAACCTGCAGCGCCCGTCAGGAAAGCATCCGGCGGTCGCATCGCTTTCTGCTTAAATTGGACGAGCTTCCCGAAACCATCTACGGCGATCGTCCCGCGCTCGACCAAGTCTTCAGCAACCTCTTCTCCAATGCCGTGAAATACGCGCCGGATTCTCCAAACGTCCATGTTTCAGGATGGCAGGAAGGAGAACGCGTCTGCATCACCGTGCGCGACGAAGGCATTGGCATCGACGCCGACGACCTCCCGAAGATGTTCCAGCGTTATTTCCGCGCCAGAAGCTCCACGGGCATTGCCGGCACCGGCATCGGCCTCAATCTCGTCAAGCAGATTGTCGAGCTTCACGGGGGAACGATAGACGTGGCGAGCAGCCGCGGAAACGGCACGACATTCACGCTGCGGATTCCGATAGGCGCCGAAATGTTGGACGAGCAGCGCGTTGCGACGGGCTAGGCAAGCGGGTGCGGCGCATATTGGGCGAATTTCAGTAGCACCCCGTAGAAGGGTTCAGAGGATTGACGATAATTTTTCTCCTTCGGCACGGAGAGACGATCTGGAATGCGGCAGGTCGGTTTCAAGGACAAAAGGATTCGCCTCTCACTGAAAGAGGGCGGCAGCAGGCGGATCAGGCCGGCAAGCTTCTTGCCCGCGAACTAGAGCGGCATGACGGTGAAATCGATGTTCACGTCAGCCCGCTCGGTCGTACGAAAGAAACAGTAGCGCGCATCGCGCGCTATATACCCTTGGCCAGCCGCGATGAACCAAGATTGATGGAGGTCACGACCGGGTCCTGGGATGGCATGAGCCACAACGAAATCGACAAGGAATATCCGGGCATGCTCGAAGGTGCCGATGCTTTCAACTGGTTCTTTCGATCGCCTGACGGAGAAACATTCGATGCAGCTTGCGCACGCGTCAAGGAGTGGTTGTCACAGCTTCGCTCGACGACGATCGCCGTATCCCACGGGCTGACGGGCAGACTGATACGAGGCATATATCTTGGATTGTCCCGAGAGGAAATGCTGAAGCTGCCGGTGCCGCAAACCGGATTTTATCGGCTTCAGGATGGCCAGGCCGAACTTGTTGAATAGCCCTGGGGCTGAACCAAGGATCGGCCGGATTTTCCGCTCTTGCTATCTCTGATTAGTCGCTTAAGTCTTGCCAAGACCAAGCTACGACAGGAGAGCAAAAGCCGGCACGCGCACGCCTTTCTCGCGAAAATGCCGCTCCAACTCCTCAAGATCGGGACAGGCCGGCGGATTGTCCAGCGCCGCTCCGCAATCCGCGCCGTTCGGCAGGGCCATCGCCGCAGTGACGAGCGTCGTGGTTCCCGGGCCGAGTTCACCGCGCAACTGCGGCAGCAGGGTCTTGGCGTGGATGAGGTTGGTATTCGGGATCGGGCTCATCGTGTGGCCAGCCCTGGGATTCGGCGATAGGTCCAAGATCGCGCTCACGTCCGTCTGGCCGTACCAGACGGCCCGGCCTTCACCCTGTTCGGAGCGATCGGCGTTGAAATCGGCGCGTTCGATAGCGAAGCCGCCCTCAATGGTGCTCAGTGCCCGGGGCGTGGCGACGCGGTGGATGCGGACGTGCCAGGGGGTGACGGGGATGAGCCAGGTTTCGATGGTGACGTCGTTCCAGGGGCGCCAGCGCGAATAGAGCCGGTCGCCGGATATCAGCGCCTCTTCCATTGTCTCGCGCATGCGGAAATGCACGCCGTCGTCGGAGAGGCCGAGCATGCCGTCGAAGCTTGCGGCGGTAAAATTGCGGTCATCGGCCTCGATGTTGAAGGCGTAGCGGGTGGAATAGACAAATTTCGAATATTTCTCGCTGGCGCCGCGCATCTTGTCGTGCTGCTGGCCCGAGGAGAGCACGACGAGATTTCCCGGTGTGTGCATGGCGACCATGCCTGCGGGCTTCAAGGGAACCGGCTGCGGGAATTGCGGCTGCGGCGCTTCTTCGGCGACCCAGAACGGATGATCCTCGGGAAGGGCGAGCGGCAGGAAGAATTTGAGCGCCCAGTAGGGCGAGCCGGGCGAATTGTAGCTCTCGCTCATCAGGAGGTTCGGATAGCCGTAGCCGATGGAGAGAACGCCATCGCGGTCGGCGATCGGCAGCGCCGACCACCAGCGGATATGGCGCATGTAATAGCCCTTGATCTCGGCCCAAGGCAGCGCTTCGAGGCCGGCAAAGGCAAGCGCACCCCAGAAGCCGCCAGCGGCGAAACGGTAGGTCTGGCTACGGCCGAAGGCAAGGGCGGCGCCATCCGGGCCGAACCAGTGGCGGATATCCCGGGCGAAGATTTCGGCGCGATGGCGGAAGCGCTGCTTGCGTGCCTCGTCGCCGCGCGCGAGTACGGCATAGATCAGGCCGTAGAAATGCATGGCGAAAGGAATGTAGTGATCGACCCGCCTGACCGGCCCGTCGCGATACCAGCCTTCGCCGAGATCGAACGCCTCGGCTTCATCGAGATAGGCGACGGTTTTGCCGTGGTCGAACGGAACACCGACGCGCTCCAGCCCAAGATCGATGAGGACGCGGAAGAATTTCCAGTTGTTGTCGATGAATTCCAGGTTCCGTGCCTGGAGAAGATAGGCGGCGACCGTCTTCTTGTCGCTGTCGCTCAATGGCTCCCAGATATGTTCGGGCACGAGCGCCAGCGCAAAGCCGACGGCGGCAAGCTCGACGAGCCGCTGGTTGCGGTCGGCGAGATCGCCCCAATATTCGGGATCGTCAGGATTGGTGCCGTTCGCCAGCCCGCGCCGATAGAGATCCCAATGCGGAAAATGGCCGCCGCCGGCGGCAAGGGGAACGATGCCCCAGAGCGGCCGCGCAAAACCTTCGAGATCCGCCGCCGCCCGGTCGAAGATCGCGCCGGCAGCGCCGAGGCGCACGCGGGCGCCGCCTTCGGAAAAATAGGGCAGGAGCGGTTCGAAAAGGTCGATGACGGCCTTTCCCAGATCGTCGCGCGTCTTCAGAGGATTACCGGAAAGCGGGTTGGCCCTGCTGGGATCGTAGATCATTGTCTGCTCTGACTCTTCTAAAACAGGATCGGCCGCGGGCCAGTGCTGACCCGCGGCCGCCGGTGTCTTGCGAGACCTACTTGATGGCCTTCACGCCTTCGGTCATGTCCTTGAGCCCGTCGTCGACGGAGGTGTTGTCGGTCATGATCGCGTCATGGGCGCGGTTGAGCACCACCTCGATCTTGGCGGCGTTCGGATTGACCGCCATTTCCAGATAGGCTTTGGCCGGTATCAGCGCTTCCTTGCTGGCCTCATCCTGCGGGAAGCCGGGCGTCGAGGCGATCTTGGCACTGACGTCAGCTGTCTTCAGCGCCGGGAAGGTGCCGGTCGCCGCGATGACCGCCGCACCTTCCGGGCCGGTGACGAACTTGATGAAATCAAGCGCCGCATCCCTGTGTTGGGAATTGGAGTTCACCGCCAGACCGGAGATCTGCGCGGCAGTCGTGCCGGCCGGCACGCCATCGGGATGCGGGAACTTCACGATGCCCCAGTTCTTGCTCTTCGATTCACCGGATTTGACCTTGGCGATCTGGGTTCCGACGAACCAGGTGCCCATCGGCAGCATGCCGATCGTGCCGTTGAAGAAGAGCGCCGAATAATGCGTGTTCGAGGTCTTCAGGAAGGCATATGAGGGGATGGCGCCGTCCTTCTGCAGGGTGAGCGCCCGCTCGTACCAGGGTTTCAGGAAGGCATAGTCGCCATCGACCAGCGTGTGTTTTCCGTCGAGGATGCCGGGCAGCTGGACGGTTGAGCGCCAGGTATGCAGCAGCGCGCCATAGGTCTTGTTGGTGCCCATGCCGCCGGCAAGCTTCTCGGCGGTCGCGTCGAACTGCGCCCAGGTCATGTCGTTGGCGGGGTAGGGGACGCCGGCCTTGTCGAAGATGTCCTTGTTGTAATAGACGATCCAGAAGTCGGAGCGGAACGGCAGCGAATAGATCTTGCCGTCGATGGTCAGCTCCTCGATCAGGCCGCCATAGGGCGCCGGATCGATCTTCTGATCCTTCACGAAGCCACTGAGATCGGCGATGTTGCCGGCGCGTACCAGATTGGTATAGCCCGGCACGTCCTTGATGGTGACGATGTCGATATCCTTCGAGCCGCCGGTCAGCTGCGTCGAGATCATCTGCTGGTAGTCCTGCGAGCCGAGATCCATCGGCTCGAACTTCACGTTCGGATGCTTGGCCTGATAGGCCTCGATCAGCGGCTTGTAATAGGCCGTCTTGTCCCAGTCCCACAAAGCCCATTTCAGCGTTACGGCGTCCTGGGCCAGTGCTGCGCCAGCCGTCGTCGCCGCCAGAGTGAAACCTGCCACGGCAAGTTTCACCGTCCTCCCGAATTTATCCAAATACATTCCTGTTCTCCTTCCCTGGATCGTCTCTGGATCAGTTATTTTATGAAGCGTCTCGTGCATGCGGTTTGCGGTGCGCCGGCAAGTCCAGAACCATCGCCGCCGCACGATGGGCGGCGAATGCGACAGCGAACATTCCGAGTGAAAAATTGAAGGTCGCCGGCATGAAAACGGAAACCGGATAGAAGAGGATATGCGCCAGCCACAGTGCGGCGTTGAAGGCGAGTGCGGCAAGGGCCGGAAGCGGGCGGGCGACGGAGGCAAGTGCTGCGAGGCGCAGGAGCCGCAGCGCCGGCAGGTCGCGCATCACCATCAGCATAGTGAGGTGGCAGGCGGTGACCGCGAGGAAAGCGGTCGCGACGAGCGCGATCGCCAGCGGTGCTGCGAGCATCAGATTGCCCCGCGCGCCGGCGGCATAGGTGGCTGTCGCATGGACGCCGATCGCAAGCGCGCCTGCCAAGCCGAGGCCCCAGGCGGTGGCGCGCCAGAAATATTGCCGGAATGCTTCCAAGAAGTCCCTGAGCAGATAGGTGTTGCGATCTTCCACGAAGGCCACCGAGACGCGGGCCATGGCGGCGAGCGCTGCCGGCAGCGTCACCACGAAGAGCGAGGCCAGAATGAACAGGATGTTGAGCTTGACGATCTCCCACCATTCGCGGGCGAGGATGTCGGCGAACAGGGCAAGGCCGGTCTTTGCAGGCGCATCCTTCGGAATGCCCGGCCCCTCCTTCGTCCACATGTCCCGCAACCACTGCATGGCCGTCTCCCGCAGGCGCCTCAGTAAAGAATCGAGCGTTCCGTTTCCTTGTCGAACAGCTGCGCATTGCTCATGTCGGCAATAAGCGTCGCCTCCTCGCCGATATCGGGCCGGAAGCGCGGCGACACACGGGCGATGAGATTGCGTCCGCCGGCGACCATATTCAGATGCACCTCCGAGCCCATGGGCTCGGCAAGCTCGACCACTGCCTTCACTGGCGCGAGATTTTCGGCCGGGATGTCGGCCGGCGGCAGTTCGTGGAAGTTCTCCGGACGGATGCCGAGCACCAGCTCGCGGCCCTCGTAAGGCGCGATCCTGCTCTTGTCGAAATGAACGGGCAGTGGCAGCTCCCGGCCGTCGAAAATGGCGACATAGCGCTCGCCGCGGCGCTGGATCGTCGATGGCAGCATGTTCATCTGCGGCGCGCCGATGAAGCCGGCGACGAACATGTTGACGGGGCGGTCGTAAAGGTTCTGCGGCGTGTCGACCTGCTGGATATGGCCGTCCTTCATGACGACGATGCGGTCGGCCATCGTCATGGCTTCCACCTGGTCGTGGGTGACGTAGATGAAGGTGGCGTTGAGGCGCTTGTGCAGCTTGGTGATTTCCGAGCGCATCGTGCCGCGCAGCTTGGCGTCGAGATTGGACAGCGGCTCGTCGAGCAGGAAGACGGCCGGGTTGCGCACCATGGCGCGGCCGAGCGCGACGCGCTGGCGCTGCCCGCCCGAGAGCGCCTTCGGCTTGCGGTTCAGGAGATGGGTGATGTCGAGGATCTTGGCGGCGTCCTGCACCTGCTTGTCGATGAAATCACGCGACACTTTGCGCAGCTGCAGGCCGAAGGCCATGTTCTTGTAGACGGTCATATGCGGGTAGAGCGCATAATTCTGGAAGACCATGGCGATATCCCGGTCCTTGGAGGGGACGTCGTTCATGACGTCGCCGCCGATCTTGAGTTCTCCGCCGGAGATCTCCTCGAGGCCGGCGATCATCCTGAGCGTCGTCGATTTGCCGCAACCGGAGGGGCCGACCAGGATGATGAATTCCTTATCGGCAATTTCCAGATCGATATCGTGGACGACGGTGAGCGCGCCGTAGGATTTGTTCAGCTCTTTAAGCGAAATGCTGGCCATCGGGTTCTCCTGACGTCACCAATAGGAAGACCAGCGGCGCGAAAGGCGCGTCAAAGCTTCCATGTAATAATAATCTCCCCAGGAGACACACTCATCGACGCCCTCACCGCGGCAGGTGTTGAAGGGCGATTTCTTCGAATAGGTGGCGTGCAGCACCAGGCCGTTGGAGACTGCGGGGTCCTTGACCGCATAGTGATCGGCAAGGCTCTTGATCATGCGGCGCGCCAGCATGCGGTAGCGTTCGGCGGCTTCGGCATCGACGAGATCGGCCATCTCAAGCAGGCCACAGGCGGTGATCGAAGCCGAGGAACTGTCGCGCGGCTCGCCGTCGCCATCGGAAAACACGAGATCCCAATAGGGCACCATGTCGGCCGGCAGCCGGTTGAGATAGAAGGCGAGCAGCCGGTCGAAGGTCTGGCGATATTCCTCGATCCGCTCGTAGCGGTAGGAGATTGCCATGCCGGCGATGCCCCAGGCCTGGCCGCGCGCCCAGGCGCTGTCGTCCCGGTAGCCCTGTTTGGTGGCGCCGCGCACCGGCGCGCCGGTGACCGGGTCCATGTAGAAGGTGTGATAGGTGGAATCGTCGGGCCGTACCGAGTTGGCGAGCGTGGTGCGGGCATGAATGAGCGCGATCTCGCGATATTTCGGATCGCCCGTCTCGCTGCTGGCCCAGTAGAGAAGCGGCAGGTTCAGCAGGCAATCGATGATGTAGCGGTATTCTTCCGGCCTGCCCTTGCGGCCCCAGGCCTGGATGAACTGGCCGATCGGCTGGAAGCGCTCGATCAGCTGGTCGGCGGCCAGGATCGCTGCCCTGCGGCCGTCCTCGTCTCCGACCAGCTTCCAGGCGGCGATGCAGGAGGGCGAATAGAGGAAGCCCATATCGTGATGGTCGGTCTCGATGCGCTTGACGATCCGATGCAGGAAGGACTGGACCTGGATCTGCGCGGCATGCCGAAATAGCGGATCACCGCTATGCTCGAAGGCCAGCCACAGCTCGCCGGGCCAGAAGCCCGCGGTCCATTGATCGTTCGCCACGGCAGGATAGAAATTGTTCAAACTCGAATGGTTCTGCGCGGCATAGGTGAACTGAGGAAGATTACGTCTGACCTGTGCGACGGCAAGATCGAGCGCGGCATTCACTTCCTTATCAGTGATCGGCTGCGGGGCGACTGTTGAAACGGCATTCATGGATTTACCCCTTCAGTCCCGTCGAGGCGATGCCCTCGACGAAGAAGCGCTGCAGAGAGAGGAAGACGACGAGAACGGGCACGAGGGCGACGACGGAGGCCGCCATGATCAGCCCGTACTCGGCCGAATATTGCGAGATGAACATGCGCAGGCCGATCTGGACGGTCTTCAGCTCGGTCTTGGTGAGATAGATCATCGGTCCGAGGAAATCGTTCCAGGTGCTGACGAAGGTAAAGATCGTCAGCGTCGAGAGCGCGGGCTTGGAGAGCGGCAGCATGATGCGCGCCCAGATCTGATATTCGTTCATGCCGTCGATGCGGGCCGCCTCGCAGAGTTCGGTCGGGATCGACATGTAGAATTGCCGCATCAGGAAGACGCCGAAGGCGGTGAAGGCCTGCAGGCAGATCAGCGCCAGATGCGTGTTGTTGAGGCCGAACTCGCGCATCAGCAGGAACTGCGGCACCATATAGACCTGCCAGGGCATGGCGATGGTAGCGATATAGCCGAGGAACAGCGTGTTCTTGTAGGGGAAGTTCAGCTTGGCGAAGGCGTAGGCGGCAAAGCTCGAGGTCAGGAGCTGCAGCAGCGTGACGATGATCGTCAGCTTCGAGGTGTTGTAGATGAAGAGCGCAAGCGGGATCTTCGTCCAGATATCGACGTAGTTATGCCATTGCGGCTGAGACGGTATCCACTCGATCGGGAAGGCGAAGACGTCGCGGCTGAGCTTCAGCGACGCCGAGAGCATCCAGGCGAAGGGCATCAGCATCACCACCGTCACCGTGATGACGATCGCATAGAGGAGGACCGTTTTGACGGTGATCTTGCGCCCGGCGATCCTCATGCCTCGTCCTCCCGCTGGCGGCGGAACTGAAAGACCGTGACCGCGAGCACAAGGAAGAACAGCACCAGCGAAATCATGCTGGAATAGCCGAGATCCCAGGAAATGAAGGCCTCGTTATAGATGTGGTAGACGAGCACGAGCGTCGATGTGCCGGGGCCGCCCTGGGTGATCATGAAGATCTGGTCGAACACCTTGAAGGACTGGATCGTCAGCATGACGGTGACGAAAAAGGTCGTCGGTCCGAGCTGCGGCACAGTGACATGGATGAATTTCTGCCAGGAATTGGCGCCGTCGAGATCGGCAGCCTCATAGAGCTCGGCATTGATGCCCTGCAACCCGGCCAGGTAGATGACCATGTAATAGCCCATGTTTTTCCAGATGCCGAACAGGATCACCGTCACCATCGCCCAGTGGCGGTCGGCCGCCCATCCCGGCATGTTCTTCGGGTCGAGGCCGAGCGTGTAGAGGATCATGTTCACCGGTCCCATCTCGGGATTGAAGATCATGTTCCAGACGACGGCGACGGCGACCAGCGAGGCGACATAAGGAAAGAACATCGCGGTGCGGAAGAAATTCCGCCCCGCGATCTTCTGGTTGAGGAGGACGGCGAGGCCGAGCGCGCAGAGCAGCGTCGCCGGCACCGAGGCGACCGTGTAGATGATCGTGTTCCAGAAGGCGGCGACGAAGGCCTTGTCGTCGAACAGCCGCCAGAAATTGTCGAGCCCGGCGAAGGTGATCGCATTCGAGCCGTCCCAATGCATGAAGGCGAGGGCGAAGGCGAACAGGATCGGGCCGAGCGTGAAGACCGCGAAGCCGAGGAAATTCGGCGCGATGAAGGAATAGGCGACGAGCGCGCTGCGGATCTTGCGCTGCCGCTTGGTGAGGACTGCGGCCTTCCGACGTGGAGTTGTCGGGGCGCCATCCGTCGCAATGACTGAATTCGATATGGACACGAACGCCTTCCTCCTCGACGGACTTGCTGCACCTGACGGCTTGCTGACGCCTCCGTCGCCGCCCCCCGTCAGTCAACGACATAACACATATCCGGTATTGGTCAAACAAGTTCTGAATAGGTCATACAAATGTAATGGAAAGCGTCAGAAACATATGATAGGTGAGCGTGAAGACCAGACGCTCGTCGAGGCTTTCCGGCGCAGGGAGGAACATGTTCAGCGAGATTTCAGGGGGGCTGCCTGACATTCTGGGCGACTTCATGCCCGGAGCGGTGCGTTCCGATCGTGAGCGCTGGAGTGCGGTGCCGCCGGCGACGCGCGATGCCGTTATTTGCGATGCCGAGGCTGCGGTTGCGCGCGCCTGGCCTCTGATTACGGCTTCCGATTACCGGGAATATACTGCGACCGGCAACCGCTCTCGTTTTGAGGAACTTTATTTCACCCGGCGGCGGATGCTCAACGATCTGGTGCTGGGCGAACTCGTCGAGGGGGGCGGGCGGTTTCTGCCTGACATCGTCGACGGCATCTTCCTGATAGCGGAGGAGAGCGGCTGGCAGCTTCCGGCCCACAATGCCTATGAACGCAGTGGCGCGCGGCTGCCGCTTCCCGACAATTCGCAGCCCGTCATTGATCTCTTCGCCGCCGAAACGGCGGCGCTGCTCGCCACGATCGTCGCCCTGCTGGGCACAGCGCTCGACGACCTCAGCCCGGAGGTTACGGCACGGGTTCGGCGTGAGATCGAGAGCCGCATTCTCCGGCCCTATCTCGGCCGGCATTTCTGGTGGATGGGCCGGGGCAGTGATCGGATGAACAATTGGACGGCCTGGATTACCCAGAACGTCCTGCTGGCGACCTTCTCCCTGAACACCGATCAGGCGACGCGCCGGGCGGTCGTCGAGAAGGCGCTCGCCAGCCTCGACGCCTTCCTGAAGGACTATGCGGAGGATGGGGCTTGTGAAGAAGGTGTGCTTTACTACCGCCACGCCGCTCTCTGCCTCCATGGCGCCGTGACCATTCTCGACAGCGTGGCGCCGGGCGCGTTTGCCGGGATCTGGCAGCAGCCGAAGATCCGCAACATGGCCGAATACATCGCAAATATGCATGTGGCCGGACGCCATTATTTCAACTTCGCGGATTCCTCCGCCGTCGTCGAGCCCTGCAGCGCGCGGGAGTACCTGTTTGGAAAAGCGGTCGGTTCGCCGATGCTGGCGGAATTCGCGGCGACCGACAGGGCGGCGGCCGAACGCCCGCATTTGCCGGAGGAATGGAACCTCTGGTACCGCGTGCAGGAGTTGCTGGTCGGTCATCGGATCCGCCGGACCGAAGCGAAACCGGCGCTCCAGGGCGATATTTTCTACCCCGGCATCGGCCTGTTCATCGCTCGCGACGAGCAGTTTTCGCTTGCGGTCAAGGGCGGCAACAATGGCGAGGGCCACAATCACAACGATGTCGGCAGTGTGACGCTCTACAAGAACGGACGCCCGCTGCTGATCGATGTCGGCGTCGAGACCTATACGGCCAAGACCTTCTCCCCGCAGCGCTACGAGATCTGGACGATGCAGTCGGCCTATCACAACCTGCCGACATTCGAAGGTGTCATGCAGTCCGCCGGTGAAACCTTCGGCGCAAGGGATGTCGAAGTCGAATTCGGCGAGGAAAGTGCGCGCGCATCTCTGGAAATATCCGGCGCCTATCCCGCGGATGCACAGCTGCGCAGCTATCGCCGCACCGTCTCTCTGTTGCGCGGCCGCCATGTGGAGATTGTCGATGCTTATGACGGAGATCGATCGGCGGTGCTGTCGCTGATGACGTGCCTGGCGCCGACCGTCACCGCCCAGAGGATCGATCTCGCAGATCTCGGCAGCATTGTCGTGGACGGCGCCGGTACGATCGAAATCGACGAGATCGAGGTGAATGACGCCAGACTGAGATCGGCCTGGCCCGAAAAGCTTTACAGGCTGCGTCTGCCGTTTGCCGGCAGGCTCCTGAAATTGCGAATAAATTAAATGATGAGAGCATGATGCCGAATATCGCTCACGCTTTTCGGCCTCATGCTTTGAGGAGGGCGAGCATGGAATTGACGCTGAAGATCGTGGACGCCGATGGGTTCGTCCTGGCAAGCTCAACAGGGCAGGAAGAGACTTTCCTGGTCTATCGCCAAAGCTATCGCGAGGGCGAGCAGGTGGTCGTTGAGGCCTCCGAGCCAGGACACATCTTCCTCGCGCTGGACAGCGCGATTCAGCCCAGCCTGGTCTATATGAAGGAGTGTTCCTATTCGCTTGCCGTGCCGTTCGGCGACAAGCGCCGACCCTATTCGCCGAATGCCTTCAAAGGCGATATGCATCGGCTGTCGGTGCGCAGGGCACGGCCCGGGGAGGTTGCGCATCGGCGCAATCTGGCGCTCAACCCCTGGGATGGTCACGCCAATCGCACGCTGTTTCCGCACGCACGCGCCAATGTCGAAACCCGGGGAGAAGCGGTCTTTGCCGCCCGGAACGCCATCGACGGCGAGAAGGCCAATGACGATCACGGCTTCTGGCCCTACACGAGTTGGGGCATCAATCGTGATCCGCAAGCGGCGCTGACGGTGGAGTTCGGCAGGCCCGTGCGGATCGACGAGATTATCTTCTACCTCCGCGCCGATTTTCCGCATGATTCCTGGTGGGAAGAGGCAAGCGTCACCTTCTCGAGCGGCAAAAGCTTTTCCTTCCCGCTGGCCAAGTCAGGCGCCGCGCAGGGCTTCCCGATCGAGCCTTGCATCGTCGAATGGGTCGAACTGCATGGCCTGATCAAGGCCGAGGATGTCTCGCCCTTTCCGGCGCTGACGCAGATCGAAATCTGGGGAACCGAGGCGCCGGGCGCCGGCGATCGGAACGTCGTCGCCGTTACAGCGGCTGACGAGCAGGCCTAGATATAAGCCTCTCCTGATCAGCTTGAATGTGGGGTGCTCGTCAGCGGTGGCAACGGGTCGCTTCCGCTAGCCCGTCCGCACGTGCTAAGGGGATCGGATGCGACTGCTCGTGGTGGAGGACAACAAGGATCTGGCGGCCTGGCTGGGCAAAGCCCTGCGGCAGGCGCAATACGCCATCGACATCGCCCATGATGGTGAGGATGCCGAGCATATGCTGAAGGTCGCCGAGTATTCGGCGATGATCCTCGACCTTGCGCTGCCCAAGCTCGACGGATTGACGCTTTTAAAGCGGCTGAGACAATCCGGCAGCAAACTGCCGGTCATCATCCTGACGGCCAATGCAAGCCTGGACGGCCGCGTGGCGGGTCTCGACAGCGGCGCCGACGACTATCTCGCCAAGCCCTTCGAAATCGCCGAGCTCGAAGCCAGGATCCGGGCGGTGGTGCGCCGCGGACAGGACCGCGCATCTTCGGAAATCACGGTTGGAGACTTGCTTTTTTCCGGTGGGACGCGGCAATTTTTCGTCGCAGGCGAGCCGCTGCAGCTGACGCCGCGGGAATATGCCGTTCTCGAGCAGCTCGTCATGAAGTTGGGTACCACGGTTTCGAAGACCGCCCTTTCCGAAAGCGTCTTCGGCTTCGACGACGAGGCGGATCCAAGCGCCATCGAAATCTACATCCACAGGCTGCGAAAGAAGCTCGAGAACAGTTCGGTTCAGATCGCGACACTGCGGGGGCTCGGCTATCTCCTCAGACATGTCCAGTAGCGTCGGCCCCAGAATCGGCGCGACGATCGCGCGGCTCAGCCGGAGCCTGCGCGTGCAGCTGCTTTGCTGGGTGCTGCTGACCCTGCTCGGCGCGATCGGTTTCAATCTTTACGACAGTTTCTGGACGGCGGATGCCACGGCAAAGCTGGTGACGGATCGAACGCTTCTGGCCTCGGCCCGCGTTATCGCCGAGGCCGTCCGTGTCGATGAAGGCGGCAATGTCCAGGTGGACGTGCCGCCGGCTGCGCTCGAGATGTTCGATACCGGCTTCGGCGACCGGGTCTTTTACCAGGTCATCACCGTCTGGGGCAGTCTGGTCAGCGGCTTTCCCGACCTGCCGCTGCCGGCCAGCCAGCGGACCGGCGAGAATCGCGCCTTTCACGGCGCTGACGTGCGCGTTCTGATGCTCGACCATCCCGTCGTCGGCCTTTCCGGCGATGGCGCGATCTCCGTGACCGTCGCCGTTACCCACAACAGCCAGTATGCGATGCGGCGGCAATTGTGGCTGTCGGACTTTTCCAAGCAGTTCGTGCTCGTCTTCGTCGCAAGTCTGGTGACCATCCTCGGCCTTCAACGGGGCCTGGCGCCGGCTCTGAGACTGCGGGACGCTGTGCGCCAGCGCGGCCGCAACCGTCTTGATCCCCTGCCGCCCGAAATGGTGCAGAGCGAGCTGCAGCCGCTCGTCCATGCGCTGAACGACCACATGGAGCGTGTCCAGAGCCAGATGGCGGCGCAGCGACGGTTCGTATCGAACGCCGCGCATCAGCTCAGAACGCCACTGGCGCTGATTTCGACGCAGGCAAGTGTGGCGGCGCGCGAAGAGGATGCGGCCCGCCGCGACGAGGCGCTTGCCGCGCTGCGGACCAGCACGCGGCAGATTTCGCGCCTCGCCAGTCAGCTTCTGACGCTGTCGCGGGCCGAGCCGGGAAGCCGGCGCCCGCGCAGCGATGCGACCGACCTCAGCAAGGCTGCCCGTGAGATCCTGGAGGCGCATGCCGAAGAGGCGCTCCGGCGCAACATCGACGTCGGGCTCGAAGCGGACCGACCCGTCATCGTCGAGGGCGACGGCACGATGCTGCGCGAGATGCTGGTAAACCTCATCGACAACGCCATCCGCTACAGCCGCGCGGACGGACGGGTGACGGTCTCGATCAGGCAGGAGGGCGACAATGCCGTCGTCACCGTGGAGGACAACGGGCCGGGCATTCCCGTGAGCGAGCGCGACCAAGTATTTGAGCGCTTCTATCGAATCATCGGAACCGAAAGCGAGGGAAGTGGTCTCGGGCTTGCCATCGTTCGCGAGGTTGTCGAAGGGGCCGGAGGTTCAGTGTCGCTGGGTGATGCCGTAGGCGGCGGTCTCGTCGTGACCGTGCGGCTTCCGCTTGCTTGAACCGGAAACGCATCAAACGAATGAAGGCCGGGCGTCGAGCCCGGCCTTCGCTTCGATCCGCCTTGGGAGGGAGGCCGATCTGGTTACTGCGTGTCGAGGTGCTGCTGCGGCCGCCATTTCGCCAGGCGGTTCTCGACCAGCGTCATGATGTATTCGGCAACGAGCGTGACGACCATGACGAGCAGGATCGCAGCGAACATGCCGGCGGCGTCGAAGGTACCCTTGGCAATCGAGATCAGCTGGCCGATGCCGAAGCGGGCGCCGACGAATTCGCCGACGATCGCGCCGATGATCGCAAAGCCGAAGGAGACGTGCAGGCTGGCGAAGATCCAGCTCATCGCCGAGGGAATGACGACCGTACGGGTCACCTGCCAGTCGGAAGCGCCGAGGATGCGGGCATTGGCGATCATGTTGCGGTCGGCCTCGCGCACGCCCTGGAAGGCGTTGGCAAAGACGACGAAGAACACCATGATGAAGGCGAGCGCCACCTTGGACGGCAGGCCGAGGCCCATGATCATGATGAAGATCGGCGCAAGCACGACGCGCGGGATCGAGTTGATCGCCTTGATGTAGACGGAGAAGATATCCGACAGGAAGCGGTTGCGGCCGAGGCCGATGCCGACGAAGACACCGGTGATCGAGCCGGCGAAGAAGCCGATCAGCGCCTCTTCCATCGTCACCCAGAGATTATACCAGAGCGAGCCTTCGGTGGTGCCCTCCGTCGCCCATTCATAAAGGCGCTCGAGAACGCCGCTCGGGCTCGAATAGAAAAACGGATCGATCCATTGCATGTTGGAAGCGAACTCCCACATGCCGATGACAAAGACTAGAATGGCGATCTGCCAGAAGCGCACCAGCGCGTCGCGCCGGCGCATGGCCTTCAGTGCGGAGGCTTCGATCTCGGCATCTGATGTGCCCGGACGAAACAGAGCGGCCGAACCGGCCTCGAAAGTTGTGTGTGCCATGATATCCTCCCGTCAGGCCGCTTCGCTTGCGCGGCGGTAGCTGGTCTCGACCTCTTCGCGCAGGTCCTCCCAGATCGTCTTGCAGTAGTCGATGAAGTTCTGCTCGTAGCGGATCTCCGACACGACGCGCGGGCGGGGTAGGTCGATCGGATAGACCGACTTGACCGTGGCGGGGCCGGCGGTCAGCACATAGACCTTGTCGGCAAGGGCGACTGCCTCTTCGAGGTCGTGGGTGACGAACACCACCGAGGCCTTGCGCTCCGCCCAGAGTTTCAGAAGTTCTTCGTGCATGACCGTGCGGGTCTGCACGTCGAGCGCCGAGAAGGGCTCGTCCATCAGCAGGATTTCAGGTTCGTTAATGAAGGTCTGCGCCAGCGAGACGCGCTTACGCATGCCGCCGGAAAGCTGATGGGGATAATGGTGCAGAAATTTCGACAGGCCGACGCGCGCCAGCCAATCGCGGGCGCTCTGTTCCGCCTCGGCGCGGGACTTGCCGCGGAACAGCGGGCCGGCCATGACGTTTTCGATCACGTTTTTCCAGGGAAAGAGCGCGTCGGTCTGGAATGCAAAGCCGACACGCGGATCGATGCCGGTGATCGGCCCGCCCATCAGGCGGACTTCGCCGGCGCTCGGGCGTGCGAGGCCCGTCACGAGATTGAGCGTCGTCGACTTGCCGCAGCCGGTCGGGCCGACGACGGCGACGAACTCGCCGCGGGCGACCGTCATGTTGAAATCGCGAAGCGCAGTCAGCGACTTTCCGGTCGGCGAGACGAAACGTCGGCTGACGTTGATCAGCTCGATCGCGGGGATCTGTTTGGTGTCCTGTTGCATGGTGATACCTGAAGGCGTGCTTAAGGGCGCGCACGCAATGCCCATGATCGAACGGACGCCGCTTCCGCTCAGGAGCTGGAAGCGGCGCGACGGCCTCACTTGACGTTCTTGACGAACTCGGTCGTGTAGGTCTTGGAAAGGTCGATCTGTTTGCCCTTGACGTTCTTGGAGAACTCCGAGAGCACGGCAAGCACGGTCTTCGGGCCGTCCTCCGGCATCACGCCATCGGGCGTGAACATGCCCTTGCCCTCGTCGAGAGCCTTGACGTAGCCATCCTTGTCGCCGACGTAGAAGTCCTTCGGCATCTTGTCCGCGATCTCGGCGGCGGAATGCGTATTGATGTATTTCAGCGTCTTGACGAATGCATTGGCGAGCTTCTGTGCCTCGTCCTTATGTTCCTCGACCCAGGAAGTTTCCATGTAGAGCGAGGCGGCCGGATAGGTGCCGCCAAGCGCCTTTCGGGTCGCTTCGACCGTGCGCATGTCGACGAGAACGCTCGCTTCGCCCGTCTTGATCAGGCGCGAGATCGTCGGCTCCGTCGTCATGCCGGCCTGGATCTGATCCTGCTGCATCGCGGCGATGAACGTGCCGCCGGCGCCGACCGGAATGGTGACGACGTCGCCGGGCTTGAGGTCGGCCTTGGAGGCCATGAAGAGGGTGAGGAAGTTGGTGGAGGAGCCGAGACCGGTGACGCCGAGGCTCTTGCCCTTGAAATCGGCCGGCGACTTGATCTCGGGATGTTTGCTCGAAACCATCTCGACCTCGCCCGGCGCCTGGCTGAACTGGACGATGGATTCGACGAACTTGCCCTTGGCCTGCAGGTCCACACAATGGTCATAGAAGCCGACGACGCCTTGGACGGCGCCTGCCAGCAGCTGGTTTTCGGCATCGACGCCGGCGGCTTCGTTCAGGAGTTCGACATCAAGCCCTTCATCCTTGAAATAGCCAAGGGATTCGGCGAGCTTGGCGGGCAGATAGATCTGCTTCTCGTAGCCGCCGACCATGATGGTGATCTTGTCGGCAGCGTGGGCAGCTGTTGCAGCAAAGGATGCCGCGGTCAGCAGCGCGGAAAAAGCGACGGTGTGAAAAAGGCTGCGTGAAGAACGCATGGAAATCTCCTCCTGGTGGTTTACCCGCATCGTCGTCTCGCCACTTCGACCGTGTCTCCTCCACGATGCTGCCCTTTCCTATGACCTCCAAGCTTTCAGTTAGCTTTCAGCCGCAGTCGGCGGTAAACAATCCGCTATGCATCCCGGTGAAGCGCGCTGGGCAATGGCCATCACAATAAAGGCGGCTGCGTAAACCGGCCAGCAGCTTCGCTCCCCAAGCCCATGTTCAGATGGTGGGCTGCTGGTGATTTCCGGAAAACCTGTAGTGCTGGCAGCGCTTCTGGCACGCCTCAGCTCGTAAAGCTCCGAAGATCCTTCAGCAGGTTCCGGTATCTGGCCTGGCTACCGACCAGATGCTCGCGCATGGCGTTGCGCGCGGCCTGATCGTCCCTGTCCGAGATGGCCATGACGATCGCTTCGTGTTCCCTGTGGATCAGCTTTCGGTAGGCGGTCTGCTCGGCGGTTCTCGTTTCCGGAACGAGCCGCGACTGCGGGATGATCACGGTTCCCTGCGATTCCAGGAAGTGCTTGAACAGCGGGTTGTTCGTCGCCTCGGCGATGGCGACATGAAGGTCGAGATCCGCCTCGCGGATGGATTGATCCGTCTCGATGCGCTGGAGGATTTTCCGGTGGCATTCGAAGATCGCCTCCTCCTGCGCCGGCGACCGGCGCAAGGCGGCAAGTCCCGCCGCCTCGATTTCGACAGGCGTTCGGATTTCGAGCACTTCCAGATCGGAGGCGACGCGGGCCTTGTCGACCTTTCTGCCTGACAGCGCCGGATCGGCGCCGATCACGAAAATGCCCGCGCCCTGGCGCACCTCGACCAGCCCGTCGGAGCGAAGGGCAGCCACCGCCTCGCGCACCACGGTCCGGCTGACGCTGTGCGTTTCCGTCAGTTCGTGCTCGCTCGGAAGCTTATCGCCGGCGGCGTACTGGCCTCTGAGGATCGCCTGCCGGAGGCTTTCGCCGACCTGTGCGACCAGCGACCCCGAGCCCCTGCTGCGATCCTTCCCTTGCATAGCCACGCCTCGACCCCCGCATCGGCTTCGATCCGGATGCTGTTCGAACCAGCAGCACTCCGAAATTTATGATTCATCACACATGTATGACAAATCTTGCGGTCTTTCAATGGATGAAGGATCGACGCTTTTGCTTTGGCTGCTTCACCGGCCGATGAAAATCCGACATTGTACCTCACAACTCTCGATGCCGCGTCACCTTTCTGGGAAGTCTCAGTCGGGCTTCATGACGTATAGGCGCTGGATATAATCAAAATTAATCGCTATGATTATGATTGATTGGTGTTGAGGAGTTTTTGATGGAGACCAAAGTTCTCACGGCTCATGTTCCATTGCCGCTTGCGCAGAAGGTCGATCAGCTTGCATCGCGCCTTGAGCGTTCGCGCGGCTGGATCGTCAAGCAAGCCCTGACTGCATGGATCGACCAGGAAGAGGAGCGTCGGCGTTTGACGCTTGAGGCGTTAGCCGATGTGGATAGCGGCAATGTTGTCGATCACCAGTCTGTTCAAGCCTGGGCCGATAGTCTTGACGGTGACGAGCCGATTTCGTTGCTCCGGTGATGGAAATCAAGTGGACGAGCAAAGCTGTCTCCGACATCGCTCGCTTATACGACTTTCTCTCCCCGATCGACCGGCGAGCTGCGGCCCGAACCGTGCAGGCGCTGGCGGCAGCCCCCGCTCGTCTAATTGAGCAGCCACGTCTCGGCGAGCGGCTCGAAGAGTTCGATCCTCAGGAGGTCCGCCGCATTCTCGTTGGCCGTTATGAGATGCGTTATGAAATCCAGCAGTCGACAATCTATGTATTGCGGCTTTGGCATACGCGCGAGGATCGGTAGTAATCCTTATAGCCGCCTTGTCGACTCTCCACGCACAAATCTCGGCGTCAGGATGAAATCCTGCGGCGGCTCGGCGGCAGCCTCGGGGCTTGCGATCCTGGCCAGCAGGCGCTGGGCGGCCAATTCGCCCAGCTTCTGCGCATCCTGCACGACCATGGTGATGCGAGGTGTGATGACGTTGCTCCAGGGCACGTCGTCGACCATTGCCAGCGAGACGTCGTCGGGACAGCGGAAGCCCATTTCCTGCATCACCTGCAGGGTTGCCAGCCCCATCATGTTGTTGGCGCCGATGATGGCGGTCGGGCGGTCGCGGCGGGTGAGCAGGCGCATCGCCTGTGTATGGCCGCCGCTCCTGGTATAGCCGCCCTCGACCACCAGTGACGGATCGACGTCGGCGCCGGCGCCTGCCATCGTGTCCATAAAACCTTTCAGGCGCTCGTCGGCGGTGTGCAGGCCGCTCGGGCCGGAGATGAAGGCGATGCGCCGATGGCCGAGTTGCAGCAGGTGCTCTGTCAGGATGGTCGTCGTCAGCGGATTGTCCGAGCCGACGAAATCGCGCGCGGCGCCATCCACCTTCTGGTCGAACATGACGATTGGCGTCTTGAAGTCGCGCAGGAAGGTTGCGTATTCCTCGCCGCGTCCGTTGGCCGCCAGAGCAATGCCTGCGATCTTTTGCGCCTGCAGCCGCTCCAGCAGCGCCCGTTCGAGATCGGCCCTGCCGGAGGAGTCGGCGATCAGCACGAAATAGCCGTGGTCGAGCGCCTGGTGCTCGATCTCGCGGCGGATGTCGCCGAAGAACATGTTGCCGAGATTGGCGGACACGAAACCGATCAGCGAGCTGCGCCCGCGCGCCAGCGTCTGGGCCACCGGATCGATGCGGTAGCCGGTCGATTTTATCGCCTGCTGAATGCGGTCGAGCGTCTCGGCGCCGACCCGTTTCGGGCTGTTGAGCGCGAGCGAGACGGTCGAGATCGAAACTCCCGCAAGGCGCGCGACATCGCGTATGGTGGTCATATCTGTCGAACCGGTTCTAAAGCTTTCTTCTGTCAGATTTTATTTGCTGTTGCAACATATCTGGCTTGATTGCTCAATTATGGTGCGTTTACCTCGCGGTTGTGCAATTCACGAATTTCGGCTTGACAGGTGCCGGGTCAAGGACGATGTTCAATCGCCGAACCGGTTCGACATGAAGTGGATCCGGAAAAACAGGGAGGAGAAACCTGTGACGAGTTCGGAACGCCAGCCGGAAAATCCTGTATCGGGAGGGGCGGGCAAGCACGCTTGGTTCAGCCATGATCGCCTTGGCATGTTTATCCATTGGGGCCTTTATGCTCTCGGGGCGCGGCATGAGTGGTTGAAGAACCGCGAAGAGCTGAGCGACGATCACTACCAGCGCTATTTCGAGAATTTCGATCCGGATCTTTACGATCCCAAGGCCTGGGCGCGCCGTGCCCGGCTCGCCGGCATGAAATATGTCGTGGTGACGACCAAGCACCACGAAGGCTTCTGCCTGTGGGATACCAAGGTCACCGATTACAAGGCGCCGAACACGCCCTGCGGCAAGGATCTGCTGACGCCGCTGGTCGAGGCTTTCCGCGCCGAGGGGCTGAAGATCGGCTTCTACTATTCGCTGCTCGACTGGCACCATCCCGATTTTCCGATCGACGTCCACCATCCCCTGCGCAACCATCCCAACGCCGAGGCGCTGAATTCAGGGCGCAACATCGCCAATTACGCCGCCTATATGCGTGAACAGGTGCGCGAGCTTCTGACCGGCTTCGGCCGCATCGATATCATCTGGTTCGATTTCAGCTATCCCGGCCGCGAATATCGCGGCCTTCCCGGCAAGGGGCGCGCGGACTGGGAGAGCGAGCGGCTGATCGAGCTGGTACGCGAGCTGCAGCCCGACATCATCGTCAACAACCGTCTCGACCTACCGCCGGGCAAGCTGCCCGATGTGACGACGCCGGAACAATATACGCCGCGCGTGGCGCCCGCCATCGCCAGCCAGGGCGTGCTCTGGGAAGCCTGCCACACCTTCAGCGGCTCCTGGGGTTATCACCGCGACGAGGACAGCTGGAAGAGCCCGGAGCAGATCATCCAGCTGCTGATCGATTCCGTCGCGCTCGGCGGCAACCTCCTGATGAATGTCGGCCCCACCGGCCGCGGCACATTCGATGCCCGCGCCATTGCCGCGCTCGAGGTCTATCAGAGCTGGATGGAAGTGAATGGGCGTTCGATCTACGGCGCCGGTCCGTCCGAATTTCCGGTGCCGGCCGGCTGCCGCTACACCCAACGCGGCAACCGCCTCTATCTGCATGTCTACAACTGGCCTTACCGCCACATTCATATCGAGGGCCTCGCTGACAGGATCGCCTATGCGCAGTTCCTGCACGACGCCAGCGAAGTGCGCTGGCTCAGCCAGACGAAGGAAGTGGATTCCAATATCGGCGTGATGGTGCCGGAGGGCATGATTACGCTCGAACTGCCGGTCCGGCGACCTGACGTTACCGTCCCGGTGATCGAGATCGTCCTGAAGGCGTGAATTCGGTCGCACCCGCGTGTTCATTGCGTCATGGAGGGAGGAGAAACCCATGAAGGTTCTGAAGAAAACGCTTTTGCTCGCCGCAATCGGCGGCAGCCTCTTTGCCACAACAGCATCGGCCGAGCAGATTAACCTGACCTGGCAGATGTGGACCGGCTCGGATGCTGACACCAAGGGCTGGCAGCACCTGGCCGACATGGTGACCGCCAAATATCCCGATATCAAGGTAACGCTGACGACGACCGGCTGGGTCGACTACTGGACCCGGCTGCCGGTGCTGGCGGCATCCGGCCAGCTCGCCGACATCGTTTCCATGCAGTCGCTGCGCATGCCGAATTTCTATTCGCTGCTGGAGCCGCTGAATGACCGGATCGCCGCCGACAAGTTCGATGTCGGCGCCTTTACGCCCTCGATCATCGGCGGCATGTCCGTCGACAAGCAGCTCTACGGCCTGCCCTATGACGTCGGTCCATGGGTCATCTATTATAATCAGGACGCGCTCGAAGGGGCCGGTATTCCGCTACCGAAGCCGGGCTGGACGCTCACCGAATTCACCGATGCCGCCAAGAAGCTGACCAAGGACGGCAAGTACGGCTTCGGCATCACGCCCCAGAACTATTCGGTGCTGGCCTCGGCCTGGGGCGATAAATATCTCAACGATTCAGGAGAGCTTGACCTTACCAATCCGAGCGCGATGTCGGCAGCCGACAGGGTGATCGGCTTTGCCGCCAAGGACAAGGTCGCGCCGCTGGCACCGTCGAGCGCCGATGCCGGCACGGTGATCCAGGGCCGGTTCTATTCGGGCAATGTCGCCATGTATGTCGACGGCCCGTGGTCGATCATCGGCATGAAGGACAAAGTCAAGTTCAAGGTTGGTTCTGCCACACTCCCGCGCGCAGATGGGGAGCTTACGGCCGTCACGGCGGGCTCGGGTTTCGGCATCGCCACCACGAGCAAGAATAAGGATGCGGCCTGGAAGGCGATCCAGGTGCTGACCAGTCCGGAAGCATTGCAATATCTCGCCGAACAGGGCCGCGCGCTGCCGGCACGAACGGCCTCGCAATCCTCCTGGTACAAGGTGGCGGCCAAGGACATCACCAATGGCGGCGAGGCGATCGACTATTCCCTGGCGCATTCCATCCCCTATGTGATCACCAACAACTGGGCGGCGGTGGAAAACCTGTTCAACCAGTATTTCCCGCCGGCCTTCGCCGGCAGCACCGACGCCAAGCAGACGATGGAGACCATCCAGAGCCTCGCGCAGCAATAGAGCCCGTGCGCCCGAAGGAATGCGCATGCGCCCGCCGTGGCAGGAATTGCCGCGCATGGAGGAAGACATGTCGGAAAGCGCCGTTGCCGAAATCACCCTGCAGTCCGGTCAGCCCCGGCGCTTCCTCAAGCCGGAGACGCAGACGGCCATGCTGTTCCTGTTGCCGAGCTTCCTCGGCTTCATGATCTTCATGGCCCTGCCGATCCTGGCGTCGCTGGCGCTCTCCTTCACCAACTGGCAGCTGATTTCGACGCCGGCCTTTGTCGGCTTCCAGAATTACATCAAGCTCTTCACCGTCGATCCCGCCTTCTACACCATATTGAGAAACACGCTGTTTTTTGCCGTCGAATATCTGGCGGTGAACATCATCGTCTCGCTGACGCTGGCGGTGTGGATATCGAGCCTCAAGCGCGGCAAGGCGATCTTCCGGGTGATCTTCTTCCTGCCAACCTTCACCCCGACGATCGCGGCCTCCGTGGTGTGGCTGCTGATCTTCACGCCGGACGGGCTCGCCGACAGCATCATCCGGTCGCTCGGCCTCGGCGTGCCGAATTTCCTGCTGAGCTCCAGCTGGGCGATGCAGGCAGTCGTGCTCGTGACGCTCTGGGCGAATGTCGGCTACAACGTCGTGATGTTCAACGCCGCGCTCGATCTGGTGCCGAAGCACTATCTCGAGGCGGCAATGATCGATGGGGCGGGTCCCTGGCGGCGCTTCTGGCGCATCCGCCTGCCGCTCATCTCGCCGACGGTGTTCTTCGCCACCGTCATGACCGCCATCACGTCGCTGCAGGTCTTCGACGAAATCTTTGCGATGACCCGCGGGGGACCGGGGTCGGCAACCGCCACGCTCGGCTTTGCCATCTATCAGAAGGGCTTCACCAACTTCCAGATGGGTTATGCCTCAGCGCTGGCCTGGGTGATGTTCGTGATGATCATGGCGCTTACCATTCTGCAGTTCCACATGCAGCGCAAATGGGTGCATTATGACGATTGAGCCGATCTGGCGGCATCCGCATTCCGTCTCTGCAGGCCGGCGCCGCCTCCTGCGGCGCATCGGCATCTTCGTCAGCTATACCGGCCTTTCGCTGGTCGCGCTGCTGTTTCTCTTTCCCTTCTTCTGGATGGTGTCGAATGCGGTGCGCTCCAATACCGAAGTGCTGGCCGTGCCTGTCCGCATCCTGCCCGAGGAATATCATTGGGACACTTTCATCGAGGCGCTGGTTTCGCTGCCCTTCGGCACCTTCCTGTTGAATTCATTCATCGTCGCCTGCAGCGTGACCGCGATCGTGATCGTGGTCTCCTGCCTTTCCGCCTACGCCTTCGCCCGGCTCAGGTTTCCCGGCCGCGAGGGGCTGCTGCTCACCTATCTCAGCACGCTGATGATCCCGCAGGTGATGCTGGTCATCCCGCTCTTCCTCGTCGTCAGCAAGCTCGGCTGGATCAATACCTATCACGGCATGATCCTGCCGGTCGCCTTCTCGTCTTTCGGCACCTTCCTGCTGCGCCAGTTCATCCTCGGCATTCCCAAGGATCTCGACGAGGCGGCGATGATGGACGGGGCCTCGCGCGTGCGCATCCTGGTCACCGTCATCGTGCCGCTTGCCATGCCGGCCATCGGCCTTCTGTCGCTCTTCACCTTCATCGCCCAGTGGAAGAGCTTTCTCTGGCCGCTGATCGCCACCAGCGGTCTCGACAAGGCGACACTGCCGCTCGGGCTCACCCTGTTCCAGACGCAGCAGGGCACGGCCTGGAACTACATCATGGCGGGCGCGACGATCTCCATGCTGCCCGGCGTCGTGCTCGCCATCGTGCTGCAGCGGGTGATCTACCGCGGCATCACCGTCAGCTCCGGCTTCGGCGGAAGATAATTTCAGTTAAACAAAGACTTGAAGGCGTCACATCAAGTTCGTCTCGATGTCCTTCAAGTCCGACCGAATGCCGCCGAAGAACGTGCTTCTGACGCCGCTAGAGCTTTTCCGCGCGCTTAACTTTCGCTTCACGTCGAAAAGTAAAATTTAACCAAGATTTGAAATAACGCGTTCACATCCGAATCGCGCAGGGGAATTCATGAAAACCGCCACGCTTGCATCCATCGCCTTGGCGATATCGATCTCTGTCGCCAATGCGCAGACGATCGGGGTTTCGATGACCAATCTCGACAAGTTCAGGCAGATGCTTGTGAACGGCGTCGTCTCGCACGGGAAGACAATATCGGGCCTCAAGCTGGTCACCGCGAATGCCGATGGCGACAATGAGCTGCAGAAGAAACAGGTTCAGCAGTTCGTCGCCGACAAGGTCGATGCCATTATCGTGATGCTGTCTGATGGCGATGTCGGGCCGCAAATGACCAAGATCGCAGCGGATGCCGGCATTCCGCTGATCTACATCAACACCACGCCCTCCAATCTCTCGGACTTGCCGGACAATCAGGTTGTTGTCGCCTCCGATGAGAAAGACTCCGGTACGCTGGAGACGAAGCAGGTATGCTCTCTCCTCAAGGGCAGGGGCCGCGTCGTCGTGCTGATGGGCGAGGTCTTCCATGTGGCAGCCCGCACCCGCACCCAGGACATCGCCGATGTCATCGCGACGCCGGAATGCAAAGGTCTTGAGATTGTCGAGCAGCAAGCGGCCTATTGGTCGCGCGATTATGCCGATCAGCAGATGCAGGAATGGCTGGCGGCCGGCGTCAAGTTCGACGCCGTTATCGCCAACAATGACGAGATGGCGCTCGGCGCGATCCGCGCCATGAAGAAGGCCGGCATGCCGATGAAGGATGTCGTCGTCGCCGGGGTCGACGCGACCGACGATGCGCTAGCCGCGATGGTGGCTGGCGATCTCGACGTGACCATTCTCCAGAGCGCCGTCGGGCAGGGCGCGGCTGCGGTCGATGCTGCCATGAAGCTCATCAACAAGGAGAAGGTGCCGCGCGAAAACAACGTTCCCTTCGAACTCGTCACCCCTGAGAACATTGCCCAATACCTGCCGAAGAGCCAGTGAGCATAAGAGGCCTATGATGTTGCATTTCTGGAATAAATTCGGCATTCGCGCGCAGATCACCGCAGGTTTCGTGCCATTGATCCTGCTGATGAGCCTGCTGACCGTCAGCACGATCTCGGGCATGAACGGGCTCGCCGCCATCTTCGCTTCCTATCGCGCCACGGCCGGCCAGAGCCTCGCCATCTCGGATTACAGCGAGCAGCTGCACGAGATCCAGATGTCGGCCGAAGCCTTCCGCTCCACGCCGACGCAGGCTGTCGTCGACAGTTTCCGCGCCGGCGTGAAGGCCTTCGAGGCCGACGATCCGCGGTTTGCCGGCAACAAGGACCTGCAGTCGGGCCTGGCGACGATCCGCCAGGATATTGCCGCCTATGGCAAGGCCTTCGAACAGATCGTCGCCCTTCAGGCCCGCCGCGACCTGCTGATCTCCAAGGTTACCGAATTCGGCCCCTGGACCAGCATCGCGCTCAACGATGTCATGCGCAGTGCCTGGCGCCAGAGCGACGTCGCCCAGCTGCATATGACGGCGGCGACGCTGGAGGCCCTGAACCGCAGCCTCTATTTCTCTGAACGCTTCGTGCATTCCGAGGATTTTACCGCCTATGATACGGCCCAGGCGGCGCTTGCCGAAGCGGTGACACTCAATGAGACTGCCGCCAAGGCGGCGAAGGACGAGCTGCAGAAGAAGCGCCTGATGGGCGCCGGCCAGCTCATGCAGAACTATACCGCCCGTCTAGGCGACATGAAGGAGGTGCTGCAGGCTTCCGGCAATATCCGTCAGACGCAGCTCGGTGTGCTCGCGCCGAAAATATCGGGCGAGTTCAAGGATTTGCAGGCGACGGTGACCGGCGCCCAGACGAATCTCGACGGCTCGGTTGAAGCCATGGTTTCCTCCGCGACCAGCACGACGCTGGTCATCAGCGGCCTGCTGATCGTCATCGGCCTCGTGCTCTCCTATTTCGTCGGCCGGCTGATTTCCTCGGCGGTGCGCGGGATGGCGCAGTCCATGGAACAGCTTGCTCGCGGCGAGGAAGGGATTTCGATCACCGGCGTCGAGCACCGCCACGAACTCGGCGCCATGGCGCGTTCGCTGAAGGTTTTCCAGGAGACCGGCCGCGCCAAGCTGATCGCCGAGGCCAATGCCGAACGTGCGCGTCTCGCCGCCGAAGAAGAGCGGCTGCGCCAGGAAGCCGAGCGGCTTGCCGACGCGCAGGTCATGGAACATGCCTTCCGGCAGATCTCGCTCGGTCTCGATGCGCTCTCGAAGGGCGACCTCTCCGTGCGCGTCGGTGAAGTCGACCATCGCTATGTCAGGATCCGCGATCACTTCAACAGCTCGGTCGCAAGCCTCGAAGAAGCGATCGACTCCGTCATCCGCGCGGTCACGACCATCCGCTCCGGCCTTGCGGAAATCTCCACCGCCTCCAACGATCTCGCCCGCCGCACCGAGCAGCAGGCGGCTTCGCTGGAGGAAACCGTCGCGGCGCTGGGCGATGTCACCCGCGGCGTCAACGGAACGGCGGAGGGCGCCAGCCGCGCCCAGGCTGTGGTGGCCACGGCCCGCACCAATGCCGAAAAGGGCGGCGAGATCGTCTCGCGCGCCATCGCCGCGATGACGGAAATCCAGAACTCCTCGTCCAAGATTGGTAACATCATCAGCGTCATCGACGAGATCGCTTTCCAGACCAACCTGCTGGCGCTGAACGCTGGTGTCGAGGCGGCGCGTGCCGGCGAGGCCGGCAAGGGTTTTGCCGTCGTGGCCCAGGAAGTCCGCGAACTCGCCCAGCGTTCCGCCAATGCGGCACGGGAGATCAAGGAACTGATCTCCACCTCCTCGGCACAGGTCAAGACCGGCGTCGAGCTGGTGGGTGAATCCGGCCTCTCGCTCGAACAGATCGTCGAGCAGGTCACGGCCATGAACGCGACCGTCGCCGAGATCGCCATCGCCGCCCGCGAGCAGGCGACCAGCCTGCGCGAGGTCTCGGCCGCCGGCGACCAGATGGACAAGGTCACGCAGCAGAACGCCGCGATGGTCGAGGAAACCACGGCCGCCGCCCAGAGCCTGACCCAGGAAACCGAGAGCCTCGCCGAGCTGCTGCGCCGCTTCAAGACGGGCAACGGCCTGGCATCGGACCAGCGATACTACGCGATGGCGTCGTAACGTCCTGCTAACGCAGCCAAGAGAACGCTGCCGCCTTCAAAGGGCGGCGGTCGCGTCAATGGCCTCCGGCCGCCGGATTGTGCGGCGCGCCGGCGATGCTTCGGCGAACGTGGCGGACCGCCGTCCAGACGGCGAAGAGAACCAACGGGATGGCTCCGAGAACGGCGAGTTTCGTCACGTGCGGATCGACACCCAAGGCGGAGATGCTTTCGAGGCAGATCTTCGCCAAGCCGATAGTATAGTAGGTGATGGCGATGACGGAGAAGCCTTCGACCGCCTGCTGGATGTGCACCTGGATGCGCGCCCGCTCTTCCATTGAGGTCAGCAGTGAGGCGTTCTGATCTTCAAGCTGAACCTGCACGGTGGTTCTGAGGAGGTCTCCGGCCAGGCTGACGCGTTCGGCCAGTTCGTCGAGGCGCCGTTCTGCCGCATAGACGGAGCGCACAGCCGGTTGGAAGCGCCGGTCGATGAAGGTGCCGAGCCTTTGTCTTTGCTCGACCCGCTCTTCTCGAAGCTCCGACAGCCTGCTCGCCACGATCTCGGCATAGGCTTTCGTCGCGCCGAAGCGGTGGCGGGCGAGTGCCGAGAAGTTGAGCACATCGGAGGAGAGCCTCGTCACCTCGGACAGCAGCGCCTTGTCGACTTTGACGGCACTCTGCATGTGGACGATCAGCAGATCGAGGCGCTGGTCAAAGGCGGAAAGCTTCGACACGGTCTCGCGCGCCATCGGCAACGCCAGTAGCGCCATCATCCGGTATGTCTCGATTTCCAGGAAACGCCGGACCATGCGGCCAGTGCGATAGGCGTTGAGGTTGCGGTTGAAGAACAGGAATTCGAGGAAGCCGCTGTCGGTCAGTCGAAAGTTCGAATGCACCTCGGCGTCGCCGCCGCCGACCCGCGAAGCGACATAGTCGAGCTTGGGCTTTTCCAGGATGCGCCCGTCCTTTTCGTCACGGACCAGCACGCGCACGGCGGCGATGACCTTTCCGCCAACCTGGCTGCAGCAGGCCCGAAAGGCTTCCGGCGGGTTGCTGCCGGGTTCGGCCGATGCCGGCACGACGAAGGTGAGGGTGAGGAACTCGGTATGGGCTTCCCATTTGAGCCGGCCGTCGCCGACGCGGCCGATGCCGTGGTTTCCCTCGCCGGTCGTGGTGACGTCTTCCAATCCCGGCAGGGAACCGGGCGGCGAAGGAGGGCCACTCTCGCCGACGATGGCGACGTGCCAGACATCGGTGTCGCCATCGAAGTAGAGCGACGGGCGCGCATGGAGCTCGTTGTGAAGTTCCCTTCGCAGCGGATGCTCAGAGCCGAGTGGCATGGAGATGCACCTCAATGGGCTGGACTGCCGCCGGTTTGCCGGCTTCAGTAAGTTGAGCCTGACGCCGGCGCGCCGCGCAGGCCGAAACGCCTATAGCGTCTCGCGAAGTCCGTGTCACGACGCCAAAGAACCATCGGTTCCATCCGCGCCGATCTGCCGCGGCGCAGTTGCACCAGGCCGCCGGCCGACCTTGCGACAGGAAGGGCCGTTCCGACCATCGCGCTGCGGATTATAGCGGCGTAGACGGGGGCTAAAAAGCGATCAGCCACGGCCTGTTGCGAGGTCGTGGCTGATGCAGCGCGCAATCTGTGGGAGACAGGCGCGGCCGGTTACTTGTTGGCGGCGAGCGCCACGTTGACCTTGTCGACGTCCGCGCTCATCGCCTTGAAGGTGTCTTCGAGGGAAAGTTCGCCGACGATCAGCTGACTCATCCGCTGGACGATGAGCTGATAGATGGCGGACGAGCCCTTGAGGCGTTCGAGGTCGCGGGCTGCCTTCGGCGCGCTGTTGCGGGCCGCGAGGAAGACGGCCATGGCGTCCTTGGCATTCTGGCTGTCGAGCTTGTACTGCGGATCCTTGATGTCGGCGCCGGTCAGGATGACGTAGTTTTCGGCGATCTCACGCTGAACCTTTTCGGAACCGAGGAATTCGATGAAGGAGGCCACGGCCTGCGGGTACTTAGTGCGCTTGAAGCCGACAATCGCGGTACCGCCGGGCATCGCATAGCAACCGGCATCGCCGCAGGGCGCGCTGATCGCCGTCCAGTCGAAGGCGTCGCCGATCTTCTTCTGGAACGGATTGACCATCCAGTTGCCGGCGAGATAGGTCACGACATTGCCGTTGACGAACTCGTCACCCATGTTCTTGTACTGGGTTCCGCCGGCCGCACCCCACATTTCCTTCGGGAAAGAGCCGTCCTTCGTCCAGTTGTAGAGATCGGTGATGTAGCGCTTGGCAGCATCGTCGGGGAAGGAGAACTTGCCGTCCTTCACGTAGTTGGAGCCGTAGGAGAAGGCCGCGCCGGAGAAGCGGTGGCCCGAACGGTCCATCGTGAAGGGGATCTGGGCGCCGGTCGCCTTGGCGACGCGTGCCGAGGCTTCGACGATGTCCTTCAGCGTGGCGGTCGGCTTCGGAAGCGGTTCTTTCGCCTGTTCGAACAGCGTCTTGTTGACGAAGGGCAGATTGAAGGTCTGCGAGGCGACGTAGCCGTTGATCGAATTCGGATCGTTGACGCCGGGGAAACGAAGGGTGTTCAGGCTGTCGCCGTGCAGCTTGGCAAAACCGTCGGGATCCTTCATCAGCGGCCGCATGTCCAAGTAATAGGGCGCCAGCTGCCAGTCGGTGATCTTGGCGACGTCAGGACCTTCTCCGATGGCAAGCTGCACCGGCAGCTGCTTGGCGACGGCATCGTAACCCGACGAGACGAAGTTCACCTTGATGTCGGGATGCGCGGTCTCGAATTCCTTGCTCAGCGCTTCCATCCGCTCGACATAAGCCTGGTCGTCGTCGGTGAAGAGAAAGGTGATCGTCTGGGTTTCGGCCATGGCCACGCTGGACCAGGCGAAAGAAACGGTGGCCAGCGCCAGTGCGAAAGCCCCTGAAAGATACGTTTTCATTTTCATCCTCCCATGAAAACATTTTCATAAATCGCGGCATCAGCCATCGATTAAGGGAATTTCATATACTTGACATTCGTTCCGTCAAGCTATTTTCTACACGAATAGCGATGTTTTTGAGCGATTTTCAAAAATCACGCACCCACATAACCTAATGAAAATATTTTCATAGGATTGCGGAGGAGGCGATCTGTGAAAACGGAAAGCATCAAGCAGCCGGACGACACGGCGCCAGCGTACGGCGTGGCCGAGGGGCAGACGATCACGGCATGGGCCGTTTCGGCCCTCATCGAGCGCTATTTTCCCGGCGAGCCGGCTCCGGCCGAAGATCGCGTCAACTACCGCTTCATCAACGGTTTCGTCGATGTCGGCGACCTGCCGTGCCGCAAGGCCTTCTGGTCCACCATGGTCGGGCGGGCGCTGGAGCCGGACACGTGCTGGCCGACTGAAAGCCTCTATCTTCCCGGTTCAAACCGCCGCGTGGAGTTTACCAGCTTCTGGCATGTGCCCACCCATGTCAGGCGATGGCTGAGGGGCACGTTCAGGACGGATACCCCGCGCAGGCTCAATCTCGCGCTCAAGACCTGCGGCGGCGTCCGCATCTGGGTCAACGGCCAGGAGGCGTCGCGCTTCGAGCCCTTCAGGCGCAACGTCGAGAGCGCAACCGAGATCGCGCTGACGCTCGAGGCCGGCGACAACGAGGTTCTCGTCCATACCGAAGACCTTGCCGAGCGCGACACGACCTGGTTCTTCGAGCTCGAAATGCTGGACAGCGAACCGCTCTCGGTGCTGCTGCCGGTAGCGCTGGACCAGAACGAGGTGCGCGAACTGGAAGTTCTGTCGCGCGGCGTGCGCCCGGCCCGAGACGTCTTCGTCAATCAACCGCTGGAGATCGTCTTCGATACCGCGCCCGCGCGCGATCTGCCCGTGGCGCTCAAAGTCGTCGGCCATGGCCACGAGCGGCCGGTTCTCGCCCATTCGAAGCTGACGTTGCGCGCCCAGCAGAGCCGCCTGGTCGCCGAGGAAGTCTGCGGCATTGCGGACGGTTATCACGGCGTCCACATGACGATCGGCTCCGGGCCGGGTTCGGTCACCCGCGTCATCGATGCCGCCTTCATGAGTAGCCTTTCGCCGTTGCCGGTGGAGACGTCGCTTTCTGCCCGCAAGCGGCAGGCGCTGGAATACAGCGCCCGCTTTGGCGCCAATCGCGCCGGGCGCCTCATCGCGATGATGGAAACCGGCCATCACGACCCGAAAAGCTTCGATCGTATCGTTGACGCGACGCTTGCCTCGATCGATGCGCGGGAGGATTGCTCGGACTTCATCATGGTGCCGCTCCTCTGGCTGCTCGGCGCCTATGGCGACCGGATGCCCGAGGCCATCGTCGAACGCATCCGCCGTTCCGTTCTCTCTTATCGCTACTGGGTCGACGAGCCGGGCAATGACGCGATGTGGTTCTGGAGCGAGAACCATGTGCTCTGCTTCCATACCAGCCAGCTGCTGGCCGGGCTTCTTCTGCCCGACGCGGTGTTCTCGGCCTCCGGGCGGACGGGACGACAGCAGGCGGAACTCGCCGTCGAGCGGCTCGGCCGCTGGTTCGACAGCGTCGAGGCCCACGGCCTGGCGGAATGGAATTCGGCCGCCTATTACCCGATCGATTTCATCGGTCTGCTCGCGCTGGAGCGCTGGGCGGAGCGCGGGATCGCCGATCGCGCCCGCGGCCAGATCGATCTCATCTTCCGCATGATCGCCCTTCACACGCTTGCCGGCGTACCGGCCGGCTCGCAGGGCCGCGCCTACGACAAGGAGCTGCGCGCCGGACCGCTGACCGAGCTTGCACCCTTTGCCCAGGTCGCCTTTGGCACCGGCTGGCTCAACAACGGCGTGGCGGCGCTGACGATGTTCTGTGCCGGCAGCTATGAGCCGCCCGCCGATCTGACCGAGCTTGCCGCCCTTCCCAGGGGCAGAAGCGTCGAGGCGCGTTACAGCCAGGGGCTCGAGAGCGGAAAGCTCGTGCTGTTCAAGAACGAGGCGGCGCAGCTTTCGACGGTGGTCGATCACAAGACCGGCCGGAAGGGTCACCAGCAGCACGTGCTCGACATCAGGCTGGCCGGCCATCCGATGGCGCGACTCTGGGTCAACCATCCCGGCGAGGACGATCCCTGGGGCAATCAACGGCCGTCCTATTGGGCCGGCAACGGCATCCTGCCGCGTGTCGCCCAGCATCGCGATGTCGCCCTGCTGATCGAGGACACAAGCGACGCGCGGCATGCGTGGACGCATGCCTATATCGGCCGCGATGGCCTCGACGATCTCATCGTCGAAGACAAGTGGCTGATCGCCCGATCGGGCAGGGGCTTTGCCGCCCTCTGGGCCTCAAACGGCCTGGAATTGATCACCGAAGGGCCGACCGCCGGCCGCGAGGCGCGCTCCTACGGGTCGCTCTGCGGCTGGGCAGCTATCGTCGGAAGCGGGAATAGCGATGCCTTCAAGGCCTTCCTCGAACGTTTATGCCAGACAAAGGTTGCCTTCGATCCCGCGCTTCGGCAGCTCGTCCTGACTCCGCCGGGCGGTCCGGCGCTCTCCCTTTCTTATGCCGATGGTCTTTCGATAGCCGGCAAGCCACGGCCGTTCACCCATGATCAGCCGCAGCCGATCCTCACCCACGACAGCGCGGCCTCCGGCTCAGCCGCTGACGGGCCGTTTTACTCCTGAGAATATAGGATTTCAGCATGAACACAGCATCTGTCGACAACGGCGCTCTCCTGACGACCATCGATCGCGTGGCGACGGCCTTCAGCCGCCTCAGGGGCATCAAGGAAGGTCTCGTCACCGACGATGCCGCCTCGGGAATCCAGTTCGACGAATGGGACTGGGAAGTCGGCGTCGGCCTTTATGGCTTCCTGCGCCGGGCGATTGCCGCCAACGACCCGAAGGCGCTGCAGGAGCTTGTCGTCTGGTACAGCGGCCAGATAGATCGAGGCCTGCCGCCGCGCCAGATCAACAGCACGGCGCCGATGCTGCCGCTGGCGATCCTCGTCGAGCATGTCGACCGTCCTGACTTTCGCGCCCTCGTCGAGGACTGGGCCGAATGGCTGGTCAAGGAGCTGCCGAAGACCGAGGACGGCGGCTTCCAGCACGTCGTCAAGGAACGTCTCAACGACGGCGAATTGTGGGACGACACGCTGTTCATGGCCTGCCTGTTCCTCGCCCGCGCCGGGGTGCTCTGCAAGCGCAACGACTGGATCGACGAGGCCGTCTATCAGTTCGTCATCCACACCCGCTATCTCTCCGATCCGGTGAGCGGTCTGTGGTATCACGGCTGGACCTTCAACGGCCGGCACAATTTCGCCAATGCCTTCTGGGCGCGCGGCAATGCCTGGATCACGGTCGCCATCCCGGAACTCTTCGATCTCGTGCCGACCCTCGGCGAGAAGGACCGGCGCTTCCTGTCGAACGTTCTCGTCAGCCAGGTGCGTTCGTTGAAGGCATATCAGCGGCCGGACGGCATGTTCACGACGCTGCTGGACGATCCGTCCTCGCCGCTGGAAACCTCGGCCACGGCGGGTATCGCCTACGGTATTTTGCGCGCCATCGATGCCGGCATTCTCGGCGAGAGCGACAAGGTCCATGCCGAGCGTGCGCTGAAGGCCGTGCTTGCTCAGATCGACGAGGAAGGTGTCGTGCATGGCGTTTCGGACGGCACGCCGATGGGTCATGACCTTGATTTCTATCGGCGCATCCCGAACCTGCCGACGCCCTACGGCCAGGCACTGACCATGCTGCTGCTGACCGAAGTCCTTATCGAGAATGGCCGACGCCAATGAGTGCCACCTCCCTCGTCGCGATTGAGGCCTTCGACGGCGACAATACCAGCCGCCTGCAGGCGGCGATCGACGATCTCTCGGCTTCCGGCGGCGGACGCCTGAAGCTCCTGGCGGGCATCCACCTCTGCCGGGGGCTCCAGCTCCGTTCGGGCATCGAGCTGCATCTGGCCGCCGGCGCAATCCTGCGCCCTGTTTCCGACTATGAGGCTTACGCGCATACGACTGTTTCGGTAATCGCCGAGAAGTCGGACCGCGGCATGATCGTCGCCAAGGGCGCACGGCGGATCAGCCTGACGGGACCGGGGCGCATCGAGGCCGGCTGCGAGAGCTTCATCATCGGCGACGACGAGACGGTGGGGACCTTCATCCCGGCGGAATTCCGCCCCCGCGCCGTCGTCTTCGAAAGCTGCGACAAAGTCGAGATCAGCGCCGTCCATATCAGCCGCTCGCCGATGTGGACGCTGCACTTCGTCAACTGCACCGATGTCGCGGTCCGGAACGTCACCATCGAAAACGACCGCCGTCTTCCCAACACGGATGGCATCGTGCTCGATGCCTGCCGGGGCGCCGTCATCGAGGATTGCACGATATCGACGGCCGATGACGGCATATGCCTGAAGACCAGCATCGGCCCGCAGGGTGTCGCCATCGGGCGATGCGAGAATATTCTTATCCGCCGCTGCTCCGTTCAGAGCCTCAGCTGCGCGCTGAAAATCGGTACTGAAACGCATGGCGACGTCACCAACGTCGTCTTTGAGGATTGCAGCGTCTCATCCTCCAACCGGGCGCTCGGCATATTTTCGCGTGACGGCGGCCGGATCTCGAACGTGAGGTTTTCCAGGATTGCGGTAGAGTGCCGCGAAACGCTCGATGGCTTCTGGGGCTCGGGGGAGGCGCTGACCGTCAACCTCGTCGACCGTGTCACTGAGCGCCCGGCAGGTGCGATCGAAAACCTCATTGTCGAGGACATTACCGGGCGCATGGAGGGGGCGATCACCATCATCTCGACTGCGTCCGCTGGCATCCACAACATATCGCTGGCACGCATCGGCATAGACCAGTGGCCCGGCGAACTCGGCACCGCTCAGTCCTACGACCTGCGCCCGACCAATGCCGATCTCGCGCCGAAGGCCGAGGGCGGCGGCCGCGCCAATGCCTGGACGCGCGGGGCGGACGGCCGGGTGATCGGCCTGCAGGACTATCCAGGCGGAATGCCCGGCATGTATGTGGCTGATGTCACCGGGATCTTGATGAACGAGGTGCGGATCACAAGACCGACACCGCTGCCGCAAGGCTGGAACGCAAACGACGTCGTCTTCGAGACGGCGGCACCCGATGGGAGTAGGGCATGGCAGAACTGAGACTTTCCACCGTCAACAAGTCGTATGGCTCCGTTAAGGTGCTGCATGACGTCGAACTCGATATCAAGGACGGCGAGTTCGTCGTCTTCGTCGGCCCGTCGGGCTGCGGCAAGTCGACCCTGTTGCGCGTCATTGCCGGCCTCGAAGAGGTCACCTCGGGCGGAATTGCGATCCGCGGCCGGGATGTCAGCGCGCTCTCGCCGGCCGAGCGCAAGATCGCCATGGTTTTCCAGTCCTATGCGCTTTATCCGCATATGAGCGTGCGCAAGAATCTTGCTTTCGGCCTGGAGAACCTCAAGTTCAAGCGCGCCGAAATCGACGCTCGCATTGCCGAAGCGGCCAGAATGCTGGCGATCGAACCTTATCTCGACCGACGGCCGAAGCAGCTCTCCGGCGGCCAGCGCCAGCGCGTGGCGATCGGCCGGGCGATCGTGCGCGAACCGGATATTTTCCTCTTCGACGAGCCGCTTTCCAATCTCGATGCGGCGCTGCGCGTCCAGACCCGCGCCGAGATCACCAAACTCCACCGCGAGATCAAGACGACCATGATCTATGTGACCCACGATCAGGTCGAAGCGATGACCATGGCCGACAAGATCGTCGTGCTGCGCGCAGGCCGCGTCGAGCAGGTCGGTGCGCCGCTCGAACTCTTCGATCATCCGCGCAATCTATTCGTCGCCGGCTTCCTCGGCTCGCCGCGCATGAACATCGTCAAGGGCAAGGTCTCGAGCCTCGGCGAGGGCGGCATCGCCATCGATGTCGTCGGCGGCGGCAGGATCGTCAGCGATGTCGACCCGACGGGCATCACGGTCGGGCAGGATGTGCTTGCCGGCATAAGGCCCGCGCATTTTTCCCGCTCCAGTGAAAAGGGCCTGCCGTTCATCGTTCAGTATCACGAGGGACTCGGTACGGAGACCTATGTCTACGGCAATCTTGCCGGGCAGGAGGAGCAGATCATCATCCATGAAGCCGGCCATTTCGCACCTGTTCAGGGCGACCGGATCATGATCGACGCCGATCCGGCACGCGTTCACCTGTTCGATCCCGAAAGCGGCCTGGCTTTTGCCCGCCGATCGGGTCAGGGGAGGCGCTGACCATGGCTGCTGCTGCATTGCTCTCCCAGGCGGGCGACACGGCAATGAAGGTGGTCGAGGCTCCGATGAATGCGGTCGAGCGCCTCTTCGGCCGCAAGCGCATGCCCTGGCTGTTCCTGGCGCCGAACCTTGTTCTGTTCGCCATCTTTACCTTTCTTCCGATCGCGATCGCGGTCGGTTACGCCTTCACCGGCGGCACCAATCTTTTCGTCTCGGAACGGCCCTTCGTCGGCTTCGACAATTTCCGCGCCCTGCTTTCCTGCGGCAACTATCTGCAGCCGGGAACCTGCCAGGAATCGCTGTTCTGGACGGCGGTGTGGAACACGCTGTGGTTCGTCGCACTGAACGTCACCGCCACATTGCTGGTGGCGCTGATCACGGCGCTGATCCTCAACCGGGCGATCTTCGCGCGCGGTTTCTTCCGGGCGATGTTCTTTTATCCCGTTCTGCTGTCGCCCGTTGTCATCGGCCTGATCTGGAAATGGTTCCTCGATCGCAACGGGCTGTTGAACGCCTTCTTCCAGATGCTCGGCGTGCCTCCTGAAATTTTCCTGCTGGATGTCGGCTGGTCGCGCTTCTTCGTCGTCGTGGTCTCGGTCTGGTTTCACATGGGTTTCTACACCCTCATCCTGCTTGCCGGCCTCCAGGCGATCCCGAAGGAACTTTACGAGGCCGCCGCCATCGACGCCGCGTCGCCGCGCCGCACGCTTTTCAGGATCACGCTGCCGCTGCTTGCGCCGAACCTACTCGTCGTATTCATCCTTCTGATGATCAAGTCCGTGCAGATCTTTGACGAGGCTTGGGTTTTGACGAATGGCGGCGGTCCGGGCACGGCCAATAGCTTCATCGTCCAATATATCTACCAGATGGCCTTCAGTAGCGATCTTCGCCTCTTCGGCCTCGCCTCGGCCGCCTCGGTTCTGATGGGGCTGGTGCTTCTGGTTCTCACCCTCATACAGCTGCGCCTCGGCAAGCGAATGGAGTCCTGAGATGAAAAGCTCTATGAACCCGATCCGCTTCATGACGCGCACGCGCCGGGCCGGACGCATCGATATAACAGACATCCTGTCCTGGGTCTGGCTGATCGGCGGCACGCTCGCCGTCCTCGTTCCCGTCCTCTGGGCCGGCCTCTCGTCGCTGAAGCCGGCGGCCGAAATCACCCGCTTTCCGCCGACGCTGCTGCCGCGCGCCGCGGTGGAGCAGACCGTGCCCGGCTTCGACAAGCCGCTCAGCCTCTGGCAAGTCACGATCGACGGCCAGGCGCGGGAAATGGCGATGGTCCGGCGTATCGGCCTCAAGGCCCAGATGGTCGATCCCGCCAATCCGGGACAGCCGGTCAGCGTCGACGTGAAGGGGATCACCCCGGTCCAGCACCTGACCGTCGCCACCGAAAATTACACCGATCCGCTGACACGCTTCAGCTTCCTGACCTTCCTCAAAAATTCGGTGTTCGTCACCGTCGTCGCGACGCTTCTGACGCTGATCGTCAACGCGATGGCGGCCTTTGCGCTGTCGAAATATAAATTTCGCGGCGACACGACGGTGTTCGTCATCATCATTTCCACCCTGATGATCCCGCTCGCCGTCGTCATGGTGCCGGCCTATCTCGTCATCGTCGGGGTCGGACTTGCCGACAATCTCTGGGGCGTCATCCTGCCGACCATCGCCTCTCCAACCGCCGTCTTCCTGCTGCGGCAATATATGCTGACCATACCCGACGAACTGATCGAGGCGGCGCGCGTCGATGCGGCGAGCGAATTCTGCATCTTCTGGCGCATCATCCTGCCGCTGACGGCGCCGGCTCTGGCGGTTCTCGCGATCTTCTCTGTGCTCTGGCGCTGGAACGATTTCCTCTGGCCGCTGATCGTCCTCAACAGTCGCGAGAATTTCACCCTGCAGGTCGGCCTGAACGCCTTCCAGGGCGAGTTCTCGGTGCAGTGGCACTATATCCTGGCGATGACCTTCCTCAGCCTGCTGCCCGTCACCGTCGTCTTCCTGTTCCTGCAGAAATACATCACCACGGGCATTGCCGGTACCGGAATGAAGTGAGCGAGTCCAGGCGCAGACGCAATCGGGGTCGAGATGCGGAGACCTGCCGATTTGGACAGGAGCGGTTCAGGCTTGATCGCCGGACCGCTTCGATCTCGTGTGAGGCAATGCCCGCAACCAGCACACGCTGGTGGGCGAATATCACAAAACGGTTTCGAAGAGCGGGATCAAGGCCGCGCCGATCGCGCCGGGGGCATCGATGATCTCTGCCAGCGCAAGCTTCGGAACGTCGCGCAACGCGCCGTGCCGCGGCAGGTTGTTGAATTCGGTCCGTTCAATCAGCATTCTTGCAAGCGAATGCGGAAGCTCGCCACCCAGCACGATCAATGCCGGGTCGAAGATCGCGCAGATCGCATTGACAGCGCGGTTGTGGGCCGGCGTGACGCGGTCGACCCATTCCTCGACGCCGTCCCAATCCACCAGTTTCTCGTTCTTCAGATCCCGCAATGTCAGGCCCGAGCGTCCCTTGGAGCGAAGATGCTCGAGCAGTTGGTTGAGCGCGGGGCGATCGTCGTAATCCTGACGCCCGAAGAGAACGGAGAATTCGCCGGCGTTGCCGAAACTGCCGCGAAACGGCATGCCGCCGGAAACGAGACCGCCGCCGTAGCCATGAAGGTGGGCGATATAGGCGAAATCCGTGGCATCACGACCGACGCCGAAAATGGCTTCCGCCAGAGCCGCAGTCCTGGCGACATTGTCGGCCCAGACCGGCAGACCAAGTTTATTGCCCAGCAAGGGCGCCAGGTCGATCAGCGACCAATGGGCGAGCGGCAAGGGACAGTTGAAGGCGGTCTCCAGCATTCGGTGGCCAGCGACCGCCAGGCCGACGCCGAGGACGTCACGCCGCTTGGCGTCGCGACGGGCAAGAATGTCTTCGACGGCTGCTTCGATCCGGTCCATCTCCTCCGATAGCGAAGACCCCGTCTGCGCGATTTCCATGTTTTCCAGAGGTTCGCCGAAGCCCATGAGACAAAGTCCGATCGAACCGACATTGACGGAGATTCCGAGCGTGAGACACCACTCCTTCCGGAGTGTCAGCTCAGGACTGGGCGGTCCCGCCCGCCGGTTTTCCGACTGCGAAAAGACGAGCATTCCTCGATCGTGCAGTCGTCCGACGATCCTGTGCAACGATTGCTGCGTCAGATCGAGCGGCTCGGTCAGGTCGGAGCGCTCGATGCCGGGAGACTTCCAGATCAACCGCAGGAGGTCCCGTTCGTTGCGGGTGGCTACCCGCGGCGGCTGTATATCGCGCAGAAAATGGGCGGCTACATGGTCCAGGGCAACGTACTTCATTTTCCGATCATATTGATTTACACTGTAGGTGTGAAGCAGGTGAAGGGGACGCTTGGCTTCTGCGGGGCAAGGAGGTCATCCGTGGTTCTCGGCCCTGCTTACCGCATCGAGATTGGTCATACCAGTCGCGATGGCGCGTCATTTCTCAAGGGAGTTGCATGGATTCGATGAGACCTGAGAATATGGCCCACTTTCCGGAGCATGGGCGTTACGGTTTTGTGCCGACGCATGAAGGCGCCAGCTTCGAATCGATGGTGCAGGCCTTTTCGGCAGGCTATGGGGTCTTCGGCGCGCAGCCGCTGAAAAACGAACGGAAGTTTGCCTGGGCCGCGGACCTGAGAAGGACCGAGGCGCTCACAACACTTCATTCGGTGTATGAGAGCCCCTGGACCATCCGAACGCTTGACGAGAGCCCGCAACATCTGACCTTTTTCATGCCGCACACCGGATCCTTTCGTCTATCGATCGGCAGGAGAACGGTTGAAAGCGGCACCGGTCACCTTCTTATGGCCAACAACCACGAGGCCGGCGATCGCGTGATCCAGGGTGTTCCGCATCGCTCGGATGCTCTCTTCCTGGACTGGAAGGTCGTGAAACAGGCGCTTGCTTCGCTGGTGGAGACGCCATTCTCCGAGTCGCTCGACCTCGAGCCCATTCTGGATCTCACGACACAGGCCGGCCAACTCATCGGCAATCTGGTCCAAACGATTGTACAGGGCATGCGCGCCGGCGGTCCGCTGCTGTGTTCACCCCTTGCGGCGGCGGCGATGAGCGAAACGCTCGCTCACCTCGTGATCCGATTCGGACGCCACCGTCTTTCCGATCGTCTCGAAAGGAAGAAAGTGTCGCTGATCGCGCCTTGGCATGTCCGACGGGCCATCGAGTACATGCATGCCAATATTGCGGAACCTCTTACGATGACGATGGTCGCCGACGACGTCGGCGTTTCCCTTCGCGCGCTGCAAACGGGTTTCAAGGCCTTCCGAGGGACGTCGCCGGCAGGTTACCTCCGTACGATCCGGCTGCAGGCGGCCCGCGAGCAGCTGCGGGATCCGACGAACCAACGATCCGTCCGCGAAATCTGCGCGATATGGGGGTTTGCTCACGCGGGGAGATTTTCCATCATCTATCGCAGCACTTTTGGCGAAAGCCCGCGGGATACGCGGCTACGGGCGGAGCGCTTGCGCTGATTGCTGGAACAGGATGATTTTAGGCCCGGTTGGCCTAAAATCATCCTGTTCCGAATTAAAGAGTTAGCGCATGATGTCATCCGAACCGCTCACACTTTTCGGCATCATGTTCTAGCGCGGAGGCGCAATGCTGCCGCGCAGGACGAGGTGGCAGCCCAGTTCCAGGCGATGGGCCGGACGCTGGGGATCGTTGGCGATCAGCCGCTGTTCGATGAGTGCGAGTGCCGCCGCGCCGAGCCTGTCGGTGGGGACGCTGACCGTCGAAAGCGGCGGGCGGCTGAACTCGCCGGGCACGATGTCGTCGAAGCCGAGGACGGAAACTGCTTCGGGCACACGTATGTCGCGATCGGCCAATGCCTTCAGGCAGCCGAGCGCCAGATTGTCGGCCGCGCAGAAGACGGCAGTGGCGCCTTGCATCGTCGGATCGCGGTCGAGCAGCGCGTTGATGGCTGCCTCGCCATGCCTGGGCTCATAACCCTCGGCCTCGACGATCATCTCCTCCGGGACCGGTAGCTGTGCGGCGAGATAGGCATCGGAGAAGCCGTCGTACCGGCGCTGGATGGTCGTGCGCCCCTTCCAGGTCAGGTGCAGGATACGGCGATGCCCGAGCGCCAGCAGGTGCTCGATGCCGAGCCGCGCGCCGAAGCGGTTTTCGGGGGTCACCGTATCGACCAGCATGGTCGGGTCCTCGCCGTTGACGATGACCACGGGCATATCGGTGGAGGCGAGGCTGCGGATGAGTTCCGGCTGATCGTCGTTCAGGACCACGATCCCGTCAGCGCGCTCCGCTAGCGCGATCTGCCTGACCTGTGCGCCATCGATGCGCCGGCCGGTGCTGACGAAAGGCACGATCCTGATGCCGCGGCGCTCGCATTCCCTCCTGATACCGTTGAGGATCGTCCAGCTGACCAGGTTGAGGTCGCTCTCCGGCGCAGCGTCGTCGGGAATAGCGAGAAGCAGAACATGCAGGGTGGCGATCGTCGCCTTCTTTCTCCGGCGGTCGAGGTAACCGAGGCGTTTTGCCGAATCCAGAACCCTTTCGCGCACCTCGACCGTCAGCGGCGCGGTTCCGTTCAAGGCGTGCGAGGCCGTGCTCAGCGACACGTCGGCATCGCGCGCGACATCTTTGAGATTGACTTTGCGTTCCACTTTTTCCGTCACGAGTTCAGGTGGCGCCTTTGAAGGCAGAGCTAACTCGATGTTTTTACATAAAGACTTCAGAAAAGCTACCTGCGTTGCAGCATATTTCTCCGCTTTCGGCGAAAGCTGGCTGCGGTGCCGCAAACGAACAATGACAAGTGCAGGCGCCGGGAGACTATTGCTGATCAGTGAGGCTTGGCGAGCAGACCGTTGAATAGCAAGTCGAAATAGGTCCGCAGGAAGGCCTCTTTGTTGGGAGTGGGCACGCGGCGGTCGTCGAAGATCAGCCGCAGAACCGTCGTCGTCAGGATGGGAGCGACCACGATGTCGGAGAATTCCACCGGAACTGGGCGAAACTCGCCCGACGCCACGCCTTCCAGGATGAGGGCGTCGATCTTGGCGATAATCGGCTCGATGAATTGATCGTGGTGGCGGTCAATGAGGTCGGGAAACCGGTGTCCTTCCCCAATGACGAGCCGCGTCAGCTCGCGGGTCGTGCGATCCTCGGCGATTTGTTCATAGAGCAGGCCGAGAATGGAAGTCAGCCGGTCGGTGGCGCTGCCACTGAGCCCGTCGGTAATCGCCAGCAGCTCCTGAAATGGCACGGAAAAATGGTTGATCATCGCTTCGAAGAGCTTTTCCTTCGTCTCGAAGTAAACGTAGACGGTGCCTTTGGTGACGTTAACCCTGTCGGCGATGTCTTCCACGCGCGTGCCCGCAAAACCGCTTCTGACGAATTCTTCGAAAGCCGCATCCAGAATCTGGATGGGTCGCAACGCTTTCTGTTCCGCGCGTGTGAGCTTCTTCGGAGATGCCATTTTTTCCTCGCCTCCCTTGTCGTGCACACCCTCTTCCCTGCGGCACAAAGTTTCATTGACTAATGCGTCAGTCAATTATATAGGGGCTGCCGTTGAGAGCAAGAGGTCAATTATGAGAACCATCCTGATCGCCACAGCGATCGCATGCGCCATCGGTCTCGGATCCTGCAGCGATGAGAGCAGGCCGGCTGAGCCGACCCCGCGGCAGGTCGGTGTCGTTGTCGCCAAGCCTGAGCCGCTGGTTCAGGGGGGCGCGATCACGGGAGAGGTGCGGGCGCGTGTCCAAAGCGATCTGTCGTTCCGCGTCAGCGGCAAGATCATCGAACGGCTCGTCGAGGTCGGTCAGACCGTGAAATCCGGGCAGCTCCTCGCACGCATCGATCCGGAAGAGCAGAAGGCCGACCTGGATGTGGCGGCGGCCAATCTTCAGTCGGCCGAGGCGCAGCAGACTCAGGCGCAGCTTGCATTCGACCGCCAGCAGAGCCTGTTTCGGACGCAGGTGACGACCCGCGCCGCGCTCGATCAGGCGCAGGAGGCGCTTCTGACGGCGCAGGCATCGACCAAGTCGGCGCAGGCACTCTTCGAAACCGCTCAGGACACCTTGTCCTACACTGAGCTGAAAGCGGATGCCGATGGGGTGATCACCGCCCGTAACGCCGAGGTCGGGCAGGTGGCGCAGGCCGCTCAGGTCGTCTTCACGCTTGCCCATGATGGCGATCGCGATGCCGTCTTCGAGGTCGTGGAAAGCGCATTCCTGCGTCCGATTGACGGCGACGGGACCGTAACTCTGTTGTCGGATCCGACGCAGAAGATCACGGCGAAGGTTCGCGAGATTTCGCCGACAATCGATTCCGCCACCGGCACCATCAAGGTCAAGGTGGCGATCTCGAGCGATGCTCCCGTTCCGCTGGGCGCTCCCGTCGTTGGACGGTTCAATTACCTGGCACAGGACGTCATCCAGCTGCCCTGGTCGGCAATGACCTCGAAGGACGGCAAGCCGGCCGTCTGGATCGTCGATCCGACATCCTCCGTGGTTTCGGCCAGAACGGTCGACGTTGCCGGCTACGAAACCGGCAGCTTCGTCGTGAAGTCGGGCGTGTCGGCAGGAGAGGTCGTGGTGACCGACGGCACCAAGTTCCTCAGGCCCCGTGAGATCGTGTCTTACGTCAAGGAAGCTTCCAAGTGAGTATTCGTCTGAAGATTGTCGCACTTATGCTGGGCACGGCCCTGGTCTCCTCCTGCGCGCCGAAAGAAGAGAGTAAGGACGAAACGCCTCGGCCGGTGCTGTCGACGACGGTCAGGCAGACGCCGGCCACGGCCCTCAGCCTGACGGGCACCATCGAACCGGCGACCGAAACCGAACTCGGCTTTCGGATTCTCGGGCGAATGATTGCCCGCAATGTCAATGTCGGCGATATCGTCAAGAAAGGTGACGTCGTCGCCGCCATCGATCCGGTGGCGCTGGAGCTTGCTGTCCGCAGCGCCCAGTCCGATGTGGAAAACAGCGATGCCCAGCTTAGAAACGCGGTGACCACGGAGCAGCGCCAGCGCGCGCTGGTGGAATCGCGCTCGGGCACGGAAGCCTCGCTCGAAGAGGCCGAGCAGGCGAGACGGACGGCAGCGGCAGCCGTCGCCAAGGCACAGGCTAATCTCGACAAGGCCAAGGAGCAGCTGGGCTATGCGCAGCTTCGGGCGGAATTCGATGGTGTTGTAACGGCGACTTCGGCCGAGGTCGGGCAGGTCGTGTCGGCCGGCCAGACGGTCGTGACCATTGCCCGGCCGGACAAACGCGACGCCGTCGTCGACGTGCCCCAGGCAGCCGCTCAGAAACTGAAGCTCGGTGCGCCCTTCGAAGTGACACTGCAACTCGATCCGACGATCCGCACCTCAGGAACCGTCCGTGAGATCGCGCCGGAGGCGGAGACGGCCACCCGCACGAGCAGGACGAAGATCGCGCTCACCGATCCGCCTGAAGCGTTCCGGCTCGGCTCGGTCATCACCGCCTCCGCCACGATTGCCGCGGAGCCGGAGATCGTGCTGCCTTCCTCGGCCATCCTTTCCGGCAGCGACGACCAGAGCGTCTGGATTGTCGACGTGCCCGGCAAGAAGGTGTCGCTGCGCCGCGTCAAGATCGCGGGCGATGTCGTCGACGGCGGCACTGTCCGCGTCACCGAAGGGCTCGCACCCGGGGAACGGGTGGTCGTGGCCGGCGTGCATAAACTTGAAGATGGCCAGGCCATCAGGATCGACCAGGAGATCAACCAGTGAAGTCCTTCAATCTTTCCGACTGGGCGCTCGAACACCGTTCGCTCGTCTGGTACTTCATGATCGTCTTCATTCTTGCAGGCGCCTTCTCCTACCTGAACCTCGGCCGCGAGGAAGACCCGAACTTCACGATCAAGACCATGGTGATCACCGCACAGTGGCCCGGCGCCTCCGCCGAAGAGGTGACGCGGCAGGTGACCGACCGGATCGAGAAGAAGCTGCAGGAACTGGAATCGCTCGACTACACCAAGAGCCAGACCGTTGCCGGCCAGACGACCGTTTTCGTCGAACTGCTGCCGACGACCAAGGCCCGGGATGTCGCGTCCACCTGGCTGCGTATTCGCAACATGATCGCCGACATCAAAGGCGATTTCCCGAGCGGTGTTGTCGGCCCCTTCTTCAACGACCGCTTCGGCGATGTTTTCGGAAACATCTATGCCTTCACCAGCGACGGTTTGACCCAGCGGCAGCTTCGCGATCTTGTCGAAAATGCTCGCTCCGAGGTTCTGAAGGTGCCTGATGTCGGTAAGGTCGACGTGATCGGCGCGCAGGACGAGGCGATCTATCTGGAATTCTCCACCCGCCAGATCGCAGCCCTTGGCATCGACCAGCAGTCGGTCATCCAAACCCTGCAGGCCCAAAATGCCGTGACGCAGTCCGGCTTTGTCGATGCCGGGCCGGAGCGCATCGCGCTCAGGGTGAGCGGACAGTTCACATCCGAAGAAAGCCTGCGGTCGATCAACCTGCGCATCAACGACCGCTTCTTCCCGCTGACCGACGTCGCCACAATCACGCGCGGCTACGTCGATCCGCCGTCGGCTCTGTTCCGCTTCAACGGCCAGCCGGCGATCGGGCTCGCCATCGGCATGAAGCAGGGGGCCAACCTCCTGCAGTTCGGCGAGGCGCTCGATGCCGAGATGAAACAGGTCGTCGCCGATCTTCCTATTGGGGTGGACGTTCACCGCGTTTCCGACCAGCCGGCGGTGGTCGACGAAGCGGTTTCGGGCTTTACACGGGCGCTCTTCGAAGCGATCGTCATCGTGCTCGTCATCAGCTTCATCAGTCTCGGCCTACGCGCCGGCATGGTGGTGGCGATCTCCATCCCCCTGGTGCTCGCCATTACCTTCGTCGTCATGGAATATTCCGGAATCTCGCTGCAGCGCATATCGCTCGGCGCATTGATCATTGCGCTCGGCCTGCTCGTCGACGACGCCATGATTGCCGTCGAGATGATGGTGGCGCGCCTGGAAGCGGGCGACGATCTAAGAAAGGCGGCGACCCACGTCTATACATCGACCGCTTTTCCGATGCTGACGGGAACGCTCGTCACGGTCGCGGGCTTCATCCCGGTTGGTCTCAACAGTAGCGCCGCCGGCGAATTCACCTTCACGCTTTTTGTGGTCATCGCGGTTTCGCTGGTCGTTTCGTGGATCGTCGCAGTGCTCTTCACGCCGCTTCTCGGCGTGACGATCCTGCCGAAAACCATGAAGTCGCATCATGAGAAGAAGGGGCGCTTCGCTGCTGTCTTCTCCTGGCTTCTGAAGCTCGCCATGCGCTGGCGCTGGGCCACCATCGTGCTCACGGTCGGCGTCTTCGCTCTCTCGGTCGGCGGCATTGGGCTGGTGCAGCAGCAATTCTTCCCGAACTCGGACAGGACTGAACTCGTCATCGACTGGAATCTGCCGCACAACAGCTCCATCGCCGAGACCAACCGGCAGATGGCCAAGTTCGAAAAGGAGATGCTGGCCGACAACAAGGATATCGACCATTGGACAACGTATGTCGGTCAGGGCGCGCCGCGCTTCATCCTGTCGTTTGACGTCCAGACGCCTGATGTCACCTTCGGACAGACCATCATCGTCACCAAAGGCCTCGACGTGCGCGACAAGGTGCGTGCGGACCTGCAGAACTATCTGACCAAGACCTTCCCCGGCACCGACGCCTTCGTGAAGCTTCTCGACATCGGCCCGCCCGTGGGCAAGCCGGTCCAGTATCGGATCAGCGGACCCGACATTCAGAATGTGCGCGACATTTCCCAGCAGTTCGCCGGCGTCGTCGGCGCGCATCCGCTGCTGTCGAACATGGTGCTGGACTGGAACGAACCCTCGCGCGTGGTGAAAGTCGATGTACTGCAGGACAAGGCGCGCCAGCTCGGCGTCTCCTCCGAGGACATCGCCACCGCTCTCAACGGTATTGTCGAAGGCTCGACGGCGACGCAGATTCGCGACGACATCTATCTGGTCAATGTCATCGGCCGGGCGAGGGCATCGGAGCGTGACTCGGTCCAGACGCTTGAGAATCTGCAGCTCTCGACCTCCAACGGCAAGGTCGTGCCGCTTTCGGCGGTGGCGAATTTCCGCTACGAGCTCGAGCAGCCGACGATCTGGCGTCGCGACCGGCAGCCGACCATCACGCTCAAGGCGGCCGTCATCGGCTCGACGCAGCCGGCCACGATCGTCGACCAGCTGAAGCCGAAGGTCGAAGAGTTCCAGAAGAACCTCCCCGTGGGATACAAGGTGGAAGTGGGCGGCGCGGTCGAATCAAGCGCCGAAGCCCAGGGACCGATCGCTGCTGTAGCGCCGCTGATGCTGTTTACGATGGCGACGATCCTGATGATCCAGCTGCAGAGCTTCAGCCGCCTGTTTCTGGTCTTCGCGGTCGCGCCGACGGCCCTGATCGGCGTGGTCGCGGCGCTCCTTCTGAGCAACGCACCGATGGGCTTCGTCGCCATCCTCGGCATTTTGGCCCTGATCGGCATCCTGATCCGCAACTCGGTCATCCTGGTCGTGCAGATCGAGCATCTGCGCGCCGAAGGGGTCGCGGCGTGGCAGGCGGTGATCGAGGCGACCGAACATCGCATGCGGCCGATCATGCTGACGGCGGCCGCCGCCACCCTCGCGCTGATCCCAATCTCGCGCGAGATCTTCTGGGGCCCGATGGCTTACGCCATGATGGGCGGCATTGTCATCGGAACCGCGCTCACGCTTCTGTTCCTGCCGGCGCTCTACGTCGCCTGGTTCAGGATCCCGAGGGATGAAACTGTTCGGGCCGACGCCGCGGCGGAAGCATGAAGACGGGCTTCGACGGCCATCCAATGCAGCCGCCGCGCCGGCGGCTGCATATCTCGGTTTCCAACGGAGCGGATCGATGAGGGAACGATACTCTCAACGGCTGCCAAAGGCCGGCGCGGCCATGATCGCAGCGATCGGGCTGGCAGTGCTTGCGGGCTGCGCCACCAGACCATCGCCTGACGTCTTGAAGCCCGTACATCTGAGTGGGCCTGTTCATTCCGAAACAGTTCCGGAGCGGGTGAACGTCCTGACCGCGACCAACAGAGCACCCGATAGCGTACGGGGTGGATTTGGCGGCACATGGGCCGCGACCATGACCTACGAGCACTACGCGTTTTCGGTCCCGTCCGGCAGGAAGGACACCGCCATCGTCTACCCGACGGCGAAGCCGGACCCGGAACGGCAATTTGCCGTCGTCGAGCGCAAGCAGTTGGCGAAGGACGCCTTCATGCAGCAGGCGCTGGGCTCCGTGCAACCCGACGGCACCATCGGCATCTTCGTCCATGGCTACAACTACAGTTACCAGGAGGCGCTTTATCGCACGGCCCAGATCGCTGCGGACGCCAAGATACAGGGCGCTCCGATCCTGTTTTCCTGGCCGTCCGCTGCCTCCGTCGCAGGTTATGTCGCCGACCGTGACGCCGCGCTTTCTTCGCGCAGCGAACTCGATTCCCTCGTCACCTCGCTTTCGGCCTCCGGCAAGGTGAAGCGCGTCATCCTGTTCGGGCATAGCATGGGTGGATTCCTGGTCATGGAAACGGTGCGGCAGCTCAAGCTGCAGCATCGCGACGATGTCGTCGGCAAGCTGGCCGTGGTTCTCGCCGCCCCCGATATCGACGTCGACGTGTTCCGCTCCCAACTGACGGATATCGGCCAGATGCCGATGCCGATCTCCCTTCTTGTGTCGAAGGATGATCGGGCGCTCGTGGCTTCGAGCTTCATCGCGGAAGAACGCCCGCGCGTCGGGCGTCTCGATATCAATGATCCCGTCATCGAGGAGGCCGCCATGAAGGAAAGGCTTCGGGTTATCGACATCACGTCGATCGAAGCAACCGACGGGCTGGGGCATGATCGCTATGCATCTCTTGCCAAGTTCGGCGCGCAGCTTGCCTCCTTCGAGAGCGGCGGGCGCACGAGCGCCGGCGACGTCGGTGCCTTCGTCTTCGATGCCGCCGGCGCGGCGGTCGCAAGTCCGTTTCGACTGGCCGGTCGGGTGGCGGCGGCTCAATAGGCGGCGGCTACAGCATGCCCGCGGCGCGGCCCCGAGCCATCTGTACAATGCGACCATCAACATTGTGTACAATGTGACTATTAAATTGTCAGATGCCTAAATGAAGCGCAGACTTCCTCCCGTGGTCGAGTCGCCACAGGGGATATGGGAGGGCATTCATGAGCATTCGAGATCCGTCTCCCTCGTTGTATAACGAGGACCTTGCACCCGCCGCCGAGCGCAAATGGGGTGCATTCAGCATTTTCAACGTCTGGACGTCTGACGTCCACAGCCTGTGGGGCTATTATCTGGCGGCGAGCCTGTTTCTGCTGTGCGGCAGCTTCGTCAATTTCGTCATCGCCATCGGTATCGGTTCCCTGGTCATCTTCATCCTGATGAGTCTGGTCGGCAATGCCGGCGTGCGCACCGGCGTACCATTTCCGGTGCTGGCCCGTGCCTCCTTCGGCACCTTCGGCGCCAACGTTCCGGCACTGGTCCGCGCGGTGGTCGCCTGCTTCTGGTACGGGGCGCAGACGGCCGCGGCATCCGGTGCGATCGTTGCCTTGCTGATCAGGAATGAGAGCCTGCTCGCCTTCCATCAGAACAGCCACATGCTCGGCCACTCGACCCTCGAACTGATCTGCTACGTCATCGTCTGGGCGCTGCAGCTGCTGATCATTCAGCGGGGTATGGAAACGGTCCGCAAGTTCCAGGATTGGGCCGGCCCGGCCGTGTGGATCATGATGCTGATCCTGGCGGTTTATCTGGTTATCAAATCAGGCACTTTCTCATTCGGCGCGGAAATTCCGCGCGACGTGCTGATCGAAAAAACCAAGGATGCCGGCGTGCCGGGTGAACCGGGCTCGATTGCGGCACTTGCCGCCGTGGCCGCCACCTGGATCACCTATTTTGCCGCGCTCTACCTGAACTTCTGCGATTTCTCTCGTTATGCGACGAGTGAAAAAGCGCTCAGGAAAGGCAATCTCTGGGGTCTGCCGATCAATCTTCTGGCCTTCTGCCTCGTTGCAGGTGTCACGACCACGGCCGCCTTTACCGTCTATGGCGAGGTGTTGCTGCATCCGGAAATGATCTCGGCGAAATTCGATAGCTGGTTCCTGGCACTGCTTGCAGCACTGACATTTGCGGTCGCGACGCTCGGCATCAACGTCGTGGCCAACTTCGTGTCGCCGGCCTTCGATTTCGCCAATGTCTTCCCGCGCCAGATCAATTTCAAACGCGGGGGATATATCGCCGCGCTGATCGCCCTCGTACTCTATCCATTCGCTCCCTGGGAGACGGGTGCGGCGCATTTCGTCAACTTCATCGGGTCGACGATGGGGCCGATCTTCGGCATCATGATGGTGGACTACTATCTCATCCGGAAGAGCCAGCTGAACGTTGAAGCGCTCTACCGCGAGAATGGCGAGTTCCGCTTCCAGAACGGCTGGCACGGCAATGCCTTCATCGCATTCGCGGTCGGCGCGCTGTTCTCCTCGATCCTGCCGACCTTCACCTCTATCCTTCCGGATTGGTGGGGCACTTATGGCTGGTTCTTCGGCGTCGCCATCGGCGGAGCGATCTATTTCGTGCTGAGAATGGGCGCGCGGCGCAATCCGGCATTCGCCGCATGACCAAATAGAAGGCGCCGGGCAACGGCCGGGCGTCTTTTACTTCAGAATTCCTGCAGACCTACGTTCAGCGGCGCGCGGCAACCGCAGGGATCGCTGCGCGGCCGGTGGGCTGGGCCATGGTTCTCGCCGTCGAACGAAGGGCGGCGGATTGCCCGGAGGCTGCATCGTCGAGCCTGAACTGGGCGACAAGCTCGCGAAGCTTCTGGGCTTCCTGCGCGAGCGAGTCCGACGCCGCCGTCGACTGCTGCACCATCGTCGCGTTCTGTTGCGTGGTCTGGTCCATCTGGTTGACCGCGACATTGACTTCACTGAGGCCGATCGACTGTTCTTTCGCAGACGTGGCAATCGAATCCATGTGCTGGTTGATCTGCGTGATGAAGCCGCCGATGGTCTTCAAGGCCTGACCGGTATCGCGCACCAGTTTCACACCGCTCTCCACCTCTTTCGAGGAATTCTGGATCAGGCCCTTGATTTCCTTGGCAGCACTCGCCGAGCGCTGTGCGAGTTCGCGCACTTCCTGGGCGACGACGGCGAAGCCCTTGCCCGCTTCGCCGGCTCGTGCTGCTTCCACGCCGGCGTTCAGCGCCAGAAGGTTGGTTTGGAACGCGATCTCGTCGATGACGCTGATGATGTTGGAAATCTGCTGCGACGAGGCCTCGATGCGTTCCATCGCCTCCTCCGCGTGGGAGACGACTTCCGCCGAAATGCCGGCGCTGCGATTTGCCTCCGTGGCTACCGCACGCGTTTCTTCGGTCCGTTTGCTGGAGTTCGACACGTTGGCAGTGATCTGTTCCAGCGCGGCGGCTGTCTCTTCGAGCGAGGCCGCCTGCTGCTCTGTGCGCTTGGAGAGATCGCTCGCGCCGGAGGAGATCTCCCGCGTGCCTTCGTCGATCGTGCCGATGCTCTCGGAAATCGCTTTCAGCGTCGCACTCAGTTGCGTCACCGACTGGTTGAAGTCGTGGCGCAGCACCTCGAAATCGGGTGCGAAGGCCTCATTGAGCTGGAAGGCGAGGTCGCCCGCGGCGAGGCGCTTCAAACCGGCGGCAAGACCCGAGGTCGCAATACGCAGCCGCTCCGAAGCGTCTTCTTCCGCCTGCTTTTGGGCGGCAACGCGATCGGCCTCCGCTTTGTTGCGGTTTTCTTCGGCTTCCAGCGCCAGCCGCTTGTTCGTGATCGCCGCTTGGCGGAAGATCTCTACTGCCGCAGCCATCGAGCCGACCTCATCGGCGCGGTCGGCAAAGGGAATTTCCGAGCCGGTGTCCCCTTCGGCCAGGCGCCGCATCGCGACGGTGATGCCGGTGATCGGGTTGGCGATACTCTTCAGCACGAAGGCGACGGCGCCGAGAACGAGCAATCCCGCAAATCCGATCGCGGCAAGCAGGTAGAATTCGATCGAGGCGAAGGTTTCCTTGCTGAGGTCGGCCGCCTTGTTGCTGCCGCTGACATCCAGTTCGACGAGGCTCGTCGTTGCCTCCTTCAGCTTGTCCGAGTAGGTGCGCATCCCTGCGCCAAGGTATTGCCCGGCTTCCTCGGTCTTGTTGGCGCGCGAAAGGGCGAGCAATTGCGAGCTGCTGGCGATGTAGCCTTCAACGCTCTCCTTGATTGTCTTGATCAACTCGCGCTCGTGGTCGGACGAGGCAAGCGGAATGTAGGCGTCCACCGATTTGCGAATGGCATTCTCGGCAACGGCAATCGCCTCTTCGCGTGTCTTCTTCTCCGCCTCGCTCTGCGCGATGACGTGATCGCGGTAGGCGAGGCGCAAATTCGTCATGTTGAGATTGATTGCCTGCGAGGCCCGCACGCTCGGCAGCCATCGGGTCGCGATTTCCTCGGTGGAGCCGTTGGTATTTCGAAGACCGTCGACGGCGAGATAAGCGACAAGACCGAAAAGGAGGGCTATGCCGCCGAAGATCAACAGCAAACTCGATTTTATGTTTGGACGACGCATTAAAGTCCCCATCGAACGCTCCCGCCGTCACACCGGCGTGATGAGATCCCTTTGTAGCAAAAAAAATTTAACGATGTGTTCCGGGAGGGAACAAGGCCGTTTACTAGTTTTGCGGGAACCTGCCGCCCCTTGCGTGCTCATGATCACGTTCAGACGGGAAAATGCCTATCGATGGGCGTCAGAGTTGATAGGAGCCAGTCATGATGAAGCGCATATTTTCAGTCGTTCTAGCATTGATCCTTCCGGTGCAGTCAGCCGTTTCTCAAGCCCCCGATGAGGCGCAAGCCCGCAAAACGCGGTCTATCGCCCAGCTTCAGTCGGAAGGTGTGCCGACCATCGATCATCTGCCGACCATCGAGACGGAGAGCGACAGCACCCGCCGCGATACGAAGGCTGTCGCTCAGCGCGCCATCGCGCTTGTAATCGTTGCCGTGAAAGGCGAGACCGGCGACCACGCCATGGGCCAGACCCTCATCCGGCAGTTCGACGCGGCACGTTTCTTCACTCCGAAAGAACGGGCATTCATGGACGACCCCAATCCGTCGGAGCAGGACCGGGTGAATTTCGCCTGGCGCTACGAAGGCGTTCACGTCCTGTTATGGGCGCTCGGGATTGCGCCGGAGCTCGAACGTCCCGATCATATTTGCGACGTACCGTCCATCGCGAACACGCTCAGGGAGCTGGGGACGGACGGGCTGATGCGTCGCGCCAAGCTGCGCCCGCAAAAGGAGCTGCTCGACGCCGCCGACCTGATCTACCGCTATGATTGGGCTGCCGTGAACGCCCGGCTGAAGGGCGAGGAACCGCCCGCCGGATTGGACAAGGGTGTCGTTTACGAACGCCACTATGCCCTCAACTGGCTGATCGGCTACCTGGATCAGGACTGGGACGATATCTCCACGGACACATGATGCTTCCTGCGTCCAATCGGCTTCCACCAAGGCGGATGCATGTTTGGTGAAATGGCATTATGATCGCTAGGTCGCGGATCGGCGAGGAGGTCGGCCACGGCGGGGTTATTCCTGGAGAGGGAGGACGGCAGGACTTGGAACAGTTGAAGGATCCGGACAGTGTTTCGCCGCAGGCCGGCAGCGGCTCTGCGTCGCCGCGGCATGAGCGACGGGGCGTGGTGGCGGCGGCCGTATACCAGCAGGGGCAGCGCATTCGCGACATCAGGATAGAAGAAGCCGGCGAATGGCGCAGCCGGGAGAACGCCATCGTCTGGATCGGCCTGCATGAGCCGGATGAAGTGCTGTTGCACCAGGTGCAGGCCGAGTTCAATCTCCATCCACTGGCGATCGAGGACGCGGCGCAGCCCCATCAGCGGCCGAAGTTGGAGATTTACGGGGACGCGATGTTCATCGTCGCCCGCACCGCCCATATGAAGGATGGCGAGATCATCTTCGGCGAAACGCATCTGTTCGTCGGCCGCGGCTATGTCGTCTCCGTGCGCCACGGCGAGTCCTCTTCCTACCTGACGGTGCGGCAGCGATGCGAGGCGACGCCGACTGCGCTTGCCCACGGCGAGAACTATATTCTCTATTCCATCCTCGATTTCATTGTCGACAACTACATGCCGGTCATCGAGGTCGTGCAGGAGGAGGTCGAGAAGCTCGAGGATCTGGTGCTGCGCGAACAGCTGGGAAAGTCCGACATCGAACGGCTTTACCTCCTGCGCCGCAAGCTCTTGCGGCTGCGAAACGCCGTGGTGCCGCTGGTGGACGTCTGCCGGCGATACGAGCACATCGACCTTCCCGGCATGGATCCGACGCTGCAGTCGCTGTTTCGCGATGTGACCGATCACGTTCGCCGGGTTCAGGAAGATATCGACGCGCTGCGCGAGGTCCTCGCCTTCGCTTTCGAGGCCAGCGTGATGATCGGCCAGACGGAGCAGACGGCGATTGCCCGCAAACTCGCCGCCTGGGCGGCAATCCTCGCCGTTCCCACGGCGATCGCCGGCATTTACGGGATGAATTTCAGCGACATGCCGGAACTGAAATTTCAGTATGGTTATTTCGTCGTGCTCGGCGTCATCGCTTTCCTCTGTCTGTGCCTCTTCGGCTTCTTCCGACGGAGGAAATGGCTCTGATTGTCAGCGCAGGGCCTCCAGCAGCCGTTCCCGATGGCTGGAGATATAGTCGATGTCGCCGAGATAAAGCCGGGCGTCTCCGTTATCGATGTCCTCGGCGAATGTCCCGTCTCCGGCTGCTGCGCTTGCCAGCATGAAATCCACGAGCGCCCGAAGTCGCCGGCAGATCATTTCGGGAAGCTGGAGTCGCTCTTCCGCCGTTGCCCCATAAGCCGTGCAGAAGATGTCCGCCCGGCGCAACTGGTCGTCGAGACCGAACGCCACGGCGGGATTGGCCGGATCGGACAAGGGGGCCCAGCGATAGACCGCATAAGCGAGGTCCCACAGGCGCGGGGCAGGATGGGCGGTGTCGAAATCGATGATCCCGACCGCCGCATCATCCGCCGCGGCAACGTTGTAAGGCGCAAAATCGCCGTGGCATATGATCTCGCGCGGCTCTTGCGGCGCCAGCATCCATGTCTGAGCCTCGGCGTCTTTCTCCAGAAATCCTTGCGAAGCCGAATGAAAATCGCCGAGAAGCCTTGCGGCCGAAACCAGCATGCGCTCGGAACCGACGAAGCGATCGCCGAGGTCTTCGCAAACGCGCCCGGCGACGTAGCTCACGACCTCCTGGTTGTGGTCGGTGATGCCGATCGGTTTGGGCGCTCCGGCAAAGCCTCGGCTCCTGAGATGGTGCAAGAACCGATGCACCGTCGGCGTCCATGTGCCGGATGGTCTGATGACGGTCTCGCCGTCGCGCCAGATCTGCCCGGTTCGTCCGCCCTCCAACGGTTTCAAATTATCGCCTCGAGCATTCATGCGGATTTCAACGTTTCGAGATGGGCCTGAACCGTGGCGCCAAGATTGGTCTCGTGGCAGTTCCGGTAGAAGGCCAGCGTGTCCAAAGGCATTCCCTCGGGAATGGCGACGAAGTCTTCAAGCCGAAAGCCGTTCAAACTCCCGAGCTGTCCGTTCCTCAGCCGGTCTTCCTCCAAAGCGCCGACGCTATCGGCCAAGGCTTCGAAATAGGCGAGATTGGCATCCACGATCGAAGGAGAAGACGTCCTGCCATGTGCCGGAATGACCAGCCTAGCATTGAGATCGCGTATCCGCTGGAGCGAGGAACGGATCAGCTGGAGATCAGCGGCGCTTCTGCTCCAGACCTCGGGGATCGGATATTCCACCGCGTCGACGGCGAGGCAGATGCGCAGCTCGGGGATCCAGACGGCGATATGGTCGGGCGTATGCCCCGGCGTATGAATGAGCTCCAGCGTCAGATCGCCGCCGTTAAGGGTCATTGAGCCGGAGAAGGTGATGTCGGGACCGATGATCTCGACATCGCCAAACCGCGAATCCTCGCCCACCTTGTTTATCAGGACCTGCTTAGTCGCGGGATCGCGCAGACGGTCGAGTGCTGTGGCATGCGCGATGATGGGAGCGCGCCCGGCAACAGCGGCATTGCCCCAGAAATGATCCCAATCCATGTGCGAATTGACGACGATCAGCGGACCAGCCCCGGCCCTTTCCTCAAGAAGATCCAGAGCCGTCCGGCAAAGCTCGGACGTGCCGAGCGTATCGATGAGGACGTTGAACCTCTCGGTCCTGACAAATACGGCATCGACTTCGTCTCCGGCGCAGACGATCACGATCCGCTCGTCGAGTTCGGGATGGGAGTGCAACTCCACCGCTGGATTCATGTCTTGGGCTCCTGAAGCGCGTCGATATTACTCGTCCCTTGGTGTGAAAGAGAGGCTCCGTCTCCTATTTTCGGCGATGATCGCAGCTTTGACTTGGTTGAAGAATTCCTCGGGAATGAACCCGTAATCGACGCGACTGGGATCATCGGGGCGTGGGCGCAAGTCATAGCCGGGCCAGATAAAGCGGTTCAGTTGAGTCAGTCGCAGCCAGTGCCGCCCGGCATCAAGGCCAATCGATTTTGCTACTGCGGCAGGCATTTCGAGCGATGCCGAGGCATCGGCTGGATCGGGTTCGGAGTGGGTAATGGGTATGACAACAACTTGAGTTGCCGCTGTGTCCTTCACCTTCGCTGCAAGAACGATCGCGCAAGGCCTGTCCTTGGAAGCTTCGTATTTTTCCTCGTCGTAATCCGCTTTCCAGAGAAAAGTATCTGATCACCAGGCCAGGTGGGGGTTCGGGGAACTTCACTTCGGCGCGACGCCATATTTAGCGTTTTCGATGTCCGAAATAGTTTCGTCGTCCAACTCTCCGACAACGAGAACCTCACGCTCTCGGCGCTTCAGGCTCCTATAGTGTTCAAGCTCGGTCGCGGAAAGATAGCCGCCGATGACACGCCCATGACTTGTGACTTCAATGACCGTTCCAGCCATCGCCTCATCCTGATATCGTGCGAAGCTGCGAGAGAATACAGTCGCGGGCACTCTCACTGCTGTGGCCATCCTTCCTTCCTCCATCCATAATGTGTAAAATACGCAAATTACGTAAATTGTAAATGATGATGGAAGAGCTTCAATCCGGTTTCTGCCGCACCGGTACATGCACATCCCACTGTCTCATCACTTCGTTCGGCACGGCGGCTGCGCATATCACCGCCACACTGGGTTTCGAGCGGCCGAGGCTTTTCGGCGTCCAATGCGCTTGGAGCGGCACCGCGCAGCGGGGAACCAGCACCTTCGCATTGGGTTCCAGCACGCTCCACTGCTCGTGCCCTTTGGCATTCTCCTGCGCGATGAAGCGCCTGGCCTCCTCGCGGATTTCGAAGAGCCCGTGCTTGTCTGGTGTCGAGCGATCGGTGTCGATGCTCCAGGCGGCGAGGCATGTTACGCAAGCCGACAGGGCGGCAGTGAAGAGTATTGATCGAAGCATTGATGCGCTCTCAACCGCCCGATAGGTTTTGGATGCGAAACAGTCGGGGCATCTTTTAGCGCATGGCGGCAATATCTCTACAGGCAAAACAAAAGGCCCTCGGATATCGCCGTGCTCCGGCTCGATCGGGCGCGCGTGACCTGCCAGTGTGATTGAGCAAGCCTTGAATTCGATGCTGTTTGCGATGTCGATGCAGCCGTGAATTGACGGGTTGCGTGGAACAACCTCCGCCAAAGGAAGTTTGCCTGAAAAGCAAACTCGAGGCGGCGGCCGATGTTATTATCTGCGAAGCAGGGTGCGGTGAGCACCCCACCCAGGATCTATTATGTCAATCCGCTGCTTCTCCAGGGCATCGATGCATGGCGCGAGGTTTTCGACCACGCGGCGGATACCGGCTTCGACCATGTGCTGACAGCGCCTCTGTTCGACCGGGGCGGGGAACGCAGCGTCTTCACCTCCCAGGACGTCGACCGTCTCGATCCTCAACTGCAGCTCGGAAGCACGGTAGAGGATGGAGTGGCGCGTCTGGCGGAAGCCGCTGGCAAGAGCGGCGTCGGCTTGATGATGGACCTGATGCTCGACGGAAAAAGGCAAGATCGGCAAGCGGGCTTTCGACCCGTCGATCCCCGGCGCTCGCCGCTCGACCCGGCGGAGCCGATGAGCATGCTGGAAGCGGAGCGGCAATCGCAGCTCTCGGTAGAATGGGTCGAACGGCTGCAGCGGCTGTCCGATGCCGGCCTAGCCGGTTATCGGGTGCTCGGGATTGATCGGGCAACACCGGCGCTTTTCAAAACGCTGATTGCCGGAGTGCGCGAGAAGGCTGAGGTGCAGTTCTTCGCCTGGACGCCCGGCACCGATTTCGCGGTGAGAAGCGCCATCGCCGATGCGGGTTTCGCAGGCTGTTTTTCATCGATGGCCTGGTGGGATCTCGACGAGAGATGGTTCGTCGAGGAGCATCATATCCAGGAGCCGTTCGGCTGGCAGATTGCCTTTCCCGAGCCGCCGTTTGCCAGGCGTATCGCGCATGGGACGGAGAGCCGTGAAATCCTCGAGCGGCGCGCCGTCCGAGCGCTGCGCCTTGCCGCCTCGCTTGGCGGCGGCCTGATGGTTCCCATGGGCTTCGAATATGGTGCGGCGACACCGCTTGATCCAACGCATGGCGACGGCTCGGGCTTGCGCAGGCTGCGCCATGATCTCGCCTTCGATATCTCATCCGAGATCAGGCTCGCCAACAGCGAAATCGGCAAGGCCGGCCAGATGCGGGCTCCGTCGCTTCGCCTGATCCGCAATGCCAATGGGCCGGTTTCGGTCCTTGTTCAATCCGAGGCGGAGGATCTTCGCAGCGCGTCCGATGTGCGCTTCATCCTGCTCAACCGGGATCTCAGGCGAAGCGCGCCTGCGCCGGTGACAGCGCTTCGCGAGGCCGCCGCCGGCTTTCTTCCCGTCACCGCCGATGGCGCGGCCCTGCGTCTGCGGGCAGGGGAGATCCGGGTGATTGAAGGCCAGGTGCCGGAGCCGATCACCTCAAGACCCGCTCTTGACATTGAGCAGGCGACGGCATCGGCGCGGCTTGCCATCGAAAACATCGTGCCGCGGGTTGATGACGGACGCTTTCCTGTCAAACGCGTGGTCGGCGAGACCGTCACCGTCGAGGCGGATATATTCGCCGATGGTCACGACCCGCTCGCAGCCGCCCTGCTCTGGCGGCCGCATGACGCCATGGCGGAGTGGAACGAGACGCCGATGCAGCTGGTCGGAAACGACCGCTGGCGGGCTGAATTCCTGCTTGAGCGCATTGGGCGCTACGAATTCGCGGTCGAGGCGTGGAAAAATCCGTTCGCGATCTTCCGCTACGAGCTGACCAAGAAGAACGATGCGAGGCTCGACCTGAAGCTGGAGCTCCAGGAGGGGCTGAACCTCGTCCGCGCCGCGAAGGCCGAAGCGCCGGCAGCGCTCGGCGCCGGCTTGCAGGCTCTGATCGACAGTCTCGAAAAGGCTTCCGATCCCGAGCGCACGGCGATCTTGCTCGATCCCGAGACATCCGAACTGATGAACAAGGCCGACAGGCGGCCGTTCCGGCTTCGCTCAACGGCAAGCGCCGTCGATGCCGAACGCAAGGAAGCAGCCTTCGCCAGCTGGTACCAGATCTTTCCGCGTTCGCAGAGCGGCGATCCCAACCGGCACGGCACCTTCGACGACGTCATCCCGAGGCTGGCCGATATTCGCGGCATGGGCTTCGACGTGCTCTACTTCCCGCCCATTCATCCGATCGGCTCGACCAACCGCAAGGGCCGCAACAACAGCCTTAAGGCTGCACCCGGCGATCCCGGAAGCCCCTATGCCATCGGCTCGGAAGATGGCGGACATGACGCCATCCATCCCGAGCTCGGCGATTTCGAGGATTTCGGCCGGCTGGTCGAGGAGGCGGGCCGGCATGGGCTGGAGATTGCGCTGGATCTCGCCATCCAAGCGTCGCCGGATCATCCCTGGCTCAGGGAGCATCCCGGCTGGTTCGACTGGCGTCCCGACGGCACGATCAAATATGCCGAGAATCCACCGAAGAAATACGAGGATATCGTCAATGTCGATTTCTACACGAAGGATGCCTTGCCTTCCCTATGGGTGGAGCTGAGGGACATCGTCCAGCTCTGGGTCGACCAGGGCGTCAAGCTGTTTCGCGTCGACAATCCGCACACCAAGCCCTTCCCCTTCTGGGAATGGCTGATCGGCGATATCAGGGCGCGCCATCCCGACGTCGTCTTTCTCTCGGAAGCCTTCACCAAGCCGAAGGTCATGTACCGGCTGGCGAAGATCGGCTTCTCCCAGTCCTATACCTATTTCACCTGGCGCAATGCCAAGTGGGAGCTCGAGGAATATATGCGGGAGCTCACCGAGACGGCGCCGAAGGAATTCTTCCGCCCGCATTTCTTCGTCAACACTCACGACATCAATCCGGATTTTCTGCAGAACGCGCCGCGCCCGGCATTTCTCATCCGCGCCGCACTTGCGGCCACCCTTTCAGGATTATGGGGTGTCTATAACGGTTTCGAACTTTGCGAGGGACGGCCCGACGCCAAGCGCAAGGAATATGCCGACAGCGAGAAATACGAGATTCGCGTCTGGGACTACGACCGGCCGGGCAACATCATTGCCGAAATCAGGATGCTCAACCGCATCCGGAACGAAAACATTGCGCTGCATTCGCATCTCGGGCTGACGCTGCTCCCCGCCTGGAATGACAACATCCTCTTCTTCGAGAAGGCGAGCAAAGCCCGCGACAACGTCCTGCTGATCGCGATCAGCCTCGACCCCCATAATTTTCAGCAGAGCGACGTCGAGCTGCCGCTCTGGAAGTGGTCGCTCGGGGATGGCGGCGCGCTCGACGCCGAGGATCTGGTTGGCGGGCATCGTTTCAAATGGACTGGCAAAAGGCAGACCGTCGCTCTCAATCCTCACATTCTGCCCTTTGCAATCTGGCGCGTTCGCGCCGCGGAGGCATGAATGGATACGATGAACCCCGGTAACGCCGAGCCACTGCTCTGGTACAAGGATGCGATCATCTACCAGCTGCATATCAAGTCGTTCTACGACGCCAATGGCGACGGCGTCGGCGATTTCGCCGGCCTGCATGCCAAGCTCGATCATATCGCGGCCCTCGGCGTCAACGCCATCTGGCTGCTGCCATTCTTTCCCTCACCACGCCGCGACGACGGCTATGACATCGCCGACTACGGCAATGTCAGTCCGGATTACGGAACGATGGAGGATTTCCGCGCCTTCGTCGATGCCGCCCACCAGCGCAATATCCGCGTAATCATCGAACTCGTCATCAACCACACTTCCGACCAGCATCCCTGGTTCCAGCGCGCCCGACAGGCGCCTCCGGGATCACCCGAGCGGGACTTCTATGTCTGGTCGGATACCGATCAGAAGTTCCCGGAAACGCGCATCATCTTCCTCGATACGGAAAAATCCAACTGGACATGGGACGCGGTGGCCGGCGCCTATTACTGGCACCGCTTCTATTCCCACCAGCCGGACCTGAATTTCGACAGCCCGCTCGTCATGGAGGAACTGCTGAAGGTGATGCGCTTCTGGCTGGAAACCGGCATCGACGGTTTCCGTCTCGACGCGATCCCCTATCTCGTCGAGCGCGAGGGGACGATCAACGAAAACCTGCCGGAAACCCATGGGATCCTCAAGCGCATCCGCGCCGCCCTCGACGCGACCCATCCCGGCGTGATGCTGCTCGCCGAGGCCAATCAGTGGCCGGAGGACACGCGCGAATATTTCGGCGACGGCGACGAATGCCACATGGCCTTCCACTTCCCGCTGATGCCGCGCATGTATATGGCGATCGCCAAGGAGGATCGGTTTCCGATCACCGATATTCTGCGCCAGACGCCCGAGATTCCGGAGAATTGCCAGTGGGCGATATTCCTTCGCAATCACGACGAGCTGACACTGGAAATGGTGACGGATGCGGAGCGCGACTATCTCTGGGAAACCTATGCGTCCGATAAGCGGGCTCGCATCAACCTCGGCATCAGGCGGCGCCTGGCGCCGCTGATGGAGCGCGATCGCCGCCGCATCGAGCTGATGAACGCGCTTCTTCTCTCCATGCCGGGAACGCCCGTCATCTATTATGGCGACGAGATCGGCATGGGCGACAATATCTATCTCGGCGACCGGGACGGGGTGCGCACACCGATGCAGTGGTCGCCGGACCGCAATGGTGGCTTCTCCCGCACCGACCCGGCCCGCCTCGTGCTGCCGCTGATTGCCGATCCGCTTTACGGCTTCGAGGCCGTCAACGTCGAAGCGCAGAGCACCGATGCGCATTCGCTGCTCAACTGGACGCGCAAGATGCTGGCGTTGCGTGGCCGCCACCCGGCTTTCGGACGCGGCTCGCTTCGATTTCTCTCGCCCGAAAACCGCAAGATCCTCGCTTATCTCCGGGAATATGAAGGCGAGACGCTGATGTGCGTCGCCAATCTCTCGCGCCTGCCCCAGGCGGTTGAGCTGGACCTGTCGGCCTTCGAGGGCCGCGTGCCGATAGAGCTGACCGGCATGTCGCCCTTTCCGCCGATCGGGCAGCTCACCTATCTCCTGACATTGCCGCCCTATGGTTTCTTCTGGTTCCAGCTGCAGGCCGATGCGGATCCGCCGGCATGGCGCACGGCGCCGCCCGAACAACTGCCCGACCTGGTGACGATGGTCATCCGCCGCGGCCTGCTCGATCTCGTCGACGAGCCCGCGCATATGCGCGTCCTCAGTAACGAAATCCTGCCCGCCTATCTCTCCCGGCGGCGATGGTTCGGGGCGAAGGACCAGCCGCTGCAGGCGGCGAGGCTAATCTCGGCCACGCCGATCCCCTTTGTCGACGGTGTCGTTCTCGGCGAATTGGAGGTGGTGCTGCCTGACCATACCGAATCCTACCAGTTGCCGCTGACGGTCGCCTGGGACGATGCCCAGCCGTCGGCGCTAACCCAGCAGCTGGCGCTCGGGCGGGTTCGACAGGGCAGGCGGGTCGGTTTCCTGACGGATGGTTTCGCCGTCGAGCCGATGGCGCGCGGCATCCTGCGCGGGCTCGCCGACCGCTCGCGCATCACCGGGCGCACCGGCACGCTGGAATTTCTCGGCACCGAACGGCTCGACCGGCTACAGATCACCGACGACATGCCAGTCCACTGGCTGTCGGCCGAGCAATCCAACAGTTCGCTGATCGTCGGCGAGGTCGCCATGATCAAGCTGATCCGGCACATTTTCCCCGGCATCCACCCCGAGGTGGAGATGACGCGGTTTCTGACCCGGGCCGGCTACGACCACACGGCGCCGCTGCTCGGCGAAGTCGCGCACACCGATTCCGGCGGGCGCCGCTCGACCTTGATCATCGTCCAGGGCGCGATCCGCAATCAGGGCGACGCCTGGAACTGGATGCTCAACAATCTGCGCCGCGCTGCCGACGAACTGGTGCTGGCCGATCCGGCGGTCGAACCTGGCGACGACGTCTTCCGGTCGCTGATCAGCTTCGTCGCGATGGTTGGCATGCGACTGGGCGAATTGCATGTCGTGCTCGCCGGGGAAACCGCGGATGCGGCCTTCAGCTCTGTCGTCGCCGGCGACGATGAGGTGGAGGCGATCAAGAGGGCCGTGGCGGGCGAGGTCGCCTTTGCCATGTCGAAGCTTGCCGAACGCGAGGAGGATGCCGATCCCGCGATCGATCTGCTCGCCGCTTCGCTTGTAGGGCGCCGTGCCGAACTCGTCGAGCTGGCTGGGCGGCTGGCGGAAAGCGCCCGCGGCACGCTGATGACGCGCACGCATGGCGATTTCCATCTCGGCCAGATTCTGGTCAGCGAGGGCGATGCCGTCATCATCGACTTCGAAGGCGAGCCCGCGAAAAATCTCGCAGAGCGACGCGCCAAAACGGTTCCGCTGCGCGATGTCGCCGGGCTGCTGCGGTCTCTGAGCTATCTCGTCGCCACCGCCCAGCTCGAGAATGACGCGGTCACCGAACATGAGAACGAGGTACGCCGCGATGCTATCGCCCGGTTCGGGCGCAGTGCCGAGGCGGCCTTCCTCGATGCCTACTGGCAGGCAGTCTCCGCGTCGAAGCCGCTTGCCATGCCGGCGGAACAACGCAGGCGGGTTCTCGACGCCTTTCTTCTCGAAAAGGCCGCCTACGAAATCGCCTATGAAGCCCGCAACAGGCCGAAGTGGCTGCCGATCCCGCTCGCCGGCCTTACCGAAATCGTATCGCGCTTAGCGGGGGTCAATGCATGAATGTTGAACGCTCGGAACTTCTTTCAGGCATCGGACACGATGCGCTCTGGGCTCTGATCGAGGGACGCCATGGCGATCCCTTCTCCATCCTTGGTCCGCACGAGGCCGGCGGCATGACGGTAGTGCGCGTCTACCTGCCGGGCGCCGACGCGGTCGATCTCATCGATGCGGACAGCGGCAGGGTGGTGACGCCTTTCAGCATCGCTCATCCTTCCGGCCTGTTTGCCGCCGCGACGGCTTCAAGAATGAGCTATAGGCTGAGGATCCAATGGCCCGATGGCGAGCAGGTCACCGAGGATCCCTATAGCTTCGGTCTTCTGCTCGGAGAACTCGACCTCCACCTGATATCCGAAGGCACCCATTACAGCCTGAGCCGGACGCTCGGCGCAGTGGCGATGTCGATCGACGGTATCGCAGGCGTTCGTTTCGCCGTCTGGGCGCCGAATGCCTGCCGCGTCTCGGTGGTCGGCGATTTCAACGCCTGGGACGGGCGGCGCAATCCGATGCGGCTGAGGCAATCGGCGGGCGTCTGGGAGCTGTTCGTTCCCCGGTTGGCGCCAGGCGAACGATATAAATTCGAGATCGTCGACGCACATGGCAACTGCCTGCCGCAAAAGGCCGATCCAGTGGCGCGCGCCAGCGAAGCCGCCCCGTCCACCGCCTCGATCGTCGCCTCGTCGACGCCGTTTCGCTGGACCGATGACGGTTGGATGAAAGGCCGCGACCGGCAAGCGCGGCTCGACGGTGCGATCTCGGTCTACGAGGTGCACGCCGGCTCCTGGCTTCGCGACCGGCAGGACGGCAATAGCTATCTCGATTGGGCCGAACTCAGCCAGCGGCTGGTTCCCTATGTCCGGGACATGGGATTTACCCATATCGAATTGCTGCCGATCATGGAGCATCCGTTCGGCGGCTCCTGGGGCTACCAGCCGCTCGGGATGTTTGCCCCGACAGGCCGATACGGAACGCCCGAGGATTTCGCCTATTTCGTCGACCGGTGTCATGGCGCCGGCATAGGTGTCATCCTCGATTGGGTGCCGGCCCATTTTCCCACGGATGTCTGGGGTCTTGCCCGCTTCGACGGCAGCGCGCTCTACGAGCACGAGGATCCCCGGGAGGGTTTTCACCGTGACTGGAACACGCTGATCTACAATCTCGGCCGCAGCGAGGTGAAAGGTTTCCTGATCGCCAGCGCGCTCGAATGGCTCGAGCGCTACCATGTCGACGGCTTGCGCGTCGATGCCGTCGCCTCGATGCTCTATCGCGACTATAGCCGCAACGAGGGCGAATGGATCCCCAACCGGTATGGCGGGCGCGAGAATCTGGAGGCGGTGGAATTCTTCAAGCACCTCAACAGTATCGTTCACGAGCGTTGCCCGCATGCCATAACCATCGCCGAGGAATCGACGGCCTGGCCGGGTGTGACAAAGCCGCCGGAAGAGGGTGGGCTCGGCTTCGATATCAAATGGAACATGGGCTGGATGCACGACAGCCTGAGTTATATCGAGAAGGATCCCGTCTACCGGAGCTATCACCACGGCACGATGACCTTCGGCATGATCTATGCCTATTCCGAGCGTTTCATCCTGCCGATTTCCCATGACGAGGTGGTTTACGGAAAAGGCTCGCTGCTGGCGAAAATGCCGGGAGACGAATGGCAGAAATTCGCCAATCTGCGCAGCTATCTCGCCTTCATGTGGGGCCATCCCGGCAAGAAGCTGTTGTTCATGGGAAGCGAAGTCGCCCAGCCGGGCGAATGGAACCACGATGCATCGGTGAGCTGGGACGTACTGGACCGGCCTGCGCATGTCGGCATTCAGCGCCTGGTGAGGGATCTGAACGCGTTTTACGGCGACGAGCCGGCATTGCAGTTCGGCGATTTTCACCCCGAGGGCTTCGAATGGGCGACCGCCGATGACGCCGTCAATTCCGTTCTGGGCATGCTCCGTTTTGCCAGTGACCGCTCTTCATCCGTCCTTATCCTGTCGAATTTCACGCCGGTGCCGCGTTACGGCTACAGGATCGGTGTGCCGCAGGACGGCGTGTGGATCGAGCGGGTCACGACAGATGCGCGGGAATATGGCGGCTCCGGCCTCGTCAACGGCGCGGTTTCGAGTGAATCCGTGCCGGCCCACGGCAGGCCGTTCTCCTTGTCGCTGACACTGCCGCCGCTGGCGACGGTTTTTCTCAAGGGGCCGTCGCCGTGATAGGGATCTATTCGGCGTGCGGCGCCGGATGAATGAAGGGCCAAGGGCTTGCCTCGGATGCTTTTTCGATCGGAACCTCGATGAGAACAGGTTGGTCGAGAGAAAGGGCTTCCTCGATCCTGTTTTTCAATTCTCCCGGACTCGTCACTCTGAACGACCGGATACCGAAGCTCTCCCCAAGGGCGACAAAATCCGGATTGGTGAGATCGGACCCGAGGTAGCGGCCGTTATAGGCCTGTTTCTGGTCGCGCAACACGTTGCCATAGGCCGAATTGTTGAAGACGACGGCGACGACGGCGATCTTGTGCTGGACGGCAGTGGCGAGTTCCTGAACGCCGAACATGAAACCGCCGTCGCCGGAAACCGAAACCACGGCTTTATCGGGATTGGCGACCTTAACACCGAGGGCGGTGTTGAAACCAAAACCCAGATTGTCCTGATAGCCGCACGTCACATACTGACGCGGGCCGTAGACGGGGAAGGCAAAGCGGGCGGTAAAGCCCATCTGACTGACCTCCTCAACGAAGAAGCCATCTCTTGGAAGAGCCTGGCGAATGGCATCGAGATAGGCGAGCTGCGGCTGCACGCTTGAGAAGCGAGATATGGCCTCGCTGTTTAGTTCGGCGAACTCGCTGGTGCGATCCTCGCGGCGGGAACCTGCCAGCGCATCGATCAGCGCCTGCGTTCCGGCCTCGGCATCGGCGACGATGCCGACATCGGGCTTGAGACGAACCATTTCGGTCGGATCGATATCGATGCGGATGATCTTGAGGCCCTTGGGCAGCCACTTCCACCGCATGAACTGCAATTCGAGCCGGCTGCCGATGCCGATCAGGACGTCCACCTTCTTCCAATATTCATAAGCCGCGACGAAATTCAGATAGTTCGGGTGATCGTCGGCGACGATGCCTTTGCCGGAGCGATGCGAGGTAACCGGCGCCTGCAGCAGTTCCGCAAGAGCAGCAATCTCGGGCCCGGCATCTGCCGCACCGCCGCCGACCATGATCATCGGGTTCCTGGCGCCTGATATCAGTGCCGTTGCGGCCGCGATCTGATCCGGGTTGACTGCCGGACGAGGTGCGCTTGCGCCCGTGGGAAGATCGACTTCCGGGCCGGATTGTCCAAACACATCCCAAGGCGCTTCGATCGCCCCCGGACCCTGCCGGCCGGAGAGCATCTTCCCGACGACCCCTGATAGGACAGGGCCGGCTTCGGACTGGTGATTGATGCGCTCCGCCACCTTGGTAATTCCGCGCATTGTCGAGAGCTGATCCGGCAGCTCGTGCAACTGGCCTCTGCCTCGGCCGATCAGGTGCGACATGATGTTGCCGGTAATGCAAAGCACCGGCGCATTGGCGCCGTAAGCGGTGCAAAGTGCTGCGCCGGAATTCAGGACGCCTGGGCCGGGGACAACAGTATAGGCGCCAATCCGGCCGGTGGATTTGGCATAGCCGTAGGCCATGTAGCCGGCGCCCTGTTCATGCCGGGTATGGATGAAGCGAAGCTTGTCACCGGCGCCGTAAAGAGCATCGTTGAAGTCATACATGTGGGCGCCCGGAATGCCGAAGACCGTGTCGATTCCATGGGCGACAAGCGATCGGGCGATCGCCTGGCCGGTCGTTTCTTTCCTGCTCATTTGGAAATCCAATGACTTGAGTTCGGTTATGTCACTATCGCTTCAAGCAACCTTCGGCTCGAAGTGCGGCAACGATGGCGCCGGCGTCGGCCGGCTGCATGCCCGCGAGATTCATCCGCCCGGAATCGGCCATGTAGATGCCATGCCTGGCTCGCAGCGCCACTGCGATATCTTTTGACATGGAGAGATTGGAGAACAGGCCGCGCTGCCGGCTGATGAAAGCGAGATCCGGCGCGGCGGCTGAGAGCGCCGCCCGATTGCCGTTGACGCGCTCGCACATTTCCGCGAGTTCGGCGCGCCATATTGCCGATAGCTCGGTGTTTTCCAGAACGGTCCTGACGACCGCCGCACCATGATCGGGCGGCATCGACCAGTTGACGCGGGCGAGGGCGGCCATGTTGCTTTCGGCCTTTCCAATTTCATCGCTGGTGCGGGTCATGACATAGAGCGCGCCGACGCGCTCGCGATAGAGACCGAAATTCTTGTCACAGGAATAGGCGATCAGTGCCTCGTCGACCGCTTCGAGGATCATGCGTGTCGGCGCGGCATCCTGTTCGAGGCCGTCGCCGAGCCCTTGATAGGCAAGATCGATGAACGGCACCAGCTTGTGCGCAACGACGAGCTTGGTGATCTCCAGCCACTGTTCCTCGGTGAAATCAATGCCGGTCGGGTTATGGCAGCAGCCGTGAAGGAGCACGACATCGCCTGCACTGGCCGCAGACAAGGCTTCGATGACGCTGTCGAATTTCACCTGCTGCGACACCAGGTCGACGAAGGCATATTCCTTAACGGCCAAGCGCGCCGCACCGAAAATCGGCGCATGGTTCGGCCAGCTCGGTGTTCCCAGCAGGACCTTCGCGGATGGATTTGCCGCTTGAATGAGTTCGGCGCCAAGACGCAGTGCGCCGCTGCCGCCGGGGGTTTGAATGCCGACGAGGCGTGGGGCGAACGACGGCGCCTTTCCGAAGATGATCGGCTGCAACAGGCGCACATATTGCAGATCGCCTTCCGGGCCGAGATATTTCTTGCTGTCCTGGGTCTCAAGGAGAAACTGCTCCGCTGCCTTTACGGCGCGCATGACCGGCGTGCGTCCCATGCCGTCGCGATAAACGCCAACCCCGAGGTCGATCTTCCCGCTGCGCTCGTCGGCCTGAAAGGCCTTGATGAGTGCAAGCAGGCTATCTGCCGGCCGGCTCTTCAGTTCTTCAAACACAGATCCACCTCCGTTTTTTCTCTCATCGGAGACTAGCGGAAGTCGGGTGGCGAATTTCTGCGATTATCCTCCTTCGTTAACCGAATTATGCAGAGAATCTGCGCGACATCGGTATGATGCGCAGAAATTCACCTTGAATGGGAGTGTTGGCTATGCTTGACCAGTTCGACATCAAACTGCTTGCGGCTCTCCAGCAAAACAGCGAGACGACGCAGAGCGAGCTGTCTCAGAAGGTCAATCTGTCTGCGACCCAATGCGCACGCCGCCTCGAAAGGCTGCGCAACGAGCAATATATCCAGAGCGTCGTGGCTATTCTCAACCCGGCCAAGCTGGGCTTCAGCGTCGTCGCACATACCCTCGTCAGTCTCAGGGCGCATACGGAAGGTGGAAACGAACGGCTCCATCGCTTCATCGAGACCGCGCCGGAGATCCTGGAGTGCTATTCGCAGACAGGCGACGCTGATTTTCTGATGAAAGTCATGACGCGCGATCTCGACCATCTCAGCCAATTTCTCGAAAGAATGATCCGGGTCACCGACAACCTGGCCTCAGTCAAGTCAAGCATCGTCCTGAAAACGATCAAGAAGACAACCGCTCTGCCGCTGCAAATCGTCACGTGAGTGCGTCGCGCGGCTGCCGCCGCCTTACCTGAGATAATGGATGTGCGGACGCGAATGATAGGGGGAGGACTCGACGCGGGCCTCGATCGAAAAGACGTCGCGCAACAGGCTTTCGCTCAGCACGTCCTGCGGCGCGCCGGAGGCGACGATCTTGCCCTGCTGCATGATGATCAGCGCATCGCAGAACATGGCGGCATGGTTGAGATCGTGCAACGCGACGATGCTGGTGATCGGCAGGTCGGAGACGAGCCGCATCAGGCCGATCTGGTGCTGGATATCGAGATGGTTTGTCGGTTCGTCGAGGATCAATTCCCTAGGCGACTGGGCAAGCGCCCTGGCGATATGGGTGCGTTGCTTTTCTCCACCCGACAGGTCCTGCCAGCGATGGTCACGCTTTTCCGCCATGCCGGCACGGGAGAGCGCCGCTTCGACCGCCTCTTCGTCGGCTCTCGTCCAGCCGGAGAACATCGACCGATGCGGGAAGCGGCCGAGCTTGACGACGTCGACGACCTTCAGATTGGCATTGGTCGTGGCATGCTGCTCGACGAAGGCGATGCGCCGGGCGATCGAACGGCGGTCGATCTTTCCAATGTCGTACCGGTCGAGCGTGACGCTGCCGGAATGCGGGCGCTTGAGGCCGGCGAGAAGCCTGAGCAGCGAGGTCTTGCCGGAGCCGTTCGGCCCGAGCAGGCCGAGCATCCGGCCGGGCTGCGCCTCCATGGTAACGCCGTCGAGGATGGTCTTCCTGCCAATTTTCCAGGTGAGGTTGTCGGCCTTGATGCTCATGACGCGCGCTGGAACCGGTAGAGGATGATCGCGAAGAAGGGAACGCCGACCAGCGCCGTGACGACGCCGATCGGCAGGATCTGGCCGGGAATGAGGGCGCGCGCGGCGATGTCGGCGAGCACCATGAAAATCGCCCCTGCGATGGCGCAGGCCGGCAGCAGGCGGATATGGAGCGGCCCGACGACGAAGCGCGCGACATGCGGCACGACGAGGCCGACAAAGCCGATCGAACCGACCATGCTGACGATCGTCGCCGTCATCATCGCGGTGAGCGCGAAGAGCGCCATGCGGGCGCGGCCGACATTGACGCCGAGCGAGGAGGCGGCTTCGTCGCCGAAAGCGAAGGCGTCGAGCACGCGGGCATAGAACAGACAGGCGACGAGGCCGAGGCCAACGACGACCGAGACCAGCGCGAATTCCGGCCAGCGCACGCCGCCGAAACTGCCGAGCAGCCAGAACATGACGTCGCGGGCCTGCTGCGCATTGGCCGAGGTGGTGACGATATAGGAGGTCGAGGCGTTGAAGAGCTGCGATGCGGCGACACCGGCAAGGATGGTGCGGTCCGCGCCGCCGCGCGTGCCGTTCGACAGCAGCGCCACGAAGAAGAAGGCCGCGAAGGCGCCGGCAAAGGCGCCTGCCGACAGCGATACCGCGCCGGCGCCGAGGCCCAGGATGACGATCGCGACGGCGCCGGTGGAGGCGCCGGCGGAGATGCCGAGCACATAGGGTTCGGCAAGCGGGTTGCGCAGCAGCGACTGCATGACGGCGCCCGACAGCGCCAGCCCGGCGCCGCAGAAGGCGGCGACGAGCGCCCGGCTCAGGCGATAATCCCAGATGACCGTCTCGTGGATGCGGTTGAGCTCGATCGCGGTCCAGCCCAGCCGATTGGTGACGGCCGAAAACGTCGTTGCGAGCGGAATCGGCAGGTCGCCGATCCCGACGCTGACGCCGATGGCGACAGCGATAAGGCAGAGGGAAGCCAGAAGCAGTGCGGTGAGTGTTCCCAGCTGCCGGAAGAGACGGCCCGCCTCGGTCACTTCAGCAGACCGAGGGCCTTCAGCTGCTCGGCCACCTGTTCGGCGCCGTAGATCGTGCGGATGGTCGGGTTCATCGCCTGACCGTCCATGACGACGAGCGCCTTGTTCTTGACCGCCGGGATCTGGCTGACGGCAGGATCGGTGTTCAGGAACTTGATCTTGGCTTCGGGCTTGTCGAGCTCCCAGCGGTTGCGGTCGAGGCTGGCGACAACGATCACGTCGGGGTTGGCGGCGATGATGCCTTCCCAGCCGATGGTCGGCCATTCCGCAGCCGCGTCGATTGCATTGCGTCCACCGAGCAGGTCGGCGATGAAGCCGGAGGCGCTGTTCTTGCCGCCGACATAGGCATCGGCCGACGGGCTGGGGCTGGAAAACCAGAAGACGTAGGACAGTTTCTGGCCATCCTTGGCAACGCTTCCGCGCAGCTTGGCTTCACGCGCCTTGACATCGGCGATCAGCGCCTGGCCGCGGTCGGTGACGTCGAAGATCTGGGAGAGTTCGTCGATCTCCTTGTAGAGAAGATCCATATTCCACAGCTCGCCGCGGCTGCCGTACTGGTCCTTGACGTCCTTGGTGCTGAGGCAGGTGCTGGGCGAGAGATAGGTGGCGACGCCGACCTTGTCGAAATCCTCGCGCTTGGCGACCTTGCTGTTTGGTCCGACCAGGCTCGGCAGAGCGGCGGCGACGAAGTCTGGATTTTCGGCGAGCATCGATTCGAAAGTGGGCATTTCGACAGTCAGAAGCTTGACCTTGGCATTGGCCTCAGTGAGCTGCGGCAGCACCTTGCTCGGCCAGAAAGCGGTGCCGACCATCTTGTCCTGGAGGCCGAGCAGCAGCAGGATTTCCGCGCTGTTCTGGCCAAGCCCGATTGCCCGCTCAGGCGCCTTCTTGAAGGTGACCTCGGCGCCGCAGTTTTCGAGCGTCAGGGGATAGGTGGTCGAACCCGCCAACGACGGCGTTGCGGCAAGGCCGATCACAGTGAAGAGGCCGCAAGCGGCGGCGATTGATTTGAGGCTGGTCACTTAGAAATCCCGGTGCGCAAGTGTCTGGCCGCCCTATAGCCCCAGGATGGGCCCTGAAACAAGACTTAAAAGATCAACTTATCGAAAAAATCGACCGCCATTCGACATTGCTGCCGGACGCCTGCTACGGAAACGCGTCTCAAGCCTAGGCACCATCCGCTTCGAGAAACTCCCGGATCGCCGCAGACAAGGCTTCCGGATTCTCCTCGGCAACATGGTGGCCACTGTCTATGCCGAAGCCGCGTACATCATCCGCCCAGTTCCGCCAGATGGCGACGGGATCGCCATAGATCTGCTCCATGTCGTCGCGGAGCGACCAGAGGCAGAGCATGGGGCAGGTGACTTTCCGGCCAGCGTCGCGATCCGCGCGGTCATGGAGATGATCGACGCTGAGGCCGGCGCGATAATCCTCGATCATTCCGTGGATGACGTGAGGATCATGGATGACCTCGATGAGGTCGTCGTAAGCCAGCCTGCCCATCAGCGCCGGCGAGAGTTTGTCATACCACGCCAGGGGATCGGCCAAAATCGCCCGCTCCGGCTTTGCCGGCTGGGCGAAGAAGAACCAGTGATACCAGTCTCTCGCAAATTGCCAATCGGCGCGTTCGAGATGCTCGATAACAGGGATGCCGTCGGCGATGACGAGTTTCCGAACGCGGTCAGGGTGGTCCATTGCCATGCGAAAGGCGGTCAGGCTTCCGCGGTCGTGGCCGACGACCACGAAGTTCTCGTGCTCCAGTCGTCGCATCAGTTCGACGAGGGCTTCTGCCTTGGCTCGCTTGGAGGAATTCTTGCTTTCGGCAGCGTCGACAGGCTGATAGGAGCGGCCGAAGCCGGGCAGGTCGGGACAAACGACCGTGTAATCGGGCGAAAGCAGATCCGCCACCTTGCTCCAGGTCAGATGTGTCCTGGGATGGCCGTGGAGAAGCAGAACGGCGGGTACCTCGCCGCCGATGCGGACGCGAAGTGAACCCAGCCCTACATCGACTGTCTCAAGAGAAAAGCCTTCGAACACGCTCAGCCGAGCTTTCCGACGAGCTTGGCATAGTCCGAAAACGTTGCGCCTTCGCCCTTCCGGCCCGCCTCGCCCGCCAGCTTCAGCACGCGGATCGGAAACAGGATCGCCGCGAGGTTGGCGCCGGACAGCTCGTGGTCGTCATCCTCCTCGATCGCCTTTTGAGCATTGGACAGCGCGGCATCGATTTCCGCGCGGGTGAGCAATTCCTTTTCGACGATCGCGTCGCAAATCGAGGCCATCGCCATGATCAGGCCCTTGAGCTGCAGATTGGCAGTATTCATGAGAACCCCCAGGGTAGGATAGGATGCCTAGTCCGGCTCGACAGGCCGGATCGTTTCGATTGATACAGTCCCGTCAAGAATGCCGCGCCTGAGATCGCGCCTGTTCCGATCGATCTCGATCACAGTATAAAGCTTGTCATCGCGGAAGGCACTGGCATTGGCGGTCGTCACGTCCTCGGCGGGTGCCGCATCCACTTCCATGAAATCGAGCTCGCGGGCCGCGGCGACGATCCTGGCGTCGCCGGGCGTCCTGGCGGCGACGACAACGATGCCGTGTCCCGGCGCGTTTGCCCATCTCGGATCGTCCGGCTTGGCGATCGGTTCCAGCCGATAGACGTTGAGTAGCTCTTGGCCGGCATCGGGCGAGGCTTCCGCCGCCGCATCCTGCATCTGCGCCTGACTTTCGACCGATTTTCCAAAGGTGGTCGGGCTCGTCGCGTTGTTGATCTCTTCCTTGCCAGTCCTCGAGACGTTCGACATGTCGCTCTCCATTGTCAGGACGGAAACGACGGCCGGCGGGGAACGGTTCCAGCCTGCGCGAAAAACGGCAAAGCCGGCTTCGTACGCGGCTTCGGATTTGTGCAGCTATTAAGTTCATTTTGAATGATAAATCGTGATAAACTCTACCGGGGATGGCCCATACCATTTTCCAAGTTGAGCACTAAATACCAGTCGTCGAAGAGGGGGATTTTCGTGAGCAACCAAACCAGCGAATTCGCGCGCGACAATGGCGCGGCAGACAGCCTCATTGGGCGCGACCACAAAACGATGGCGTTCGATGACGCCAGTGCTCTCCTGGAGGTCCTGGTCGCGGTCAGGCGCGGCGATTTCTCCGTGCGAATGCGCTCCGATCTCACCGGCGTCACCGGCAAGATCGCCGACGCCCTCAATGACATCATTGCCGCCAATCAGCGCATGGCCCAGCAACTCGAACATGTCGGCCAGGTCGTCGGCCGCGACGGGCGAACGAGCACGCGGGTGCGCTTCGGCCTTTCCGACGGGTCCTGGTCCGAGATGGAGGGGTCGATCAACGGTCTGATCGACGATCTGCTGTGGCCGACGACGGCGGTGACGCGCACGATCACGGCGGTCGCCAAGGGTGACCTGCTGCAGACCGTTCCGCTCGACGTCGACGGCCGGCCGCTCAAAGGGGAGTTTTTGCGCTCGGCTGATATCGTCAACACGATGATCAAGCAGCTGAGCGTTTTCACCTCGGAAGTGACGCGCGTCGCTCGCGAGGTCGGCACGGACGGCAAGCTCGGCGGCCAGGCGCAGGTGTCTGAGGTGACCGGCGTCTGGAAGGACCTGACCGAAAGCGTCAATTCAATGGCGTCGAACCTGACGGCGCAGGTGCGCAACATCGCCGAAGTGACGATCGCCGTTGCCAATGGCGACCTGTCCAAGAAGATCACCGTCGACGTGCGTGGCGAAATCCTGCAGCTGAAGGAAGCGATCAACACCATGGTCGACCAGCTGCGCTCCTTCGCTTCGGAAGTGACGCGTGTGGCCCGCGAGGTCGGCACCGAAGGCAAGCTCGGCGGCCAGGCGCTGGTGCCGGGTGTCGCCGGCACCTGGAAGGATCTGACCGACAGCGTCAACGCCATGTGCGGCAATCTGACGGCGCAGGTGCGCAACATCGCCCAGGTGACGACGGCCGTGGCGCGCGGCGACCTGTCGCGCAAGATCACTGTCGACGTCTCGGGCGAAATCCTGGAGCTGAAGGAAACCATCAACACCATGGTCGACCAGCTCAACGGCTTTGCCGGCGAGGTGACGCGCGTGGCGCGTGAGGTCGGCACCGAGGGCCGGCTGGGCGGTCAGGCGCAGGTGCCGGGTGTCGCCGGCACCTGGAAGGATCTGACCGACAACGTCAATTCCATGGCCTCGAACCTGACGGCACAGGTGCGCAACATTGCCGAAGTCTCGACCGCGATCGCCAATGGCGACCTGTCGAAGAAGATCACCGTGTCGGTGTCGGGCGAAATCCTCGAGCTGAAGGAAACCATCAACACGATGGTCGACCAGCTGAACGCCTTTGCCTCGGAAGTAACGCGCGTCGCCCGCGAAGTCGGCACGGAAGGCCGGCTCGGCGGCCAGGCCAATGTGCGCGGTGTCGCCGGCACCTGGAAGGACCTGACCGAAAACGTCAACTCGATGGCCGGCAACCTGACGGCGCAGGTGCGCAATATCGCCGAGGTTTCGACCGCGATCGCCAATGGCGACCTGTCGAAGAAGATCACCGTCCCGGTTTCGGGCGAAATCCTCGAGCTCAAGGAAACCATCAACACGATGGTCGACCAGTTGAACGGTTTTGCCGGCGAAGTGACGCGCGTGGCGCGCGAGGTCGGCACGGAAGGCAGGCTCGGCGGCCAGGCAAACGTGCGCGGTGTGGCCGGCACCTGGAAGGATCTGACCGACAGCGTCAACTCCATGGCCTCCAACCTCACCGGCCAGGTGCGAAACATTGCCGAGGTTGCGACCGCCGTCGCCCAGGGAGACCTGTCGAAGAAGATCACCGTTCCGGTTTCGGGCGAAATCCTGGAGCTGAAGGAAACCATCAACACGATGGTCGATCAGCTGAATGGCTTTGCCGGCGAGGTGACGCGCGTGGCGCGCGAAGTCGGCACGGAAGGGCGTCTCGGCGGCCAGGCGAACGTGCTCGGCGTCGCCGGCACCTGGAAGGACTTGACCGACAGCGTCAATTCGATGGCCGGCAATCTGACGGCGCAGGTGCGCAACATCGCGGAAGTCTCCACGGCCATCGCCAATGGCGACCTGTCGAAGAAGATCACGGTGTCGGTTTCGGGCGAAATCCTCGAGCTCAAGGAAACGCTGAACACCATGGTGGATCAGCTGAACCGCTTCGCCTCGGAGGTCACGCGCGTCGCCCGCGAAGTCGGCACCGAAGGTAAGCTCGGCGGCCAGGCGCAGGTGCCGGGTGTTGCCGGCACCTGGAAGGATCTGACCGAAAACGTCAATTCCATGGCCTCCAACCTCACCGGCCAGGTTCGCAACATTGCCGAAGTGACGACCGCCGTGGCGCGCGGCGACCTGTCGCGCAAGATCACCGTCGACGTGAAGGGGGAAATCCTGGAACTGAAGAACACCATCAACACCATGGTGGACCAGCTCAACGCCTTCGCCGGCGAAGTGACGCGTGTGGCGCGCGAAGTCGGCACCGAAGGCAAGCTTGGCGGTCAGGCGCAGGTCTCCGGTGTGGCCGGCACCTGGAAGGATTTGACCGACAGCGTCAACTCGATGGCCGGCAACCTGACGGCGCAGGTGCGCAACATCGCCGAGGTGGCGACCGCGATCGCCAATGGCGACTTGTCGCGCAAGATCACCGTCGATGTCCGCGGCGAAATCCTGCTGTTGAAGGACACGCTGAATACCATGGTCGATCAGCTTCGCTCCTTTGCCGGCGAGGTGACGCGTGTGGCCCGCGAAGTCGGCACCGATGGCCGCCTCGGCGGCCAGGCCGTCGTTCCCGGCGTTGCCGGCACCTGGAAGGACCTGACCGACAACGTTAACCTGCTCGCCGCCAATCTGACGACCCAGGTGCGCAACATCGCCGAAGTGACGACCGCCGTGGCGCGCGGCGACCTGTCGCGCAAGATCACCGTCGACGTGAAGGGCGAAATCCTCGAACTGAAAAATACCATCAACACCATGGTGGACCAGCTCAACGCTTTCGCCGGCGAAGTGACGCGTGTGGCTCGCGAAGTGGGCACCGAAGGTAAGCTCGGCGGCCAGGCGCAGGTGCCGGGAGTCGCCGGCACCTGGAAGGACCTGACGGACACGGTCAACGTCATGGCCGCCAACCTGACCGAGCAGGTGCGCGGCATCGTCAAGGTGGTGACGGCGGTGGCAAACGGCGACCTCAAGCAGAACCTCACCGTCGCCTCCAAGGGGGAGGTGGCAGCCCTTGCCGAAACCATCAACAACATGACCAATACGCTCGCCACCTTCGCCGATCAGGTGACGACGGTGGCGCGCGAAGTGGGCGTCGAAGGCCGCCTCGGCGGCCAGGCGAATGTGCCGGGCACAGCCGGCACCTGGAAGGATCTGACCGGCAACGTCAACCTGCTCGCCGCCAACCTGACGACGCAGGTGCGCGCCATCGCCGAAGTGGCGACCGCCGTCACCAAGGGCGACCTGACGCGCTCGATCAAGGTCGATGCGCGCGGCGAAGTGGCCGAGCTCAAGGACAACATCAACACGATGATCGACAACCTGCGGCTCACCACCGAGCGCAACACCGAGCAGGACTGGCTGAAGACCAATCTTGCGCGCTTTACCAACATGCTGCAGGGCCAGCGCGACCTGACGCTGGTCGGCAAGATGCTGCTGTCGGAGCTGGCGCCGCTGGTCGGCGCCCATCAGGGCGTCATCTACCAGGTGGATGCCGACGAGAGCCAACCGTTCCTGTCGCTGCTGTCGGTCTATGCGCAAGGGGGCGAGGCAGCGCATCCGCCGCGGCTCGACTTCGGCCAGGGTCTCGTCGGACAGTGCGCCAGCGATGCCCGCCGCATCCTCGTCACCGATCTGCCCGAGAATGTCGTACCGATCAGCTCCGGCGTGTTCACCACCCTGCCGAGAAGCGCGATCGTGCTGCCGGTGCATTTCGAGGGCCAGGTGAAGGCGGTGATCGAGCTTGCTTCGGCCGGCGAATTCACCGAGCTGCAGCTCTCCTTCCTCGATCAACTGACGACATCGATCGGCATCGTTCTCAACTCGATCGAAGCGACGATGCAGACAGAAGGCCTGCTCAAGCAATCGCAGCAGCTCGCCGCCGAGCTGCAGACACAGCAGCGCGAACTGCAGCAGACCAACGAACAGCTCGGACAGAAGGCGCAGCAGCTCGAGGAACGCAACGTCGAAGTCGAGGCGAAGAACCAGGAGATCGAGCAGGCGCGGCGCGCGCTGGAAGAAAAGGCGGCCGAGCTGGCTCTGACCTCGAAATACAAATCCGAATTCCTCGCCAACATGTCGCACGAACTGCGCACGCCGTTGAATTCGATCCTCATCCTCGGTCAGCAGCTCGGAGAAAACCCCGACGGCAATCTGTCGGGCAAGCAGGTCGAATTCGCCAAGACAATCCATGGCGCCGGCACCGATCTGCTGAACCTCATCAGCGATATTCTCGATCTCTCCAAGATCGAATCCGGAACGGTCTCCGTCGATGCCGAGGAGATCTTCGTCAACAACCTGCTCGAGGTGATGGCGCGACCGTTCCGGCACGAAGCGGAAACGCGCAACCTGTCCTTCGCGGTCGAGGTCGGCGCCGATGTTACGAAGAGCATCATTACCGACTCCAAGCGGCTCCAACAGATCCTCAAGAACCTGTTGTCGAACGCCTTCAAGTTTACCGCGCAGGGCGGCGTGACACTGCGCGTCGCATCGGCGACGAGCGGCTGGTCGTCGGATCACCCCTCGCTCCGGCACGCGCCGTCGGTGATCGCCTTTGAAGTCGTCGATACCGGCATCGGTATTCCGCCGGAAAAGCAGCGCATCATCTTCGAGGCGTTCCAGCAGGCGGATGCCTCGACGAGCCGCAAATATGGCGGCACCGGCCTCGGATTGGCGATCAGTCGTGAACTGGCAAACCTGCTCGGTGGCGAGATCCAGCTGCGCAGCACGCCCGGCGTCGGCAGCACCTTCGTTCTTTACCTGCCGCTGACCTATGTCGGCGCCGGTGCCGTTCCACCAAGGCCGCTTCCACCGCCGGCGAATGTCGTAGAATTTGCCGAGGCCGCGGCAAGCCGCCGCGCCGAGAAGCCTACCGAACATGTCACCGACGACCGTCACCGGATCGAGGTCGGCGACTCGGTGCTGCTCGTCGTCGAGGACGATGCGCATTACGCCCGCGTTCTCGTCGATCTCGCCCGCGACAACGGCTTCAAGGTGCTGGTGGCGATGCGCGGCAGCGATGCGCTGACGCTCGCGCAGGAATACAAGCCGTCGGCGATCTCGCTCGATATCTTCCTGCCCGATATGCTCGGCTGGACGGTGCTGAGCCAGCTCAAGCAGAACCCGCAGACCCGGCATATTCCGGTGCAGATCATCAGTCTCGACGAGGATCGGCAGCATGGGCTTACACGCGGCGCTTTCGCCTTCATGAGCAAACCGACGACGCCGGAAGGGCTAGGCAAGGCGCTGTCGCGCCTGAAGGCCTATGCCGAGCCGCGCCGCAAGCAGTTGCTGCTCGTGGAGGACGACGAGGCGGAGCGCTTGAGCGTCACTGCGCTTCTCGGACATGACGACATAGACATCACCAGCGTCGGCTCCGGATCCGAGGCGCTTGCCGCCTTGCGGCGCAATTCCGCCGACTGCGTGGTGCTCGATCTCTCTCTTCCCGATATGTCGGGCTTCGAAGTGCTGGAGCAGATACGCGACGATGTCGAGATTGGCGAGGTGCCGGTGGTCGTCTTCACCGGCCGGGAGCTCTCGGCGGAGGAGGACGCGACGCTCCACAGCATGGCCCGCAGCGTAGTCGTCAAAGGTGTGGAGTCCCCCGAGCGGCTTCTCGACGAGACGGCATTGTTCCTGCACCGGGTCGTCGCCGATCTGCCGGCGGCCAAACAGGCGACGTTGCAGGAGTTGCACAGTTCGGACGAGGATCTCGTCGGCGAGACCGTGTTGCTCGTCGACGACGACGCTCGCAACATCTTCGCACTCAGCAGCGTGCTGGAGCGCCGCGGCATGCGGGTTCTGACCGCGACGACCGGCAGCGAAGCCATCGACGTCATCAACACCGAGCCCTCGGTTGCGATCGTGCTGATGGACATCATGATGCCCGGGATGGACGGCTACGAGACGATGCAGGTCATTCGCTCGGAACCCCGCTTCCGACGGTTGCCGATCCTGGCGCTGACGGCCAAAGCGATGAAGGGCGACAGGGAGAAATGCCTGGAGGCGGGCGCGTCGGATTACCTGGCGAAGCCCGTCAACACCGAGCAGCTGCTGTCGGCGCTGCGCATGTGGCTGCACCGTTGAGGATCCGGCCATGAACCCCGTCAACATCCTCCTCGTCGACGACCAGCCCGCCAAACTCCTGAGCTACGAGGTCATTCTCGAGGAGCTCGAGGAGAACCTCATCAAGGCGCAGTCGGCCCGCGAAGCCTTCGAGCACCTGCTGCGCACTGAAATCGCCGTCATCCTGGTAGATGTCTGCATGCCGGAACAGGATGGTTTCGAGCTCGTCAGCATGATCCGGCAACACCCGCGCTATCAGAACACGCCGATCATCTTCGTCTCGGCCGTCATGCTGGCCGAACCGGACCGGCTGCGCGGCTATGCGGTCGGTGCCGTCGACTACGTCTCCGTCCCGATCGTGCCCGAGGTGCTGAGGGCCAAGGTCCGGGTCTTTGCCGATCTCTACAGAAAGACGCGGGAGCTCGAGCGGCTGAACGCCGATCTGGAAGCCAGGGTGCACCAGCGCACCGCCGAGCTCGAGGCTTCTGCCATCCAGTTGCGTCAACTGAACGAGGAGCTCGAGCAGCGGATCGACCAGCGGACGCGCGAGCGTGAGGAGGCGCTGGCGCAGCTTTTCGAAGCGCAGAAGCTCGACACGATCGGTCACCTCACCGGCGGCGTGGCGCACGATTTCAACAATCTTCTCATGGCAGTGCTCGGCAGCCTCAGCCTGCTGAAGAAGCGGCTGCCGGCGGACGAGCGCAGCGAACGCCTGGTGACGAATGCCATCCAGGCGGCCGAGCGCGGCACGGCGCTCACCCAGCGCCTGCTCGCCTTCGCGCGGCGCCAGGAACTGAAGCCGCAGGCAGTCGACTTCCTCAGGCTGTTTGAAAATATCGAGGATCTGCTCGCCAAGGCGGTGGGACCGCGCGTCGAGATCCGAAAGTGCATCCCGGCGGATCTGCCGCCGCTCTTGGTCGACAGCAATCAGCTGGAGCTGGCGCTGCTCAACCTCTTCGTCAATGCACGCGATGCGCTCGAAAGCGGCGGTGCGGTGACGGTCGCGGCGGCTGCGGAGGAGGCACGGCCGACCGGCCTTGCGGGCGGAAATTACATCAAGATATCGGTCTCGGACGATGGCGAAGGGATGGACGAGGCGACGGTCCTGCGTGCCGCCGAGCCATTTTTCACCACCAAGGGGATCGGCAAGGGCACCGGCCTCGGCCTGTCGATGGTGCACGGCCTGGCAGCGCAATCGGGCGGCTCGATCCAGATTTCGAGCACGAGAGGCAAGGGCACCACCGTCTCACTCTGGCTGCCCGTCGCCGAGAGCTTCACCAGGGCGCAGGCGGCGGACGTGCCGACAGCGGCGGAACCGGTGAAGCCGGTGTCGCGATCGCTCGCCATTCTTGTCGTCGACGACGATGCGCTCGTCAGGACTGGAACTGTGGCGATGCTGGAGGATCTCGGACATTTGCCGCGGGAGGCGTCTTCCGCCTCCCAGGCTCTGGAATTCTTCGCCGGCGGGCAGGAGTGCGATCTGGTTATCACCGATCACGCCATGCCGGGCATGACCGGCGCCGAGCTTGCGCGCCACCTTCGTGCAGCCTTTCCCAACCTGCCCGTGATCCTCGCTTCCGGCTATGTCGAGCTTGCCGAGGACCAGGGGCTCGGCCGGATGCTCAGGATGACGAAGCCGTTCACCCAAGAGCAGCTTCAGGCGGCCATGGACGAAGCGCTCCGGGACAAGGTCGCTGCGGCGTGATCGACGAAGCGAGCGGCTGGCCCTTCACTTTGATAGGCAGGCAGCGTGCGATTGTGATGAGCTTAGGAAATCCCACTCCCTCTCGGCCGGCACGCTGCTGACACCACAGCTCACACGTCCGCTTGCAGACGAAACTTTTTGCTCCTGCAAAAGTTACCCAGGTTCCGTCCATTCATCAAAGGCATGCCCTTGACCAACATGACGTTCGGCCCCGCCTTCAGCGAAGACGGCATTCTGTTCCGCCTCTGGGCTCCTCTGCATGAAAGCGTGTCATTGAGGATCGAAGGCGCGGACCCTCGTCCGATGCAGGCGGGCGAAGATGGCTGGCATCGCTGCCTGGTCGCGGATGCCGGAGCCGGCATGCGCTACCGTTTCGTGCTGCCCGACGGCCTCGAGGTTCCCGATCCGGCCTCGCGCTTCCAGCCGCAGGATGTGCATGGCCCGAGCGAAGTGGTCGACCTTTCTTCCTATCGCTGGAACACCAGCGAATGGACCGGCCGGCCTTGGGAAGAAATGATCATCTACGAACTGCATATCGGCTGCTTCACGCCAGAGGGTACTTTCAAGGCTGCGATCGAGCGGCTCGACCATCTGCAGGCATTGGGCGTGACGGCGCTGCAGATCATGCCGCTCGCTGAATTCCCTGGCCGCTACAGCTGGGGCTATGACGGCGTGCTTCCCTATGCTCCTGACAGCAGCTACGGCCGGCCGGAAGATCTCATGGCGCTGGTGGACGCTGCACATGAGCGCGGCATCTCGGTCTTCCTCGACGCCGTCTATAATCACTTCGGCCCGGACGGGAACTATATCCCATCCTACGCGCCGCTTTTTACCGATCATCACAAGACCCCCTGGGGCCACGGCGTCAATTACGACGGCGACGGCTCCGGGATGATCCGCGAATTCATCATCGAGAACGCCATCTACTGGATTACCGCGTTCCGGCTCGACGGTTTTCGCTTCGATGCCGTCCATGCCATCAAGGACGACAGCAAGGAACATCTTCTGCATGCGCTCGCCCGCCGTGTTCGGGCAGCCGCCGGCGACAGGCACGTCCATCTGATCGTCGAGAACGAGGAGAACGACAGCGAGCTGCTGCAGCGCGATGAAAGCGGCGAGCCGAGCCTGTTCACGGCCCAGTGGAACGACGACTTGCACCATGTGCTGCATATCGCTGCGACCGGCGAGACCTTCGGCTATTATGCCGACTACGCCGGTGATGCCGACAAGCTTGGCCGCGCGCTGGCGGAAGGCTTCGTGTTTCAGGGCGAGCATATGCCCTATCGCGGCGGGAGCCGGGGCAGGCCGAGCGGCCACCTGCCGCCGACTGCCTTCGTGTCCTTCATCCAGAACCACGACCAAATCGGCAACCGGGCGCTCGGCGACCGCATCATGGCCGTAAGCCCGGCCGATGCCGTCAAGGCAGTCACATCAATCTACCTGCTGGCGCCCGAGGTTCCGATGCTGTTCATGGGCGAGGAATGGGGCGCCGACGAGCCTTTTCCGTTTTTTTGCGATTTCGACGAGGATCTGAACGACAAAGTCCGGAAAGGCCGGCGCGAGGAGCTGTCGCGCCTGCCGGGCTTCGATGCCGGCGAGCTTCTCGACCCGACGGCGCCGTCGACCTTCGCTGCTGCAAAGCTCGACTGGGAGAAACTCGCCTCCTCGGAGACCCTCGACTTCTACAGGATGCTTCTCGGCCTACGACGTCAACGAATTATTCCCTTGCTGAAAGGAGCCGCCGGACATGCGACTTTCCAGTCGGCTGGAGCAGCGGTTGCGGTGGCTTGGACGCTTGCCGGCAACCGGCGCCTTCATCTCGCCGCCAATCTCAGTGACGAGGCCGCGAGGCTTGGCCATCGGCATGAGGACGGCGAAACGATCTTCCGTCTCGGTCGCAATGACGATGGAGATCTTGCCCCATGGACGGTGATCTGGAGCATCGGCGAAGCGTAAGGGGGCCGAAATGAAGGCGATCGAATTATGAGGTCCTGGGAGCTCGAAAGTCTCGCCCGCCGGCACGGCATCATCCCGACAAGGCCCAGTCCCGACAATCGGGAAGTGGCGATCTCCGGCCGGACCAAGCGCAAGCTACTTTCGGCACTGAAGGTTGACTTGTCGGCTGCGGTTGATCGCGAGACGGCCGGGACGCGGCAGGAGCCGAAGCAGACGCTCAAGGAGATCCCGAGGTCATACCTGCCGGAGTTTCTTTCCTGCACGCGGATCTGGGGCATCAGCCTGCAGCTCTACGAGCTTCGTTCGGCGCGCAACTGGGGCATAGGAGACTTCGAGGATCTTGTCGTCATGACGGATCTGGCAGGATCGCTCGGCGCCGATTTCATCGGACTCAATCCGCTTCATGCGCCGTTTCTTGCCGATCCCGACCGCTGCAGTCCTTATGAACCATCCAGCCGCCAGCATCTCAACCCGCTCTATATCGCCGTCGACTGCGTCCCCGGGTTTGTCTTGAGTCGAGCACTCGACCGAAAGTTGGAGAGGCTTCGCCGGACCGATCTCGTCGATTATGCTGAGGTGGCTGCGGTCAAGCTTCAGGCGCTGCGCGATCTCTGGCCGGGGTGGCGGGGGCGGAGCCCAGTCGACAAGGCTTATGCTCCGGCCGATTTCGACCTCTTCGTGGCGCAAGGCGGCGAGGACCTGCGGCGGCACGCTCTGTTCGAATGCCTGTCGCTGTCCATGGCCGGGCGCGGCGCCGGCGCCGGCTGGCAGACATGGCCCGCAGATTTTCAGCGCGCCGACAGCGCAGCCGTCGCAGAATTCGAGCGCGATCATCAAGACGATGTGCGGTTCCATATGTGGCTGCAGTGGCTCGCCCACCGGCAGATGATGCAGGCGGCGGAGCGGGCACTGAAGGCCGGTATGCGGATCGGGCTCTATCTCGATCTTGCGGTGGGCGAGGCAGTCGACGGCTCGGCGACATGGAGCCAGCCAGAGGTCTATATTTCCAAGGCCACCATCGGCAGTCCACCCGATCCCTTCGCGGTTGACGGGCAGGACTGGCATCTTGCCGGCTATCTGCCGTCCAGGATCGCATCGGGAGAAACTTCTCCCTTCCGTCGGATGGTGACGGCTGGGATGCGCTATGCGGGCGCGATCCGCATCGACCATGCCCCGGCGCTCCGGCGGCTCTTTCTGGTGCCGCTCGGCAGCAGCCCGGAGGGCGGCGGCTATGTGCGCTATCCCCAGGAAAGGCTCCTGCAGATCCTGGCCGAAACGTCGGCCGAGCATCGATGCCTTGTCATCGGCGAAGCCTTGGGAATGATCCCCGAAGACCTACCCGACGATCTGGTGTCGGCCCGCATTCTCTCTTATCGGATCCTGTCCTATGAACAGGACGAAGACGGCTTCAAATCGCCGGATACCTACCCCGTTCTTGCCTTGGCCTGCATTTCGACGCACGATCACCAGACCCTGGCCGGCTGGTGGCGCGGCGCCGACATTCAGGACCGGCGCGAGCACGGCATCGTCCCGCCGGATCTCACTGAAAAACATCTCGAACAACGCAAGCGCGAGCGGAAAAGCCTGAAGGCGGCACTCAGGGCAGCCGGTCTCGGCCTGCCCCAACGTCTTGACGCAACGGCAAGTCGGGAAGCGCTGAGGGAATTGACCGTCAGCGCCTATCGCTACATCGCCAGAACCCCGTCACTTCTCGTCGCGGTGCGCCTCGCCGATCTCACCGACGAGAAAAACCCGACCAATATTCCAGGCACCAGCGACAGCTATCCGAATTGGAAGCCGAAGTTGTCGGTTTTGCTCGAGGACATGATGTCGAGCCCGCTCGTCAAGCGCGTAACGGAGGCGATGCGCGAGGAAAGGCCGCAAAATCGTAGGGCAAGGGAACGAATGGGAAGCCGGCGGATTCTGAATAGATAGGAAAAAGGATTGCCGAGATGATTTCCAAGAAACAGCTGGTCGAAGTCGCGGTGGATACCGAAGAAGGGCGTGTCCCGCTCGGCATCATGAATGCCGGGCAGGCGCTCGCGCTTTCCGATGATCTCGATGTCGAAGTATCGCATCCCGATCACGAGCCCGGCAAAACCGACCTTTTCATCCGGAAGGACGAGTTGCGACGGCATCTCTGCAATCGCTAGGACCGACCTGGCGTGTTCCTCCGGCCGATTTGCCGTCGATCCCGGAACCTCGGCGGATCTGGATTGTTTGACATGATCATCAAGGAGAAAACCATGGCACATGCCGACCGGAAACATATCGGCGCTGGCGCGAAGGGTAAGGGGGATGGCAGCGGCGCCATGACCGACCTCAAAGAGGCACAGCTTCCCGAAAACGCGGTCCTTTCGAACCGCGACAAGGCACAACACTCCAAGGAGCGCGGCCTGGACGGCAAGACGGTTCAGACCGAGCAATATTCCGATCACAGCTCCAATCGAGACCCTGACTGAGGAGAGGCGCGATGAGCAGTAAGCTACCACCAATTCCAGCAGGCAACGTCAGCAGCAAGGGCGCAGGTAAGTCGGTGAAGACCAAGGCAGAGGACACTGCGATGGCAAGCGGCGGCGAAGACCCCGACAAGAAGGGTCAGCAAGGCAACACCAAGGTCAACACGACCCATCAGGGTTACCAGCAGGATCGCTAGGAGGCATCGATGTCCACGTCCAAAAAGAGCGCCGCGACCATCCGCCAGGGTGGTCCCGGCGCTTCCCATGAAAATGCCAAGGCTCCGCTCGACATTCCGAAGCCGGCAGCGGAGCCCGACAAGCGCACGCAAAGCAAGGTCTCGGGCGGAGGGGGCGAGCATGATCGCCACCATAGCCATGACCCGCAACGGAAGTGAGGGACAGACCAGCGGCGAAACCTGACCAGCCGAAAGAATGGGGCCGCCGCTTTATGGGATCAACATGATGGAAGAAGACAGACCATGACGACCGCATTCATCCTTGTTGCATTGGCTCTCATCGGCATCTACGCCGGCCCGACATTGCTGTTTATCTGCGTTGGTTATGCCGACTATATGCTGGAGCGACGCAGACACTTGCTGGCTTTGAAACACGTGGTAAGGCGTCGCAGCGATAAGCTTTAGGCGTCCCGGCAGCACCATTGCCGACGCGAGCACAAGACCGGTTGCGCGCGGCCGGGATTATCCCAATCCATGTTTCATAAACATCCGCCACGACAGACAGCCGCCTAGGCCGGGGCGCGACGCGCCGTCCTGGCGGACGGCCGCTTCTGGAACAATGCCCATTGATGCTTGTTACTATGGCGGAGCGTTCGACGCCGAAGCGGCAGGAGGAGTTCGATGAAGCGGAGAGTGGCATTGCCGTTGCTTTGTGCCGTCGCCCTGGCTGCTTGCACGACCAGCGTGGGCAGCTACTCTTCGGCCGGCCTCACGCCCATTCCGGGTAGTATTACCTATGGCGGCCAGCCTCGCACGAAGCTCACCAAGTCGCCGATCGGGTCTTCCTTCCCGCACAGCTTCACGGATCAATGGGGACGAGAGGTTGAGGAAATATACATCATCCGGCCTGACCGAAGCCTGCTGATCGCCGAGCGCCATTATCGGCCGGTCTTTTCACTTGACGATGACTAGGAGGAGATGTGACATGCCGCGCCGCAAGACCAATGAGATGCCGACGCTTGACACCACCGGAGCAAAGATCGGTGAGCCGGTGCCGAAAGCCATCATCGATGTCAACACCGCATCCGTCGGGGTCCCCCGCCAGCCTGAAGAAGACCTGCGCGCAGAGTTGAGCGCCTTGCGCAGACAACTGGAGACGCTCCAGCAGCAGATCCTCGATGCAGGCCAATTGGCCAAGGACAGCGCCAGTCAGGCGATCCGTCAGACCGAGACAGTTGTGAAACAATATCCGCTCTCGACAGTGGCGCTCATGGTTGCTGTCGTGGGTCTGCTTGCCCTTGCTTCACGCCAGGTTCTGGCGCCGCGCCATCGCGAACCATCCGTCCTGCACGACCTCAGGGACTATATTGACCGGGCCCGCGGATGGATCTGACAAGATTTCGGGATTGCCAGCATCCTGATTCTGCAAGACGCTTTGTCAAGCAGCGGGAGAAACGGGATGCTCGACCTCATTATACGAAGCGCTTTCAATATCGTCGGACGCGCGGAGCGCCTGATCGAAGCGGCGAGGCGGCTGCTTGACGGAGATGATCGTGACGAGTTGGAGGTGTATGAGCTCGATTGTGAGATCGAGCGGTTGAGGGATGTGGTTTTCGGGATGGACGAGGCGGTCCGGTCGTTGGCGCTCACCGTCGAATACTGGCCGCGGGCCGTTCACGCCCATGCATTGCCGAAGACGTTGCACTGATTGCGTGACATTCGAAGCGCCGCGCTGTTTTTCTAACACGGATCGGCATGTCACGCCGATGTCACGCGACGGTTAAGGCAATATGTGCATAATTGGGACATTCGGCGCTTCCGATTTCCGGGCTGGGTGCGCTGGAACGGCGAAAATGAGGGGCAGAGGCGCTATTATCGTTGGGGCATGGCGATGACTTTGGAGACCTCCGGGCAAATATCAGAGCCCGACGAATTCGTATTTCCGGTTCACACCCGGACGATCGCGCAGATCCGCTATGACATTCTTGGCCAGGTCATGACGGTCATCTATCATGATGGCCGCTCGCGCACCACGACCGGCATACAGGGCTCGGCGATGCTGAGAATCCTCGCCCAGCGTCCGCTGGAGCGTTCCCCGTTTCTGCTGCGCACGGTCATCTGATAGAGAAAATCAGCGCGTCCGCAGCTAAATCGTCCTCATCGTGCATCCATTTCCCGGGAACTGCGTTCATCCTCGATTAGCCAGTCTATGGAGGGAAGACGATGACCTTTCCACGGCCGAAAGCCGAAGCTCCCGCGCAGCGCTTCGAAGAAGCTAGCGCCGCTGCACGCGACGCATTGGAAAAAATGATCGCAGCCGCCAATGAAGCCGGATGGGGCACCGAGGAAATATCGGTCGCATTCCTTCAGGCCGCGCGGTTTTTGAACGAAGCCAACAGAAAAGATCCCGATCCTGCCGACGATCCCGTCATCAGCGAGGTGCCGGGCAAGCGGGAGCAGATCGGACATGGCGAGCTTTTTGATTAGAGCAAATCCCGTGTGAAGCGCTTGTGCGTCCGAACTTGCGACGTCCCCCGCGTTCAACGTCTATACGGGGTTCCCTGACGGGAAAACTCACGGGCCAACCCTGGCGACCGAGCCGCGCATCACGAGGGTCGTATTGATCTGCAGCCGTTCGACGGTAAGAGGGATTTGTTCGATACGGGCAATCAGCCGTTCCCCCGCGAGTTTGCCCATCTCGTAAACGCGTTGGTCGACGATGGTGATCGGCGGAACGGTCACGCTGGTCCAATCGGCGTCCAGGAAAGAAATCATCGAGATATCCTTCGGAATTGAGAGGCCGAGCGACTGCAGCGACTTGAATACGCGCAGTCCAACGAGGCTGTCCGATGCCAGGAGCGCGGTTGGAGGCGCTGAATCCGAGAGCAGGCGTTTGACGACGTCGTCCGTTTGCGGCTGATCCGTGGCGCCGAGCCGAACATAGTGAACGGGATTTGGCAAACCTGCCTCCGTCAGGACCTGCACGAAGCCTTCCACGCGTTCGCGCACGGCAGAATTCGATATGCGACCGATATCGGCGAGCTTTCCGCCCTCGGCTTCCATAGCGGACACGTATGCTAGCCGGCGATGTCCTTGCTCGACCATACAGCGGGTCGCGGCGATTGCCGCCTCTCGATCGTCGCCAGTCACGGCATCGACTTCGAGCTCTGGGATGTTCCGGTCGAATAAAACGAGCGGTACGCCGGCGCGGCGGACTTGCCGGAGATGATCGATTCTGTCGCAGCGGGCCGGGGTCACGATCAAGCCATCGACGCGCTTGCCGATCAGTAGGTCGACGGCCGATATTTCGGCGTCGAGCTGTTCGCCCGAATTGGCGATGATGACGGTGAAGCCTGCCAGGCGGGCCATATCGCTGATGCCGCGCACTGCCAGGCTGAAGAACGCGTTTTCGATATCGCCGACCACGACGCCGATAATCCCTGATCTCCCGGTACTCATGCTGCGCGCGAGCTCGTTCGGTCGGTATTCCAGCGTTGCGGCGGCCGCAACGACCTGGTCCCTGATCTTGTCGCTGACGACGCCATAGCCGCCCAATACGCGGGCAGCGGTCGCCTTCGAGACCTTCGCCGCCTTCGCGACGTCGGCAACCGTGACGGAACGTTTCGGAGCAGCGGAATCTTCCATGGGGCAGCACTACAAGAGTTGTTGACGGGCGGTCAATTGACGGATATCAAATATTACGTGAGACCGGTCTCTTTTTGTAAGAGACCGGTATCTTTACCGGCTTCGACTTGCCGCAAGTGCGGCGGCGAGGTGTGAATCCTAATGCCGACAAGAGCATTCCTTTCAGAGTGGAGAACGAAGATGAGGTTTCTTGAATCATTTCCGGCTGTCGTCACGCCGTTGCGTGCTGGCCTCATGGCATGCCTTCTGGCCGCAGGAATGGGGTCCGCGGCAGCCGCCGACAATCCCTACAAACTCATCGAGCCTGGTGTCATCAGCGTCGGAACGATGGGTGATGCCAAGCCCTACACGTTTGCAACGGCAGACGGGCAGTTCACCGGCTTCGATATCGAGCTGTTTCTCAACGTCGTATCCCGCCTTGGTTTTTCCAAGGACAAGGTGACCTTCACCGGCCAGGAATTTTCCGCACTTCTGCCGTCGGTCGCGAATGAGCGCTTCGACGTTGCCGTTGCGGCGATCGGAACCACCGAAGCCCGCAAGAAGACAGTCGATTTTTCCGATGGCTATCTCGCCGGCTATCTTTCTGTGTTGACGCCGGACGCCGGCATCAAGGATGCCGCCGGACTCAAGGGCAAACGCCTCGGCGTCGTGCAGGGAACCCTTCAGGAAATCTACGCCGCCAAGAATTTCGGCGGCACCGATCTCGTTAAATTTCCCGACAACAATTCCGCGGTTGCAGCACTCAACAACGGCACGATCGATGCCCATTTTCTCGATTACGAGGCAGCTAAACAATATGGTGGCCGCTTTCCGGCGCTGAAGATCGCCGTCAACATTCCGTCCTTCGATGCGCCGGCCGGCTTCGTGATCCGGAAGGGGAACGACGCCTTCCGCACGGCGCTGAACGGCGCTCTTCACGACGCTATGCAGGACGGCACCTGGAAGACACTCTACGAGAAGTGGTTTCCCGGCTCGCCGATGCCGGATCAATATCTTCCCAAGAAGTGAGGCGCGACCGTCCGCCGACGGCGGACGGTTGATCTTTGCCGGCCGCCTGCTCGGCAGGGGCTTCAATGGGGATGACGATGAACTGGATTGACAATCTGCGCCGCAGCTTCCTCGACTGGGATGCGATGGTGGACGTGCTGCCGAGCATGATCAGCGTCGGCCTGAAGAATACGCTTATTCTCGCCGCTGCCTCGACGGTGCTCGGCGTCGTGATCGGCATGGTGCTTGCCGTCATGGGTATCTCGCAGTCTCGCTGGCTGCGGCTGCCGGCGCGTGTCTATACCGACATCTTTCGCGGGCTGCCGGCGATCGTCACGATCCTGATCATCGGCCAGGGTTTTGCCCGGATCGGGCGCGAAATGTTCGGCCCGTCGCCATTCCCGCTCGGCATATTGGCGCTCAGTCTGATCGCTGGCGCCTATATCGGCGAAATCTTCCGCTCGGGTATTCAGAGCGTCGAGCGCGGTCAGATGGAGGCCTGCCGGGCGCTCAGCATGAGCTATGGTCAAGGCATGCGGCTGATCGTTATCCCGCAGGGCATCAGACGCGTGCTGCCGGCGCTGGTCAACCAGTTCATCGGCAATGTCAAGGATTCGAGCCTGGTCTATTTCCTCGGATTGCTCGCCTCCGAGCGGGAGATTTTCCGCGTCGGCCAGGATCAGGCGGTTGTGACCGGCAATCTGTCGCCGCTGCTGTTGGCGGGTGTCTTCTATCTCGTGATCACCGTGCCGCTGACGCACTTCGTCAATTATATCGACGCAAGGCTGCGGCTGGGAAAACAGGGGCGGGGTTCGGGTGCGGCGAGCGGATTGGTCGAGGTCAGCGAGCTGCAGGCCGCCGCCGGGCCAGTTGCCGACGCGCCGCGGTTCAAGGGCGGCGCGCTCAATATACGGGGATTGAGCATGGCTTATGGCGAGCTCGAGGTCCTGAAGGGCATCGATCTCGACATCGCTCCCGGCAGTGTTACCTGCGTCATCGGCCCTTCGGGCTCGGGCAAATCGACATTGCTGCGCTGCCTGAACAGGCTGGTCGAACCGAAAGGCGGCGACATCCTGCTCGATGGCGACAGCATTCTCGCCATGAGGCCTGAGAGGCTGAGACGCCGCGTCGGCATGGTATTTCAGCACTTCAACCTGTTTCCCGATCACACTGCGCTTGAAAACGTCATGCTGTCGCTGACGAGGATCAAGAAAATGCCGAAACGGCAGGCGCGGCGCATCGCCGAGGCGCGCCTGGCCGAAGTCGGACTTGCTGCGCGCAGCGATCATCGGCCGGCAGGCCTATCCGGCGGGCAGCAGCAGCGCGTTGCCATCGCGCGGGCTCTCGCCATGGATCCCGAGGTCATCCTGTTCGACGAGGTGACGAGCGCACTTGACCCCGAACTTGTGAAGGGTGTGCTCGACCTGATGGCGACCCTCGGCCGCCAGGGCATGACGATGGTTGTAGTGACGCATGAAATGGGATTTGCCCGCCGGGTGGCCGACCAGGTCGTTTTCATGGACGAGGGCCGCATCGTCGAGGCTGGATGCCCCGAACAGATCTTCGACAATCCCAGAAGCGAGCGGCTGCAACGCTTCCTCGCGGAAGTCCTCTGACGCGCCCGCGTGAATGCGTTCGAATGACAGAAGAGCAAGATAAGGTTATCGACATGAATGCTTCCCCCAAACCTTCGAAGGTCGTCGTCATCGGCGGCGGCATATTCGGGGTCTCGACATCGGTTCACCTCGCTCGGCTCGGGATCGCCACCGTTCTCGTCAATGACGGTCCGCTTGCCAATGGCGCTTCCGGCCGATCGCTCGCCTGGCTGAACTCTGCGCGGAAACGTTCCGCCGCCTATCACCGGCTGCGTCTCGCCGGCATTGACCGCTACCGCACACTGGCTGCCCGCTATCCGGATGCGCCGTGGCTGCGCTTCGACGGCGGCCTGACCTGGGATGCTGACGATGACGGCAACGAGATTTCCGAAATCTACGATTATGAGCGTGATCTCGGCTATCACGCGCAATGGGTTGTGCCGGAGGAGATTGCCGGGGCGACGCCAGGCGTCGATGCGCGCGCCGTCACGCCGCAGGGCGCGATCTTCAATCCCGGGGAAGGCTGGGTCGATCTTCCCGCTTTGATCGACACGCTCGCGCAGGAATTCCGCTCGCTCGGCGGCGAGATCGTCACTGATGCCGGACGGGCGATGGTCGATATCGAAGGGGCGCGCGTGCGCGGGGTGACGGCAGCGAACGGCAGGCATTGGGTCGCCGAGTCCGTGCTTCTTGCTGCCGGCGCCGCCGTTCCTGCAATCGTGGCCGACGCCGGCCAGCAGATCGAGGATGCGACCCCTGTCGCCCTTCTCGTCAGAACCAAGCCGATCCGCCATCCGCTGAAGGCCGTGCTCAACACCCCGCGGGTCGCCATCCGGCCGACGCCCAATGGCGGCTTTGCGCTCGATTCCGCCTGGTCGGAGGAAGAGGTGAGGGTCAACCCGGACGGCAGCTATGATGTCAGGCAATCGACGCTGGACGGTTTGCTGCACGAAGCTTCCATGGTTCTCGAAGGCAATCCGGCGCTTGAGATCGAGGATTACGGCGTCGGTCCAAAGCCGATCCCGGGCGATGGCGAGCCGGTCTTTGGCGAATTGCCGTCGATCTGGGGTTATTTCGTCGCCTTCAGCCATAGCGGCGCGACCCTCGGCCTGATTGCCGGTGAATTGCTCGCCCACGAGATTGCTACCGGATGCCGCCATCCGCTGCTGGCGGATTTTCGGCCCGAACGTTTCACCCCGCCGGGACGATGAAAACCTGGCAGGAGCGCGGCGGCAAGATCGGCGGGTGGGATCAATTTGCGCCATCGGGCGTTCTGCCGTGAGGAAACACGGGAGACGCATCATGTTCAAGAACGAATCCGGCACTGGCGTGGACGACAGACTCGACGACGCCGGCATCCCGCTGGCAAATAGAGACGAGGCCGACATCAATCCCGACCTCATCAGGCGCGAGGGCTTCGCGAGCGAGGCTGAATACCGCGCCTATCTCGCCACACTTGGCCGCGAGATTCCGTTCGACGCCTATGTGGGAGAAACCGTCGAGAGCTCCGAGGGGCATGCTCTGGACGGCCGCCTACGGGAGTTGCGGGAGGAGCTCGAAAACCTCCAGGCGCGTCTGCACGTGATCAGGCGGCAGGCCGCAACCGTCTTGACAGAAAATGCCCGCTGGGCCGATGCCAGCGCCCATGCCCAACTCGGCGACCGGCCATGGCTTAAGCTGGCGGGGGCAATGGCGGCAACCTTTGTCGTCACCAGGGGTGTCCGGCGATTGCCACTCGGGACCGTTGTGACCACGGCGCTGCCCCTGGCTGCCGCCGCGCTCAACCGGAAGCTTGCCAGAGATTGATTTCCGAAAAGGGGCTGAAGCGAGTGCCATCTTCTCGCCGAAGTGTTCGTGCCATCTTACGGTCTGGAAGGGAGATGAACATGGCTGGACATGACGACCGCTATGTCGAGATCACGACGCGTCTTCGCTCGATGCGGTCGTTCTGCGACTTCCTCTCGCAGGGCGGAACCGTCCGCGTCGCCTTGTCGGACGGCGAGCCTTACAAGGACGTCACTGCTGTTCTGCTCGAACGGAATCGCCGGGAGGCGGAAGCGCTCGCCCGCACCCGCAGGCAGCTTTATCCGGATCTCGCAGACGAAGATGTGACGCCGCCGCTCTATAGCCGTCACTGACCGCATCAAGCAGCGGCCACGCCACGCGTGTCCGTTTCTTCCAGCTGGAACTGGTCGATCAGCTGCAGAAGCGTCCTCGTCTCGTCGGCCAGTTCCTTCGTCGCCGCGCTCGTTTCCTCGACCATGGCGGCGTTCTGTTGCGTCATCTGGTCCATTCGGTTGACGGAGGAATTCACCTCGTGCAGCGCATTGTACTGCTCTCTGCTCGAGCGGGCGATGACATCCATCTGCTCGGATGCAGTCACCACTTTTGCGGAAATGCTTTCGAGGACTTCGCTGGTTTGGCGCACGACCCGCGCGCCGTTGGTAATCTCCGCACGCGAGCGTCCGATGAGCTGCTTGATCCGCTGACCGGCCTCGGCGGAGCGCTGGGCGAGATCGCGAACTTCCTGGGCGACGACCGCAAAGCCTTTGCCGGCTTCACCGGCGCGGGCTGCTTCGATGCCGGCGTTGAGCGCGAGCAGGTTCGTTTGAAAGGCGATGTCGTCGATGACGCCGATGATCTGCACGATCTCGTCCGAAGCGGCTTCGATCTTGCCCATCGCGTCGATGGCGCTGGCGACCACCTCGGATGAGGAATCGGCCGTCTTCTTAGTGTCGGTGATGATCTCGCGGGCATCGTCGGCGCAGGCCGCCGACGAGCGAACGGTGGTGGTAATCTCTTCGATGGCTGCGGCGATTTCCTCGAGCGCCACGGCCTGCTGCTCGGTGCGCTTGGCGAGGTTGCCTGCCGCCAGATCCATCTGGCCGGCATTGCCTTCGATCATCCGGGTGTTGGTGCGGATCTGGTCGATCGTTTCCTGCAGGCGCAGCAGCGACGCATTGAAATCGTTGCGCAGCTGCTCCAGCCGGCCGAAGAACGGCGTTGCGATCGTCTGCGAGATATCGCCGCGCGCCAGGCGTCCGATACCCGCAGCCAGGGCCGTCACGGCGAAATCGATCTGCTGTTCGACCGAGCGCTTTTCCTCGTCGTTGCGGCGCCGTTCCTCCTCGGCTCTCGTCCGTTCGATCTCGCTGCGCTCCTCGATTTCGACCTTGGCGATGGCGTTGTTCTTGAAGACGCCGAGCGCGCGGGCCATGTCGCCGATTTCATCGGCCCGGCTTTCGCCGACGATCGCCGTTTCGAGCTTGCCGTCGGCGAGCCGCCGCATGGCCGAGGTGATCTGGGTGATCGGACCTTTGAGCGTGACAGTCAGCCCGATGCCGGCGAGGATAGCGATCACCACGCCGAGGATCGTCGTTCCGAGAGACATGGAATTGGCGTCGGAGCGTTCCGCGGCGGCGTTCTGCCGCTGCATTTCGGCGAAAGCCGTCAGCTGCGACCACATCCCGTCCACGTCGGCGGCGGCGGCGCGGAATTCGTCCTGGCGCTGCCCGCTGATGCGGACGAGATCGGTGGCGGCCTTCTGCATCTTGTCCAGCGCCGGCAGCAGCTTCGGTTTGAGTTTATCGAACTGCGCAAAGCCGCCGACATTGGAAATCAGCATGTCCAAGCCTTTTCTGACGGCAGTGATCTCCTGCGAAAGCCGCTGGAGATTGGCGTCCGTCGGGGCGAGCGTCAACTTCGCCAGGACGATCTGAATCACATAGGCCGAGGTCGTCAGTTTCTGGCCGTCTCTCTGGCTGGCCTTGGCGCGCTCGACTGTTTTCGCCGTCTCGGCTGCCTTGTCGGTCACGGCTTTCACCCGCCGTGCGGCGACCGCCTGGAAGTCGGGCAGTCTGGCGATGATCCGGCTCGTGACGTCCTTGAGGCCGGCGGCACTCTCCGCGGTCTGGCCCGCCGTTTCGACAAGCGGTTTCAGAGCAGCAATGGCGTCGTCGACGACCTTTTTGGCCTCGGGCGCCTCGCCGCCAAGCGCCATTCCTACGATGCGCTGCTGCCGGGCGAGTTCCTCCAGTTCCGGGCCGGTGATCGGGCCGGCCGCCTGGGCCCTGTCGTTCAGTGCTAGGACGAAGGAGGTGAAGTCCGAAATGCGCTGCGCGTCAGCGAGCGTGTTGCGTGATTCATCTTCCTGCAGGTCGGCAGCACGTTGGAGCGCCTTGGCCCCTTCGACAAGATCCGTCTGGGACGATACGACGACGCTCTGCGCCTTCTGGAGATCGGTGAGCAAGGCTGCGCGGCTCTCCTGCAGCTGCCAGAGCAAATCCATGCGCGTCGAAATTCCGTCGATGGAAGCGAGTGCCTGCTCCAGTTCCTGCTGGCCGCTGTGATCTGCGGCGAGCCTGTCGAGGCCGGCGTTCAGAAGGCCGCGTTGATCGGCAAGCCTGGCGGCGACGGCATCCCGGTTATCCTCAGTGGCGTCGGCAAGGAACTCGGCCATCGCCGCCGACAGGTTGCGAAAGCCGCTCAATGACTGCAGGACGGAGTTGGAAATATCCATCCGCCCCTGAAGCAGGCTCGATGCATAAAGGCCCATGGCGCCAACCGCCATGATGCTCAAGACGAATGGAACGATGAATACCATCACCTGCGTCTGAATGCGCACACGTGACAACAGCCTTCCCAACATCACCCCTCCTTCCCAAGAGAACAATCGGCTTCGCGAAGGTCTCCTCGTCCGCTCGAGTCGATTGCATATCTTTCCCGCCCTGACACATGACGGAATGAATATTCCATATCATATTAATCGTGAAATATTCGTTTCAAAGTCGTTGAGAGTAGGGTTGGATGTCGCTTTTCCACCGATATCGGGGCGCAAGCCGTGTGGATCAGGCGAAACTGATTTCGGCAAAGAGCGGAAGATGGTCCGAGGCGACCTTCGTCAGGCGATTTTGCAGGACAGCGGCTCTTTTGACGACGAGGTCGTCGGTGATGAAGATGTGGTCGAGGCGCATCAGCGGGTAGCGGGAGGGAAAGGTCGCTCTTGGCGCAGCCTTGCCTCCAAGCTGGGCGTCCTTCAACGACCGTGCGACAAGGCGGTACGTCGCCGATGACGGAATGGCATTGAAATCGCCGCAGAGAACGCAGGGAAGAGGTTCCTCCATTGCGCCGCGCAGCCAGCCCGAATTCAAAAGCGTCGTCATCTGCCGGATGCGCTCGCGCCCGCGCAGGCCGAGATGAGTGTTGACGACCAGCAGCTTCCTATCGCCGACCAGGACTTCGACCGACAGCGCGCCGCGCCGTTCGCCGACAGAGGGCAGCGGACCGGCCTTGACCGCAGACGTCGGCAGCGCCGTGATGATCGCATCGCCATATTGCTCTTCGGCAATCGATAGCGCCGGATGAAAATGAGCCTGCATTTTCAGCAGCGAGGCGATCAGATGAGCCTGATCGATGCCGCCGGTTCTCCGTCTCAGAACATCGACCTCCTGCAGAGCGACGATATCGGCCCCCGCCTCGGCGATAACCGACGCGATGCGGCCGGGGTCGAGCTTCCGGTCGTTGCCGATGCAGCTATGCACGTTATAGGTCAGAAGTTTGATCGATTTATCCGGCATCGGCCCGCTAAAGCTGGTCTCCCCGCGAGAGACAGGACTCGTTCTCCGGTGGGGAACACAAAACTCTTTTGATCGTTCCAGATGATCGAACCATGGCGCTCGCACTTAAAAAACGGACAATCGATGAGTCTGAAAAACGCAATCTGGAATGGACTGCTCGTTGCCGCCCTTTGTATCGCGGGCTTTCTTCTCTATCGGATCTTCCGCCAGTACAGCCTGGAACAGATCGTTCAATCGGTCCGCAGCATACCCTTTCCGACCTTCTGCACAGCACTTCTGTTTGCGGCGGCATCCTATCTGTGCCTCAGCTGTTTCGACTATCTGGCGATCCGCTCGCTCGGCAAATCCCTGCCTTACCGGAAAATCGCGCTCGCCTCCTTCATCAGCCTTTCGCTCGGCCACAATATCGGATTTGCGGGGCTGAGCAGCGGCGCCTTTCGCTATCGTTACTATTCCCGCTGGGGCCTGACGGCCGAGGACGTGGCGAAGATCATCCTGTTCTGCGGCGTCACCGTCGGCATCGGCTTGATCACGCTCGGCGGCCTTGCCCTGATCGTCAATCCCGGTGATGCCGCGCGTCTGCTGCGAATCGATCCGGCGAGCACCTGGCTTTTCGGTCTGCTGGCGCTCGCCGTGCCGGTCATCTATGCCGGGCTGGCGTTTTTCATCCGCGGCAGCCTGCGGCTCTGGCGCTGGTCGCTTCAGCTGCCGCGACTTTCGATCGCGGTCGCCCAGGTCGGGGTCGGGACGATCAATTTCATGCTGGTATCCGCCTGCCTGCACCAGATGCTCTCGGTCTTCGGCGACGTTGCCTTCTTCAGGTCGGTGACGGCTTACGTGCTGGCCAATTCCGCGATCCTCGCGACACATGTCCCCGGCGGTCTCGGCGTACTCGAGGCGACGGTCTCCTATGCCGTGCCGCAGGAGGCGTCGATCGGTGCGCTGATTGCATTCCGCTGCGCCTATTTCTTCCTACCGCTGGCGCTCGGCGCCGCGCTTTTCATCGCCAGCGAAGTAATCTTCCGCCGCCAGTCACGCGGGGCGGACGAGGAGGCGGAAGAGCGCGCCGAGGCCCAGTCGGTTTAGCAGCTTGACGGGCCGCGCCGGGTCGAAGAACGCGGTGCCGCTTATCGGCGAAATACTGCCCGACAAATCAACGACAAATTCCCGCAAGCCTCGAGGGCCATCATTGAGCGCGTCGATTGCCTGGATGATCGAGCCGCTCTGCGCAAAGGCTGCGGCAAAGGTCTCGGTGGTCGTTCCAAGATATTCGGCCAGCAGGTGATGGCGCAAATCCGCGATTCCGCCGCGATGCTCGTCGTTGGCGGCCTCGAGAAGCATGTCGCACTCCGAATCCAATCCCTCCGAACGGTTGTTGAGATTGGAGGAGCCGATGCGGATCAGTTCGTCATCGGCAATGATCAGTTTGGAATGGATGAGCACCTCCACCCCGTCGTCATTTTCGGGCACTGACGGCCCGGGCACGACGGGATAATAGACCCTGAATCGGTCGGCACGATCGGCACGCTTGAGGCGGCGGATGACGCGGTCGCGATTGCCGCCCATGAAGAGCTTTTCGATCAAGCCATGAGATCGACGCGTGCAGATGACGACGATTTCGGGGCCATCTTCCTCCTGCAGCCGCGCGGCGAGGGCGTCAGCGACACGAAAGGAGGCAAGATATTGCGCTTCGATGTAAAGCTGCCGCCGTGCCATGGCGATGATATCGAGTGTCGAGGCGATGCCATCGCTGATGCCGGCGCGCAACGTGGTCGCCGGCTCCGTCAGCACGAAGCTCGCGGGGATCTGCTTCAGCGAAACGGCAAGATCACTCGGCCATGTGAAAGGGTAGCTCTCGGCAAGCGGTCCGTGGCTTTCGCCGGTAGCGCTTTCCCAGCGTCGCCGTGCGATATCGCCGATCAGTCTTGCCGCGTCGCCGGTGACCATTGCCTGAACGTCATGCAGCGGATCGTAGGACACGCCTTCGGGGTCGCGTCGCAATGCCTCCCTGGCGCGATGTCGTCTCGTATCCCATCGCCGCGATGTCAGGTCCATGCCGCCGATGAAGGCGACGGCGTCGTCTATGCAAACGAGTTTCTCATGGTGGCAGCCGCGCACCGTGCTTTGAAGATCGAAGCGCAGATCGATCCTGGCATTCCTAGGGAAGTTTTTCTTGCGGAGCACCTGCAGGGATTTATCCGAATAGATCGGCCCGAGCGCCCAGATGAGGATGCGTATTTCAAGTGCTGGATTTGCCGCGGCCAGCGCATGCAGCAGATCTGCCAGTGTTTCGTCGGATTTTTCCGGCTCCATGCGGATGTCTGGATTGAAATCCCACCCGACGATCCAGACACTGCGCCGTGCCTGCCGCAGCGTGCGCGCCAGCTCGGCGAAATACTGGTTGCCATTGATCAGGAAGGCCACCTTTTCGGCGCAGCCTTCCAGTTCCTGTTTTTCACCGCCGCTTGGCTGTTGCGCTTTTGTTCTAAGCAGGTAGGGTTGATTGAGCATGGTTTCTAACGCGGTCATGGTTGCCTCGGCCTTTTGACTGAAAGCAAACGCCCGGGACTTTCCCGAGTTCCCGATCGCCGCCGGCGATGGAAAATGTAAGGAAAATAAATGTCACAGCGAGCAGGCAGCGCGGATCTTCCCCTCCACGGGGGACGGGTGCCGCATTGGCTCGGCGAGCGGATGACGCGGCTTGGCACGCTGATCACCGAGGCGATCGTTCATCATTACGGCCGCGATGAGTTTCTGCGCCGGCTCGCCCACCCCTTCTGGTTCCAGTCCTTCGGCGCCGTCATGGGCATGGACTGGCATTCCTCCGGTATCACCACAAGCGTTCTCGGAGCCTTGAAGCGCGGGCTGAAACCGCGCGCTGGCGAACTCGGCCTGCATGTCTGCGGCGGACGCGGCCAGCACTCGCGCAAGACGCCGCAGGAGCTCGTCTCGATCGGCGAGCGCGTCGGCCTCGACGGGGAGGGGCTGGCGACGACCAGCCGTCTGATCGCCAAGGTCGACAGTGCCGCCCTTCAGGACGGGTTCGACCTGTATCTCCACGGCTTTATCGTTGCCGACGATGGTCATTGGGTGGTCGTACAGCAGGGCATGAATGGCGACCGCCGGCAGGCTCGCCGCTATCATTGGCTATCCGAAGGGCTGGAGAGTTTCGTCGATTCACCACATGCGGCGATCGAGGGACGGAACCAGGGCGATATCGTCAATCTCGCCGACCGGCGCGCCGAGCGCTCACGGCGAGGGCAGCTCGATCTGCTGGCCACCCTCGGTCCCGACAGGATCGTCCGTGAGGCAGCCGCGCTGCAACGTGCCGAGCAACCGGAGCCCGAGCCCGCCGACCAGCCGATGCTGCCGCATCTGATCATGCCCGCTCATCACGATGTCCGCGAGAGCGATGTCAATATGCGCCGCCTGCACGGAAATCTCGCCGCGGCGGCCGATCGCGGACCAGCTGATTTTCAGGAACTGCTGCTCGTTCCCGGTGTCGGCGCTCGCACAGTGAAGGCGCTGGCAATGGTGGCGGAAGTCGTCCACGGTGCGCCCTGTCGCTTCTCCGACCCGGCGCGCTTCTCGATCGCCCACGGCGGCAAGGACCGCCACCCGTTTCCTGTCCCGCTCAAGGTTTATGACGAGACGATCGGCGTAATGAAATCGGCGGTGCTGAAGGGCAAACTCGGAAGGGAGGAGGAGTTGCAGGCGCTTAAGCGCCTCGACGAACAATCCCGGCAGATGGAACGCTACGTGACCGGCCCAGACCTCAAGGAGATCATCGCCGGCGAGTTCCGTCAATCCGCCGATTTCGGCGGCCGCAGCGTCTTCGGCTGGGAGCTGCCGCCGGTCGCTGACGATTAATCTCAGTGACCGTCGGGCGGGACGGCTTCGGCCGGCACCGTCTCCTTCAGGTTCTTCCGGTGGAAGATGAAGAGACCGGCAAAGACGATGATGGCGGCGCCGATGACGATCTGCATGTCGGGAATATCGTTGAAGAAGATGTAACCGAGCACGATCGCCCAGAGCAGCAGCGTATATTGCAGCGGCGCCAGCAGCGATGCCGGTGCGAGCTTCAGCGAGCGGGTGATGAGCAGGTGCGCGCAGGTGGCGACGACACCCAGCAGCAGCATGCCGGACCAATCGATCGGTGTAGCCGGCTGCCAGTGACCGATGCTTAAGCCGATACCGGTGGCAAGGGCTGCGACCGTCTGCCATGTGACCAGCGTCGTGTCGCTGGTGGAGCGCAGATAGCGGCTCATGACCAGCGAGAGCGCGAAGGAAAAGCTGCCTGCAAGGCCGAAGAGCGAGGGAAGCGACAGCATCGCCGTCGAGGGGCGCAGCGCAATGACGACGCCCGCGAAGCCGACCAGAACGGCCAGCCATCGGCGCCAGCCGATCTTTTCCCCGAGAAAGAAATGCGAGAGTGCCGCAATATAGATCGGCCCTGCCATATAGAAGGTCATGACATCGGCGAGCGGCAGATAGGCGACGGCGGCATAAAACAGAGCGACATCGCCGGTCGCCATGGCCACCCGCATGAACTGGAGGCCTTTCTGCTCGACACGGAACAAGGCCATCGGCCCTTGTCGTGCGATCATCGGCCCGAGCAAGATGAAAGCGCCGAGCGAGCGGATCACCAGCACCTGGCCGACGGCAAAGCTGGTCATCAACCACTTGCCCATTGCATCGTTCAGCGCAAACAGCAGATCGCCGAGCAGCATCAGCACGACGCCCGTCATGATCAGGTTGCCTGTAGTGGCGACGGCCGTCTTGGTCTTCATTCTCCGAATCCTCGCAAAACGGCCGCGCATGCGCGGCCGAATGCGGCTTCGACCTTAACAAGGCCGATGTCAAGTGTTCACTTGTGTACAGACGGCGGGCGGCGGCCGTGGCAGATCAGCCCGTCAGAGCTACCGCCGCGGGAGATTCGCTGAAGAGCCTTCAGTATTTCCAGCTCGTAAAGTCGTCTGCAACGCACCCGAAAGGCGCACGATCCTGGCCGAACCGCATGCGCAATTGAATGCATCCCCATTTGTTCAATGGCGCCGGCATAAGATTGTTGATGTCCATCCCCGGCGACTGAAACGGCGTGCTGGCACTGGTCACATACCACAGCCAGAAACCGACCAAACCGCCGAATATCAAGAGCAGGGTTCCGAAAAACAGCCGTAACCGCCCTCCGATCGACATCGTTTTCCTGGGCTGCCCGATCAACACCGGCGCGGCCTGGTCGGCGTCGGATCGTGCGAAGGGGGCAAGCGCGAGATTTCGTTCGGCCTCCGTCAGCGCGAGACGCTGCAGCCGATCATCCAGAAGGACCGGCAGGGCCGTCTTGCCATGCCGGACGGCCAGCGCAACGGCTTTGCCATTTGCGTCGCCGACTATCAAAGGCTCTTCGCCCTTTTTCATGCGTGTGTAAGCTGATCGACCGGTCCTATCGTTGGCGATCTTGTCGTTATAGGTAACGGAAAGAATGTTGCGCTTGCGATCGAAGGCTGTGATTTCGACCGGTATGGCGTTCAACAAGGCCGGCTGGCGCAGATGCCGTTTGACACCCCATATCCGCACAGCGTGGAACAGTGGTCCAAGGCTCATGCAGCCAAGCAACAGGACAAATGTGCCGAGGGTGATGATCCGGTTCCAGATTTTGTCCAGACCGAGGCTGATCGTTGCCAATTCCGGATTGTCGGCCGAGATCACGACACCGGTTTCATAATCGCCGGTATGAAAATCGACAAACATCACCGCGACTTCCGTGTCGTAGTTCCGTCCGTCGTAACTGTAGACGAGGCGCGCGCTACAGTCGGCAAAGAAGAGCTTGCGTGTCGTGCATCGTCCATTTTGGACATCACCGTCCTCGAGTGCCAGAGGATTTTGGCTGATTTGAAAATCCCTGATGACGCCCGGCCCTTCCCAGATGAGCATCAACACCGTCAGTGCCAACATGAATGGCGCCGCCCAAAAATAAGCTCGCGGTGTGGAAATCACATCGGGTGCAAGCGATAACGGACGGCTTGGAAGAACGAGAGCGGGCACGAGGATGCTGCCTTTCGAAATACGGCTGAGAATGGGTCGGGTAAAATGCTTGATCGAATCGGACTAATGGCTTCAGGACAATGATCGTATTGATACATTGTCCGTCAGCCAAATGTCACTCTGGTTGTCTCGCGAGGGTGGCACATACTCACAGAAAGAGCGTGCTAAGGCTGAACCGCTGGCTGTCATCATCGTGCGAGGCGGTCGTTGCCGGGGCTGTCGGCCGTGTTGGACCGAGGGGAGCTAACCCTTGCCGTACATCCTGCTCGCGCGCAGCAGGCGTTGCGAATAGGGATGTTCGACCGCGCCTCTTCTCAGGGTCTCGATATCGACCTCTTCGACGATCTCACCCGCTTCCATGATGGCGACGCGGCTGCACATATGGGAAACGACGGCGAGATCGTGGCTGACGAGGAGGTAGGTCAGGCCGCGCTCCTTGCGCAAGTCCTGCAGCAGATTGAGGATCTCGGCCTGGACCGACACATCGAGCGCCGAGGTCGGCTCGTCGAGAAGCAGGACGTCGGGGTTCAGCATCAGGGCGCGGGCGATCGCGACACGCTGCCGCTGCCCGCCGGAGAGCTGATGCGGAAAGCGGTAGCTCAACGCCGGATCGAGGCCGACCGAGCGCAGCACGGCGTTCACGTCGACGCTATTCCTGTCCAGCCCCTGGTTGCGCAGCGGTTCCTGCAGTTGCGAGCGGATGGTCTTGCGCGGATGAAGCGAACCGTAAGGGTCCTGAAACACCATCTGCACCCGCCGATAGAACGGCCGGCTGCGCTGCCGCTCCAGCGCCTCGTAGTTGAGAGCGATCCGGCCGTCATAGTTGGCGTTGAGGCCGGAAAGCGCCCGGAGAACGGTAGACTTCCCACAGCCGGATTCGCCGACCAGACCGAAGGCCGTGCCGCTCTCGATGGCGAGGTTCACGTCTTTGACGACAGGCCGCTGACCGTGTCCGAAGCGGATGGTGAGATTGTCGATCCGGATCATCGCGGCGTCTCCGCTGTCAGGTCATTCAGCCAGGCCGGATCGCGCTTCAGGATCGGCAGCCGGGCGGGCGGGTCCTCGATCGTCGGCAGCGAGGCCAGCAGCCCTTGCGTATAGGGGTGTTTGGCCTTGTCGAGATCGCGCGCCTCCAGCACTTCCACGACGCGGCCGGCATACATGATGAGGACGCGGTCGCAGAAATTGCGGATGAGGTTGAGATCGTGGCTGATGAAGATCAGGCCGAGATTGCGGCGGGAAACGAGTTCGTCGAGCAGCGCCAGGATCTCGAGCCTGACCGTCACATCGAGCGCGGAGGTCGGCTCGTCGGCGATCAAAACCTCGGGTTCGGCGATCAGCATCATGGCGATCATCACGCGCTGGCCCATCCCGCCGGATATTTCATGCGGATAGAGGCGGGCAACGCGCTCGGGATCGCGGATCTGGACGGCTTCGAGCATGTCGAGCGCCTGGGCGTAGGTCTTTTTCGCGCTCACCTTGGGATGATGGAAGCGGTAGGTCTCGGCGATCTGTTCGCCGATCCGCATGACAGGATTGAGCGAATATTTCGGGTCCTGCAGGATGAGGCCGATCCGCCGCCCGCGGATCGTCATCATCGTCCGCTCATTCGCTTTGATAAGGTCGATGTCGCGGAAGGCCATGCGCTCGGCGCTGACCTGTGCTGTCGGCGGCAGCAGTTTCATGATTGCCCGGCCGACGGTGGATTTGCCCGATCCGGATTCGCCGACGATGCCGAGTTTTTCCTGGCCGAGCGTAAAGCTCACGCCGCGCACTGCCCGCATGTGGCCGCCGCCATAGGCGATTTCGAGGTTGCGGATATCGATCAGGGGCTCTGTCATTCCGAACCTCTCGGGTCAAGCACGTCGCGCAGCGCATCGCCGACGAGATTGAAGGCGAGGCTGACCAGCGCGATGGCGATGCCGGGCGCGGCGATCACCCAGGGGCTGTCGAGCATGAATTCGCGGCCGCTGGCGGCCATCGAACCCCATTCCGGCCATGGCGGCTGCGCGCCGAGGCCTAGAAAGCCGAGACCGGCAGCAGTGATGATGATGCCGGCCATGTTGAGCGTCACGCGCACGATCACCGAGGGAATGCACATGGGCAGGATGTGGCGGGTGATGATCGCGATCGATGTCGCGCCCTGCAGGCGCACGGCGGCGATATAATCCGCCTTGCGAAGGCTGAGCGTTTCGGCGCGCGCCAGCCGGGCAATCGGCGGCCAGGCCGTCAGCGAAATGGCGATGATCGCATTGGTGATGCCGGGACCGAGAGCGGCGGCAAAACCGAGCGCCAGTACCAGCCCGGGGAAGGAGAGGAAGATATCGGTGATGCGCATCAGGATCTCGTCGACGATGCCGCCGAAATAGCCGGAGAAGGTGCCGATCAGCAGGCCGAGCGGCGCGACGATGATCGTCACCAGCATGATGATGTAGAGCGTCGTGCGGGCGCCGTAGATCACCCTCGAAAAGACGTCACGGCCGAAATTGTCGGTGCCGAGCCAATGTTCCGCCGAAGGCGGCGCAAGCCGTCCTGCCATATCCTGAACGATCGGATCGTAACTCGTGAGCAGGGGAGCGGCGGTTGCTACGACGATCAGCAGCACGATGATGACGAGGCCGGCGAGGCCGAGCGGATGCAGGCTGAACTTCAGCCAGCCCTGGTGGATCTGCTGCGCCGACGACTGGAACCAGCCCTGAGGCTCGGGCGCGTGCAGCCAATTGCGAAAGCCGCCGGCACGGGTGCTGTCTGCGTCTTCGGTGGAGATCGTCATGGCGTCACCGTGTTCTCGGATCAAGGATGCGATAGAGGACGTCGGACAGGATATTGATCGTCAGGAAGACGGCGCCGATCGTCAGCACCGAGCCCATCACGACGTTCATGTCGTTCATCTGCAGCCCGCGGGTGAGATATTGGCCGAGCCCCGGCCAGCCGAAAACCGTCTCGATCAGCACCGCCCCTTCGAGCAGCCCGCCGAAAGTCAGCGCCAGGATCGTCAGCAGCTGCACGCGGATATTGCGGAAGGCATGGCGCCAGACGACCTTGCGGGTGCCGAGCCCCTTTGCCCGGGCGGTGATGATATATTCCTGGCTCAGCTGCTCCAGCATGAAGCTTCGCGACATGCGGCTGATATAGGCGACCGAGTAATAGCCGAGGATTGCCGCCGGCAGGATGATGTGGCCGAGCGCATTGTGGAACACGTCCCACTGGGCCTCGATCGCCGCATCGATCAAGAGAAAACCGGTCATGGGCGTGACGAGGCCTTCATAGAAGACGTCGACCCGGCCCGACGCGCCGACGAGCTTCAGCTTGGCGTAGAAGATGAAAAGCGCCATCAGGCCGGTCCAGAAGATCGGGATGGAATGGCCGGCAAGGGCAACGATGCGAGCGATATGGTCGATGATCGTCCCGCGCCGGACCGCAGCGGTGATGCCCAAGGGAATGCCGACGATCGCTCCGATGATCATGGCGATGATGGCAAGCTCGATCGTCGCAGGAAAGATCGTCATCAGATCGGTCAGGATCGGCTGGCCTGTCGTCGCCGACATGCCGAGATCGCCGGTGGCGATCTTGCCGACATAGGAGAGGAACTGCATCCAGATCGGCTGCCCGAGGCCGAGCTCGTTATAGACGCGGTCGTAAACCTCCTTGCTGACCTCCGCCCCGGTGATCGCGAGCACCGGGTCGGCAGGCAGCAGGCGGCCCATCGAGAAGGTCAGGAAGAGCAGGCCGAGCAGCGTCGTCACGACGGCCAGCACGCGTCCCGCCAGCCGCCGCAGCAGGCTCAGCAGAGGGTGCGGGGCCGCTTCGGCGAACCCGCCCCCCGCCGGCTGGCGGCCTTCCCGCTTCGATGTCAGATCGGCATTCGCCACGCGCTCTACTCCTTGGTCACGTCATGCCAGCGCGTCGACCATGTCGTGTGCCCGTGATAATTCTTGACATTGGCGCGCATGACATAGGGGTCGGTTCGCTGGAAGAAGATGACGAGCGGCGAAGCCATGCCGGTATAGATGCCGTCCATCTTCTTGAAGATGTCGGTGCGCTTTTCCGTGTCGCGCTCGCGCATCGACTGGTCGATGAGCGTGTTGAGTTCGTCCACCTTCATGCCCGTGCGCCAGAGATAATAGCTGCCGAGGCGTGCCTCGTCGCTATTGTCGGGGTTGAAGGCATATTGCGTGGCGACAGCAAAGGGATCGGGCAGGCGGGCACCGGAATTGCCGAGCAGCACTTCGAATTTGCGCTCGCGGAAGGCGGGCGTGAACTCGCCGGGCACGAGATCGAGATCGAAGCCGGCGGCGCGCGCACTCGCCTGCAGCGCTTCCGCGAAGGGCAGGGTCGGGGCTCCCGAGGGGTTGAGCACCTTCTTCAGGCCGTTGGGATAACCCGCCTCCGCCAGCAGCTGCTTGGCCTTGGCGGGGTCGTAATCATAGCGAACGGCTGCCTCCTCGGGCGCGCCGATCATGCCGCGCGGGATCATCGACTGCCAGGGAAAGCCGGTGTAGCGCATGATATTGCCGGAGATCGCCTTCCAGTCGAAAGCATGCTGGAAGGCCTCGCGAACCTTCGGCTTCTGCAGATCGGGGTCTTTCTGGTTGAGGGCGATATAGTAGAAGCCGAGACCCGGAACATTGTCGATCACCATGTCCTTGTTGCTGGCGAGCGCATCGAGATCGCCGCTCGCGACATACTGGCCGACATCGACATCGCCGGCTTCGAGCTGAAGCCTCAGATTGCCCGATTCCGGAATGTGGCGGGCGACGACGCGGGCCATGGCCGGCTTGCCGCCCCAGTATTTCGGCTGTGCATTGAAGATCGCCACGTCGTTCGGCCGCCACTGCGCCAGGCTGAACGGACCGCTGCCGGCGGAATTGGCCGAGAGCCACGCGCCGCCGAAGTCGCCGTTCGCCTCATGCGACAGCACCATCTTCTTGTCGACGATGCCGATCGATGAGCCGGCCAGCGAATAGAGCACGAGATCCGTATTCACGGCCTGCGGCAGCTCGATCTCCAGCGTATGCTCGTCCTTGGCGCGAACGAGCTTCTCGACATTATCGGCCTTGAACCCCCAAAGCGCCACATCGGTCGAGCCGACCTGACCCATCTTGATAACGCGCTGGATCGACCAGGCCGCATCCTCGGCTGTCACTTTGTTGCCGCTCTGAAAGACCGCATCGTCGCGCAGGGTTAGCGTGATCACCTTGCCGTCAGGTGAGACGCTCCATTGCGTCGCCAGCATCGGCTTCAGCGTCTTCAGATCGTCCGGCGACAGCTGCACGAGGTTGTCATAGAGGTTGGAGATCAACTCGGACACCGTGCGGGCATTGTTCTGGGCCGGATCGAGCGTCCGGATACCGGTCAGATTCGTCCCGATCACCAGCATGTTGGGCGGCGATGCCGCCAGGCTCGGCTGAGCCGCCGCCAGGGCGCCGGTAATCGCGATCGTCGTCAGTAGCTGTTTCAGCATCTCAAGACCTCCCAATCTCATGGCGCCATCCCGCGCCTGTTGCATGCAGAAGAACGTTTCGAACTCAGCCGGCAGCCTTCACCGCCTGCCGGTCCGGTTGTGTTTGAATGTCGCCCTCGGCCTCCCATCCTCGAAGCAGGCGATGCAACTCCTCGCGGTCCTGCTGATCGAGCTGCGGCAGTCCCGGCGCGCGGACCGCCCCGACATCGAGGCCGGAATAGGTGACGGCTTCTTTCACGACCGTCACGTTCGCGCCGTTGCGGAATTTGGTCCGCATCCGCTCGAAGGGTTCGAGCTTGCCGACGATTGCTCTCGCCGCGGCGAAATCGCCCTTTTCAAGCGCGTCGTGGACGGCGAGCGAAAGCTTCGGCGCGACGTTGACGAGGCCTGACGTGAAGCCGCGCGCGCCGGCCGCGGTGAAGGTCGGTGCCCAGCTTTCCGCCAGGCCGCAGACGAAGAGCGCGCCATTGGGATCGGCGGCGGGGATCGCGCGCGACAGCAGCATCAGATCGGTCGTCGCGAATTTGATGCCGGCAATATTGCCGTGATTGGCGAGGCGGACGATCTCGGCGACGCTGAAACCCTCGGCCCTGACATAGGCGACGAGCGGCAGGGCGGACGCATCGGCGAGGGTGCAGAAATAATCGATCTGCGCCGAAGGGGCCGCGAAAGGATCGACGGGCTGGTGCGACATGACGGCCGATGCGCCCATCGCCGCCGCATCCCTGGCCATGCCGATCGCCTCGCGCAGCGACCGCCCGACCGCCGCCGTCACCGGCGCTTGCCCGTCGACGCCTGCGACCGCCGCTTCGTGGACGATCCGGATCTCCTGCGGCGTCAGCGCGTAGAATTCCCCGGTATTGCCGGCTGCGACGATGTTGTGAATGCCCGCCGCAGCCACCCGCGCATAAACTTTCGCGGTAATCCGGGGTTCGACTTCGCCCCCGCCGTCATAAGCCGTGACAGGCACCCCCGACACGCCTGTAAGCGCCTTGCGCATGCTCGCGATGCTCATTGTTCTACCCCGCTCGCTTTCCATCAAGATGACTGTTTGCCAAAGCGGAAGGGCGGCAGCCCCTCCGCATCCACGTCGAAGGCGATGACTGTGCCAGCCTCGAAACGTCCGGTCCGGTCGGTCGACAGACTGGTGACGAAGAGCGTCCTGAAATCGGGCCCTCCGAAACATGGCATGGTCGGTGCCGCTACCGGCAGATGATAGATTTCGACGATTTCGCCTTCGCTCGACATTCGGTTGAGACGGCCGGCAGAGACGCCGGCGCTCCAGTAAAACCCGTCGCGATCGGTGGTCGCCCCGTCCGGCCGCCCCTCTTCCTCGGTGAAGCTGCGGAGACGGCGTCCTTCGCCGAGCTCGCCAGTCCTCGAATCGAAGTCGAAGGACTGCAGAAAACATTGACGGCTGTCGGAGTGGTACATCCGCCGGCCGTCAGGCGACCAGGCGAGGCCGTTGGAACTCGTCAGACCAGTGGCGACGGCGCGTGCGCTGCCGTCGGCTCCCACGCGAAAAAGTGCGGCGTCATTCACCTGCGGCTTGGCTTCGCTGATCGAGCCGACCCAGAAGTGTCCGTCCGGGCCGACCTTGCCGTCGTTGAGGCGGCCGTTGACGTGGCGCCCGACCGGGTCGCAAAGAAACTCGATATCGCCCGAGACGGGATCGAAGAGATGGACGCCCGTTTGAAGACCGACGACGATCCTGTTGTCAGGGCAGAGCCCGAGGCAGCCGACCGCAGCCGGCATTGCAAAACGGTCGACCGTGCCTCCCGGGGAAAGCCGCAGCACGGCGGGCGCCAGGATGTCGACAAGCCAGAGAGCGCCGGTCTCTTCGTCCCATACGGGCGATTCACCCACCGTCAGCGGCTGTTGCAGCACCGAACGGACCTTCGGTTCAATGATGCGCGGCGCCGTCACGAGACCGTCTCCGGGTTTTTGGCGAGACCCTCGCCATCGCGCATGCGAATGGTGCCGTCGTGATTGAATTCGCAGAAACCGCCGCCCTGGAATGCGCGGGCGACCGCGCTCTCCGCGCCATCCTCGATGTGGGCGTGATCACGTGGCCGGTCCTGCGGCTGGTAGCCGAGCCGTGCCGCCAGATCGTTGTCCCACCATTTTTCGTCCGTATCGGAGACGCCGTAGACGACCGTTGCGCCAATCGAAGGATGGGTGAGCCCGATCCGCACGAGTTGCGCCAGATCCCGCGCGCTGATCCAGATCGCGATCGACCGCTCGCTGTTCGGATAGGTGCCGGCATTGCCGATGCGGATGGAAAGAGACCGGATGCCCGAAGTGTCGTAATAGAGCCCCGCCACCAACTCGCCCCAGCATTTGGAAAGCCCGTAAGGGCTGTCCGGTCGCATGGGATCGAGCGGAGAGATGATCTGGCCGCGCGGATAAAAGCCGGTCGCGTGATTGCTGGAGGCGTAGACCACCCGCGCGACCCTGTTGATCCGCGCAGCCTCGTAAAGATTGTAGGTACCGAGGACATTCGCCTGCAAGATCGCGTTCATGTCGACGCCGCCGGCAAGGCCGGCGAGATGAACGACGCCGTCGATGCCGGCCAGAGCCGTCGTCGCCTCGTCGAGCTTTGACAGATCGGCGACGATAAAGCTTTCGTTCTCGGCCAGATCCGCAGGTTCATGAACGTCGATCAAGCTGAGATGCTCGACATGCTGCCGAAGAAACGGGCGCAGCAGCGTTCCGACCCGTCCCGCGGCGCCTGTCATGGCGATCCGTCTCATCATCTTCCTCCCATCGTCGCTCAAACCCCCTGAAACATCCGGGCGCGCGCATTCAGTATGTGTTTCTTCATCGCGTCATGCGCTTCGGTCTCCCGTCGCGCGAAGATCGCCTCCACGATCACCGCATGCTCGTCCTGGACGCTGCGGATCTGCTCCGGCGTGCGTTTCAGGCTCAGGCTTCGCGTCACGGAATGGCCTATGGCGAAATGTGGCTTGAACCATTCGCGGACGGTGATGTGAAACTGATTGCCTGTCGCTGCTGCGATCGCGTCATGGAGGGCCTGGTCCTCCTCGGCGCCAAGTTCGCCGTTGCGCAGACATTGCTCGAGCGAAAGAAGGGCGGCCGTTATCCGTTCCTTGTCGGCCGGCTGCCAGTTGCGTGCTGCCAGCTCGGCTGCCTCGGCCTCCAGACCGGCGCGGAACTCGAAGAACCGCTGGACATCGGCGAGCGAGCCGACCGGAACCATTGTCAGCATCGATGAATCCGGGCGCTGCCGGACGTAAGATCCCGAACCCTTGCGCGAGACGACGAGACCGTCGGTTCTGAGCCGCTCCAGCGCCTCGCGCACGACCGGTCGCGATGCTCCGAAATCGCCAGCGAGCCTCGTCTCCGAAGGCAGCCGCTCATTGACGGGAAACGTGCCGTCCGCGATCATCCCCACGATCTTCTCGTAGATGATGTCGCTGAAGCGCGTTGCGCCTCTGTTGGAAACGGCATCGACAGCGACTGTCATTATCGTTCTTTTCTCCCCATTGCGCAGGCCGGCCGGCCGGCGCCGGGATATATCTGTGGCCCATACACCGAAATCCTGCCATGCTGTCGCGACCGTGAGGTGACGGTGACAACATCTGACAGATTTTCGGTCTTCTCATCCCATATCTGCCCTCGGCAAGGACCTTGGCAGGGCATGTGATGCTGAATCGCTATCGAATTTGTAATTATCTGTCAACTCTTGTAATCATCTGGGAACGTGGTTATGGTTTCGTCCGCAGCGCCGAGGAGGGCGCGAAACGGCAGGTTGGGAGCCCGCCGCACCAGCCGGTACAAGAGTTGCGCCGGCCCAAACAGGGAGGAACTCGATGCCCAATGAAATTCTGTCGCGCGGTGTCAGCCGCCGCGCCGTGCTTGGCGGTATGGCCGGCGTTGCGGCGCTGTCCGTCGCCGGTCGCGCTTTCGCTGCTCCGGGAGGCGAGGCGCCGGCGTTAGCGCAACTCGTCAAGGACGGAAAACTGCCGCCGCTCGCCGAGCGCCTGCCGAAAAAGCCGATGGTGGTGACGCCGTTCGAAAAGGTCGGCACCTACGGCGGTACGCTGCGGCGCGGCCTGCGCGGTTCATCGGATCACAACGGCATTCTGCGCATGGTCGGCAACCAGAGCCTCGTGCGCTGGAACCTGGAATTCACCGCCGTGCAGCCGAACCTTGCCGAAAGCTGGGAGGTCAGTGACGACGCGACGCAATTCACCTTCCATCTGATCGAAGGTGTACGCTGGTCCGACGGTCACCCCTTCACCGCCGATGACATCGTTTTTGCGATCGAAGACTGCGTCAAGAACACCGAGCTCTACAGTTCGACGCCGGCGCAGCTTGCCGTCGCCGGCAAGCCCGTCACCGTCGAGAAGATCGACGATCGTACGGTGAAATTCACCTTCGCGGCGCCGAACGCGCTCTATCTGGAAAATCTCGCCACGCCGCTCGGCCAGCACCCGACGCTGTTTCCCAAGCACTACTGCAGCCAGTTCCTGCCAAAGTACAACCCCAATATCGAGGCCGATGCGAAGAAGGCGGGTGTGACCAGCTGGACGGAGCTCTTCCGCAGCCGCTGCGGCGATATCGAAATCCCGACGCGTTGGGGCAATGTCGATAAGCCGACGCTCGATCCCTGGGTCGTCAAGGAACCCTATGTCGGCGGCGCGACCCGCGTCGTCATGGCCCGCAATCCCTATTTCTGGCAGGTGGATACATCGGGCAACCAGCTTCCCTATATCGACGAGATCAACTTCGGCATTTCGCAGGATGTGGAATCGCTGATGCTGAACGTCATCTCCGGAAAGATCGACATTCAGGAGCGCCACATCAGCGTGCTCGCCAACAAGCCGACGCTGTCCCAGAACATGCAGAAGGGCGACTACCGCCTGCTGACGCTCGTGCCTTCCGCCTCGCAGCAGTGCCAGATCTACTTCAACATCACCCACAAAGACCCTGCCATGCGCAAGATGTTTGCCGATAAATCGTTCCGGCAGGCGCTTTCGATCGGCATCAATCGCCAGGAACTCATCGACATCGTCTATTTCGGGCAGAGCGAGCCTTATCAGGCCGGACCGCGCCCCACCCACCCCTGGTATCACGAAAAATATGCGCGCCAGTTCACCGAATACGATCCTGACAAGGCAGGCGCCATGCTGGACCAGGCCGGCTACAAGAAAGGTGGCGATGGCATGCGCGTTCGGCCGGACGGGCAGAAGGTGTTCTTCTCGATCGACGTCATTCCAACGCTCTATCCCGATCTCGTCGATGCGCTCGAGCTGGTGAAAACACATTGGGCCCAGATCGGCGTCGACATGAAGGTCAACACGATCGAGCGGGCGCTCTATTATACCCGCGGCGACGACAACGCCCACGACGCGGCGGTGTGGCCGGGGCCAGGCGGCCTCGATCCGATGCTCGATCCGCGCGATTTCTTCGCCTTCCATCCGCAGGGCTCGCGCTACGCCATTCCGTGGACGCTCTGGTACACCTCCAACGGTGCGCGTGGTGAGGAGCCGCCGGAAAGCCAGAAGAAGCGCATGAAGCTCTTCGACGAGGCGCGTTCGACCGCCGATCTCGACAAGCGCGGCGCGATCATGAAGCAGATCTTCGATATCGCGGCGGAAGAATTCGAGACGGTCGGGCTTTGCCTTGCCGTGGGTGGCTTCGGCATCATCCGCAACAATCTGCGCAATGTTCCCGAGAAGCAGCCGGACAGCTGGTCCTGGCCCAATCCGGGGCCTGCGATGCCGCAGCAGTTCACCTTTACGAGCTGATTTTGATCGAGCGCCGTACCGACGGTACGGCGCTTTCTTCGGTTCGCCTTCAAAGATGCCTTGCCGGCGCTGATCGCCGACAGGGCCGGAGGGCGGCGTTCAATGCAAGAGGCGCCTCATGCTGGTCTTTATCGCCAAACGCTTGCTATGGATGATTCCATCGCTTTTTGCCGTCAGTTTTCTCGCTTTCGTGCTGATCCAGCTGCCGCCGGGCGACTATGTCACCACCTACATCGCGACGCTGGCAGCCTCCAACGAGATCGTCGACCAGAACACGGCGGCGCAACTGCGCGAGCGCTTCGGCCTCGACGATCCGATGCTCATCCAATATTTCAAGTGGATCTGGGGCATCCTCTCGCGCGGCGATTTCGGTATTTCCTTCGAATGGCAGCAGCCGGTCTCCGACCTGATCTGGGAGCGCATGGCGCTGACCCTCGTCCTGGCTCTCTCGACATTGATCGCCACCTGGGCAATCGCGCTGCCGATCGGCGTCTTTTCCGCCGTGCGCAAATACTCGATCGGCGACTATTTCTTCACCGCCTTCACCTTTTTCGGTCTGGCCGTTCCGTCCTTCCTGCTGGCGCTGGTGCTGATGTATATCGCGGCGGTCGAATTCGGCCAGGATGTCGGCGGGCTGTTTTCGCCGCAATACGAGAATGCGCCGTGGAGCTTCGCCAAGATGGTCGATCTCTTTTCGCATCTTTGGCTTCCCGTCATCATTCTTGCCGTCTCCTCGACGGCAAGCCTCATCCGCGTCATGCGCGCCAACATGCTCGACGAACTGCCTAAGCCTTACGTGACGACGGCGAGGGCAAAAGGGCTCTCGGAGTTCCGGCTGCTGATGAAATATCCTCTGATGATCGCGCTCAATCCGTTCATCTCGACGATTGCCTGGCTGCTGCCCAATCTCATCTCCGGCTCGGTGGTGGTCGCCATCGTCCTCAATCTGCCGACGGCAGCACCCTTGCTGCTGCAGGCGCTGATGGCCCAGGACATGTATCTGGCGGGCGCTTTCGTTTTGCTGATCTGCGCCCTGACGCTGATAGGCTCCCTGATCAGCGACATCCTGCTTGCGCTGGTCGATCCCCGCATCCGGTTGGAATAGGAGCCTGATATGGCCGACATCACCGTTACAAATCTGCAGCCGGACCGCGCCGCCGTTGCATCGCAGTGGCAGCTGATCTGGTGGGCTTTCCGCCGGCATCGGTTGGCCATGGTGGCGCTCGTCGTTACCGTGCTGATGTATATCGTTGCCCTGGTTCCCGGCTTCTTCGCCATTAACGATCCGAACCTCCAAAATGCGCGGGCGACCTTTCATCCGCCGCAGAAATTGCATTTGATCGATACCGAGAACGGGTTTTCCTTCGGCCCGCATTATTATCCGATGAAGCTGACCCGCGATCCGGAAACCCTGGCCGCCATCTTCAAGGAAGACACGACAAAACGTGTCGACGTGCAGTTCTTCGGGCGCGGCTACGAATATTCGGTATTTGGCCTGTTCAATACCAACATCCATCTGATCGCCTCGCCCGACAAGACCACGCCGCTGCTTCTCTTCGGCGCCGACCGGCTCGGGCGAGATGTCTTCAGCCGGACGGTGCAGGGTTCGCAGGTTTCGCTGTCGATCGGCCTTGTCGGCGTCTTCCTGTCGTTGATGCTCGGCATCGTGATCGGCGGAATCTCCGGATATTATGGCGGCCGCATCGATTTCTTCATGCAGCGCGTGATCGATTTCGTGCTGTCTCTGCCGACGATCCCGATCTGGCTCGCCATGGCCGCGGCCCTGCCGCAGGATTGGCCGGCAACGCTGCAATATATGATGATCACGATCATCCTGTCGCTGACCGGCTGGGCGCAACTCGCCCGCGTCGTCCGCGGCCGCTTCCTGTCGCTGCGCACCGAGGAATTCGTCGCCGCGGCGAGACTCGACGGCGTGCGCGAAAGGCGCATCATCTTTCGTCACATGCTGCCGAGCTTTGCCAGCCACATCATCGCATCGATCACGCTTGCCGTGCCGGCGATGATCCTCGCCGAAACCTCTCTCTCGTTCCTGGGACTCGGTCTGCAGCCGCCCACCATCTCCTGGGGCGTGCTTCTGCGCGAAGCCCAGAACATTCGCTCGATCGCCACCGCACCCTGGCTCTTCATGCCGGGCTGTGCCGTCGTGGTCGCCGTGATGGCGCTCAACCTTCTCGGCGACGGCCTGCGCGATGCGGCCGATCCCTACAACAAATGAGGCCGGCATGACCGATATCGTTTCTATTGCCGGCAAGCCGCTGCTTCAGGTGAAAAACCTGACCGTCGAATTCCCGTTGCGCACCGGTGTTTTTCGCGCCGTCAACGATCTGTGTTTCTCGATCGAACCGGGCAAGACGCTCTGTGTCGTCGGCGAGAGCGGATCCGGCAAGTCGGTGACTGCCCGTTCGATCCTGCAGATCGTCGATGCGCCCGGCCGCATTGCGGCAGGATCAATCGTCTTGAACGATCAGAACGGCGGCTCGACCGATCTGACCAGCCTCAATCCACGCGGACGCCAGATCCGGGCGATCCGCGGCCGCGACATCGCCATGATCTTCCAGGAGCCGATGTCGTCATTGTCGCCGATCCATACGGTCGGCAACCAGATCGTCGAGGCGCTTCGGCTGCACACAAGGATGAGCAAGGCGGAGGCGCGGGCCGAGGCGATATCGCTGCTGAAGCAGGTCGAGATCCCCTTTCCGGAGAAAGCGCTGGACCGCTATGCGTTCCAATATTCCGGCGGCATGCGTCAGCGTGCGATGATTGCCATGGCGCTTGCCTGCAAGCCGCAGCTTCTGATCGCCGACGAGCCGACCACGGCCCTCGACGTGACGACCCAGGCCGAAATCCTCGACCTGATCGCCCGCCTGCAGAAGGCGAACGGCATGGCCGTTCTCTTCATCACCCATGATATGGGCGTCGTTGCACAGATCGCCGACGACGTGCTCGTCATGCACAACGGTGTGGCGAAGGAATATGGGCCGGTCGAGCAGATCTTTCATGCGCCGAAAGACGACTATACCCGCATGCTGATCGGCTCGGTGCTGAAGCTGGAGCAGAAGGCCGAAATCCGCTTGGCGCGCGCGCCGCTCGACAGGACGGCGGCGCCGATCCTCGAACTGCGCAATCTGTCGATGAATTTCGGCGACGTGAAAGCGCTGGACGATGTCTCCATTTCGCTGCTGCCGGGCGAGACGCTCGGCATTGTCGGCGAAAGCGGATCCGGCAAGACGACGATGGGCCGTTCGATCATGCGGCTGCTCGATCCGACCGCCGGCGAAATCCTCTACCGCCGCGCCGGCGGCGACGTCATCGATCTGGCAACAGCCAAGGGTCAGACGCTTGCCGCTGCGCGGCGGGAATTGCGCATGGTGTTCCAGGATCCGTTCGGCTCCCTCAATCCGCGCATGACCGTTTCCCAGATTATCGGCGAGCCGTTGCTCGTCAATGGCATCGCAAAGGGACGGGCGCTGGACGAGCGCGTCTGCCAACTCATGGAGCAGGTCGGCCTCGATCCGCGGGCGCGCGAACGCTACCCGCACGCTTTCTCCGGCGGCCAACGTCAGCGCATCGGCATTGCCCGCGCCATCACGCTCAATCCGCGTGTCATCGTTGCCGATGAGGCGACCTCGGCGCTCGACGTCTCCGTGCGCTCGCAGGTTCTCGATCTGCTGATGCGCCTGCAGGATGAACTCGGACTCGCCTACATCTTCATCAGCCATGATATCGGCGTCATCCGCTACATGTGCGACCGCGTCGGCGTCATGTACAAAGGCCAGCTCGTCGAAATCGGCGATGCGGAGAAGGTCTGCAATACGCCCGAGCACGCCTATACCCAGGCGCTGATCTCGGCGATCCCGCGCCCCGATCCGCGGGACCGCGATCATTCCAGGCGCTTCCGTTACGTCGCGCCCGACAGTCTGAAGAATGGAAGTTCTCAGAGATGAAAATCACCGGAATCCGCACGTTTCTCATGCATGTCGGCCAGCCCGACCCCTCCAATTGGGCTGCCGACCAGCGGTCTGGCGATCGCACTTCCAAGCAGTTCGGCGGCACCCGAAACTGGCTCTTTCTGAAGATCGATACCGACGAAGGCATCACTGGCATCGGCGAGTGCTCAGGCTGGCCGCGCGTTGTCGAAACGGCGATCCACGACCTTGCGCCGCTGCTCATTGGCGAGGATCCGGCACATATCGAGCGCCTGTGGCAGAAGATGCATATCGCGATGATGGGGCACGGCATGCTCGGAACCGTCGGAGGCGGGGCTATGACCGGCATCGACATGGCCCTCTGGGACATCAAGGGCAAGGCGCTCGGCGTGCCTGTCTGGATGCTGCTCGGCGGCAAGGTGCGGGACCGGATCCCGATCTATTCGCATGCCAATACGCCCGAGCGGGCGCTTGCGCTCAAGGAGCGTGGCATCAGGGCGATCAAGTGCGGTGGCGTCGCCGATCCCGTTCGCAAGGTTGCAGCGCTGCGCGATGCCGTCGGCGACGACATGGATATTGCCATCGACCTGCATGGACCGCCATGGCTGACGCCAGCGGATGCCTGCCGGCTGGTGCGCGCGCTCGAACCCTACGAGCTGATGTGGGTTGAAGACCCGATCGCCCCCGAGAATATCGAAGGCTACCGGCGCATCCGCGACGCCGCCCATGTGCCGCTTGCGGCGGGCGAGCGTTCGGCAACCATTTTCGGCGAACGCGAGCTGATCGAGAGGGAACTGGTCGACGTGATTCAGCCCGATACGGGCCGGGCCGGCGGCATTACCCAGATGAAGAAGATCGCGGCCATGGCCGAAGCCCATCACATCCAGATGGCGCCGCATTCCGGCTCGCTCGGGCCGGTGGCGGAATATGCGGCCCTGCATCTGCTGGCCGCCATCCCGAACGCTCTAATCCTCGAGCGCCTCGACGATGACTGGGGCGGCCGGCGCCAAACGATCGTGCCGCACCCTGAACAGGTCGACGGCTTGATTGCCGTTCCCGATGGTCCGGGGCTGGGCTGCGATATCGACGAGGACTTCGTCGCGCGCTTCCCCAGCGCCGGCAATGTTTCGGTGCCGCAAGCCGCCGGCGCCTACAATCCCGGAACCGACAACGAGCATGTCTACGTGCAGACGCGCGTGGCACGCCGCAGCTATTTCAATCGCTAGAAGGACAGACTGATGAAGATCGACCGCATGCGGGTTTTCATGACCCGCGACAAGGACCGTCCGCGCGTAATCGTCGCGCTCGATACCGATGATGGGCTCACCGGCTGGGGCGAGTGCTACAATCATGGCCCCGACAAGGCGCTGCCGCCGCTGCTCGATTACCTCTATGGATTCATCTCAGGGCAGGATCCGACGCGCGTCGAATATCTGGTCAACCTGCTGATCCAGCAAAGCCGCTTCCCGCCGGGCGCGCTCGGCCTTGCGGCAATCTCCGCGCTCGATCACTGCCTGTGGGATCTGGCGGCCAAGGCGGCGAACGTGCCGGTTTACAAGCTGCTCGGCGGCGAGGTGCGCGATCGCATCAAGGTCTATGCCGGGGTCTACACCGCGCCCGATGCACCGGCCGCCCGCGACGAGTTCGACCGCTTGAAGGAGGGTTGGGGTTTCACCGCCTTCAAGCTCAGTCCCTGGCGGATCGATATGCATTCCAATCGCTGGGGCAATGTCGTGAAGGCGTCCGCGGATTATTTCCGCTCGCTGCGCGAGACGGTCAGCGACGAATACGAGATCGCCTTCGACGCCCATGCCAAAATATTTGAGCCGATCGCCGCAAGGCAGCTCGGCAATGCGCTGGCGCCTTACGATCCCCTGTTTTTCGAGGAGCCGCTGCGTCCGGAGAATATCGAGGCCTGGGGTGACCTGAAACAGGGCCTCGACTGCGTGCTGGCAACCGGCGAGTCGCTCTACAACAGGAACGAGTTCCTGCGGCTGCTGCAGGTCAAGGGCGCCGATCTGATCCAGCCCGATATCTGCGTCGTCGGCGGCATCAGCGAGATGCGCCGCATCGCCACCCTTGCCGAAGCCTACTTCGTCGGCGTCGCTCCGCACAACCCGATGGGGCCGCTCGCGACTGCCGTCAACGTGCATTTCTCGGCGGCGGCGCAGAATTTCCGCATCCTCGAATATCGGCTGCCGAAGGGCCAGGCCTATGTTTATGGCGGCCTCGATGTCGAGAAGCGCCAGGGAGAGACCCGGTACGTCGTCGACCCCTACCTGCCGAAGGACGGTTATCTCGAACTGCGTCCCGACCGGCCCGGCTGGGGCGTCGAAATGGACGAGAAGGCGATGGAGGAGGAAGGCTACATCCACTGGCAGCGGCGCGTGCCGAAGCGGCCGGACGGCTCCTACGCCTTCGCTTGAAGACGTTGCTCGAAAATCAGGAACTGGCTGCTGCCGCATGGAAGCGGCCAGTTTCTTTTATGCTCCGATGCATGTCGCCTGGAAGTGTGAAGCGGTTCCGGGACAACGACATGCATACAAAAGGCTTTAAGCATCTCTCGGCAGCACCGAGCGAACCCTTGCGATGAAGACATGGAAATCCTGCAAGAATTTGCGAAGGAAATCCGCCGTGGCCTCGTTCGTGACCTCGCCGTCATCGGTGATCAGCCCCGGTGTGAACTGGATGTAGGCTTCCGGGGCATTCATCTGGGGCGAGTTGCAGAAGCTCAGCACGCTGCGCAGATTCTGCTGGGCGACGGCTGTGCCTATCGCGCCCGGCGACGTGCCGATCACCGCTGACGGCTTGCGTGTGAACGAGTTGGTGCCGTAGGGGCGGCTCGCCCAGTCGATGGCGTTTTTCAGCCCGCCGGGTATCGATCGATTATACTCCGGCGTGACGAACAGCACGGCGTCGACAGCCGCTATGGCCGCCTTGAATGCCTTGCCGGCCGGCGGGTAGTCGGCGTCATAGTCGTAACTGTAGAGCGGCAGGTCCTTGAAGGATATCTCCGACATTTCAAGTTCCGGCGGGGCAAACCGTACCAACGCCTTGGCGAGCTTGCGATTGATCGATCCCTTGGCGAGGCTGCCGATGAGATAGCCGACTTTATGCGTGGTCATGGGGTTCTCCAATATCGCGGATGATAGAAGACCTATCACGCAGGAAGCATCGAAGAGGTCTCTTGTTCCTTTAGCGCAGGCATTAATTGTCGACGAAAGTGACCGTCTCGGCGAGGGGCGCGCGGCCCGTACGGGCAAAACTGACTGCGGGGTCCTCGTAGCCGATCGACATGCCGCAGAAGAGAATGAGCCCGTCCGGCGGTGACAGGGCTTCCGCGACTGTCTCGCGAACCTGTGACCATGCCATTTGCGGGCAACTGTGCAGTCCTTCGGCGCGCAGCAGCAGCATGACGGTCTGCAGATACATGCCGACATCGGCCCATTGGGGTGGGCCCAGGTCACGGTCGATGTAGCAGAACAGGGCAGCGGGCGCGCCGAAGCAGTTCCAGTTGGCGATTGCTGCCCGCTGGCGCGCCTCCCAGTCTTCGCGGGCAATGCCGAGCGCGCTGTAGCGCTCCTTGCCGAAGGCGGATCGGCGCTCCCCGTATGGGGACTTCAGCGCGGCCGGGTACATCTCGTACTGCCGCTTGTCCCAGGGGTCGCCGTGGGCCACGCGCTCGACGGCCGAAGTCTTGAGTTCGGCCAGCGATGCGCCGGTCATCACATAGGTGTTCCACGGCTGGATGTTCGATCCTGACGGCGACCAGGCGGCGGCGGACAGCACGCGCTCGAGTATCTCCCTCGCCACAGGCTTGTCTTTGAATCCGCGCACCGACCGCCGGCTTGTGACTGCCTCATAGACGTCCATGATCGCCTCTCCTGACCGTTCCGTTGCTGCTGTGGTTCATTATCTCCATTCGCAATGGAGGCGTAACCACACCCTGGTCTAGGAGGCGTACATCAAACGTTCATCAGGGATTGAGCGGCAGGAGCAACATGGTCATTTGATCAGGTGGCTGGCTCGAACGCGTTCTTCCGGAGAGCGACGGCGCGATCCGAAGATATCGGCGAGCGTATCGAGCATCGTCCTCGCCATGCCCGACTGAAGGGAATAATAAATCGTCTGGGCAACCCGTCGTGTCTGCACGAGTCCGTGTTCTCGAAGAATTGCCAGATGCTGGGAAGTCGAAGACTGGCTCAATCCCACTTCATCCGCAAGGTCGGTCACCGACACTTCTCCCTCGGTCAACAGATGCAGAATGTGGAGCCGTTTGGCGTTCCCAATGGCCGACAAGAAGGTTGCCTCGATGTCGAAGGCGTTGGTTTCGCGCGAAGGCGTGGCTGACGATCGAGTGTACAGGCGTGATCTCCTTATGGAATCAAAGCCGGGCATGAAGTCATATCCCTGAGCTTTAATTTAGAGATAACGCATGGGTGCGAAGCCGAAACCCATTGCTGGCGCCGCGGCGTCTTTTTCAACGCGAATCGGATACGGCGCGCATGAATTGGACAGTCTTCATTGGAAAGCGCCAGGCCGAGCTAACGCGAGCCGGCCTGACGCATTTGCGCCGGCAGCGTTTCCCAGGCCCTGATCAGTTCACCGATCGACGCAGCCTCCATCTTGTGCATCACATTGCTGCGATGCAGCTTGACCGTCACCTCGCTGATGCCGAGATCGAAGGCGATCTGTTTGTTGAGGCGTCCGCGCGCCACTTCGTGCAGCACTTCGCGCTCGCGCTGCGTCAACGTCTCCAGGCGCTTGATATTGCGTTTGGCGATCGCGGCTTCGGCCCGTCGTTCGGCATCCATCGCAATGGCCGCGGTGACGGCGTCGAGCAGCGTTTGATCCCGCACCGGTTTGGTGAGAAAATCCACGGCGCCCGCCTTCATTGCCTGGACGGTCATCGGAATGTCGCCGTGCCCGGTCAGAAAAATGATCGGTTTGGAAATGCCGTTCTCGGCCAGATGGCTCTGCAGGTGAAGGCCGCTTGCTCCCGGCATGCGCACATCGAGGATCAGGCAGCCGGGGTTTTCCAATATGTCGGCGTCAAGCAATTCACGGGTCGAGGCAAAACTGACCGACTGGAAACCGGCAGAAAGGATCAGCTCGGACAGCGCCTCGCGTACCGATGCGTCGTCATCGACGATAATGACGAGCGGCTGGTCCTCTTGATATCTGCACTGCAGCGATAACGACGCCGATCTCCGCAGCAACGGCTGGTCAACTCTCATGTTACCCTCCATCTCTCGATTGATGTAAAGCATTGGCGATAGCCGCCAGCAGGGCCTGGGCATCGAAGGGCTTGCGGAAAAATCCGCCGGTGCCCTGAGCGCGGCCCTGATCGGCGATCTCGTGGCGGCCCGTGATCAGGAAGACCGGCAATTCCGGACGTGACTTCCTGACAAGGTCGCGAAGCTCGAAGCCGTCTATACCGGGCATTCCGATATCGGTGATGAGCACATCCAGGTCCGACAGCCCGCTGACGAGCAGCGAGCCCGCCGACGGGAAGCCTCGGGCCACATAACCCGCCGATTCCAGAAGGTCGCCCATCGATTCAAGCAGTCTTGGATCGTCATCGACAACGGCGACGACATGTCTTGTCTCGTTCATGTTCAATTCCCCCCCACCCGGCGCGAGTGGGTAATCGGTATTTCCAGTTTCTCCGCGATCCGGACGAGATCGGCGAGCGACGCCGCCGCCATTTTCTGCATCACATTCCTTCTGTGGATCTGCAGTGTCACTTCGCTGATCCCCAGTTCGGCTGCCGCCTGCTTGTTGAGAAGACCGCTGACCACGAGCGGCAGCACTTCGCGCTCGCGCGGTGTCAGGTCGAGATAGTGCCGTTTCAGCATGTCGAGTTCGGCGCGTTCGCCTCTCTTTCGTCGATCCTGGGCAATCGCCGCGTGGATCGCCGCCATGAGATCGGCATCGCTGAACGGTTTGGTGAGGAAATCCACGGCGCCGCTTTTGATCGCACGCACGGAGGAGGGGATGTCGCCATGGCCGGTGATGAAGACGATCGGCGGATGATCCCCGTCGGCGATCTGTCCCTGCAGGTCGAGGCCATTGATGTCGGGCAGTTCGATGTCGAGGATTAGGCAGGCAGGGACATCCGGCTTGTCCATCTTCACGTAATCGCCGGCCGATTCGAAGGCGACCGCACGCATGCCGTGCGAATCCAGCAGCTCGCCGAGCGCTTCACGGATACGTTCATCGTCATCGACGATGAAGACGATATGGTCGTCCGCCGTCATGACACCGCCTTTGTTTCAATGGGCAATGTAAAGATCAACGTTGCTCCGTGCGGTTGGTTCTTCTCCGCCCACAATCGTCCGCCATGCAGTTCGACGATCGAGCGGCAGATCGCCAGACCCATGCCCATGCCGTGTTCCTTGGTCGTGAAGAACGGCTCGAACATCTTCTCGGGAAACTCCATCCCGTAGCCGCGATCGCTGATTTCGGTCTGGATGGTATTGCCCATATGGCGCACGCGCATCTCGATCGCCTTGTCGCCGGCAACGCCATCCATCGCCTCGATGCCGTTGCGGATGAGATTGATCAGAACTTGCTGGATCTGGGTACGATCGACGGCGATGAGCGGAAGGTTGTCATCGACCGAAACCTCGATCCGGGCGCGACGGCGCGCCGCTTCGTCCGCCATGAGGCTGCGCGCCTCGTTGACCACGCCCGAAAGCGCCGTATGAACTCTCCTGTCGGCGGATTGTTTGAACAGGGCGCGGATACGGCTGACGACATCCGCCGCCGAGTTGGCGTCGCGGATGATGCGCTCGACCGTCCTTTGCGCCCGCTCCATATTCGGAGGGTCGGCCATCAGCCAGCGCTGGCAGGCATGCGAGTTTGCGACGACGGCGGCGAGCGGCTGGTTCACCTCGTGGGCGATCGAGGCCGAAAGCTCGGCGAGGCTCGCCACCTGGCTCGCCCGCGCAAGGCCCTCGCGCACCTGACGCAGATCCTCTTCCGCCCGAACCTCTCCGTCGATATCGAGGCAGATGACATTCCACTGGACGATGACGCCTTCGGCATTGCGCATCGGCGCAGCGCGTGTCTCGACCCACCGGTATTCGCCGTCGAACCGCCGCAGGCGATGCCTGCGCGCATAGGGCTCGCCGGTGCGCAATGAATGGGCATAATCCAGTTTGACGCTCGCCACGTCGTCGGGATGAACGCCTGCGTCGAGCGTGCCGTCCAGCCGGGTTTTTCCTGTTCCGTCCAATTCTTCCAGCTTGTAACCGAGGAAGTCGCGCAGTCGGGGGTTGCGGTATACCGGTTCTCCGTCGGGAGCCGCGCAATCGATCATTGCGGGCAGCGTTTCGACGATTTGCCAGAGCGAACGCTCCCTCTCGCGCAGCTCCTCCTCGATGCGAAGCTGATCGTCGATGTCATGCGTCAAGCCGTACCATTGAATGATCCGCCCGTTCTCGTCCCTGAGGGGCTCGGCGCTGCCTCTGACCCAGCGATAGACGCCATCGGCGCGCCGCAGGCGATATTGCTTGGAGAAGCGTTCGCCGGTGGCGAGGGAGTGGTGGAGTGCTTCGGTGAGGCTGGCGGCATCGTCAGGATGAACGGCGGCTTCGATGAGGGCTGCAAGCCGGGTTACACCCGGCATTTTCATATCGATGATGTCGAGACCGAGAAAATCGATCAGGCGCTGGTTGAAGAAGGTCGGCGTGCCGTCCTGATCAAGCCGCCAGAGCAGGCTCGGAACCATGTCCACCAGTTGCGAGAGCTCGCGCTCGCGCTCGCGCAACGCTTCCTGTGCGCGCATCTCATCGTCGATATCGACTGAGATGACGCACCATTGGGTGATGGCCCCGTTCTGATCCCGCAGCGGCTCGGCGCGGCCGTCGACCCAGCGATAGGCTCCGTCGAAGCGGCGCATGCGGTACTTGATCGAGAAGGGATCGCCGCTGACGAGCGAGCGGTGAACCGTCTGAAGCAGCCTTGGTGCGTCATCGGGATGGACAAGTGTATGAATGACGGCCGACAGGCGGCTCACGCCCGGCTGATCCATGTCGCCGACGTCGAGGCCGAAGAAGTCGATCAGGCGTTTGTTGAAGAAGACAGGCTCGCCTGTCGGTGTCAGCCGCCTGATCTGGGCCGGGACCATGTCCACGAGCTGCGACAGCTCGCGCTCGCGGTCGCGCAGGGCCTCCAGCGCACGCACCTCCTCGTCGACATCGAGGGAAACGCCGTACCACTGCACGACCTTTCCGTCTTCATCACGCCGCGGCTCTACCCTGCATTCGGCCCAGCGGTAGACGCCGTCTTGTTCGCGCCAGCGAAACCGCATCGCGGTACCGTCGCCGCTTTCGAAGCACTGCCGCAAGGTGCGCTGAACGTCGGGCGCATCTTCGGGATGGATCAGCTGCTGCAGCAGATCTTCGATGCGCGGCTCGCCGGCAGCGTCGAAATCGGCAATGACGGCGCGAAAATGGTCCTGATACCGTTTGTTGAAGTAGATCGAGCCGCCGGTGGGCTCGACGCTCCACACGCGGACCGGAACGGCATCGATCATCTGCTGAAGCTGCCGTTCGCTTTGCCGGAGCGCCTCTTCGGCATGCACCTGATCGTCGATGTCGTGGCAAAGCCCATACCACTGGAGGACATTGCCGGCCTGATCCCGCAGCGGTTCGGCGCGGCTCGACATCCAGCGATAGACGCCGTCGGCCCGGCGCAGCCGATAGCGCATGGCGAAGGTCTCGCCGGTGACGAGGCAATGGCTGAGCGCTGCTCTGAATTCAGCTGTATCGTCGGGATGAACGATGGCCAGAAGCACCGCTTCCAGCCGGCTCATATCCGGCTTGTCGGAGTCCGCCACATCAAGGCCGAGGAAGTCGACCATGCGCTTGTTGAAGAAAGTCGGCTCGCCCTCCGGCGTCAGTCGCCAGACGTGGCTCGGCACCATGTCGACGAGTTGTGAGAGTTCGCGTTCCCGTTCGCGCAATGCCTCCAAGCTTTGATGCAGTGAAAGGGTCGCCAATTGATGCTGACGGGAAATGGCGGCGACAATGAGCGCCGAAAGCGCCGAGATGGCCAGAAAAAGCTGCAGCATGATCTGCTTGTTTTTCTGTGACTCCGGATCGCCCGCAAATTGGCCGGCGCCCGTTATCGTGAAGACCGCCGTTATCAGTGCCAGCAGCACGAGCGAGACTGCCGCGCCCTTGAACTCGAAGCGGACCGCGGCCCACAGGAGAGGCGGCATGATGATGTAGGCGAAGGGCAGGTAGCCGCTCAGCGAAAGAGCGGCAACGGCGAGGAAGATAAGTCCGAGAATACAGGCTTCCATCCACTGTGTTTTCGAAAGCTGCGGCCTGCCGCGCCAGTTGTGGAGCACGACGAGCGCCAGCGGCGCCACGATGAGGACGCCGGTAGCATCGCCGATCCACCAAAGAGGCCATGCCGTCACGAAGGATTGCGACAGGATGCTGAACCAGGCAAGCGTCGCACTTCCCACCGTCGCACTGACGATCGGGGCAACGCCGGCGCCGAGCGCGACGAAAGCAAGGACTTCCTGCAGGCTTTCCAGCCGCACCGGCCGTTTCAGGACGCGGTTCACCAGCCAGGCCCCGACCAGCGCTTCCAGGGCGTTGCCGACATAGATCAGAAAGGCGGCAGCCGGTGGACTATGAAACCACAGGACATTGCTGAACATCTCTGCCAGGCAGCCGCCCAGCACCCACCATGGCCAGCTGTAGCCGGAGCTGAGGATAAGCGTCGCGATGAACAGCCCGCTCGCCGGCCAGATGGAAATGCCGGTTCCAGGCACGATCGCCAGAGATTGAGCAAAGCCGCAGGCAAGCACATAAGCCGCAATAAAGAAGCTCAGATGCAAAAGCCTGGGACGGTGCGACCAGACGTTCATAATCAGCTGCTCCTGGCGGACAGAAATAACCGGCGGGTTGTCAGCATTTGCGGTGGTTGTTTTTGATTTTCGGGCCGGCGAGCTCATGGTTGAACCGTAATCCTGCCTCACCACAACCGCAACTCATGGAAACCCATGCATTGCGCGGGGATGCAGCCGGATATCGGAGCAAAGGGATACGGGTGTCCGCTTTATCCGATGGCGCACCCTATACCGGAGGCTGGCTCACCTAGGCCCAAGGACTAGGACGCCGGACTTCCGGCACGATGGAAGCTCTCCGACTTTCCGGTCATTGTCGCCCCACCGCGAGCATTGGGCTGCGATGGCGAGGGTCGATATGAAGATCATGGTAGCGGGAGCAAGCGGCATTGTCGGAACGCAACTCACGGCGAAACTGCGCCGGGCAGGCCACGATGTCACGGTCGCATCGTTGTCGCTTGGTGTCGATACGGTGACGGGCAGGGGCCTCGAAGCGGCGATGGCGGGAAATGAAATCGTCATCGATGTCACCAACGCCGCATCGTTCGGCGATAGTTCGGCGTTCGATTTCTTCAGAACATCGACGAAGAACCTGCTCGCCGCTGCGGCCGGAGCCAATGTCAGGCATTATCTCGCGCTCTCGGTCGTCGGCACGCCCTACCTCGTCGAAAGCGATTATTTCCGGGCGAAACTGGTGCAGGAAAATCTCATCCGTGCTTCCGGCCGAGGCTACACGATCCTCCGCTCGACGCAGTTTTACGAGTTCATCAACGGCTTAATCGAAATCGGTGCCGAAGGCGACGTCCTTCGCTTGCCGCCCGCGGCAATGCGGCCGGTCGCCGCCGGTGACGTCGCGGCGTTTCTGATGGAACTGGCAGCGGGAAGTCCCGTCGGCGGTATCGTCGAGATCGCTGGCCCGGAACAGTTCGGAATCGACGAAATCGCGCGGATTTATCTCGCCGCAAACGAAGACCAACGGCCGGTGATGACTGATCCGTCCGTTCCCTATTTCGACGTCGAATTGACCGGCAATGTGCTGCTTCCCGGTGCCGGCGCCCGCACGGCGAGCCAGACGCTCTCCGACTGGCTCTTTCAATCGATGGCCGCCTAACGGCCGGTTTGAAATTTGCTGCGCGAGGTAATACCTTTTGAAAAGAAGGCATTACAGAGCTGCGAGAATGGCCACGACCGTTACCGCCAAAGGGCAGGTCACCATCCCGAAGCCGGTCCGGGACATGCTCGGCATCGTTGCCGGCAGCAGGGTCGATTTTCATCGCGCTGCCGATGGCCGCGTGGTTCTGGTGCGCGCTGCCGACGCAGGATGTCGGGCGCTATCGCACTTATTTCCCCTCCCTGAAATTGATATCGCCGGATCTTTAAGCTGGCGTTTTGCGGCGTGAGCCAGATTTCAAAAAATCTTCATGAAGCCCAAGGTTGAAAATCTCCGGTCCTGCTCCAAGTCCGGTCGGCGGTCGCCGAAACGGCAGGGGAGGGGCACATGGGCAACAGGAACAGCGAGCGGATCCGCGGGGTCAAATCGGTCTTGGAACTCCTTGTTGTCCTCTTCTGCCTTCTATCCTGCCCGCAGGCACTCGCCGCATCCGCAGATATTGGCGGGCTGACGGTGACGCTGCCCGATGCTGCTTCCGGTTGGAGGAAGACCGGCAAAGGCGATCTCTTCATGCTGCAGAAGGATTTCCCCGAAACGGAAGACGACAAGCGCGGCAGCGCACTGATCCAGATCTCCAAGCCGCTCTCGGGCGGGCGCAATTCCCTTCCGGCCGGCGTGAAGAGCTTCGTCGCATCGCTGCCCGAGATGGCCAAGGAAGATATCCTGATCAAGCATTACGGGGTGACCATAAATGGCCACGATATCCGCGTGGAGGAACGTTGCTGCGTTCAGCAGGAGAATGTCAGCATCAGCCAGATCGTCGTAGGCGTCGCCAACGACAAGCGGCAGGCCTATCTGCAGCTCGTGCTCTTGAACCTCAAAGGCGACAGAAGTCAAAGCGCCGAGGCCGATTTTGAAGCTCTCGTGCGCTCGTTGAAGCTCGATCCTTCGGATAAGGATTTCGATCTCGTTCCTGCAAGCGATGACGGCGGGCTCGACGGCGTCTTTACCCATCTCGATACCGGTGTCCGCCCGAATGTCTTCGGCGGCGTGGATTTCTATTCTGATAGCGAGATCACCATGTTCGAGCCGAAGGGACTGTTCAGCACGAAACTGCCAAAGGGTGGCCGGAGCATTGTCGAGCACTGTAGGGAAAACCCATCCGACTGCGGCCTTTACAAACTCACCGGTGGTGGCCTTTTCTCCTCTGCCGGATCGATCGAAATGCGCAGCCTCACCTCGGCCTATGGCACGATTGAGATCGAGACGAAGCCCCTTTCGAAAAAGGGCGATGATCTGGTAATCGACGGAGACGATTATCGCGCAGTGCCGCCATTCCGGGACGGCGCGACGCTCGACGGCGCATGGGGCTACACATTCGCTTCGAGCGGCATGACCGCAACGTCGTCGGGATCAGTTGCCGCTAGCAATACGCTGACGCTGCATAAAAACGGCACTTTCGAACGCAGCCGCTGGTCCGGAGCTTCGATGACGAACGAAATCGGCGGATCGCAGTCGGGGGTGACGGCGTCGGGCGATCGGCCGGGCTCCAGCGGACGCTATAGGCTTTCCGGCTATCGCCTCGACCTGACCGACGCGACCGGCAAGACGGAGAGCCTGAGCATTTTCGAACCGGACAAGAGTTCCGACGGGCTCCTGGTGATCAACGGCAACAACTATTTGAAGGATGACGAGCAGTAGTCGGCCCGGGCCTTTCCGTTCCGCCCGCGGCATTGCCAAAATTTTATGAATTTCATGTGCATGACCGATGGCGCGAGCCTTGGCCTTCAGCCCTCGCTCGGATGGGAATCACCGCCGATCGGTCCGCGAATTGCCAGATTTCCGAACCCGTTTCGTGTGCGTCGAGGCGTGGTCCGGTTAACCATTTGTAATTCGCTCACGAATCGCGGCATATAGTAACTGCGCAACTGAAGCGCTTTCGTTCAAAATTGCGCAGTTACTTGGGAAAACGATCATGCAGCCGAGTCTTGCTCTTCAAGACGATCAAGAGCATCTCCCGTCGCTTCTGGCAACAGATGCGAAGGAGTTGTCCTATCAGCTTCAGCAGCATCAGGCAAAAATCTTCCCGCCGCTTTCCCAGAAGACGATCCGCACTTTCTCGCCGGCGGAAGCGGCAGCCTTCATCGGCATCGGCGAAGGTTATCTCAGGCAGGTCGCCGCCGACGGCCACGGGCCCGATCCGCTCGCAAACGGACGCCGGCTTTACAGCGCAACCGACATGGACCGGATCCGCCGCGTTCTCGACGAGCGAAACGGAACGCCGAAATATGTGCCCGCCCGCAGGCCTGGAGAAAAGCTCCAGATCGTCTCTGTCATGAATTTCAAGGGCGGTTCGGGCAAGACCACCACGGCTGCTCATCTGGCGCAGTTCATGGCGCTGCGCGGTTACCGCGTGCTTGCCGTCGACCTCGATCCGCAGGCCTCCTTATCCGCCTTGTTCGGCCATCAGCCGGAGTTCGACGTCGGCGAAGGCGAGACGATCTACGGGGCGATCCGATACGAGGAACCACGCCCAATTGCCGATATCGTGCGCGCAACCTATACGCCCAATCTGCATCTCATTCCGGGAAATCTCGAATTGATGGAATTCGAGCATGAGACGCCGAAGGCGATGGCGTCCGGAAGGGCGGAGACGATGTTCTTTGCGCGTATCGGCGAGGTGCTGACCGAGATCGAAAGCCTTTACGACGTCGTTGTCGTCGATTGCCCGCCGCAGTTGGGATTCCTGACGATGTCGGCGCTCTGCGCAGCGACCTCGGTATTGATCACGGTCCACCCGCAGATGCTCGACGTCATGTCGATGTCGCAGTTTCTGACGATGACAAGTGAACTGATGTCGGTCGTCGAAAGGGCCGGCGGGCGCACCAGCTATGACTGGATGCGCTATCTTGTGACGCGCTTCGAGCCGAACGACGGGCCGCAGAGCCAGATGACCGGCTTCATGCGGGCGATCTTCGGTAATCGAATGCTTCACAACGCCATGGTGAAGTCGACAGCGGTTGCCGACGCCGGCGTCACCAAGCAGACGCTTTACGAGGTCGAGCGGTCTCAATTCACTCGCGGAACCTACGACCGGGCGCTGGAATCGCTCAATCTCGTGAACAGCGAGATCGAGGCGCATATTCGCTCGACCTGGGGAAGGAAATAGATAGATGGCGCGCAAGAACCTCATCGAGATTTCCGCCCCGAACCCGGCAAGGGTGGAAGCGGTCGCACCGCGCGACAATCGTCCGATTGCAGGCTTCGTGCCGCAGGAGCGTAGCGCTGCACCGGTCGGCGGCATCACCAAGACGCTCGGCAACATTACCGAAAAAATGGAGCGTGCGAGCGAGCTCGAACGGCAGCTCGCCGCCGGCCAGGCCATCGTCGAACTCGACACCGGCCTGATCGACGCGTCCTTCGTCAGCGACCGGTTGGCGATCGATGCGGCCGAACTCGCGCAGCTTGTCGAGCAGATCCGCGAGCATGGGCAGCAGGTTCCGATCCTCGTCCGTCCGCATCCGGAAACCAGGGGACGCTACCAGGTCGCTTACGGCCATCGCCGCCTTGCCGCCACCAAAGAGCTCGGCATCAGGGTGCGCGCGGTCGTCCGCGACCTCACCGACGGTCAGCTGGTCGTCAGCCAGGGACAGGAAAACAGCGCCCGAACCAATCTTTCTTATATCGAGCGCGCGCTCTTCGCCTCGAGGCTCGAGGAGCGCAGCTTCGGCCGCGATGTGATCATGGCGGCGCTCGCCGTCGACAAGGCGGCGCTGTCGAGAATGCTGATCGTCATGCGGCAGGTTCCCCTCGATCTCATAAACGCCATTGGCGCGGCGCCCGATATTGGCCGCCGACGGTGGCTGGAGCTCGGCGAGCGGCTTGAGAAAGCCGACGTCGGGAAGATCCTCGCAGAGTTGTCCGCGGACGACGCGCGCAGAATGTCAAGCGATGAGCGGTTTCAGCGGGCGCTCGTTCTGGCAACAAAGACGACGGCGGTGCAAAGGCCGGCGGTGGCCAGAACCGAAGTCAGTGGCGTTCCCGTCATGATCAAGAAGACAGCCGCGGGTGCGACCTTCGTCTTCGACGGCAAGATGGCGCCGGGCTTCGATCAATTCGTCCAGGAACGGCTGCAAAGCCTGTTCCAGGAGTTCAAAAAGCACAGAGGAGCGTAGCGCGCAAAAGAAAAAGGCCCCCAACGACGCCGTCGTGGAAGCCCTTCTCAGATCTTAAGCACATCGAGAATCGCATTTCCACGAATCACAGTCAAGCGTCTTAGGCACCAAATTGGCGGATCGTTTTCTTTTGCCTGAACGAAGGTGAAGGCAATGGAGAGTGGATATGTGACGACGCCCTTTGGGCGGCGGCCGATGTCGCTTGGCATGCTGGCGAGCCAGCAACTGGCCGAGACGATCGAGCCGGGGATGAAGCGCAGCAAGTGGAAACTGTTCCGGGCGATCTGCGAGGCGCGGCCAGCGCTCGGCGTAACCGATCGGGCGCTGACGGTGCTCGACGCGCTTTTGACCTTCTATCCCGATGACGAGATTTCCGAGGAGAAGGGCCTGATCGTCTTTCCGTCGAATGCGCAGCTGTCGCTGCGTGCCCGCGGTATGACGCCGGCGACGCTGAGGCGCCATCTTGCCGTCCTGGTCGAGGCCGGCCTGATCCTGCGCAAGGACAGCCCGAACGGTAAGCGCTATGCCCGCCGCGACAGGGCAGGGGCGATCGGCGAGGCCTTCGGCTTCAGTGTCGCTCCGCTTCTGGCCCGCGCCGTCGAAATCGAAAACCTTGCGGCCCAGGTGATTGCCGACCGGGAACTGCTCCGGGCGACGAGAGAACGCCTGACGGTCTGCCGGCGCGATATCTCCAAGCTGATCTCCACCGCCATCGATGAAGCCGTTCCCGGCGACTGGGGGCAGATGATGATGATGTTTCGCGATCTTGTCGCCAGGATCCCGCGCATGGCTCGCATCGAAGAACTGGTATCGTTGCTTGACGAAATGGGCCTGCTGCGTGACGAAGCGGTCAACCTGCTGGAAAGACACATTAAACGAGAAAAAATAGACGCCAATGAGTCTCAAAATGAGCGTCACATACAGAATTCAAACCCCGACTCCACCTCTGAACTTGAACCAAGCTTCGACGCGAAGCAGGGCGAAACGGCGGTGACAAACAACGAAGGGATGGCCGAACCGCTGGATGTGGGAAGGCAGAAACCGCCGAGACCTTCCGCCGGATATGCTGGCAGAATGCAAGGCGCCGCCGATCCGGTCGCCGGCCACAGCCTGAAATCCTTCCCGCTCGGCCTCGTCCTGCAGGCCTGCCCTGCTATTCTCGATTATGGGCCGGGCGGCGCGATCGGTAATTGGCGCGACCTGATGTCGGCCGCCGTCATCGTCCGCTCGATGCTCGGCGTCAGCCCCTCGGCCTATGAGGAAGCCTGCGCCGCCATGGGGCCGGAAAACGCCGCGACCGTGATCGCCTGCATCCTGGAACGGGGAGGACAGATCAACTCGCCCGGCGGCTATCTCCGCGATCTCACCCGCAGGGCCGAGAGAGGCGAATTTGCGATCGGACCGATGCTGATGGCGCTGGTGCGGGCCAATGGCGGGGTAAGGCGACATGCCGGCTGATGGATTTCAGCTGCAATGCGGTTGTGTAGTTGCCTCATCCGGTAAACTCACCGGTTCCAGTCCGATTGTCGGGCTGGACGAAAGGTTGCGGCGAGAGGAGCGGTCCAGTCAGCGCGGCGGCGCAGTGCTTTCTCGCAGGATCAGCTCGACCGGCCATAATTCATGGATCTCCTCGGCGGCGCGTCCGGCGATCAGCTGCAACGTTAGTTCGGCGCAGCGTGTGCCGGCGGCTCGCATGGAGGATCGGGTTGTCGAGAGCGACGGCACCATGTTTTCGGCCGTCAGGTAAGGGAAGACGTCGTCATGGGCGATGACGGAAATATCCTGTCCCACCATCATCCCAAGCGAGCGGACGGCGCGGTAGACGCCGAGTGCTGTCATCGTGGAACCGGCGACGATGGCGGTCGGCGCATTCGCTCTCTCGAGGAAGGAGCGGGCATGGCGAAAGCCGCTCTCGTCGGAAAATTTATCGCAGACCATCATGTTGGGATCGGCGATGAGTCCACGCTCCTGATGGGCGAGCCGAAAACCCTGTTCGCGATGGATCGAATAGGTCTTGCCCTTGAGCCCGTTGATCATCGCGATACGGCGGTGGCCGAGATCGAGCAGGTGTTCGGTGGACCTGCGCACCGCATTTTCATTGTCGATATCGAGCCAGGCGTGAACGTGCTCCGTCTCCGACCGGCCATGAACCAGGAAAGGCAGACGCAGGCTACTCAGCATCTCGATCCGCGGGTCCCGAGGACGAGGCGAGTGAATGATCACTGCATCCACGCGGCGGCTTTCGACCAGGCGTCTGTAGGCTTGCATCTCGTCGTCGTCATTATGCGCGGTGATCGGCGTGATGAGGATATCCGTATCGGCCGTTTCCAGGCGCTGCGCCATGCCCGACATGAATTCAGCGAAATGGATTTCTCCGGACCGCGCCATCATCACGCCGATCGCTCCGGCTCTTCCGGTCTTTAGCCGCACGGCGTTGATATCGGGGCGATAGCCGAGTCTTATCGCTTCGCTTGCAACCCGGGCGCGGGTGGTTTCGCTCACCTCGGGGTAGCCGCTCAGCGCACGGCTGACCGTCGTCGGAGAAAGCCCAAGCTGCTTTGCGAATTCACGAAGTTTCATCGGTGTCTTCTTTTGTCCCGGCAATCAATGGACGATGTGCTGGCGGTGCGCAACGGGTCCGGCGATAATTGAAATCGATTTCAATTATTCTGGCCTCTATAGTGTCCTCCTAAGATGTATATGGCGCCGTGGATAGTGGCAATCACAACTAAAAAGTGCCAATGTGGCGACTTGACGAGGTCGAAACCTTCTGCAATTGTCCGCGTGCCAAATCGATTTCAATTTCTGGGAGGAGATTATGAAGAAGTTTGCATTAAGCTTGTCGGTGCTCGGCGTCGCCATCGCCTTCGCTGGCCCGATCCGTGCCGCTGAAATTTCGTTTGCCGCCAACACCACGGGAAAAAACGTCGAATTCCTCAACAAGCAACTGGCAATTTTCGAGAAGGAGACCGGCAATCAGGTCAAACTCGTCACCATGCCGTCGTCGAGCAGCGAGCAGTTCTCCCAATATCGCCTGTGGCTTGCCGCCGGAAACAAGGACATCGACGTCTATCAGACGGACGTCATCTGGGCGCCGCAGCTTGCTGACCAGTTCATCGATCTGAAGGACGCCACCAAAGACGTGGCCGGCCAATTCTTCCCGTCGATCATCGCCTCGCAGACGGTCAACGGCCGGCTCGTGGCGCTGCCATTGTTTACCGATGCTCCGGCGCTGTTTTACCGGAAGGACCTGCTTGAAAAATACGGCAAGCTGCCGCCAAAGACCTGGGACGAGATGGCGGCGATCGCCAAGGACGTTCAGGATAAGGAACGCCAGGCCGGACAGAAGGACCTTTGGGGGTATGTCTTCCAGGGCAACTCCTATGAAGGGCTGACCTGCAACGCGCTGGAATGGGTGAAGTCGTCGGGCGGCGGCCAGATTGTCGAGCCAGACGGGACAATTTCGATCAACAACGAGAAGGCGGCGGCAGCGCTTGAACGCGCCAAGGGCTGGATCGGGACGATCTCACCCCCAGGCGTGCTCGCATATCAGGAAGAGGAATCGCGCGGCGTTTGGCAGACGGGCAACGCCGTCTTTATGCGCAACTGGCCCTATGCCTATTCCCTTGGTAATGGTTCCGACAGCGCTGTGAAGGGCAAGTTCGACGTCATGACGTTGCCGGTCGCCGCGGCCGGCGACAAGCCGTCTTCGACGCTTGGCGGCTGGAATCTGGCGGTTTCGAAATATTCTGAAAAGCAGGAAGCAGCCATTGCGCTGGTAAAATTCCTGGCGTCGAAGGACGTCCAAAAGGCGCGCGCCATCGAGCTGTCCAACCTGCCCACACTGACAGACCTCTATGATGACAAGGATGTTGCCGCCGCGCAGCCCTTCATGCCGAACTGGAAACCCATCTTCCAGGATGCCGTGCCGCGTCCTTCGGCGACCGCCAAGGTAAAGTACAACGAAGTGTCTTCGAAGTTCTGGACGGCGGTGCACAACACGCTGTCAGGCAGCGGCTCGGCTGCCGAGAACCTCGAGCTTCTCGAAGCCGACCTCACGACCCTCAAGGGCGACGCCTGGTAAGATTCCGGCCGGCGGCTGTGAAGCCGCCGGCCCGGTTTCGAACGAGCGAACGGGAGAGGCGTTTCATGACTGAAATCGTAGTTTCGCAAGCAGTTGAACCAAGGATTTCCAGGCTCAGAGCCTCTACGGAGCTGCGATCCGAGCGTGTTCGATCCGCCTGGATGTTCCTGGCGCCGACGCTGCTGATCCTGGCAATCGTCGCCGGCTGGCCGTTGTTCAGAACGATCTATTTCAGCTTTACGAATGCGTCGCTCAACGACCTCGGCAATGCGCGGTTCGTAGGCTTTTCCAATTATCTGTCGTGGGTGACGCTGAAGAGCGGAAAGACTATCTATCGCGGGCTGCTTGCCGATCCGGTCTGGTGGAGAGCGGTTTGGAACACGGCAAAGTTCACCCTCCTTTCAGTGGTGCTCGAGACCATACTCGGGCTGATCGTCGCGCTGGTGCTGAACGCACGCTTCGTCGGCCGTGGCGTTGTTCGGGCGGCAATCCTCATTCCCTGGGCGATCCCGACGATCGTGTCGGCCAAGATGTGGGCCTGGATGCTCAACGACCAGTTCGGCATCCTGAACGACATCCTGCTCGGCTTCGGGCTTATCAGCGAGAAGATCGCCTGGACTGCCAACCCGGAAACGGCGATGACCGCCGTGCTGATCGTCGACGTCTGGAAGACGACGCCGTTCATGGCGCTGCTGATCCTTGCCGGACTGCAGATGGTTCCGGGCGATATCTATGAGGCCGCCAAGATCGACGGCGTCAATCCGGTCAAGGTCTTCTGGCGTCTGACGCTGCCGCTGATCCGCCCGGCCATCATGGTTGCCGTGATCTTCCGAATGCTGGATGCGATGCGCATCTTCGATCTGATCTATGTGCTGACGCCCAACAATGCGCAGACCAAGACGATGTCGGTCATGGCGCGCGAAAACCTGTTCGACTTCGACAAGTTCGCCTACGGCGCGACCGCCTCGACGGTGCTTTTCGTGATCATTGCCTCCGTCACCATCCTTTATATCTGGCTTGGCCGCGTCAGGCTCGGCGGGGAGGAACGCTGATGCTGCTGTCGATCACCAAGAATACGCTCTTCTACCTGCTCGTCACGATCATCGTCATCATCGCGGTCTTTCCGTTCTACTATGCGATCCTCACCAGCCTGAAGACCGGAACGGCCCTTTTCAAAGTCGATTATTGGCCGACCTCGATCTCCTTCGGCAACTACACGTCGGTGATGGGTCAGGGCGGGTTCGTCCGCAGTCTTGCGAATTCCGCAATGATCGCCTGCGTCGTGGTCTCGGCGTCGCTGTTGCTTTCGATCACCGCATCCTTCGCCTTGGCACGGGTACATTTCCGCGGACGGGCGCTGTTGATGCTGACCATCCTCTCGGTGTCGATGTTTCCGCAGATTGCCGTCCTTGCAGGCCTCTTCGAGCTCATTCGCTGGATCGGCATCTTCAACACGCCCTTTGCGCTGATCTTTTCCTACATGATCTTCACGCTGCCGTTCACCGTCTGGGTGCTGACCACCTTCATGCGCGAATTGCCGATCGAAATCGAGGAGGCAGCGATTGTCGACGGCGCCTCACCGTGGGTCATCGTCACCCAGGTGTTCATGCCGCTGATGTGGCCGGCTCTGGTGACAACAGGGCTGCTCGCCTTCATCACCGCGTGGAACGAGTTCCTTTTTGCGCTGACCTTCACATCGTCGGATACGCAGAGAACCGTCCCGGTCGCCATCGCCCTGCTTTCGGGCAACAGCGAGTTCGAGATCCCCTGGGGCAACATCATGGCGGCTTCGGTGATCGTCACCGTGCCGGTGGTCGTGCTCGTTTTGATATTCCAGCGCCGGATCATTTCGGGGCTGACCGCCGGCGGCGTCAAGGGTTGAGGGAGTAAGGCATGGCAGAGATCCGACTGGAGAATATCCGCAAGAGCTTCGGCGCCTTCGAGGTGATCAAGGGTGTGACGATGGACATCCGCCGCGGCGAGTTCATGGTGTTTGTCGGACCGTCGGGATGCGGTAAGTCCACGCTGCTCCGGCTTATCTCCGGCCTCGAGGACATCACCTCAGGGACGCTTTCCTTCGACAGCGAGACAGTGAACCGGCACGCGCCGTCGAAGCGAGGGATCGCCATGGTGTTCCAGTCCTACGCGCTCTACCCGCATATGACAGTGTTCGACAATATGGCTTTCGGCATGAAGCTTTCCGGGAGCAACAGAGATGAATGCCGCCAGCGCGTGGAGCAGGCGGCCGGCATGCTGCAGCTCTCAGCCTACTTGGATCGCCTACCGCGACAGCTTTCCGGTGGCCAGCGTCAGCGCGTCGCAATCGGCCGGGCGATCGTCCGCGATCCGAAGGTCTTTCTCTTCGACGAGCCGCTGTCCAACCTCGATGCGGCGCTGCGCGTGGCGACGAGGCTGGAGATCGCCAAGCTTCATCGCAGCATGCACAATACGACGATGATCTATGTGACGCATGATCAAGTCGAGGCGATGACGCTCGCCGATCGGATTTGCGTGTTGAGGGACGGCGTCGTGGAGCAGATCGGCACGCCGCTGGAGCTGTATGAAAGCCCGAATTCGCTCTTCGTGGCCGGCTTCATCGGCTCGCCGAAGATGAACTTTCTGTCGGGCGAACTGGCAGAGCCCTATGGCAGCGATACGATCGGCGTGCGCGCCGAGCATATTCGTATCGCGTCCGAGGCGCCGGTCTGGAGCGGCACGGTGATCCATTCGGAAATCCTCGGCTCGGATAGCTTCGTCTATGTGGATATCGGGGCGGATGAGCCGCTTATTGTGCGGGAGGCCGGCGTCTCCCGTCACGAGCCGGGCCAGACGCTTGGCCTTGCCCCGCTTGCCGGCCACGTTCACCGTTTTGACCAGTCGGGCCGTGCGCTCGAACGTCAATCGATGCAGGCTGCCTGAACTTTCAGGGATCAATGTTCCTCCCAAGGCCCGATCCGTTTTTTATGACAAGGAGAGAATGACATGACCATTCGCACCATTGTGTGGGGTGAAAACATTCATGAGACTACCAATACAATCGTCCGCGGCATCTATCCCGAGGGCATGCATACGACGATCGCCAATGCGCTGAATGCCGATCCCGCCATCTCGGCGACGACGGCGACGCTGCAAGAGCCGGAGCATGGGCTCAGCGAAGCCCGGCTTGCCGAGACCGATGTTCTGACCTGGTGGGGCCATAAGGATCACGGCGCGGTCTCGGACGTCGTCGTCGAGCGCGTCGCCAAACGCGTCTGGGAAGGCATGGGCCTGTTGGTGCTGCATTCCGGCCATTTCTCGAAAATCTTCAAACGGCTGATGGGCACGCCCTGCGCGCTGAAATGGCGTGAGGCGGGCGAACGCGAGCGGCTGTGGACGATCAACCCGCGCCATCCGATCGCCGCCGGCATCGGCGAGCATTTCGAGCTCGAAAACGAGGAAATGTACGGCGAGCAGTTCTCGGTGCCGGAGCCGCTGGAAACGGTGTTCATCTCCTGGTTCCAGGGCGGCGAAGTGTTCCGCTCGGGCCTGACCTGGCGGCGCGGCGCCGGCAACATCTTCTATTTCCGCCCCGGCCACGAGACCTATCCGACCTATCACGACGCCACCATCCAGAAGGTGCTGATCAATGGCGTCAAGTGGGCCTATAACCCCGAGGGCGCGTTGACTGCCATTACCGATGCTCCAAATGTGCCGGTAGAGAAGGCGCTGGAGCCGATCGTCGAACGCGGCCCGAAACTGCACCAGGCCGGCGAAGCCGGTTACCGGTAACAGATGAGATGCCGCGTGCAGGGGCCCGTTTGGCCCCGCAAGAAGCCGCGATGATCTCGCGGCCGCTCACGCTTTGATGGATAACCATGAGGACAAAAGAATGCGCTTGATCATTCTCGGTACCGGAGGATGGGCAAATACCCATGCCATGCATTTTTCGGAAATCGCCGGCGTCAAAATTGTTGCCGCTGTCGATACGGACGAGGTTCGGCTGCGCGCCTTCGCGCTCAGGCATACTATCCCGCTGACGTTCACGTCGCTCGATGACGCCCTTGCCTGGGGAGAGTTCGACGCCGTTACCAATGTCACGCCGGATCGCGCGCACTATTCCACGACGATGAAGTTACTCGCCGCGGGCAAGCATGTCCTCTGCGAGAAGCCGCTGGCGGTCAACTACCGCGAGGCCAAGGAGATGGCCGACGCCGCGGCGGCGTCCGGCAAGGTCACGATGGTGAACCTGACCTATCGGAACGTGGCCCCGCTGCAAGCCGCGCGCAAGATGGTGCTGGACGGGCGCCTCGGCGCGATCCGCCACTTCGAAGCGTCCTATCTGCAGAGCTGGCTGGTCTCGAAGGCCTGGGGCGACTGGACCAAGGAATCGCAATGGCTCTGGCGACTGTCGACGAAGCACGGCTCGAACGGCGTGCTGGGCGATGTCGGTATTCACATTCTCGATTTCGCGGTATTTGCCGCGGGAAGCGACGTCAAGGCGGCGGCATCGCATCTCAAGGTGTTCGACAAGAGCCCCGGAAACCGAATCGGCGAATATGAGCTGGACGCAAACGACAGTTTCCTGATGATGGCCGAACTCGAAAACGGTGCGGCCGGCGTCATCCACGCGACGCGCTGGGCGACCGGCCATCTGAACGAACTGCGCCTGCGCCTGCATGGAGACAAGGGTGCGCTGGAGGTGGTGCATACGCCTGAAGGTTCGACGCTCAGGGTCTGTGAAGGCGCTGACGCCGACAAGGCAATCTGGCGCAAAATCGACGTTGAACCGGTCATCACCAATTTCCAGCGATTTGCAAAGGCCGTGCAAAAGGGGCAGCCGGATGAGCCAGGTTTTGGCCACGCCGCCAAGCTGCAGTTTGTTCTCGACCACGCCGTAAAGACCGCTGGCGCTTTGACTGAGCTTTAGAGGAAAAAGTTCAGACGGGTCGCTCGGCGTCTTGCGGGAGGTCACCGCCGCGGCGCGGCCAACCTCGTCAAATTCGCCTGCTCAGTTCATCTTCGCTCACGCCGAAGTGGTCGAGGATGATGCCGACGTTGCGGCGGTGAGATTTGAAATAGACGTCGAAAATATCGCCGATCAGCGGAACCGTGCCGCAGGCGGCGTCGACGCCGAGATTGACCGCCATGCGGGCGAGTTTGTGAGCGGGAAGGCCGAGCCGCCTTGCCTCATCGATGATGAAAAGACCGATCAGGGATCCGGCAATGTCGCCGATAGCGGGGATAAGGCCGAGGACCGAATCCGCGCCGATCCGCACGCCGACGACCGGCAATCGAACGGCCGTATCCATCAGACGGGCTATGCCGGCAGCGCGGCGAATTCGTGCGAATTCGGCAGAGGTGAGATATTTCGTTTTGCCGCTGTCCATGGCCGTGAAACGCCGCAAAACCGATAAGGTTCGCCGGCGACGTGATCGGAGAAGCGCACTATCTCTGGTCGGGAACCACGACCAATTTACCGACGAAGTTCTTCGCCATGAAATCGGTCTGGGCGCGGTGGAATTCCGACAGCGAGTAGACGCCGCCGACGAGAGGCCGGATTTTGCGGCTTTCGATATAGCCGACAAGCCGGCGGAAGTCGGCGCGGCTTCCCTGGCTCGATCCATGCAGTTGCAACTGCTTCAGATACATGGTCCTCAGGTCGAGCCGGATAACCGGGCCGGCGATCGCGCCGGCCGTCGTGTAACGGCCCTCGGGGCGCAGGATCTTCAGGAGATCGTTGAACAGCGGCCCGCCAACGAGATCGGCGACGACATCGATCGGTTGTCCGCGGCTTGCGGAATGCGCGGCTTCGACAAGTTCGCCCTTGCCGCGGGTAACGACCGCTTCGACGCCGATCTCGTGCATCGCCGCCTCCTTGCCGGGGCCGGCGACGGCGATCGGGATGGCGCCGCGGGCGCGCGCAAGCTGGATGATCGCCGAACCGACGCCGCCGAGGCGCCGGTGACGAGGACGCGTTCGCCGGCGGCAATCCGCGCCCGCTCCAGCAAACGCTCACCGGTCAGATAGGCGCAGCAGAAGGTGGCGAGTTCGACATCGGTCAGATCGGTTGCAACGACATGGGAGTTTTCGGCGGGCAGCGTCATATATTCGGCGTAGCCGCCGTCGCGGCCATGGCCCATGTAATCGATGTCGGCAAGGCTGTCGTCGTCGCGGTTGTAGATCGAGAAATCGACCACGACGCGTTGGCCGATGCGTTTTGGGTCGACGCCGGTGCCGACGCCGACGACATGACCGACCGTATCGGTGCCCTGAATACGCGGGAAGGTCAGCGTGTTGCCGCGCCTGCGCCAGGTGGAGACGGCGGACGGATCGTGTCGGTGCCGTAAGCGCCCTAGCGCACCCAGACGTCGGTGACGCGGATCAGCACTTCGCCCTCCGCCGGCGTCGGGACGGGCACCTCCCTGTCATAGACGAGCTTATCCAATCCGCCATGGCCGGTCAGCAATACGGCGGCCATCCTTTCCGGGATCGTCACGCGGCTTCTCCTCAGATCGCCTTGAAAACGCTTTCGATCGCGTCCGCTGCCGCCCTGACGACGACATCTGCCTCTTCGCGTGTCAGGCAGAGCGGCGGCGCGAAGCCAAGAATATCGCCCTGCGGCATGGCTCGGCCGATGACGCCGCGTTCGAGAAGAGCGGCGGCGACCTGCGGGCCGATCTTCCGGCCGGCATCGAAGAAGCGACGGTCGTCCTTATCTTCGACGAATTCGACCGCTGCCGTCAGGCCGTCGCCGCGGACGTCGCCGACGTTGCGATGGCCGCCCACCGCCTTCTCCAGCTCCGAGCGGAAGTAATCGGGCGACTGCGTTGCCGTGATGGCGATCGTGACGAACTTATATCACGGGCATGGCGCGCCGGGATGGTTTCGACCGCCGATCGCGTCAGGCCGCTTTCGGCGATCGCGACCCGGCAACTGCCGCATCGATCTGAAAGCGGCTGACAACGCCTTCCAGCGTCTGCGTCTGGCCGCCGAGCGCGCGGCAGGCCGAGACGGTTTCCACCGCCATGGCGGCGTTACGCTGCGTGACTTCATCGAGCGCATTGACCGAGGCGTTGATTTCCCCGATCGCCACGGCCTGCTCGGAAGAGACCGAAACGATGCGGGCGATCAGGCCGGCGACCTGTTCGACTTGGCCTTCGATTTCCATCAGCGCCTTGCCGGTGCGGTTGACGAGCTCGACGCCGGTGGAAACCTGCGACGACGACGTGGAAATCAGAGATCTGATCTCTTTGGCGGCGTTGGCCGAGCGGAGGGCGAGCTCACGCACTTCCTGCGCCACGACGGCGAAACCCTTGCCGGCTTCGCCGGCGCGGGCGGCCTCGACACCGGCATTGAGCGCCAGGAGGTTGGTCTGGAAGGCAATTTCGTCGATGACGTTGACGATCTCGCCGATCTGGGCGGACGAGCCTTCGATCTTTTGCATGGCGGCAATCGCTTCGCGCACGACGGCGGCCGAATGTTCGGCGCTGCTGCGAGTCTCGGCCATCATGCCGGTGGCCTTGCCGGCATGGTTCGAAGCGTCCTTGGCCTTGGCGTTCATTTCGCCGAGCGCGGCGGTCGCCTCTTCGAGCATTGCGGCCTGCTGTTCGGTGCGGGATGCCAGGCTGTCGGCCGCGTCCGTGATGCCGGCGGAAGAGCTGCCGACCTGTCTGGATGTCCGGGAGATCTCCGCCATCGAGGCGCAGAGCGCATCCATACTGTTGTTGAACTTGGCCCGCAACATTTCGTAGGCCGGGGCGAAGCCTGTGGTGATCCGGCAATCGAGATTGCCGAGCGAGAGTTGGTCCAGGCCGTAGGTCAACTCCTCGATCACCGTTTCCCGTCGCTGCTCCTCGGCAGCTTTTTCGGCCATCTGGCTGCGCTCGCGCTGGAATTCCTGATCGCGAAGCGCCGTTTCGCGCTTCTGTGCGTCCTGCCGCTCCAGCGCGTTGCGGCGGAACACCGCCACCGCCTTGGACATGGCGCCGATTTCGTCGGAGCGGTTGGCGTAGGGGACTTCGGTCGAGAAATCGCCTTCGGCGAGGTTGCCCATATAGGCTTTCATGCCATCCAGCGGCACGATAGCCCGGCGGCGCAGAAGATAGAGCCCAACCAGCAGCAGGGCGAAGGAGCCGAAGCCGGCGGCGCCCGCGTAGATCGTCCAGGTGACAATCTCCGAGGCGGCATTGCTTTCTTCGCCCTTCAGGAAGGCGTCGGAATTTGCGACAAGCTTTTCGACTGCATCCTGATGTGCGTGGAAGGCGACGCGCAATTGCTCGATGGCTCCATGCGCCTTGTTTTCGTCCTTGGCGTTCAGGGCTGGGATGATTTCACGGTTCATCACCTGCCAGAACAGATCGCCCTTGGCGAGGACATCGTTTTCAAGCTCGTCCTTCAAGGATTGCGGCAGCCGGGTGGATTTCCAGTAGGCGCGGCGGTCGTCGTAAGCGGCCTTAAGATTTGCGATCTTGGCAAGATTGGTCTCGGCCAGTTCGGGAAATTTGCTTGCCTCGAAAGACAGCATGTAGGATTCCACAACGAAGAGCGGCGGCGGCAGAATATCGGCAATGAGATCCTTGCCGTAGACCACCTGCTCGTAAACCGGGCCATTGACCTTCAGCCGCTCGAGCGCCGATTGCTGCAACCCGATCGACATGAAAAGACCTGTCGAAACAGCAACGCCGAAGGCCACCAAACTGCGGGCAATAGTAAATGCCAAGATCGTCTCCAAATAACTTTGCGGCGTCTCTTCTTGTCGAGATGCCTGATGTACGTGGATCATTATTTCGCAAGAACGCTGCAATATAGTTAACTCTTTTGGATCTCAGTTGCTCCGGCGACTATTTACAGGCCTGGCAAGTGTCCAAAATTGGGTCGTTTTTCCCTTGACGTGGTGTCAAGCCATCGTCTGCCATCTTGATGGCTGACACGGCGGGTTTATATTGACTGTGAAGGAGAGTTCATGGCTGAACCGCAACTTTCTGTACGGAGCGCAAGGGCGCGGGATCTTGCACACCGGCTTGCCCGCCGTGAAAATCGCTCGATAGCCGACATTGTCGAGCGGGCTCTTGAATCCTATGAAATACGCGAAGCCGGGCGCGAGCCGGCTGTGTCCTTCTATAACAGGCTTTCGCAACAAAGCGGGACGGACATCGACCTTGAAGCGGTCATCAGGGAAGGCAGGCAGGTTCACAAGGGCATTGAGCTTTGATTTTTCTCGATGCCAAGGTCGTTTCGGAAACTTTGAGAAAATCTCCGAGCGAAGCCGTCATCGCCTGGCTCGTCCGTCATGATGCCGAATTGGCTCTGCCTACGGTGACGATTGCCGAGATCGCTTTTGGTATCCAGAAGATCCGGCCAGATCAGCGAGCCGAACGCCTCGAGAAGGCACTCTCCGACTGGCGGCGCCGCTTCGCGGACCGGATTTTTGGTCTGACTGAAGAGGCTGCTCTTGCTTATGGCGACATCATGGGGGCCGCCGCGCGTCAAGGGCGCGGAATGTCGGCGCCGGACGGCATGATCGCCGCAATTGCGCGGGTAAATGGCGGTCGACTGGCAACGCGAAATCTGAGCGACTTTGCCGGGACAGGCCTTGAGTTGATTTCCCCTTGGGAATTCTGACGTCCTTCATCAGACTGTTTGCCGACCGAAGTCGATCTTGCTGACGAGGTGGAAGCGGCCTTGTAGCCGACGGTGTTCGCATCGGCGATATTGTCGGAAACCGTGCTCAGCCGGTTTGCCTGCGCGCTCATGCCCGAGACGGCGGTTTTCATGCTTCCAAAAAATGCGCATGGCTCGACCTTCAAGGTTTGGGAACATGCCATGTGACGAAAGGCTTCCAGGGCCGGATTGCGGGCGCGCGTCATCGCGCGCACCCGGACGAAGGCCGGCGCCGGTCGATGATTTGCGTGTCTGGATTGCCTCGTGATGGCGATAGGCGCTGCGGCTCATCCGTGCGCGGGCGTCGTGCGCCCGTTACGGCGCACCATGCGTGAAGAAACGAACTGCAACGCGACGAGCCCGTATGGATCGTCAGCTCGCGGCGGACTGGACGGACAACGAACCGGTGCCTGAGCTATCGAGCAGCGCAAAGAGCTGGCTCGCCTGGCTTTCGGTGACGTCATCAGGCTTGCCGGCCATGAACTCTTCCAACGACACCAGCCCGTCGCCGTCCGTCTCGAGATCGGAGAGCATTGACGACAGCTCGCCATCATCGCGGCGGCGGTGGCGGTCCGTCGGCACATTCCGATTGTCGGGCGGACATGGCTTCGGCGAGCGCATCGAGCGAGAGCGAGCCGGTGCCCTCGCTGTCGAAACTGTCAAACAGCGTTCCGGCCTGGTCCTCCATCACATCGGAGGGCCGGGCCGCGGCGAATTCGGCCTTGTTGACATAGCCGTCGCCATCGGTATCCAATTGTGAGACATCCATGCCTTCACCGCCATCCTGTTCCCCGCCGGGGCCGGATTGATCGGAGAAGGTTCATCGACATGGCCATCAGCTGCGACAAGAGCTTGTCGGTGCTGCTGCTCGAGTCTTCGTCGGACAGCTGGGTGGTTGTTGATTTTTTTGCTGAAACCGTATTACACGAAAGGATGTCCTCGGATGCGGACGTCGAGCTCCTGCTATAAGAATAGGAAGAGATTGATGTTTGCAGCAGAAATGGTCGTCATAAGCGCTCCATCGCTAAGGTGGGATGCAACGCGTTACAGAACGTATTAGTTCTCTAAATCGAAATCGCTAATGCTACAACCGAAGAAATCCCTCAGAAATCGTAGTGCGCTTTCTCAGGTCGTCGGCGTGCGCTTCGGCAGGGCGGGTTAGACGGTCATGAAAGCTATCGATGAGCCTGCGGAGGAGCCGCGCAGACGAGGCCGGCCGAAAGTCTCCACCGACGAAGACAAGCGCGTGCAGATCGTCGAAGTGGCCCGCCGGGTTTTTGTGAAATACGGATATGCCGGAAGCACGACCGCGGTCGTCGCCTCCGAAGCGGGCGTTTCCAAACAGACGCTCTATCGCCTGTTTGAGAGCAAAGAAGAGCTGTTCGCCGCCGTCGTCGCGGCGTATCGGCGCCTGATGCTTGATCTGCCACGGCCCGCCGAAGACTGTTCGATCGCCGAAAGCCTTGAACGGATCTTCATGCTCGACATGGACGAGGACAGAGATGCGGACCGCGCCGGTTTCCTGCAACTCGTCTTCCGTGAAGCAGCACAATTTCCTGAGCTCGTCGACATCCTGCAACGGGAAGGCATGCTCGCCAGCCGACAGGAGCTGGCCGACTGGCTGAGCGATCGCCGGGCCGAGGGCCGGCTTACCCTGGACGATCCGCTGAGCGGAGCCCGGATGCTGATGGACATGATCTTCGGAGGCATGGGACCGCCGGAGGGCCGTGCTCAGGCCTGGCCCGAGCGGGCAGCGCTGCTTGCCCATCTTCGCCGCTCAATTGCGATCTTTGCCGCCGGCATCGGCGCCGCCTGAGCGAACGAGAGCATTTCTGACTCTTGGACCTCAGCGATTCATCGAGCTTAGCCAACAGCTTGAGTGACAGCCGTTATGCCGAGTTCGCCGCCGCCTTCAAATTTTCCGGAGAGACCAAGACAGCACAGTCGGACGTGCAGCGGGACTACCTGCTGGACGCCTATGAGGCGTCCTTCGAGACCGAGGCGGACACCATCGACGACGAGACCGATTTATTTCGAGGAGAACATCGCGTCGATTACGTCGGTCGACGATTTCCTGTCGAGTTCGCGGCTGAAGAACTATGTGCTGACGGCGTTCGGCCTCCGCACCGAATACACATCGAGCAGCTTTCGGAAAGATGTCCTTACGAGCGATCTCGACGACGCCGACAGTTTCGTCAACCAGTTCGACGACGACGTCTATGTCAGCCTCGCAAAGGCCTTCAACTTCAACGAGGACGGCTCCGTCGACGGCGGTCTCCTGTCGGAAGACCAGATTTCACTGGTGACAAGTGCTTAAGCAGTGGCCTCTGCGACGATTGCTTCCAAAGTGATCCTACTCCGTTACCACCGCCCAACGTCGTTCGGCGGCCGCCACTCCGAGACCGATCGGGAACACTTCTTGTGGGAGAACTCTCCAGGAGTCGCTTGGGCGACCTCTTTGGAGTCCACATAATCGCCGCACATTTTGCTTCGACCATCTTGGCAACCCCAAGCGGTCAGAACGCAGCAAGTGGTCCGCTCGGAAAGCGGTCGAAAAAAATGCTGCACTGCCAAAAATATCACCACGCGCACTGCTGTGCGTTTTTTCGGCATGACCCATTGACAATTCATCCTTGATGGCACTTGATACATTATTCCAGTAAAACAGACACGCGTCCATTATACTGGAACAATGGGAACCATCCATAAGGGGAACGCCATGACCATTTCCTTTCGCACCGGTGTGATATCGCTGGTCGCCGCCGCTTTGTTGTCCACGCCTGTGCTCGCCGAGGGCAGCAAGCTCGATGAAGTGCTGGCCCGCGGCCATCTCGTTCTCGGCACGGGCAGCACCAATGCACCCTGGCACTTCAAGAGCGCGGACGACAAGCTTCAGGGCTTCGATGTCGACATGGGCCACATCATCGCCAAAGCCCTGTTCGGCGATCCGGAGAAGATCGAATATGTCAATCAGTCCTCGGACGCCCGCATTCCGAACATCACCACCGACAAGGTCGATATTACCTGCCAGTTCATGACCGTTACGGGGGAACGCGCCCAGCAGGTGGCCTTTACCATTCCCTATTATCGCGAGGGCGTCGGCCTGATGCTCAAGGCGGACGGAAAGTATGCCGATTATGCCGCTCTGAAGGCGGCGGGTTCCTCGGCCACCATCTCGGTTCTGCAGAACGTCTATGCGGAGACGATGGTGCATGCGGCATTGCCCGAGGCGACCGTCGACCAGTACGAATCCGTCGACCTGATCTACCAGGCGCTGGAGTCGGGGCGTGCGGATGCCGTCGCCACGGACCAGTCGTCGCTCGCCTGGTACATGACGCAGAACCCAGGCCGCTACAAGGATGCCGGCTACGGCTGGAACCCGCAGACCTATGCCTGCGCCGTCAAACGCGGTGACCAGGACTGGCTGAACTTCGTCAACACTGCTCTTCACGAAGCCATGACCGGCGTCGAATTCGACTTCTACGCCAAGTCCTTCAAGACCTGGTTCGGCAAAGACCTGACGCCGCCGCAGATCGGCTTCCCCGTCGAATTCAAGTGACGGTCATGCGAGGCGGGATCTCAAACCCGCTCCGCAGGAACAGGATGATCTTAGGCCGGGGTCGGCCTAAGATTGGTATCCGGTTCTAAATCGAGGAGTTGGAGCATGATGTCGTCCGAACCGCTCGCGCGTTCGACATCAGCTCCGGTCTGAAAGGGCCTGCATGGGTTACACGCTGAATTTCGCGGTCGTCTGGCGCAATTTCGACTTTCTGCTAAGCGGACTTGCGCTCAGCCTCGGCCTTGCCGTGATCTCGATCCTGATCGGGGCCGCAATCGGTCTTGTCGTCGCTTTCGCGCTGACATCCAGGAGGCGCTTCGCGCTCGTGCCGGCGCGCATTTATGTCACTGTCATTCGCAACCTGCCGATTCTCGTCCTCGTGCTTTTCGCCTTTTTCGCGCTGCCGCAGATGGGCTTGCGCCTCGACAAGATGAAAAGCTTCGTGCTGGTTCTCTCCCTCTATTCCGGCGCCTATCTGGCCGAAGTATTCCGTGCCGGCCTGCTGTCGATTCCGAGAGGACTGACCGAAGCGGGACTCGCCATCGGCCTGACCGGGATGCAGATCCGCAGTTCCATCATTGCGCCGCTGATGCTGCGCAACGTGCTGCCATCGCTTTCGTCGACGATCATCTCGCTCTTCAAGGACACTTCGCTCGCCGCCGCCATCGCCGTGCCCGAACTGACCTTTGCCGCCCGCAAGATCAATGTCGAGAGCTTCCGTGTCATAGAGACCTGGATGGTCACATCAGCTCTCTATGTCGCGACCTGTTTCCTCATCGCCGCCCTGATGCGCCTCGTCGAGCGCCGTCTGGCCCTGCCGAGATAGTCCCGATGTCCCACACTTTTCTCGAACAACTCTGGATCGCCCGCTACGTCATCATGAACGGCATCGCCATGACGGTGTCGATCTCGCTGCTGGCCATTCTCGCCGGCTCCCTCATCGGCGTTTTCGTCGGCCTGGCGCTCGTCTATGGCGGCATGATTTTACGCCTCATCGTGCGCGCCTATACGGATATCATCCGCGGCACGCCGGTGCTCGTTCTCGTGCTGGCAAGCTATTACGTCTCCGCTGCGGTCGGTCTCGATCTCGGGCCGTTTTCCGCCGGGGTGCTCGCCCTTGCCATCTTCTGCTCTTCCCATGTCGGCGAGATCGTGCGCGGAGCGCTTCAGGCGATCCCGAAGGGGCAGACGGAAGCCGCCAAGGCGATCGGCCTGACCTTTACCCAGACCTTTACCTCGGTGCTGTGGCCGCAGGCCATGCGCCAGTGCCTGCCGGCATGGGTGAATACGGCGGCCGAAATGGTGAAGGCGTCGACGCTGCTCTCGGTCATCGGCGTCGCGGAGCTTCTGCTGCGCACGCAGGAGATCATTTCCCGCAATTTCATGAGCCTCCAGTTCTATTTTCTGGCCGGTGGTCTCTATTTCATCGTCAACTACGGCATCGAGCACTTCGGCAAATATGTCGAGCGCAAGACCGCCCTGCCGTCCTGAGGAGACTTCCCGATGGCCAAGACCATTCTCGACATCAAGGGTCTGCGCAAGACTTACGGTATCCACGAGGTTCTCAAAGGCGTCGATTGCGCTGTGCAGGAAGGCGAGGTCATCTCGATCATCGGTTCGTCCGGTTCCGGCAAGACCACCTTGCTGCGCTGCGTCAACATGCTTGAGGAATTCCAGGGCGGCACGATCCGCCTCGACGGCGAAGAGATCGGCTATCGCGTCGATGGTGCGACGCGGCGGCGCAAGAGCGAAAAGGAGATTGCCCGCCAGCGCGCGCTGACCGGCATGGCCTTCCAGCAGTTCAATCTCTTCCCGCATATGAGCGCCGCCGAAAACGTCATGCTCGGCCTCATCAAAGTGAAGAAGATGACCAAGCCGGAGGCCCGCATCATCGCCGAAAAATGGCTCGACCGCGTCGGCCTCGCCGCCCGCACCAACCATTATCCCGGTCAGCTCTCCGGCGGCCAGCAGCAGCGCGTTGCAATTGCTCGCGCCATCGCCATGTCGCCGCGGCTGATGCTGTTCGATGAGGTAACCTCGGCGCTCGACCCGGAACTGGTGGGCGAGGTGCTGCAGGTGATCAAGGGGCTTGCCGCCGACGGCATGACCATGCTGCTCGTCACCCACGAGATGCGTTTTGCCTACGAGGTTTCGTCCCGCGTCATCTTCATGAACCAGGGCGTCATCTGCGAGGAGGGCGATCCGAAGGAAATGTTCGTGCGTCCGAAGACCGAACGGTTGGCCGAATTCCTCAAAACCTCGAGCTTCAACTAAAAAACGCCAAGCGAGGCAGTTCGGCGCCTCCGGCGCCGGTGCCGCTGCCCGGTCGGTTGACGATCAGGATATCGGTGCGGGGAGGGGGCCGGCGCCCGCATAAATTCCGCGCAGGCTGCATTCCCTACAGGCAAATTTCCCGCAACGCATCCGAGCCCTCTTGAAAATCCTGGCCGCATGATTTTGGCATGCGCTTTGCTTTCTCTCTTGTATGCAAGAGTGCCACACATCCGAGACCACGCAGAAGTCCATCGAGGCGACGATCGTCTCCGGCATCCTGTCTGCCAGGATTCGGCCCGGTACGCGGCTTGGCGAAAACCAGCTGGCAACGCTCTTCGGCGTATCCCGAACCCGCGTCCGTGAAGCCATGATGCGCCTGGAGACCCGCGGTATCGTGCATGTCAGCCCTCGGCGAGGCTGGTTTGTCGTCGAGCCGTCCGCCGAAGATGCGATCGCGGTTTATGAGGCGCGGCGTATCGTCGAGGCCGGTTTGCTGCGCAGCATGCGCGTGCTGGCGGAGGAGGGCCGCAAAGCTCTCGACGCGCATCTGAACGAGGAGCGGAATGCAATGGCGGCGGGCGACCGCCAGCGCCTGACCTATCTGATGGGCGATTTTCATATCCGCATCGCGGAACTGAGCGGGAACGCCATCATCGTCGATATCCTGCGTGACCTGACCGCAAGGACCATCCTCATCTCGATGCTCTATCAGTCCGAATTTCACGCGGCGCAGTCCCACGAGGGGCATTGCCGCATTTTCGAGGCCATGCAGGCGGGCGACTTTGTCAAAGCTGCGGCGCTCTCCGTCGAACATCTTGATGAAGTCGAAATGGGCCTCGATCTCACGGCACGCCCGGATCCGCTTTCGGATCTGCGCAATTCCCTGTCGCTGCCGCCCAAGACCGCGTCCGCCGTCCCCCAACAGCCAGACTTGAAAGCCACAACCTCAAAGGAGCAATGAACCCATGCTGACAAGACGAGTCTTCTTCGCAATCGCGACCCTGGCCGCGACCTTCGGCTTCAACGCGCCGTCTCACGCCGATGCTCTCGCCGACATTACGGCGCGCGGGACGCTGCGTGTCGCTGTCCCGCAGGATTTCCCGCCCTTCGGCAGCGTCGGCACCGACATGGCGCCCATGGGCTATGATATCGACATGGCCAATCTCATTGCCGAAAAGCTCGGCGTCAAAGCCGAGCTCGTGCCGGTCACGAGCGCCAACCGCGTCCCCTATCTGCAGACGAACAAGGTCGATCTTGTCATATCAAGCCTTGGCAAGAATCCGGACCGCGAAAAGGTGATCGACTTCTCGGTCGCCTACGCGCCCTTCTTCAACGGCGTGTTCGCACCGGCCGATCTTGCGGTCGCCAAGGCGGAAGATCTCGCAGGCAAGAGCATCGGCGTCACGCGCGGCGCCGTCGAAGATCTCGAGCTGACGAAGATCGCGCCAACCGACGCGACGATCAAGCGTTACGAGGACAATAACGGCACCATCTCGGCGTTCCTGTCCGGCCAGGTCGATATCATTGCCACCGGCAATGTCGTGGCGGCTGCGATCCTCGCCAAGAATCCTCCCAAGCGCCCGGAGCTGAAGTTCCTCATCAAGAACTCGCCCTGCTACATCGGCCTCAACAAGGAACAGTCCGCCCTGCTGGAGAAAGTGAACGGCATTATCGCCGCCGCTAAAACCGACGGCACGCTGAATGCGATATCGCAGAAGTGGCTCGGCGCCGATCTGCCGTCCGATCTGTAAGCAAACCTGGTTCTTGCGCATGTCTCCTGCGGCCGCGGGATGACATGCGCCCCGTCACCGCAAGAGGGGACATTCCTTGAGCTACCATTTCGAATTCGGCTGGCTGCTTCAATATTACCCTGACATCATCAAGGGCATCGTGATCACCTTGGAGCTTATCGCGGTCGGCGGGGTGCTTGGCATTTCGCTCGGCATTTTCTGCGCCTGGGTGCGGGCACTCGGCCCGGCCTGGCTGAAACCGGTCGTTGCGGCCTATGTCGAGCTGATCCGCAACACGCCCTTCCTGATTCAGCTCTTTTTCATCTTTTTCGGTCTTCCGTCGATCGGCCTCCATCTTTCCGAACTGACGGCGGCCAATCTTGCAATGGTCGTCAACCTCGGCGCCTATAGCTGCGAAATTATCCGTGCCGGTATCCAGGCAACGCCGAAGGGCCAGTTCGAGGCGGGCGAGAGCCTTGCCATGACGCGCTTCGAGACCTTCCGGCATGTGGTTCTCGTGCCTTCGCTGCAGCGCATCTGGCCAGCGCTGTCGTCGCAAGTCGTCATCGTCATGCTCGGCTCGTCGGTCGTGTCGCAGATCGCCGCCGAAGATCTGACCTTTGCCGCAAACTTCATACAGTCGCGAACCTTCCGCGCCTTCGAGGCCTACATCGTCTCGACTGCCATTTATCTCACGCTGGCGATCCTGCTCCGGCAGGTGCTGGCTGTCATCGGCGGGTTGATTTTTCCAAGGAGAGCGGCGCTATGATCGAGTTCACCCTCTGGGATATACTGCGCAACCTGCTGCTCGCCACCCGCTGGACAATCCTTCTCTCGCTCGTCTCCTTCATCGGCGGGGGCGCGGTCGGACTGGGGTTGCTGTTGCTGCGCATCAGCAAAAACAAGGCGTGCAGGGCATTCGCGAAATATTATATCGAGCTCTTCCAGGGCACGCCGTTGCTGATGCAGCTCTTCATTGCTTTTTTCGGTCTCGGTCTCTTCGGCATCGATGTGCCGGCCTGGCTTGCCGCGGGCATGGCGCTCATCCTGTGGACCGCAGCCTTTCTCGCCGAAATATGGCGAGGCTGCGTCGAGTCGGTCGCCAGAGGGCAATGGGAAGCCTCCGCCAGCCTCGGCATGGGGCGGTTGCAGCAGATGCGCTACGTCATCCTTCCGCAGGCGCTGAGGGTCGCCATCCCGCCCACGGTCGGCTTTTCCGTCCAGATCATCAAGGGAACGGCGCTGACCTCGATCATCGGCTTCGTCGAATTGTCGAAAGCCGGCACCGTGGTCACCAACGCCACCTTCCAGCCCTTCACCGTCTATGGGCTCGTCGCCCTCATCTACTTCGCCCTTTGCTGGCCCTTGTCAAAAAGCAGCCAGATCCTGGAGAGGAAGCTCAATGTCGCTCATCGAAATCACTGAAGTCCGCAAAAGCTTTGGAGCCACCGAGGTGCTGAAAGGCATCAATCTCGATGTAGAGCCGGGGGAAGTCATCGCCATTATCGGCAAGAGCGGTTCGGGTAAATCGACCCTGCTTCGCTGCATCAACGGCCTGGAGACCATCACCAGCGGCTCCATCTCCGTGGCCGGTGCGCAGCTCCTAGGCGACGAGGTGCATCTGAAGGCGCTGCGTCTCAAGGTCGGCATGATCTTTCAGCAATTCAACCTTTTCCCGCACTTGAGCGCCGGCGGCAATGTCATGCTGTCGCAAACCGTGGTCAAGAAAACTCCGAAGGCCGAGGCAGAAGCCGTCGCCCGCAAGATGCTGGAGCGGGTGGGGCTGGGCCACAAGTTCGACGCCTATCCGGATGAGCTCTCGGGCGGCCAGCAACAGCGCGTCGCCATTGCCCGCGCGCTCGCCATGCAGCCGACCGCACTTCTCTGCGACGAGATTACCTCGGCGCTCGATCCGGAACTGGTCGCCGAAGTTCTGGCGGTGGTGCGCGAGCTTGCCGCCGAGGGAATGACGCTCCTGATGGTCACGCATGAGATGAAGTTTGCCCGCGACGTCTGCAGCCGCGTCGTGTTCATGCATCAGGGCAGGGTCCACGAAGCAGGCCGCCCGGAGGATCTCTTCGCCAATCCGCAAACTGCCGAGCTCAGGCAGTTCCTCGGTGTCGGCTAGGGGCGTCGCAGGTGAAACGAATGTAAGGCTTGAGAGCGGTCGTGTGCCGCCCGCTTGTTGGTGGCTACCGCCATGTCTTGGTGAGAAATCCCGATGGACCTTGAACGGGATCGCTATGGGGGATGGGTACGGACGCGATTTTCGCCAGCATTTCGTTTGAAGCAGCCGAAGTCTGAATGTCGGCTTGCTGTCCCTTGGGATAAGCGCCGACGACCTGGAAGTCCGGCGTGCAGCCGAGATTTTGGTGGCCTGTCCCGGCCGGAAGCACCAAGCAGTCCCCCGCCGTGACCTCGATGGCCTGACCGCCGGAACCGCCAATCAGAAGGGTGGCGCTGCCACGTGCCACTCCGAGCACCTCATGCGCGCCGGCATGGTAGTGCTGATAATCGAAGACACCGTTTGCCCAGATGTCTGTCCAACCGCCTTCCGCGAAGCGACCTTCGAAATCACAACGTCGGTCGTCGTCAAGAAGCCCCTTGTAAAGTAACACCGGGAGACGCTGATTGTTTGGGACCCAATCGCTCGGCTCGAAAATTATCGTTTCGACATGCATGTTGGATGCCTAGCTTGTCACGGATTGACGGGGGGCGTTGACGCTGCTCGCTCAGACCTTTTCGGAGCGCTCGTCACCGAAGTCACCCGCGCTGTCGGCTTCAAAAAACTAAACCTTGGTGTTTGCCAAAGGTTCCTCGGCGCGCTGTCGCCTCCCGGAGGATAGTGGGGGACCGGCGGGAGGCGTGCCTGGTGCCCCCGATCTGGCCACCTGCGGTCGCTTCGGCAAGCACGAGCTCGGCCCGCAGCAGCCTGACGAAATCATTCATTCTTCGACTTGTTCGGTCTGCAACGCCGAAATTCCCTGTACGGCCGCTCCGTCTTCAAGATCACTCTGACGACTGGGCGGCCGCTCCGGGAATTATCGGTCCTTGTTGCCGGCAGGGGCGGGCAGCAAGACCGGCTCGGCCGAGTGCGTCGGCGCCATCAGCTGAGCGAGAATGTCGTCCGCCGAATGGCTCGAACTGCCAATGCCGGCCTCGCGCAGCTGGCGGTCGAGATCGCTGCCGTTTTCCAGCGCGGCCAGTTCAGCGCCGGCTTCGATACGGCCGGCGGTGATTTCCTGGCGTTTCTTGATGCGTTCGAGACTTTCCACGGCGCTGCCGAGACGGGTGTTGATGCCCGACTGGCTATGGGCGATCGCCGATTGGGCGCGCAGCAGCGACTCGTTGGCTTTGACGTTCTCCACTTCGCGCTTCATCTGCGCGATGCGCGACTCGGTTTCCTGGATCGTGCGCAGCATCTGCTGCTGGCGGGGCAGCAGCCGATCGAGCTCTTCCTGGTCTCGCTGCACTTCGGCGCGGCTATTGGCAATGCGCTGCGCGAGACCCTGCGCGAGATCCGTACGGCCTGCGGAGATCGCAGCGCGGGCGCTGTCGGTATCCTTGGTTTCCTTCGCGCGGTTTTCTTCAAGCCGGCGCATGACGCTCTTGTTCGATGCCATGATGCCGGCCAGATCGGATCGCGCCCGGCGCAGCGATTGCTCGGCGTCGCGAATTTCCTGGTCGAGAATGCGCATGGATTGGCTGTCGGCGGCCGCTTCTGCTGCCTCGTTGATGCCGCCGCGAATGGCGGTAAAAATCTTTCCCCAGGTGCTCACGCTGCAATCTCCCCGCTTTTCCATTCTTCAATCATATGCGCTGCGTCGACGGCGTTGGCAGCCAGAATCGCGACTTCCTCGACGACGGTCTCGGCCGACGAGCGTGCCGACAGCGAACCGAACAATTCGTACCATTCCTCACCGTCAATCGTGGTGATGCCGAAGCTCGAAAGCGGGACGAACTTGTGCGTCTTCAGAACCATGCGTTCGAAGGCCTCTCGCTTGGGCACCTCCTTGCAGGGCACCAGAACAACGCTGACGAGGATATCGCGCTCGCCGCTCACCGTGACGAAGACGTCAAGATCGCCTCTTTCCTTCAGCGTTACACACAAGACGTCCCCGTGCTCGGGTACGGCTACATCAACATCGCCGAGCGCCTCCGGATCGGCGGCGAACAGGCGCGTCAAAGTTGTGAGGTTCCAGGTCTCCAAAAAGTCCTCCATCGGTTAGAGCGTCAAAAATATCTGGGTAGTCGGTTTACAACTTAAAGGTCTGGCGCGCGAAATAAATTTCGATAGGGTGCACGTTAGCAACCGGGGGAATCGCTTGCCATTTATCGCTTCATTTCTGCGGCGTATATATCTTTCGCTGGGCGAGTTGGCCTGGTCAGCGCTTTTTCTTATCCTCGTTCTTCATCTGGTCTTGTCTTACCTGCTCTTTATGCTGGCAGGCGAGGGCGATCTCGTCGTCAGGCCGGTCGACTTCGTTTATTATTATATGGTCACCGCAACGACTGTCGGCTATGGCGATCTTTCTCCAAAGTCGGCGCCCGGCCGGCTCATCACCGTGCTGATCGTTCTTCCCGGTGGCATTGCCATCTTTACTGCAGTTCTTGGCAAGTTGTTGACAGCTATCGGTACGATTTGGAGGAATCGCATGCGCGGATTGGGTGATTACAGCGAACGCGCCGGCCATATCATCGTTGTAGGCTGGCAAGAGGGGCAGACACACCAGACACTGCGGCTGCTGCATTCCGAACGCCATGCCAACGAGCCGATGAGCGTTCTGGTCGCCAAGGACCTGCCGGAAAATCCCGCCACCGACTACGCCGACTATATCAGAAGCGATCGGCTTGCCGATGCTGATGCCTTGACTCGGGCCGGCATAGCCCAGGCGCGCGCGATCATTGCGCGCGGCGCCAATGACGACGAAACGCTGGCCGCAGTCCTGATTGCCGAGGATCACGCGCCCAATGCCCATATCGTTGCCTATTTCGACGATGACCGCACGGCGCAGATGGTCAAACAGCTGCGGCCGCGCGTCGAGGCGGTGGGATCGCTCGCCGAGGAGCTCCTGTCGCGTTCAGCGCGTGATCCGGGCTCCTCGGAAATCGCCGCACGGCTGCTGTCGGCCGCCTCCACCGACACGGCCTTTTCCCTGCCGGTGCCGCCTTTGCAAACGCCACTGCTCTATGGCGAGGTATTTTTAAGGCTCAAGCGCCGGTACAACGTGACGCTGGTGGGCATGCTGAGCGAGGGCATGACCGATCTGAATTGCCGAGACGAGACGCCGATGCGCGGCGGGGAGACTCTTTACTACATCAGCGGAATGCGGCTAGATCCCGCCACCATCGCCTGGGCTAGAATGGGAGACGAAACATGATCGGCTGGTTCGGTGGAAGCAAGGAAGAAAAGCCCCTGCCAAAAGAACTCGGTCCCTTGAACGTTGCCATCGGTGGGGCGTTCGAGATCGATTTCCTCTCCCTTGAAGCCGATGCTTTGGGCGGCGAGCCGGCCATGCCGCTGCCACGGAGCGGGCCATTTATCATTGCCGGTTACGGTGAGGTTCTGCTCGATGCCGCCACGGTTCTGTCGCGCTATTACGATGAAGAGAACCGGATGATTCAGGTGATGTCGGCCTCGGGCAAGCCCGGTGATGTGATCGACGATATCAGCTTCTATCAGCCGTGGGACAGCGTCGTGCCTGCCGGTCAGAGCGAATGGAACCGCTGGACCGGGCCGGCCGGCCTGATCGGACAGCCATCCTATGATGCCGACGGGATCCTCTACAACCGGTTCTGGGGCGACGGCCCGGAACGCGCCCAGCTGGTGGAATTTGTCGAAAGGGTCGAGGACGGTGAGGCACAGCGCGCCATTCATCAGACCTGCATGTTGTATTATCGGCCGCTTGGCTCGACGCGCGAAATGCTGCTGATCAATGTCGAGCGCGACCTCGACCTCGGCCAGAGCCAGGCGGGCAGTTCAGTGGAATTTCTGATCGGTTACGGTCTGGCTCCCGCCGACGTTCGCCGCGTCTGATGGGCTTTATCAATTTTAACGGAGGATTTTATCGATGCTCGATTACGTGGCGGGCCTGCCTGCCTTCCTTGGCTATTTCGCCATCGGTCTCGGCGCCTATGCTGTTTTCGCGGTGATCTATACCTGGCTGACGCCGCAACAGGAGGTACAACTCATCCGCGCCGGCAATCTTGCGGCCGTTACGGCATTCTTGGGCGCCCTTGTCGGTTTCAGCCTGCCTCTGGCTTCGGCGGCAGCCAATTCGGTCAGCATCATCGACTACGTCATCTGGGCGGCGATCGGCATTCTGGCGCAGATCCTCGCATTTTATATAGCGAACTTCACCATGACGGATCTGCATGAAAAGATCACCGCCGACGATATCGCCGCCGGCCTATGGGGCGGCGGAATCGCCCTCGTCATCGGCATTCTCAACGCCGCCTGCATGACCTATTGAGGGAGGGAAAGATGCGCAGACGCATGAGCGGGCACAGGCGACCTTTCCTGGCCCTTGGCACCATCGCTGCCTCGACCCTGGCACTGTCCGGCTGCGGCGATGACACTCCTTCGGATATAATGTTCACGTCGGTCGACCAATGCGTGACCGCCGGGATGGACCGGCAGGTCTGCCAGGCCAGTTATCAGGATGCGATGCGCGCCCACCTCGCCACCGCGCCGCGTTTCGACGGCATGGCTGCGTGCGAAGCCGAATACGGCAAGGGTCAGTGCACGGAACAACCGGCCAGCGCTCTGCCCAACAACACCGGCGGGAGCGGCAGCGTCTTCATGCCCTTCCTGGCAGGCTATATGCTGTCTTCGGCATTGAACAACGTCAGCGATTATTACGATTATCGCCGGCGCCAGGAGGAGGCCGGTTACTATTACGGCTCGACGCCGATCTATCGCAATCGCTCGGGGCAGACGCTGACGACCACCGTTCGTTCGGGCGGCATGCGCAGCGACAGCGTGACTGCGCCTTCGCGCCAAAGTGTCAAGCCGGTCAACGTCAATACCCGCACCGTCGCCCGGCAGGGCTTCGGTGGCCGTTCGTCCTTCAGTTTCGGCGGCTGACATGAAGCGCATCACTCTTCCTGCGCGTCCCGATTGGCGTGACAAGGCGCGCGCCGTCGGCTTCGGATTTCACGTCATGTATGGCGAGCCCTACTGGCTCGACGATGCCGCCTATACGTTCACACTGGATGAGATCGAGACGCAGATCGAAGAGCCGAGCCAGCAACTGCACGATATGTGCATGGATCTGGTCGGTGATATCGTCGGCAGCGAAGAGTCGCTCGACCGGCTGGCCATTCCGGAGGATCTGCGCGATGTGGTGCAGCGATCCTGGCAGCGCCGCGACCGGCACCTCTACGGCCGCTTCGATCTTGCTTATGACGGCAACGGCCCAGCCAAGCTGCTCGAATACAACGCCGATACTCCGACCTCCGTCTTCGAGACCGCCTATTTTCAGTTCAACTGGCTGACCGACCAGATCGCTTTGGGTGTTCTGCCGAAGGAGGCGGACCAGTATAATTTCCTGCAGGAGAGCCTTGTCGAGGCATTCGACCAGTTCCCCAAGGAGTCGATCTTCCATTTCGCGGCGATAACCGACAATGAGGAGGATCGCGGCACGACGGTCTATCTGATGGACTGTGCGGTGCAGGCCGGCCATCGCGTCGAGCTTCTCGACATTCGCGAGATCGGCATCGATGCTGAGGGCCGCTACACCGATCTCAAGGATCGGGTGATCGATCGCTGCTTCAAGCTGTACCCATGGGAATTCATGCTGCGCGAGCCGTTCGCCCGCGAACTCGCGCGCTCGGGCGATGTTTTCGTCGAACCCGCCTGGAAGGCCGTGCTTTCCAACAAAGGGCTTCTGCCTCTGCTCTGGCAGCGCCACCCCAATCACCCCAATCTGCTGCCCAGCTATTTCACCGACGACCCGGCGGCTTCGACCTTGAGCGACTATGTGCGCAAGCCGCTATTGTCGCGAGAAGGCGAAAACGTTACGATCTTTCGAGAGGGGCAGGAACTGGTTTCTGCTCCGGGCGATTACGGCGACGAAGGTTTCGTCATCCAAGCCTATGCCCCGCTTTTCGAAAGCAACGGCGGCTTTGCCGTGCTCGGCAGCTGGGTCGCCGGCGATCGCGCCTGCGGCCTTGCCGTGCGCGAGGATCGCTCACGCATAACGGCCAATCTGTCGCGTTTCGTGCCGCACATTATAATGGAGTAAAATTCCATTACGTGCGTAGCATATCCCGTATTCAACCCAATCCTTGCCACAAGAGGGCCTGTCATAGACACGCCGAGCAAAGCCGCAAATGAGGGGAGAGTTTACTGCAGTGAACCTGGGGCGGAAACTGGGCAACGGCGCCTTGAAGTCTTCGCTCGAGCCTTATCGGATTCCAATTTATTGATGCACAGGTGAGTCAAGGGACACGGGCGATGATCAGTAGACCGCTCATTGACGAAAGCGGCAACAACCGGAATTGACGCGCTGCGTTTTTTTGACGATACGGCGCGGTGGGGCGTATGGCAAAATCCCCCTTGAGGCGGTGGAACAAGTGCGGAGCGTGGGTTTGAAACGGGCGGTCGATATTCTTCTGGCTGTGGTCGCGTCGGTCATCCTGTTTGTTCCGATCCTTGTCGTCGCTCTCTGCGTCCGCATGACTTCGCCGGGCCCGATCCTCTACTGGTCCAAACGTGTCGGCCGCTTCAATCAGATCTTCCTGATGCCGAAATTTCGCAGCATGCGCGTCGACACGCCGACGGTTGCCACACATCTGCTCGAAAATCCCGATCGGTTTCTGACCCCCATCGGTTCGTTTCTGCGCAAGTCCAGCCTCGACGAACTGCCGCAGCTCTGGTGCATTCTGGTGGGCAGGATGAGTTTCGTCGGGCCTCGGCCGGCGCTCTACAATCAGTATGATCTGATCGAATTGCGGACGGCCCACGGCGTCGACAAACTCCTGCCTGGACTGACCGGGTGGGCTCAGATCAACGGCCGCGACGAATTGCCGATTCCGGAGAAAGTGAAATTCGACGTCGAATATCTTCACCGGCGCTCGATCGGCTTCGATATGCGCATCCTGTTTTTGACGGCCGGGAAGGTCATCCGCCGCAAGGGAATAAAGCATTAAGTTACCTACTTCTGATAGATAAGTGCCGCGGAAGACCTTGGTTTCCGATTATTTCAGTTGCGCTCGTTGTAGAAAATGACAAGAAGGGGATTGTCTGATTGATCCGCGAGACGCTGGGAAGCAATGCCTGAAAATACCCCCACTGAGACGCCACGCTCAGCATGGTTCTTAGTGCCGATGCAGGCGCTCGTCGCCCCTCTGCTGGCGATGCCGCGTCCTGCCAAACGCGCGCTCGCCTTGCTGGTGGATTCGAGCTTTTGCGTCCTGACGATCTGGCTGGCTTATTGCTTCCGACTGAACGAATGGACGGTGCTGACCGGCGTGCAGTGGTTGCCGGTCTTCGTCTCCCTGTGCATGGCCCTTCCTATCTTCATCGTCATGGGCATGTATCGGGCAATCTTCCGTTACGCCGGTCTTGCCGCTTTCATCGCGGTTCTGAAGGCTATTGCGATCTACGGCGTCGCCTTCATGACAATTTTTACTGCGCTGAGCGTCCCTGGCGTTCCGAGAACGGTCGGTATTCTCCAGCCTTTCCTGCTGCTGATTGCGATCGGCCTGTCGCGACTGGGCATCCGCTATTGGCTCGGCGATACCTATCAGCGTATCCTTCACCAGAATACGCTTGCCAAGGTGCTGATCTACGGGGCAGGGAATGCCGGTCGACAATTGGCCGGTGCTCTGACGAACAGCGCCGAACTCAATGTCGTCGGTTACCTGGACGATGATCCGCGTCTCAAGGGCGGCATCATGGGCGGCTTGCCGATCTACGACCCGTCGGATCTTCCGGTGCTCGCCGAAGCTCTTGGCGTGCACAACGTGCTTCTTGCTCTGCCATCCGCATCGCGGCAGCGACGCAATGAAATCCTCGAGCGCATTCGCAAAGCCAGGGTGAATGTTCGGACATTGCCGGACCTCACGGCGCTTGCTCAGGGCCGTGTCGCCGTCTCCGACATTCGCGAGCTGGAGATCGAAGATCTGCTGGGCAGGGAAGCGGTGGCGCCGCGGCAGGAATTGCTCGACAAGGCGATGCGCAAGAAGGTGGTGATGGTCACGGGCGCCGGCGGTTCCATCGGTGGTGAACTCTGTCGGCAGATTTTGCGCAATGCGCCTTCGAGCCTCATCCTCATCGATCAGAACGAGTTCGCGCTTTATAATATTCACGCCGAATTGCTGAAGCTGGCCGAACTTTACAAGCTGGAAAGCCTGCAGATCGTTCCGATCCTTTGTTCCGTCCGCGACCAGGACCGCATGGAACATATCATGCAGAGCTGGCGGCCGCAGACGCTCTATCATGCCGCCGCTTACAAGCATGTGCCTCTCGTCGAACATAATGCGGTGGAAGGCATCAAGAACAACGTCATGGGGACGCTGATCACCGCACGCGCGGCGAATAAATGCGGCGTCTTGAATTTCGTGCTGATCAGCACGGACAAAGCCGTGCGTCCGACGAATGTGATGGGCGCCAGCAAGAGGCTGGCGGAGATGGTTCTGCAGGCGCTTGCCGCAGAACCGGCCGTTGACAGAGTGCGCACGAATTTCTCGATGGTCCGGTTCGGAAACGTCCTCGGTTCCTCCGGATCCGTCGTGCCGCTGTTCCGGCAGCAGATCAAGGACGGCGGGCCGGTTACCTTGACGCACCCGAAAATAACCCGCTACTTCATGACCATTTCGGAGGCCTCGCAACTTGTCATTCAGGCGGGCGCGATGGCCGAAGGCGGGGATGTTTTCCTGCTCGACATGGGCGAGCCCGTCCGCATCGCAGACCTCGCCCGCAAGATGGTCGAGCTTTCGGGATTGGCTGTTCGCGACGAGGATAATCCCGAAGGGGATATCGAGCTTTCCGTGACCGGCCTGAGGCCCGGCGAGAAGCTTTATGAAGAACTGTTGATCGGGGATAATCCTGAGACAACCGAACATCCCAGGATTATGAAGGCACGCGAGGATTTCCTGTTCTGGCCGGAGCTTTCGAAGAAACTCAGCTCTCTCAATGCGGCACTGGATCGAAACGATATGGTCGCGGCACGTGCGACCTTGGCGGAACTCGTCTCCGGCTATTCCTCAACCGGTGAGGTGTCGGATCTTGCCTTCACCGGCACCGAGACCATCACGGCAGCCTGAAGACGACAATCAGCGACGTTCAGCGCGGGAATTCAGCTTCGCACGACGGGCGCGAAGCGTGTGCTGCCCCGATCCACGCAAATGAGGGCGACCATATAGGCGAAGATCGGATCGAGTGCCTTTTGGTTGAACATGATGCCGACGCTGCCGGTTATTAGGTAGCTGCTGGTGAGCAGAAGCGCGAGCGCGATAGACAGGTCTCTGCCGGGACCAGGTTCCTTTTTCCAGGCGGCTATCAAGGGCGTCAGGAGCAGCAGCGAAAGCGCCGCGATGCCGACAACGCCGGCGTCAATTCCCGCTGTCAGAAAGCCGTTATGGACATGCGAGAAGGTCAAGTATGGCCGCATGCTGTCTGGCAGTTCCGCCAACACCGAGGCCATCCTGTTTTGCGGGCCATAACCGGTCAACGGATCCTTGCTGATTGCCGACAGTGCGCCCTTGTACAAAGCGACCCGTGCGCTGAGTGAGGTAACCTCGTCTTCGCTGCGTTCAAGCGATGCCATATTTTCCTGTAGCGCCTGGATGCGATGGATGATCTGGCCGCTGCCCAGTGCGATAAGTCCCGCAAACAGCAAAGAGCCGGTAATGGCGAGACTGCGCAAACTCAGATGAAAGCTGTGTTTGCGGAAATACCAGAGAAGGATGACGAGATGGACGGGAATGGCCAGCCAGGCCGAACGTGTTCCGGAAAGCAGTACGCAACCGAGGCCGGCGGCATATCCCAAGATCGCAATTCTTTGCTCCACGCTTTTGGGAGACTGAACGTTGAGAAGCGCAACGCCGCCGAAAAGCAGACCTATGATGCCGAGGAGTGCAGCATTCGAGGTTCCAGCCTCTGCTCTTTCCATCAGAAACATGATCTGCAACAGGCTGATGAGAAAGGTGACGATCATGCCGATCCCGGCTCCGAGGATAAACAGCGGCACGAGGCGGCCCTCGGGAGATTGGCGCATTCGCGGCAATATCAGCCAGATCGAAAAGAAGGGCAGGAGACGGAATATCCAGTCTGGCACTTCGGAGTAAGGCGGATTGATGGCGATGCTCGCGATCATCACCAGCGGGTAGATCGTCATGCAAATGGCAACTGCTCGGTCCGATTTCGACAGATTCAGCGGAAAGCGGGCTGTCGCCAGTAGATAGAAGGCCGACAGCATCGACGCGAGGAGGATGAACCCGTTGAAATTGGGGGAAAGCCCGGGCAGGATTGCAAAGAGAAAAACCGCAATGCCGTTGGTACGATCAAATGCGCTTCCAGACCCGCTCCCGGGATGAAGTACCGCAATCGCGAGTTGCCTGAAGTAATTCACTTTGCTGATCCTGAGGTGTCTGATCCAGCCTCGCTAAGGACCGTTGTCACCGCTGTCAAGCGGTGGGCGCGGGCGCAACCCGCGCTTTTCTGACTGTCGTATTCCGGCAACAGCAGAACGCGGACGCCTTTTGCTCTACCGTCGATGCGCCGCAATGCCCTGCAACGGCAAGGCTGATGCGACGACGAAACACGTTTGAGGTGCGGCGACCTTACCCTAAGGATGTCATTTGCGCGTTTGGTGACGCCGGTCGACCAGACGATCCGGCTTTATCATTCTTCCGCTCGCGCGGCTCACTCGTTGAGGTCCATAGCTAACGCCAATATGAGCGGGCCAGGCTTTCCGCCGATGATCGCCCAAGGAGATAGCCGAACCCGAACGCCACAATACCGATGCCAAGCAACAATGCGCTTGCAGTGTGCGGATGGTCTCTGGCGCCAACGGTGACTGCATGGACCTCGCGTTTCACGCCACTCGCTGCCGTCTGGGCGACCCTGGCCAATCCTTCCGGCTGTTCGACGGGTGTGCCAGTGAAGCCGGCGTTCAAATCCTGTTTGTCAGCCATGTCGGGACCTTTCCTGAATGTGCTCGTGCTAAATTTTGCCGGGCTGTAATTTCAATCCTGCTCGCGAGTGCCGGGTGAGGCTTCGCGTTGATCCGCGTCTTCGAGATCCGTCTTGACGAGAAAGGCGTCGCGATGCTGGCGAGAGGCCTCTCGCAAGGCTGCGAGCCTGGGGGGATTATCAGCCTCGTCCCGCTGCGTATCGAACTCGTGCTCGGCGCGGATCCAGTGATCCCGATGCTTGCCTTCCGGCCTCCCTTCCTGCTCCCACAGCGCGTGTGCCCTCTTGCGGATCTCGTCCTCACGGGCGGCTGACTGAGAACCGATGCTCTGCTCCACGGGTTCCCGAATGGCTTTCCGCGCCGTCTTGCCTCTGCCCGTGCGAGTGGGGGACGAATCCTTGATCTGCGTGTCGTCGGTCGGGATTTCGTTTTTGCGTCGTAACGGATTTTTCATCGGCGCCTCCTTTGATGGGGTCTCAACCAATTCCGCTGACCTAAGTTCCACACAGAGTCCCAACCACGCTGAAAGGCTGTTCCAGAACGCTTGCGATACAACATGCCGGCGATTCGATATCTTGGCAGGGTATCGAAACTGATATACTAGTATGCTACCCCGGTAGCGTTTATGAGCCAAGCCCCAGAAACCAACGCGCATCTCGTCCCGATTCCGCACGACGCCGGTCGCAGGCCGCGCCGCGTCACCACGGCCGGCGCCATTTATGAGCGTCTCTATGCCGATATCATCTCGCTGCGGATGCCGCCCGGCCTGTTTCTGCAGGAAAAGCGGATCGCGGACGAATTCGGCGTCAGCCGCACGCCGGTGCGTGAGGCGTTGCTGAGGCTCTCCGAAGGCGGACTGGTCGATATCTTTCCGCAGTCGGGTACCGTCGTATCGCGGGTGCCGGTCGCGGCGATTCCCGAGGCCGTCGTCGTGCGCAAGGCGCTCGAAGGCACCACCGTCGAAATGGCGGCTGAGGCTGCCACGCCAGCCGATATCGCCCGTCTTGATGCGATCATTGCCCGGCAACGCTCGCATGCCACGGCCGGCGACACCGCAAGCTTCCACGAGGAGGACGAAGCCTTCCATGAGGCGATCGCGCAGATATCGGGCTATCCCGGGATCTGGGCGATTCTGAAGGCGGTCAAGGTGCAGCTCGACCGGGCCCGGCGGCTGACTTTGCCGGCGCTCGGGCGCATGGGCAATGTGGTTTCCGAACATATGATCATCCGCGACGCGCTGGCCGCCCATGACGCGGCGGCTGCGCGTAGCGCCATGATCCACCATTTGAGCGCCGTCATTCCCGATGTCGACGAGCTGCGCTCGCGTTACCCCAATTATTTCTGCTGACAACAGGACCACCACGAAACGAAAAGCTAGGGAAGGAAGAAGGATGCGGCAGGGTTGGAGATGGTTCGGGCCGGAAGCGCCGGTGACGCTGGATGAGGTCCGTCAGACGGGCGCGACCAATATCGTCTCGTCGCTGCATCAGGTGCCGATCGGCAGGGCCTGGACGGAAAAGGAAGTGCGCGAACGCCAATCGCTGATCGAGACCACGCCTGCCGATCGGTCGCCGCTCGTATGGTCGGTCGTCGAAAGCATTCCGATTCCCGACGCCGTCAAGCGCAAGGGCGGGGAAGCAGAGGCTGAAATCGAGGCGTGGATTGCCAGCCTGGAAGCAGTTGCTGCCTGCGGCATTCCGATCGTCTGCTATAATTTCATGCCCGTCGTCGACTGGACCCGCACCGAACTCGATTTCGTGACGCCGACAGGTGCGACAGCCATGCGCTTCGATCACGAACGCTTCGCAGCCTTCGATCTTTTCGTTCTGAAACGTCCGGATGCGGATCGGCAATATTCCGCGGAAGACCGCGAACGGGCGCGTGTCGTCTTCGAGCAGATGTCGCAGGAGGAAGTTGCCGAGATCACCCGCATCATCACCTCGGCTTTGCCCGGCTCAACCACTGAGCCCCTGACCATTCCAGCCTTCCGGGAAAAGCTGGTCGCCTATAGCGGTATCGACGCCGCACGCCTGCGCCGGCATCTGATCGAGTTCCTGGAGGCAGTGACCCCGGTTGCCGAAGCCCGTGGCGTCAAGCTGACGCTGCATCCCGATGATCCGCCGCGTTCGCTGTTCGGTCTTCCCCGCATCGCTTCGACTGCCGATGACTATGCCGCGCTCTTCGATGCAGTGCCGTCGGCGGCGAACGGCATGTGCTACTGCACCGGCAGCCTCGGCGTGCGCGCCGACAACGACCTGCCGGCCATCGCGCGACGCTTCGCCTCGCGCATCCACTTCGCCCATCTGCGTGCCACGACGCGTGAGGGCGATGGCCGGACCTTCCATGAAAGCGCGCATCTCGAAGGCGACGTCGACATGGTCGCGGTTCTCCGGGAACTGGTTGCCGAAGACCGCCGCCGCAGCGCCAAAGACACGATCGTCTTCCGTTCGGACCATGGTCACCGCATGCTCGACGATCTCGACAAAACAGTCACGCCCGGTTATCCGGCAATTGGCCGCATGCGCGGCCTTGCCGAACTCCGCGGCATCATGCATGCGCTTGGCGCTCCGCCGACCTGAGAATTTTCGGGCAGCAGCGCTTCGGCGAAAATCACCGCGCTCTGGTATTCAAAACGTCAGAGCGCGCACCCCTTCAGAAAAAGATCCGTGCACATTTTCGCCCTCGCGGCGATCTCCTCGACCCCGGGCGGCGGCTGCTGACGCAGCATCGCAGCGCGTTGCGGCTCCATGATCATCATGCCGCGCAGCATGCCGCAGGCGGCATGGGGATCGTCAAGCGCGATCAGCCCGTGGGCGATCTGCCTGCGCAGCCAGTCCTCCATCAGCGTGTTGGTTCTGACGATGGCTTTCTCATAAAAGCTGGTGGCGATTTCAGGAAAACGGTCTGACTCGCTGATGACGAGCCGGGTCACGGTGATCGTATCCAGCGAAAGGGTCAGCATGCCATAGGCCGTCAGCATGCGCTCCAATCCCTGCCTCAGATCCGCCACGGCGAGCGTGCCGGGATCCAGCGCGATCAGAAAGCGTCCCGTCCGCTCCGTGATCATCTCCGAAAAAAGATCGGCCTTCGTCGGAAACAGCCGGTAAAGCGTCTTGGTCGAAACCCCTGCGGCCTGCGCGATCGCAGCGATGCTTGCCGCGGCATATCCGCTCTCGTGAAACTGGCGGTTGGCCGCCTCGATGATCACGCTTCTCGTGTCGTCGTCGCAGCGGATCTGCGGCCGGCCTCGCGGCCTCTTCTCGATTTCGTGATTTTGGACCATCACAATTTTCCAAATTCTCGTTGACATTCATCTTCTAATACATATTTTGGAAAATATCAAGTTTCCTAAAGCGCATTCCACCTGAATTCGAAGGCCGCGGCCGGTAGCGACAGCGACCACTCCAAGGAGAGAGACAATGTCCATCAAAACGCTGCAGGCCCTGAACAACAACGCGCCTGCTCCGGAAGCCACGGCCGAAGCCGCACCCGCAACGCTCGATGCCGGCGCCACGCCGCACTTGGTCGAACCTGCCGTGCTCTCGGAGCCTCCCGCCCGTAGGCGCACTGGCCGCCGATTGCTGCTCGGCGCAACGGCCGTCGTCCTGATCGCTGCAACCGCTTATTACGGCCACAATTACTGGACCGTCGGCCGCTTCGAGATTGCGACGGACGATGCCTATGTGAAGGCCGACAACACCACCGTCGCACCGAAGGTTTCGGGCTATATCGCAGAAGTGCTCGTCAGCGATAACGCGGTGGTCAAGGCCGGTCAGCCGCTTGCCCGCATCGATGATCGCGATTTCCGCGCCGCTCTCGATCAGACCAAGGCCGATGTCGCCGCGGCGGAGGCGACGCTCAATGCCAAGCAGGCCTCGCTCGACATTCAGCAGTCGACGATTGCCGCCGCCCGCGCCACGGTCGAGGTCGACAAAGCCAATGAGACCTTTGCCGAACAAAACAACAAGCGCTATGCCAATCTCGCAACCAACGGCTACGCGCCGGTTCAGACCGCGCAGCAGGCGGCTTCCGCCATCGCTGCAGCCCAGGCGACCATCACTCGTGATACGGCAGCCCTAGAGGCCGCCGTCAAACAGGTCGAACTCCTGAATGCCGAGCTTGCTCAGGCAAGAGCGACGCTCGCCCATGATCAGGCCGTCCAGCATCAGGCCGAACTGAACCTCTCCTATGCGACCATTACCGCACCCGTCGACGGCATCATCGGCAACCGCACGCTGCGTATCGGCCAATATGTTCAGGCCGGCACTCAGCTGATGTCGGTCGTGCCGACGAGCGCGGTCTATGTGATCGCCAACTATAAGGAAACGCAACTCACCGATGTCAGGGCCGGCCAGCCGGTGGATATCGAGGTCGATACCTTCCCGGGCCGCACCTATCACGGCCATGTCGACAGCCTTGCGCCGGCAAGCGGCCAGGAGTTCGCCCTGCTGCCGCCCGACAATGCGACCGGCAACTTCACCAAGGTCGTTCAACGCATTCCCGTCAAGATCGTCCTGGACGCCGAAGCCGCAAATGGCGATCTGCGCCCCGGCATGTCCGTCCAACCGAGCATCGACACCAAGGCCGATGCCGATCGCAAATAAGGGCAGGATCGGGAGATTGTCATGTCAAGCATTGCGGCCGCCGCTGGGGCCATTGCGCAACCGCGCGCCAGCACAAGGGATTGGATCGCCGTCCTCGCCGGCATGATCGGCGCCTTCATGGCGATCCTCAACATCCAGATCACCAATGCGTCCCTGCTCGATATCGAGGGCGGCATCGGAACGGGCGTCGACAACGGCGCCTGGATCTCGACCTCCTACCTGATCGGCGAGATCGTCGTCATTCCGCTGACAGCCTATTTCAGCAGCGTCTTCTCGTTTCGCCGTTATATCCTCGTCAACTCCATCCTGTTTCCGTTGTTTTCGATTGCCTGCGCCTTCGCCCATGATCTCGGTACGATGATCGTGCTGCGCGGCCTGCAGGGTTTTGCCGGCGGCGTGCTGATCCCCATGGCCTTCACCATGGTGCTGACCAAGCTGCCGAAGAGCCAGCAGCCGCTGGGCCTGGCGATCTTCGCGCTTTCGGTCACCTTCGCGCCGGCGATCGGCCCGACCATTGGCGGTTATCTCACCGAAAACTACGGCTGGCAGACGATCTTCTTCATCAATGCCATCCCGAGCGCGGTGATGGCTGCGGCTCTTGCCCTGACGCTGGAGAAGCAGCCGATGCAGCTTGGCCTCCTTAAAGAGGGCGATTGGGCCGGTATCGTCACTATGGCGATCGGTCTCTCGGCGCTGCAAACCGTGCTGGAGGAAGGCAACAAGGAAGACTGGTTCGCCTCGCCTTTCATCGTCAAGCTCAGCATCCTCGCCTTCGTCTTCCTTGCCGCCTTCATCTGGATCGAGCTCACCGTCAAGAAGCCGCTGGTCAAGCTCAGCCTGCTGACGCAGCGCAATTTCGGCATCGGCGTTGCCGTCAACGTGCTGGTCGGCGTCGCACTCTTCGGCACCGTCTATATCCTGCCGCAATATCTCGGCCAGGTGCAGCGCTACAATGCCGAGCAGATCGGCAACGTGCTGGCCTGGACCGGCCTGCCGCAACTGCTGCTGATCCCGCTCGTGCCGATGATGATGAAGCGCTTCGACGCCCGTTATATCGGCTTCCTCGGCATCTCGATCTTTGCGATCAGCTGCTTCCTCAACATCACGCTTTCGGCCGACACCGCCGGCGACCAATTCTGGATTCCGAATATCGTGCGCGCCGTCGGTCAGGCTTTGGTGTTGACGCCGATCACCGCCATCACCACCGCCGGCATCGCGCCTGCCGATGCGGCCGCCGCCTCGGGGCTGACCAACATGCTGCGCAATCTTGGCGGCGCCGTCGGCACGGCAACGCTCGGCACCGTGCTGACCAAACGCGAGCAGTTTCATTCCAATATCATCGGCCAGTCCGTAACGCTCGGCCGGGATGAAGTCCGCGATCGTCTTGCACAAACGACCGCCTATTTCATGCAGCACGGGGTTTCCGATCCCGCTCTCGCCGCGCACAAGGCCGTTGCCGCTCTCGGTCAGATCGTCAGGCGCCAGGCCCTCATCCTGGGCTTTGCCGATACTTTCGCCGTGATCGGCCTAGTGCTGGCCATTGCTGCCGTCGCCTTGCTGCTCACCCAGAAGCCGCGGGCCGGGGCTGGCGCCGGCGCCCACTGACAATCGGCCGCGGCCAACGCTGCGGAAACAACTGTTCTGGATAAAAACTGCTTCGCGCGCCGATAGGGCGCGCGAAGCCTTTACTGCAAGATCTCGACGGTAAAGGCGAAACGCGCCGTCGCCCCCGGCGCCAGGATGGTGGTGGAGGGGCGTTGCGACAGCTCCGATGAACCTCCGGCTTCCGCGGCTGTTCCGTGCCACGGCTCGACGCAAAGAAAGGGCGCGCCCGGTTTGGTCCACAGGGCGAGATTGGGAAGGTTTTCGAAACGGAACCGCAAAGCCGGTCCGCTTTCGGCGCCGTAACGCAGGCCTTCGCCCGCGCCCTTCGGGAAAATCATCGCATCCTTCTCGAACATGGCGTGATCCAGTACCAGGCGGCCTTTATCGAAGGGGGAGGGCAACGGAACCGGATTGATAAGGCCGCCCTCCAGCCGCAGGAGCTCCGGCTCACCCTCATTGTCGAGCGTGACCGTGTGGGTGCGCCCGGCAGCGCCGGGCAGCGGCCAGAGGAAGGCGGGATGAAAGCCGAGACCGAAGGGAAGCGGTCTTACGTCGCGATTGCTGACCTCCGCCGCCACCGTCAACGCGCGTCCCTCCACCGCGTGCTCCACGGCCAGCAGGAAATCGAATGGATAGACCGCCTGCGTGGCTGCCGAGGCTGAAAGTTCGTGCCGGCACATGGTCGGCGTGGACGCGGCGAGGCTAAACTCGCTTCGCCGGGCAAAGCCATGCTGGGCCATCGGGTAGACCGTACCGCCAATCGCCAGCGTGTCATCGGGCGCCTTGCCGACGATCGGAAACAGGATCGGCGACCGTCCGGTCCAATAGGCCGCGTCGCCCGTCCACAGCCAGGAGCGTCCATCGTCGCTGGTGAGCGCCTGCATCTCGGCGCCGAGGGAGGAAACGTCGACGGCAAGATGCTGATTGCCGATCCGTACTGAGCTTGGCATTGCAATTTCCTTTCGCCCTGATGGGCACGACTTTTACGTCATTTTCGTATGGCGCCCAGTCTGGCGAGCACCTCGTTTGGAATGCCGTAACGTTGGATGGCGTCGCGATTGTTGCGCAACCCGCAGCTCTCGCGCTGAACGAAAAATGCCCAGACTGCATCGGAGGCTTCGTTGAGCAGCCTCTCGCGTTCCTCCGCGCTCTGGCGCTCGACGGCCCAGGCTCTTAACGCGGCGAGCGCCGCCTCCACCTTCAGCCCATGACGGCCGAGCGAATTGGCGCGTTCCGACATCAGCCCATATTCGAGGACGTTGAAGCCATTGGCCTGCTGCGACTGCCTGAAGGACTGCGGTGGGCGAAGGCTCATCGGCTGGAATCCTCTAATCAGCGTAGGCGGCGATCTTATCCAATCGGAAGCCGGAGATCGAGAGGTGGAAACGGGCCTATCCTGCCGTTTCCATGCGTGGCATAAGGGCGCCGAAACTTTCCCCGGACCCCCGCGCACACCATGATTCGTATTGAGAATATCAGCAAGCAGCTCAGCCACCGCATTCTCTTCATCGAGGCCTCGGCCGCCCTCAACAGAGGCGAGAAGATCGGTCTGGTCGGCCCGAACGGCGCCGGAAAGACGACGATCTTCCGGATGATCAACGGCGAAGAGCAGCCCGACGAGGGACAGGTCTCCTGCGAAAAGGGCGTGACGATCGGCTATTTCAACCAGGATGTCGGCGAGATGGCGGGTCACAGCGCCGTCGCCGAGGTGATGAACGGTGCCGGCCCGGTCAGCATCGTTGCCGGGCAATTGCGCGAACTCGAGGCCGCCATGGCCGACCCGGAAAGGGCCGGCGACATGGAAGAGATCATCGAGCGTTACGGCGAGGTGCAGGCGCGCTACGAGGAACTGGACGGCTATGCGCTCGAGGGGCGCGCCCGCGAAGTGCTGGCCGGTTTGAGCTTCAGCCAGGAAATGATGGACGGCGACGTCGGCGCGCTGTCGGGCGGCTGGAAGATGCGTGTGGCGCTGGCCCGCATCCTGCTCATGCGCCCCGACGTCATGCTGCTCGACGAACCGAGCAACCATCTCGATCTCGAAAGCCTGATCTGGCTCGAAGAGTTCCTGAAGGGCTATGAAGGCGCGCTACTGATGACCTCGCACGACCGCGAGTTCATGAACCGCATCGTCAACAAGATCATCGAGATCGACGGCGGCGGATTGACGGCCTATTCCGGCGACTATGAATTCTACGAGCAGCAGCGCGCGCAGAACGAGAAGCAGCAGCAGGCGCAGTTCGAGCGTCAACAGGCGATGCTCGCCAAGGAGATCAAGTTCATCGAGCGATTCAAGGCGCGTGCCTCGCATGCCTCGCAGGTGCAGAGCCGGGTGAAGAAGCTGGAGAAGATCGACCGGGTGGAACCGCCCAAGCGCCGCCAGTCGGTCGCTTTCGAGTTCCAGACCGCGCCGCGCTCCGGCGAGGACGTGGTCAGCCTGAAGAATGTCCATAAGAAATACGGCAGCCGAAGCATCTATGAGGGTCTCGACTTCATGGTGCGGCGGCGGGAGCGCTGGTGCATCATGGGCATCAACGGCGCCGGGAAATCGACCTTATTGAAGCTGGTGACGGGCACCGCCGCGCCTGACCAGGGCAGCGTTGCGCTCGGCGCCAGCGTCAAGATGGGCTATTTCGCTCAGCACGCCATGGATATCCTCGACGGCGAGCGGACGGTGTTCCAATCGCTGGAAGACAGGTTTCCTCAGGCAGGGCAGGGCCCCTTGCGGGCGCTTGCCGGATGCTTCGGCTTTTCCGGCGACGATGTCGAGAAGCGGTGCCGGGTGCTCTCCGGCGGCGAGAAGGCTCGGCTGGTGATGGCGATGATGCTCTTCGATCCGCCGAACCTGCTCGTGCTGGACGAGCCGACCAACCATCTCGACCTCGACACGAAGGAGATGCTGATCAAGGCACTCTCGCAATATGAGGGCACGATGCTGTTCGTCTCGCACGACAGGCATTTCCTGGCGGCGCTCTCCAACCGCGTGCTCGAATTGACGCCGGACGGCATCCATCAATATGGCGGTGGCTATACGGAATATGTGGCGCGCACCGGTCACGAGGCGCCTGGCTTGCGCAGCTGACGATTTTTCCGGCGACCTGTCGAAGCGGTCCGGTCGACACGACCGGCGATAGGCCCTATCGGTCGTTCGAAGGCCGGTTTCCTGTGAGCGAAGCACAGCTTCGGCTGATATTGCCGGCGCTCTGCCACGATGATGACCTATTTCCGTGGTGTTCGGAGCCCTCTTCATTTTCAATCGGGGACGGGGCGCGTCTGCATGGACTGGATCAATCGCTATATCGATCAGCCGCTACTGCACGGTGCGGCGGGCTTGCTGCGGAGTTGGCACATCCGCACGCGGCAGCCGCCGGAACTGTTGGAGCCGACGTGGAATCTCGTCGTGCTTTCTTTTCTCCTTGTCGCCAGCGGGCAGGTGATGGCCGGAAGGCCTTTCGCGCTCAGCGTCGCCGCGCTGGTCATGCTGGCCCTGCCGTCGGCCAGAAAGCTGTTTTCGGCGATAAAGGTGGGAGGAAGCGCCTATGGCGCCCGGGAGTACAAGTCACTGAGGGCGCGTGCCGTGGCCAAGCGTGAGGCGGAGTGGTCGGTGCGGATCATTGTTCTTTTCTCATCGGCCTGCCTTCCGTTCATCGCTCGCATCGACGATCCCGTGGGCGCCTGTTTCATGTTGGGGGCAAGCGTCTGGTTCGTGCTGACCGGGCCGCTGAAGACCTATCTCGATGCGGCTGAACCTCCCGAGCCGACCGAAGGCGACCGGACCTACAGCGGCGTCTTTCATTTCGGCTGAACGAAAGCTGTCTGCCGAGCATGATAGGCAGGGAACCAAACCGGGCGGTCTCCGTTATCTGAGCAGCAACGTAAAAGGAGATTGCGATGCTTTACTACGCTCTGGTGTTTCTCGTTGTGGCCTTGATTGCCGGCGTCCTCGGATTTGGCGGCATCGCAGGGGCTTCAGCTTCTATTGCCCAGGTTCTGTTCTTCATTTTCCTGGTGTTGTTCGTCGTCTCGCTCGTCATGCGCTTTATGCGCAGAGTATAGCGAGGGGAAATAAAGTATAAAACCCGGTGACATCAATCACCGGGTTTTTCTTTTCTTGGCGGTCGCCCACGCGCCGGTTAGAACTCGCTTTGGGCGAATGTGTTTTTCGTGCAACCATCCCTGACAAGATCGTGAAATGGCGCATGCGGCCCTGCATGGTGCCTTCGAAATGTCCCAATGGGGCTGAACCGTGAGCTTGTCGCTTGCGCTTCGCACGCGCTTTGACATGCGACGCGAAAACGGCACCGTTCTGGGATTGCGTTGCGGTCCTCTCCGATTTCCGGTGCCGGCCAGCCGGGTGTTCCCGTCACGATTTGAGAAGGAGAGACTTATGAATAAAACTCTTGCGACGGCGTTTGCCGCGGTATCGTTGACGTTTATCGGCGCGGGGGCGGTCAGTGCTGCCGATCCCGTCACCAGAACAGAAGAGCCGGATCTGCGGAATGGCGTGAAGATCGGTTATCTCACTTGCGATATCGGCGGCGGCACGGGTTATGTGCTTGGTTCCTCGAAGGAAGCAGACTGCGTCTTCCAGTCGATCGTCGGCAATGAGCTTTTGGATCACTATACCGGCGAAATGCGAAAGCTTGGCATCGATCTCGGCTTCACCACGCGCAGCCGCCTGATCTGGGCCGTCTTCGCGCCGACGGCCGGCTATCACCGCGGATCGCTCGCCGGCCTCTATGTCGGCGCCACTGCCGAAGCGACGGTCGGCGCCGGTGTCGGCGCCAACCTCCTAGTCGGCGGCACCTCCGGTTCAATCCATCTGCAGACGGTCAGCCTGACCGGCCAACTCGGCCTGAACGTTGCGGCCGGCAGCGCATCGATGACATTGACCCCGGCGGATTGATCGGTTTTTGACGCGCCCTGCCGCAACCCGGCGGGGCGTCAACCCCTTGCGCCCGTTTGCGGGCGCTGTAATGGACGATTATCCGAAAATCCGGGACAGCTAGGCCGCCGAGACGTTCAGGCGGATAGGGCGGCGTGTCTTACGCTTTCGCCCTGCCGGGTGCGACAAAGCTGTTGATCGTCGCCTCGTCATGACCGGCTTCGCGCAGGAAGCGGCTGGCAAATTCAATGGCGGGACTTCGTAGCGCATCGTCCGGCCGAATGAGGTGAAAGGAGACGTGATAGTCCAGCGTACTGTCCGACACCGCCACGACGCGTCCGGCGGCGAGCGCCGCATCGGATAGCGGAGGGCGGGCGAGCGCGATGCCTAGTCCTTGCGCACAGGCATCGATCACCAGGTTGTAATCCTCGAAGCGCCGATCCTGGCCGCGCGGCGTATAATCGACACCTTCGCGAGAGAGCCAGCGGCGCCAGCCTTCGATATTGGAGTCGTGAAGGATCGGTAGCTCGAGCAGGGAAAGCGCATCGGAGCGACGTTCAAGCCGGTTTGCCAGTGCCGGGGCGGCGATCGGAAAGGATTTCTCCTGCCAGAGCGGCAGAGCCCGCACGCCGGCCCACGGCCCCTTGCCGCAGCGGATGGCAAGATCCGTGCCTTCGCCGAAATCCGCCAGCCGGTGCTCGAGCGTCAGCTCGACATGCAGCTCGTTTCCTTCGAGCTTCGCCATACGCGGAAACAGCCACAATGATGCCACCGATGGCGTCACCGACAGGCGCACCACCGCCTTGTTCGGCCGGGGTAGCCAGCGCTCGCCGCTATTGCCGAGCAAAGCAAGCGCTTCCTCGGCGCGCGCGAAAAACCGCATGCCCTCCGGCGTCAGGCGCACTCCCCGGGCCTCGCGCGCAAACAGCCGCACGCCCATCCAGCGTTCGAGTCGCGAGACCTGGCGCGACACGGCGCCATGGGTGATGCCGCTTTCCTCGGCCGCGGCGGAAAACGATCCGAGCCGGGCGGCGCGGGCAAAGGTTTCGAGCGTATCAAGTGGCGGAAGCACGGGCGAGCTGTGAACCATGTGCACATTTGATCATCGATTGCGATGCTTTTCAAGCACGCGTGGTCGGCTTAAATCTTGGTCAAACACCGATGGAGGCAATAATGAGCATGGCAGCAAGCGCACCGGTTTCGGCGAAGGAGCAGGGCAGGTTTGATCTGGTGGCCTTTGCAGCGATCGTCGTCACTATTCTCTTCTGGGCCTCCTCCTTCGTGGTCATCCGCATCTGCCTCGGGCCGCTGACGCCGATCGAACTGGCGACGGCGCGCTATGTGGCCGCCGGTGCTCTCGCCCTCATCTACCTCGCCATCTATCGACCGATTCCCGAAAAACGCGACGTCTTGCGCCTCTCCGTTGCCGCCGTACTCTTCATCGCCGCCTATGCGGTTCTGTTGAACACCGGCGAGCAGACGGTTGCGGCGGGACCGGCCAGCTTCATCATCAATACCATGCCGGTCTTTACCGCTCTCATCGCCACCTTCGCGCTCGGCGAACGCTTCGGCCGCTGGGGCTGGGCGGGCACCGCGGTTTCCTTCGGCGGCGTGGCACTGATCGCAGTCGCCTCCGACGACGGTCTCAAGCTCGATCCGAATGCAGTCCTTATCCTCGGCGCGGCGCTCTGCTCGGCGATATCAAGCGTGCTGCAGAAGCCGCTGCTCGGCCGGCTGCCGGCGCTTGCCGTCACTGCCTGGATCCTGCTGATCGGCTCCGTGCCGCTCTTTCCAGCCGTACCGGCGACCGTCCGCGCGCTGGCGGCAGCTCCCGCCGAAGTCAATTGGGGCGTTGCCTATCTGGTCATCTTCCCGACCGCGATCGGCTATCTCACCTGGGCAATCGCGCTGAAGCGGCTGACGGCAGGTCGCGCCTCGAATTTCCTTTACGGCGTGCCGCCAGTCGCAACCCTGATCGGTCTCGTCTGGCTCGGCGAAATGCCGACGGCACTGGGCGCGATCGGCGGCGTCATGGCGATCCTCGGCGTCCTCGTGGTCAACCTCATGCGGAAACGCTGATTGCACGGCGCGGCCGCCATCAGTCGGGGCGCGAAAACCTGGCCGCCGGCAATTAGGCATTGCGCCGCCCTTCGCTTTCTTTAAAAACGAAAGCAGATCGAAAGGGGCGCCGATGTTCTTGACCGACCGACAGACTGAAATCGTGGCGATCGCGAAATCGAGTGGCAGGGTTCTGGTCGAGGAGCTCGCCTCACGCTTTTCGGTGACGCCGCAAACCATCCGCAAGGACCTCAACGATCTCTGCGATGCCCAGGTGCTGACGCGCATCCATGGCGGCGCCACATTCCCGAGCGGCACCGAGAACGTCAAATACGAGGCGCGCCGCCAGATTGCCGCTTCGGAGAAACAGGCGATCGGCATGGCGGCCGTCGAACTGATCCCGAGCGGGGCCTCGCTCTTCATCAATATCGGCACGACGACCGAGGCGGTGGGCGAAGCGCTCGCCAATCATCACGAGCTGATGGTGATCACCAATAATATCAACGTCGCCAATCGGTTACGTCTATTTCCGGCAATCGAGGTGGTGATCGCCGGCGGAGTCGTGCGTGGGTCGGACGGCGGTATCGTCGGCGAAGCGGCGGTCGATTTCATCCGCCAGTTCAAGGTCGATTATGCCGTGATCGGCGCCTCGGCGATCGATATCGACGGCGCGCTTCTCGACTATGACTTTCGCGAGGTGAAGGTCGCACAGGCGATCATCGCCAATGCCCGCCACGTTATTCTCGTTGCCGATTCCACGAAGTTCGAACGCACCGCGCCGGTCCGGATCGGTCAGCTCTCCCAGGTTCACACCTTCATCACCGACCACTGTCCGGTGCCGTCGATCCGCAATCTCTGCCTGGAAAACAATGTGAAGCTGATCGAAACAAACAGCAGATCGCGATAACGCGACAACATTCGTTTGACATTCGTATTTCTTTCGTTTTAACTGATGTCACTTTCGCAATCGCGCAAATTTTGTGCGATGCGAAATCAGCAGCAGGCTCGGAGGGGCAATTGGGCCGGGAGATATACGATATTTTCGTCATTGGCGGCGGCATCAACGGCTGCGGCATCGCGCGTGATGCCGTCGGGCGCGGCTATTCCGTCGCGCTGGCGGAGATGAACGATTTCGCCTCCGGCACCTCATCCGGCGCTACCAAGCTGATCCATGGCGGCCTGCGTTATCTCGAGCATTACGAGTTCCGCCTGGTGCGTGAATCGTTGATGGAGCGCGAGATCCTCTGGGCGATGGCGCCGCACATCATCTGGCCGCTGCGTTTCGTATTGCCTTATCATAAGGGCGGCATTCGCCCCGCTTGGCTGATCCGGCTCGGCCTCTTCCTCTACGACCATCTCGGCGGCCGCAAGCTGCTGCCGGCGACCTCGGTGCTCGACATGCGCAAGGACCCGGCCGGCAAGCCGCTGAAGGCGCTATTTACGAGAGCGTTCGAATATTCCGACGGCTGGGTCGATGACGCCCGCATGGTGGTGCTGAACGCCCGTGATGCCGCCGACAAGGGTGCGGCCATCATGCCGCGCACCAAAGTGGTCTCGGCAAGGCGCGAGAACGGCCTGTGGCATATCGAGACCGTCGATGCCGTCACCGGCCGCAATGACAGTCATCAGGCCCGTATGCTGGTCAATGCCGCCGGCCCCTGGGTCGATCATGTCATTCGTTCCGCCTTCGGCCAGAACGAGGCCCACCATGTCCGCCTCGTCCAGGGCAGCCATATTGTCGTGAGGAAGAAGTTCGACGATCCGCGCGCCTATTTCTTCCAGAATCCGGACAATCGCATCATCTTCGCCATCCCCTACGAGGGCGACTTCACCCTGATCGGCACGACCGACCGCGATTACACCGCCGATCCCAGGGATGTCCGGATCTCCGAGGAGGAGACGGTCTATCTCTGCAATGCGGCGTCCGAATATTTCAAGGAGCCGGTGCGGCCGGAAGATATCGTCTGGACCTATTCGGCGGTCCGCCCGCTTTATGACGACGGCGCCTCGAAGGCGCAGGAGGCGACGCGCGACTATGTGCTGAAGCTGGAAGGCGAGGGGCAGACCGCGCCGCTGCTCAATGTTTTCGGTGGCAAGCTCACCACCTATCGCCGCCTGTCCGAGCACGCGCTGGAGAAGATCGGTGCTGCGATCGGCGTCAAGGGTGCTCCGTGGACGGCCAAGAGCCATCTGCCCGGCGGCAATTTCCCGGTTCGCGGTTATGAGGGGCAGGTCGCCGCGCTGAAGCAGCGCTATCCGTTCCTCGCCGATCAGCACGCTCGCCGGCTGATCCGTCGCTACGGCACCAGGGCCGAGACGCTGCTCGGCAATGCCCGCGGCATCAACGATCTTGGACGGTTGTTCGGCGGCGATCTCTACGAGGCCGAGGTCGCCTATCTCGTTGAACATGAATGGGCCCGGCACGCCGAAGACGTGCTGTGGAGGAGAACAAAGGATGGTCTGCGCCTTTCGAAGGAGCAGGCTCAGTCACTGGAGGAGTACATGGCTGCCATGCCGGCGATGGCCGGATAGGCGGCGTGTGATCCCCGCTGCGTGGAGGCACGGGAACGGGAATGCTGGAACTGCGAAACGCCGCCAAGATGGTGGGCGCGGACTATCACATCTATCCGACCGATCTGGTCCTCGAGCGCGGCACGCTGAACGTCCTGCTCGGGCCGACGCTGTCGGGCAAGACGTCGCTGATGCGGCTGATGGCCGGGCTCGACCGTCCGACCGCCGGCTCCGTGCATTTCGACGGCGCCGACGTCACCGGCATGCCGGTGCAGAAGCGCAATGTCGCCATGGTCTACCAGCAGTTCATCAATTATCCGGCACTGACCGTCTATGAGAACATCGCCTCGCCGATGCGCATCTCTGGCAAGGATGCCGCCACCATCGACCGTGAGGTGCGCAAGGCGGCCGAGCTTCTAAAGCTTACGCCCTATCTCGACCGTACGCCGCTCCATCTCTCCGGCGGCCAGCAGCAGCGCACCGCGCTTGCGCGCGCGCTCGTCAAGAATGCCAGCCTGGTGCTGATGGACGAGCCGCTTGCCAATCTCGATTACAAGCTGCGCGAAGAGCTGCGGCAGGAATTGCCGAAGATCTTCGCCCAGTCCGGCGCGATCTTCGTCTACGCCACGACGGAACCCTCGGAAGCCTTGTTGCTTGGTGGCAATACGGCAGCGCTCAACGAGGGCCGGATCACGCAGTTCGGCCCGACGATCGAGGTCTACCGCAATCCGCTCGATCTGACGACGGCAAAAACTTTCGCCGATCCGCCGCTGAATTTTATTGATCTGGTCAAATCGGACGGCAATTTCCTGCGCGATGGCGACGTGATTTTTGCCGTGCCGGCGCATCTTCAGAACGTGCCGGACGGGCCGGCAACGATCGCGTTTCACCCGCATCATCTTGCTCCAACCGCCCAGACGGCCAATTCGGCGCGGCTGACGGCACGGACACAAATTTCGGAGATCACGGGGTCGGAAAGTTTCGTGCATCTGCAATTTGCCGATACCCGCTGGGTGATGCTTGCGCACGGCATCCACAACATCGACCCGGACGCGGACCTCTCCGTTTTCATCGACACGCGCCACCTGATGGCGTTCGGCGCGGACGGCCGGGCGATCACCACCGTATGGCAGAGGGGCTAGGAGAAGATCATGGCACGTATCACCCTCGATCATATTCGACATGCCTATGGGCCGAACCCGAAGACCGAGAAGGACTACGCCCTCAAGGAAGTACACCACGAGTGGAACGATGGCGGCGCCTATGCGCTGCTCGGACCTTCAGGCTGCGGAAAGACCTCGCTGCTCAATATCATTTCCGGCCTTATCCAGCCGTCCGAAGGGCGAATTCTCTTCGATGGACACGATGTTACGAACCTGCCGACGCAGCAGCGAAATATTGCGCAGGTATTCCAGTTTCCGGTCATCTACGACACGATGACCGTCTATGACAATCTGGCTTTCCCCTTGCGCAACCGCGGAGTGGCGGAGCCGGATGTTGATCGTCGCGTCCGCGAAATATTGGAGATGATCGATCTTGGAGGCTGGGCCAAGCGACGTGCCCGCGGTTTGACGGCGGACCAAAAGCAGAAGATTTCGCTCGGCCGCGGCCTCGTGCGCTCGGATGTGAACGCGATTCTCTTCGACGAGCCGCTCACTGTTATCGATCCGCATATGAAATGGGTGCTGCGATCGCAGCTGAAGCGACTGCATAAGCAGTTCGGTTTTACCATGGTCTATGTCACGCATGACCAGACGGAGGCGCTGACCTTCGCCGACAAAGTCGTGGTGATGTACGATGGCCAGATTGTGCAGATCGGCACGCCGGCCGAACTCTTCGAACGTCCGAGCCACACCTTCGTCGGCTACTTCATCGGTTCTCCGGGTATGAACTTCATGCCGGCCAAGGTGGAAGGCCGCACGGTTCGGGTCGGCGAGCATGCACTGACGCTCGACTATGCGCCGAAAACGTCGGCAGCGGCCAAGGTAGAGCTTGGAATCCGGCCCGAGTTTGTTCGGGTCGGCCGCGAAGGCATGCCGGTGACCGTCAGCAAGGTGGAAGACATCGGCCGGCAGAAGATCGTCCGTGCGCAGTTTGCCGGCCAGCCGATCGCGATCGTCGTGCCTGAGGACGAAGAAATTCCGGCTGATCCCCGGGTGACCTTCGAGCCGTCGGGTATCAGTATCTATGCCGACTCTTGGCGCGCTGGACCGGAGGCTTGATCATGGAAAAAACCTGGAACAACAAAGCGTGGTTTCTGGTCCTGCCGGTGCTCGTGCTGGTGGCGTTCTCGGCCGTCATCCCCTTGATGACGGTTGTGAACTATTCCGTTCAGGACACTTTCGGAAACAACCAGTTCTTCTGGAACGGAACGGACTGGTTTACCCAAGTCCTGCATTCCGACCGTTTCTGGGCCGCCCTGCAGCGAAACCTGATTTTTTCGCTGATCATTCTCGCTCTTGAGATCCCGCTCGGCATCTTCATTGCGCTCAACATGCCGAAATCGGGCATCGGCGTGCCCGTGTGCCTGGTTCTGATGGCACTGCCACTGCTGATCCCGTGGAACGTTGTCGGCACGATCTGGCAGGTGTTCGGCCGCAACGACATTGGTCTGTTCGGCTATTACATCAATGCCATCGGCATCGATTACAACTATGTGCAGGATCCGATCGATGCCTGGGTGACGATCATCATCATGGATGTCTGGCATTGGACGAGCTTGGTCGTCTTGCTCTGCTATGCCGGCCTCGTTTCCATTCCAGATGCCTTCTATCAGGCAGCCAAGATCGACGGTGCGTCGCGTTGGGCCGTATTCCGCTATATCCAGCTGCCAAAGATGAAGCGCGTTCTTCTGATCGCCGTGCTGCTGCGTTTCATGGATAGTTTCATGATCTATACCGAGCCGTTTGTCGTTACCGGCGGCGGTCCGGGCAACTCGACCACTTTCCTGTCGATCGATCTGGTCAAAACCGCGCTCGGACAGTTTGACCTCGGTCCGGCCGCTGCCATGTCGCTGATCTATTTCCTCATCATCCTGCTGCTTTCGTGGGTGTTCTACACCGTCATGACAAGCCACGACGCGGAGAATTGAAATGAGCGCCTCCAACGAAACGACAGCGAGCCGAAAAATCTCGGGCGTTACCAATGTCGCAAGCGGTCTCTCCTCCGATGAGGTCAGCCGTCTGATGCGCCGGCGCGGCGAGGAATCGCGCTGGTGGTGGCTGGTTCCGACGATCTATATCATCGTGCTGCTGTTGCCGATCTACTGGCTCGTCAACATGAGCTTCAAGACCAATGCGGAAATCGTCAATTCTCTGACGCTTTATCCGCATAACCCGACGATCGCCAATTACGTGACGATCTTTACGGAGAAAGCGTGGTATTCCGGCTATCTCAATTCGATCACTTATGTCGTCATGAACATGGTGATCTCAGTGGCGGTTGCGTTGCCGGCGGCCTATGCCTTCTCCCGTTATCGGTTCCTCGGCGACAAGCATCTCTTCTTCTGGCTGCTGACGAACCGGATGGCGCCGCCTGCCGTCTTTGCCCTGCCGTTCTTCCAGCTCTATTCGGCGTTTGGACTGATCGATACGCACATCGCCGTGGCATTGGCCCATTGCCTCTTCAACGTGCCGCTGGCGGTCTGGATTCTTGAAGGCTTCATGTCGGGCGTGCCGAAGGAAATCGACGAAACGGCTTATATCGACGGCTACTCGTTCCCACGATTCTTCCTGAAGATCTTCACGCCTCTGATCGCGAGCGGCATCGGTGTCGCCTGCTTCTTCTGCTTCATGTTCTCCTGGGTCGAGCTGCTGATCGCAAGAACGTTGACGACGACCGACGCGAAGCCGATCGCTGCCACCATGACCCGTACCGTCTCGGCATCCGGCATGGATTGGGGTCTGCTCGCCGCTGCGGGTGTTGTGACCTTGATCCCAGGGGCGCTGGTGATCTGGTTCGTGCGCAATTACATCGCCAAGGGCTTCGCCCTGGGGAGGGTTTGATGAGCTTTTCGCTTCCCGATTTTTCATGGATGGCATGGACCTGGCCGACGGCCGCTTTCTTCATCGTCATCATATTGCTGCTGATCGGCATGGGGGTCTGGGAGTATGCCGTGCCGGGCGGCAACCCGCGGATCGGAATCCTGCGCTTCGAGACGACGCGCGGTGACCGGCTTTTCCTTTCGCTGCTCGGCAGCGCCTTTATCCATCTTGCCTGGCTTGGTCTCGCGGGATCAAGCCTCTGGTGGGCTCTCGCCCTCTCCGTCGTCTACGCCGTCGGCGTATTCCGTTACGTGTGAGGGAAGCTGATGCAGATGGCCGGGGGTATTTCTGGCCACCTGAGACGTGAAGACTGCAATCGCAAACCCTGGGAGGACATTATGCGAAGGCATTTATTGACCACGACAGCAGCGGTACTGCTGGCCATGACCGGGTCGGCCTATGCCGGCATGGACGAGGCAAAGACTTTCCTGGATAAAGAGATCGGCGACATGTCGACGCTCTCTCGCGCCGACCAGGAAAAGGAAATGCAGTGGTTCGTCGATGCTGCGAAGCCCTTCGCCGGCATGGAGATCAAGGTCGTTTCGGAAACCTTGACCACCCACAAGTATGAGTCCGAGGTTCTGGCTCCGGCCTTTACTGCGATCACCGGCATCAAGGTCACGCACGACGTCATTCAAGAGGGCGACGTTGTCGAGAAGATCCAGACACAGATGCAGACCGGTCAGAACCTTTATGACGGCTGGGTCAACGACTCCGACCTGATCGGGACCCACTGGCGCTATCAACAGGTGCGCAACCTGACTGACTGGATGGCCGGCGAAGGCAAGGACGTTACCAACCCCGGCCTCGATATCGACGACTTCATCGGCACCAAGTTCACGACGGCGCCGGATAAGAAGCTCTACCAGCTTCCTGACCAGCAGTTCGCCAACCTCTACTGGTTCCGCTACGACTGGTTCAACGACGAGAAGAACAAGGCCGATTTCAAGGCGAAATACGGCTACGACCTCGGCGTTCCGGTCAACTGGTCGGCCTACGAGGACATTGCTGAATTCTTTACCGGCCGTGACGAGAACGGCAAGAAGGTCTTCGGCCACATGGACTACGGCAAGAAGGACCCGTCGCTCGGCTGGCGCTTCACCGACGCCTGGCTTTCCATGGCCGGCAACGGCGACAAGGGCCTGCCGAACGGTCTTCCGGTCGACGAATGGGGTATCAAGGTCGACGAAAAGTCGCGTCCCGTCGGCTCATGCGTCGCGCGCGGCGGTGATACCAACGGCCCGGCCTCCGTCTACTCGATCCAGAAGTATCTCGACTGGTTGAAGGCCTACGCACCGCCGGAAGCTCAGGGCATGACCTTCTCGGAATCCGGTCCGGTTCCGGCACAGGGTAACGTCGCGCAGCAGATCTTCTGGTACACGGCCTTTACAGCAGACATGGTCAAGCCTGGCCTGCCTGTCATGAACGAAGACGGTACGCCGAAATGGCGCATGGCACCGAGCCCGCACGGCGTTTACTGGAAAGACGGCATGAAGCTCGGCTATCAGGACGTCGGTTCCTGGACTCTGATGAAGTCGACCCCGACGGACCGTGCGAAAGCGGCCTGGCTCTATGCGCAGTTCGTGACCTCCAAGACGGTTGACGTGAAGAAGAGCCAGCTCGGTCTCACCTTCATTCGCGAATCCACCATTCGCGATAAGAGCTTTACGGAGCGTGCTCCGAAGCTCGGCGGTCTGATCGAGTTCTATCGTTCGCCTGCGCGTGTTCAGTGGTCGCCAACCGGTACCAACGTTCCCGACTATCCGAAGCTGGCTCAGCTTTGGTGGCAGGCAATCGGTGACGCGTCCTCCGGTGCGAAGACGCCGCAGGAAGCCATGGATTCTCTCTGCGGCGAGCAGGAGAAGGTCATGGGTCGTATCGAGAAATCGGGCGTCCAGGGCGATATCGGCCCGAAGCTCGCCGAAGAGCATGATCTCGCTTATTGGAACGCGGATGCGGTGAAGAAGGGCAACCTTGCGCCGCAGCTGAAGATCGAGAACGAGAAGGAAAAGCCGGTCACCGTCAACTACGACGAACTCGTCAAAAGCTGGCAGTCGAAGTAAGGCGGACCGCGGCCGGAGGCGACGAGGCTTCCGGCCATTCACTTCCCGCCACCGGCAGCAGGCCGGTGGCACCCACAATCTTTCTCTCATGACATCCCCGCATCCGCCCTCCTGGGCGGAGCGGTTTCGTGCGAGCCGGAGACGGATATGAGCGGCTATATTCTTTCGATCGACCAGGGCACCACGTCTTCGCGCGCGATTATCTTCGATGGCGGCATGAAAATGGCGGGGTCCGCGCAGGCGGAGATCACCCAATATTATCCGCAGCCCGGATGGGTGGAGCACGACGCGGCCGAAATCTGGCAGTCCGTCGCCGATACGGCGCGCAAGGCGATCGCCGATGCCGGTTTGAAGCCTACCGATATTTCCGCCGTCGGCATCACCAACCAGCGCGAGACGGCGGTCGTCTGGGATCGCCGGTCCGGAACTCCTCTTCACCGCGCGATCGTCTGGCAGGACCGGCGCACAGCGGAAATGTGCGAAAGCCTGAAGGCGGACGGATATGAGAAGCTGTTCAGCGCCAAGACCGGGCTGCTGCTCGATCCGTATTTTTCGGGGACCAAGCTGCGCTGGCTGCTCGACAATGTCGATGGGCTGCGCGAGAAGGCGGAGGCGGGCGAGGTCTGCTTCGGCACGATCGACAGTTGGTTGATCTACAAGCTGACCGGCGGCCGCGTGCATGCGACCGATGCTACCAATGCATCGCGAACGCTGCTCTACAATATCGATGACGGCGCCTGGGACGCGGAACTGCTCGGCATTCTCGGTATTCCCCCTGCCATGCTGCCCGAGGTCAAGGAATGCGCCGACGATTTCGGCCGCGTCGACAAGGCTCTCTTCGGCGCGGAGCTTCCGATCCTCGGGGTCGCCGGCGACCAGCAGGCAGCCGCGATGGGCAATGCCTGCTTCGAGCCCGGCATGATGAAATCCACCTATGGCACCGGCTGTTTCGCCTTACTGAATACCGGCCGGGACCGTGTTTCCTCGTCCAACCGGATGCTGACGACCATCGCCTGCCGGCTCGACGGCGAGACCACTTATGCCCTCGAAGGCTCGATCTTCATCGCCGGCGCCGCCGTGCAGTGGCTGCGCGATGGGCTCGGCATCATCGAGCAGGCGTCCGAGGCAGGCGTGCTCGCGGCCAAGGCTGATCCCGGGCAGCAGGTCTATATCGTCCCCGCCTTCACCGGGCTGGGCGCGCCTTATTGGGATCCGGCGGCGCGCGGCGCGATCTTCGGCCTGACGCGCAACAGTGGACCGGCGGAATTTGCCCGCGCCGTGCTTGAATCCGTCGCCTATCAGACGCTGGACCTGCTCGTGGCGATGAAGAAGGACTGGGGTGTCAACCAGCTGGAAACCGTGCTGCGAGTCGACGGTGGCATGGCGGCTTCGGACTGGACGATGCAATGCCTCGCCGACATGACCGGAAATCCGGTCGACCGCTCGGCAATCCGCGAGACGACGGCGCTTGGCGCGGCCTGGCTTGCCGGTTCGAAGGCCGGCATCTGGCCCGGCAGGCGGGAGTTTGTACAAGCCTGGGTCTGCGACCGCCGCTTCAGCCCTTCGATGGAGGAGGGCGAGCGTCAGGGCAAGATCATCGGCTGGAAGAATGCCGTATCGCGGATGATCTCGGACGCTTCGGTGGGATAGCCGCTCGTCTCGTGGGCAAACCATCGCTGTGCTGCGCCGGCCGGATAGCCTGCCAACCCACCGCACCTCCATCGTATGATGTGGGCGCAATGCAATTGTACAATGATCAGAAGTCTTTCGAGTTTCCCTGAGCCGGATAACAACATGGTCGACGTCGTCGCTGTTTCTTCTAGCGCCCGGATCAGCCAATCGGTGACGTAAACAGATATCGTAATTTCACGCCTTCTGGCGTGGGGACCGGGCCATCAGGCGGGCATAGGCGATGGCTGAGAGCATGTTGATGTGGTTGGCCTTTCCCGTGCCGGCAATGTCGAAAGCGGTGCCGTGATCGACCGACACCCGGTCGATCGGCAGGCCGAGCGAGACGTTGACGGCCGTTTCGAAGGCGACGAGCTTGATCGGGATGTGGCCCTGGTCGTGATACTGGGCGATGACAAGATCGAAGGCGCCGTTATAGGCGCGGGCGAAGACTGTGTCGGCCGATATCGGCCCGACGACGTCGATGCCATTGGCCTGCGCCTGTTCGACGGCGGGCGCCAGGAATTCCATGTCCTCGGTGCCGAATAGGCCGTTTTCGCCGCAATGCGGGTTGAGGCCGGCAACGGCGATGCGCGCTTTCTTGCCGAGGCGCAGGAAATGGCGGTGGCCAGCCTCGATGGTCGCGAGCACCCGCTCGGTCTTGGCGCGCTCGATTGCGCCCTTTAGCGAGATATGGGTCGAGACATGGATGGTGTTCAGCCGCTCTGAGGCAAGCAGCATGAAGGAGCTCTTCGAGCCAGTGAGATGGGCGAGCAGCCCGGTATGGCCGTCATGATGATGGCCGGCGAGGTTCATCGCCTCCTTGTTGATCGGCGCGGTGACGATGACATCGGCTTCGCCAGTCATGGCGAGATTGACGGCACGGGTGATATAGCGCACCGAGGCATCGCCGGCGACGGGGCTGACCTTGCCGATCTCGGGCAGGGCCGCGCCGAGCGGAACTTCATCGACAGCGATCCTGTCATCGCCGGGGGCATCGGCCGGACCGAATTTCAGCCCGGTGCCGCTGACGCGGTCGGCGCGCTCCAGCGCTTCGACATTGCCGACGATGACGAAATCGCGACGCTCTTCGCTCGGAAGAGCCGCCATGGCCTTGACGATCACCTCGGGGCCGACGCCGGCGGGATCACCGAGCGTGACGGCGACTTTCGCATTCCTGTCCATGATCAAGGTCCCTTCTGAAAACCGTGTCGCCTAAAAAGCGGCTGCGTAAATCGAGCGAATGTCGGCGCGGGTAAGATCGCGCGGATTGTTGTCGAGCAGGCGGCGAATGGCAAAGGCGTCGTCGGCCATGGCGTCGAGATCGCTTTCCGGCACGCCGAGGCCTGACAGTTTCATCTCGATGCCAAGTTCGGCGCAGAAAGCATAGGCCGCATCGAAGACGGAGCCTGAGTTTTCCGAGGTTTGACGCCCAAGCGCTGCCATCACCGCTTTCGTCTTCTCGGGCGCAGACGGCGTGTTGAAGGCGAGAACATGCGGGAAGATCAGCGCATTCGCAGCGCCATGCGCGACATGCCAGCGTGTACCGAGCGGATAGGCCAGCGCATGGCCGCCGGCGGTATTGACCGGACCGAGGCAGAAGCCGCCATAGAGCGAGGCGAGCGACAGGCCGGAGCGCGCTTCGGCATCGTTGCCGTCCTTGACGGCGCGGGCGAGATATTTGCCGACCAGCCGCGTTCCCTCGATCGCGTAGATATCGACCATCGGATGGGCCTTGCGATTGGTGAACGCTTCGACGCAATGGGCCATGGCGTCGACGCCGGTGGCGGCCGTCGTGCGCGCCGGCACGCTGAAGGTGAGCGCCGGATCGATGACGGCGATATCGGCCAGCATGTGCAGGCTTTCGACAGCGAGCTTCGCCATCGTCCTGGGGTCGGTGACGAGCGCGCGGATGCCGGCCTCGCTGCCGGTGCCCGATGTCGTTGGCACCTGGGCGAGCGCTGCCTTGCGCGGCCCGTGCACCTTGTTCGGGCCGACGACGTCATGCAACGTCTGCGCGGAGCCGGCAAGAACGGCGGCGAGTTTTGCCAGATCCATGGCGCTGCCGCCGCCGAAGCCGACAATCAGCTCGGCGTCGGCGCCGTTTGCCGCCGAGAGCACCTTTTCGAGGTTGGCGGTATCCGGCTCGGGCGTCACTTCGGCAAAGACTGTCACCTCGCCCTTTAATTCCAGCAGGTCGATGCGCGAGGCATTGAAAGCATCGGAGATGACGAGCGTGCGCCTATAACCCTTTTCGGCAGCCCATTTGCCGAGCTTTGCCGCCGTGCCGATGCCGAATTCGATCAGATGCGGCCGGACGATCGTGATTGGCGAATCCAAGCTGGCCATGAACCAGTCCTCCTGCGAGATCTTGCGGCGATAGTGTCGCGTCATTTATTGTAAAGTTGTAAGATCAATGTCAAGCCGACAATCCAGATCGGCGGAAATTTTATCGCCGAGCATGCCGCAGAACAGGCCCCAGGCCATTTCTTCGTTCCAGTATATGACTTAAAATCAGATGCTTACATGTGTGTGGATCGAACGGTCGGTTAAAAGGTTAGCCGCCATCATGTCGGCGGCGGCGAGGCCAACCCTGTTGTCAAATCCTCGGCGTGACCGGCCGATCTCCCTGTGTCCCGCATGGTCTCATGCGGGATCGGAAAGCAGATTTACAATTCCAGGCCGGCATTTTGCTTACGGCAGCGCTTGCGAGGCGAGCCGCACATATTTGATGGCTCGCCGGTAATAGGTGTAGGCGACATGGAGCGTGCCGTCGCTGCCCTGGATGACCGAGGGATAGGAGAATTCGCGGTTCAGCGAATCCTTGGAATTGTTGCTGAGACAGAAGCCGTCGCCTGTATCGAGATCCATGCGATGCGGAAAGGTCCTGCCGCCATCCCTCGAAATCGCCAGGCTGAGCGGTGCGCGCGGCACACCCCAGACCGCCTTGCGGCCGGTATCGGCAACAGCAACAGCGGACTCTCCAGCCTCGTCACCCTCGATTTCGTCGTAGAGAGACTGACGCCGCGCATCCGACATATCAGCATTCGAATGGTTGTAAACCATTCCAATCCCTCCATTATCCAGAACAGTGGCCTGGATTGAGGAGTTGTTGTTCGGCAGTTCGGTCGGCTCGGGCGGGCTCCAGGTTTCGCCGCCATCCGCCGATCGGCTGGAAAGAATGGTTTCGGCGAAGCGATTGCGGTAGAAGGCGACCATGTCGCCGCCGCCAAGCGGCAGAATGTTCATGTGGACGGCGCCGATGCTGTCGGGAATATCGCGCATTTGCCAGCTGGCGCCGCCGTCGCGCGAGATCAGCACCGCTGCCGTATCGGCATCGCCACTCCAGCGTTGGCCCTCAAGCCCGACGCAGCGGAAGATCGGCAGCAGCCAGTCGCCACGGTCGTTGACGACGATCTGTTGGCGAACGAAGGTACCGGGGCTTTCGCAGAGGATCTGGACCGGACCGAATGTCTTGCCGCCGTCACCCGAAATCCGGCATTTGACAATCGAGCCATCCTGGTTGCCGGAGGTCTGCGATGTGTAGAGCAGCCATGTCGTTCCGTCCGGCGCGTTGAAAATCAATGGGTTCTGCTCTGATTTCTCCGGATCGTCGCTCATCTTTTCCGGTTCCGACCACCGCTCGGAGCCCGGTGGCAGCCGCGACATGTAAATCGAAATATCTCCCATGCCCTCCATCGTGCCGCCGAACCAGACGCAGCTCAGCGTGCCGTCGGGAAGAAAGGCGAGATTTGCTGCATGATTCTGGATGCAGGGCGAGGGCAGGTAGGCATCGGCGCGGCCCGCGACAGAGGGGTGAGGGGTGACGGCCCCGGTCATCAGAGCGGGCACGTCTTCCGGAGGCAGGCCGGTAAATGTCATGGCGATCTCCTCAAGGCAGTTTGGCGTAGCTATCCGCGAGGGCGGCATAATCGGCCTCGCTCAGCGGCATCAGCGGTGCGCGCGTACGCTTCCAGGCGGGGTTGCCTGTCTTCAGCCCAACCATTGCCTTGATCGTCGGAATCTGAACGTAGGAGTTGGACAGCGTGCGATAGGCGTTGATGCGCGCCTGCGCCGCCTCGACATCGGCGGCGCGCGCTTCGTCATGAACATGGTCGTAAACGGTGCGCAGCGAATCCGCCACCAGATTGGAGGTGGCCGTGATGCAACCTGCGCCGCCGGCCTTCATCAGCGGCAACAGAAGCGGATCGGCGCCGGCCAGCACCGAGAAGCCGGGATGAGCGGCGATGATGGCCTGCATGTTGTTGAAATCGCCGGCCGATTCCTTAATGCCGACGACCGTTTCCGGGAAGGCCGCAATCAGCCGGCCGATCAGCGGAAGGGATAGCGGAACAGCCGAAACCTGCGGGATATGATAGAGAATGACCCGCAGACGCGTGTCGGCGACCTTTTCCAGTACCTGCGAATAGGCGGCGAACAGGCCGTCGTCGGAGACGCCCTTGTAATAAAAGGGCGGCAGCATCACCACTTTGGTGACGCCGAGCGACAGTGCGTGCCGGGTCAGTTCCACGGTCTCGGGAATGGCGACGACGCCGGTGCCCGGCAAAAGCCTGTCGGCTGGAATGCCGGCCTTCACAGCCGCTTCCAGAATGGCGCGCCGCTCGCTGCCGGAGAAGGAATTGGCCTCACCGGTGGTGCCGAGCAGGGCCACGCCATGGCATCCCTCGGTCAGCAGCCGGCGGCAATGGTCGGTGAAAAGCGCGAGATCCGGCGTGTTGTCTGCTGTCAGCGGCGTTGCGGCCGCGCTGAAGACGCCAGTGATCCTATGGTGGCTCATATCCCCTCCTTCGGCGCGTCCTGGCTTGCCGATCCGTGTCCGAACCGCGCGACTGCGCTCGATTGTCATGCCTCTGTCTGTGATGGAGTATTAAGAACTTTTCCATTGCAGCGCTTTTGTCAAGAAGACAAAATGACTTGATCTGAAATCGAAAATTTATCTTATTGTAATTGCTATGACTTTTTTAGAGATAAATTTTGTTCGAATGGAATTCGCGATTTTTTGTTGACATATTTACAATAACGAGAGAACGATAGGCGATGGATTGTGCTGCGCCTGGCAGCGCAGGGAGAGCGCTGCCGATTTCACCTGGGAGGAATGCCATGACTTTTGATCAATCGGATAAAACCAATCTATCGCGCCGCAACGCGCTGAAGCTCGGCATTGCCGCCGGCGTCGGGCTGACCGTGTTCGGGATGAATGCCCGCATCGTGCTGGCCGATGAAGGCCAGGTCCTGAAGGTCGCCCATCCGGCCTTCGACCAGGACTGGTCGCCGCTGCGTGGCGGCGGCAGAACCTTCCGCTGGAACTCGATCTGGTGGGCTTCGCCGATGTATTTCGACAGTCAGGGCAATATCAAGCCCTACGTCTTCACCAGCTGGGAATCGGCCGACAATACCGTCTGGACCTTCAAGATCGACCCGAAGGCCGTCTTCTCCGACGGCAGCAAGATCACCTCGGCCGACGTCAAGGGATCGTGGGAAGTCGCCTCGATGCCCAACACCAAGAGCCAGCGCGCCGACCAGGTGCTGAGCAAGGTCAAGGGTTATGCCGAAATCGCCGCCGGCTCGGGCAATGAGCTGACCGGGGTCGCGACGCCCGACGAGGGGACGGTGGTCGTGACGCTCGCCGCCGCCGATCCGATCTTCTTCATGCGCCTCGCCAACCATATCGCTCCGATCACCAAGGCGTCGCAGTCGCGCGGCAGCGACGGCGAGGAAATCATCGACTGGTACAAGCCGGAGAACAAGCCGGTTTTCTCCGGCCCGTTCAAGCTGACGAGCATCGATATCGATGCCGGCAAGATCACCTTCGAGCCGAATGAGAAATTCTTCGGGCCGAAGCCGAAGCTTGCCCGCATCGACATCACCTCGATCGAGGATAATGTCACTGCGACGTCGCTGATCAAGTCCGGCGAGTTCAACGCCCATACCGAGCTTGTCACCTCGACGATCATTCAGGATCTCGGCCCGGAATTCTCGGCCGGCCCGCTGATCCCGACCAGCCAGCACTTCTGGTTCAACACTTCCCGCGCGCCGATGGACGATCCGAAGGTGCGCCAGGCGCTGATCATGGCGGTCGATCGCGACGGCCTGTTCAAGGCGTCCTATCCGGATGGCCCCCACAAGAAGGCCGACCAGATCCTCAACTCGGTGCCCGGCGCTGACAATTCCGGCTTCGAGCCTTTTCCCTATGATCCGGCAGCCGCCAAGAAGCTGCTTGCCGAATCGAGCTATGGCGGGCCCGAGCGCCTGCCGAAGCTCCTGTTCGTCGGCATCTCGGCGCCGGCCATTCAGGCCGCTGCCCAGTTCATCGCCGAGCAATGGCGCCAGAACCTCGGCATCACGGCCGTCGACATGAAGCCGCAGCAGGACGCCTATGCCGGTCCGGATCAGAACTCGGTCCAGATCTTCCGCGACGACGTCGGCACCCGTGTTCCCGACGCTGTTTCCTATCTGGCGGGCAGCATCGCCTCGACCTCGTCGAACGCGCAGAACAAGCTCGGCGGATACAAGAACGACAAGGTCGACAGCGCCCTTGCCGAAGCGGCGACCAAGGCTGCGGACGATCCGCAGCGCGTTGCTCTCGCCCAGGAGGCCCAGAAGGCGTTCCGCGAGGATTGGGCCCTCATTCCATGGTATTCTCAGGCGATGTCGCGCTGGGCCACCAAGGAGGTCAAGGGCATGGAGAAGAACCTCGACTGGCAGATCGCCGAACCCTGGAACATTTCCATCGGTTGATTGGGAATTATCGTTCCTGGCAACAAGCGCGCGAAGGCTGCAAGGCCTTCGCGCAAGTTTCAAGACGAAGAGATGCGATCTGGCTTCAGGGGTGGACCGCATCGACAACAGGTGGGAGGTGGCCTTGCTGCGCTACGTGCTAACCCGGTTCGCCATCTGGATTCCGTCCGTTCTCGTGGTGATGCTGGCCGTCTACGCGCTGGCCTTCTACGGCGCCGGCGATCCGATCAAGCTCATCTTCCTGCGCGCGCCGGGCGACGTCGCCTACAATCCGCAGCGCATCGAGGCCATCCGCGAAAGTGCGGGGCTCAACAGGCCCTTCATCGAACAGTTCGGCCTTTACATCTGGAACCTGCTACACGGTCAGTTCGGCAATTCGCTGACATCGGGCCGCGCCGTCTGGGCGATGGTCTCGGCTGCCGCCCCGGTCTCGTTCCAGCTTGCCCTCTGCGCCATCATCCTGACGGCTGTCGTCGCGATCCCGCTCGGCATGATCGCCGCGCTGAACCAGAATTCGCGCCTCGACTATGCCATTCTGGGCTCGGCGCTCTTCCTCTGGGCGATCCCCGCCTATGTCGCAGGTCCCTTGCTGATGGTCGGCCTGATCGTGCTCTTGCCGGGCGCAAGCGTGCCCTATGGCTGGGGCGGTGTCTTCGATGTCCGCATCCTGCTGCCGCTGCTCGTGCTTTCCTTCCAGCCGATCGCGCTGATCGTGCGCCAGACCCGCGCCGCCGTCATCGAGGTGCTGTCGGAGGATTTCGTTCGCACCGCCCGCGCCAAGGGCGTGCCCGAGATTGTCGTGGCGCTGCGCCATATCCTGCGGCCGGTGCTGACGCCTGTCGTGACCCAGCTCGGCCTGATCATGATCACCATCGTCAATGGCGCCATCTTCGTCGAACTCGTCTTCGGCCTGCCGGGTCTCGGCCGCCTAACGGTGCAGGCGCTGATCAATTCCGATTATCCCGTCATCCTGGCGATCACGCTGATCGGATCGTTCCTGGTGATGGTGTCGAACCTCCTGGTGGACGTGCTCTATCCGCTGCTCGATCCGCGCGCCAACGATTCAAGAAGGAGCCGCTGACCATGTCCGCAATCCCTCTTTCCACCACCGAGACCATCGAGGAGCCGCCGGTCAGCCTGTGGCGCGACGCCTGGCATCGGCTGCGGCGCAACAAGCTCGCCGTCTTCGGCCTCATCGTCGTCCTGATCCTCGCTTTCACCGCGATCTTCGGGCCGTATCTCACGCCCTATGATTATCTCAGCCAGGACCTCAACGCGCGCAACGCGCTGCCGTCGATGAGCCACCTCTTCGGAACCGACGACCTCGGCCGGGACGTCTTCAGCCGCGTCGTCTTCGGCACGCGGACCGCCTTCCTCGTCGCCGTCATCGTCACCTTCTTCGCCGTGCTGATCGGCCTCACGCTCGGCGCGGTCGCCGGCTTCTTCGGCAATCCCTTCGACCGCGCCATCATGTGGCTGACCGACGTCACGATGTCGGTGCCTAACCTGCTGCTCGTCGTCGTCATCAATGCCTCGCTGAAATCGCCGATCACTCGCTGGATGGAAGCGCGTTATCTCGAGACTCTCAATCCTTTCTACCGCCAGACGATATGGGTGGATTTCATCCTCGTCTTCGGGTCAATGGCGCTGATCTCCTGGCCGCCCTATGCCCGTCTGGTGCGCGCCCAGGTTTTGTCGATCCGCAGCAGGCCTTATATCACCGCTGCCCAGGCGCTCGGCCTGTCGAACTGGGTCATCATCAAGCGCTATGTCGTACCGAATGCACTCGGGCCGCTGATCGTCTCGGTCAGCGCCGGTCTCGGCACGGCGATGGTGCTGGAAAGCGCCTTCAGCTTCCTCGGCGTCGGGGTCAACCCGCCGACGCCGAGCTGGGGCAACATGATCTCGGACGGCCTTCGCGTCTGGCAGCATTATCCGCATCTTCTCGCCGCTCCGGCGGCCGTGCTCGGCCTTGCCTCGGTTGCCTTCAGCTTCCTCGGCGACGGCCTCAACGATGCTCTCAATCCGCGGGGCAGCAAATGATGGACACGCAAAACAGAGAACGCCTGCTCGATGTCAGGGGCCTCACCGTCGAGATCGACGGCCGCAACGGCCCGGCCGTCGTCGTTGACGGCATCGATCTCCATGTCGACAAGGGCGAGACGCTGGGCGTTGTCGGTGAATCCGGCTGCGGCAAGAGCCTCACCATGCTGAGCCTGATGCGGCTCCTGCCGAACAAGATCAAGGTTACGAAGGGATCGGCGAGCTTCGACGGTCGCGACTTGCAGACGATGTCGAATGCCGAGCTGCGCAAGGTGCGCGGCGGCGATATCGGCTTCGTCTTCCAGGATCCGATGACCTCGCTCAATCCCGTCATGCGCGTCGGCGACCAGATCTGCGAGCCGCTGATCTATCATCGCAAAATGAAAAAGGCGGAGGCCCGCGCCCGCGCCGTCGAGCTCCTGCGCCTGGTCGGCATTCCCGGCCCCGAAGAGCGGCTGCAGGCCTTTCCGCACGAGCTTTCCGGCGGCATGCGCCAGCGCGTGATGATCGCGATCGGCCTTGCCTGCAATCCCAAGCTTCTGATCGCCGACGAGCCGACGACGGCGCTCGATGTCACCATCCAGGCCCAGATCGTCGATCTGGTAAAGGATCTGCGCGCCAAGCTCGGTATGTCGGTCGTCTGGATCACCCATGACCTGGCGCTGATCGCCGGCCTCGTCGACCGCGTCGCGGTGCTCTATGCCGGTACGGTCGTCGAGGACGCGCCGGTCGACGAACTCTATGACCGCCCGAGCCATCCCTATACGCGCGGCCTGCTCTCCTCGATCCCGAAACTGTCCGATCCGCCGGCAAGCCGGCTCTCCTCGATCGGCGGCACGCCGCCGGAGCCGGGGCGCCGGCCGAAGGGCTGCCCCTTTGCGCCGCGCTGCCCGCTCGTCGAGGCGATCTGTCACGAGCAGGTGCCGCGGCTCGAACCCTTGAGCGGCAGCAGCAACCATCGCGCCGCCTGTTTCGTCGTGCAGAGAATGCAGGAGGCCGCGTGATGGCTGCTCAACCGCTGCTCAAGGTCGAAAACCTGGTCAAGCATTTCCACGTCAAGCTCGGCGCCTTCGGCGAACGCGCGGCGACCGTTTACGCGCTCGACAATGTCGATCTCGACATCATGGAGGGCGAGACGCTGAGCCTCGTCGGTGAATCCGGCTGCGGCAAATCGACGACCGGCTTCACCATCCTCAATCTCTACAAGGCGACCAGCGGCAGGGTCGTCTACAAGGGACAGGACCTCGCCACACTCGACGAGAGGCAGATGCGGCCCTTCCGCCGCGACTTGCAGATCGTCTTTCAGGATCCCTATTCGACGCTCAATCCGCGCATGACGGTGGGCGAGGCGATTGGCGAGCCGATCCTCTTTCACAAGCTTTGCACCAAGGCCGAGCTGAAGGACAAGGTCGCGGCGCTGCTCAGCGATGTCGGCCTGCCCACGCGGTTTGCCCAGCGTTACCCGCACGAGCTCTCCGGCGGCCAGCGCCAGCGCGTCGTCATCGCGCGCGCCCTTGCCTGCCAGCCGAAATTCATCGTCTGCGACGAGGCGATCTCTGCGCTCGACGTGTCGATCCAGGCGCAGATCATCAACCTTCTGCTCGACCTGCAGGAGAAATACGGACTGACTTACCTCTTCATCGCCCATGACCTCGCGGTAGTGCGCCATATCAGCACCCGCGTCGGCGTCATGTATCTCGGGCGGCTCGCCGAGCTTGCGACCCGCGAGGAGCTGTTCGACAATCCGCTGCATCCCTATACCAGGGCGCTATTGTCGGCCGTTCCGGAGACCGATCCGGAGCATGAGCGCACCCGCCAGCGCCAGATCCTGCAGGGCGACGTGCCGAGCCCGCTGAACCCGCCCTCCGGCTGCCGTTTCCACACGCGCTGCCCGATCGCGATGGATGTCTGCAGCAAGGTCATACCCGTCTGGAAGGAGGCCAAGGCCGGCCATCTTGTCGCCTGCCACGCCGTCAATACGGACGAGATCGCATGACGCTGAAGGCCGCGATCATCGCCGACGATCTGACGGGGGCGCTTGATACCGGCACCCCCTTCGTTGCGGCCGGCCTCTCGGTCGCCGTCGCCGTCGATGTCGGTGCGGCGCAGGATGCGATCGCCACCGGCTGCGATGTCGTCGTCGTCAATACCGCCTCGCGCGCGCTGCGCGGGCATGAAGCCGCCGAAAGGGTCCTGTCGGCGGCCGGGAAATTTCGCGACGTGAAGCCCGGCGTGGTCATGAAGAAGATCGACTCCCGGCTGAAGGGCAATGTTGCGGCGGAAAGCCTGGCGCTGGCGGATGCGCTCGGCCTGAAGAATATTCTCGTGGCGCCCGCCATTCCCGATCAGGAGCGCCTGACCTACCGGGGCTGTGTCGTCGGCCGTGGCGTCAACAAGCCGCTGCCGATCGCCGATCTGTTCGAGGGCCGCGCGGACAATGTCGTCGTCGCCGATGCCGAGGGCGATGCCGATCTCGATCAGATCGTCGCGGGTCATGTCTGGCTGACGACGCTCGCCGTCGGTGCGCGCGGCCTCGGTGCGGCATTTGCCCGCCGCCTCGGCGAAACCGAGCGGTCGATGGCGGAATATGTAGCGACCCCGCGCACTCTGTTTGCCTTCGGTTCGCGCGATCCGATCACCGCCGCCCAGATGAACCGGCTCGAAGCCTCCGGCGCCTTGCGTATGGTGGTGGACGCGCCGATGGGGCAGATCGAATGCGGGGAGGGCCTGGCGCTGCCGGTGCTGCTGCGCTGCACCGGCGATATGACGGCAGATGCGGCCCTCGTCGCCCATGACTTTGCGGCAGGCGTCAAAAGAGTGATCGACGATACCCGGCCCGATATGCTGATGGTCGGCGGCGGCGATACGGCGCTGGCCATCCTCCATGCGCTTGACGTGAAGGTGCTCACACCGAAGGGCGAAATCGAGGCCGGTATTCCGTGGTTCGATGTCGCGGCAGCCGACGGGCGGCCTTTTCGGTGCGCCGTCAAGTCGGGGGGCTTCGGCAAGCCTGATAGTTTGCTAAGACTGGTTCTTCGGAATCAGGCGGCATAGAATGATACCGTCGGGGAGAATGACGTGACTGAAGCGAATGGCGAATCTTTGAACGCGGAAGTCGGCCCGCCGGGCAAGCCCGAACGCGGCAAGGCCGTCAAGCTGGTCGATCGCGTCTTCGACCAGCTGCTCGAGCGGATCCGCGGCGGAAACTATCCGCCGGATTCACGCCTTCCGGGCGAACACGAACTTGCCTCGATGCTCGGTGTATCCCGGCCGATCGTTCGCGACGCGCTGGCGCGCCTGCGCGACCAGGGCATCGTCTATGCCCGCCAGGGGGCAGGCACCTTCGTCAGCGCGCATGGATCGCCGACGACGCAGCTCGCCTATTCGCCTGTCAAGACCATTGCCGATATTCAGCGCTGCTACGAATTCCGCCTGACCATCGAACCGGCCGCCGCCTATTTCGCCGCCAAGCGCCGTAATGAGCAGGCGATCCAGAAGATCGCCAGCGCTCTTGCGGATCTGCGCGAGGCGACCAGCCACCAGCTTCACCGCACCGATGCCGATTTCATTTTCCATCGCGCCGTGACCGAGGCTGCCAACAACCATTATTACACCGCCTCGATCGATGCGCTGAAAGCCCATATCGCCGTCGGCATGCATCTGCACGGCCTCTCCCTGCTCGGCCCCCGTCAGGGGCTAGAGCAGGTCTATGAAGAGCATAACGCCATCTACAAGGCGATCGCCGATGGCCGCGCCGATGATGCGCAAAGGCTGATGAAGGCGCATCTCGAGGGCTCCCGAGACCGTCTGTTTGAGGGCAGGGCGCTCGATCTGTCCTTCTGAGACCGTGAGACGTCGGCTTCGCGAATAGGTCGAGGCCTATCGCCGCGACAAGATTCCGGCAAAGAGCTGACGGAAGGTCCCGGCGATCACGCCGGCTTCATGTGAATCTCCGGTCATCAGGGCCGAGGTGATCTTCCGCATCTGCTCGAAGGTGATATGCGGCGGCAGCGGCGGCACTTCGGGATCTGTCTTCACTTCGAGAATGACGGGGCAGTCGGCGGCCAGAGCTTCTTCCCAAGCGGCGCCGAGTTGATCTGGTCGGTCGACGAAGATGCCGCGGAGCCCGATAAGCTCGGCGAATTTGTGATAGCGCAGATCTGGAATGGACTGTGACGCATCAAATTTCGGGTCGCCTTCCATCACCCGCTGTTCCCAGGTCACCTGGTTCAAATCCTGATTATTGAAGACGCAGACGACGAAGGTCGGATTGGTCCAGGCCTTCCAATATTTGGCTACGGTGATCATCTCTGCGAGGTTGTTCATCTGCATGGCGCCGTCGCCTACCAGGCCGACAACGGGGCGCTCGGGATGGGCGAATTTCGCGGCGATCGCATAGGGGACGGCAGCGCCCATCGAGGCCAGTCCGCCGGACAACGACCCTTTCATCCCGCGGCGCATCTTGAGGTCGCGTGCGTACCAGTTCGCGCAGGAGCCGGAGTCGCTGGTGATAACGACGTTATCCGGCAACCGCAGCGAGAGCTCGCTGACGACGCGTTGCGGATTGACCGGATTTGCCTCGACATGCGCCCGCTCGTCCAACGTCTTCCACCAGGCGGCGACGTCTTTCTCGACGGTTTCCCGCCAACTGCGATCGGGATTTTCGCGCAGCAGAGGCAAGAGCGCCCGCAGCGTTTCGGCTGCATCACCCGTCAGGCCGAGCTCCATGGGATAACGCAGCGACAGCATATCGGGATTGATGTCGATCTGCACGCCGCGTGCCTGACCTTCCTCCGGCAGGAATTCGGAATAGGGAAAGCCGGAACCGATCATCAGCAGGGTGTCGCAGTCCCGCATGAGGTTCCATGAGGGTTCCGTCCCGAGAAGTCCGATCGAACCGGTTACCCAAGGGAGGTCGTCCGGCAGTGCCGCCTTGCCGAGCAAGGCTTTGGCGGCGCCAGCCTGAAGGCGGTCCGCCACCGCGATGACCTCGTCGGTGGCATGAAGTGCGCCGGCGCCGACGAGGATCGCCACCTTCTTTCCGGCGTTGAGGATATCGGCCGCAGCCTGAAGATCATCTCCATGCGGAAAGACCCTCGGTGGCCGGTAACCTGGGGCCGAATGGACTGTGCCGTGCTTTCGCGCGGGCTCCTCATAAGGCATTTCCTGCAGGTCATTCGGCAGGATGATCGCTGTCACCGTCTTGTTGGCGAGTGCGATGCGGACGGCTCGATCGATCAGATGACGCACTTGGGCGGGGGCTGAGGCCTGCTGCACGAAATCGCTCGCGACATCCTTGAAGAGGGCGGCGAGATCGAGCTCCTGCTGATAATGCCCGCCGAGCGCACGGCGCGCCTGCTGGCCAACGATGGCGAGAACCGGCTGATGGTCCATGCGGGCGTCGTAGAGACCGGTGATCAGATGGGTTGCGCCCGGTCCCGAGGTGGCGATGCAGACCCCGAGTTCGCCTGTGAATTTCGCATAGGCGGCGGCCATGAATGCCGCCATTTCTTCGTGTCGTGCCTGAATGAATTGCATCTTGTCGGACGCGCGGTGGAGCGCTCCGAAGACGCCATTGATGCCGTCGCCGGGATAGCCGAACATACGCTGTACGCCCCATTCGCCAAGCCGTGCCACAATGAAATCGCCGACCGTTTTCGTCATGGAAAATATCCTCGTTTGCAGAATGGTGGTCGCACGAGCAGCTCGACCAAGGCATTGCGAGATCAGATCGCCGGGGTAACGATGGCTCCGCCTGTCGGCTCTTCTAGTGCCTGAGGCGCCCCCAGGACGGATCCCACACAACGTCTTCGACAAGATCGACAAAGATGGGAGCATGGCCGCGATGGGTCTCCGCCAGCTTGAAGGCTGCCTCAGGTTCCATTTCCTCCCCGGGAAAGATCGCATCGTCCTGGCCTATATCTGCGACCTTGCGGACGTAGCCTCTGATCTGGTTCCCCGATCGATAGAGTTTGACGACCAGCGAGCCGGGCGGTACGGCGCCCGCGGGATGGCTGATATATTCGTGCATTCTTCGGCCTCCTCATTGGGATCCGCGCCAGCGGCCAAGTCCCGATGCTCCCGGTTCCCGTTTTCCGGAATCCGATCGGCGCAGAGTCGGTTCAATTCTGGATCGATCTCTGCGCCTCCGGCAGTTCCCGCGGCCTTACCCCTTGGTTCTCGGCTATTTATTGAGTTCTTGCGCCATCTGGAGATGGTGTTCCAGAGCAGGCCGCGTGCTTGCCGCCCACGCCTTGAGTTCCGGATTATTGCCTTCGTCGCCGTAGCGCTTGAAGAGATCGACCGCGTCTTCGTGGGCGGATTCCTGATCCGAGTGATATTGCTTGTTGAAGTCGTCACCCTTGAGGCCGTTCAGCTTGTCGAGCATGCTTTGCTGGTCCGAGGTCATTGCGTTCGGAACGGTGGCTTTGACCTTGCCGCCCGCTACCAGCGCCTTCAGTTCCTCGGTGGTTTTCTGGTGGTCGGTCAGCATCTGCTGCGCGAAGGCTTTGGTCGCGTCATCGCCGCGCTCGACCGCGAGCTTGCTGGAGGCAATTTCGAACATATCGCTTGCGGCCGCCTCCTTGATGAAATCCTCCGTTTTCGGCGGCACGCCCATCAGGGAATTGACGCCGGTCTTTTCAGCTGCCGATTGTGCGAAAACGGGAACGGCGAGCGAAAGAGCGAGTGAGGCGATAACAAAGCGTTTCATATGGATCTCCTGGGTTGATCATCCGCCAAACTTGCGGACGAGCCTTGAGTTCCCGGCTATCGCCCACGACAGTGATCTCGGCCGCTTCAGCAGAGGCCGGCTTAAAAGCCAAAAGGGAAGGTTTCCGGATCGCCCTTGCTGGACTGTGGAGCGACAAGTGGAGATAGCGCGTGCGTTTCATCAAACCAGATGAAAGCGTCGTATTGCCGCGACAGTGATGTCGACATGTAATGGCTCAGCCGTTCGGTTTCCGGCCTGTAGATCACGCCTATGAATCGCTGAAGCCGCTGTTCGACCAGGCTTGCGTGCAGTTCCTCATCGGCCCTGAGGTCGAGTAGAAATCGCGGCTTTGCAGCCTCGTGACATAAGCGCTCGCAGCTCTGGGGGAGCGACGGATTCATCTGTTTCTTCTCCGCCCGCCCATCCCAATCGTCAGCGGCGATCACCTCGCCGCAATGTGTGCCCAGCCCTATGAGGCTTGTCATCTCGTCGAAGCGCTGCCGGCACAGTTGACCGAGGCTCAGTTCGTCGCGGGCAGTTGCCATATCCGTGTAGCGGGCGTCGCCGATATGGGAGTTGTGAGCCCATATGATGATCTTTGCCGCCGGTCCGTGAAAGTCGAGAAGATGCTCGACGGTGTCGGCCATATAGGTGTCGCGCAGGTTCCAGGCTTGGGCGCCGCCGTAATACATGACGCGATAATATCGTTCGGCGGCGGCGAGCAGTCTTGCAGACTGGACGGCGTTCAGAAAATCATCTTTCCCTGAAGCCGCATCATCCAGAGATCGAGCCAGAAGCTCAGTGCATTGCTTCAGCACCGCATCCTCGCATGATCTGTAGGCTTCGGTCAGCACGGCCCGACCATAGGTGGCGGGATTGCTCTGCCAAGGGCTGAGGCAGCCGTAACGCTCCCTGGCAATTCTGGCAGTTTCCGGGCTGATCGTTTCGAGATAATCGAGGACGGAGCGGATCGACCCGGACATATTATAGAGGTCCAAACCGTAAAACCTGACCGGATCCTTGTGCGACGCTTTGCGCCGCTCGTTTTCCTTCTTCATCCAGCCGACGAACCGCGAAAACTCCAGGTTCCGCCACATCCACTTTGGAAAGCGGCCGAACGGCTGGCCGTCTCCCGGTGCCTGACCATTTAACCAACGGTCAATGGCGGCCGCATCCGGCCAATCCGCTTCTGCTGCAATGAGATTGAATCCGTAATGTTCGATAAAATGCCGGCTGATGGCAGCCCGCGTCTCGTAAAATTCGGCGGTGCCATGGGTGGATTCGCCAAGCAAAACAATGCGGCTGTCGGCAAACCGATCGAAAAGGACGGCAAAGCTCTTGTCGTCGACCGACGAGAATTCTTCCGCCGCGGCCGAGATGAGTTTGCTGGATGTTTCCTCTGCGCGCGATGACGGGGCTGTCGCCGTATACATCGGATGGGCGGCAGTCCAGGCGTCCTCACCGATCAGCGGGACGAAAAGGACGCCGCCCAGATCTTCCTCCTCGAAGGTGGTTGCCCCCGTGCGCGTAATGCGTTTCAGGCGCTGTTCGTCGTTGCGGCCGACCGGGATGATGAGCCGCCCGCCGAGATCCAGCTGCTCCTTCAAGGCGGTCGGTACCTCGGGTGCGCCAGCGGAAACGATGATCGCATCGAAGGGAGCAGCTTTGGCCCAGCCTTTGCTGCCATCGCCCACCCGGACGTCGATATTGCCGTAGCCCAGCCTTTCGAACCGTTCTCTCGCCTGAAGCGCCAGCCTTTCATGGCGTTCGACGGAATAGACGTGCCTGGCGATCCGGCTGACGAGCGCCGAGGCGTATCCGGAACCGGTTCCGACCTCGAGAACCTTGTCGTCCGCTTCGAGGTCGGCTTTTTCGATCATCAGGGCGACAATGAAAGGCTGGGAGATCGTCTGACCGTCGCCGATCGACAAGGGCGCGTCCTCATAGGCGAATTCCTCGAAGCCTGGATCGACGAATTTCTCGCGCGGCACGATGCGCATCGCCTTGATGACACTTTGATCGCCGATGCCGCGACGCATGACATGGTGTTCCACCATGTGGTCTCGCAGGCGGTTCATATCCATGGAATACCTCCACTCTCGAACAGAACAGCCGAAGGCGCGTGGTTGTTCCGACCAATGGCACACTGCTATGGCTTGGGCTTGTTTGCCGCCATGGTCTGCGGGGGCAGCCGGATCGCCGCGCCTGTCAGCGCGGCATTGATCTCCTGGGCGTGTCTGAGATGGGCGAGTACGACAGGCAGCATGGACGCTGCCAATCGCTGCATCTCGGCGTCCTCGCCGAGGGAAATTTCCCAAGCCAGCAATTGCGCCGTCTTCTGATGGTCGACGATCTGCGCCTTGATATAGGCGGCATCGAACGCCTCGTCATCCAGCCTGTCCAACTGGTCGCGCACCGCTTGATGGTCCGGATCGAGCGACGTCGGGAGCGGTATCTTGGCGGCGTCGGCAAGTTCCCTCAGTTTGCTATTGGCATCTGTGTGATCGCGAACCATCATATCGGCAAATTGCTTTGCGGCATCGGCCTTTGCCTTGCCGCTGGCCATCTTGCCCAATTCCACCTCGGCAAGTCCGCCGGCGGCTGCGAGCTGCGCAAACAGCCGATCCTGATTATTGGTTTGGTGTGGTGCCGGAACGCCCGGCTTGGACATCGCAGTGTCGGCGCCCATTCCAGCGGGATTGCCGATCTGGGCGACGGCGGCGCCGTTCAGCAGGATCAGTCCGGCCAGCAGGGCGAAAGGGCGGCGATACATGGCTTTCTCCTCATACCTCACAGCGTCAGCAAATAGGCGACGAGATCCTTCTTCTCCTGCCCGGTCAGCTTGACCCCGAGCACAAGATTGAAGAATTCGACCGTGTCGGCGAGTGTCATCAGTCGACCGTCATGCAGATAAGGCGGCGAATCCTTGATGCCGCGCAGCGTGAAAGTCTTGATCGGCCCGTCGGGCAGCGTGGCGAAATCATTGAAGACTTGGCCAATCTTGTAGAAGCGCTCGAGCTTCAGGTCGTGCATGTTGTTGTCCATGAAGGCGGTCTGGGGCACGTGGCAGTCGGCACAGCGTCCCTTGCCAATGAAGACCTGCTCGCCGGAGAGCTCTTGCGGCGTGGCGAGCGCGGGGTCCAGTCGGCCAAACGGATCGAGCTTCGGCGCGGGCGGGAAATCGATGATATTCTGCATCTGCGCCATCATCGCGACCTGGTTCGGCCGGTCAGGAAGATTGACGCCCTTGCGTGTCGCGCTCACATGGTCGCCGTTGAAATAGGCGGTTCTCTGCTCGAATTCGGTGAAGTCTTCGACCGACCGCAACGACCGCTTCGAACCGTGAATCTGCTGGTTGAACAGGCCGCGCAGGCTGGTCGTGTCCAGCCGGAATCGATCCGCCTGCGGGCGAACATCCGGCGTCAGGTGAAAGGCGGCGTTGGTGTGGAAATTGGAGTGACAGTCGAGGCAGGCGACACCCATGCTCGGGTCGGCAACCTTTCTGTCTTCGGTCTGGTTGAATTCTTCCTGCGGGAAAGGCGTCAGAAGCAGCCGCAGCCCTTCCATCTGAACCGGCGTGATGATGCCGTTCATGATTTCATAGAAGTTTTTGATCGTCAGCAACTGCCCGCGGGAAACATCACCAAGCTCAGGGCGGGTCGTCAAAAAGATCGGCGGCGGGAATTCCGGGGTGAGGTTGTCGGGAAGGTCGAAATCGACGTCGAACCGGCGGAGATCCCGCATTTCGCTTGCATGAATTTCATCGATCTCACGGTTCGGAAAGACCTGCCCGCCTGTCGCCTGCTTCACATGCGGTAGAGGCAGGAACCCCTCCGGCAGCAGGTTCTTCTCGCGAATTTCGCCCGGCGCCATGGCCGCGAGTTGATCCCAGCTCGTGTCGGTCGGAAGCTTCACGCGGATGCCGTCCTGCACCGGCTTCATGCCTGCCGACATCATGACGCCAGCCATGGGCTTGTCGGACAGATCATAACGACGCTCCAGAAGGCTGCGCTGTCGTTGAGCGACTTCCGGCTTCTGCGCCTCATCGATCTTGCGCGCTTCGGAAAACGGCATGGTGGGCAATGGCCGATAGGTCGTGTCGGGCGGCAAAGGGTCTGACAAGGCGCCGGCTGTCAGGACGACGACGCCGGCAAAAGAAGCCGCACAAAACAGGCCAATAGCACGAGATGTCCGCATATCCCTCTCCTCCGCTCGCGGGTTGAGCTGGCCTCCAAACTGCACGCGGCACCAATTGTTCCGGGCAATTCTGGTATGGTCCGCACTTTCTGCGTGACCCGGATCTGCCGCCCGGGCCGGTCTTTCGATCGCATCTTTCCATGGCTGTGCCTCGGGAACCCGCGCGTTCCCCGCTTGTTGGTTATCGCCCAGCCTGGATAAGGAATGAAAATTGAACCTCAGCACGCTCCTGTTCGGTCGGCGTCTTGCCAATCGTGAGCATGAAGACAAGAAGATCGGTTGGATCGCAGCCGTGCCGGCAATGGGCCTGGATGGCCTGGGATCGTCTTCCTATGGCCCGGAAGCAGCGCTCACCGTGCTCATTCCGCTCGGCCCGCTCGGCCTGGGCTATATCGGCCCGGTGATCGGCTGCATCGTCGGTCTGCTGGCGATCCTCTATTTCTCCTACAGACAGACGCTCGCGGCCTATCCGACGAACGGCGGTGCCTATGTCGTGGCGAAGGAAAATCTCGGAGAATATCCGAGCCTGCTTGCCGCCGCGGCGCTGATGATCGACTACGTGCTGAATGTCGCGGTCGGCGTTTCAGCCGGTGTGGGAGCACTCGTCTCGGCAATACCCGACCTTCACCCTTATATCCTGCCCCTGTGCCTCGGCATCGTTCTCCTCGTCACGCTGGCCAATTTGCGCGGAACCGGGGAGGCCGGCTGGCTGTTCGCCCTGCCGACCTATGTATTCGTTATCTGTTTCCTGGGCGCCATCGGCTATGGACTGGTCGGGATCGGCCTGGGAGAGAGGCCGGCACCCATTGTCGAGCCGCCGCCACTCGGTCCGACTGCTGAAGGCGCAACGCTCTGGCTGCTGATGCACGCATTTGCCAGCGGCTGCACCGCCATGACCGGCGTGGAAGCTGTTTCCAATGGCATGGGTTCCTTCAGGCAACCTGTCATGCGAAACGCCTACCTCACTCTCACGATTATCGTCGTTATTCTCGGTCTGTTGCTCGGCGGTATCGCGATCCTCGCCACCGCCTTTGAGATTGGTGCAATGGATCAGACGAAGGAAGGCTATCAGAGCGTGCTGTCGCAGCTGCTTGCCGCCGTTGCCGGCCATGGCGCCTTTTATTACATCGCGATGACAAGCCTCCTCAGTGTCCTGTGCCTCTCCGCCAATACCAGTTTTGTCGGTTTTCCGCGTCTCTGCCAGATGGTGGCTGCCGATGGCTATCTGCCCAAAGCCTTTGCTCAACCCGGCCGCCGGCTCGTGTTTACCGCCGGCATCCTGTTCCTCTCCGGCGTCGCCGGGCTGCTTCTGCTCGTCTTCGGAGGGATTACCGACAATTTGATCCCGCTCTTTGCAATCGGCGCCTTTTTGACTTTCACGATTTCTCAGGCAGGCATGACCGTGCATTGGCGCCGCCGGTCCACGCACCACAGAGCAAAGCTGGTCATGAATGGCCTCGGCGCGGTCTCGACAGCGGCGGCGCTCATCATCATTTTGGTGGCGAAGTTTGCCGAAGGCGCGTGGATCACGCTGATGGCCGTCCCGATGGCGATCCTCGTCCTGAAATCGGTCAAGAGCTACTATGCCTCTCTTCAACGCGAGCTGCGGAAGCCTGGTCCGATCACCATCGAAGATATCGAACCGCCGACGGTTCTGGTCGTCACCGAGACGTGGAACAGATTGAGCGAGCGCGCCATTAAATTTGCGCTGACAATCTCGCCCGACGTCGTCGCCGTCCATTTCATTCGTCTCGGCGGGCCGGACCGCGAGGAGGGCGAAAACGGGCTTCGTGAGGAATGGCGTGTTGACGTGGAAGAGCCGATCGCGGCACGCGGATTGAAGCCGCCAAGGCTGATGCTCATTCCCGCTCCTTATCGGCAATTGCACGAACCGCTGCTGCGGCTGATCGAAAAGCTGGATGCCGACAGTCCCGAGAGGCGGGTTGCGGTTCTCATTCCCGAAACCGTCAAGGACAGATGGTGGCAGAAGCTTCTGCACATGAACAGGGCGGGGCGGCTGCGGACGAAACTCGTCAGGCTCGGAGGACCACGGCTGACGGTGGCTACGGTCCCCTGGCGGCTTTATCGGGAGGAGCAGACGGCGTGAGCGCTTTTTGCTCGATGCAGCCTTGGAACTTAGTCGGAAGTGCGAAGTTGGGCAGGCATCAGCAAGAGGCGCCAATGTCCGTCAATCCCTTGATGAGCGAACCGGTCGAAGATCTCGCTTCCCGTCTGGAGGCGATGACGGATGACGAGTTGTTCGAAACCATGAATGAGCTGGAAAAAGTGAGCGACCGAGCCGAGCACGACGCGACGGAGGAGGCTCTGTCCCGCATCGCTCTGACTGAAAGCGAAATCGAGCGGCGCTACCCTGGCCGACTGCTCGCGCCGTATCGCGACTGGAGGCAAAGGCAGCCGCTGCTGTGACTGTGGCGAATTAGCGCAAATGCAAAGAATAGACGGAGGTAGAGATGAGCAGCTCTGAAACGACGACGGACCACAAGAAGATCCGCAAATGGGCAGAAGACAGGGAAGGCAGGCCGGCCGCGATCCGGACCCGCGGCAAGGGAGGTGTACTGCGCATCGATTTTGGAGAGAAGGAAGAGGAATTCGACGAAATCGACTGGGACGAATTCTTCAAGATCTTCGACGAAAACAAGCTTGCCTTTCTCTACCAGGACAAGACCAAGGACGGGAAGACAAGCCGCTTCAACAAATTCGTCGAGCGTAACTGAATGCCCTTCACGCGGCGCTTCCCATCGCCGCGTTTGTGCCGAGGGCCGATGTCATTTGCGGCCAGAGCCCGGCTCCGCCATTTTCGAATGCTGGTGCGCGAGCACGCTTGCCGGGGTGACGTTGGCAACGGCGGCTTGGAGCTTGTTCTTCCAGCCGCTGACGACATCGCCTTCGCCATCCATCATCGCGTCATAGCCGATGCGCGCGACTTCACCTGCATCATCCTTCTTCGACTGGCCGATCGCGGTATCCAAAAGACCTGCCCGTTTGAAGAACTCGGTTTCCGTAGCTCCGGGCATGAGGCAGCTGACGGTCACACCGGAATCCTTCAATTCCTCGCGCAGGGCGAAAGAGAAGCTGTTGATGAAGGCCTTGGTGGCGTTATAGACGGCCTGATACGAGCCCGGCATGAAGCCTGCGATCGAACCTGTGAGCAGAATGCGTCCCTCACCGCGGCTGCGCATCTGGTTGCCGACAGCGTGGATCAGGTCGATCGTCCCGGTGATGTTGGTATCGACGACCTTGCGGGCCTCTGCAAAATCCTGGTCGAGAAAGGCCTTGCCGAGCCCGCATCCTGCATTCGCCATCAGCAGGTCCACCGACCGGCCGCTGCCGGTGATCCGTTCCACGAGCCGATCTACGCCTTGGGATGTCGACAGGTCGGCCTCAACGGCCTCGACCGCCGTGCCGAACTCCTTGAGGTGGGCTGCCGCTTGATTGATGCGCTCCTCGTCGGCGGCGATGATGAGATCATAACCATCCTGGGCCGCGCATTTCGCCAGCTCGTAGCCGATGCCAGTGGAGGCGCCGGTGACGACGGCGAGGCCTTTGCCTGCTTCATTATCAGCCATCTTGCTGCTCCTTCAGGGTTTGAGGACGACCTTGATGCATCCGTCCTGCTTGTCGCGGAACGTCTTGTAGAGGGACGGCCCGTCTTCCAGCGTGCCGCGATGAGTGATGACGAAGGACGGATCAATGTCTCCTTCTTCGATACGTTCCATCAATCTCGGCAAATAATGCTGGACCGGTGTCTGGGCCATCCTGAAGGTCAGGCCGCGATTGATGGCAGACCCCATCGGGATCTTGTCGAGAAAGCCGCCATAGACGCCGACAATCGAAACCGTACCGAAATTGCGACAGCAATGGATCGCCTGACGCAGCACATGCGGCCGGTCGGTTCCCATGAACATTGCGACCTTGATGCGGTCGAGGCGCGAGTCCCAGCTGGCGGCTGCCTCGGCTTCGGTTCCAACCGCGTCGATGCAGGCATCTGCACCGCGCCCATGGGTCAGCTCCATGATTTGGTCGTAGACATCCTTGTCCAGGAAATCGAGGGGGATGGCTCCGGCAGCTTGTGCAAGGGCAAGCCGCTCGGGCACCGCATCGATGGCGATCACCCTTTCAGCGCCGAGCAGGAAGGCGGAGCGGATTGCCATTTGGCCGACAGGGCCGCAGCCCCAGATCGCGATCGTATCGCCCGGTTGAATGTTGCAGAAGTCCGCAGCCATGTAGCCGGTCGGAAAAATATCCGAAAGAAAAAGCACCTGCTCGTCGGAGAGCCCGTCCGGCACCTTGATCGGACCGACGTCGGCATAGGGCACGCGCAGATATTCCGCCTGCCCACCGGCATAGCCGCCGAGCAGATGTGAGTAGCCGAAAAGCCCGGCCGGCGAATTGCCCCACATCTTCGTGACTTTCGCGCGATCCGGATTGGAGCGCTCGCAGCCCGAATAAAAACCACGCTTGCAGAAAAAGCATTCGCCGCAGGAAATTGTGAACGGGACGACGACACGGTCGCCGACCTTGAGTTTGGTGTTGTCTCTGCCGACCTCCACGACCTCGCCCATGGTCTCGTGGCCCATGACGTCGCCGCTGTGCATGTCCGGCATGACGCCGTCATAAAGATGCAGATCGGACCCGCAGATCGCGCAGGCAGTGACCTTGATGATGGCGTCCCGGCCGTTTTCAATCTTGGGATCGGGCACGCTCTCGCAGCGGATATCATGCTTGCCGTGCCAGGTCAGAGCTCTCACGTCGTTTCTCCTCAGCGCTCGTCGATGGCGCTCCAACCTCAGCTGCTGCGAAATGTTCCCGTCGAGCGGGGGCTGTGATCGCGGTGCCGCGGCGTTCGGAACAGAGGGTTGCGGTGCGAGTTCGTCCTGAGGGCGCAAGCAACGGCAAATCCGTCGCTGCGTCCGGCTTGAACCGCAAGCTTCCCATCACGAAGGAGCAAATCATGACTTCGTCCAAACACGCAAAGACCACCAAACCAAGCGATCTCGACCTGTCGGACGACCCAGGTATCGGCCGCTCACGCGGCATCGTATCTCCGCCGGACGACGAAGCGCTGCAGGCCGAAAACACCGTTGAAGGCGATACCGCCAACGATACGACGCCCCAGGGCGGCGTGGATCCGCGTCGCCGCGGGCGGACCAACAAATAGCGGTCACCCTCGACAGAAAGGATCATAACTCGAGTAAAGCGTAAGGTTTGCCGGTCGGCTTCTCGACATGGGCGGCGACATTGTAGACCGGGGCGCCGCCCGGTGTGCGACCCTCGTAGGATCCGCGATGGGCATGGCCGTGGACAACCGCGTTGACTCTAAACCGGTCGATGGTTTCCGCAAGCCGCGAGGAGCCCAGAAAGGGATAGATTTCCAACGGCTCACCTGCCACGGTTTCGGCGATAGGAGCGTAATGCAGCACGACGAGGGAGCGGTCGGACCGTACCTGCCGCATCGCGTTTTCCAGCCGCATCGATTCCTCGACGCTCTCGGCGACCATCGCCTTGATGGCGGTTTCGCCGAAGGAACCGAGCATATGGCGGCCGAAGCCGCCGGCAAAACCTTTGACGCCAACGAAACCGACACCGGCGATTTCGGCTGCATGGCCGTTCAGCAATTTCACGCCGGCGTCGGTCAGGATTTTGCAGATGTCATCGACCTGGCCGCTTTCATGATCGTGATTGCCGAGGACGGCGATGGTCGGCACCGTGCAATGGCGCAGATCACTGGCAAGCAATTCCGCCTCCTTAGGCTTCCCGAGATCTGTCAGATCGCCGGCAATCACCAGGACATCGGCGACCAGAGAGATTTCGCCAAACAGATCCTTGTAGGATTTTGCACCGTCCTCAGTCATATGCAGGTCGGCTACAGCCGCAACCTTCACGCTCTTTCGCTGATCATCCATCGCATTTCTCCTAATCGCCTCTGAGTTCGCCTTCGCCGCCGACATCGGCAAAACCCCATTCCTTCACGTCGATCTCGAAATCGACGCGGGAGTACATCCGTCCGCGGCATATTTTCATTTGCGGCAGCGGCAGCTCCTGTTGCGCCCTCAGCCGGTCCAGAAGCTCCTCCAGCAGCCAGCGGGGAATCTTGTCCCGCTCTGTGGGATAGATCCATCGGAAGTTGAGAATTTGGATGAGAAGCACTTCCCAATGGACTTCGAGATAGGCGAGCAGCTTGCGCCAATCGATCGCATCATGTGCCTTCAAGATGACATGCGCGACATCGGCGCCATCGTAGCGATGTCGCAGCTGGACAAAGCACTTCGACCAGACCAGCTCGGTCGGGCTGACGATCCTGACCGTGTGGCCGCACATTTCGACCTTTCGCGCATCTTCGAACCAGTCATCGCCGACCGGCATCGTTCCGTTGGAGGAAGCGAAGATGACATCGAAGAAATGATTGCCCTTCAGCACTTTCCCGAGCCAGCGCTCGTCTTCGACTTCGACCGCGTAGCCTTTTGATTTGAAGTGACCCAAGATGCGGGCATAGTCACCCGCCTTGCAAAATATGTCGAAATCCTTCGTCTGGCGCGAGATGCCGGTGTAGGCACAGACGGCGTAGGTGCCGGCGACGAGAAAAGGAATACGTGATTTGACGAGCTCCTGAACGGCTTCGGTAACGAACGGCTCGGCCGCCGGATCGATAAGCTGCGGAAACGCCTTTGCCTTCATCAGCGCATCATTGTCTCTGCCTTGTCCGGCTGTTCGCACGGTCATCGTCGATTCCTGCGTTTGATACGCAAAGCAACACCTGGAGCGGTTCAATGTTCCGGCCCTGCGCTGAAGGCAGTCGCCGTGAGAGCTGTTCGTCAAGCCCGCCCGATTGCTCCGGAACTTCGCTATCTCCGTGTCGTTTGGACGATGAGACGCATGTCGCGTCTCTCCAGCCCCCGGGTGATAATTGGAGGATGTCATGGACAGACGAGCGAAGATATCGACAGGCGCGAACGACAGGCCGAGAAACGAAACCATTGCCGGAAGCGGCCCGGGTATTCCCGACGACAGCGGCCGTTTGGTCGAGCTGACGGATGAGGAAATCAAACGCACGAAAGCTTCGCTGCTGCGCGACCGGCTCGACGATCTCAAGGACGAGCTCGACGAGCAGATCGACCTTCCGCAAAGGGGCGCGCCGTGACCGAGGTCAGAAAAGTCGGCCCTTCCGCCTCAGGCTCGGGCTACGATGATGTAAAGCCGCCGTGGCGAATGATGATATTCGTCATCACCATTTTTCTCCTCGCTTGTCTGGCCGCTCTGGCTTTCGTGCTGACGACACATCCGGGCGAATCCGATGAGAAATCAGCCATGCCGGCGACGGAGCAGGCACGATGAGCGACGGGGATAACGATCCTGTTCAGCGACCGTCATCCTCTTCGGCAGGCAAACGCACCAGGCTCAATGCCGGCAGAATTGCGCTCATCCTGGTCGGAACGGTCGGCGTCGTGGCGTTCATCCTTTATGCCACGATTGTTTTCTACGGCCTTCTCATGGGGTCATGAGAATGCATCCGCCTGCTTGGTAGATGTCATCGATCACCGAAGCAACCGCGACGAACTCTTCAGCGGCAGGGTCGTAGCGCTGTCCTCGAGCGAGTCTGCTCGTCCAATCCACGGCGGCTCGGCCGCCCCATTCCTCCGGCGGTTCGACCAGGATTTCGCGCGACGTGCCGGATAGTCTTGCGGCGGTGAAGTCATAGAACGATCCGTCGACATTCCTGAATGAAGCGCCTCCGTCGGTTCCGAAGAAGTCGGCGCCGATCACGGCATCGCAACCGGCCTGTAGCCGCCATGACGATGTCAGACGGAGCACTTGACCGCCAGAGAGCGTGAGCGTCGCCGCGGCAAAGTCCTCGACGGAGCCGCTTTCCTCAAGCCTTTTTCCACCGGCGCGCAACTCGCTCGTGACGGTGGTGACGGATGGAAAATCGAGGCACCATAAGGCAAGGTCGATGAGATGAACCCCGAGATCGATAAGGCAACCGCCGCCGGACAGCGTCTTGTCGTAGAACCAGGGCTTGTCGGGGCCATAGGCGTTATGGAAAGTCAGGTCCGCCGCGAACACCTTCCCGAGAGCACCGGAGCGGATGAGCTCACGGATTTGCCGCATGCCCTCCGTATGGCGATAGGAAAGGTCGACCCCAAGCAATCTGTTCGCTGCCTTGGAGGCATCGACGACGGCTTTCACTTCCGACGCCGTTCGGCCGAGCGGCTTTTGGCAGAAGACGGCAATACCGGCCTCGAGCGCGCGAACGGCATGCTCGGCATGGCTGGCGCTCGGCGTCGCAATGACGATGCCGTCGAGCTGCTGATCGAGCAATTCCTCCAGATCGGCGGCGATCACGGCATCGGGCGCGAGCGCTTGAGCCTGCCGCACCATCTCCACCGAGGGGTCGGCAATGGCGATGGCCTTGGCCAGGCCGCTGTCGAGCACCGCTTTCATCCGGTGCCGACCGATCCAGCCGACGCCGAGAAAACCGAGCTTCACCTGGTTGAGGGCGGTCGCCGCCTCTGCCGAAACCCGCTCATCCATCAATATTGCACCAAGGCTTTCAGGAAACCGTCAGGACGGTCGCGTGTGCTGTTCAGCGCCTCGTCCAGCCGTTCCAGCGGATAGATATGCGTATAAAGCGGCCGGGGGTCGATCTTGCCTTGGCGCACCGCTTCTATCGCCTCGCCAATGCCCTTCATGTAAATGGCGGGATCACGCTCGTGAGCGTTGATGACATCGAGTCCGCGCCAGTTCCAGAGCTGCATGTTCACCTGGCGAGGGCCGTCCTGGTGATAGCCGGCGATAACAAGTCGGCCCCTCTCCTTGGCAAGCTCGCCCGCCAGGTCGAGCGGCCATTGTTTGCCTACCGCTTCGATGACGCAGTCGCAGAAAGTTCCATCCGTCAGCGTCCTGACGTCCTCGATGATGCGCCAGTGATCGTCCATCGGGATGACCTCGGTAGCGCCCATCCTCCTTGCGACATCGAGCGAATAGGGCCGCCGAGAGATGGCGATCACCCTTGCCCCCGCCGAGGCGGCGAGCCGGGTCAGGAGGGCACCAATAAAACCAATGCCGATAATGGCGACGGTCTGGCCGCTTTCGATACCGCTGCGACCGAAGATGTTCATGGCGCATCCAAGCGGCTCGCCCGGAAACGGCTGACCTTCCAATTCTTTGGGCAGCACGGCAACCATCGCGGCATCCGCAAGGTCGTGCGTGGCGTAGGCATGGTAGGACAGTGCGGCGACCCGATCGCCCTCTCGAAGGGCTGTGACGCCGCCACCAACGGCATCAATGACTCCCCAGCCCTCATGGCCCAACCCGCCGGCCTCGGTCGGAAACGTCATCCATTCTGGTCCTGCCCAGGGCGTGAGGTTCGAGGCGCAGACGCCGCAGCCTTCCAGTTTTACTCTGACCTGGCCCGGACCGGGTTCCGGTAAAGGGCGGGTCTCCAGCGAGATTTGTCCGGGGCCGGTGACGATCGCAGCCCGCATGAGGTCGGCCTTTTGGCTCGCCAAAATGTCCATGGGATATCCTCCAGGTAAGGCGTCCCTCGAACCGTCGGTCTTGCGAAGAGTTCCCGCTGGAAGTCAAAGAAGTCATAGATGATGAAGTCAATAAAGATGTCATTGAAGAAGGAACTTTTCCACCTACGCTCGGTTCGGCCGCTATCTCCGAAGCAATTTCTTCAACCGGACGGATCCAATAATGACGATCTTGATAACAGGTGGGTGCGGCTTTATTGGCCGCCATGTTGCTGCAGAACTTCTGCAAAGCGGCTATGATGTGCGCATCCTCGATGCCTTGATCGACCAGGTGCATGCCGACGCCGAGATTGTCGTGCCGGAGGGTGCCGAGGTCGTTCGCGGTGACGTCAGGGACAAGGACGCAGTGCGCGCGGCGCTCGCAAATGTCGACGGCGTCATCCATCTTGCCGCCGAAGTCGGCGTTGGGCAATCAATGTATGAAATTGCCCGTTATGTCGGCTGCAACGACCTCGGAACGGCAGTGCTGCTCGAAACGATGATCGGCATGCCTGTCGGAAAGATCGTCGTCGCTTCCTCCATGAGCGTTTATGGAGAAGGGCTTTATCTGACCGCAGGCGGCAGACGGCTCGGATATGTCAGGCGGCGCAGCCATCATATCAAGCGTGGCGAATGGGATCCGCTCGGACCCGATGATGAGCCGTTGACCCCCGTCGCCACCGACGAGGAGAAGCCGGTCGATCTGGCTTCGATCTACGCCTTGACGAAATATGCTCAGGAGAAACAGGTCCTGATCTTCGGCGAAGCCTATCGTCTGGATGCCGTTGCCCTGCGTCTTTTCAATGTTTTTGGCGCCGGCCAAGCCCTTTCCAACCCCTATACCGGCGTGCTCGCAAATTTCGGCTCGCGGCTGGCCAACGGGCAGCCGCCGATGATCTTCGAGGACGGCAAGCAGCGGCGCGATTTCGTCCATGTGCGCGACGTGGCGAGGGCTTTCCGACTTGCCCTGGAGAAGCCCGCGGCATCGGGCCACGTGATCAATATCGGCAGCGGCCAGGCCTATTCGATCGCAGACGTTGCAACGCTTCTTGCCGACGCGATGGGCGTTCCGGAGATCGCCCCCGATATTATGAACAAGGCGCGTTCCGGCGACATTCGCAATTGCTTTGCCGATATCTCCAAGGCACGTGAACTGCTCGGCTTCGAGCCCAGATACCATCTCGAAAATTCGCTCGGTCCTTTCGTCGACTGGGTCCGGCAAACGGGGGCGATCGACCGCGGCGCCGAGATGAAGCGGCAACTGGAAGAACGGGGGCTGGTTTCATGAACAGGACCGGTTCTCGAGGATCCAGCCAGCGGGAGACTCGGCGCTTCGGCTTCGTCGAATGGTTCAGACCGGGAGAACATGAGCGGGCCGAGACACTGCTGCCGGATATTCTGGCGAGCGGCGCCAGTTATCTCAGGACACATCTATCCTGGGCGGAATATCTCGCGCCGGGCGGCCAGGAATGGTTCGATTGGCTGATCCCGCGCGTCGGCAGCGAAATCGATCTTCTGCCCTGCATCCACTACACGCCGCCATCCCTGTCGCGGACGGGCAAGTCCTCCGGCGCGCCGGTCGATCTCAAATCCTATGCCGACTTCGTCGATCATATCCTGACGCGTTACGGCGGCTATTTTCGTCATATCGAACTCTGGAACGAGCCGAACAATCTGCTCGACTGGGATTGGCGCCAGGACAGCGATTTTCTGCTCTTCTGCGAGATGATAGGCGGCGCCGCCTATTGGGCCAAGCAGCGAGGCTACAAACCGGTGCTTGGCGGCCCGTGCCCCTTCGATCCCTACTGGCTCAACCTGATGGGCATACGCGGCGTGCTCGGTGTCGTCGATGCCGTCGGCTTCCACGGCTTTCCCGGGACTTGGGATAGCGAAGAGGCGACCTGGGGCGGTTGGGACATGCATCTGGGCGAGATGCGCGGGATTATCGATCGCTATAATGCCCATGCCGAGGTCTGGATTACCGAGGCCGGCTATTCCACATGGCGCAATGACGAGATCGAGCAGGCGCGACGCTTCATGAAGGCGCTCACTGTCCCAGCCGACCGCATGTATTGGTATTCCTGGCGCGACGTACCGCCGGATGTTCCGGTTCAGGAAGGCCTGTGGTTCGACCCGCGCCATTATCATCTCGGCGCGGTCACCCACGACAACAAGCCGAAGCTGCTTGCCCGTCTCCTGATGGAGGGAGGTGTTAACAGGCTGGAGGCGGTCGCAGCGCTTGCCACCCCTCGAATCGCCTCCGGTGCCGCGCCGATCGTTGTCACCGGCGGGAGCGGGTTTGTCGGCTGCAATTTGGCGGACAACTTGCTGAACGACGGGGAGGACGTCGTCATTCTGGATAGCCTGGCACGATCGGGAGTCGATCAGAACCTTTCCTGGCTGATAGAACGGCACGGGGAGCGGGTGCATCCGGTTCTTGCGGACGTTCGTGATCTGATGGGGATCGAAGCTGCCTTTTGTGATGCCAAGGCTGTCTTTCATTATGCTGCCCAGACGGCTGTGACCACGAGCCTCGTCGATCCGCTGGAGGATTTTGAAACGAATGCTCGCGGCACCCTCAATGTCCTGGAAGCGGTGCGCAAGGCGGGCAGGCGCGCGCCGGTCATTTTCGCCAGCACCAACAAGGTCTATGGTGGTCTTGATGATCTTGGCATGATCGAACTCGACGATCGTTACCTTCCCGAGAGCGAAATCGTCAGGGAGCAAGGTATCGGCGAGGACCGCCCCCTCGATTTCTGCACTCCCTACGGCTGCTCGAAAGGCGTTGCCGACCAATATATTCTAGACTACGCCAAGTCCTTCCGAATACCGGCCGCGGTGCTGCGCATGAGCTGCATCTATGGGCCTCGCCAATTCGGCACCGAGGACCAGGGCTGGGTCGCGCATTTCCTGATCCGGGCTCTCGGCGGAGAACCCATTTCCATCTACGGCGACGGTAAGCAGGTGCGCGACATCCTCCACGTGAACGATGCCGTCGCCGCCTACCGGTCGTTGCTTGCGAATATTGATCGCGTCAGCGGCAATGCCTTCAATCTGGGCGGGGGGCCGCGTAACGCCGTCAGCGTGCTGGGGGTGCTGCGCGCGATCGAAGAGCTGACGGAACGTCCCGTTGCAACGAGCTTCGGCCCGTGGCGCGCCGGCGACCAGTTCTATTTCGTGGCCAACACGCAAAAGCTGGAACGCGAAACCGGCTGGGAGGCCCGCATTGGATGGCGAGACGGCCTGCGGCATCTCGCCGAATGGCTGATTGTCAATCGTTTCGGCGGTCGGCAGATCCCCAGGGAAAAGCGGAAGGTATCGGCATGATCCGACGGGAGCGACACAAGGGGCATCGCCGCGTGGTGATGACGGTCGATGCCGTGGGCGGCGTCTGGCGCTATGCCATGGATCTCGCCGCGGCGCTGAGGCCGAAGCAGGTTGAGATGGTCTTCGCAGGGCTTGGTCCCAGCCCCGGCAAGGAAAAGGTGGCCGAGGCAAACCAGATCGGCAAACTCGTCTGGCTGGACGCGCCTCTCGACTGGATGGTGGAGAACGAAAAGGCAGTTGCGCACGTCCCACGCTTGATTGCTGATCTTGCTCGCCGCGAAGAGGCCGACCTTCTGCATCTCAATCTGCCGTCGCATGCGGCTTACATGGAAACGGATCTGCCGGTTATGGCGGCGTGCCATTCCTGCGTCGTCACCTGGTTCGCCGCCGTTCGCGGAAGCCAGGTGCCGCAGGACTGGCAGTGGCAATATCGGCTCAACCAGGCCGGTTTTGCGCGCGCGGATGCCGTGATAGCGCCGAGTCGCAGCCATGCCGCAGCGATGCAAGCCGTCTACGGGCCAATCGCGGACCTCCAGGTCGTTCACAATGCGAGCGCTCTTCAAACGTCCGAGGAACCGAAGCGGAATTTCGTTCTCGCTGCCGGGCGGTGGTGGGATGACGGGAAAAATGCCGCGGTTCTGGATGCTGCGGCAGGCATGACGCGCTGGCCCGTGGTGGCGGCCGGCGCAAACAACGGTCCCAACGGACAATCGGTGCAGTTTCGCCATGCCGACCATCGCGGCGAGCTTCCGCATCCCCAGATGGCAGCCGCGATGCGGCAGGCCGCCATCGTGGCTTCGCCTTCGATCTACGAGCCGTTCGGCCTTGCAGCTCTGGAGGGGGCGAGGGCGGGCGCGGCATTGGTACTCGCGGATATACCGACCTATCGGGAGATCTGGGAGGACGCCGCCCTGTTTGCCGATCCGCGTGATCCTGAGGCTTTTGCCGATGCGTTCAACACTCTTGCCGATGATCCGCAACGGCGCGCTACGCTTGGATTGAAAGCGCGCGTGCGATCCGAGCGCTTCAGTCTCGACGCTCAAGCGAAGGCAATGTGCGGAATTTACTCCGGCATGTTTGGCCGCCCCTTTTCAACAGCAGCGGAGTGATCATGAAGTTCGTCTTTTATACCCATTCGCTGATTTCCGACTGGAATCATGGCAACGCACATTTCCTTCGCGGCGTCATGCGGGATCTCCAGCGGCGCGGTCACGAAACGCTGGCATTGGAGCCGGAAGACGCCTGGAGCCGCACCAATCTCGTCAGCGATCAAGGGCCGGCCGCCGTCGAGCGTTTTCATCAGGTCTTTCCGCAGCATCGCTCGGATTTCTACGACGAGGCTTTCGACCACGAGGCGGCACTTGGCGATGCCGATGTCGTCATCGTGCACGAGTGGACGGCACCGCGACTGGTCGAGAGCCTCGGGCGCATCCGGCGCAAAGGCGCTGGCTTCACCCTGCTCTTCCACGATACGCATCACCGGGCCGTCTCGGCCGAAGGGGACATCGCGTCGCTCATGCTTGACGATTACGACGGGGTGCTGGCCTTCGGGCAGACCTTGCGTGAGCGCTATCTTCGTGCAGGCTGGGGAAAGTCCGTCTTCACCTGGCACGAGGCAGCGGACGACGCGCTGTTTCGGCCGTTGCCGGATGTCGAGAAATCAGGAGACCTCATCTGGATCGGCAATTGGGGCGATGACGAGCGATCGGCTGAGATTGCCGAGTTCCTGATCCGGCCCGCCAGAGATCTGGCGCTGAAGACGATGGTTCGCGGCGTTCGCTACCCTGACCATGCGCTGGATGAACTTCGTAACGCCGGCATCGCTTATGGCGGCTGGATCGCCAACGCCGATGTTCCGGCCGCCTTTGCTCGCCACAAAGTGACGGTACACATCCCGCGGCGACCTTATGTCGAGCACCTGCCCGGTATTCCGACGATCAGGGTCTTCGAGGCACTAGCCTGCGGCATACCCCTGATCTCGGCACCTTGGGCTGATGTCGAGCATCTCTTCACCCCAGGCCGGGACTATCTGCCCGTCGGCAATGGCGAGGAGATGAAGAAGAGCCTGCGTGCCGTCCTCTTCGATACAGATCTCGCCGCGAGCCTCGCTGCAGCCGGTCTTGCGACCATCAAGGCGCGTCACACCTGCCGGCACCGCGTTGATGAGCTGCTGGAAATTCTGGCGAACTGCGGCACGAGCAAGGTCACTGCGAAGCTTCAGCCATGGGAGGCGGCGGAATGAAAATCGCATTTTACGGTTCGAGCCTCGTCTCTGCCTATTGGAATGGTGCCGCCACTTACTATCGCGGCTTGCTGCGGGCGCTCTCGGGGAAAGGCTATGAGATCACCTTTTACGAGCCCGACGTCTACGATCGGCAGAAAAACCGCGACATCGATCCACCGGACTGGTGCAGGGTCGTCGTCTACGAGGGAACGATCGACGCATTGAAGACCGTTGCCGGCGAAGCTGCCAGGGCCGATATTGTCGTCAAGGCGAGCGGCGTCGGTTTCGAAGACGATCTGCTGCTGGAGGAAGTCCTTCGCAACGCGCGACCGCGAGCCCTGAAAATCTTCTGGGACGTCGATGCCCCGGCAACGCTTGCCGAACTCAGGGCCGATCCCGATCACCCGTTGGGCCGAGCGCTCCCGAAGATCGATCTTGTGCTGACCTATGGCGGCGGCGATCCTGTCGTGAGTGCATACCGCTCCATCGGGGCAGCCGAATGCATTCCTGTCTATAATGCGCTCGACCCGCAAACTCATCATCCGGTACCGGAGGACGGCCGCTTTGGCGCCGATCTCGGTTTCCTCGGCAATCGCCTGCCGGACCGGGAGGCCCGGGTCGAGCGCTTCTTCCTGGAGCCTGCCTCTCGTCTGCGGGACCGGAAATTCCTGCTCGGTGGCTCCGGCTGGCAGGACAAGCCGATGTCGTCGAATGTCAACTACATCGGCCACGTGCCGACGCGCGACCACAACGCCTTCAACGTCACTCCCATGGCGGTTCTCAACATATCGCGTGCCAGCATGGCGGAGACCGGATTTTCGCCCGCGACGCGGGTCTTCGAGGCGGCCGGCGCCGGCGCCTGCCTCATTACCGATTACTGGCAGGGCATCGACCTGTTCCTTAAGCCCGACGAGGAGATTCTCGTTGCGCGCGATGGCGAGGATGTGGCTGCCCTGATGGCTGGTCTGTCGCGCCGCGGCGCCCAGGAAATCGGAGAGCGGGCGCGCCGGCGCGTGCTGGCCGAGCACACATACGCCAATCGCGCCGAAACCGTGGATGCGATCTTTCGCGCCCGCCTCGGCGCGCGCGTGGAGGCAGCGGAATGACAAGGCCGCTCGACATCGTCTTCCTCGGCCTTTCGCTTTCCTCGTCCTGGGGAAACGGCCACGCGACGACCTATCGCGCGCTCATCAAAGGCTTGCGGCAGGATGCTCACCGCGTTCTGTTCCTGGAGCGAGATGTTCCCTGGTACGCCAATCACAGGGACCTCGCTTCGCCTGACTTCTGCGAGCTCGGTTACTATTCCGATCTGAATGCCATGATCGAGCTTTACGGTGAAAGGCTGCGCAAGGCCGACGCCGTTATCGCGGGATCCTATGTACCGGATGGCGTGGCGCTGATCGACAGGCTCGCTGCGTTGGAGTTGAAAAGTCTCTGCTTCTACGACATCGACACGCCGGTGACCTTGGCCAAGCTCGACCGCGGCGATGAGGAATATCTGGCGCTGCGGCAGATACCGCTGTTCGACGCCTACTTCTCCTTCTCAGGAGGAGAGGTGCTGGCGCGATTGGAGCAGAACTACGGTGCACGGAGCGCCGTTGCCCTCTACTGCTCCGTCGATCAGGAGCGCTACGCAAATACGGGAGAGGCTGCCGCATGGGATCTTGGCTATCTCGGAACCTACAGCCCGGACCGGCAGCCGACGCTGGAGCATCTCCTTCTGGAGCCGGCGCGCCGTCTGCCGGAGATGCGCTTCGTCGTCGCCGGATCGCAATTTCCTGATGAGATCGCGTGGCCGGCCAATGTCGAACGCATCAAGCATCTGGCGCCAGCCGAACATGCAAGTTTTTACAGCCGGCAGCGATTCACGCTGAACGTTACTCGCCGCGACATGATTGCTGCCGGCTGGTCTCCCAGTGTGCGACTCTTCGAGGCCGCCGCCTGCGGAACGCCGATCATCAGCGACTTCTGGCGCGGCCTCGGCGAGCTATTGCCGGACGGGGAGGCCCTGTTCATAGCGCGCGCGCCGGAAGAGGTTGTGGCGCTGCTGAGGGAACTTCCCGACAGCGACCGCTTGTCGGTCGCGGCTGCCGCCAGGAAAGTGGTGATGAACAGTCATACGGGGGCTGCGCGTGCTCGCGAATTCGCCCGCGCTCTTTTGCAACTGCCCGCTAATCCAGCTTTGGACCGTATCTCAGCGTAAGGAGAGTATCGATGCTTCACGTCAATCATCGCCGGAAAGGAAAGACTGCTCTGGTTGCAGGGGGCGCCGGCTTTGTCGGCTCGCATCTCTGTGATGCTCTTCTCGGCCGCGGCGATACGGTCATCTGCGTAGACAGCTACATTACCGGGTCGCGGGACAATGTGAGGCCGCTGATGAATCATCCGGGTTTCCGGCTTATCGAAGAGGATATTTGTGCAGTCCTGAAGATCGACGAGCCTCTTGACCAGATCTACAATCTGGCCTGCGCTGCATCGCCGCCGCAATATCAGGCGGATCCGGTTCATACGATGATGACTTGTGTCGCCGGCACGGGCAACCTTCTCGCGTTGGCCGAACAGCACGGGGCATCCTTCCTCCAGGCCTCGACAAGCGAGGTCTATGGCGACCCGGCCGAGCATCCGCAGCGAGAGGATTATCGCGGCAACGTCAGCTGCACGGGGCCACGCGCCTGCTACGACGAGGGAAAGCGCGCCGCCGAAGCTCTCTGCTTCGACATGCTGCGGGTCAGGCGCGTCGACGCACGGGTCGCCCGCATCTTCAACACCTATGGACCGCGCATGCAGGCCAATGACGGCCGGATCGTCTCCAACCTGATCGTGCAGGCCCTGTCCGGGAAGCCTCTGACCATCTATGGAAGCGGCACACAGACGCGATCCTTCTGCTATGTCAGCGATCTTGTCGGTGGTCTCATAGCCCTGATGAACGTGCGGCCAAACCCCGGCATGCCTGTCAACCTCGGCAATCCTGGGGAGTTCACCATCAATGAGCTTGCCGAGATGGTTCGTTCAATGATGGCGGTTCGGACCGTGCTCGCCTACAAGGCGCTGCCGAAGGACGATCCCCAGCGTCGCCGGCCTGATATTTCCCGCGCGATGGAGCTTCTCGATTGGCAGCCGACGGTACCGCTTGCCGAAGGGCTGCGATATACAATCGACTGGTTTGCCGCCAATCTGGACGATAGCCCACGCAAGCGAACAGGAGCGCCTCGCTCTCGTCGCAGAATGGCGGCCTCGCAGGCCGCCTCCCTGGAGAGCTGATCGAAAGGCGGATGCACGATGATGAACCCGTCTTTGAAACGGCGTATCAAAGAATTGGGCCCCTGGTTCCATAATATGCGGCTGGGGGAGATCGAGACCGCGCCGGACCATTTTCTCGGCGACTACCCGGCATTCAAATGGGACGGTTTCAAACATGTGGTGCCTGACGATCTTGCAGGCCGCAGCGTTCTTGATATCGGCTGTAATGCCGGATTTTATACCCTCGAGATGAAACGCCGCAACGCGGGCCGGGTTCTCGGCATCGATAGTGATCCACGCTATCTCGAACAGGCCCGTTTCGCCGCCGATCATTTTGCCCTCGACATCGAGTTCAGGCAGATGTCGGTTTATGAGGTTGCACAACTCGGCGAAACCTTCGATCTCGTGCTCTTCATGGGTGTCCTTTACCACCTGCGCCATCCGTTGCTGGCACTTGATCTGCTCTACGAACACGTGGTTGGCGATCTCATGCTGTTCCAATGTCTGCAGCGGGGCGAGGAGCGGATTGCCCCGCTTCAAGATGACTATGAATTTTCGGAATGGAACGTTTTCGACCGGCGGGACTACCCGACGCTGTTCTTCGTCGAAGAGCGCTATGCGGCCGATCCTACCAACTGGTTCATCCCGAACAAGGCAGCGGTCGAAGCCATGTTGCGAAGCTCCGGATTTGTGTTGGAGGCAAATCCCGAGCGCGAGGTTTATCTTTGTCGCCGAGGCCGGCGGCCCTACATGGTCGAGCCGCCGCCCGCTTGAGGCGATCGCTCGACAGGACAATGCAGGTCCACAATGTTGAAAGGTACGGGACCGTTTTCGTTTGCCATTGTTGCGATCCTCGTCATCGCGACCTTGGTCTGGTTCGTGACCAAACCGCATCCGCTTTTTGCTGCCGGAGATCCTCGATTAACGCCCGGGGATGCGGAGCGGGGCCGATTGGTATTTGCCGCGGGCGGCTGCGCCTCCTGCCATGCTTCACCGGGTCAACCCGATCGCCTGAAACTGGGCGGCGACCTCGCTCTGGCCTCCCCTTATGGAACGTTTCGGGTCCCAAATATTTCGCCCGATCCGCAGGCCGGCATCGGCTCATGGTCGGTCGCCGATCTGGCTAATGCGCTGATTGCCGGCGTGTCTCCGTCGGGACGGCATTACTATCCCGTGTTTCCATATGCCAGCTACACCGGCATGACGCTTGACGATATCAGGGACCTCTATGCCTATCTGCACACGCTTCGGCCGGTCGCGGAGCGTCCGCAGCCGCACGATATCGATCCGATTTTTCGCATTCGACGCTTCGTCGGCTTCTGGAAGCTGCTCTTCTTTCATCAAGGCCGGCCGGGGGGGAATCCGCTCGGCGATCCGATGCATGATCGCGGAGCCTATCTGGTCGAAGCGCTCGGCCATTGCGCCGAGTGCCATTCCTCGCGCAACATCTTCGGCGCAATCAAGCCCAAAACCCGGTTTGCCGGAGGGGTGAGTTCCGAAGGCGTCGGCTTTAATCCGAACATCACGCCGGAGGGCATCGGCTCGTGGTCCGAGCAGGATATCGCCGAAATGCTTCGGAGCGGCAAGACGCCCGATCACGGTTATGTCGGCTGGTCCATGGCCGATGTCGTGGAGAACACATCCGAGCTTTCCGAGCCGGACCGCATCGCCATGGCTCGATATCTGAAGTCGTTGCCGCCGCGACCGACGCCGCATCCGTAAATCAGGTGAACGGTTTTGCCGTCGCTCAATGCCTCAACGGCCATAGAGATAGGCGGCGAGGTCACGGGCCTCCGCTTCGGAAATGCCGGTGGCCGGCATCGCGGTCTTCGGCGAATAGGCTTGCGGCGTAACGATCCAGCCGACCAGATTATCGGCGGAATTGTTGAGCACGCCGGCAATATAGACTCGTTCGCGCAGACCGGACAGGTCGCCGCCGACCTTGCCGTCGGCGCCCTCTATGCCCGGAATCGTGTGGCATCCGGCGCAGCCATAGCGGCGGAAGATCGCCGGTGCGCGTGCGGGATTGCCTTTCGTTATCGCGATCGCAGCGGCTTGGCGTTCGGAGCGCTGGCGATAAATGTCGGTCAAGAACACCGCTGCCGCCAAGCTAATCATGCAGGCAGCCGCCACGAAAGCAGGCCGAAGCGAGTTACGGGGCAACGATGTGCGTTCCACCTGCGCCTCCTTTTCCCGAATCTCTGATCCACAACGCGGTCAGCGTCAGCGCTGCGATGGCGTAGATGGTTCCTGCTGGCACCCACATCACCAGGCCCGCCACCTGCTGATCCTCGAGCGGCGACAGCCCCCAGGTCTCGGCGGCTCGCGTCTGCACCCCATAGAGCACCCTCGGCGCAAGTGCGATCAGCGCGCCGAGAATGCTCATATGCAGCATGGTCAAAAAGACGTGCCAGGCGGCCAGCCCGCGGTTCTTCTTCCAGATGACGGACCACCAGAAAAGGACGGCGCTCACGAAAAAGCAAAGGTGTTGCAGGCGGTGGAGGGGAAGGCTGTCTATCGTAGCGTCGAACAGGATCGGCGCGTGCCAGGCCCAGATCGCCACGCCGTGCAGCAGTGTCGCCACTGTGCCGTTGCTGAGACAGTTCCACGCGCTGCGCGTGGCGTTTGAAGCAAGTGCCCGCCCCGTCTGGCGCCTGACGATCTTCGGTAGTCCCCAGAGCAGCATCGCCGAGGGCCGCGCCAACACGATTAGCGGCGCCGAAACCGCCATAACCAATTCATGTTCGATCATGTGGAAGGTGAACAGCTGCTCACCCAGCCAGTGCAGGGGAGAGACGAGCGCGCCGGCCAGAACGAGCCAGCCGGTCCAGAAGGTCGCGACCCGCTGCACGAAGGCACGACGGCTTTCGGCCGATCGAGACCGGAAGCGAAGGCTGCCGCATGCAAATAAGGCCGCGCTGAGGCCCAGCGGCATAACGATCCAGAGGTCCATGGTCCATGGCAAGGAGACGGAATGGACATGGCCGTCATGGGCCGACGCAGGTGCCGCCATAGTCACCAGAAAGGAGATCGTGGTTGCTGTTCTCATAGCCGCGGCACCCAATAGATGCATCCGTAGAGAGGAAGCCAGGCGAGGACGACAAAGTTCCAGTAAAGCGCGTTGTCTTCGACGTCGCCGTAGCGGCGGGTGTTGTCTGCATGCTTGGAAAACATCAGGCAGGCGAGAACGATGGTGTCGATGAGATCGGTGACGATGTGGGTGGTGTGAAGACCAAGGATCGTCCAGGTGATCGATCCGTAGGCGTCGTCGTCCCAGCTTATATGAAGGGCAGGAAATTCGAAGAAGCGGGGGATGAGCGGTATCGCGCCCATGAAGGTCATGGCGATCAGTCCCAGGCGCACCTTGCGCAGGTCCTTGCGTTGCGCCCACCGCGACACCAGCATATTCGGCACGATGCTGACGAGAAGCAGCAGGGTCAGCACCGTGCCCGGAAGAAGGTCCGGAGGAGGGGCTTCGATCGGCCAACGCGGCGCCAGGCTCATGAGGTAGAAATAGACCGCGATTGTCAGTGCAAATCCCATGCCTTCGATCAACATGAAAGCGCCGGTGCCCCAGAAGGTCAGGCTCGCGCTGCCCGTTCCATGCAGGGGAAGCTTCGACAGGTCGAGCGCGATGCGTTCTTTCATGACTCGTCCTCCGGAGTTTGCTTCGGCCAGAACCATCCCGTGAGGGTGATGGCTATCGGAATCGCTCCCCAGATCACCGCCCAGGGGGTGAAGATCGAGCCGATCAGCATGATGGTGGTGGCGATCGCCGCCAGGAACGGCCAGATCGAATTGGCTGGCATGGCTTCCCGCGCTTCCGGCTCGGCAGCCATAACGCTGCTGACGATTACTTCGCGTCGGTCGAGCCTGAGGCCCGTGGCCACCGGCAAGGTCTCTCCGTCCGCCCAGAGTGGTGCGGCGGATCGAACAACCGGGATGTGGCGGAAATTGTAGGGGGGAGGGGGCGAGGATGTGGCCCATTCCAGCGTCGAGGCGTTCCAGGGGTTCGGCCCTGCGAGCGGGCCGAATTTGAAGCTGCGCACCGCGTCGATGAAGAAGATGAGGAAGCCGGCAGCCAGGATGACGGCGCTGAGACTGACGAAAAGGTTCAAGCCTGCCCAGGGCAATTCCGGCGGATAGGTATAGATGCGTCGCGGCATGCCTTGCAGGCCGAGGATGTGCATCGGGAAGAAGGTCAGGTGAAAGCCGGTGAAGATGAGGCCGAAGGCCCATCGGCCGAGCCTTTCGCTCATCATGCGGCCGGTCATCTTCGGGAACCAATAGTAGATCGCGCCGATGAGCGGGAAGACGGAACCGCCGATCAGCACATAATGGAAATGTGCGACGACGAAATAGGTGTCGTGAACCTGCGTGTCGAGCGGCACGGAGGCCACCATCACGCCGGTCATTCCGCCGATGACGAAGGTAATCAGGAAGCCGATGATGAAAAGCAGCGGTGTCTTGAAGACGGGACGTCCGTCCCACAACGTCGCCAACCAGCAGAAGATCTGGGTCCCGGCAGGAATGGCGATCGCCATGCTGGAGGCGGTGAAGAAGCTGCTTCCGAGACGAGGCAGACCGGCAACGAACATGTGATGGACCCAAAGCCCGAAAGCCAGAACACCGGTCGCGATCATCGCCAGGACAAGCGGCAGATAGCCAAAGACCGGGCGCCGGGTGAACGTCGAGATCATGGCGGACACCATGCCGACGGCGGGCAGGAAGATGATGTAAACCTCCGGGTGGCCGAAGAACCAGAACAGGTGCTGCCAGAGAAGGACGTCGCCGCCTTCCGAGGGATTGTAGAATTGCGTGCCGACCAGCCGGTCGAGAATGAGCGAAGAGGAGCTGAACATGATAGCCGGCATGGCCAGGATGACGAGAAAGGCCGTCACCAGCATCGACCAGACGAAGAGCGGAATGCGATTGAGCGACATGCCAGGCGCCCGCAGCTTGAAGACGGTCACGACGATTTCGACGGCGACGGCAAGGGCGGATACTTCGGTGAAGGTGATCATCTGTGCCCAGAGGTCCACCCGCTTTCCCGCGCCATATTGCGGACCGGCCAACGGCACGTAAGAGAACCAGCCAACATCGGGGGCGGTATCGAGAGCCAGAGAGATCCAGAGAAGCAGCCCCCCGGCCAGAAATATCCAATAGGAGAAGGCATTCAGCCTTGGAAAGGCGATGTTGCGCGTTCCGACCATCAGCGGAACAAGATAGACCGCCATTGCCTCCATCACCGGCACGGCGAAAAGGAACATCATGTTGCTCCCGTGTACGGTGAAAATCTGGTTATAGCGGTCGGCGCTGATGAAGCGTGCCTCCGGGAAAGCAAGCTGCAGGCGCATCGACAGCGCAAGCACGCCGCCGAGGAGCAGGAAGAGGAAGGCTGTCGCGATATAACGCCGCCCGATGATCTTGTGATCGACCGTGGACAATGCCGCCAGCAGCCCTGACGGCGTCGACCAAGTTCGCCTGAGAAGGGCTTCGGCGCCTTCATCGCCGGCTGCCAGATCAGCGGGGGATGGGATATTGGCCTGGCCGGTCATCGGAGTTCACTCAGATAGGCAGTCAATTGCCGCAGCTCTTCGCTGGTGAGGGGAACCAAGGGCATGTTGTTTCCCGGCTTCAACGTCTGCGGATCGGCAATCCACGCGGCGATCGAGCCCCGGCTATTCTCCAGCAGCCCCGCCCCGATCATGCTGCGGCTGCCGACATGGGTAAGATCCGGTCCTGAGATGCCGCCCGCAGCAGTGCCGCGGACCGTGTGGCAGGCGGCGCATGGCTTGCTGATAAAGACCAGCTTGCCCGCCGCGGCATCGCCATCGGCCGGCTCGACCGCCGCTCTTCGCTGCGCGTCCAGCCAGCGGGCATACTCGTCAGGCTCCTCGGCAACCACCAGCAGAGCCATGTGGCTGTGCTGCAGGCCGCAGAATTCGGCGCATTGACCGCGATAGATTCCAGGTTTGTCTGCATGAAGCGTCAGCCCGTTCTCGCGGCCGGGAACCAGATCCTGCTTTCCCGTCAGGTTCGGTATCCAGAATGAGTGAATGACGTCCGTTGCCTCCAGGCGCAGCCGGACGTCGGTTCCCACCGGAATATGCAGTTCGTTGGCCGTCTGAAAGGTTTTGGCCGGGTCCGCATCAAGATAAGTGAACTGCCACCACCATTGCTGGCCCCGAACGACGATCGTCGCAGGATCAGCCTCGCGCCAGTCGATGCTGCGCGTGGCGTAAAAGCTCGAGACGGTCAGAAATGTTATGACGAGAACGGTCCCCACAATTGCCGCGCTTACGACCCTGCCCATGGAACGCTCGGTCTGAGGCCTGCCGGGCGCCGGGTTGTTACTGCGAAGCAGGGCCCAGGCCATCACGGCCATGACCAGCACGAAGACGACGCCGCAGACCGCGACGAACAGCAATAGCAACTCTCTAAGCTCCATGGCTGAAGGTCCATCGGCATTCAGCGCCGATTGCGGATCGCCAGTGCAGCTGGAGAGAAACAGGAGATGGGGGAGTAGAGAAGAGGCGCGCGGGATCTTCAAGGCCGAACACCTCGATCGGAACGGACGCCGGCCGGTCCCTCCTCGAAATGGCTTGCCGCCGGTGCGCGGTTCTCGGCTGGTCTGGTATGTTTGTCGTCGTTCCGGCTTGGCGCAGTATAGGGTGCCGAATAGGCGCCGATCGTCCTGATGTAGCCTGCGAGCTGCCAGATCTGGTCGCTCGTCATCTTGTTGGCGAAGGACGGCATGCCATTAGGCCGTCCGTCGCGAATGGATGCCACGACCGAGACCATTTCCGAACCGTACAGCCACCAGCCATCGAGAAATGAAGGGCCGGTTCCGCCTCGCCCATCTCCATGGCAGATAGGGCAGCCGAACCAGGAATAAAGACGCTTGCCTTGGCTCAGATCATAGGCGGTGGTTTCATAGGGCTTGTCGAGGGCGAAATAGACGTCGGGCGGTGTCCCGCCGATCTTGTCGGGCATCAGCCGGAACTGGTCGAGCGCTGAGGTAACAGGGGGATCGGCGCGATATTGCCTGGGATGCCTTGCCCAGCCGATCACGGCGCCGATAGCAAACACGCAGAGAATTGCTGCCGAGGCGAACCAAATTCCGGGCTTTTTTTCGGTTATTCGGTCGAGACGCGGTCGTAGCTCAACCAAGGCACCCATCGCGGCGGGATAGGCCCGATCCTGCCGTGGACGAAGTGCCCAGCCGATAGCTGCCGCTGCGGCGGCCACGCAGAAAAGCGTCGCTGCCATAAACCAGCTTCGGTTCTTGCTTTGGCGCATCGCCGAAACCTGGTTCAGGACCGCGAGGATTGGGCGGAGAGGCTGAGACGCACCGGCAGCAGCTTATAAGACGGCGTCTTGGCCTTAGCATCATGATGCGCCAGCGGAAAGAGCGGGTTCGCCTCCGGATAATAGGCTGCGCAGCAGCCGGCCGGAATATCGTGCCGCACGACTTTGAATTCTGTGACGCGGCGCATCTTTGCGACTTCGATGGCCGTCGTCAGATCGACGAAGTCACCCTCTTTGAAGCCCAGCCTGAGAATGTCCTCCTCGTTCATGAAGACCACCTTTCTCGTCCCCTTCACGCCGCGGTAGCGATCGCCATAGGCATAGATCGTCGTATTGAACTGATCGTTCGCGCGCAGGGTGGTAAGGTTGAGAACCTCCCCGGCGCCGGAACCGATATCGAGTTCGGGAAAGAGCCGCGATGGGGTGATGAAGTTGGCTTTCTGGTTCGCAGTCGTCCATTTTCGCTCCCGCGCCGGTACGGGTCTCGGAATGCCGCCTGGCTGGAACATGCGTTTGTTGAAATCCCTGAATGTCTCGGGATAGGTCGCTTCGATCGCGTCGCGGATCTTCGAATAGTCGCCGACCCATTCATCCCAGGGCACCCGACCTTTCGTCAGCGTTGCTTTGGCCATGCCGGCGATGATTGCAGGTTCCGACAGCAGCTCGTCGCTTGCCGGTTTTGCCCTTCCGCGCGAGCCGTGGAAATGCGCCACCGAGCTTTCGATGGAGACGGCTTGCGGGCCGCTTGCCTGATCATCGATCTCGATCCGGCCGAGGCAGGGCAGGAGGTAGGCAATCTCGCCATGGATCACATGGCTGCGATTGAGTTTGGTTGCAATCTGGACACTGAGGCGCAGTTTCCGCCAAGCCTCTTCCATCGCCTCCGTTTCCGGAACCGCACGCAAGAAATTACCGCCGAGCCCGACAAATGCCTTTGCCTCCCCTTGCATGATGGCTTTGCAGGTATCGACCGTCGAGCGCCCCTCCCATCTCGGAGGCTCGAAGTGATAAAGTACCGACAGCTTGTCGAGCGGGACGAGCGCGGGCTTTTCGGTTATTCCGACCGTGCGCTGTCCCTGAACGTTCGAATGTCCTCGCACGGCGCAGATGTTTGCGCCCGGCTTACCGACATTGCCGCGCAACAGCGCGAGATTGGCGACCATGTGGACGTTCTGGACGCCCATCACATGCTGGGTCAGGCCCATGCCGTAGATCATCAGCACGGCCTCTGAATGCGCATAGATGCGCGCCGCCTGGATCATCTGTTCGCGGGTCAGGCCGGAAACACGCTCCAGTTCGGCCCAATCGTGCCGACGGGCGGTGTCGGCGAACTCTTCGAAGCCCGACGTATGCGTGTTGATGAAATCGTGGTCGAGCACGTGCTTCTTGTCGGCTGCGGCGATGGAAGCGGCAAAGGCGACCGCCGCAGCGTTGTCCGGTTTGTCAGGAACGGCGTCGGAGCCTGAAACCTTGCTCGCGCCTATCGCCTTCAAGGCATCGTCGGCTTCGATCAAGGCTTTGCAGACCCCGAACAGGGCTGCGATATCACCGCCGTTCTTCACCTGGAAATATTCCGAGGAAATCGGCGTCGATCGGCCGGTCAGCATCTGGCTCGGCATTTGCGGGTTGATGAAACGCTCAAGGCCGGCTTCGCGCAGCGGATTGAAGGTGACGATCCTGACGCCTCTATCGGCCGCATCCTGCAGATCGTGCAGCATTCTCGGCGAAGAGGTGGCGACATTCTGCGCCAGGTAGAAGATGCAGTCGCAGTTCTGGAAGTCCGAAAGGATCGCCGTGCCGACGGTCGCGCCGATGCTTTCCGGGAGCCCGACCGACGTGCTTTCGTGGCACATATTCGAGGAGTCGGGTAAGTTATTGCTGCCGAAGATGCGCGCAAAAAGCTGATACATGTAGGAGGTTTCCAGGGAGGCGCGACCCGAGGTGTAGAAATCCACCTGCTGCGGAGGAATGGAACGCAGCTCTCTGCCGATTTCGTCAAAGGCCTCGTCCCAGCTCACCGGTTCGTATTTGTCCGTCGCGCTGTTCCATCGCATCGGGTGGGTAAGCCGACCCTGCTCCTCGAGATCGTGATCGCTCCATTGCTCCAGTTCCTGCAATGTATGGGCGGCAAAAAAAGCGCGGTTCGCCCGGCGCGTGGTGATCTCCCAGGCAGTTGCCTTTGCGCCCTCCTCGCAGAATTCCATCGCATGCGGTTTTGCAGGCTTGGCCCAGGCACAGCTCACGCACATATAGCCGTCCGGTTTGTTGTGGTGGGCAAGCAGCGACGATCCGGATCGCGGGACGTGCTCGCGCAGAAGGATTTCTCCGACAGCTCTCGCCGCTCCCCAGCCGCCCGCCGTCCCTGTGTTTTCTCCAATTGTTGGGTGATGTTTCGACTTCGTTGACATGTCTAGCTCCCCACAGTGCCGAAGCGGAAATCCCCGGCAAGTTATTCGCGGTCCGAACTCTCCGGGGAACAAACTGTTCCAGGCGTGCCAGCGGAGGCGCCTGACGATTGCCGGGACTGAGAGGCGAATGAACGATCCCTGACGGCTCAATCATGGCGCAGGCGCTCAGAGTGGTGTCGGCGCCTCGGCCTCGACCTCAGCATAGAGCTGGCCGCACATCGTCAGCGATCGCCGCATGGCAGCGACCCGGTCCTCGGCGTCTTTGGAGGAATAGGCCCAGATTTCGGTGGCCCAGCTCTTGCCATCCATCTCGTACTGAAGGGCGAATTTGTAGAGACGTCGCGCGTCCGCGTCGCTGCTTAAGAAAGCGCGATCCGGATCGTCGCAGTGCTCTCTGTTGCGGGGGAAACGTATAACATTCACAACAACGTGCTCCTCGGATCGCCTCGTCGCCAAGGCTCGACAGGCGCTTTCCAAGGACCAAACCAGACCACTTGAATTTCGTTCCCTTCGATTGCCGTTGGAGCGGTTCATCGTCCGACCGTCGAAGCACGCGCGCCAGAAAGCAGTTGATTGCGGAGCGCCGGAAGCGGACTACCCTCCCATGCGGGGGGCGCAGGCTGGCACGACGGCGGTTGACGTTGCCGCACGCACGGCACGTCGGCGACACGTTCCCTCTTGATCGGCGAGGCCTTGGGTCTCTTCAGGCGTAGGCGAAGCCTTTCGTCACACCGACCGACGGAACATTTCGTGCCATGACTTTCAGATCCTCGCGAACCATCTCCGCAACCAGCTGATCAAGACTGGTCTCGTGTTTCCACCCAAGCTTCGTGTGCGCTTTCGTCGGATCGCCAATCAGAAGATCAACTTCTGTCGGACGGAAGTAGGTTGGATCGATTTCCACCACACACTGACCGGATGTCTTGTCGTATCCCTTTTCCTCGACCCCGCTGCCACGCCAGTCGATCGGCATGCCCACCTTGGCGAAGGCCTTGTCCACAAAGGAACGAACCGAATGCGTTTCGCCGGTCGCCAGGACATAGTCTCCCGGTTCGTCCTGCTGCAGCATCAGCCACATGCCGCGGACATATTCTCGCGCATGTCCCCAGTCGCGCTTGGCGTCCAAATTGCCGAGATAGAGCTTCTCCTGCAATCCAAGATGGATCGCAGCCGCCGCCCGGGTGATTTTACGCGTGACGAATGTTTCGCCGCGGATCGGGCTTTCATGATTGAACAAAATCCCGTTGGAGGCATGCATGCCGTAGGCCTCGCGATAATTGACCACAATCCAATAGGCATAGAGCTTGGCCGCCGCGTAGGGTGAGCGAGGGTAGAAAGGTGTCGTTTCGCTCTGCGGAACTTCCTGGACTTTGCCGTAGAGTTCCGAGGTGGATGCCTGATAGAAGCGCGTCTTCTTGGTCAGCCCCAGCAGGCGAATTGCTTCAAGCAGCCGCAGGGTGCCGGTTCCATCGGCGTTGGCAGTATATTCCGGTGTCTCGAAGGAAACTTGAACGTGGCTCTGCGCGGCGAGATTATAAATCTCGTCCGGCTGCGTTTCCTGTATGACGCGGATGAGATTGGTCGAATCGGTCATATCCCCGAAGTGCAAAATGAAGCGAGGATTCTCGACATGGGGGTCCTCGTACAGATGCTCGATGCGACTGGTATTGAAGGACGACGAGCGTCGTTTGAGGCCGTGAACGATATAGCCCTTGTCCAGGAGCAGTTCGGCCAAATATGCACCGTCCTGCCCTGTTATGCCCGTAATCAGCGCAACTTTTCGGTTCTTTTTCATTCCGGCATCCATGGTTACTCTCCAATTCGAATACTGCCGAAGTATATTGCTGCGTTATCTCTGGGATCTCAAAGAAAATATGTTTTTAATTGTTGCGGACGGAGAATCGGCGGTGTGGAGTTGGTAATATTTCATCAGAGATTTTGAGAAAAGCTCGGAGTCGCTGAAGTTATACAGCGCATGCTTCTCGGGGTTTACATTGTTGATTGCGACAAGGATTTCCGAGTTTCGCTGGCTTTTCATTTGCTGCAGGCTGAACTCGACGGCGCGACGACTCGTCTTTCCCCATCTGACAACCGCCAGCGTTTTTTCTGCGAGCGCAGTCAGAAGAACGGTGTCCGTCGAGGCGAGGACGGGCGCGCTGTCGAAAATGACAACCCGGCCGGCCGCGCCCGCCATCTCGATGATTTCTGCCAGGCCGTTCGAACGAACGCGTCGCTGAAGGCTGAACTTGCCAGAGGGAATGAAGTCGATCCCTCCTGGATGGTGGTAGACGATGTCGCGGATGTCCGCGTGCCCGTTTAGATATTCGTTCAATCCTTGCTGTAGACCCGACCTGAAGAACGAATCGAGTTCTCCCCGTCGAAGGTCGCCGTCGACCAACAGCACCGGAATTGCCGCGGCGGCGAGTTCGATGGCCAGCGATCTTGCGACAAGCGACTTGCCTTCTCCGCTGTGAGCCGACGTCACGACGATACTGTTCGGCAACTTGCCCCCATTGGACTGTTTGAGTGTCAGGATCACAGTACGGATTGCTTCGTCAAACATCGGGACCGGCGCAAGCCTGAAAACTGTCTTCGGATTTTCCTTCCGCGCCAGCCGTGGGATAAGTCCCGCCGGTATCGTGCGGGTCAATCCTGCTATTTGGTCGAAACTCCGGATGGACCGGTCCCACATTTCCATGGCGAAAGCAGCCGTTACGGCTGCCGAGATCGCAGCCAGAACGGTGCTTACCAGATAGAAAAGCCGTCCACGTCCTAGCGATCCGAGCGGCACTGAAGCCGGTGATAAGACCTCCAATTCGGCCCCGGGAAGCTTGGCCTTGTCGACTATGTCACGGCGCTGGTCCTCAAGTTTGTCGAGTGCCAGCTGTTCCTTCTCGGCTATCCGCTGCAGTCGCGTCAATTCGGTCAGCACCAGGGCGTCGCGTGTGCGTTTTTCATGGGCGTCATCCAAGATCGATTGGACCGCGGCAGCCTCGTGATCAAGTGCGGCGAGCTTGGCGCGCATTGTTTGGAGATATTGCTTGGTCGCAAAGCTGAGGTCGGCGCGGGAGTTTTGGATCTTCTCGCGCAAATCCACGACGGGCTCGGCATTGCTGTCGTATAGTTCAAGCAGACGGGCAAGATCTTCTTCCTGTGCGTGAAGATCACGTTGCTTTCTGGTAATGTCGTCCGGGAGGGCGATGTTCTGCACAGCGACCGAAGCGCTATCGGCCGCCTCAAGCGTCGATATCACCGCCTTGACCTCAACCCGGGTTTCCTCAATTTTCCCTTCGCGGCCGGTGAGATCTATGAGTGATTTGAGCCGCTCGTCCTGAGCGTCCTCTTTCGACACGACGTCCATCGATTCTTGATAGTTTCGGGCAGCCTCGCGGGCAATATCCGCCCGAGCCTTCTGTTCGGAGATGCGCTGCACGATCCATTTTTCCGCTGAATCGAGACGGCTGCGGACAATGGCCTTCCGCTCATCGAGGTAGATGCTGATGACACGGTTCGGAACCGCGGCGGCCAGTTGAGGGTCATTCGTCGTGAAGCTGACCTGGACAACGTCACTCTTGTCTTCATGCCAGACGCCGAGCGCCGTATAAAATTCCGGGATGACGGCGTCGATGCCGTCGCGTTCCGGCTCGGTAGGTTTTCGGGGATCGAACAGGCCGCGCAACTTTGCCCGGATGCTCTCAAACAATGAGAGCTCCCGCAGCGCTGGATTGAATTCCGGCCGCAAGCTAAGCCGCAGTTCGCGCACGACCCGCTCTGCAATGCTTCTGGATAGAAGCCGCTCCGTCTCCGATTTCGCGTCAAGCAGATCACTGCTGCTTTTATCCTCCACACCAAGCGATTTTGCGAGAGGCTGATGGATAATCAGCCGGGCCCAGGCCTGATAGACGGGCTTCATCCCAGAGATGATGATCGCTGCGGGCGCCATCAGCAGCAATGTTATAGCGATGATCATCACCATTCTCCGCCGCAGCATGCGAAAGGCGGCTGCGAGGTCCAGGTTGTCCGCCTTGGTCTCTACCTGAGCTCGAGGATCATAGCGCATCGACGAGATCGGAAGGTTGCGGTCTGGCGGCACAGTGGAAATCGTCATCGTGCATCAATCCGTGCTTGAGGTTTCGCGCAAACGGCTCCGTAAAGTTTTTGGAGTGATCGCATATAGGCCATCATGCTGAAATGGTTGAGATAATGCGCGCGCCCCTGGACGGAGAGGCGGATGCGCAATTCCCGGTCGGACACCAGCTTTGCCAAAGCTCCGGCCAAGGCATTCTGGTCTCCCACCGGCACGAAGATCCCGGTCTCGCCATCGGTAATGACTTCGTCATGCGCCCCTACACGCGTGGTGACGACGGCGAGCCCGTGGGACAATCCTTCGAGCACGGCCATTGCCAGCCCTTCGGCGTGTGACGGCAGGACCAGAATATCTGCACGGGCGCACAAGGCTCGCGCCTCGCCGGCATCAAGCCAGCCAGGCATCTCGACCCGATCGGAAACCGCCATGGCGTCAGCCAGATGGCGATAGTGCTCGACAGGGCCATCGCCGGCCAGTACAGCCCGCCACCGGAGTTCCTTCATAAGCGGGTGGCTCAGGGCGGACAGAAGCTCCGTGACACCCTTGCGTTCGCTCAACCGGCCGAGGAATACGATCAACGGTATCTCGCTGTCGCGAATTTTGTGCGTCCCGGGATCGGGGACGCAATTATGGGCGACGACTGCGCGGCGCTCGTCAACACCCAGAAGGGTCGTCAGTGTCGCGCGATCGCGCTCGCCCAGTGCTACGACACGGTCGGCATTTTGGAACATCCGACGGATGAGCCGTTGTTGACCCCGCGAGCGTTGCGCGAAATCGCCGGCGTAATCGTAGTCGTGAAGGTGCAATATGTGGCAGCACCCTAACAGGCGGGCAGCCTCGGTCAGGATCAGTTTGCGAGACGTGCTGCCGCGGCCGGCGATATGGATATGGTGAATGCGGTCAGGCGCAACGATACGGTCCTTTGCCATCGTCAGGATAGCACCGACCAGTCGCGCCGGCGAAGTCCATTTGGACCATCGAGCCCCTCTTGTATCTGTGACTAGATGCTTGATGCCGGTCTCTTTCGCGGACTCTGTTATGTAGCCGACGAGCCTGCCGATGCCGCCGCCGTTCTCACAGCCGCCCGGAAGATAGTGGCGGACGCTCGCAGCGCTCCATGCCGCTGGTCGGCTTCTGTCTGTGAGGGCTTCCATCAACATGACCCGACCACCTCCCGATAAACTGCCGCGGCCTGACCGCCGACCCGTTCAGGCGAATTTGGTCCCTTGGCCCAGTCGAGCGCATTGGCACCGAACCTGTTTCTGAGTTCGCCGTTGTCTGCCAATGTCCTGATTGCAGCCGCGAGCTCTTTGGCATCTCCGGGAGGGACCACCATCCCCAGCCCGTTGGGCTCAACGGTCTCCCGCAACTCGCCGACGTCAGTAACGATGACGGGTTTGCCAAATGCGGCGGCTAGATTGAGCACGCCGCTTTGGGAGGCTTCCGTATAGGGAAGCACGACGATGTCGGTGTCCAGGAAAAGCTGGGCGACCTCGGCATCCTCGATAAAACGATTGCGAATATCGTAGCGGTCGGCATCCCCCATGAGCGGCAGGAAGATTGCCGGATTGTCGCCGCGGCCCGCGACCGTGACGCGGAGGTTGGGAAGCACGCCCTTGAGCATCGCTTCGGCCCGGACCAGATGTTCCAGGCCCTTATAGGCAAATATCCGCCCGAACAGCAGGACGCGTATCGTTCCGTCCGCTTCGCGCGGTGTCATCTTCTGTCTCCGGGCGAGCTCGGCATAGCGAAGGATGGAGGGATGCGACAGAACGTGGACGCAGTCTGACGATTTTGCATATCGGTCGAGGACCATCCGCTTCAGTCCCTCGCCATGCACGACAAGGTGCCCGGATTGCTTCACCATCAGTTCGGGGGCCCAGCCGGGCAATGTACGCGTATCGGAGTCGCCCGGGTGGATTTCGACGTCATGGATCGTCGTCACAAGCGGGATCGGGCGCCAGAACGGCACGGCGAGGTTCAGCCAAAGCGTAGAATTGCTGAGGAGATGAATAAGGTTCGGCCGTTCGCGCCGGATCAGACGCGTAAGCTGATACAAAAACCACGGATTGGAGAGAGAACGATGTCTCGGCCAGTCCAGAAGGTGCAGATCGACGGCGGGGTCGAAGGAAGAGGCGAGATGTGCATAGCGCCGGCGCGGTACGGCAAGCACCACATCGAGGTGCTGGGCAACGCCGCTGGCAAAGGAGATGGTATAGTCTTCCAGTTCGGAGACCAACAGCAGCGCCTTCATTTCGCTACCTCCGGCAGGCCAACGTCCAGACCGAGCCGAGACAGGCCGCGCGCCGAGCGCAAGCTGTCGCGCGTCCGCCTGAGCAGGTTCGGTTCGCCGGCAAAGAAGAGGCCTTCGATGGCAAGCTTGAACCGCGTGAGCGCATCGGCGCCCTGAAGCTTTGCCGACGCAACGCGATAGGGATAGTGATCCCTCAGATGTAGTCTTGCCGGCAGTTCATGAGTGGAGAGAAACAGGTTCGTTGCTTCCACGGTCTGCTGCCAGTGGGTCATCCGTCTCCTGAGCGTGGCAGCATCTTCGGCAGCGCGATACCAGTTGTTATTGTGGATGCGGTAGAATCCCAGCGGGTCCGGCATGGCAATCACGTCCCCCAGAAACGGGTAGATCCCCACGAGCCAGGCATCGGCCGATATCCGGAAGTCGAGTGGAATGCTGCCCGCAGCATCCCATGCGCTCCGCCGTACCGCGACGGCTGACGTCATCGGAAAAGGCCACCAACCAGCCGATCTGGCGAGTAGCGACGACAAAGCACCCGAACACAGGGTTCGCGGGATCGGCTTGGACGTCGGCGTGCCATCGACAAGCGTTGGCTGCAGTCGATGATAGACGAGTGATGCTTGAGGATTGGCACGGAACGCTGCAGCCGTCGCCGACAGCTTGCCCGGCACCCACCAGTCGTCAGCATCCAGAAAGCACAGGATCTCGCCCGTGCTTGATCCGACAGCGGTATTCATCGCAGCCGCCTGTCCTGCGTTCTCCTGAAAGATCACCTTTACGCGGCTGTCATACGCTTGCAGAACAGACCGCGACTGGTCGGTCGAGCCGTCATCGACGACGATGATCTCGACATTGCGTGCGTCTTGGCTCAACACGCTGTCTATCGCCCGCCCGACAAAACGAGCGTAGTTGTAATTATTGATGAGGACACTGAGGGCCGGCCGCTCCATGACGCGCTCTCAGGTCGGTTGCCACAATGCACCGCTGTGCAGCGCAAAATTGATTAAGAGGCCGACCTTTCCGTAGCCGTTGCGGTTTGGAGCATCGGTAATGGTGTTATTCAAAATGGGTCGGCCGAACCGTATCCCGCGCAGAGCCGATGAGATCGCCGCTGACAACGCCACGACGAGTAGAGCGCCCGTCGTGTTGCATAGAGAACTAGGATCATGACGCAGGAACATGGCAATCCTAACCTTCCAGGCTTCGACTGCAGAGAAAGTCTCTGTCAGAATTGTTGCCTCATTGCAGTGGAATCGCGGCTTAACCCACCACGCCTCATAAGACATTCATCGCCACGGTACCGATGAACGGACAAGCGCAACATCTGCTCTTAAGGGCAATTGGCGGACATGAAGGCCCGTCTTTTGGGTAAATACCGGCCGGAAGATTAAGCCCAACATCGTCTTTTGGTGGAGCGAGGGTGCATTAGGCGTAGCCCACCCTTCACTAGGACAGATTGACCGCGGATGGGGCTGAATGTTTGCTTGAGAGCAGCACGCGCCACGAAGAGGACACCTGTTTTTGATCTGCCGCGATCAACAGCCGCTTGTCTGTTCAAATCAGTCGGGACGGATAATGAGAGTAGATAGCCTTAGAACTGCCAGCGGGCCAACCATCAGTTGGCGGGTCTTAGAATGCTGGGGCGCCGGCATATCCCTTTTTTTTCAGGCAGGCGCCCTTCTGCCGCTGATCCTCGCAGATGCGGACGGAGCGCTCAGCGAATCTGCCAGATCTATACTGCGTTTGCCTTGCATTCCTATATATGTATTTACAGCCGTGATCCTGATACGCAATTTTCCGCAGTTTCTAACGGCGCTCAGGCGAAATCTGATTGTTCCCCTGATCTTTGCCTTGCCGTTTTTGTCGACCCTGTGGTCAATAGCGCCGCCGACGACCTTGAGGCGCGCAATCGGCCTTTTGTTTTGCGTGCTTCTTTCCTACGTCCTGGCGATACGTTTTACGCCGAGGCAGCTGCTGTTCCTCCTATTTGTAACCCTGGGAGCCTGTACCGTCCTCAGTGTGGTTATGTCCGTGGTGTCACCAGCCCTCGCCACCATGCCGGATGGTGATGGAGCAATGCGGGGCGTCTTCATTCACAAGAACGTGCTGGGCTGGTACGCGGCGCTGATGATCTTGGTGGCGACCGCCGTGCTGATCGACGGGACGTTCGGCCTGCGGCGAACCGCGTTTATCCTGTTGGCCGGAGGTATCATCTGTCTCGCGCGCTCCGGATCGATGACCGCAATCATTGCAACGTCAGTCGCGTTTTGCCTGATCGGCTTTTATTCCCTCCTGCAAAGAAGCAGCAGCATTGGCCGCGTCGTCATCGTCCTGTTTTTCATCCAGCTGTCTGTCGGCATTCTGATTTCGCTTCACGAATTCCTGGTTCCGGCCCTTGAAGCGCTCGGCAAGGACGCGACTTTAACGGGCCGAGTGCCATTGTGGGAGCTGGTCGATCGCGAAATAGCCGATCGTTGGATGCTTGGGTACGGTTATCAGGCTTTCTGGACAACCGCGAACCCGGAAGCGACACACATGTGGTTGAAGATCGGATGGCCCGCGCCGCACGCGCATAATGGATATCGTGATATCTTGTTGAGCTTCGGGATAATGGGAATGATCCCGTTTGCTGTGATGCTTCCCCATGCAATCCGCCAGGGCGCGATGCTTCATTGTCATGACGCGCAGTACGGGTGGCTCTGGCTCAATGTCCTGACGATCATGATCCTGGTGATGAATCTGACCGAGAGTATTTTTTTCGTTCAGAATGACGCCATCTTCATCCTGTTCACCACAGCGATCATCATGTTTTCGCTGTACGCGCCCGTCGTTTCGGTCAGCCATTCGCCGTCGTGGCAGACGTCTCGAGTGGCCTTATGAGGGGGTGGCAGACATCATGAGGCGGCGTCTTGGACTGATCCTGAGCATCTTGCCCGTCATGCTCTTTCCGCAGTCCGGCAATTCGGCTCCAGCCGGGATAGAGGGGGATGCGCCCGAGCGCCTGCAGATACTCATCCGGGAAGCGACCTGCGCGGAAGCTTCCGCGACGTCGTCAGCCAAATTGAACGGGACTTCTTTACGCGACGCATTGAGCAGCAGCACCGCGGCGCGAACGATATTCTACGTTTCTCCCGATGGAAAAGACACTTGGAGCGGCCTGCTTCCGACTGCAAATCAGCAGGGGGACGATGGCCCTTTCGCCAGCATCGAACGAGCCCGTGATGCTGCCCGCGAGATAGGCGGTCCCAATCTGATTGCGCTTGGTAAAGGCGATTACTACCTTACCCAGCCGATCGTCTTCGACGCTCGCGATACCGGTTTGATCCTTACGGCAAGATGCAATGAAGTGCCGGTTCTGCATGGCGGGCGACGCGTGGATAACTGGGCGCGGCAGTCCGATGGCCGTTGGACGGCGCCGCTGTCATTGCCGCCGGAGCAAGGCGTCGGTGACCTTTTCGTCAATCGGATACGGCAAACTCGGGCTCGATTTCCCAATGTTCCGGCTGATGGCGACCCCCGCGAGGGGTGGTTATTCGCCGCAAAGTGCGAACCTGCAATCGATATGTGGGAAGGAAACACGCGCTTTTGTTTCCGTGCCGGCGATCTTCCGAACATGGGGGACGCGAGCGGGCTGGTCATCAACATCGTTGGAGGCTATCAACCCGGAAGCCAGTGGGGTAATGATACGCTTCCGGTCGTATCCATCGATGGCGCCGACCGGACCGTCCATACCAAAGGCACAAGTTATTTCTTTACCGCAGAAGGCAGCCGCTACTTCCTTACCGGCGCCAAAGGCTTGCTCGACGCGCCTGGAGAGTGGTGGCACGACCCTGCCGCGGGCCAGCTTCATTATATCCCGATCGATCAGTCGTTCCCCGATTCCGTCGTCGTTGCTGGTGTTTTGCCGACATTCTTGAAGCTGGACGGGGCCAATGGGATGGTTGTATCGGGGATCGAGATCAGAGACGGAGCGCCTGACGGCAGCGGCAAATTTTATACGGATACCAGAGGATTTGGCGCCATCCGGGTCGAACACGCCGATGGTGTCAAGATCCTCGGCAACAATCTCGAGAATGTCGGCGTCGGGATCCATGCGACGGAAAGCAAGGACGCGTTGATCGCCGGCAACGTGATTGCGGATGTGGCCGGCAACGGGATTTACGTCGGCACGAATTACGGCACCTTCGGCAAGTCGGACGGGGCCAGAATCCTTTCGAACCATATCCATGACATTGGGCAGGTGTACATTGAGACTGCCGGAATATGGTTCCAGGCGGCCGACAATGTCAGGATCGCCGACAACGTCATCGAAAACACGGCGCAGTTCGGGATCACCGGGGGATCGCTGTGGGGTTCCAATGACGCGGTCTATAACGCCGTCATCGAGCACAATGTGGTCCGAAACGCCAACCAGCAGACTGCCGATGGCGGCGCCATCAAAATGATGGGCGAGCAGGCCGACTCCTTGAACAGCACCATCCGCTTCAACGTCGTGACTGGGACCGGCCACCTCATGAACAGGCCCGACGGAACGTTCTGGCCTCCCGGATATGAAAACATTAGCGAATGGCCCACTCCCATCAGCTGGGCGATCTACACCGATGGAAAAGCGAGCGGCCTGCGCATCGAAGGAAATTCGCTCTCGGGCAACATATCGGCGATTGGCATCAACGGCGGTTGGAGCAATTTGGTGACGGGAAACGTTATCACAGGCGGATCGGGCACCGCTTTTCGCGTTGACGACGGTACCGGCAGGGGCTGGCACCCGCCATGGGCAGGCCCAAATCGCATCGAGAACAATGTCGTGACGATCAACAATAGCAACGGGCTTGCTGCCTACGTCTATGCTCCCGACCACGGGCCTCAATATGTGCAATTCGCACGTAACCGCTACATCGGCAATTTGAATAGCCAGAGCTTCCGAGTAGATCCTGGGATTATGCGGTCCGGAGAACTTGGCAGTCTACAGGATCTTCAGAAGGCTGGCGCGGACACGGGAAGCGTAATCGTACCCGAGTAACAAGAACGCCACCACCGGCAGTGTTCTCAGGCGATTAAATCAGGCGCCGCGGCAACTTGTACTGCCGAACAAGTATAGTTTCGTCATGCCGGCAACTGCCGCAGGCAAGAGCATCGACGAGTTGAGCGTGGCGATCGAACCGAGGGCCCCCGCCGGAGCTAACATCTCCCCTGTCGGTTCACCATGTCTCTCTTCCCGGCTTGTTAATGCATGCCGCCCGGAACTGTGCAGCGGTTCCGGGAGAACGACATGCATAAAAACAAAGGGCTAATGCGCAGCGCGTCAACCAAATTTGATGCGACGCGCTTTAGTGCTCAAGCCTAACCATCTTTGCTCGCACGAAACGATATCTTCTGCAGCTCTGCCAGGATCAAACCGCTGTTTCGGGGCCGCGGTCATCACACAAGGAGCGACGTGGTAAGCCATGGGGTACGCAGACTTACTTCGAATATTGTACGTCATCTCGGCATAAGACGTAAACACGAAGTCTATGCTACGTCCAATAGCTGGAGCAGCAAGTATGGAGGCAATCGGCCTGGCAGGATATTCTGATGACGGTTTCGGTCGCGAAAGCGTGGGTCATGAGAAAACAACCAGCAGGCAGCCAAACTTCAGTTCTTCATCCAGGGGGCGCGCGAGAATGGACGAATGTCCTTGGTGTTCGCGTTTCGGCGGTCAACCTCGAAAGCGCGACCGGGCTTATTCAAAACGCGATCGAAGACGGCAGGAAGGGATATGTGTGCGTTCGCGACGCACACGGCATCGTCCGATGCCAGGACGACGCCGAACTTCGGTCGATCCATAACCGGGCATTCCTCGTAACCCCTGATGGCATGCCATTGGTATGGGCCTTGAAACGTGCCGGCCATCTAGAGAGCGATAGAGTCTACGGACCTGACCTGATGCTGTCTGTTTTCGACGCTGGCAGATCCAAAGGCGTGCGCCACTTCCTCTATGGGGCGACAACCGGGACGCTGGAGCAGTTGCAGGCGCGCCTTCTCGCAAGATTCCCGGAAGCGCAGATCGTCGGCTCGTACGCACCGCCTTTTCATCAATTGTCGCAGCAGGAAGAGACGGATGTTGCGGACCGGATCAATCGGTCAGGCGCGGATATTATCTGGGTTGGTCTTAGCAGCCCCAAGCAGGAGCTCTGGATGGCTCGCATGCGCGATCGTCTTGATGCATCGATGCTCATCGGTGTCGGAGCAGCTTTCGACTTCCACGCCGGCCTCAAACGACAGGCTCCCAGGATCATTCAAAGAAGCGGCTTCGAATGGGTGTTTCGCCTTCTATGCGAGCCGCGACGGCTGTGGCGGCGCTATGCGCTGGTCGTCCCGACCTTCATCTCGCTGACAGCATTCCAGAGGCTGGGGCTTCGGAAATTTCCAATCGAAGACGAGGTTTTTGGATCGAGCGCGCCAAAAGCAGTAGCCGTAAAGGTGTAGAGCCATCATGTCCCTATTAGCGTCGATATCCGACCTGCCGAAGGCAATCACCCCAAATGATGTGGCCGCGCGAACGGGCCCGGCAAATTCCGGCTCGCCGATGGCAAACGCCACCTCGGGCGCTGCGTTCAGCAGGGGGCTAAGGCTGAATATACCAGCTCCACTCAAGCGCAGGATACCTCGGCTTGCGACGTCGTCATTGTTGGTTGCCGGCGACGTTGCGGGTTATCTGATAGCCTATTTTCTTCTTCTGCCGTTTCTTCCCGACGGGTCGGAGAACATGGTGCTGGAGCGTGCTTTCGCCCTCGCCGCCCTGGCGGCGATCATTCTCTATGCGTCGAGCGCGCTCTATCCCGGTTATCGGCTTCATGACCACGAGCATCTGCGCCGCCGCACGACAGCGTCGGCCAAGGTCGCTGTCATTGCAGCGCTTGGGGCGATCCTTCTGCCGGAAGGGACACGGCTGCTGCTTCCCATCTTCGGGTTTCTTGGCCTCGGGTTGATTGTTCAGCCTGCCATGCACGGGGTTGCCCGTGGTCTGTCGCGGAGACTTGGTGTCTGGGGAGAGCGGGCGGTGATCATCGGCGGCCGCAATCGTATTCCCGCGCTCATGGCGCATTTCACGGACCATTGGCAGTATGGCATTCGGCCGGAATCCTACGCCGCCGACATCTCTGAACTGTCACCTGATGAGCGCCCATCGATTGCCTTGATCGCCGATGATACGGGCTCACATATCGCCGAGTTGGCGACGTTGCGTAAGACGTTCGCCGAAGTCATCCTCCTCTCCGACACGCCAAACGTCAAAGTAGCCGGATTGCGACCGGCGGATATCGGCGGAGAGATCGGTGTTCGCCTGGCGAGCGGCAGGGGGGCGGCAAACTCGAACCTGGTGCGTCGCGCCCTCGATCTGGCGATCGCCATCCCCGCGGTGCTGGTGCTGATGCCCGTCATTCTCATTGCTGCGGCGGCGATCTATGCCATCGATCCGGGGCCGGTTTTCTTCAGGCACGCCAGGGAAGGTTTGTTTGGCAAGCCGGTTCACGTCCTGAAGCTCAGGACGATGTACAGAGATGCGGAACAACGCCTCGAAGCGTTGTTCCGAGACAATCCAGCCGCACAAGCCGAATGGTCCACTCACTTCAAGCTTCGGGAGGATCCGCGCGTCTTGCCCGTGATCGGACATCTCCTTCGCGCATCGAGCATCGATGAGCTCCCGCAGTTGGTGAATATCATTGCAGGAGAAATGGCCTTGGTGGGACCCCGTCCGTTTCCCGAGTATCACCTCTCGGCGATGGATGGCGAGTTTCGTGACAAGCGGCGTTCGGTGGTACCGGGGCTGACAGGCCTCTGGCAGATATCCGAACGAAGCGATGCGGATATCGAGCTGCAGCAGCAACTCGACGGCTTCTACATCGACAACCGGTCCCTGTGGTTCGACTGGCACATCCTTCTCAGCACAATTCCTGCGGTCTTGAAGGGCAAGGGAGCTTGCTGAGCTGTTTCTCGTCCTGCGCGCAATCATCACAACAATGGAGCACATCAATGCACGGACATAAGCGAGTTTTGGTTACCGGCGGCACCGGATTTTTGGGATCATTCCTATGCGAAAGGCTTTTGCGAGAAGGTAATGACGTCCTCTGCGTGGACAATTACTACACCGGTTCGCGCGACAATGTGCTGCATCTTCTTGACGATCCTCGCTTTGAGGTGCTCCGTCACGACATTACCTTCCCGCTTTATGTGGAGGTCGACGAGATCTACAACCTCGCTTGTCCCGCATCTCCGGTCCACTATCAGCATGACCCAGTGCAGACGGTGAAGACTAATGTGCATGGGGCCATCAATATGCTCGGCCTGGCCAAACGCACCAAGGCGAAGATCTTCCAGGCATCGACGAGCGAAGTTTATGGCGATCCGGCCGTCCACCCCCAGCCGGAGGAGTATCGAGGCAGCGTCAATCCCATCGGCCCGCGGGCATGTTATGACGAAGGCAAGCGGTGCGCCGAGACGCTGTTCTTCGATTATCATCGTCAATACGGCGTCGAAATCAGGGTGGCGCGAATCTTCAACACCTACGGGCCGCGCATGCAGACCAATGACGGCCGCGTCGTTTCCAATTTCATCGTTCAGGCACTTCAAAACGAGCCGATCACCATCTTCGGCAACGGCACGCAGACGCGCTCATTCTGCTATGTGGACGATCTGATCGAGGGCTTCATCCGCCTGATGGGTGCGCCGGCCGGTGTTACCGGCCCGATCAATCTCGGTAACCCGGGAGAATTCCAGGTCCGGGAACTGGCCGAAATGGTCATCGAGATGACGGGATCGAAATCAAGCATCGTTTACAATCCCTTGCCGATCGACGACCCGACGCAGCGCAAGCCCGACATTTCCCGCGCGACGCAGGACCTCGGCTGGCAGCCGACGGTGAACCTGCGTGAAGGCCTCGAGAAGACGATCGCGTATTTCGAGTGGAAGCTTTCCGGCGGAGGCAGGAGTATGGCCGGCGCCCGGGCCGCACCAACGGGTTACGCCTATCTGCCGACCCCGGCTGTCGGCCTTCCTGTTTCGCAGGCTGCGGCCCTGGGAACGTGAACAGAAACGGCAAGCGCAAATCAAGGCTCGGTGTTCAATGAACCGAGCCTCGAAGCGCGATTGCAAAAGAGTGGCGACCGTAGGATGTGCAAATCGCCGCAAAACCGAGGACATGAACCATGCGCGTTGCGGTTATTACGCCATACTACAAGGAGTCTAACGAGCTGCTTGAGCAGTGCCGGGCGAGCGTTGTCGACCAAACCGTTGCATGCGATCATGTTTTTGTTGCTGACGGCTTTCCGAACGAGGTCGTTGAGCGCTGGCGCGTAAAACATTTCATCTTGCCAAATGCCCACGGAGACGCGGGCAACATGGCTCGCGTGATCGGCAGCCTCAGCGTCTTTGCCCAAGGCTATGATGCGGTGGCTTTTCTCGATGCGGACAACTGGTACAGATCCGACCACATCCAGCGCTTGCTTGACCTTCACTGCCGTACCGGTGCTGCAGTTTGCACGACGCGACGTTCAATGCACCGAGCGGACGGTAGCTACATGTTCGACGACGCAAAGAGCGACGGCCGCACGCACGTGGATACGAACTGCTTATTTCTCACGCGGCCGTCCCTGCCCATCATTGCCCGCTGGGCTCACATGCCGAGGGAACTCTATCCAGTAGGAGATTCCGTCTATTGGAGCTCGATCCGGAGTTCTCGGCTGTCGCACGCTCATGAGCCGGCTGTGACGGTATGCTACCGCACGACTTGGGAAGCCGATTACAAGAGAATGGGAGAAGCTGCTCCTGCGGGGAGCAAGACCCTCGCGTTCACTGACCGGCCGTACTACTGGTTCAAGTCTCTCCCGGCTCGGGAGCGCTGGCGCATCTGGCAGGATTTCGGCTTTCCGCTCAGACGCCGCACCGTAGCAAAGCTGGTCGGCCAATATGCGCTGTCAAGGCTTTCCCCCTATTCCTATGTCGGCACTAAACATGAGTACTGAAACGTCCTGCCTGGCCCCTAGTCTCCCGATTTCTTGCAGTAGGGCCTTGTTGGACGCTGTGTGGTCGCGCGCGAAATCGGCCAGGAGAAGAACATGGCTCAACGACTGCGAGCGTGAGCGGAATTACGGATGAAACGAAACGATGCCGTGCCGGACGATCTGTCAATCCAAGAGCGACACGGAGCGCATGGAGGAAGAAGTTTGCAACGTGTTGATGTCGTAGTTCCATGCTACAACTATGCCCATTTCTTGCAGGAATGCGTTGAAAGCGTCCTTTCGCAAGCGGGTGTCGATGTGCGCGTACTCATTCTGGACGACTGCTCGCCAGACCACACGCCGGAAGTCGGAATGGCTCTGGCATCCCACGACAAACGAGTCACTTATAGACGGCACACCGCAAATATGGGCCACATCGCCACTTACAATGAGGGGATCGATTGGGCGCGCGGCGACTTATTCCTGCTTCTTTCTGCCGATGATTATCTTTTGCCGGGCGCGCTGGGTCGCGCGGCAGAGCTGATGCGCAATTATCCGGAAGTTGGGTTGGCATTCGGGAATGCGCGCATAGCTGAGCCGGATGGTACCATCCAGCGCGCCGATCCGCTCGGCGACAATACCGTGCATCCCATGCAGGTCTTGACCGGTCGGGAATTCATGCGGTTGAGCGGAGCGCGCAATCTCGTTCCAACGCCGACGGCCGTTGTGAGGACGGCGCTGCAAAAGCAGGTCGGCGGCTATAACAAGGAACTGCCGCATGCCGGCGATATGGAAATGTGGCTGCGGCTCGCATCACATGCCGAGGTGGGATTCATCAACGCCGATCAAGCAGTTTATCGTCAACATGCTTCGAACATGTCGCTGCAATATTATGGAGAAAATATACTTTCCGACCTTCTGCAAAGAAAAAATGCTTTTGATATTCTATTTAGCCAAGCGGCCGATAGCCTCAGAAAAGATGAGATGTTGCGACGCTTTCTTGCCAGGGAACTCGGAAAACATTCACTTCGACTGGCGGGCATCGCGTTCAATAACTTCGACGTTGCGACGGCCTTGGCTATTCAGCGTTTTGCATTGGAGGTTTCTCCTGACGTGCGAAATTCACTGCCATGGCTCAAGTTGGTCTGCAAGCAAACGATCGGGCCAAGGTACTGGAACACTTTAAGGACTATGCGGCGCAGAGTTGCAGCATGAAATAGTCGGGACCGGGTCGGGTTAGTTCATCGCAGCTACGGAAAAACGGTCCCAGGTTGAGCGCTCTATCGCTACTCATGCCAGGTCGTCCCGGGATCAGGAGCCCCGGTGACGCATTCGCGCCACCTGGGATCGAGCAAGATATGGTTGGGAAGGGTTGGGTTTCAGCTGTGGTATCGGCGCTGCGTATTTTTCACGCTTAAGCCGGAATACTGTTTTGGAACAAGTCGTTGAGCTTGAACACAACTTCCGTCCTGTTGGTTGCCTTGACCTTTTTCATGATGTTGCGGACATGCACCTTGACCGTGCTTTCTCGCAAATTGAGTTCGTAGGCGATTATCTTGTTCGCCTTGCCGCGCCGCAGTGCCGCTACGACTTCGGCCTGACGGTCTGTGAATATCCCTGCCAGCGGCTGGGCAGTCGAGCTGCTCGACTGCAGCAAGTGACGCATGGCAAACAGAGCGCTTGCAGGCACGAAAAGTCCACCTGCTACCGATAATGCGATCAGCTCCATGCAAACGCTAATACTGACAGAGGCCGGTATGTAACCTTTGGCTCCGCAGTCGATCGCCTTGACGATTTGCGCGAAATCGTCGCTGTCGGACAAGATGATCACCGGCGTCGAGACGAATTCGGACGAAAGGTTCTTGATCTGCTCCGAAACGGCAGGCTCGTCGACCATCTTGCCACCGACGTTCAGGAGAATTGCCGAAAGCGGAGGATATTCTTCGCGCTTCTGCTTCCACTCCTCAATCGATCCAAACGCCAGAATCTGGAAATCTGCCGTGTGGGCCGTCATGCATTGCGCAAGGCAATGCCGATCAAGCTCCCTCCTGTCGAGAATGACAAGCGACTGCTTCGGACTTGCCGGCCGGGCAAGTGCCGCCGGGCCATTTTCTATTTCTAGGGGAAGTGATATATTTTCCTGCTTATGGTTTATGTTTATTGTATCCAACGCCTCATCCTCCTAGTCTTTTTCCACGCGGTACGCAAAAGTCGAACATGAGCTCTCCTCGCAAAAAGGAGAGTTTGGTTAACAAAAGTGCTAATTTATTACCACAATTCTGGGGTCCCTACACTAATTAATAGTGGTTAGGCCTGCACCTTTGTTCCAAGACTGGATATCAATAGATCAACATTTGAAACTGATCAATATATTTCTAAGCAAGTTTTATAAAGATATATGACATTACTATATATATTCGGTGAAGCTCGCCAACCATATGCAATCAACTGGCCGTCTTGATGGAGAGGCGGGATAGACCGCCGTCCGACGGCCGCTGCGGTCGAGCGATGGCCATAGACGTTCGCGAGCCTCGTCATCCGATTTTTGTAAGCCTATACGCCTTTTGGTGAATAAGCTTCAACGTATTGTTTCTTTACTAAGAGGACGAAAACAATTCTCTTTGGAGGCAGAGAAATATTTGCTCTGTTGAAATGAAATCTTGCGCATTCACCCGATTGTGACCGGTTTCAGCCAGATCAGGGCCTGTTTGAGTAGGGGACGAGACGGGATGATTGCCTCGAACGTCAAGCTGGACGACAGCTGCGTTATTCACCATCGAGATCTTGTGAATCTGTACGGCTGCACGATTGGCGCGGGAACGCGCATCGGCACCTTCGTTGAAATCCAGAAAAACGTCATCGTCGGCAAAGACTGCAAAATCTCCAGCCACTCCTTCCTCTGCGAAGGCGTGACGCTCGAAGACGGCGTTTTTATCGGCCACGGGGTGATGTTCACCAATGACACTTACCCGCGCGCCGTTAATGCGGACGGCAGTCTGCAGACGGAGGCCGACTGGGTCGTCATTCCCACACTGGTCAAGCGCCATGCATCGATCGGCAGCAACGCCACCATTCTGCCCGGCGTGACAATCGGAGAGGCCGCCCAGGTCGGCGCCGGGGCTGTCGTGACCAAGGATGTGCCTGACGGCGCCATTGTTGCCGGTGTCCCGGCCAGGATCACCGGTCACGTTCATGACCGGTCAGTAAACATGCAAGCGTTTGGAGGAATGCGATGATCGGCATTGCTGTTGTTGGATATGGATATTGGGGTCCGAACCTGGTCCGCAATATTTCGGAGGCGGGCGGCGCACAGCTCATTTCAGTCTGCGATCTCAATGTCGATCGGTTGGCAGCGGTCAAAAGCCGCTATCCGGCAGTGACGATCACCGATAATTTCGAGGAAGTCCTGCGTGATCCGAGAGTGGATGCAATCGCGATCGCGACGCCGGTCTCGACCCACTATAAGCTCGCAATGCAGGCTATGATGGCCGGAAAGCATGTCTTCGTCGAAAAGCCGATGGCATCGACGACGGAGGAAGCATCCCGGATGGTCGAAGAGGCAGCGCGGCGACGCCTCGTGCTCGCCGTCGATCACACTTTCGTCCACACCGGCGCCGTCCGCAAGATGCGCGAACTGGTCGAAAGCGGCCTTGGCGACATGTATTACTATGACTCGGTCCGGGTCAATCTGGGGCTGTTCCAGCACGATGTCAGCGTCATCTGGGATCTTGCGGTGCACGACCTGTCGATCCTGGACCATGTCCTGCAGGAAAGGCCGGTGGCGGTTTCCGCGACGGGGATGAGCCATGTGCTCGGCGAACCCGAGAATATCGCCTATCTGACGCTCTTTTTCGAGAGCAAGCTCATCGCCCACATCCACGTCAATTGGCTGGCGCCGGTCAAGGTGCGCCGCACGCTGATCGGCGGCAGCAACAAGATGATCGTCTATGACGATCTGGAGCCCAGCGAAAAGATCAAGGTCTACGACAAGGGCATCACCATGTGTCCCAACTCTGATGCATATGGCGAGAAGGTCCATCAGATGCTGGTGGGATACCGCAGCGGCGACATGTGGGCGCCGAAGCTCGATATGACAGAGGCGTTGAAACGCGAACTGGATCAGTTCGTCGATTGCGTCGAGCAGAATGCGCGGCCGATTACCGATGGCCAAGCAGGCCTGCGTGTCGTCCGCATCCTTGAAGCCGCAAGCCGGTCGCTCGCTCAGCGCGGTCGCATCATCGAGCTCGAAGAGGCGAGGCGCATTGCATGATCCCGTTCCTGGACCTCAAGGCACAGTATAATTCCATCAAGAGCGAAATCGACGCCGCAGTGCTCGGCGTCCTGGCTTCAGGGCAATACATATTGGGCGAGGAGGTCGCCCGCCTCGAGCAGGAATTCGCGGACTATTGCAACGTCAAACATGCTATCGCAGTCAACACCGGGACCAGCGCCCTGCATCTGTCGCTTCTCGCGGCCGGCGTCGGCCCCGGCGATGAAGTCATTACCGTGCCGTTTACCTTCGTCGCGACCGTATCGGCGATCTGCTATACAGGCGCACGGCCTGTTTTCGTCGATGTCGAGCCGGTGACGCTGACGATGGATCCGGCTCAGCTCGAGGCTAAGATTACACCCCGCACCAAGGCCATTATTCCCGTCCATCTCTACGGGCAGATGGCTGACATGGACGCGATCCAGGCGATTGCCGACCACTACCGGATACCTGTTATCGAGGACGCATGCCAGGCGCACGGCGCGCAATACAAAGGCGCGCGCGCCGGCAGCCTCGGCGCATCCGGCTGCTTCAGCTTCTATCCCGGTAAAAATCTCGGCGCCTGCGGCGAGGGGGGTATCGTCGTGACCAACCGCGACGATCAGGCCAAAACAATGCGCATGCTGCGCGATTGGGGCCAGGAGCAGCGCTATCACCATCTGCTGAAGGGCTTCAACTACCGCATGGACGCCATTCAGGGCGCGATCCTGCGCATCAAGCTCAGGCACCTTGAAGCCTGGACCGAAGCGCGCCGCACTCATGCAGGCCGCTACTCGTCGCTGCTCGGGCGATCGGCGCATTTGACGACGCCTGTCGAGAAAGACGGCCGGCGCCACGTTTACCACGTCTATGCCATCAGAAGCCGCGATCGCGATGAGCTTCAGCGCGTGCTGAGCGCCGAGGGCATTCAATCCGGGCTGCACTATCCGATCCCTGTTCATCTACAGAAGGCCCATGCCGACCTCGGTTACAAGACCGGCGATTTCCCCGTCTCGGAGGCCGCCGCAAAAGAGGTTCTCTCGCTGCCGATTTATCCTGAGATGCCCGCGTGGCACGCCGATCAGGTGGCAGCTGCGTTGGAAGACGCCTATGTCAGCTGATCGTTCGGGCGAGGCCCGGATCGTGCATGCGGTCCATGGTCGTCAACAAAGGCCGGCGGATCCGCCCTACCAGGCGGGGCTCGTTGAAGAGCTCAGGCAATCCTATGGGCGCGCCGGCCTGATCGAGCTCTACGGTCGCTTTGCGACTGGGGACGGTGTCGTCGACACCATGATGCGCAAAGCCATCTGGCAGGCGGTCACGCGCAGCTGCGGCACCGGATTGCAGGTTGCCGGCGGCGCCGGCTTCAAACACCCGGAGACGTTCGAGATCGGCAATGGGGTGTTCATCGGCGCTCAGGCCTATATCCAGGGACGTTTCGACGGCAGATGCAAGATCGGCGACAATGTCTGGATCGGCCCGATGGCCTATTTCGACGCTCGCGATCTGGTGATCGAGGATTCCGTTGGATGGGGACCTGGCGCCAAGGTGCTTGGCTCGACCCATACGGCACTGCCGCTGGATGTACCGATCATTCGCACGGATCTGGAAATCAGGCCGGTGCGCATCGGTGCGGAGGCCGATATCGGAACGAATGCAACCATTCTTCCCGGCGTGACCATCGGGAAGGGGGCGATCGTTGGAGCGGGAGCCGTCGTCGTCTCGGACGTCGAGCCCTTCTCGGTTGTCGCAGGAGTTCCTGCGAAATTAATTCGTTGGCGTTCGGAGAATGATCCGATGACGAACATGTCGCGTGAGGAAAGATCATGAGAAACAAACGGGTACTCATTACCGGCGGTGCCGGTCTGATCGGTTCGCATATTGCCGATCTCGTTGCATTGGAAAAACCTCGCGAGATCATCATCCTCGACAATTTCGTGCGCGGGCGCCGGGACAATCTGAGCTCGGCAATCGGCAGCGCGCCGCTTAACATCATCGACGGCGATATCCGCGACAGGTCGCTGCTGGCGAAAGCCTTCGACGGCGTCGATATCGTCTTTCATCAGGCGGCCATCCGCATAACCCAATGCGCGGAAGAGCCACGACTGGCTTTCGAAGTGCTGGCCGAAGGCACATTCAATGTCCTCGAAGCGGCCGTCAAGGCGGGTGTTTCGAAGGTCGTCGCGGCCTCTTCCGCCTCCGTGCTGGGCCTTGCCGAAAGCTTTCCGACGACCGAACAGCATCATCCCTACAATAACCGGACGATCTACGGCGCAGCAAAGACCTTCAACGAGGGATTGCTGCGCAGCTTCGCGGACATGTATGGCCTACGCTATGTCGCGCTGCGCTATTTCAACGTCTACGGGCCACGAATGGACGTTTACGGCGCCTACACCGAAGTGCTGATCCGCTGGATGGAACGCCTTGCAGCCGGAATGCCGCCGCTCATCTATGGAGACGGCAGCCAAACGATGGACTTCGTCGATGCACGCGACATCGCCCGGGCAAACCTGCTCGCGGCAAAGAGTGACGTTACCGACGAGGTGTTCAACGTCGCGAGCGGCAGGGAAATAAGCCTGCTGGAACTCGCGCAGATGCTGAGCGACATCATGGGATCCTCGCTCGAGCCGCAACACAAAGAGGCCCGCACGGTCAATGGCGTGACCCGTCGTCTGGCTGATATCAGCAAGGCTGAAAAACTTCTGGGTTTCAAGGCCGAAATCTCGATGGAGCAGGGGCTTCGTGACCTTGTCGAGTGGTGGCAGTCAAAGACTGCTGCAGCCGGAGGTCAAGCCGCATGAGCACGTCATTATCGACAATCCCTGTCGCCAAACCCGTCCTCGGAGAGGAAGAGGCAGAGGCCGCCCGCCGCGTTATTCTATCTGGATGGGTAACCCAGGGGCCCGAAGTCGCCGCTTTCGAGCGTGAATTCGCCGCCTATGTCGGCGCGGCCCACGCCTGCGCCGTCTCCAACTGCACGACCGCGTTGCATTTGGCCCTCATGGCGGTCGGCATCGGTGCCGGCGACGAGGTCATCACGGTCAGCCACTCGTTTATCGCAACCGCGAACGCCATCCGCTATTGCCATGCGGTGCCCGTCTTTGTCGACATCGAGGCCGACGGCTACAATATCGATCCCAGCCTGATCGAAGCAGCCATTACCTCCCGCACAAAGGCAATCCTGTGTGTGCATCAGCTGGGAATGCCGTGTGACCTCGGACCGATCGTCGAGATCGGCAAGCGCCACGGGGTCCCTGTTATCGAAGATGCGGCCTGCGCGACGGGAAGCGAAATCCTGTGGGATGGCCGCTGGGAAACAATCGGCAAGCCGCACGCCGACATTGCCTGCTTCTCTTTCCACCCGAGAAAGGTGGTCACCACAGGCGATGGCGGCATGTTGACCACGGCCAATGCCGAATATGACCGGAAATTCCGGCTGTGGCGCCAGCATGGCATGAGTGTCACCGATGCGGTCCGCCACGGCTCGAAGCAGGTGATTTTCGAGGATTATGACGAGCTGGGCTACAATTACCGGATGACCGACCTTCAGGCCGCCGTCGGACGCGAGCAATTGCGGCGGCTGCCGGAATTGGTCGCCCAGCGCCGGCTGATTGCCGAGCAATATTGCGAACGTCTGTCGACAATTACAGGGCTTTCTTCGCCGGCCGAGCCACGCTGGGCTCGAAGCAACTGGCAGAGCTTCTGCGTGAGATTGCCTGATACGGTCGACCAGCGGGCCATCATGCAGAGCCTGCTCGACCAGGGCATCTCGACCCGGCGCGGTGTGATGAACATTCACCTGGAGGGAGCCTATTCCGGTGAGCGCTCCCACCGCGTTGCCACGAGCCTGATGCGAAGCATATCTGCGCAGCAGCAAACGATCATCCTGCCGCTTTATGCCCAGATGACCGTGTCTGACGTGGACCGGGTTGTTGAGGCCCTTCGCGCCGCCATTGCGCAGGCGTCTGTCGGAGCCATAAGCGCGCAACGTACCATGGACGTCGCTGTCGCCTGATCCCGCAATTTAATCAGCATAACGAACAATGCGCGCATCGCCGGATGCGCGCATTGTTCGTTATGCTGATTTCGTGATCCATCCGCGGATGATCGCTGGAACGGACTCCGGTGGAAGCAGGTCGATCAGCATGCGCAGCGAATAGAGCCCGCAGACAAGGACGGCGATGAAGCCGATCGTGGTCGCCGGCCACAGCGGCAAGATCGAGAACATCAGGAATACCAGTGCCGATGCAGGCAGGAAAAGCAGCGCGTGTCTGCGGTTGGCGGCGGACCAGCGAAAACCGGTCAGCTTTCGCACGATCCCATAGATCAGGATGCTGTGCCAGACATAGAGGCCGAAGAACGCCATACCGGCTCCTTGCGTCCCAAGCAGCGATACAAGGAGCCAGGCCAGCCCCACATGCACGGCCGCCGCCGCAACCTCCGTCCAGAAGAAAATCGCCTGGGTCCGTTTCGCCACGACGATGAAACCCATCGGCCAGGAAATAATCCGCAGCATCATGCCAAGGCAGATCCAGCGCAGAAGATCGACTGCTCCATGAAAATCGGCCGAATAGAACAGGCTCATCATGAGCGGGGCGAGCGTCAGCGTGCCGATGAGGCCGGGGCCTGCGAGCAGCATGCTTATTTCCGCCTGTTCGTTGACCAGCCGATTGCATTCAGAATCGTTTTCGGCCGCCGCCGTCAGGCGCGGATAAAAATCCGTTCCCATCGCCTGCAGGATGAAACCGGCATAGAGACCGCCAAGGCCCCAGGCCGCCTGGTACAATCCCGCCGCTATAACACCGCCCTCCTTCAGCACGATGAGGCGGATGGCATAAGCTGCGCCGAAGGTCAAAAGCCCGCTTGCCATGAACACGAAGCCGAGCCTGAGCAGCGCCGACACTTCCCGACCGAACTGGCGGGTCGACATTGGCGAGGGATGCGGAAATATCCGCCGGCTGTACCACCAGGTCGGCAGGATTGAGGCAGCTGCAATTATCACGAGCGACGGCGCGATCGCCTGGACCCCGAACAGGTAGATGAGCGGGATACTCACGGCGGTACCGAAGAGCCCGGCAAGCACGTTGATGCGGGCAAGATCCGCAATGCCTCGCAACCCTTGGATCAATGCGCTCTGCCCAGCAGACACCAGTCGAAAGAAAACGGCGAGCGACAGCAGCACGATACCACCGACGTTCTGGAAATCACCGAAAGTGAAACTTGAGATAGGATATGCAAATGCGGCGAAAAGAAGCGCGCCAAGCAGCGCGAGCACCAGCGATATGCGTCGCAGTACGGTCGCGGACTGGGCAATCCTCGCTGCGTCGCCGGTTCCCGCTGCCTCCGCCACTTGGCGCACGCCACTTCCGCCGACGCCCAGGCCCGCGATAGACTGCGCGATATCGACAATCGAACTGTAGAGGCCCATGAGTCCGATGCCTTCCGGCCCGAGCAGGACGGCCATCGCCTTGTTTCTGATAATGCTGAGTGCGACATTCACGAGCGAAGCGCCGCCCATCAGCATCGTAGACCTGAGGATCTGAGTATAGGTCTGGCTGGTGGGTGGGGTCATGCGCAAAGTCATCGGAAGCCCCCCCGGTCGTCTACCCCGGGCTTGCGTTCAGTCGCCCGCCGCAGGCTCGATTGCACCACATGCTTTTTGCTGTTCACCGGCTTGCCTGACTGACATGCGCCTCTGTCTCAATAGACAGCGCAGCGTCGTCTTCTGATGGCGTATCGGCGAAGCGGCCCCGCGTGACCCTGACTACGTCGCCCGGCGCCAGTTCCGTCGTTTCGGAGGCCGGGAACTGATTGACCCCACCCTTGTCCCGCCGGCTGACGATGAACGTCAGCGGCAGGTCATCGCTGCGGTCCATCGCCCTCGCACCGTTCGATACTTCTTCGAGAAGCAGTTGTTGCGTGGTGTCGCGCTTCAGTTTGAGCTGATCGAGATTGGCCTTCTCCGCCTGCACCTCGGAAGCGTTCTCGCTGCGGCGATTGTCGGAAAGTCCCTCGAGATTGCGCTTCGTCTCGTTGATCGCCTGGCGACCCCGCATGATGGCGGTGACGAGGTCGAGCCGGTCGGAGCGATAGGTGGTCAGCAATCGCTCCAGATCCATTTGGCGCGAGGTGATCGTCAGGCCCTTCTGGACCAGGGTCCTCACGCTCGTCAGCTGCTCCTCGACCGACTGGATATTGTCATCCGAGCCTTTCAGCTTTTCTTCCAGCGTCTCGATTTCCGCGGTTAGGAGATTGCGCAATTCGACGAGGGCCACCGACTGCTTGTCCAGCGCGCTTGCACGGGCCTGAAATATGACCCGCTCCTCCGCGAAGATACTCTCGGCGTATTGCCGGTCGGCAGCAGGTGGCTGATCGAACACAATCTCCTTCGCGCCGGTCATCTCCGTTTGCAGCCGCGCGAGCTTTGCCGCGCTGCGCAGCAGCGCATGGTCGATTTCCCGCAATTCACCGGCAAGCTTGATCGTCTCCGATTGCTGCTGCGCCGCGGCCCGCAACGGGCCGCCGCTCATGGCGAGCGACTGGAGGACTCTCAAGCCGGAGCGAAACTTGTATTCTCCCGGCGCCATCACGTCTCCGACGACGTAAATGGAGGGATAGTCGAGGATATCAATGGTCACGGCAGGGGCCTGGGCCAGACCCATCTTCACCTGAAGGCGCTTGCCGATCTCGTTGGTGAGGCCCTCATTGTCCATATTTCCAACCGCCAGCGACCCCAGAAAGGGCAGGGACACTATACCTGCATCCGAAACCGTATATTCGCCGCCAATCCCATCCCACCGTTCAAACTGGCCCTTGGACGGTATCCATTGCACGACCGTCACGCGGATTTTCGTTTGCGGAGCCAAGGGGGAGCTGTCGGCAAGAGCTGGCGGTACAGCTCCGGCAAGAAAGACGAGTGCACTGATAACGGACGTCGCGCGAAAGAACACGCGAGGGGCGCGGTGCGATAGATTCATATACATGTCTCGCCTGCAAAACATTCTAACACGGACGCTGATACAATAGGTTTGAACGCTGCCTGAACGCCGGACGCCAAGTCCGACCCTGCATGGTCAGTGTGCAGTCTGGCGAAGCCTTGAGGAAGGTGGAGGTTGTTTGCTTTGCCACATCAATATTGATGAGGTGGGGAGGTGCTTCAGCCCAAATTGGGTAGAAACATATATCTCCGGCGCGACGCGACGGCATAGACCGCGGAAAATCAATAGGTTCTGCACGCAGGAATAGGCGCGCTCGCTTGGGGGAAGCGCAACCCTGCCGGTAGCGCCTTTCTGCTCGGATCATCGATTTTGTCGGGATGAACCGGCGGCGTCGCCACTGCTGCGGCTTTGATCCTGCGCAGAACGCGGCGAATCGTCGCCCTCGTGCGTCTCGTCCAGCGTGTCGGCGGCGCAGCGCGGCCGTTTGCCCAAAGGATGCCGCCTGTAGAGCGAAAGGCGTAGGATATACCCTGGTCGTTTTCGACTACAATTCAAGTCCGCGTACCAAAACGATCTTGATAGATTGACCCTGCTAATCTCGCGAGAGGTGCCTGCCATGAATCGCAACGCTCGTCGGTGGACTTCGCGCTCACTCCTCGTTGATTCGCTATTTCCCCGGTGGTTTGCAGCCGGCGAGACAGTGAGGCCGCGCAAGCCTGCCGAAAAGCACGCGGACAGTGCTCAACTTGCGGCATCCGCGCATACTGCGGATAAAAACAAGCTTGATGGCAAGCTTGTCGACGATTCCAACAATAACCCGGCGTTCGCCGAGCGCGAGGCGGAACATCGCACGGGCGTGATCGCCGACCCTGACGTTCAGGACAGTATCACTCACCCACTGCCGCCCTTGTCCGACCCTTTCGCAGCAGATCGCGAGCCCGCAGACCGGCAAGGTAACAGCGTTGCGTCTCGGTTTTTTACCTATGGGCCGGGCTTTGCGGGATTCAACGTGCACGCGAACGGAGTGGCATTCGGACCTCAATCGCCGCTTTATCGCAGCTCCGGCGGGATGAGCCTCATTGGCGACGATCCACTGGCGCCTTATCTGCCGCAGAGCCCGGCGCCGACAGGTTCGGGGCAGAATTCTGCGGTGGCCGGTGAGCGTGCGCACTCGGGCAAAGTCGTCATTCTCGAATCGAGCCCGTCAGCGCAGGGGAGTGCACAGCATGCCGGAGCGAATTCCCTGGCCTTTGGCATGCCCTTTGGTGTGTGCGGGTGCGGCTACTATACGTCCCCGACGCGCATTCTCGATTGGGCTCATGGCGGCGCCCTGCTCCAACAGGACGGTCAATTGCCGGGGACCAAGCTGACCGAGGGGCCGGACTTTGTATCGACGGCCAAGCGGGCCATCGCCGCCTCGATCAGCGATCCGCTTCTCGATCGTAGCCTGTCTCCCCTCTCGGGCTGGAACGGAACAGCAAGCTGGACGGAAACAACGGCCTTGAACGGATCGTTGCCAGGCGGCGGAGAGACCGGAAAGGGCACCACCACGAAGGGCTCCGGCATCCTTTCCGGCTCGGTGACGACGCCACCCGCACCTTCTACGCAGCGGTCGCTGACTACACAAAGTCTGGCAGTCACGGCGGCGGCGGCCAGCAACGCGATCGTCCTGGAAAACCAGAAGCAGGGTAACCCAGAAAGCGAGTGGGGCATCGACGGTGCCGGCAGTACGAACATCGAAGGGTTTGCGACCGATATCAGCGTCGACAACGGCAAGACGATCAGCTTCAAAATCAACACCAATTCCACCAACTACCGGATCGATATCTACCGGCTCGGCTATTATGGCGGCATGGGGGCGCGCAAGGTCGCGACCATGCAGCACACCGGCTTGCAAACCCAGCCAAGTCCATTGCGCAATTCCACCACCGGCACGGTCGATGCCGGCAACTGGGCTGTCTCGGCGTCGTGGACCGTTCCCGACGATGCCGTTTCAGGCGTCTATATCGCCAAGCTCGTCAGACAGGACGGCACCTTTGGCGAAAATCAGATCCCGTTCATCGTGCGCGACGACGGCAGCCAAAGCGACATCGTCTTCCAGACCGCCGACGAGACCTGGCAGGCTTACAACGGCTGGGGTGGCGCAAACCTCTATGGCGGCAACGGGCCGGCGACAGGGCAGGGTGCTGGTCGCGCCTATGCGGTCAGTTACAACAGACCGATTGCGACCCGCGGCGGGGTCGGCACTTATGCCGGCCCGCAGGACTATCTATTCGGCGCCGAATACGCCGGCATCTACTGGCTGGAACAGAACGGCTATGATGTTTCCTACATGTCGGGTGTCGACGTCGACCGCTACGGCAGCCTGTTGCTCAATCACAAGACATATATCGATGCCGGGCACGACGAATATTGGTCCGGTCAACAGCGTACCAATGTCGAAGCCGCGCGTGATGCCGGCGTCAACCTTATGTTCTGGAGCGGCAACGAGGTCTATTGGCGCACCCGCTGGGGCAATGCCTACAGTGCCGACGGCACGCCTTATCGCACCTTGATCACCTACAAGGAGACATGGGCCAACTCCGGCATCGATCCTTCCAACGAATGGACGGGCACCTTCCGCGATCCACGCTTCAGCCCACCCGCCATCGGCGGCGGAAACCCGGAAAACTCACTGACCGGACAGTTGTTCAAGGTCGACGATGTCGGCAACAATCTCGGCGCGATCACCGTCGGCTATGACGACGCCAACCTGCGCTTCTGGCGCAATACGAGCGTCGCCAATCTTCAGCCTGGCCAGACGGCAACGCTCACCAAGAACTATCTCGGCTACGAGTGGGACGAAGCGCCCGATAACGGCTTCGATCCGGCAGGTCTTGTCAAGCTGTCATCGACGACGCTTCCGGTCAGCACCTATTTGCTGGACTACGGAAACACGACCGGTAATGCGACCGCCACCCACAATCTGACTCTTTATCGGGCGCCGAGCGGTGCACTGGTGTTCGGCGCCGGCACGGTCTACTGGACATGGGGCCTGAGCGACAATCACGACAACGAGGCGACACCGACCGACCCCCGCGTGCAGCAGGCGATGGTCAACCTGCTCGCCGATATGGGCATTCAGCCGGGAACACTGCAATCCGGGCTCGTCGCCGCAACCGCCTCTTCGGATCATACTGCACCGACCTCGGTCATCACGGTTCCCGCCACGGCGACCGTTGGATCCAGCGTGACGATTACCGGCACCGCAGCCGACACCGGCGGCGGGGTCATCGCCGCGGTCGAGGTTTCAACAGACAACGGGGCGAGCTGGCATCCGGCGACGGGCGATGAGAACTGGACTTATACCTGGTCACCGCAGACCGCAGGCACCTATACCATCCGGTCTCGCGCAGTCGACGATAACGTCAACCTTGAAACACCCTCGGCGGGACGAACGGTCACCGTCAGCGGGCCGAATTACACCTCTCTCTTCGGTGCGGCGACGCCGGCGGTCGTCAACACCAACGATACTTCAGCCGTTGAACTCGGCGTCAAATTCCAGACCTCGGCGGCAGGCACCGTCACCGGCATTCGTTTCTACAAGGGCGACCTGGATACGGGCACGCATACCGGCTCGTTGTGGTCGAGCACCGGTACGCGGCTTGCGACCCTCACCTTCACCAACGAGACGGCCAGCGGCTGGCAGACCGCCTATTTCACGAGTCCGGTGACGCTGACGGTTGGCCAAACCTACACGGCGTCTTACCACACGAACAGCGGTCACTATTCGACCACCACCAACTACTTCACCTCAAATGTGACCAGCGGTCCGCTGACGGCACCGGCCAGCGGCAACGGCGTTTACCGCTACGGCAGCAACAGCCAGTTACCCACGAGCACCTTCCAGTCGACGAATTATTGGGTCGATGTGATGTTTACGACGTCGGCCTCGAACACGACGCCGACGGCGGTTGCCGATACGGGGGATGCGACCGAGAAGGGTGGGGTGGCCAATGGTTCGGGCGGCGTGGTTGCCAGCGGCAACGTGTTGACCAATGACACCGATCCGGATTCCGGTGACACCAAGACGGTGACCGCGGTCAAATTCGGCGCGACGTCGGGCACGCTCGGCTCGGCACTCGCCGGCACCTATGGCAGCCTCGTTCTGAATGCATCGGGGACTTACAGCTATACGATCAACGAGACCAATACCGCCGTCCAGGGACTGCGGCAGTCGACCAACACGCTGAGCGATGTCTTCAACTATACGATGCGCGACACGGCCGGCGCCACCGCCACGGCAAACCTGACCGTCACCATCCATGGCGCCAATGATGCGCCGGTGCTGGCCGTTCAGACGACGACCCAGAACGCCACGGTTGGCTCCGCCTTCTCCTTCACCCTGCCGACGACGACTTTCAGCGATGTCGACAGCGGCGAGACCCTGGCCTATTCGGCAACGGCCGCCGATGGCACGGCGCTGCCGTCATGGCTGAGCTTCAACACCTCGACGCGGACCTTCTCCGGCACGCCGACGACAGGCGGCACTTATGGCGTCAAGGTGACGGCGACCGACCTTGGCGGTCTTGCCGCCAACGAGACCTTCAACATCGCCGTGTCGGTGCCCGGCAATACGACGCCGACGGCGGTTGCCGATACGGGGGATGCGACCGAGAAGGGCGGGGTGGCCAATGGTTCGGGCGGCGCGGCTGCCAGCGGCAACGTGCTGACCAACGATACCGATCCTGACGCCGGTGACACCAAGACGGTGACGGCCGTCGTCTTCGGGGCGACGTCGGGCACGCTCGGCTCGGCACTCGCCGGCACCTATGGCAGTCTCGTGCTCAATGCATCGGGTGCTTATACCTATACGATCAACGAGACCAATGCCGCCGTTCAGGCGCTGCGCCTGTCGACCAACACGCTGAACGATGTCTTCAGCTACACGATGCGTGACAGCGCCGGTGCCACGGCCACGGCAAACTTGACCGTCACAATCCATGGCGCCAACGATGCACCGGTGCTCGCCGTCCAGACGACGACGCAGAATGCCACGGTCGGCTCCGCCTTCTCCTTTACCTTGCCGACGACGACATTCAGCGATGTCGACAGCGGCGAGACGCTGACCTATTCGGCAACGGCCGCCGACGGCACGGCACTGCCTTCCTGGCTGAGCTTCAACGCCTCGACGCGGACCTTCTCCGGCACGCCGACGACTTCAGGCACTTACGGCGTCAAGGTGACGGCGACCGACCTTGGCGGTCTCGCCGCCAACGAGACCTTCAACATCGCCGCATCGACGGCGGCGACGACCTACAGCCTGTTCTCCGCCTCCAGCACGCCGGCCCAGACCAACCTCAATGATGGTCAGCAGCTCGAACTCGGCGTCAAGTTCACCTCGAACGTTGCCGGGGATGTCACAGGCATCAGGTTCTATCGCAGCGCCAACGACAACGGCCAGAACGTCGTCGACCTGTGGAGTTCCACCGGCACCAAACTTGCCACCGCCACTTTCACCAACACCACGGCGAGCGGCTGGCAGACGGCGAACTTCGCAACGCCCTTCACCATTGCCGCCAACACGACCTATGTCGCGTCCTACCACACCACAGGGGCCTATGTGGCGACGGCCAATTTCTTCACGACTGCCGTCACCAGCGGCCCGCTGACGGCGACAGCCAGCGGCAATGGCGTCTACCGCTATGGCGGCTCCGCCACCGCTGGCATTTTCCCAAATGCCACTTTCGGTGCTACCAATTATTGGGCCGATGTGGTCTTCCGTCCGGGATCGGGCACGCCTGGCAATACGACGCCTACGGCAGTTGCCGATACAGGAGACGCGACCGAGAAGGGCGGGGTGGCCAATGGTTCGGGCGGCGCGGCTGCCAGCGGCAACGTGCTGACCAACGATACCGATCCTGACGCCGGTGACACCAAGACGGTGTCGGCAGTCAACTTCGGCGCGACGTCGGGCACGCTCGGCTCGGCACTCGCCGGCACCTATGGCAGTCTCGTGCTCAATGCATCGGGTGCTTATACCTATACGATCAACGAGACCAATGCCGCCGTTCAGGCGCTGCGCCTGTCGACCAACACGCTGAACGATGTCTTCAGCTACACGATGCGTGACAGCGCCGGTGCCACGGCCACGGCAAACTTGACCGTCACAATCCATGGCGCCAACGATGCACCGGTGCTCGCCGTCCAGACGACGACGCAGAATGCCACGGTTGGCTCCTCCTTCTCCTTTACCTTGCCGACGACGACATTCAGCGATGTCGACAGCGGCGAGACGCTGACCTATTCGGCAACGGCCACCGACGGCACGGCACTGCCTTCCTGGCTGAGCTTCAACGCCTCGACGCGGACCTTCTCCGGCACCCCGACGACGACAGGCACCTATGGCGTCAAGGTGACGGCGACCGACCTTGGCGGCCTCGCCGCCAACGAGACCTTCAACATCGCCGTGTCGACGACATCATCGACCAGCTATAGCCTGTTCTCCGCCTCCAGCACGCCGGCCCAGACCAACCTCAACGACGGTCAGCAGCTCGAACTCGGCGTCAAATTCACGTCGAACGTTGCCGGGGATATCACCGGCATCAGGTTCTATCGCAGCGCCAACGACAACGGCCAGAACGTCGTCGACCTGTGGAGCTCCACCGGCACCAAGCTCGCCACCGCCACCTTCACCAACACCACGGCGAGCGGCTGGCAGACGGCGAACTTCGCAACGCCTTTCTCCATTGCCGCCAACACGACCTATGTCGCGTCCTACCACACCACAGGGGCCTACGTGGCCACCGGCAATTTCTTTACGACCCCCGTCACCAGCGGCCCGCTGACGGCGCCCGCGAGCGGAAACGGCGTCTATGCTTATGGCGGCTCTGCCACCACAGGTCTCTTCCCGACCAGCACCTTCAATTCAGCCAATTACTATGCCGACGTCGTGTTCCGGCCGCAGCTCGCCGCATGACGGAAAGGATAAGGTCAGGGAGCGGTTTCGCATGAGGTTAATACGGTGTAAATGCGGGTCGCAGCGAGGGGAACTGCCTCCGCTGTCGTTCAAGGGACTCCGATGAATAAGGAGCGGCTCCCGGTAACCGTACTGGCCGGCTTCCTCGGCGCCGGCAAGACGACGCTGCTCAGCCATGTCCTGAATAACCGCCAAGGCCTGCGGGTCGCGGTCATCGTCAACGATATGAGCGAAGTGAACATAGACGCCAGTCTCATTCGCGACGGCGGCTGCAACCTGTCCCACACCACGGAGACATTGATCGAGCTCAGCAATGGCTGCATCTGCTGTACCCTGCGCAACGACCTTCTGACGGAAGTGCGACGACTGGCCGAAAAGGGCCGATACGACTATCTGCTGATCGAAGGAACGGGCATTGCCGAGCCGCGCCCTATCGCGGCAACCTTTTCCTTCCGCGACGAGACCGGCGTCTCGCTCTCCGATTTTGCTCGCCTCGACACGATGGTGACCGTTGTCGACGCTGCAAGCCTCCTGGCCGATTACAGCAGCGCCGATCTGCTTGCCGACCGCGGCCTGCAGAGGGACGGCGAGGACCGGCGCACCCTTATCGACTTGCTGGTCGACCAGATCGAGTTTGCCGATGTCGTAGTGATCAACAAGATCTCGGACGCGAACGAAGAGACCCGCGCCGAAGTCCGCAAAACGGTGGCTGCCCTCAATCCGGATGCCCACCAGGTGGAGACGGATTTTGGCAGGATTTCTCTCGAAACCGTTCTCAATACGGGCCTCTTCGATGAAGCAAAAGCCGCCGCGCATCCTTTGTGGCACAAGGAATTGTACAGCCCGGGGAAGCATGTTCCTGAGACGGAGGAATACGGGGTATCGAGTTTCGTCTATCGCACGAGGCGTCCTTTCGACCCGATGCGGTTTCGCGCATTTCTCGATGCGCCCTGGCCGGGCGTGTTGCGTGCCAAGGGCCATTTCTGGCTCGCCACGCGCCCACGCCACGTGGGCCTGATGTCGGCTGCCGGGATCCAGCGGCGCTGCGAACCCATGGGGCTGTGGTGGGCAGCCGTGCCCCGGCAGGACTGGCCGGACCATCAGCAATTTCATCGGCACCTTCAGAGCCGATGGGACAATGCTTGGGGCGATCGCCGGCAGGAATTGGTTTTTATCGGCGTAGACATGGACGAGACCGGTGTGCGGACTGCACTGGACGGATGCCTCGCGAGCGCCGATCCGCGCGACTGGGCCACCCTCGAAGATCCGTTTCCGGCCTGGTAGCTCGAGCGGCGCAGGATAGCGCGTGCGTGTTAACCGGCTCGACCAGCCGGGATGCGGTGAGGATTATCACATCGACGTATGGGTGTACCACCCACATACCCCTGATTGCTGTCGTCCGTTCCATGGCGAAAGCTGGCAGGATGAAGTCTTCCAGGGTCGATCGACGGAATGGGGACGCCGCTGATGCGGAGAATTCATGTCAGTAATCGTGAGTATTTGAGTATATTTGGTGGAGCGTTGAGTATCTGTCGTGCGCCCCCTTCCTGGAGTGCAACCCTTGGACCGACGACAGTCGTGTCTTCGACGGGTACTGACGGGTCCCCGGGTTTTGCCAGTCAGGGTAGCGCAACCGTTCAATCCTCCTTCACCGGCACGGTCACGTCTTCCCTGATATCACCAGGCGACGTGCAATCGTCCCCTCGATCGTCGACAGCGATGCCGGCGCCTGCGGCCGATGGCGGCGCGCGGGACACATCCACGAAAACGGCGTCGGCTGCAGCGGTCTTCGACACGTCCTCCTCGACATCTGAGCGCACCGTGCTTGGCCCGGATCCGTACGAGGAGGCTGCGACGCTGCCTGCCGCTCCCGCGCTGACGGGTGTTACGAGCGGTACCGACAGCGGCAGCGGCGAAACGGCAGCAGCTGTTCCTTCTTCCAGCAGTGTCGCCGCGGCTTCGCTGCGCCTTCAGACCTCGGTTGCATCCCTCTCGGTCGCGCCGAGCTCGGGCTCGTCTGCTGAGACGACAGCGGCCCCGACAGCACTGGCGGCTCCAGCGACGGCTACGCCTGTGGCGACGCCCAACAAGATCGCACTCGAAAACCTGAAGCAGGGCAACCCGATCAGCGAATGGGGGCTGGAGGGCGACGGCAACGGCACCATCCAGGGCTTTGCCACCGAAATCAGCACCAATATTGGCCAGACGGTCGATTTCAAGATCGCCACAGACTCCACCCATTACCGCATCGATATCTACCGTATGGGTTATTATGGCGGGCTCGGCGCGCGCAAGGTCGACTCGATCGAGCAGCAGCTGACCACGGCGCAGATCCAGCCGCACCCGATCGTCGACATGTCGCTCGGCCTTATCGACTGCGGCAACTGGTCGGTCTCAGCGAGCTGGCAGATTCCAACGGACGCGGTCTCCGGCGTTTATTTCGCCAAGCTGGTGCGCGAGGATGGCACCGAGGATGCCAGCATCATCCCCTTCGTCGTGCGCGACGACGCCTCGACCAGCAATATCGTTTTCCAGACGTCGGACACCACCTGGCAGGCCTATAATGCCTGGGGTGGCGCCAGCCTCTATTACGGCGAAGTGCCCGTCGATCCCGCAAACATGATCGGCTACCTGCCGCCGAACTGCAGTTGCGGCCTGCAGGCCATCGGCCGCGCCTCGGCGGTCAGCTACAACAGGCCGATCATCACCAATACGAGCCCGATCGGCGGCTCGCATGATTACATCTTCGGCGCCGAATCCTCCGCCATCTCCTGGCTGGAGCAGAACGGCTACGACGTATCTTATATTTCAGGCGTCGATGCGGCGCGCAGCGGCAGCCTGCTGCTCAACCACGATGCCTATCTCTCCGTCGGACACGACGAATACTGGTCGGCCGAACAGCGTGCCAATGTCGAGGCCGCCCGCGATGCCGGCGTCAATCTCGCCTTCTGGAGCGGCAATGAGTGCTACTGGAAGGTGCGCTGGGAAAGCAGCATCGACGGCAGCGGCCAGGCCTATCGCACCATGGTCTGCTACAAGGAGACCTGGGGCACGAGCACGGATCCGAGCAATGTCGGCACCGGCACCTGGCGCGACCCGCGTTATGCCGATCCGGGGCAGGAGCCGGAGAATTCGCTGACGGGAACGATGTTCCAGGTGGACAGCTACCGCCAGGATACGATCTCCATCCCCTACGACTATTCGAACCTACGCTTCTGGCGCAACACCGATGTTTCGGAGCTGCACGAGGGCGATACCTACAATCTGGTGCAGAACCTGCTTGGCTATGAATGGGATTCCGATGTCGAGAACGGATTCCGTCCGGATGGACTGATCAACCTTTCGCTGTCGACGGTTTCGGTGAGCACCTATCTGCGCGACTACGGCACCACGGTCGGCGATGCGGTGGCGACCCACAGTCTGACCATGTACCGGGCGGCCAGCGGCGCGCTGGTCTTCGGCGCCGGCACCGTCTTCTGGTCCTGGGGCCTGAGCGACAACCACCAGGGCCCGACGACGTCGACCGATCGCAACGTGCAGCAGGCGATGGTCAACATGTTCGCCGACATGGGCATCCAGCCAACGACGCTGGATGCGAGCCTGATCCTGGCGACACAATCGACCGACACGCTGAAACCCACCTCGACGATCAGCTCGCCGCTCGTCGGCGCAAGCTTCCTCGAAGGCCAGCATGTGACGATCACGGGCACGGCGCAGGATTTCGGCGGCGGTATCATCGCCGGCGTCGAAATTTCCACCGATGGCGGCCAGCACTGGTTCAAGGCGACGGGCCGGGAGAGCTGGAGCTATAACTGGGTCGTGCAGGCGAGCGGCACCTATACGATCATGTCGCGCGCTGTCGACGACAGCGTCAACATGGAGGCCCCCTCGGCCGGCAAGCAGGTCACCGTCACCTTGCCGGGCACCCAGGGCCTGTGGACGCTGGCGGACAAGCCCGCCGTCGAAATGGCGATCGATCGCGATTCCGTCGAGCTCGGCCTGCGCTTCCAGGCGACGACGGCAGGCTATGTCGAGGGCATCCGCTTCTACAAGGGTTTCTACAATATCGGCGACCATGCCGTCAGCCTCTGGAGCGCCGACGGAACGCTGCTGGCAACGGGTGTCTCCGTCGGTGAATCGCTCTCCGGCTGGCAGACGGTGATGTTCTCCAGTCCGATCCAGATTACGGCCGGCACGACCTATGTGGCCTCCTATCACACCAACGGCTACTACTCCGCCACCGACAACTATTTCGGCGGCACCTATGCCAGCGGCGCGCTGAAGGTCGTCGATGGCGGCGGCGTCTACGCCTATGGCGACAATGCCGGCATCTTTCCCGGCCAGAACCTCGGCACCGGCACGAACTACTGGGTTGACGTGGTCTTCGACGCCGGCCCCAACAGCGCGCCGGTCGCCACCGACGATACGGGGCTGACGCTCACCCGCAACGACAGCGTCGTCCTCTCGATCGCCTCGCTCATCGGAAACGATACGGATCCGAATGGCGATGCGATGACGATTTCGGCTGTCGGCAATGCCGTCAACGGCACGGTGACGCTCAACAAGCAGAACGGCACCATCACCTTCACGCCAACCAATAATTATTCGGGGCCGGCAAGCTTCACCTATACGCTGTCGGACGGGCGCGGCGGCACGGACCAGGGCAATGTCAGCCTCACCGTGGACCCGGGCCCTTCGGGGGAGACGCTGTTCAAGTCGAGCGAAGGACCGTCGGGCGCAAGCTACAACGAGGGCCAGTCGCTGGAACTCGGCATGCGGTTCTCCGCTTCGTCGAGCGGCATGGTGACCGGCGTCCGCTTCTACAAGGCATCAGGCGATACCGGCCCGCATACCGGCTCGCTGTGGACATCCGATGGCAGGCTGGTCGCGACCGTCACCTTCGCCGACAGCGGATCGCTGAGCGGCTGGCAGACCGCGACATTCTCGAACCCGGTGCATATCCTGGCCGGCACGACCTATGTCGCCTCCTACCACACGACCGGCTCCTATGTGGCAACGGCAAACTATTTCACGACCGCCCACAGCAATGGCTCGCTGACGGCGCTTGCCGGCAGTAACGGCGTCTTTGCCGATGGCTCCGGTTTCCCGACCTCCAGTTACCAGTCGTCGAACTACTGGGTGGATGTCGTCTATAACCAGACGAGCAACGTGCTGCCGGTCGCCGCCAATGACAATGGCTACACGACCTATTCCAGCACGGCGCTGTCGATTGCCGCAGCCAGCCTGCTTACAAACGACACCGATGGCGATGGCGACCTGCTCAGCATCACCGGCGTCAATGGTGCGGTCCACGGAACGGTGAGCTTCAACAGCCAGACCAAGACCGTCATTTTCACGCCGACGGCGGGTTATGCCGGCGCGGCGAGCTTCTCCTATACGGTTTCAGACGGGTTTGGCGGCACGGCGTCGGCCACGGTCAGTCTCACCGTCAACACGCCGCCGGCCGGGGGGGCGACGTCGAGCCTGTTCACCGGCGCCGATACGTCGGGGATTGCCGCCGCCAATGACGCCAGCTCGGTCGAACTCGGTGTCAAGTTCATCGCTTCCGCCAACGGCCAGATTACCGGGCTCACCTATTACAGGGGCGCCCAGGATACCGGCACGCATGTTGGCTCGCTGTGGACGACGAGCGGCCAGCTGCTGGCTCAGGCGACCTTCATCAACGAAACGGCGAGCGGCTGGCAGACGGTTTCCTTTACCCAGCCGATCAATGTTTCAGCCGGCACTATTTATGTGGCGAGCTACCATTCGAATGGCTTCTATTCGGCCACTGCGAACTACTTCGTGACAGACTATTCGAACGGTGTGCTGACGGCGCCGTCGAGTACGACGAGCGGCGGCAACGGCCTTTATGCCTATGGCACCAGCAGCCTGTTTCCGACCGCCTCCTACAATGCGAGCAATTATTGGATCGACGTGCTCTATCAGCAGGGCGGCGGGCAAAATACGGTTCCGGTCGCCGCCAATGACAGCGGCTTCTCGACCAACACGGGCACGCCGATCACCATCCAGGCCGCGGCGCTTCTGGCAAACGACAGCGATGGCGATGGCGATCCGCTGGCGATCACGGGCGTCAGTGGGGCGGTCAACGGCGCGGTCGCCTGGAATGCTCAGGCCCAGACGGTGACGTTTACGCCGACGGCAGGCTATTCGGGACCGGCGAGCTTCAGTTACGCGATCTCGGACGGCAAGGGCGGCACGGCATCGGCTCAGGTGGCGCTCACCGTCAACAGCGGAGCCGCGGGTCCGGAGCAGAACCTCTTTGCATCAAACGCGACGCCCTCGGTCGTCTCGGTCAACGACAACCAGCAGGTCAATCTCGGCATGAGGTTCCAGGCCGATGCCGCCGGCTGGATCAGCGCCATCCGCTTCTACAAGGGCGCCGACAATACCGGTCCGCACAACGGCTATCTGTGGACCGCTTCCGGCACGCTTCTCGGCAGCGTCACCTTCAACAACGAGACGGCGAGCGGCTGGCAGACCGCGCAGCTCAGCCAACAGATCGCCATCCAGGCGGATACGACTTACGTCGTGTCCTACTCCACCAACGGCAATTATTCGGCGACCGGCAATTATTTTGCCAGCGACGTGACGAATGGAGACCTGAAGGCATCAGGCGGCAACAACGGCGTCTATGCCTATGGATCGGGCGGGCTGTTCCCGACCGCCAGCTATAACAGCACGAACTACTACGTGGACGTGGCATTCAAACCGCAGCTCGCGGCGTAACGCCCACGCGGATGCAAGACCAAGCATGCCGTAAAGTGTGAGAGTATCGATGATGCGTACAGATATCAGATTGCCGGTTACGGTTCTCGCCGGGTTTCTCGGCGCCGGGAAGACGACTGTCCTCAATCATGTCCTGAGCAATCGGGAGGGTCGTCGGGTTGCTGTCATCGTCAACGATATGAGCGAGGTCAACATCGATGCGGATCTCGTGCGCGAGGGGAGCGCAGACCTCTCGCGCACGGACGAGACGCTTGTGGAGCTCACCAACGGATGCATCTGCTGCACGCTGCGCGAGGATCTCCTGAGTGAGGTCAGGCGGCTGGCAGCCGCCGGCCGTTTCGACTATCTGCTGATCGAGGGCACCGGCATTGCCGAACCGCTGCCTGTTGCAGCCACCTTCTCCTTCCGCGATGAAAGCGGAGCGGCCCTTTGCGACGTGGCAAGGCTCGACACGATGGTTTGCGTCGTCGATGCGGTCAATCTGCTCGCCGATTACCAGAGCGCCGAGTTTCTTGCCGATCGCGGCGAAAGGCGTGACGGGGACGATGAGCGCAAGCTCGTGGAATTGCTCGTCGAGCAGATCGAATTTTCCGATGTCGTCATCATCAACAAGGCAGGCGATGTGCCCTGCGCCGAACTTGCCGAGGTTCGCCGGGTCGTCGCGGCACTGAATCCGGATGCCCAAGTCATCGAAGCGGTCTTCGGCCAGGTGCCGCTCGGCGCGATTCTCGATACCGGCCTCTTCAGCGAGGCGAAGGCCGCCCGCCATCCGCTCTGGCACAAGGAACTCTTCGGTTGGGGCGACCATGTGCCGGAGACCGAGGAATACGGCATCAGAAGCTTCGTCTATCGCAGCCGCCGGCCGTTTGATCCCTCAAAACTGCAGGGTTTCCTCGGCAGAAAATGGCCGGGCCTCATCCGGGCAAAGGGGCATTTCTGGCTTGCGACGAGGCCGGACGAGATCGGTTTGCTCTCGATCGCCGGCACCCAGTGCCGCATCGATACCAGGGGTTACTGGTGGGCCTCCGTGCCGAAGGTGCAGTGGCCACGCTTTCCGCAGTTTCGCCAACTCATCGACCGGCATTGGGACGAAGTCTGGGGCGACCGCCGCCAGGAGCTCGTCTTCATCGGCGCCGGCTTCGACGAAGGAGCAATCAGGGTCGCACTCGACGACTGCCTGACCGGTGAGGAGACAGGCTTCGATCCGCAGACGGCCGTCGGGCTCCGGGACCCGTTTCCAGCGTGGCCGCACGGGGCTGTCCACGCACATTCGAGCGGCTAGTGCGTCCCGCTGGACGTGTGACGCTTTGATCAACAAGAGGAGAGAACAATGAACAATGAACTTTACGCAGACGGCATCGGCGAAATCACCATTACCGGAACGATCGTGCGCATCGACCTGATGTCGCTTTCGGCGACCGACCGTGACGCCAACAACAACCCGAAGCCGGTCTTCCGCCAGCGCATCATCATGCCTGTCGATGCCTTCGCCAATGCGGTCGATCTCATGCAGAAGGCGCTTGGCGGGTTGGTCGAAGCCGGCGCGGTTCGTCGCGTTGCCGATATGTCAGGGGCGGCGGCCGAGATCCAGTCGGCGCCGGTCGGCGCTTCGAACGCTTCGCCGAACTTCAACTGATAGAACAAATATCGCCTCGGTTCGTATTGGGTTTCGGGTGGGCCATGAGTGGTTTTCTGCATACCAACCTGCACTGTCTGGCGCTCGTCGCGCGTCATCATGGCGTCGATCTTGCGCCTGAGCGCTTACAGCACGATTATGCCGTCGGCAACGATCCCGTTGCCGTGCGGCAGCTGCTGCGCATGGCGAAGGATGCCGGCCTCAGAGCCCGGCATCTGACGCTCGACTGGCGATCCCTGTTTCAGCTCGGCCAGGCCTTTCCGGTGCTGGCGGAACTGACGAACGGCAATTGGGTGGTGATCGCCGACGCCGTCGGGAGCGGCGAGGACGAGAGAATTCGCGTTCTCGACCCGCTGGCGTCACGCGCCGAAGCGATGATGCTCAGCGAAGAGCAATTCGCCAAGGCCTGGCTTGGATCGGTGGTTCTGCTGAAACGCAACTATCGCATGTCCGATGAGGACCGGCCTTTCGGCTTCCGCTGGTTCGTGCCTGAAATCATCAGGCAGCGCAGCTTCTTCCGCGATGTCGCGCTCGCTGCCTTCGTCCTTTACGGCCTCGGACTGACAACCCCGATGTTCTTTCAGCTGGTGATCGACAAGGTGCTCGTACATCAGAGCTATGCGACACTGACGGTTCTGACGATCGGTATCGCCGTGGCGCTCGTCTTCGACGCGACCTTCAGCTTCCTGCGCCGCTATCTCCTGCTCTACGCGACCAACAGGATCGACATCCGGGTGGCGACCCGCACTTTCGGCCATCTGCTCAATCTGCCGATCGCGCTCTTCGAGCAGGCCTCTGCCGGCGTGCTCGTCAAGCATATGCAGCAGACGGGGCGTATCCGCGAATTCCTGACCGGCCGGCTGTTCCTGACGCTTCTCGACGGCGTGTCCCTCTTTGTCTTCGTGCCGATCCTGCTTCTCTACAGCGTCAAGCTGACGCTCGTGGTTCTCGGCTTCGCAGCGCTTGTCGGCCTGGTGGTGATGCTGCTGGTCGGGCCGTTCCAGCGCCGCCTGCAGGCGCTCTATCAGGCGGAAGGCGACCGCCAGGCCCTGCTGGTGGAAACCGTGCACGGCATGCGCACGGTCAAATCGCTGGCGCTGGAACCGCGCCAGCGCAAGGTTTGGGACGATTATTCGGCCCAGTCGATCTCGGTGCGTTTCCGGGTCGAGAAGATTTCGACCATCGCCCAATCGATGACCGGCCTTCTGGAAAAGCTGATGAGTGTGGCGATCATCGGCCTCGGCGCGCTCGATGTCTTCAACGGCGCGATGACCATCGGCGCGCTCGTTGCCTTTAACATGCTCGCCGGCCGCGTCTCCGGACCTCTGGTGCAGATCGTCACCATGGTGCACGAATATCAGGAAGTGGCGCTGTCGGTGCGCATGCTCGGCGAGATCATGACCCAGCGGCCGGAGCAGGCGGGGCGCGGGCGCGGTGTCCGCCCGCGGCTGCAGGGGCGCATCGAGTTCGATCGGGTCACCTTCCGCTACGCTCCCGACAGCGCGCCGGCGCTCGACAACGTCTCCTTCGCCATTCCGGCCGGCTCGGTGTTCGGCGTGGTCGGCAAGAGCGGCTCGGGCAAGACGACGATCACCCGGCTCATCCAGGGTCTCTATCAGAGCCAGGAAGGGCTGGTGCGCATGGACGGATATGACAGCCGCGAGATCGACCTCGTGCATCTTCGAACCAGCATCGGCGTCGTGCTGCAGGACAATTTCCTGTTCCGCGGCTCGGTCCGCGACAATATCGCCGCCGCCAAGCCGGATGCCAGCATCGAGGAGATCATGGAGGTTGCCCGCATCGCCGGCGCCGAAGAGTTCATCGAACGGCTGCCGCGCGGCTTCGACACGATGCTGGAGGAAAACGCCGCCAACCTGTCGGGCGGACAGAAGCAGCGCCTGGCGATCGCCCGCGCGCTGATCACCGACCCGAAGCTGTTGATTTTCGATGAGGCGACGAGCGCGCTGGACCCTGACAGCGAGGCGATCATCCGCGACAATCTCAGCCGCATCGCGGCCGGCCGTACCGTCATCATCGTCTCGCACCGGCTTTCGACGCTCGTCAATGCCGATGCCATTCTCGTCGTCGAACGTGGCAAGGTCGCCGATATTGGCCGGCACGATCAGCTTGTATCGCGCTGCATGACCTATCGCCACCTGTGGTCCCAGCAGATGAGGCAGGTTGCATGAGCGCGCACGCGAGAAAACCCAACGAGAACCTGCCGGCCCCCATGGACAATGGGCAGTCGAACGAGAGCCACTCAAGCAAGGGGAGGGAGCTCATCGCCCGCCCGCCACTGCCGCCGGTCATTGCTGAATTCCAGTCCGATGCCGTCGAGCTCGAGGAACGCGCACCGCCGCGGGTCGCCCGAATGACTCTATATTGCGTGACAGCGCTGATTGCTTCGGCGATCATCTGGGCTTCGGTCTCGTCGATCGATGAGGTGGTGATTGCGCCCGGCAAGCTCGTCACCACTCAGCCGACTATCGTCGTCCAGCCGCTCGAAACCTCGATCATCCGCACGATCGACGTCAAGGCCGGCGAAGTGGTGCATGCCGGCCAGACGCTGGCGACGCTCGATGCCACCTTCAGCCAGGCCGATGTCGGTCAGTTGAAGACAAAGTTCTCCGCTCTCGACGCGCAGGTGAAGCGGCTTGAGACCGAGCTGACCGGCGAGGACTATTCGAAGGTCGCCGGCAATACGCCGGACGAACAGTTGCAGGTGCAGCTGTTCGGCCAACGGCGCGCCTTCTACACCGCGCAGCTGAAGAATTTCGAGCAGCAAATCGCCGGCCAGTCCTCCGTCCTTGCGGCAAACCGCAACCAGGAGGCCGTGCTGAACGACCGGCGCGATAACCTCTCACTGATCGAGGCGACACGAAAGAAGCTCTATGACACGGAAAGCGGCTCGCTGCTGACCATGCTCGGCTCGCGCGACGCCCGCCTTGATGTCGAGGCCGATATCACTGCCGTGCGCGGCAAGGCCGACGAGGCAGCTCACACCTATGCCAAGCTGCTCGCCGACCGTCAGGCCTTTATCGAGGATTTCCGCCGCGCCGCGATGGAACAGCTGGCCGACCTGCGCAGCCAGCGCGACATGGCGGGTGAAGAGCTGAAGAAACTGGAGCTGCGCCGCAATATGGTGGCGCTGACTGCGCCGGCCGATGCCGTCGTGCTCGATCTGGCGCAACGTTCGGTCGGTTCGGTGGTGCGGGAGGCCGAACCGGTTGTCACGCTGGTGCCGATCAACGTGCCGCTCGAAGCCGAAGTGTCGATCAATACGCGCGATATCGGCCGGGTGGCCGTCGGCAAGGAAGCGCGCATCAAGCTCGATGCCTATCCCTTCCAGAAATATGGCACCGCCTCCGGCGAAGTGAGAACCATCAGCCAGGACACCTTTCTAACCGGCCAACAAGAGCAGACAGCCACCCCCGGCCAGCCGGCCGCCCCCTTCTTCAAGGCGCGGATCCTGCTTGCCGATACCCGGCTGAATGTCGCGGATGTGCCGGTGCGGCTGCTTCCCGGCATGACCGTGTCGACGGAAATCAAGGTCGGCAACCGCACGGTGATCTCGTATTTCCTGTATCCGTTGCTGCGCGGACTCGATAGCGCGATACGTGAACCGTAGGCCGGCGGATCGGTTGGCTGAAAACCAGTTCCGAGTGAGCTTCGAGGCAGATGCCGCGTCTCATCGTCTGCGGTTTGGGTCGCCTGCATGTTCGTGAAGTCTCACCGCTTGACGCTATATGAGACTAACCTCACACTCGCAGTGTCGAAGGTGAGTCGAGCAGACCGTACCGTTTTTCAGATGCGTTGCTCACCTTCAGCAGGAGCCGCGACCAGGGTTGATCGATCCGAGCCCGATTGGTCGCAAAGAGAATCGAGGTCGATCGACTTCGAACGCGCACCGGTTCCTATTTTGTTTGTGAGGCCGCGCCGTGGATAAGGTGTCATCAGCCGTCGATCCTCCTGGCGGTGGCCCGCGTTCACACCGGAATTTCCCGTGGCGGAACGTCCCCCGCTGGCTGCTTTGGCCAGTGCTTTTGATCGGCATGTTGCTCGTAGCGGGCATCGTCGTGTTTTTCGGCGGAAGCGACCGTCTCGAAGGTCCGCCTGGGCGCGTTGAAGATCGATCTCTCGATAAGGCTGCCCCGTCATCGGAAACCGCCGCCCGCCGTGATGATGAGGCTGCTTCTCCTCTCCGGCCGACGTCGATATCGCCGCAGCTGATCGAGGTCCCGAAGCCGGAGCTGGCAGGTGAGTTTCTGCGGATGTGGCGCGTCTCGGGGTCGAATATTTGCTCTGCTCTTCGAGAGGCCGGTATCGCGGTGAGCGAGTGGAAAGCCGCGTCGATGCGCAATCGCAATTATGAATGTTATTTTCAGCGCGTTTACGAACGGGACGAGACGCGTCCCCTGAGTTCCACCTTCCTCAAAGTTCGTGGAAATGAAATGGGCGAGATTGTTGAGGTCCGCGCCAGGATCATCGGGCCGACGACCGACGATGAGGGGCGTCTCGCCCCGGCCATCCTGCGCATGTTCGAGATCATTGTGAAGCAGGCGTGCTGGCGTGATTTAGAGGATAGTCTTACGTCGATCCAAAAGCTTCGAAATGTAGAATACGAAAGGTTCGGCGCCTATCTCAGTTTCAAGCGCGAAGCCGACGGCGGAAGCAATTTTGATTTTGTTCTTGGTCTTAAGGCGACCTCAGCGTCGCAGATGAGGACCAAGACCTATTTTTCGCCGGAGCGCTGGCTAACCGGAACCGATCGCCGCAATGTTTCCGGGAACGTGATCCTCACGGACCGCTCGGGCACGTCCATGTTAGCCAATTGTGCAAATTGACGGCATAGCCGGAGGGTGATCTGCAGGAGTTGCTACGACCGTGCAGAGGAGGGCGCCACCAACGACGCTTTACAAGCCCTCGCGGATAAAAAAACGTAATTATAAGGCGTGGTGGCCTGCGCGCCTTTTCGCCATGCCTCGTTCTTTATGTGAGGTTGAGCTAGCCGCGAAATATCCGCGCCAGGTGATGATGGCGCGGCGGGACTAGTCCATCCGGAGGTCGGAACCCACTGCAGACCGGCCAGGCTCAGCTTCCGATCAGGTTGGTCCAGAGAGTTCAATCGCCGAAAATAAAGGCAGCCTCCACTATATTCAGCATTATTGGAAATGCTGTATATAACAACAAATACAGCAAAGGAGGACGCCTATGCCCAGGTCAAGCGGTTCCTATTCTACCAGCGATCTCTCCCGGAAATCCGGCGACATCATCGCCGAGGCGCTTCGTCATCCGGTCACCATCACCCAGCGCAACAAGCCGCGCCTCGTCCTCCTCAACATTGAAGATTACGAGCGGCTGATGAAACAATCCGACCGCCGATCCGTCGGCACCATAGGGACCATGTCGGATGAACCCTTCGCTGAATTCGAGAACGCCGTCGAGACCTATGCCGGCGAGGATGAGGCAGGTCGGTAGTGAGCTACGACCTGATCCAGACCGCAAGCGTTATACGGTATCCTTACCTGTGGGCGCGCGAGGCTGAGCGTGGAGAGACGGAAGACGCAAGGAGCGGCCGGTCGCCGTGGGCGTGAGAATGCCACGGCCGGACGGTGATCTGGTCCTGTTCTTTCCTATCACCACCAAGCAGCCGGACGTGTCGTGCTTTGCTGTGGAGGTGCCATTAATCGAAAAGCGCCGCGCCGGCCTCGATGCCGATCGCAGGCTTTGGATCATCTTCGACGAGTTCAACACCAACATCGTCGGCAATTCATTCTATCTCGAGCCCGAGCCGCCGATCGGTCGCTTCAGCAAGGCCTTCTTTCTGCCGTTGCTGCGCGAATTCATCAGCCGCCGCAAGTCGGCCACGGAAGTCAACCGGTTCCGCTGACCTGCTACGGCAAGAGTGTGGCGGCGTATTGACCGTCATGAAGGGGATTTGACGAAGCAGTTTGCCTCGGCCGCCGCATCCATATCCTTGCGACGGAAGTAGATCGCCCGTCCACAGTGGCCCTGCACGATGATGATCTGTTCGTCCTTCGATTGGGTGATCTCGTGCGGAATGATCAACGGCCGGCGCTGGCAGCTGAGGCTTCGCACTTGGAAATAGAATGTACCCGGCTACACGCGTGTGGCGGTGAAGTTGAAATGTCCGGATGTTTGCAAAGTAGAAATGTCACTTTGGTCTGCATCCGGCAGGCGATCAGCCCCGATCTGAGCGGCTGGTCCGGGTTGCAAGATCAGATCGGGGCGGGTG
>NZ_ML133566.1 GCF_003985125.1 Rhizobium phaseoli
GTGTTCCCTATCAGAGCCGTGGAAGACGACCACGTTGATAGGCCGGGTGTGGAAGTGCGGCAACGCATGAAGCTTACCGGTACTAATAGCTCGATCGGCTTGATCGTTCTCATTGACTGTGCTCATCCCCCGGCGACCGCATAGCGGTCGTCCGGATGATGCTTGACCTTTGTCCTGACGCGCCAATGGCGCTGCGGACGGCCCGCCAAACGATTGGCGACGGCCTCTGGCCTGTATGGGTGCCACAAGCGCCCTCGGGTGGAAAAGATCGAAGACGTGTTTAAACAAGCAGGCCTTCGGCCTGCACCAGCTTCTCAAACAAAAGTTGCGCTTTGCCGACCTGGTGGTTATGGCGGGGTGGCTGCACCCGTTCCCTTTCCGAACACGGCCGTGAAACGCCCCTGCGCCCATGGTACTTCGTCTTAAGACGCGGGAGAGTAGGTCGCTGCCAGGTCTGCAAAACGCAACTTCTTCAAAATCTTCTCAGCACATCCAACGGCCAAAAGCCGTCAAAAGGCCGCCCACAAAGCGGCCTTTCGTGTTACAATATCCCGCGGGGTGGAGCAGCCCGGTAGCTCGTCAGGCTCATAACCTGAAGGCCGCAGGTTCAAATCCTGCCCCCGCAACCAAACTTCCCCTTCCTCCATATCTCCGAAAACACAGATAGCAGTTATCGCTGGCGTGAAAGCTTCGCTTCCACTGGCGATGGTAGCTCGTCGTCCTGCGGACCATAACCTGAAGGCCGCAGGTTCAAATCCTGCCCCCGCAACCAAATCTCAAAAAAAGCCCGCCGCAAGCGGGCTTTTTCGATTCCAAAGCACGTCTGTGCGAGCACTCAGTTCCAGAGGACCGGGTTCGGATCCCTGACGTCGAGCGCATTCCGTGCCAGGAATTCCGCGGTCCGGACCGTCTCCAGAGCGCTCGCCGCCTCCCTGAAATATGGCAGGGTTTGCCAAAGCGCATGATCGCCGACGATGTAGAAGCGGCGCTTGGCGCGCGTGAGCGCCACGTTCAGGAGGTTTGGCTTGGAGGCGGCCCAGCTCGCCGCTCCACGATGATCGGCGTCGGCGCCGAGTACCATGAAAACGATATCCTCTTCCTTGCCCTGGAACGTATGCACGGTGCCTATCCGATCCTGAAGCCACTTCTGCAGTTTCGGCGGAGATGCGCCCGTATATCCGTCTTGCTCGATCCAGCGCGCCTGGGCCAAAGCCCGTCTCAGGCTGTTCTTCACTTCCTTGAACGGCGAGATGATGTAGAGGTCCGGCAATGCACCGGACCGGCGCCAGGTCGCGGTGAGGAGATCGACGATGAAGTTCGTCTGCTCCGCAACGGCCTGTTTGCCCGACACCTTGCCCTTGACGTCGATCCAGGCGCTGTCGCCATAGAAGGGCGGCGCGTCGCCGGCCGGGCGGCGCTCTGCCAGCCCGAAAATCATCTTGTTCTGGTAAGCGATCTGGTTGGCAAGGCTGAACATCGGATCGATGCAGCGTCGATGCACTCTGAGGGGGCTGCCGATCCAGAGTCCATCTGCTTCCTCGTCTTGAAGCGTTGTTCCGTAGCGATTGGCGGCATCGGCCAGCATCTGCACCGACACCCTGTTCGGCGAATATTGGCCTTGCGCCGTGTGAGGTGAGAGAGCCGATGCGGCGCCGATCAGTGCGCTCGGAAGGGTAAAGACCGGTTCGATCTGCTGGGGATCGCCGATCACCATGACGTGATGCGCCCGCAACAAAGCCCCGACGGCCGCCTGCGGCGCAGCCTGACCGGCTTCATCGATGAAGACCCAGCCGATCGAGCCGGCGTCGAGCCCGCGGAACTGCCGAGCGAAGGAGGCGAATGTCGTCGAGACGACGGGAACGACCATGAAGAGGCTTTGCCAGATCGATGCGATGTGTTTGTCATCGACGGGATTGTTGTTGGAAAGCAGCTTGCTGATGGCAACGATATTTCCACCGAAACCTCCGCCCTTCCGGCCGACCTCAGCCAGCCACGCTTCATGCAGCGTCAACGCTGCTTCGAACAATGCCGAACGCAGAGCCGCCAGTTCGTCGCCATGCCAGAGGCCGTCAATCTGCACCTGATCACCGTCGAGGTCGGCGAGGTGTTCCGGCGCGGCCGGATGATCGAGAATTTCTCCCAGCCGCTCGAGTTCTTCTGTCTTTGCAATCCAGATTTTTCGTCGCGACCGCAATGCCCGTTCGGCTTGGTCATGCGCCCGCAAAGCGCGTTCCAGCACGGGTTTCTCCGCCTTCGCGAGCCGATATTCGCATTCTGCCAGCGCCTTGCGCAGGTCCAGCTGCTTGCGCGCATTGGCGACGACTTCTTGCCGATGCTGCCGGGCAGGGTTGGTCGCGAGCATTCTCTTCCATCGCGCAGGCGCGCTGCGGTCGAGCAACTGTTTCTCCTCCTTCAAAAAAGACAAACTGTCCTTGATCCGGCCCATTTCGGCCACGACTTCGTCGCATCGGTGTTGTGCATGGCGAAGGTCGCCAGCGGCGGCAGCCAGCTTTTCCAGCGTTTCCCGGCAGAATGCATCCTGCGTCACCAGCGCAATTTCATCGCGGAGATCGGCATAGCGCGCATATTGGCCGATCTTGTCGCGAACCACGTCGTCAGCGGCATGGAAGGCGGCCGATGCTTCGGCGAAGGTCGGTCCCTCATAGCTCTTCAGCCATTCCCAGATGGTCTGGGGTTTTTCGGCGCCCGACCAGCCGGGTTTCGGCCTGTCGGGGATCTCCATGAAGGCGAAACGCTCCTTGAACGCTCGGCGATTCCTGGAATTGCCGAGCGCGCAGGCGATCAATCCCCAAGGGCGATCGCCGTCGGAGAGTTTGATCACGCCGCCATTGTCCTTCTGGCAGGCGACTTTATGAGCGACCGTCTGCAGATAGTGGAAGGACGACGTTTGCGAAATCGAGCTCTGCTTGGGAAGGTCGCGGGAGATGTTCTCGACGGCGGCGTTGTTGGAGGAAGCGACGATCATTTCGAATCCGGCGAGCGCCGGGATCAGCACCGATATCGAGGCTGTGCTGCGGTCGGCAAAAGTGATGCGGCGCGGCGCACCATCAAAGGCATCGCGTGCCGTCTCGAGGCGTCCCAAGATCCGGGCGCGCCGAACGATATTATCCGCGAACATGTCGCGCAGCAGGGTGGTCTTTCCGGTGCCGGGCGGACCGTTGACCGAGAACAGCCCAGTTTCCGACCGGTCGCCGATGGCTGAATTGATCGCGAACTGTTGCATGAGGCTCATTGTGTGGTGAGATTCGCTCAGCCAGCGTCCGCGATTGAGATTGGCGGGATGCAGGGCCCGAACGATTGCGGCGCGCCCATCCTGCGAATAGAGGTCGATGCGCTTTTCACGGGCCAGCGGGGTGAGATATCGCCTGAGCGGCTCCGGGACATTGCCCTGCTTGACGCGGACCATCGCCCGTTCGATGTCCTCGACGAAGAAGCTGTTCAGGATGCCGATGTCTTCTTCAACGTCTGCACTCTCGTCTTCCGCGTCGTCGGCATTGGGGGCGTTGTCCTCCAGTTGCGGCTGTAGCGAGATGAGATCGGGTCTCTCCGCTTTGTCCCGGTAGCGTATTTCGACGGCGGCAACCGGCATTTCCTGGCGCGAGGCAAAACCCGCCCAATCGCAGAGCATTTCGTGCAGCGCCAGAATTTCGGCGGCATCGATCGGCTGATCGGTGCTGGCCTCGAAGGATGAGGATGCCAGCTGTCGCTGCGCCCGAAAGTTTTGAAGCAATTCCGCCAGCTGCCGTTTGCTGTCGGCAAATGCCTCATGGCTGAGCGAGGCGAGCCCGGATTTCTGCACGCGGCCAAGAGCCCATGGAAGCGTGGAAACCGCAAAGGTTTCGAACATCGGCTGTCCCGGGGGAGTGAGCTGCAGGCTGGCAAAGCAGGTATCGCCGTCCAGATCGCTGCGTTCGGCATCCTCGTATTCGGCAATATCAGCCGCAACGCCATCGAAATGCCTGCGGATATCGGCAATTTCGGATTTGCTGAAAACGCCGAGGAACAAGGTAAAGCCGGTAATCTGCTTCTCCTCGGGTATTACAGGACGGCTGAGTGCAGCACCATCCTGCAACAGCGTTTTTGCGTGCAGCCAGAAAACGGTCCGCCCTTCCGCTGGGACAAGACGACGGGAGAGATCGTAAGGGATGAAAAACTCGATTTTGTGCCAGAAATCGAGAATGGCCAGAAGCCGTTCCCGTTCCGCCCTGTCTGCATCAGTCTGCATGACGTCTCGCTGAGGAGTTACGAAGTGGCTCTCTCCTGTTTTAGCAATGATTGCAGCTGAAAATCAAAGCATTCGGCCTCCGACCGACGCTTCCGCCTCTTGGCGCGGGGTGAGAAACAACTTGCGAGGGATTATCCGCCTTCACACACGTATAGCAAAGATGATATAAATATTACAATTGTACTGAAACACTACATTCCTTTGATTATCTATAGTGAGAGCAAATATAATCCTATAGTAACATCATAAACAAAATACAACCAAGGCGCGGTAATGTATCGCTTTTCGCCCCCCAATACTAATCACTTTGGGCCATTTCCTTCCTTCTCAATCCGTATTAACATAATTAAGAAATGTCTAAAGAAGACGGCGGTGACATCATGGGGGCGGCATTTCATACTATCTTATACCCGCCATCGCCTCACGTTTGAGTAAAGTGTAACGCTAGGGGAGGCGTATATGTTGATGACAGGCTCAGCAATGGAGAATACCGACCAGGTAATAAAGTCTAGCGCTTCCAGAGATAATATCGTTGTAGTTGCCAAGGCGGATCTTTTTTCAGAATGCATGGTAGAAGCGCTGGCAAAAAAATTCCCAAATTGTGACGTGCCAAGCATATCAAATACGAATCCGATGCTGGAAAAGGATACCAGCGATCTGAAGCTCGTTTTATTCTATCACATTCCGCAGCCTGAGCTTCAGGGGGCGTTGAAGGCGGTACGGGAAAATCACCCGGAGGCCTCGATCGGACTTGTGGTCGAGGCCATCGACATGTTGGAACCCTATGTCAGCCGTTTGGTGGAGGGAAGGATCATTGACGGTGTCCTGCCGCTCAACCTTCGGCTTGATGTCTTCATGGCTGCGGTGGATCTGCTGATGAAGGGCGGGGAGCATTTTCCTTCGGCGCTTCTCAATCGTCTCGCCAACAAGAACGCCCAGCTGGAGCCGTCACTCTATCAGACGAAATCGGTCGATGTTGCGCGCAACAACGCGCTCAAGCTGAGGCGCGACAGCATCTCCGCTTTGACGACCCGCGAGGTTCAGATCCTCGATCTCATCTGCAAGGGGACGCAGAACAAGATCATCGCCGACAAGCTGCATCTTTCCGAAAACACCGTGAAGGTTCATGTGCGCAACATCTATAAGAAGATGAACGTCCGAAACCGCACGGAAGCTGCGTCTCGCTTCTTCAATGAACATCCCGCCGGCGATGACGAGATGTCCAGCCGCTGGCGCAACTGATCGGCAGCGCAGCGCCTCTATTCAGACGCACAAGGGACGCTGCGCACGTTGAACCGCGCGATCATTTTATCCTTGCACTGGAGCCGATTCCGAGGATTCTCTTCAGATCGACGGACGCGCGAAGCAGCGCGACTTCTGTCCGAAGCCACTCGGAGAGCAGATATACGGGGCTGATCCGTGATAGGCGACGACGCCGGCCGGCGCCGCGGCCGGCCGTACGGCCCGGTTTTCCGGGTAGGCGTATGCCTTCGAGACGCGTGGCGCCTCGACGACGACGACATTCTTCTTCGCGACGGCGGCTATGTCCTCGTTAACGACCGCACAGGCTGTCGGTCCGACCGCAAGAAGCATCGTTCCCCAAGCAAACATCGCCATATGAAATAGACGCCGGCCTTTCGGCTGCGCTGCAGCTTGTTTTTTCGACATGGCCAACCCCTCGCATATGGCGCTTTCGGATGCAAGACCGGCCATACAGTTCCGCGCGGCCAGCCTTCAGTTCTTTTGTATCCCTTCTTTATTGAGCAAAGCTTGAGTGACGTGTGGATTCCCGTTCTACGTGAAAAAATATAGAAAATGATTAATCATTTGTTAGTTAAAAGAACAATTGTGTAGCTATATTGGATTGATGCTATTTTTAAAGTTGACCACGCTAACAATCTTAATATCATTAAAATAGTAATTCGGTTATCGAAAGAATAACTATAAAGTTATTCAAGATAAGATACTCGACAAGCCGAATATATATCAGGGTAATGAAGGTGCTCGGCGCCTGAATAAAATCAAAAGACTAAAATATGGGAAGGGGTTTGTAATGCGTAGTTTCGTTCCCGGCGCAGGCTATTCTGAAGTAGAAGACGTGCCGGTGCTCAAGAATCTGGGCACTGCTCTCGTCAATGGCGGAGCCGGTTTTCTTGGCTCGCATCTCTGCGAAAGGCTTTTGCTACGCGGTCACAGCGTCATATGCCTCGATAATTTTTCGACCGGCCGCCGTGTGAATGTCGATCATCTCCAGTCGAACCCCCGCTTCCGCATCATCGAGCACGATGTCCGTCAGCCTTTCGATATCGCAGCGTCGCTCATCTTCAATTTTGCCTCGCCCGCCTCTCCGCCCGATTATCAGCGGGATCCGGTGGGCACCTTGCTCACCAATGTGCTTGGTGCCGTCAACACCCTGGACTGTGCGCGAAAGACCGGCGCGATCGTCGTTCAATCGTCGACCTCGGAGGTTTATGGCGATCCGACCCAGAGCCCGCAGCGCGAAACCTATTGCGGCAATGTCAATCCGATCGGGCCGCGCGCCTGCTACGACGAAGGCAAGCGCAGCGCCGAAACCCTGTTCTTCGACTACCACAGGACCTACGGTCTCGACATCAAGGTCGGCCGCATCTTCAACACCTATGGACCGCGCATGCGCTTGGATGACGGCCGGGTTGTCTCCAATTTCATCGTGCAGGCGCTGCGCAATGCCGACCTGACGATCTACGGCGACGGCCAGCAGACCCGCTCTTTCTGCTATGTCGACGATCTGGTCGAAGGTTTTCTGCGTTTCTCGGCAGCCGGCAGCGCATGCCACGGCCCGATCAATCTCGGCAATCCGGGCGAATTCACCGTCCGGCGCCTGGCGGAAATCATCCGCGATCTCACGAATTCGCGTTCCCGCATCGTTCATTTGCCGGCTGTCGTCGATGATCCGCGCCAGCGGCGGCCGGATATTTCCCGGGCCATGACCGAACTGGGGTGGCAGCCTCAAATCGAGCTCGAAGCCGGCCTGGCGCGCACCGTCGAATATTTCGACGGCCTGCTTGCCCGGACAGAGAGGGCGGAGGCCGTATGAGATGTCCCGCTACATTCTCGTTACCGGCGGGGCCGGTTTCATAGGCAGTCATATCTGCAAAGCGCTGTCGCGCGCCGGGATGATCCCGGTGACTTACGATAACCTGTCGACCGGACATGCCGACAGCGTGCGCTGGGGCCCGCTCATCCGGGGCGAGCTTGGCGATGCGGTCGCGCTGCGCCGGACGATGGCCGAATTTTCGCCCGATTGCGTTATCCATTGCGGCGCCAACGCCTATGTCGGCGAATCCGTCGAGATGCCGAGGAAATATTACCGCAACAACGTCGTCGGCAGCCTGACGCTGCTCGAAGCCTGCCTCGATCAGGATATTGACCGGATCGTCTTTTCGAGCACTTGCGCCACCTATGGCGTTCCCGCCTCGTTGCCGATACGCGAAGAAACCCCGCAGCAGCCGGTCAATCCCTATGGCCGCACCAAGCTGATCTTCGAGATGGCGCTCGAGGATTTTGCCGCGGCCTATGGCATCCGCTTCGCCGCGTTGCGTTATTTCAACGCCGCCGGCGCCGATCCGGATGGCGAGCTTGCCGAGCGTCACGAGCCCGAGACCCATCTCATTCCCCGCGCCCTTCTCGCCGCCGCCGGCAGGCTGGAGCGGCTCGATATCTTCGGCACCGATTATTCGACCGCGGATGGAACCTGCGTTCGCGACTATATCCATGTCAGCGACCTCGCGCAGGCGCATTTGGCCGCCGTCAATCACCTGATGGCAGGCGGCGACTCGCTCAGCGTCAATCTCGGTTCCGGCCGCGGCACTTCGGTGCGCGAGATCCTAGCAGCCATCCATCGCACGACCGGCCGTGAAGTGCCGGTGCGCTATCGCTCCCGCCGCGCCGGCGACCCGCCGATCCTTTTCGCCAACACGGCAAGGGCAAAGGCGGAACTTGGCTTTGCGCCGACGCTCTCGGATATCGATACGATCATCCGCACCGCCGGTCCCACCTTCGGGCTGCAGGTGACGGCATGAGCGGCGCTTCGCCTATCGGCTATGGCCTCGCGCCGGCGAAAGCCGCCACCAGCACGCAAGCATTCGATCCGGTTTTCACCGGCCACAAACGCGTCGCCTATGGTTTCGGCATCCTCTGCTGGCTGGCCGCGCTCGGGTTTTTCTGGATCTGGTGGTGCCAGTCCGCCCATATCATTTCCTGGACTGCCTTCGCGCTCATCACTGCCGTGCTCGCCTGGATCACGCTCGTCCCGGCCTATTTCATTCTGATCTTCCTCGATGCAAGGACGATCAGTTCGCGCGTACGGCCGCCGGAAGGGCGGGTGGCGATGGTCGTCACCAAGGCGCCGTCCGAGCCCTTTGCCGTCGTCCGCGCCACGCTGCAGGCGATGCTCGATCAGGTCGGCGTCGAGTTCGATGTCTGGCTGGCCGACGAGGATCCCTCTGCGGAAACAAGGCGTTGGTGCGGGGAGCACGGCGTGCTGATCTCCACGCGAAAGGGCGTAGCGGAATATCATCGCACGATCTGGCCGCGCCGGACCCGGTGCAAGGAAGGCAATCTTGCCTATTTCTACGACCATTTCGGCTATGCGCGTTACGATTTCGTCGCCCAATTCGACGCCGACCATGTACCGACGCCGACTTATCTGCGGGAAGTCCTGCGCCCCTTTGCCGATCCTGACGTCGGTTATGTCTCCGCGCCCAGCATCTGTGACGCGAATGCGGCGGCAAGCTGGGCGGCGCGCGGCAGGCTCTATGCGGAGGCAAGTCTGCATGGTTCGTTGCAGACCGGCTACAACAATGGCTGGGCGCCCCTTTGCATCGGCTCCCACTATGCGGTTCGCACATCAGCGCTTCGTGAGATCGGCGGCCTCGGCCCCGAACTTGCCGAAGATCATTCGACGACGCTGATGCTGAATGCCGGCGGCTGGCGCGGCGTCCATGCGGTCGATGCGATCGCTCACGGCGACGGTCCGGCGAATTTCGTCGATCTCGCCGTCCAGGAATTTCAATGGTCGCGCAGCCTCGTCACCATCCTGCTACAGCATTCCCGTCGCTACCTCACCCACCTACCCTGGCGGCTGAAATTCCAGTTCGTGTTTTCGCAACTGTGGTACCCGCTTTTCTCCGCCGCCATGGCCGTGACGTTCCTGTTGCCGGTTGCCGCCTTGCTGACAGGTCATGTGTTCGTCAACGTAACCTATCCGGATTTCCTCCTGCATTTCGCGCCGATATCGATTGTGCTGACGCTGTTTGCCTTCTTCTGGCGGGCGACGGCAACCTTCAGGCCGCATGATGCGAAGCTGTTCGGCTGGGAGGGACTTGCCTTCATCTTCCTGCGTTGGCCGTGGTCGCTCGCCGGCAGCCTGGCAGCTGTTCGCGACCATATCTTCGGCTCTTTCGTCGACTTTCGCATCACGCCGAAAGGCCAGCAGCAACAGCAGTATTTGCCGCTGCGTATTGTGGCGCCCTATATCGGCCTCGCCGGTCTTTGCGCCGCCGCCATGGTGTTTGCCACCGATGTCGCCGCCGCCCAGGGCTTTTATATTTTCGCCGCGATGAATCTTTCGATCTATCTGCTGCTGACCGTGCTCATCGTCCTTCGCCATGCAATCGAGAACGGCCTGCCGCTGCTGCCGCAGTCTCGCGGGCTATGGTTGGCGACGGCGACGGGGCTCGCGATCTGCATCACCGGCGGCATGCAGGCTGGCAGCCATGGACTGCGCAGTCTCGAGGCTCTTTCTCACGGTCAGTCGTTCATCAGCTTCAGCCAATCGCAATATGCCGTAGCCGGGGCCGGTCTCGGTGGCGGCAAAACCCGGATCGTCAAATTCCGCCTGAGGTGGAATGGATTCGGACGAATGGGACGGGACGAACAGGGTGTTTGAGCCGGGAAACCGGCCAGTGTCGAGGAGGATGTCATGCGTATCGGATCGAGACTCTATGGGGCGGCCCTTGCTCTCAGCCTGTGCCTGCCATTGGCAGCGCAGGCTGCCGAGATCGCGAAGAAGAATGAGCCCACGCCGCTCAGCGCCTATGAGCTCTATCGGATCTATGGCGACAGGACCTGGACCTGGGACACCGGCGGCGGGCGCTTCATCGAGGATGGGCGGCGGTTTGTCGCCTGGGTGAACGACAAGGGCAAACAGTCCTTCGCCGAAGGCAAATGGGTCGTTGACGATCTCGGTCAGCTCTGCATGCGCGCCACCTGGACGAATGCCGAGGGTGCCGCGCGCGCCAGCACCTGTTTCGGTCACCGCAAGATCGGCAACACGATCTATCAACGGCGCCAACCGAACGGCAACTGGTACGTCTTTCGTCATTCATCGGTGCATCAGGATGACGAATTCCGCAAGCTTGTTGCGGCGGATACGGTCAGCGCCAAGGCACACGATCTGAAGCAGCTCCTGTTGGACCAGGAACTTGCCCGAAAAGGAGGGTGAGCCATGAAGAAGCTAAAGAAAAACCACCTCTCGACCGCCGCGATCGCGCTGCTGCTAGTGTGCCTCGCGGATCTGCCGGGCCGAAGCGAGGTGCAATATGCCGGCATTGCCCCAAATCAGGCATCCAGCATGCGAGAGATCATCGACAAGCGTCCGGTGGTTCATGCCGACGGCATCAAGTTCGGCGCCTATGACCCGCATGGGGATTTCGGCGCCCAGACGAATGTGACGACCGAAGCCCTGTTCCTGCCATGGGAAGACGTTGACCTGGAGACGCTGCGTGTCGCCGATGCCTATGCGCAGGCCAGAGGCCGCAATCTGCTGATAACCGTCGAGCCGTGGTCCTGGGACGTCGACTGGCGGCTGACCTCCGATCAGCTTCGCCGCAAGGTGCTGCGGGGCGATTACGACGTCAACATGCGGGCAATCGCGCAGATGATCTCTCAGCTGAAGAGTCCCGTCATCCTTCGTTGGGGCCAGGAGATGGAGGACAAGTCGGGCCGCTTTTCATGGTCCGGCTGGAATCCGGCCGATTACATCGCAGCCTACAAGCGGATGATGGATATCGTTCGCGACGAGGCGCCCGCCACCGAGCTCATGTGGTCGCCGAAGGGGGAGCCTGGCCTTGATGCCTATTATCCCGGCGATGATTACGTCGATCTCGTCGGTCTCTCGGTTTTCGGGCTCCAGCGCTATGACGAGCTTGCCTATAAGAAACATCGGACCTTTTCGGAGGCGTTGAAGCAGGGCTATGATCTTGTCGTCGGCTATGGAAAGCCCATCTGGGTCGCCGAGCTCGGCTACGAAGGCGGCGACGCCTATATGAGACCCTGGATCGAAACCGCGACGCTGAAACAAAGCGCCTTCCCGAACCTTCGGGAGGTGGTCTATTTCAATGACCGCGACGTGCATGCCTGGCCCTTCAATTTGGGCCGGCCGGACTGGCGCGTAGTCGAAAGCCTGGCAGCCAATTGAAGCATCTGAAGCGCTAATCCTTAAGATCGCACCGCGCTTCAATCAGGAGACCAGAAAGGCCCGCCGGGGTTTTGCGGGCCTCTCCATCCAGAGCACGATGCCGAAAAGTGTAAACGGTTTTCGGACGATATCATGCTCTAATCCTTTGATTGTGAATAGGATTCAGATTTTAGGCCAACCAGGCCTGAGATCATCCTGTTGTGGGGCAGGCGATCGATCATCCCTTGATCGTCGCTTTACCTTCTTCGACGAGCCGGGCCGCCGCATCGGCCGGCGAGGTCCGTTCGAAGGCGAGTTCGTCGCAGATCGGCCGCAGCACGCGCTGGTCGAACTGGGTCGCACCCATCGGCACCGGCGGCGGATATTCGCCGACCTGATCCTTGAGAAGATTGACGTATTTGACCGTTTCCTGCTCGGTCGGGTTCAGCTGCGGCAGAATGGCTTCCCGCACAGTCGGCGACATCGGCACGCCGCGCTCGACGCCGAGAATTTTGCCGGCCTCGATGTCGTTGACGAAGAAGTCGATAAATTTCGCCGCCGCTTCGCCGTTCTTCGTCGTGGCGCCGACACTCCAGATCAGCGCCGGGCGATAGTAGTGGCCCGAAGGTCCACCTTTCTTTTCGCGCGGCAGCATGGTGATGCCGAGTTTGTTCTTGATGATCAGCTGGTAGCCGATCATCTGGTTGGAATAGGCCATGCCGATGACCGACTTGCCGAGGCCAAGCGCATTGGTGTCGATGGTGTTTTGATCGAGCGTCTGGACGTCGGCTGCAACCGTGCCCCCCGCCTTGCGCAGCTTCTCCCAGTAATCGAACCATTCCGTGGCATCGTCGGCCGTGAAACCGAGCCCGGCACCTTCCCTCGCAAAAAGGCTCTTGCCGCGCTGGCGCAGCCAGGCGTCGAACACATAGGCGTAGCGGGCCGCATAGGGGCCTCCGCTCTTGCCGGAGGACTTGGCGAGTTCCACGGCGAGCTTGGCATATTCATCCCAGGTGAGATCAGGCGTCGGCAGTGGAATGCCTGCCTTTTCGAACTCGACCGTGTCGAAGAACATCGAGAAGGAGTTGAGGCCGAGTCCGACTCCATAGAGTTTGCCGTCGATGGTGGTCAGTTTCAGCATGTCGGCGCCGAAGGACTGAACCTTCAATGCCGAAGGGACGAACTCGTCAAGCGGCATACAGGCACCACGCTTGGAATAGTCGGAGATCGTTCCCGGCTCGAGCTGGAAGACGTCGGCGATCGAGCGGCCGGCCATCTGTGTGGCGAGCTTCGTCCAGTAGCCGTCACCGGAGAGCGATTCACCAACGATCGTGACGCCGGGTGTTTTCGACTGGTAGAGTTTGGCGACATCGAGTGTGCGCTTGGCGCGGTCATTGGACCCCCACCACATGGCGCGCAGCGACGTGTCCGCGGCAAAAGCCGGAATGGCGCTTCCCGCGCCGAAGGCCAGGCCGGCGGCAGCACCGGCTGAACCCATCAGGAATGAACGGCGGTTGACCTGCATGCTATCCTCCTTTTCCCCATCTGCCCGCTGCCATCCTCCAACGGCGTATCTGTCGGGCATTTCGCAGGCAGACTACGCAAAAAAATAATTATTGCAAGGAAAACACGACAGTCTTGCAAATTTGTGTAATTTGCATAAGCTTTGCCCATGAGTGATGAGAAAATCAGACGGCCGCGTCAGGCCGATATCGCCACACTGGCCGGCGTTTCCGTCTCCACGGTGTCGCGTGTGCTCGCCAACGAGCCCGGCATCAGTGAAACCGTTCGCCGCCAGATCCTGAAGGTCGCGGCCGAGCACGGTTACCCGGTCAAGCCTACTACCGAGGCCGTTGCCGGCGGATTGGCGCTGATCGCCAGCGACGGCGTTACGGGCGGCCTCAGCGTCTTTTACGAGGCGATCGTCGAGGGTCTGCGCGCCGGCGCCGCCGAAGCAGGCATGCCGTTCGAAGTCCGGATGGTCCGGGAGGATCGCATCACGCCGGACACCGCGCGCGAGTACATGCAGGCCGCAGCCGCCGAAGGCCTCTTTCTCGTCGGCATCGATCCGAACGAGATGCTGCGCGACTGGCTGCAGGACGCCATGATGCCGACCGTGCTTGTCAATGGCACCGACCCCGGAATGCGTTTCGATGGGGTTTCGCCGGCCAATTTCTTCGGCGCCTATCAGGCGACCGGCCGGCTGACAAAGGCCGGCCATCGCCGCATCCTGCATCTGAGCGGCTCTCATCGCCAGACGATCCGTGAGCGTATCCGCGGTTTCGAGGCGGCGATTGCCGCTGTCCCTGGCGCCGAAGGTCGTTTCGTATCCATGACGCTGCAGGGCAGCGCCAGCCGCGAGGCCCATGAGCGCACGGCGGCGATCCTCGCCGAGGATGCCGGCTTCACTGCCGCCTTCTGCATGAATGATTTCATCGCTGTCGGGGTGCTTGAGGCTGTAATCGAAGCGGGCCTGCGTGTGCCGGAGGATTTCGCGATCGTCGGCTTCGATGATCTGCCCTGTGCGCTGATGACCAATCCGCAGCTTTCCACCATGCGCGTCGACCGCGCCGCCCTCGGCCGCGAGGCCATTTCGCTGATGCTGTCCCGTTTCCGCAACAGGACGGCGCCGGCGCGCCACATCTGCCAAGCTGTCGTTCCCGTTGCGGGAGGGACCGTTGTGAACATCGAACCCCATGAGTGATCCGATGACCTATGATCCCGCCAGCGCCAATCCGCTCGCCGGCAACCCGCTCGAAACCCGCGCCGACATGAGCCGCGCCGTGCTTGATCTCTTCGATCCGCTGCTTGCCTGCTTTTCGAAAGGCAATGCCCGCGTCAGGCTGAGCGGTGCTGCCGCCCATTTCGACCGGGCGGCGGCCGATCTCGAAGGTTTCGCCCGGCCGCTCTGGGGATTGGTGCCGCTTGGCGCGGGCAATGGCGATTTCGCCCACTGGCATCGTTTTGCCGAAGGCCTCGCCAACGGCACCGACCCCGCCCATCCCGAATATTGGGGAACGGTCAATGGCCGCGATCAGCGGATGGTCGAGCTTGCCGCTCTCGGTTTTGCCCTGGCGCTGGTGCCGGAAAAGATCTGGGAGCCGCTCGATGGGCGCGCCCGCGGCAATGTCATCGCCTATCTCAAGCAGGTCCGACAGTTCGACTATGCCGACAACAACTGGAAATTCTTCCGGATTTTCGTCGACATCGCCCTCGATCGCCTCGGCGCCGATTTCGACCGCAGCCTGACGCGGCAATATCTGGAGGAACTCGAAGGCTTCTATATTGGCGACGGCTGGTATCGCGACGGAAACGTGCGCCGAATCGATCACTACATTCCCTTCGCCATGCATTTTTATGGCTTGATCTATTCGAAGCTCGTCGACGACGATTACGCCAGGCGCTACCGCGAACGCGCCATTCTGTTCGCCCGGGATTTCCGCCACTGGTTTGCTGCCGATGGGGCGACCATTCCCTTCGGTCGCAGCCTGACCTATCGCTTCGCCTGCGCCGGCTTCTGGTCGGCACTCGCCTTTGCCGGTGTCGAGGCCTTGCCGTGGGGCGAGGTCAAACACCTCTGCCTGCAGCATCTGCGCTGGTGGAGGGACAAGCCGATCGCCGATCGGGACGGCGTGCTGTCGATCGGTTTCGGCTATCCGAACCTCTTGATGTCGGAGAGCTACAATTCCGCCGGCTCGCCCTATTGGGCGTTGAAGGCCTTTCTGCCGCTGGCGATCCCGCAGGATCATCCGTTCTGGACCGCTGAGGAGAAGGCGCCGGAGCCGTCGTCAGCAGCCGTCCCCCAGCGCCATCCCGGCATGCTGATCATGCGGGCGGGCGGCGACGTCATGGCCCTGTCCTCTGGCCAGGAAAACCTGCAGATGCGTTTCGGCACGGAAAAATACGCGAAATTCGCCTATTCCGCCCGATACGGCTTCAGCGTCGAATCCGATGAGCGCGGCTTTGCGCTGGCGGCTTTCGATTCGATGCTGGCCTTCAGTGATGACGGGCTGCACTACCGCGTGCGCGAGACGAATGAGGAAGCCAGGCTCGCGGGTGATGTGCTTTATGCGAAATGGTCACCTTTCCCCGATGTCAGCGTCGAAAGCTGGCTGGCGCCCGCGGCCCCCTGGCATATCCGTCTCCACCGGATCAGGGCGGCCCGGCCGCTGAGGGTCGCCGAAGGCGGCTTTGCCATCGCTCGCCGGGACTTCGAACTGGACACGCTGTCGGCGTCGGATGGGGCTGCCTATGCGATCGGAGAAACCGATTTCAGCGGTATTCTCGACTTGGGTTCGTCGCTCGAACGTGTCGGGCTCGCGCAGAAGGCCCAACCCAACACCAATGTGATCGTCGCCAAGACCATCGTGCCGCAGCTGCGCGGCCAGATTCCGGCCGGCGAAACAATTCTGATAACCGCGGTGCTGGCGCTCGACGATCCCGCCGCCGTCGCCTCCGCCTGGACCCGGCCGCCGAAAGCGCCTGATCTTGCGGCGCTGGAGGCACTGGTGCGGGAAAAGGGCGTGACGGTCAGCGCCATCGAAGCGCCGGGTCAAATGCCATGAGCCGTCCGGCAATCGTCCTTGCCATGGAGCCGTCGCGCACGGAGCACGTCCTGCCCGACGCGATCCTGCGCCGGCTCGATACGGTCGGCCGCCTGCTGGATCGCGAGCCGCTCCAGCGCCTCGACGACGCACGCGCAAGACGGCTGCTTTCCGAAGCCGAAATCCTGATCACCGGTTGGGGCGCAGCCTATGTCGGGCCGGAGATTGCCGCTGCCGCGCCGCGGCTACGCCTCATCGTCCATGCGGCGGGCACGGTGAAGGGCATCATCGACGAGGCCATCTTCGACGCCGGCATAACAGTCAGCCATTCGGCCGAGGCCAATGCCGTGCCGGTCGCCGAATTCACCCTTGCCGCGATCCTCTTCGCCGGCAAGCGCGCCTTCCGGTTCCGCGACCTCTACGTCGCCGACCGCAACCGCGATCGCACCTATCCGATGCAGCGCGAGGCGATCGGCAACTATGGCCGCACCCTCGGCATTATCGGCGCCTCGCGCATCGGCCGGCGGGTGATCGAGCTGTTGAAACCCTTCGAATACAGGCTGCTGCTGTTCGATCCCATGGTCGATGCCGCCGAGGCAGCCGGGCTGGGAGCTGAAAAGGTCGAGCTCGAGGCACTGATGCGGCGCGCCGACATCGTTTCCCTGCACGCGCCGTCGCTGCCCTCGACGCAGCATATGATCGATGCATCAAGACTATCGCTGATGAAGGACGGCGCGACGCTAATCAACACCGCGCGTGGCATCCTCATCGATGAGGCGGCCCTGCTTTCCGAGCTGAAAACCGGCCGCATCGACGCCGTCATCGATGTCACCGATCCGGAAATTCCGGAGATGGGTTCTGCCTTTTACGACCTGCCGAACGTTTTCCTGACGCCGCACATTGCCGGCGCCATCGGCCTGGAACGGGCGCGTCTCGGCGAAATGGCGGCCGATGAGGTCGAGCGTTTTACGACCGGCCGGCCGCTGCTCTACCAGATCCGCCGGCAGGATCTCGAAAACATGGCCTGACGCGTCCAGCGCTTAGCGTCAGCGCGCTGTCCTCGACGAATTGGGCGAGCCGTCATTGGCAAGCTCGGGCATCAGCTCGGCGATTTCGACCACCTTGCCGGTGCGCGAGCTCGTCAGCGCGGCGATGCCGCAGAGCACGGACATGGCGCCCGCCCTTGTGCCGGCGCGCTGGCCGAGCCTGTCTTCCATGTCGGGCTTGAAGATCATGTTGCGCATGCGGTCGTCGCCGCCGTAATGGCCGCCCGTGAAATGCGGGACGACAATGCGCTCGACAGCTTCCTTCCCGTTCGGGAAATTGCGGATGAGGAGGATCGTATCTTCTTTCGGCTCTTCCCAGGGCTGGGCCTCATACTGGCGAATTTCGATGCGCCCCTTGGTCCCGTTGAAGGCAAGGTGATGGCCTTCGATCGGCTGGAAGGTGTTCAGCGAATAGGAGACATGGACGTTGTTGCGGTAGCGCAGGCTGACCACCATCGTATCGGGAATGTCGATGTCTTCGCGGAAGACGCAGCCGTCGCGGAAATAACCGTCGATCTTCGAAGGCTCCTCGTAGAGCTGATCGAGGAAGGGATCTTTTTCGAGATCGAGATAATAATCGCATTCATGCGCGTGCGGACAGAGCTTGCAGCGCGGCCCGCGGAACGGACCCTTGCGGCCGTAGTTCTGCAGATCGGCGAAGGAGGTGACGGCCTCGGGATCGCTGTCGAGATACCAGTTCAGAAGATCGAAATGGTGGGTGGCCTTGTGAACGAACAGGCTGCCGGAATTTTCCGTATAGGCATGCCAGCGGCGGAAGTAGTCGGCGCCGTGTTTGGTGTTGAGGTACCAGTGGAAGTCGACCGAGGTCACCCGGCCGATCTCGCCGGCATTGAGCAGTTCCTTGATCTTGGCGGCCGTCGGCGCATAGCGATAGTTGAAGGAGACGTCGACCCGGCGGCCGGTGCGCTTCTCGGCGTCGAGAATCCGGCGAATTTTCTCGATCGAGGTGGTCATCGGTTTTTCGGTGATGACGTCGATGCCGGACTCCAGCGCCCGCACGATGATATCGTCGTGCGTCTGGTCGGGTGTGCAGACGATGACCAGGTCCGGCTTCTGCTCGGCGAGCATGGAATCGATGTTTTCATAGAGTGGCGCGTTGCTGCCGATCATGTTGCGGGCGCGCTCGCCGCGCAGCGAATTCTTCTCGACGATGGCTGTGAGGTCGACATGTTCACGCCAGCCGGCAAGCAGATCCTTGCCCCACATGGTGGTGCCGCGGTTCCCGGTGCCGATCAGGGCAAAACGGCGTTTCTCCATCGATGATCCTCCTGCATGCGTGATGAAACGAATATTGAAACTTAGATCTGGCAGCAGCTCCGGAAGCGCTCGACGCAAGTGGCGATCACCTGGTCGGCCGGGCGTTTCCACCAGGTCTCGGCCGAAAAGATCTCCACCTCCTGCGCGCCGAAGAAGCCGGCCGCCTCGATCATCCGTCTTATGCCCTTGAGATCGATGACGCCATCGCCCATCATGCCGCGGTCGAGCAGCATGTCTTTGGTCGGCACCAGCCAGTCGCAGATGTGGTGGGCAAAGATCCGTTTCATGCGCCCGGCGCGAGCGATCTGGTTGGCAAGATCGGGGTCCCACCAGACATGGTAGACATCGATCGCGACGCCGACATCCTCGCCGAGCGGTTCGCACATGTCGAGCGCCTGAGCGAGCGTGTTCACGCAGGAGCGGTCGGCGGCATACATCGGATGCAGCGGCTCGATAGCGAGTTTTACGCCTGATGCCTGCGCATGCGGCAGCACGGCGGCGATCCCGTCGAACACCATCTGGCGGGCCGCGACGATATCCCTCGAAGCGCCCGGCAACCCGCCGACGACCAGCACGAGGCAATCGGCGGAAAACGCGGCCGCTTCGTCGATGGCGCGCCTGTTGTCGTCGAGGTTCTTCTGCCAGTCGGCCTCGTTTGCCGCCGGAAAGAAGCCGCCGCGGCAGAGGCCGGTCAGCTTGATCCCATTCGACTTGACGATCCTGACCGCCTCGTCGAGGCCGGCCTTGGCGACCTGATCGCGCCAGGGCGCGATCGAGGTGATGCCGTGTTTCAGGCAGATGTCGACCGCTTCGGCAAAGCCGCATTGCTCGCGGATCGTCGCCAGATTGATCGAAAGTCCTTCGACCTGCATCTCATTCCTCCCTTGCCATGCCTGAGATCAGTGGACGCCGTGAACGGCAAGCACTTGCTTCATGCGCGCCGTTGCGAGTTCCGGATCGGCGAGCACCCGCGCCTTGTCGGCCAGGCGGAAAAGTTCGGCCAGATGGGTGAGCGAGCGCGTGCTCTGCTGGCCGCCGACCATGGCGAAATGGTCCTGCAGGCCGTTGAGGTAGGCGAGGAAGACGACGCCGGTCTTGTAGAAGCGGGTCGGCGCCTTGAAGATGTGGCGTGACAGCGGCACGGTCGGCTCGAGCAGATCGAAGAATTCGTGATTGCTCTTGCGGCCGAGCGCGTCGAGCGCAGCCGACGCTGCCGGCGCGATCGCATCGAAAATGCCGAGCAGTGCGTCGGAATGGCCCTCTTCGTCGCCGGCGATCAGTTCGGCATAGTTGAAATCGTCGCCGGTATACATGCGCACGGCTTTCGGCAGCTGCCGGCGCATGGTCACTTCCTTCTCCTTGGAAAGGAGCGAGATCTTGATGCCGTCGACCTTGGCGGCATTGGCTTCGATTACCTCAAGGCAGGTTTCCATCGCCTTCAGGTGGTCGCCATTGCCCCAATATCCATCGAGTGCCGGGTCGAACATCTCTCCCAGCCAATGGATGATGACGGGTTCCTTGACCTGGCGGAGGATGCGGTCGTAAACCCTGACATAATCGTCCGGGCTCCTGGCGACGACGGCAAGCGCCCGGCTTGCCATTAGAATGATGCGCCCGCCGGCTGCCTCGACCGTTTCGATCTGCTCTTCATAGGCCTTGAGGATCGTGTCGATGGTCACTTCAGGCCCAGGGATCAGGTGGTCGGTGCCGGCGCCGCAGGCAATCAATGCATCCTTGCGGCCGGCTGCTTCGGCAAGCGCCCGGCGGATGAGGTCACGCGCTTCCGGCCAGCCGAGGCCCATGCCGCGCTGCGCCGTATCCATGGCTTCGGCGACCCCGAGGCCGAGATCCCAGAGCCGGTGGCGGAAGGCGAGCGTCCGCTCCCAGTCGATCGCCGGCGTCAGCCAGGGGTCGTTGTCGGCAAGCGGGTCGGCGACGACATGGGCGGCGGCAAAGGCGATGCGCGGAAAGGCCTTGGCGTCGCGCTTCTTCAGTTCGATTGGCGTGCCGGTCAGCGCATAGGGGACGATCTTGCCGTCGAGGGGGAGATTGATCGTCGTCACAGGTCAGAACTCCAGTGCGGGAACGTCGAGCCAGCGGCGCTCGGCCCAGGATTTCAGGCCGAGTTCGGCCAGCTGCACGCCCTTGGCGCCGGCTTCGAGGCCATAGGGCCACGGCGCATCTTCGACGACATGGCGGATGAACATTTCCCACTGCGCCTTGAAGCCGTTGTCGAAGGCCTGGGTATCCGGAACCTCGTCCCAGGTCTTGTAGAAGTCGATCGTCTGCGGCTGGTCGGGGTTCCACACCGGCTTCGGCGTGTTGACGCGGTGCTGGCTCCAGCATTTCGTCAGGCCGGCGACGGCCGAACCATGCGTGCCGTCGACCTGGAAGGTGACGAGATCGTCGCGGCGCACGCGCACCGCCCAGGAGGAATTGACCTGCGCGATCACGCCGCCCTCAAGTTCGAAGGTCGCATAGGCCGCATCGTCGGTATCGCAGTCATAGGGCTTGCCCTGCTCGTCGATGCGGCGCGGAATATGCGTGGCGCCGAGGCAGGAGACGGCCCTGACCTCGCCGAACAGATTGTCGAGCACGTAGCGCCAGTGGCAGAGCATGTCGAGGATGATGCCGCCGCCGTCGCCCTTGCGGTAGTTCCAGGAAGGGCGCTGGGCGGGCACGCCCCAATCGCCTTCGAACACCCAGTAGCCGAATTCGCCGCGCACCGAGAGGATCTTGCCGAAGAAGCCGGAATCCTTGAGCAGCGCCAGCTTGCGCAGACCGGGCAGGAAGAGCTTGTCCTGCACGACGCCATGCTTGAGCCCGGAGCGCCGCGCCTTGCGGGCGAGATCGATCGCCACCTGCAGATCGTCGGAAATCGGCTTTTCGCAATAGACGTGCTTGCCGGCGTCGAGCGCCCTGGACAGAAGCTCGGCGCGCATCAGCGTCGTGCCGGCGTCGAAGAAGACCGTGTCGTCGGGATTGGCCAGCGCAGCATCGAGATCGGTCGACCAGCGCTTGATGTTGTGCTTCTTCGCCAGCTCTTCCATCTTGGCGCCATTGCGGCCGACGATGATCGGGTCGATTTCGAGTTTTTCGCCGGATTTCAGCGTGATGCCGCCTTGGTCGCGGAAGGCCAGAATCGACCGCACCAGGTGCTGGTTGTAACCCATGCGGCCGGTGACGCCGTGCAAGATGATCCCCAAGCGTGCCATGTTTTCCTCCCTGCAATCTTTTCGGCGGGAGCGGGCATGTCAGCCCGGCCCTCCCAAGCCGGTAACTAAACAGTTACTTGATGACAGAAGAGCGGCGAGCCTGTCAAGAGTCGAATCTGATTTTCGAGACTCAGCGCTTGATCGAGGCGAGCGTGACGTGGACGATATGGCTTTCCCAGGCGTTGAGATTGGCCGGCTCGATCAGGTCGCGGCCGAAGATTGTCGAAAGCGTGTACTGGTTGGAGAGATAGAAATAGCCGAGCGAGGCGATCGTCAGGTAGACGTGCAACGGATCGGCCGTCTCGACGAAGACGCCTTGTTTCTTCCCCTGCTCGAGCACCTCGGATAGCTCGCCGATCAGATGCGAATGCAGTTCCTTGAGTCGGACGGATTGGCGCAGCCACCGGGCGCGATGCAAGTTTTCCGTGCCGAGCAGACTGAGGAATTCCGGGTGCTGAAGGAAATAACGCCAGGTGAAGAGCGCCAGCTCGCTGATGCCTTCCTCCGGGCTGCGGTCGCCGATGTGCAGCGCCCGCTCGGCCGTGCGGATGCCGACATAGGCTTCCTCGAGCACTTTCAGGTAGAGCTGCTCCTTGTCGCCGAAATAATGATAGAGCATGCGCTTGTTGGTGCCGGCCCGTTCGGCGATGGCGTCGACGCGGGCGCCGCCCATGCCGTTTTCGGCGAATTCCCGGGTCGCCGCTTCGAGGATCGCGGCGCGCGTCCGCTCCGGATCGCGCTGGGCCGTCCGTTCCGTCGACGGCCGTCGGGCCTGCTTCTTTCCGTTGTTTCCCCCGCTATCGTTCATCGCTCCACCCCTGTCGTCACATGTTGCGCTCATAAGCCTTCGGTGCGAAATTGTAAAAACCGAATTTGGAAGGGCGGTCCGCCGCAACAGAAGGGTCGGAGCATGACGTCGCCTGAAACCGCCGACGCTTTTCGCCACCATGCTCTGACCGACACCGCTTGACAGGCTTGCCGCTTTGCTCGTAGCTTGTAACCAATTAGTTATTTGCGCAAGCAAAACTAGTTTGGAAGCGTGTGGAGGCGCTTCCCTTTGGAGGAGGAAAAAATGACCTTGCGTGTTAACAGACGTAATTTCGTGGCCGGAGGCGCAGCACTTCTGTCGCTCTCGGCGCTCGGCACAAGCGCCTTGGCAGAGGAAACGCGCCTGCGTCTCCTGTGGTGGGGCTCGCAACCGCGCGCCGACCGCACCAACAAGGTGTCGGAGCTTTACAAGACAAAGAATGCCGGCACTTCCATCACCGGTGAGTTTCTCGGCTGGGCTGATTACTGGCCGCGTCTCGCCACCCAAGTCGCCGGCCGCAATGCCCCAGACATTATCCAGATGGACTACCGCTACATCGTCGAATATGCCCGGCGCGGCGCGCTTGCCCCCCTTGAATCCTACATGCCATCGAAGCTGCAGCTCGATGATTTCGATCCTGCGCAGATCGAAGGTGGTAAGGTTGATGGCCATTTTTACGGCGTCAGCCTTGGCGCCAACTCGGCCGCAACCGTATTGAACAGCGCGGCCTTCAAGGAAGCCGGCATCGACATGCCGACGCAGAAGACCACGTGGGAGGAGTTCGGCAAGATCGGCGCCGAGATGACCAAGGCCGGCAAGCGCAAGGGCTATTTCGGCTTTGCCGACGGCAGCGGTGTCGAACCGGCGCTCGAAAACTATCTCCGCCAGCGCGGAAAGGCGCTCTACACGGCGGATGCCAAGATCGCTTTCGGTGCTGAGGAAGCGACGGAATGGTTCGACATGTGGGCCAAGTTCCGCGAAGCTGGCGCTTGCGTGACGCCGGATATCCAGGCCCTTTACAAGGATACGATCGATACCAGCCCCCTCACCCTCGGCAAGGCCGCTTGCGACTACGCGCACAGCAACCAGTTCGTCGGCTATCAGGCCATGGTCAAGGACAAGCTGGCCCTGACCAACTACATGCGCATCACACCGGATTCGAAGGGCGGCCATTACCGCAAACCGTCGATGTTCTTCTCCGTCTCGGCGCAGTCGAAAGTGATGGATCAGGCGGTCGATTACATCAATTTCTTCGTCAAGAACCCCGATGCCGCGATGATCCTTGACGTCGAACGCGGCATTCCGGAATCGAAGGCGATGCGCGATGTCGTCGCAACCAAGCTCGACGAAACGGGCAAGGTGCCGCTCGACTATGTCGCAGGCCTCGGTGATCTGGCCGGCCCGCTGCCGCCCCCGCCGCCGACCGGCGCAGGAGAAAGCACCCTTATTCTGCGCAACATCGCCGAGCAGATCGCCTTTGGACAGATCTCTCCTGCTGACGGCGGCAAACAGCTTGTCGACGGCATCACGCAGATTCTCGCACGAGGCTGATCCCGTATGAGCAATGCGATGCGCACGCCCGCAGGGGCCATACCGGTGGAAAGATATCAGGGGGCCGTGGCCGAGGGACGCTTCCGGCGTCTCTGGAACGCCAATGCGCCCGGCTATCTCTTCCTCCTGCCGTGGCTCATCGGCTTTTTCGGGCTGACGCTCGGGCCGGCCCTGATTTCGCTCTACCTCTCCTTCACCGACTTCGACATGCTGCGGTCGCCGAGTTGGGTGGGAACGGCGAATTACGTGCGCATCGCCACGGCGGATCCGAAGTTCTCGGCCGCCATGCACGTCACCCTGACCTATGTCGTCTTCTCGGTGCCGTTCAAGCTGACCTTCGCCCTGCTGGTCGCCATGGCGTTGAACCGCGGTCTGCGCGGTCTGCCGATTTATCGCGCCATCTTCTACCTGCCGTCGCTGCTCGGCGGCAGCGTGGCGATCGCCGTGCTGTGGCGCCAGCTTTTCGCCAGCGACGGTCTCGTCAATGCCGCGCTCTTGCATTTCGGCATCGAAGGCCCGAGCTGGATCTCGCATCCGAACTATTCGATCTATACGCTGGTGGCGCTGTCGGTCTGGCAGTTCGGCTCGCCGATGATCATCTTTCTCGCCGGCCTGCGCCAAATCCCGCAGGACATGTATGAGGCAGCAAGCCTCGACGGCGCCTCGAAATTCCGGCAATTCCACAAGATCACGCTGCCGCTGTTGACGCCGGTGATCTTCTTCAATGCCGTCGTCCAGACGATCGAAGCCTTCAAAGCCTTCACGCCGGCCTTCATCATATCGGGCGGCACCGGCGGGCCGATCAATTCGACGCTGTTCTACACACTCTACCTCTATCAGGAAGCCTTCGGCAATTTCCGCATGGGCTATGCCTCGGCGCTCGCCTGGATCCTGGTGGTGATCATCGCGATCTTCACCGCCTTCTCCTTCCTGACCTCGCGTTATTGGGTGCATTACGATGACTGAGATGACCGCTTCCGTCACTGCGGCCAGGCCGCCATCGGACATTACCAAACGCAGCCTGCCGGCGTCGCTCATCATCCACGCCCTGTTGATCGCCGCTTCGCTTTTGATGCTCTATCCGCTGTTGTGGATGGTCTCGGCGTCGGTTCGACCGGAAAACGAGATCTTCTCGTCGACCTCGCTGATCCCGTCCGCGGTCGATTTCTCGTCTTATGTCCGCGGCTGGACTGGTCTCGATGTCAGCTTCGGCCGCTTCTTCTGGAATTCGCTCGTCATCTCGCTGCTGGTCGTGACCGGCAATGTCATCGCCTGTTCGCTGACGGCCTACGCCTTTGCGCGGCTGCGTTTTGCCGGCCGGAACTTCTGGTTTGCGATCATGCTCGGCACGCTGATGATCCCCTATCACGTGACGCTGATCCCGCAATATGTGCTGTTCCTCGATCTCGGCTGGGTCAACACCATCCTGCCGCTCGTCGTGCCGAAGTTCCTGGCAAGCGACGCCTTCTTCATCTTCCTGATGGTGCAGTTCTTCCGCGGCATCCCGCGTGAACTCGACGAGGCGGCGATGATGGACGGCTGCAGCGCCTGGCGCATCTATTGGAAGATCATGCTGCCGCTGTCGCTGCCGGTGCTGGCAACCGCCGCCATCTTCTCTTTCATCTGGACCTGGGACGATTTCTTCGGGCCGCTGATCTACCTGAACGACATGAACACCTATACGATCCAGCTCGGCCTGCGCACTTTCGTGGATTCGACCAGCGCCTCGGATTGGGGCGGTCTCTTCGCCATGTCGACTTTGACGCTCGTGCCGGTCTTCTTCTTCTTCCTGTTCTTCCAGCGCCTGCTGATCGAGGGCATCGCCACGACGGGCATGAAACGCTGATGGCGGCAGTGGAAAAGAGTGTCATGAGCATCAAGACGGTCGGGATCGTTGGCTGCGGCATCGGCCGCTCGCATATCGTCGAGGGCTATCTGCCGCATGCCGACAAGTTCAAGGTCGTGGCGATCTGCGATTTGAACGGAGAGCGTCTGCAGGCAGTCGGCGATGAGTTCGGCATCGAGCGCCGCACCACCTCTTTTGCGGAACTGCTCGCCGACGAGACGATCGACATCATCGATATCTGCACGCCTCCCGGGGTGCATCTGGAGCAAGTGGTGGCTGCCCTTGCCGCCGGGAAACATGTCGTTTGCGAAAAGCCGCTGACCGGCTCGCTCGCTGGCGTCGATCGGATTATGGAAGCGGAAAGGAGCGCCAAAGGCGTGCTGATGCCGATCTTCCAGTATCGCTATGGCGACGGCATCCAGAAGGCCAAGCGGATCATCGACGCCGGTATTGCCGGCAAAGCCTATACGGCTTCGGTCGAAACCTTCTGGCTGCGCAAACCGGAATATTACGCCGTGCCTTGGCGCGGCAAATGGGCCACCGAACTCGGCGGCGTGCTCGTCACCCACGCGCTGCATCTGCACGACATGATGATGCATCTGATGGGACCGGCGGCGAGAGTTTTCGGCCGCGTCGCCACCCGCGTCAACGATATCGAGGTCGAGGATTGCGCCTCCGCCAGCCTGCTGATGGAAAGCGGCGCCATCGTCTCGCTGTCCTGCACGCTGGGTTCGCAGGAACAGTTGAGCCGGCTGAGGCTGCACTTCGAGAATGTCACTTTCGAAAGCAGCCATGAGCCCTACACACCAGGCAAGGATCCCTGGAAGATTATCGCCGCCAATGACGACATCAGGGAGAAGATCGACCGGGTGATTGCCGACTGGCAGCCGGTCGCGCCGCGGTTCACCACCCAGATGGGCCAGTTCCACGCCTTCCTCAGCGGTCATGGGCCGCTGCCGGTGACGACGGTGGATGCTCGCCGCGCGCTGGAACTCGTCACCGCCATCTACCAGTCTTCCGACAGCGGCGCCGAAGTGCCGCTGCCGGTCGGTCCCGATAGTCCGAAATACGCCGATTGGCGCGCAAGAACCAGGTAACCGGCCAAAGTGACCGGCAAGAGAGGGGTTTGAGACGATGGCAACCAGTGTCGTTCTTCAGAAGGTCGAGAAGCGCTACGGCGCGATGGATGTGATCCACGGCATAGACCTGACGATCGATCCCGGCGAATTCGTCGTTTTCGTCGGTCCCTCGGGATGCGGAAAATCGACCCTTCTGCGCATGATCGCCGGTCTCGAGGAAATATCGGGCGGCGGGCTGCTGCTCGACAACGAGCGCATGAACGAGGTGGCGCCCGCCAAGCGCGGCATCGCCATGGTCTTCCAGTCCTATGCCCTTTACCCGCATATGTCGGTCTACAAGAACCTCGCCTTCGGCTTGGAGACGGCGGGTTACAAGAAGGCCGAGATCCAGCCGAAGGTGAAACGCGCCGCCGAAATTCTGCAGATCGAGAAGCTCCTGGAGCGCAAGCCGAAGGCGCTCTCGGGCGGCCAGCGCCAGCGCGTGGCCATCGGTCGCGCCATCGTGCGCGAGCCGCGCATCTTCCTGTTCGACGAACCGCTGTCGAACCTCGATGCCGAACTGCGTGTGCAGATGCGCGTCGAGATCTCCCGCCTGCACCGGCAGCTCGGCAACACCATGATCTACGTCACCCATGACCAGGTCGAGGCGATGACGATGGCCGACAAGATCGTCGTCTTGAATTCCGGCCGCATCGAACAGGTCGGCGCGCCGCTCGATCTCTATAACAATCCGGCCAACCGCTTCGTCGCCGGCTTTATCGGCAGCCCGAAGATGAACTTTCTGCAGGCGCGCATCGAAGAGGTCGGTGCGGCCGAAACCAGCATTCATGTCTGCGGCAATTCCGTCCGCCTGCCGCGCCGGCTGAAAGGCGAGGCCGGCGAGGCCGTCACCTTCGGCATCCGCCCCGAGCATCTCTCCCTCACGCAGGGCGCCATCACGCTTTCGACCGTCAATGTCGATCTCGTCGAAAATCTCGGCGGCGCCACCATGCTCTACACGACGACGCCGGACGGCCAGCTGCTGACGGTCGCCCTCGACGGTCAGCAGAAGGTCGAGCCCGGCGCCAATGTGAAGACCTTGTTCGATCCGGCCCGCTGCCACGTCTTCGACGCCGCCGGCAAGACGATCTGACCCTATAGCGCCCGTTGCGCGTCCGGAAGGACGCGCGACGCTGCTTGACAGCCTATCCTGCTCTGCCCCATCATTTTGCCAGCGCCGCAAGGGGGATAGCATGACGCCTGAGGATAGGATTCATGCGCTTGGCATCTGGCAGGGTCCGATTGAAATTTCGCCGATATCTGGCGGCATCACCAACAGGAACTATCTGGTCAGCGATGCTGTCGCGCGTTGCGTGGTGAGACTCGGCACCGACATCCCGATCCACCACATCATCAGGCAGAACGAGCTTGCCGCAAGCCGCGCGGCGCATGCCGCTGGCCTGTCGCCTGCCGTCATCCACCATTCGCCCGGCGTGCTGGTGCTCGACTATATCGAGGCGCGGGCGCTGTCGCCCGAGGATATCAGGACGCCGGAAATGCTGGCCCGGGTCGTGCCGCTGGTGCGCGCCTGCCACCATGACATCGCGCGGCATTTCCGCGGCCCGGCGATGATCTTCTGGGTCTTCCACGTCATCCGCGACTATGTCGCCAGTCTGAAGGAATCGGGCAGCCCTCACCTTCCGCTGCTGCCGGCGTTGATCGCCAAGGCCGAGAGGCTGGAAGCAGCGGCAGCCCCGTTCGAGATCGCCTTCGGCCATAACGATCTGCTGGCCGCCAATTTTCTCGATGACGGCAAGCGGCTCTGGCTGATCGACTGGGATTATGCCGGCTTCAACACGCCGCTATTCGATCTCGGCGGATTGGCTTCCAACAATGAGTTCTCGCAAGCTACCGAGCAGATGATGCTCGAGACCTATTTCGACCGGCCGCTGACCGCTGAGCTCAGCTGCCGCTACGGCGCGATGAAATGCGCCTCGCTGCTGCGTGAGACGCTGTGGAGCATGATTTCGGAAATCCATTCCACCATCCAATTCGACTATGCCGCCTATACCGCCGAAAATCTCGGGCGCTTCGAACGCGCCTATCAAGCCTTTGAACAGGAACGATAAATGACGAAACAACTACCGAAGACGGCAAAAGCCGTGGTCATCGGCGGCGGCATCATCGGCTGCTCGACAGCCTATCATCTCGGCAAGCTCGGCTGGACCGATACTGTTCTCCTGGAGCGCAAGAAGCTGACGTCGGGCACCACCTTCCATGCCGCCGGCCTCGTCGGCCAGCTGCGCAGCAGCGCCAACATCACCCAGCTGCTCGGTTATTCCGTCGATCTCTACAAGCGGCTGGAAGATGAAACCGGCCTCGGCACCGGCTGGAAGATGAATGGCGGCCTGCGTCTTGCCTGCAATGAGGAGCGCTGGACGGAGGTCAAGCGTCAGGCAACGACGGCGCAGTCCTTCGGCCTCGAAATGCAGTTGCTGACGCCGCAGGAGGCCTTCGATCTCTGGCCGCTGATGACCATAGACGATCTCGTCGGCGCCGCCTTCCTTCCCACAGACGGCCAGGCCAATCCCTCCGACATAACCCAGGCGCTGGCGAAGGGCGCCCGCATGGCGGGCGTTTCGATTTTCGAGGATACCGAAGTCGTCGATCTCGACATCGACAAGGGCAGGATCCGTGCCGTCATTACCGCTGAGGGCCGTATCGAGTGCGAGCGCGTCGTCGTCTGCGCCGGCCAATGGACGCGCGCCTTCGCTGCCCGCTTCGGCGTCAACGTGCCGCTGGTCTCGGTCGAGCATCAATATATCATCACCGAATCTTTCGGTGTGCCCTCCAACCTGCCGACCCTGCGCGATCCCGATCGCCTGACCTACTACAAGGAGGAGGTCGGCGGCATCGTCATGGGCGGTTATGAGCCCAATCCCATTCCCTGGGCGAAGCAAGGCATCCCCGAAGGTTTCCACTACACGCTGCTGGACAGCAATTTCGACCATTTCGAACAGATCATGGAACAGGCGCTCGGCCGGGTTCCGGCGCTGGAGAATGTCGGCGTCAAGCAACTGCTGAACGGCCCGGAAAGTTTCACGCCGGATGGCAACTTCATTCTCGGCGAGGCGCCGGAGCTGAAGAACTTCTTCGTCGGCGCCGGTTTCAACGCCTTCGGCATCGCTTCGGCCGGCGGCGCCGGCATGGCGCTCGCCGAATGGGTGACGAAGGGCGAGCCGCCCTATGATCTCTGGCCAGTCGATATCCGCCGTTTCGGCCGTCCGCACTTCGATACCGACTGGGTGCGCACCCGCACGCTCGAAGCCTATGGCAAACACTACACCATGGCCTGGCCCTTCGAGGAGCATGCAAGCGGCCGCCCCTGCCGCAAGTCGCCGCTCTATGACCGGCTGAAGGCGCAGGGCGCCTGTTTCGGCGAAAAGCTCGGCTGGGAGCGGCCGAACTGGTTTGCCGATCTCTTCGCCGATGAGGAGCCGAAGGATATCTACAGCTACGGCAGGCCGAACTGGTTCGAGGCGGTCGGGCGCGAGCACAAGGCGGTGCGCGAGGCGGCCGTCATCTTCGACCAGACCTCCTTCGCCAAATTTGTGCTGAAGGGCAGGGATGCCGAGGTGGCCCTCTCCTGGATCGCCGCTAACGATGTCGCAAGGCCTGTCGGATCGCTCATTTACACGCAGATGCTGAACGACAAGGGCGGCATCGAGTGCGACCTGACCGTCGCCCGCATCGCCGAGAACGAATATTACATCGTCACCGGCACCGGTTTCGCCACCCACGATTTCGATTGGATTGCTCGCAATATTCCGACGGAGATGCATGCCGAACTGGTCGACGTCACCTCGGCCTATTCCGTGCTGTCACTGATGGGACCGAATGCACGCGCGGTGCTGGAGAAAGTGACCGGCAGCGATGTCTCGAATACAGCTTTCCCCTTCGGCCAGGTCAGAACCATCGGCATATCGGGGTGCCCGGTGCGGGCATTGCGCATCACCTATGTCGGCGAGCTCGGCTACGAACTGCATGTTCCCATTGAATATGCGACCACGGTCTATGACGCGTTGATGGCATCAGGCGGTGAGCTTGGCTTGGCCAATGCCGGCTACCGCGCCATCGAAAGCTGCCGCTTGGAAAAAGGCTATCGCGCCTGGGGCTCCGATATCGGTCCCGATCACACGCCCGTTGAGGCCGGCCTCGGCTGGGCGGTGAAGACCAGAAAAAACATTCCCTTCCGCGGCCGCGAGGCGATCGAACGGCAGCTTGCCGACGGCGTCAAGAAGCGCCTCGCCTGCTTCGTGCCCGACGATCCTGATATCGTGCTGCTCGGCCGCGAAACCATCTATCGCGACGGCAAGCGCGCCGGCTGGCTGTCAAGCGGCGGCTTCGGCTACACGCTCGGCAAACCGATCGGCTACGGCTATGTCCGCAATCCCGACGGCGTCACGGAGGATTTCATCCTCTCCGGCACTTATGAGCTCGATGTCGCCAGGGAACGCATCCCATGCAAGGTGTCGCTGGCGCCGCTCTACGATCCGGACATGGTGCGGGTGAAGGCGTGACCACGCAGTGCGGGTTTGCGCCTCCGCGGCAAAGGGAGGCGGTCGAGACTTGGCTCCCTCTTCTCCCCAGCGGGGAGAAGGTGGCCCGAAGGGTCGGATGAGGGGGCCACACGGCACATCCTATCTATTGCCCTTCGCTTGCGCTCAGGGCATTCGCGGCTTTCGCCGCTCACCCCCTCATCCGCCTGCCGGCGCCTTCTCCCCGCTGGGGAGAAGAGACGTGTAGCACGCGTCTCGCTATCTCGCAGTCAGAGCAAGGAGAGTCGGAGGAAAGAGACAAAACCTCAAAACAGCGGCAACCGATCGTCCTGGATCAAGATCTCCAGCTTGTCCGACACATCCTGCGCCCACGCCCGATGTTCCGTCAAAGCCTTCGGGAAAAGGCCGGGCAGGGTGAAAAGCGCCGCCGAAATCGCTGGACCCGTGCGTGGAACATCGGCGATCAGCGCTTCGATTTCCGCGGCTCGGGGGTCGCGCAGCTCGTAGCGCTCGCCATTGCCGTGTTCGCCGATCGCATAGCGCATCCAGGCCGCCACCGCGATCGCATAGGTTTCCGCCCTGTCGCCATGCGCCAGCGCCTCGCATGCTGGTTCCAGCAGCCGCTGCGGCAGCTTCTGCGTGCCGTCCATGGCGATCTGATAGGTGCGATGCGCGATCGCCTTGTTTGCAAAGCGCGCTATCAATTCATTGGCATAGTCATCGAGGTTGATGCCGGGCACCGGATCGAGCGTCCTCGCCGCGGCATGCATGTGGCGATAGGCCAGCGCCGCCAGGGCGGCATCGTCCATCACCTCGCGGATGAATTCATAGCCGCCGATATAACCGAGATAAGCGAGCAGCGAATGGGCGCCGTTCAACATCCGGAGCTTCATCTTCTCATAGGCCGAGACGTCTTCGACCATCAGCGCGCCGCGCACCTTTTCCCAGGCCGGCCGGCCATTGGCGAAGTGGTCCTCGATCACCCATTGCGTAAAGGGCTCGGTCTCGATCGCCGCCATATCCGTGCGGCCCGTCAGCCGCGCGGCATCGGCATAGGTCGCGTCGGTGCTGGCCGGCGTGATGCGGTCGACCATCGTCGAGGGGAAGGGCACATTCGCTTCGATCCAGCGATGCAGATCGGCATCGATGCGGGAGGTGAATTCGAGCACCAGGCGCTTCAGCACGGCGCCGTTGCTCGGCAGGTTGTCGCAGCTGAGCGGCGTAAACGGGGCGATCCCCTTCTGCCGGCGGCGTGCAAGGCCTTCGACGAGATAGCCGATGACGCCGCGCGGCGCATGCCGGTTGGCGAGGTCCGCGACGATATCGGGATGTTTGAGGTCGAGGCCGCCGGTTGCCGGATCGAAACCATAGGCTTTTTCCGTCACTGTCATGCTGACGATGCGGATCGCGGGATCTTCGAGCCGCGCCAGCAGCCCGGCCGGATCGCGCGGCGCCACATGCGCCTTCAGGATCGAGCCGATCACTTCGGCCGTCGTGCCCGAGGTGTCGCGGATCAGCGTCGTATAAAGCCCGTCCTGGGCACTCAGATTGTCGGCGACATCGGGCGTGCGCAGGCTCGCCACCTCGATGCCCCAGTCGCCGCCGGCGGCGGCAAGCGCGCCATCGGTGAACGGCGCAAAATGGGCGCGAAAAAAGGCGCCGGGGCCCAGATGCAGGATGCCGCTTTTCAGCTGGCTGCGGTCATAGGCGGGAAGCTTCGCCGTCGGGGCGAGGCCGGAAAGGGTCTGCAGTCGTTCGGTCACAGCTTATAGGCCTTCTTCGCGTTGCCATAGGAGAGTTCGCCCGCCACGATCTCGGCGTCCCTCTTGGAAATCCGGTGCTCGGCGGCGAGCCCGGCGAGGAAGCGGCAGACTTCGCGGCGCCAGACATCATGGCGCGCCGGGATTGAAAGCAGCGCCCGCGTGTCGTCGTTGAACCCGGCCATATTGGCGAAGCCGGCCGTCTCCACCACCTGGTCGAGATAGCGGCGAATGCCGAGCGGGCTGTCGTGGAACCACCAGGGCGGACCGATCATCAGGCAGGGCCAATGGCCGGCCATCGGCGCCAACTCGCGCGCATAGGTCGTCTCGTCGAGGGTGAAGAGCAGCACCCGCAGCCCCGGCGCATGGCCATACTTGGAGAGCAGCGCATTCAGGCCGCCGACCCAGTCCGTTCGCGTCGGAATATCGGCGCCCATATTCGGGCCGCGCGTCGCAAACAACCCGCTGTCGGTATTGCGCCGCGAGCCGGCATGGATCTGCATGACCATGCCGTCCTCGGCCGAAAGTCCGGCCATCTCGGTCATCATCTGGCCGCGGAAAAGCTCTGCGTCGGCAGCCGAAAGCGGCCCCTTCAGCGCCTTGTCGAGCAGCGCCTGTTTTTCGACAAGCGGCAGGTCGGCGGTGAAGGCGGTCGGCACGCCGTGATCGGTCGCGGTGGCGCCGAACTGGCGGAAATAGGCGCGCCGGCGCCGGTGCGCCTCGATCAGGCCGTCCCAGCGCGTCACATCAGCGCCGGTGATCTCTCCGAATTTTATCAGATTGTCGCGGAAGCCGACGGCATCGGGATCGGTGACGCTGTCCGGCCGGTAGGTGGTGCGCACCCTGCCGATCCAGCCGTCGGCCGCCAGCTTCTGGTGATGGGCCAGCGGGTCGAGCGCGCCCTCGGTCGTCGCGATCGTTTCGATGCCGAATCGCTGATGCAGCGCTCGCGGCCGGAATCCCGGAAGGGCGAGCTGGGCATTGATGTGATCGTAGAGCGCATCGGCATTATCAGCCGTCAGCGGCTCGGTGCAGCCGAGCACGGCCGACATGGCGTGGTCGACCCAGAGGCTCGACGGCGTTCCGCGGAAAAGATGGTAATGCCTGGCAAAGGTCTGCCAGATCGCGCGGCCTGCAGCCACCGGCTTGCCGTCGAGCCGCGGTACGCCGAGCGCGTCCAGGGGAACGCCGACGCTGTGCAGCATGCGGAAGAGATAATGATCGGGAATGACCAGCAGCGAAGCCGCATCTTCGAAGGGCTTGTCGTCGGCGAACCAGGACGGTTCGGTATGCCCGTGCGGGCTGACGATCGGAAGATTGCGCACCGTCTCGTAGAGGTCGCGCGCAATAGTCCGTGTTGCCGGGTCGGCCGGAAAGAGCCGGTCCGGATGAAGAAAGCCGTTTCCTGCATCCATCAGTATTCCTCCCTGATGGGAAAGGGCCTATCCCACAACACAAGGCACGGCAAGGTCTTTTAGTAACCAAACGGTTCAGTTTTGCGCGCGGTTGCGCCGGCCATCGAAAACATTGACGAGGTGGCCTATTTCCGCTTTGGGAGAACCATCTGTTCTGCCGGTGTCGGCAAAGGAGGATCGATGTCCGACGAGACGAACCGCATCACCCGGCTGGAGGAAATGCTGGCCTATCAGGCAAAAACGATCGAGGAGCTGTCCGATCAGCTTGCCGAACAATGGACGGTCGTGGAGCAGATGCGCACCAAGCTCGACCGGCTAACCGAACGCTTCCTGTCGCTAGAGGAACAGTCGCTGGAGGCGCCTGCCGTCACCCGTCCGCCGCATTATTGACGGCACGCGGCGAGAGGCCGCGTGCCCGCGTCTTGCGGCTGGCGGATCAGACGCCGCCGATGCAGAGATATTTCATTTCCAGATAATCGTCGGCGCCGTGGCTTGAACCCTCGCGGCCGAGGCCGGATTGCTTGATGCCGCCGAACGGTGCGGTCTCGGATGACATCAGGCCGGTATTGATGCCGACCATGCCGTATTCCAGCGCTTCCGCCACCCGCCAGACTTTCTTCAGGTCGCCGGCGTAGAAATAGGCGGCAAGGCCGAATTCCGTGTCATTGGCTTGAGCGATGACATCCTCGGCGGTCTCGAAGCGGAAGAGCGGCGCCACCGGTCCGAAGGTTTCCTCGCGCGCCACCTTCATGCCGCGCGCCACGCCGGTCAGCACCGTCGGGGCAAAGAAGGTGCCGGCGCCGTCGATGCGTTTGCCGCCGGTCAGCACCTTGGCGCCCTTGGCAAGCGCATCGCTGACATGGTCTTCCACCTTGGCAAGGCCCTGCTCGTCGATCAGCGGCCCGATCTCGACACCCGCGGTGAAGCCGTCGCCGACCGGCATTGCGGCGACCCTGGCGGCGAGCTTGGCCGCGAAGGCGTCATAGACGCCCGACTGGATGTAGAGGCGGTTGGCGCAAACGCAGGTCTGGCCGGCATTGCGGTATTTGGAGGCGATCGCGCCCTCGACGGCGGCGTCGAGATCGGCATCATCAAAGACAATGAACGGCGCGTTGCCGCCGAGCTCCAGGCTGACCTTCTTGATCTGGTCGGCGCACTGCCGCATCAGGATGCGGCCGACTTCGGTCGAGCCGGTGAAGCTGATCTTGCGCACCTTGTCGTTGCCGCAGAGCTCGCGGCCGATTGCCGGACCGTCGATGCCGACGATGAGATTGAAGACGCCGGCCGGGATACCGGCCTGTTCGGCGAGCACGGCCAGCGCGATCGCCGTCAGCGGCGTCTGTTCGGCGGGCTTCGACACGACCGTACAGCCGACGGCCAGCGCCGGCGCGATCTTGCGGGCAATCATCGCCGCCGGGAAATTCCACGGCGTGATGGTGCCGACGACGCCGACCGGCTGCTTGATGACGATCATCCGCTTGTCCTGGGACGGTGCCGGGATCGTCTCGCCATAGATGCGCTTGGCTTCTTCGGCGTACCATTCGACATAAGAGGCGGCATACAGGATCTCGCCGCGCGCTTCCGGGAAGGGCTTGCCCATTTCGGCGGTCAGGATCGCGGCGAGTTCGTCGGCATTGGCGACCATCAGGTCGAACCATTTGCGCAGGATCGCGCTGCGCTCCTTGGCCGGGCGGGCAGCCCAGGCAGGCTGGGCGGCATAGGCGGCGTCGATCGCCGCCCGCGTCTCGGCTGCCCCCATGTCGGGCAGCGAAGCCAGCAGTTCGCCGGTTGCCGGATTGAGCACGTCGAAGGTCTTGGCGGCATCGCCCGATGTCCAGACGCCGTTGATATAGCCGGCGGCGCGCAGGAACGGCGAAGAGAAGGGAACGTGCCTCGTCAGGGCGGTGGTGAAAGCCATCTCATGTCTCCTTGGGAGCGGCTGCCGGTCACCGGCAGCCATTGAAATCCGGATCGGTTACTTGGCCGCGCTGGCTTCCAGCATCGAGGCCTCGAGTATGTCGAGCGCCTCGCCGAGAACCTCGTCCTGGATGGTGATCGGCGCGAGAAAGCGGATGACATTGCCGTGGACGCCGCAGGTGAGCAGGATCAAGCCCTTGTCGAGCGCGATCAGCCGCACCCGGTTGGCGAATTCGGCGCTCGGCAAACCGGTCTTCCGGTCGTTGAATTCGACCGCATTCATGAAGCCCGGCCCGCGGATGTCGGCGATCTCCGGCACCGTCTCGCGCAGCGATTCCAGCCGTTGTTTCAGCCGACTGCCGAGCTGGTTGGCACGATCGCAGAGATCCTCCTCCTTGATGACGTCGAGGACGGCATGCGCAGCGGCGATGCCGAGCGGATTGCCGCCATATGTGCCGCCGAGACCGCCCGGTCCGGGCGCGTCCATGATCTCGGCGCGGCCGGTGACCGCGGCGAGCGGAAAGCCGCCGGCAAGGCTCTTTGCCATCGTTGTCAGGTCGGCCGCCACCTCGTGATGATCCATCGCGAACATCCGGCCGGTGCGGGCAAAACCGGTCTGCACCTCGTCGGCGATCAGCAGGATGCCGTGCTGGTCGCAGAGTTCGCGCAGCGCCTTCATGAAGGCGGCCGGCGCCGGGTAGAAGCCGCCTTCGCCCTGCACCGGCTCGATGATGATGGCGGCGACCCGCTGCGGATCGACATCAGCGGCAAAAAGCTTCTTCAGCGCCGCCAGCGACTGATCGGCGGTGACGCCATGCAGCTCGACCGGGAAGGGAACGTGGAACACGTCGCCCGGCATCGCGCCGAACCCGACCTTGTAGGGCACCACCTTGCCGGTCAGCGCCATGCCCATGAAGGTGCGGCCGTGAAACCCGCCGCCGAAGGCGATGACGGCCGAGCGGCCGGTTGCCGCACGCGCGATCTTGACGGCATTTTCCACCGCCTCAGCGCCGGTCGTCACGAAGATCGTCTTCTTCTCGAAGTCACCCGGCAGCAGCGCGTTCAACCGTTCGGCAAGGCTGACATAGCTTTCGTAGGGAACAACCTGGTGGCAGGTATGGGTGAAATGGTCGAGCTGATCCTTGACCGCCGCGATGACTTTGGGGTGACGGTGGCCGGTGTTGAGAACGGCGATGCCGGCGGCGAAATCGATATAGCGGCGCCCCTCCTTGTCCCAGATCTCGGCATTCTCTGCCCGGTCCGCGTAGATCTGGGTGGTCATGCCGACGCCGCGCGAAATCGCGGCGTTCTTCCGGTCCGTAAGGCTTGTCGCGGTCATCGAACTGCTCCATATCGAGGGTTTGGGATTATCTTGCATAACTTCTGCAAGATATTCTGGAAATTCCTACATTTTTCCTGCAAGAAAACAAGAGACATTTTTTGCTTCAAACATCAGGCGATTTGATCAATGCTCGCGCAACGAGAATCGGGGAAAGTAGCGGATGAACGATAACGGGCCTGTGCGCTACAAGGTGGCGGAGGCCGCGCGGCTGGCGGGCGTTTCCGCCTCGACGCTGCGCCTTTGGGAAAGCCAGGGTCTGGTGGTTCCCGGCCGCTCCGAAACCGGTCATCGGCAATATAGCGCCGACGACGTGGCGCGCCTGAAGCGCATTTCCTGGTATCGGGTCGAGCGCGGCCTCAATCCCGCGGCCATCCGCGAGGCGCTGGAGGGCGAGGATCCCGCGGCTGAGGGCGAAGCAAGCCAGGATTCCGGCCTCGGCCGCCGGCTGCGCAGCCTGCGCCATGCCGCCGGCAAGACGCTGGAACAGGTGGCCGGCGACAACGGCATCACCGCTTCGACGCTTTCGACGCTGGAGCGCACCTCGCAGGGCGTCGGCTTCAAGACGCTGCACGATCTCGCCGATTATTACGGCACCACCGTCTCACGCCTCTCCGGTGAAGAAAGCGGCGAGGTGCCGGTCCTCGTGCGCGCCGGCGAATGGCGCAGCTGGCCGGAAACGACGCCTGGCGTCACCGTTCAGCTGCTTGCCGAAGGCCCCAGGATGATGGACTGCCATCGTTTCGTGCTGACGCCGGGTGCCGCCAGCGAGGGCGCCTACCGCCACGAGGGCGAGGAATTCATGCATGTTCTGTCCGGCCGGCTCGAGCTGGTGCTCGACGGCGATCAGTTTTTCGATCTCGGTCCGGGCGATTCGCTGTATTTCGAAAGCCGCCGTTACCATTCCTGGCGCAACCGTCACGACGGCGAAACCGTGCTCCTCTGGATCAACACGCCGCCGACATTCTGAACCACCCGCAGAGGAAGCGGTTTCGCATATTGCGGCTTTGCGCTATAGGGCTAAAACACGATCCCAGGCGGGTTCAGCCTGACGTCCCGAACGAAAGACAGTCTCATGGCCGCCACCATACGTTATCACGAAGGCGATATATCAGCGGCCGACGCCGCCCGTTATACCGGTGCTGTCGCCATCGACACCGAAACGCTCGGCTTGGTGCCGCGGCGCGATCGACTCTGCGTCGTCCAGCTTTCGCCGGGTGACGGCACCGCTGACGTCATCCGCATCGCCGCCGGCCAGAAAGAGGCGCCCAATCTCGTCGCTTTGCTCGAAGATCCGACCCACCAGAAGATCTTTCATTATGGCCGCTTCGATATTGCCGTGCTGTTTCACACCTTCGGCGTCACGACGAACCCGGTCTTCTGCACCAAGATCGCCTCGCGCCTGAGCCGGACCTACACCGATCGCCATGGCCTGAAGGACAATCTCAAGGAGATGCTCGACGTCGATATCTCCAAGACGCAGCAATCGTCCGACTGGGCGGCTGAAACGCTGTCTCAGGCCCAGCTCGAATATGCCGCTTCCGACGTGCTGTATCTGCATGCCTTGCGTGACAAGCTGACTGCCCGCCTGATCCGCGATGGCCGCTTCGACCATGCCACCGCTTGCTTCGCATTCCTGCCGACCCGCGCCAAGCTCGACCTGCTCGGCTGGGAAGAGGCCGATATCTTCGCCCATAGCTGAGCGAAAGGCCCGGGGAACGCTGGCACCAGCCCGTGCGCCTCCGCGGCTGCAAGGCGAACACCTGAGCGCGCCCAGCGAATTCGAAAGATCGCGACGCGCTTTAGCATTTCGTTAAGGTCTCTTTCCTAAAATTCTCATTAATTTTTATGCATTCGATGACGCAGGAATCGCGTCATGCGGACAGGAGGATCTGCTGGGATGCAGAGGGATCGGATGAGCACGGTCCTTTTATAGAGCCTGCTTTCATCGTCACTTTGCGAAAGGAGCATGCCATGTTGACTCCCGTTCGTGTAGCGTCCAATGCGAGCTTTTCGTCTCAAGGCCAGACCGCCGCGATCGTCGCCAGCGGCCTCGATCGTTCGGTGATCGCCCCGGCGCCGGTCAACGCGGTCGAAGCTGCAGACCTCAATTCCGCCATTGCCGGCAAGCTCAACATTCTGCTCCTTGCCGCGCGTGAGCGCATGGTCGAAGCCCTTTTGGATGTCCTCGATGCAGCCGGCCGCGCCATATCGCTGGATCGCGGCGACGACGAAACCAATCTCGCCTTCGCCTCCCGGCTTGCCGATGCCATCCGGCGCCTGCCGGCCGCCAGCATCGACGAGGTCGAGCGCCAGCTTGCCGGTGAGGGCCATAGCCTGCCGCTCAGGATGATCGCCGAAGCCTTGAAAAATCCGACAGGTCCGCAAGCCGCGCGGATCGTCGCTTATCTCGAAATCGTCCGCTACAAGGACCGTGATCTCGCCGCCCGCGCCGTGGTGCGTTCGTATGGCCAGAACGACGCTTCACCGATGCGCGCCGAGGCCCGCCCTGAAATCCAGCTGCATGAGGGCAGCCTGCCTGCCGCGATGCGCCAGCCGGCAGAAAAGGCGCCTGCGCCGGCCGATACCCATGTCGGGGCCGAAACGCTTATGACGGACGCGACGACGGTCGCCCCCGAAGCCGTGGAAGCAGCAGCCGGGCCGAAAACGCCGCAGCTTGAAAACAATGCCCGCTCCGCTCTCGCGACGGCAGAAGAACTCGCGCCGGAAAATCCGGTCGCCCCGGAGGCCGAAGCCGGGCAATCCATGGAGACGGCCGCGGCCAGCGACGGCAGGGAAACGGCCGAGCCGCCGGCCATCCAGCCGCGTGCGAATTCGGAAAAGGCCGATCCCGTCATTCCGAGAAACTGGACGGGCATCGTCGCCTCGATGACCGAAGAGGTCTCCGAGATGATCGCCACCATCATCCGCGAGCAGGACGTCGACACCGTACTGGTGGATGGTCCCGTCGAGGCGGCAGTGGAGATCGACACCATCCTCGATGACGCCGTCATCAGCGACGCGGCCGAGACCCTGGCGAGGCAGCCGGTGGAAGTTCCGGAACCCGACCTGCGCCAGACCGCAGCACTCCATCCCGTTCCGACCGAGGGCGAGGTCGCTGCGGCGGCTGACCGTCAGCCGAAAGAAATCGCCGCGCAGCCGCAAATACTGCCGGCCCCTGAAGCCGTTGAACCCTCCTATGTGCCGCTTGCGGCACGGATGCCGGATGGTGTTGCCTATACCCAGCTGCCTTATCAGTTCGCCAAGGACATGCCGTCGAACGAGACGGCGGGGGAAACGCACCACCAGCCTCAGCACGAGCGCGACGACGCTCCCGAGGATCAGCAGCAGGAAGATCAAAAGGCGCAGTCAGGCGAGGAGGCCGAGCCAGATCCCGCGGCGACCGACGCCGCACCAGCGCGAAGGACGCCGCGCATGATCGATGCCGATCCGGCGCCCCAGCCGGCCGGCGCGGTCGCCGACCCGGTCTATGCGCTCTACCAGCGCATGGTCGGCTGGGAATGACCTTTTTCATCGCCTGAAAATGCAGAACCCGCCGGATCGCTCCGGCGGGTTCTTCAATTCTAGCGAAGGATGCGGGGCTTATTCGCCGCCGCGGTTCTTCAGGGCTGCGCCCAGGATGTCGCCGAGCGAAGCACCCGAGTCGGACGAACCGAACTGAGCAACGGCTTCCTTCTCTTCCGCAATCTCCAGAGCCTTGATGGACAGCATGATCTTGCGGTCCTTCTTGGAGAAGTTGGTGACGCGGGCGTCGACGACCTGGCCGACCGAGAAGCGCTCAGGACGCTGCTCGTCGCGGTCGCGGGCGAGATCGGCGCGACGGATGAAGGAAGTGATGTCCTCGTGGTTGACGAGCTTCACTTCGACGCCGCCATCATTGATCGCGATGATTTCGCAGGAAACGACGGCGTTCTTGCGCAGATCGCCCGAAGCAGCAGCGTCGCCGACTGCATCCTTGCCGAGCTGCTTGATGCCGAGCGAGATGCGTTCCTTCTCGACATCGACGTCGAGAACGACAGCCTTGACGACGTCGCCCTTGTTGAACTCCTCGATGACTTGTTCGCCCGGACGGTTCCAGTCGAGGTCGGAGAGGTGCACCATGCCGTCGACATCGCCGTCGAGGCCGATGAACAGGCCGAATTCGGTCTTGTTCTTGACTTCGCCTTCGACTTCAGTGCCGGCCGGATGGCTGCGGGCGAATGCTGCCCACGGGTTTTCCAGCGTCTGCTTGAGGCCGAGCGAGATACGGCGCTTGGACGGATCGACTTCGAGAACGACGACTTCGACTTCCTGGCTGGTCGACAGGATCTTGCCGGGGTGAACGTTCTTCTTGGTCCAGGACATTTCCGAGATGTGGATCAGGCCTTCGATGCCCGGCTCCAGCTCGACGAATGCACCGTAGTCGGTGATATTCGTGACGGTACCGGAAATCTTCTTGCCTTCCGGATACTTGGCCTGGATGCCATCCCACGGATCGGACTCGAGCTGCTTCATGCCGAGCGAGATGCGGTGGGTTTCCTGGTTGATGCGGATGATCTGAACCTTGACCTGCTGGCCGATGTTCAGGATTTCCGACGGATGGTTCACACGGCGCCATGCCATGTCGGTGACGTGCAGCAGGCCGTCGATGCCGCCGAGGTCGACGAACGCACCGTAATCGGTGATGTTCTTGACGACGCCGTCAACCACCTGGCCTTCTTCGAGGTTCTGAACGATTTCAGAACGCTGCTCGGCACGGGATTCTTCCAGAACCGTCCGGCGCGATACGACGATGTTGCCGCGGCGCTTGTCCATCTTGAGGATTTCGAAGGGCTGCGGGTTGTGCATGAGGGGCGTAACGTCGCGGATCGGGCGGATATCGACCTGCGAACGCGGCAGGAAGGCGATCGCGCCGTCGAGGTCGACCGTGAAGCCGCCCTTGACCTGGTTGAAGATCACGCCTTCGACGCGCTCGCCGGCTTCGAACTTGGCTTCGAGCTTGATCCAGCTTTCTTCGCGGCGAGCCTTCTCGCGCGACAGAACGGCTTCGCCAAGCGCGTTTTCGATGCGCTCGACATAGACTTCGACTTCGTCGCCGACCTTCAGCGAACCGTCCTTGGCGCGTGCGCCAAATTCCTTGAGCGCGATGCGGCCTTCAACCTTGAGGCCGACGTCGACAACGGCGACGTCCTTCTCGATGCCCGTGACGATGCCCTTGGTGACATAGCCTTCTGCGAGGTCGTTCTTTGCGAAAGACTCTTCGAGAAGAGCTGCGAAATCCTCGCGGGAGGGAGTTGCTACTGACATAAAATCTCCTGGCGTATCCGGCTTTCCGGATGCGTACGCGCCGGTTGGTTCGTGTTGAACGGGCCTGAACCCAGTCCGCCCTCTCTCACGAAGGCAATCCGGCGCTTGGACGGAATTTCAGGCTGCTGTCTTAAAAGCGACGTGGGGCTCTTGGCACGCAAAATCGCTTCAATTTAGGCATTTCGGCTCAAGACCGCATCGATGATCGATTGAGCGGCTTGAAACGCGGCCTCTATACTCATTTCCGACGTATCAAGCAAGTGCGCATCGACCGCTGGTTTCAACGGGCTGTCGGCCCGTCCCATGTCGCGTTCGTCGCGCCGCTTGACGTCCTCGAAGATCGCGTCCAAATCCGCCGTCGCACCTCGGCTGACGATCTCGTCGTAACGGCGTTTTGCGCGCACCTCCGGCGACGCCGTCACATAGAGCTTCACCGGCGCATCCGGGCAGACAACCGTGCCGATATCACGCCCGTCGAGCACCGTGCCCGGCGCCTTTTCCGAAAACCGCCGCTGCGCCTCGACGAGTGCCCGGCGCACCGCCGGCATGACGGCGATCTTCGAGGCGGCTTCGCCGATTTCGTGTTGCGAAAGCATATCGCGATCGAGATTGCCAAGTTCAACCTCCCGCGCGATCTTTTCCGCCACCGCCTCGTCGTCAAGCGGCAGGCCGGCCTCGAGCAGCGCCTTGGCGGTGGCGCGGTAGGTCAGGCCGGTGTCGAGATGGTGGAAGCCATATTGCTCGGCGATACGGCGCGAAAGCGTCCCCTTGCCGGCCGCCGCCGGGCCGTCGATGGCGATGGTGAAAGTCTTCGTCGTCATGGGATCCATCCTGGAGCACGGCGCTTAGGGGGCCCCTAAGCGGAGCCACACGTGGCATAATGCTTTGTAAAGGCGCGGCATTTCCTTCGCAAGCCTGCCATTTGCGGCGACCGCCGCCGCCCGTTCCCGCGGCCGCCGCGCCTCGCTGCGAGAGACCCGCCAGCCGGGCATCTGCCAGAACCTGAAATACCCGGCACTCCGATCGTAAAGTTTGGCTTTGACATGGGAAGCCGCAGCGATTAAGGGGACCGGCTTATAAATTCCGATGGAACGCCGGCTTGAACGGCATTTTGCCGAATCGCGGATTCGGCCATTCTCACGAGGCTTATAGTGGCGAAAGCGGAACTTGGAACCAAGCGCACCGATCCGGAAACCGGCAAGAAGTTCTATGATCTGAACCGGGATCCGATCGTTTCTCCTTATACCGGCAAGTCCTACCCCCTGTCCTTCTTCGAGGAAACCTCGGCGATCGCCGATGCCGCTGAAGAGGACGAGGTCGCGGAAGTCGATACCGAAAACACCGAAGTCGAACTGGTTTCGCTGGAAGATGCCGATGACGCCGCCGGCGGCGACGACATTCCGGATATGGGCGACGACGATGTCGAGATCGAAGGCGACGACGACGACGATACCTTCCTCACACCCGACGAAGACGATGACGATGACGACATGAGCGACATCATCGGCGTGACCGGCGACGAAGACGAAGTCTGACGACTGCATTTCGGCCCGGTGAGGAAAAAATTCTCCGGGCCGGTTTTTTTAGGCTTGCCATCTCCGAAAACCGGAAGTAATAAGCCGCCACTCCAGAGGCAACGCCCTCCGGAGTATCCCAGGACCGGCGCTCAGCCGGACAACCTTGATGGGGCTATAGCTCAGCTGGGAGAGCGCTTGCATGGCATGCAAGAGGTCAGCGGTTCGATCCCGCTTAGCTCCACCAAATTTCTTCAATGATTATAAAGCTTTAGGTGGCCGGTCGCCGCGCCAATCTCTTGCTTAATCCGTGGGGGAAGCACCAGGGAAGCGCCGCTATTTCATACTGATCATTTTCAGCCGATCTGTGATGAGCGATTTCAGCTCGCCACTTAAGGCTTCGCAATGACCCACGGCAATCGTGAGTGCGGTGACGTGAGTTAGGTTCAGTCGCCCGATAACTTCGGCTTCGCTTATGTCGCTCGCGTACAGCCGAATCAACTGCTGAAGCTCGACGTAGCTGTCGTGATCAAGGAAGTTCGTCGTGACGGCTCTGATCATCAGATGCGGAGGGAATAGAGCCTTTGAGTTTATGCGCAGGAAGAGTTGGCCGTCAGGACATATACAGATATGTCGCTTTTCTTTAGGCGGTTTAGTCCACCTATCCCAAACCCGAATCACATCGCCGATCTGAAGTGCCATCTTCAAAAGATAGCATAGCGGGCAGTCTCTTCAATCAAACTGGTCTTTTCGACCTTGTCCGGGTCCGACTCGTCAAGGAAATCTCTATAGTCCATCGGACCGCCGCCGGCGTTTATGTAGGCCGGATCGTCGTGCGTTTCTCGGTAGATGTCGTCGAATGTACGGTTCTTAACATGATCGACCCCGAACTGGAGGGCTTCGACGTCCGTGCCCGACAACATCCTTCCATTCGCTTCACGTGCGGCCCTGACCTTGTGGCGTTGATCAACTTCGAACGGAAGGTCGCCGTTGCTTTTCAGCGCTATCATCTCGATGGGGTCGCGTCGAAGAAGATTATAAACAACGGTAGCCAGCGGCCCAAACGGAGCGGCCTGATACGTGTCACCGCTTATCGGACGTCCGTAGTGCGAGAGATGGTATTTATCCGCAAAGAAAGCGGACTTTACTAATTGGTACACGTCGAATCCCGGACTTGCGTTTGCAATCCACAGGATGACTTCCATTGCCTTGGAAGCGTTCGGAATGTATCTGGGGGTCGGTGCCATAGGGGAAAATATAGGTTGAAAAACAAATTGAATCAATAGTTTACTTAAGCTGTTGATTTGAATCGCTTTCTTGAGTCGCTCGGCCGAATCTTCGAGTGTTCTGCGTAAGCCTATGGGCGGCCGCTTCACGAATGGGATCAGTTGGACGGATTGGCATAGCGAATAGAACCACCGTCCAGATAAAGGCCCGTCTCATGTTCGCGGCCTCTTCGCACCCATTCGCGGGCAATTTTAGCTGGGACAATCGAGTAGACGTTCCCCTTAGATACGCTGGTAGCATCCATGTCGGCCTTCTTTGCGAACTCGACGAGTGTTTGTCGATCTGAGCCGGCGCGACGCCGAATTGCATAGAACATTTCGTTACCTCCACATTTTGCAGCCCTTGCCACGTTTTTCTAACTTCCGAAAACCTACATTATCGGAACTCACGATCAGTTGAGCGGTCATCCGTCTCATAGGGCGAAGTCATCATCTGGCTTTTGGCGGCGCTTACCTGGCTTCTTCGCTTTCGGCTTGGGCTTAGGCTTCTGCATTCGTGCGGCCGCATTTTCACTGCGCTGCTTCTCGATCACCCGGAGCCCGTCAAACATCTCGGACTCACCAGCGCGTTGCTGGGTGTTCTGCCCCAGCAGTTGCGATGCCGCCACCTGCAGACCCCCAGCCACCATCTGATGTATGGCGTCTTCCCACTCCCAGGCTCGATCAGTCTTCGCTCGATATTCGCGATGACGGATGGATAGCGTGTCCCCGATGAGATAGGAGCTTGGCCATTCGCCAAGCGCTTCATGGTAGTCGCGATAGGCTTGCACGACATCCGCGCATTGGCGCCCAAGTTCCTCAGGGCGGCCGGCGCCTCGGACTATGCGAATGACGTTGGCAGCCAATCGTTTCAAGGGCCAATGCAGATCTAACTCGGCATTGCGCCGATCCAGTTCGCGTTGATCGTTTTCGACTGCAAGACGGATATGCGGCGGCTTCTGGTCTTCAGACATTCGTTCCTCTCAGTGCCGCCAACCAGAAGCTGAACGGAAAGGAACGAGTCGTCAATACCGCGATGGCGGGAGCGACCCCGAAGAGCCGCCCCCCAATTTCACTTTGCGGCCTTCATGGCTTTAATCTCTTCGAGGATTTCCCTCAGCTTTTCCGGAGAGGTCTGTTCAAGGATGGCGAGCAGCTTTGAAGCCCTCATGATGATTGCTCCTGCTCCACGACAGTGCGCGGGCGCGCATCGCCCACGACTAGAACAAACGAATGCTCGGAATCGATGGCTTTTCGCCATTTGCGGTCCGGGCTCATTTCTGCCATTGCGTCGCAAAGGGCGTTGGCATGAAACTCCGCACGCTCCATGGCGGACATCTCTTTGACTGCCGCGGCAGCCGCTGTGACCGGAACTGCGGCGGCGGCAATTCCACCCAGGAAAGTTCTACGCTGCATCACGCGGCCTCCCTTGCCTGCACTGGGTTGCTGGCGACCAGCGCGGCGTGCGTTCGCTGAATCACCTCCGCCGCCTGCCAGCGCTCGACGAGCTGCTCGCGGGTGCATTCCGTGTATTTCGGATACGCGGCGTCGAACCTCTCCAAAAGCTGCTGGAGAGAAGTCTTGCTCATCGAGATCCAGGCGCCGCGGCCGGTGTCGATCAGGAGGTCGAACTTGCCGTCAGTCTCGTGGGGAAGAATATTCATCATGCTACCACCCCTTCGAGGCCTTCCAGATACTTCAGCGCAGCCAGTCGCAACGTCTGAGCGAGTGTGCCGTCAGAGCGGAAATCCCCTTCGAAGACGTCGATCTCGGTAAAAAGCTTCAGCGCCTCAATTGCGCCTTCTCGGCTCGGAGCGGCGCCTTTCCATTCCCGCAGCGCGTCTTCATGTTTCTCGTACATATCCGCCGCGATTTGATCTTCATTTTCCTTCGTGAAGGTTTCGATTGGCAACTCGCGGAAAGCCCTTAGGCCATCTCGATAGGCGATAATTTTGTCGCGCAACGCATCAGGCTTTGTGAAGCCGGGAATCTTGTACATCGTGTGGATGCCGTGCTCATTGAGCGCGACCTGAGCGATTTGCAGATCTTCGTTTGCGCGCAAAAGAGCGGCAGCTTCAGAAAGCAATCCATCCAATTTCAGCACTGCTTCCGGACGTGGATCGTGTGTCGGCTTACTTGATTCCTGCTCCTCGTCTCGCGGTAGTTGGGATAGATACCCGCCAGCCATGGCGTACTTATTGACGGTGTTCATAAAGCCGACTTTATGACCGCGTGTGGCGCCCGCCTCCATATCGAGCATGATCGAGCCGAGCAGCGAGGCGTTGCCGACGTTATGGTGCTTGCCGATGAAGGCGATGAATTCCTCCGCGAGGCGCCGCCCGAGGTCCGCATCGGCGCTGTAGTTGCCGCTGCGGGGTACATCGGCCCAATAGTCGTAGCCTCCTCCGTCTTCACGCTTCTTCTTGATGAAGGAAGGACCCTCGTGGAGCGGAGGCGACCCAACTAAGCATGGTTCCTCGTTCTCGCACGTCGGGGCAGAGCGCCCGAAGTCGGAAACGGTTTTTTTGCGAAGGGTTTTGGTTGCCATCTCAGGCGCTCCTTTTCACGATTGCGATTTGGTCGAGAATGTCGGCTCGGTCTGCGCTGGTCCGCATCCGCCAGGGGCGAGCATCGATGCGCATCAATTCGATGTTCAGTTCCAGCACGCGGTCGGCTGCGCGTTGCTGAAGGGTCTTTAAGGTTTCAGCGACCTTCCATTTCGCAGTCATCCATGCGGACTTGAGGCAGCGCGAGAGTGACTTGCGACGGGCTTGGGCATTGGCCGGGCGGGCGTTCGCCCAGTCTCGGCGGTAGAGCTTCCACGCATGGGACATGATGGCGGCGCGGTCAAATTTAGGCATGCCTTCGGCGGCGGCCAGAATCACACTGTCCTGCATCGCTCAATCTCCAGTGTTTCTTTCAGTTGGTGAAGTCGCCAGCTTTCCAGACGCCGCGGTCCAAGCCCCACTGCTCATCTTCCAGGATGGCCTGTACAAGTTCGGCGAGGACAAATGCCTCTTTCGATGACCTGTCGTCGTCGAGGACGGCCTTCGACAAGCCCAGCAACTTTGCTCTGTCTTCCGGATATGCGCTGAAGGGTTTCACTTCGCTCCGTCCATCTTGTTCAAACATTACACTTTTGATATAAGCTTATCACAGGCGCCAAGTCAACACTTTTGATGTAAGGTTATTTATTTTGTGTCTCTCTGCAGCTCAATGCCGCGCAGCTCGTGCCCTTTTGGGATGGTCGCAGGATCAACTCTCCGTGGCGTCGAAGGTAGCGAAAGCGACGATAGCGAACTTTGAGGCCGGGAAGAGGGCGCCCTATGAAAGGACCCTGGTCGACCTCCGGGAGAGCCTCGAAGCGGCCGGTGTCGCGTTCATTGCCCAGAACGGCGGCGGGGCGGGAGTTCGTCTAGCTAAGCCGGAATGATGGCGGCTCACGCATTTTACAGAAGCTCATCCGACTTGGACTCCTCGGCAGCCAGAACCTCGTTCATGAGGCGATATTCGTGGAGAGCCCCATACAGCAAACTTGCGGCGCCAATTATGGGAATCGAGCTGAGAGCATAGCATATGACCGCTTTGCCAAGCCTGAGGCCAAATATCGTCGGGCTCGCAAGTAGTAAGCCGCAGAAGATGACGCATGCGATACCCGTCGCCACTGTCATTGGCAGCCAGTCATTCATCATGATTAGTCGGCGGTGTTTGATGCTGAGCTGTCTGTCTTTGTTGTAGCCGGACAAAACAGTATCGCGCCGCTCATTCAGCGCCTGGGATGCGACAAACACCACGTTTGTTGCCGCCCACAGTCCCGCAACAATCGCAAATACTGGCTGAGCTTCGATGCCAGTCTCCATCTTACATCCCCATTGGTGGGCATAGCTTAGCAAGGAATGACAGAAACTGACAATCCGATGCTGCAATTAGACGCTTTATCACCCACATCCCCCGCCCAACCAAGCTGACAAAACCGACTTTACTGACAAAACTAGCGTTTTGTCGGTTTTGTCAGTTTAGTCACTCAGACTTATTTTCAACCTCCCATGATTTCCTCTTGCCAAAATGCAACCGAATCTTAGGCTGGCCGAAGAAGTTAGGGGGAGACTTATGAGGCTATCGATATTGCTCGCGCTGGCAGCCGGCGCCCTGTCATCGTGTGCGGCGTCCAGTTCGATGCGTACTGCTCAGAACGAAATCATCATCAAAACGCGAGCGGCGCCGATCTGTGGCGATACGGGCGCAATGAAGGTCGCCGGGAAACAGGCTGCGATTGAGACAATCAAAGCTGGATATGACCGTTACATCATCGTTGGCCAAGCAGGCGCTGATACAACGCGGGTTGTTCAGATGCCTGGTTCCTATTCGACGACCGGAACGGCAACGGTCTATGGAAACACGGGGTACTACAGCGGCAATACGGTCTACAATCCTGGCCCAACGTTCGTGACTGGCGGGCACAATCAGGATCTTGCCGTTCGAATGTTCAAGGAAGGCGAGCCTGGAAGCCAGAATGCGCTTTCTGCAAGGGATACCCTCGGGCCGAAGTGGGCGCTGATTGTCCGCGACGGCATCAACACCTGTGCAGGGTAGCGACCGGAGGGGACTGTGAGAACCTTTGTTATCTGGTCGTTCTACATCTTCATCGACCTTGTGGTTGCTTGCCTTGCCACCTTACTAAATGATCAGCAGCCATCCGTGCCGTTCCTTGCCACACTCGCCATTCTTTGGATTGGGCTCCCGCTCGTGGGGCTCCTGTCGCTCCTCAAATTCTGGCTGGCCTACTGGCTCTTCTTACGCACTCGGATGATGCGCTTCTACAAAGCCGAGATGTACAAATTCAAATTCCCTTCAACCAATGGCCACTTCGCGTGGAACCAATACCTGGAATATGTGATGACCGACGCTTCAGCGAAAAAGGAAGCCGCTGTGAAAGCAGGTGTGTTCGTAGGAGAAATAGAGGGATTCCGGACGACACGTCCTTTCACGATGTTCATCGCAGCGCAATCCAGCTTTGAACAGGCCATGAGCGAATATCAGGCGCCGCCATCGACGAGTGGGCTGTTCGAACGCGCGAGGCACGTTGAGTGACAACCGCAATCGCGGCGCCGCGGGCTGGTTCAAGGGTAACCGACAAAACCGACTTTACTGACTAAACCGGTTTCCCGGCTGTGTCGGTTACTCACTGAAGCGATCGACGACGGCAATCGTACCGTTCTCGACGAGCGGCGTGACATTGAGCGTCTTGCCCTCGGTGACAATGGCGTCACCTTGCCGAACCGGCGCCACGGTGTGCAGGACGTACTCAATCTTCTGACCGTTAGGATGATTTACGGATGGGCGAGAATTTTGGACGCCAGCGAAGTCCCCCGGCTGCAGTCTCACTCCCTCCACCTCGCAGTCCTGCACCGCTCTCAGCCTTACGCTCACTTCTGCCATGTTGGGCTCCTACCTTGCGTCTGATTGACGGACTTAGAGTCAGCCGAATTCAGCAAGGGGACGCATGAAAAACTCGTAGCCGGCGCTGACAAAACTGACTTTACCGACAGAACCCGTTCTGTCGGTTTTGTCGGTTTAGTCAGTGCAACATCCAGCCTTTTCAGGTGTGGCGTCGATCGGCATCCGCCGTCATGATGGAGGCTGAAACGGGCCGCCGACATCTTGCGCGGAGCCAAGCCTGGAGACGCATTATGACCGTTATCGACACCGCCACACTGCTCGAAGACGCTGCCAATCGAATCGCAGATGTTTCCCGGCCGGACCTGCAGATCATGCTCCGTCGCACCGCGCTACTGTTGCGAAACTCCGGATCGATCGCATTTGACGACGACATGGAAGAAGCTCTGCGGGATCTGTCCGGCGAATTCGGCAAGACGCGCAATGACATGATCAGGTTTATCGTCAGGGAGTGGATGGAGAAGAACACCTATCTGCCGGTGCACGAGTTGGACGAAGATGGCGATGTTGATGGGAGTGCCTGAGCCGCGCTATCCTCGGAGCACCCGTCGTGCGAACCCGAAATGGAGCATCAGCATGCCAACCCTCCCGCAGATGACCGGTTCACTGCATATCCACAATTTCTATATCGGAAAGCTGAAGGCTAAGCAGGAACAACTTTTCGACAGCGACCCCGACCTCGCGATGCTTCTCGACAACGTAGCGGCTATTCTGTCTGAGCACGCTGAAGTATTGGCTGAGGACATCGCGGACATGGAAGATGACGACACGTGAGATCTGAGAGGGCGGGCGCTTGCGCAATCTCATAAACCGCCTCGTCGTCCTGCTCCTCCCTCAGCCCCTTATATGAGGGTTGTCCCGCCATGCGTCCAGCCCTCCGTATTGGATCTCGGCAACAAGCCTCGGATCGATGCAGATTGCGCCCGTTACCATGCGAGCTAGAGGGCATCGAACGCCGGCGAGGAGCGGATTTCGCTGAAACCTAAATAGCTGCGGCGGCAACAGTGCTGCACACCTCAAGGAGCAATCTTATGATTCACAAAATCACTATCACCGGCCCGGCTGGCACTCTCACCTACGAATATCCGGCACATGTTGTTTCTGCGGCCACTCGGCATGCGTTCGACCTGTACCGACTTCACTTCGGCCCCCTGTTCGAGGCTACGACGACTTGGTCGCGCTGATCGCGGCGTTAATGCAGAATGGCGCCAAACGGCGCCGTTCTTTCGTCACGACTGATTTTCCTGTGCTAACCCATATTAACGTGCTGTAGGACAAACGCCTTTCGCACTGGGTTGTCATTCGGCTATCTCGTGACGCGACCTTCTAATGCTTCGATGCGCTCCAACAGATCCGTTGTCTCGACGGCCTTTCGTTGGGCCTCGATGATAGCAACGACGCTCTGAGCCTCGGATGGCGATATTTCCCCTTCCGTCACCGCCTTCAAGACTCCAGCGATGGCTCCGGGCATGTCCTTGGCCGTGTCGATTGTCGGAAGCTGGAACTGAACCGCACGAGGCGTCGGCGCCGGTCGAGGATGGATAAACGCGGCGGCCTTCTCGGCAGCCCAGTCCCGGCGCTTCTGGTCGGCGTTCTCATCCACCATTACCTCCAGCAGATATTCGAGGGGTGATTTCCCGGATCCGAGGATGTCAGCAGCCATCTCCGCCGAACGCTGATTGAGCGTTCCCGGCTTCCGGCCTGCTCCTTCTCGTGCTCCACCTTTTGGCATAAGTCGATTTTCTCTGATTGTTTTCTATTTGTGCTTCGTCTGAAGCCGCATTCATTTGCTGCGGGTCTTCCCGTTGACAGCCGCCAGAAGCGCGGAGACATGCTCGTTCGCAATTGCGGTCATTGCCGGGTCTTTACTCGCCCGCCGTTGAGGCGACGCTCCGATAAGGCGGATGATGAGGATGTCCTTGCTCTCGGGGCTCGTATCCAAGCCCATCTCCGCAGCCCGTCTATAAGCGTCCTGTTCCTCGTCCTCATTCACGACGAGACGCACGACCTTCGGATACTGCTTCTTGGGGCCAGCGATCAGCTCCAGTTTGTTCAGGCGGGGGAGAAGGCTACTGGCCATGGAGGCTCCTCGTGGTCGCTACATTGCGAAATGATCCGATCAGGCTCTGGATTTCCACCTTCGTCATCCCGTTAGGGAGAGGCTCACCTGCGCTCAAAGCGTCGGACAGCGCTTCAGCGTAGTCTGCGAGTCCCATGCCGACTACGGCCTCGATCGTCGCCGCAAGCGCGGCAAGCCTTGCGTCCAATTCCTCGTCAGTGAGGTATTCGTAAGGTCTGACGGGATTGTGGCCTTCCAACTTGACGATGCGGTTCTCCAGGATGCTTCGTGCCATTACCGCCTCCGCTTCAGGCCAGGCTGGAATGCGTAGTGATGGTTCCGGCCGTCGTAGGATTTGTTCACCCAGCCCAGCCAGATCTTCAGGTAGAAGCCACCGAACAGCGGCTGATCTCGCTTCCAACAAAAGAAGCGCGTGCCCCTCGCCGTCTCCATCACGTACCACTGATTTTTAGGGGTCTCGCTGATCGCCTGGCGGACAATGACGCTGCCTGCCGCCGGCATACCCAATAGCTCGGACTGCCAGCCGTGGGCTGGGTTTCGGCAGATCCAGCATGTACGCTGCCACCAGAGCCTCCGCCCTTTCAGGCCAGCCTTGTAGCCCGCCACGTTCTGGACAATGCCGCCGTCAAGATCAGCATCCGTGGTCGAGAACCATTGCAGGAAGCTTGGAAGCTTTGCGCCAATCATAAGCGACAGCGCCGCGAGCAGCGGTGACAAGAGATAGGCCAGCAGCACGAAGACAAGATTGGCCGGGAGGAACGTTAGGTAGCGCAGAACAGATTTCATCATCGCTGCACCGCCGCCTCATCTGTACGCAATTTGCCCCGCAGGAGCCTGATTGGGGGAAGCGGCGTAGGGGACGTTGAACGAGTAGATCAACGTGACCCACACGTCGGCGTCACCTTTCACCCGGATCTCATTCCCTTTCCGGAGCCGGATCGGCAGGTCGGCCACCATAGCAGTGTCGTTCTGGGCGACGGACTTCTTCCAAATAAGAAACTGGGTACTACCGTCGAACCAGTAAAGCGTTACTGTCTTCGCGGCCGCTCCATCATTCGCAATGGCGAACGCAGAAAGCGTGATGGCGTCATTCTCAGCGGCATCCCCAATTTGGGTGACCGCAGTATCCGTCAATCGAATAGAATCGGGCTGAGATATGCCGCCAGGGTAGTTCAAGGTTACTGACATTGAGAGGTCCGTCCTCGTTAAGTTCTCGGACTGCACAGTCCTTCGACACGCTGAAACACGTTACATAACTGGTGAAATTGCCCGCTACACCCAGGTATTGATTCACGGAAGCGGCCCGGAAGAAGCGCTTTCAAGCGCAGCCACCCTCGCTTCGAGATCGGTCAGAGTCGACTGCTGGGCTTTGAGCAGCTCAGGCAAGGCGACGTGAAGCATCTGTCCGTTCACAAAAATAACCACGCGGATCCGTGACGGGTCGTCGATCCCCTTTATCGGTTGCATCTGCATCAATGCCTGCATGCGAGACCCTTCTTACTACCCCGGCCCATGATCCACCTTCACGCGCTTGCCCTGTTGTTGAGCGTCGGCATTTCAGGCACTCCGCTCCGTATCGAGGTCACCGGGGCTAAATATGCCGGAAAAGTGACGTCCGGATGCCGTGAGCTTTTCGGCCGCGGCCTGCAGGACGAACTCGTTTGCGGACATTCCCTCACGTCTTGCGGCGTCGAACAGGGCTTCCCTAAACGTCGCCGTGACGCGGCCACCCTTGAGCATGATAGGCACGATAGGGTCGCGAGACTTGATCAAGTTCATGGGCCATCTCCGAAAGGAACTGGCAAAACCATAAAGATGCGCTGACTTTTTCGGGATTGGACATCTGTTGACTTGTTTAGTCTGCTGAAGGCGAGCATAAATTCTGAAATGCCACTTCTAAGCTCAATTATTAGAGGCAAGATTCCTTTGGGGGAGGGAATGGCAACAAAAGGCAGGAGAGAAAAGTACTATGAAGGGGACTTCAGCAAGTTCGATCCGTCGAAGTATTCTTCGACTCGGACGCTTTATCCCGACTTGGCGCAATATGAAGGCGACGATGGCAGCCAAGATGAAAGAAAAACAGACGAGCAACTGATTAAATCGCGCAATTCACAATCAAGGCTTTATCTTGCTAACCTAAAGTCGATAACAAGAGCATTCTCTAAGCTTTTTATGGTGGCAGCTATATTTTACGCACTTTCGTTTTTAGTAAGTGTCGTAATTTCCGTAAGTGCTGCGGCATCCGGTGATCTAGTATTCGGGCTTGTTTCTTTACTTGTAATGAGCGTTAATTTTGCATTTATCGCATTATTTACTTATAATTGCGCAGCATTTGCGAGTTTGCAGATAACGAAGATAGAAGATGATATAGAGTATTACCGAGCCTACGAGAAGGTAACGCTGAACATGACTACTGAGATTAGAGAAGACGTTAAAAAGCGAGCAACTGAAATAGCCGAGACTATAACTGTGAACGCGCCCGTCGGTAATATCAGTATCATCCGGGGGGACCACGCATCGGTAACCCAGACAGCAAGTCTTGATGCGCCGAGAATCGTGGCAAATGAGTTGGGGCTTTTAAGGGCCATTGCGGAAGACGCGGGCAATGGTCCCGCGATCGAATTGGCTCGAACGATCGAAAATGAAGCAAAAAGCTCAGAACCTGACAAATCACTCATCCTGGACGCTTGGACGAAAATCGTCGCGCTTTTACCTGTTGTGGGATCGATGGTTTCAATTGCGAACGCCATCAAGGCGCTACTCGGGCTTTAGGTTTCTTAGTGGTTGCCGCCGTTCAGGTGCATCCAATGAGGCAACGTGCTCACTTATCCCATTACACCAACTCTTGAGAGGTAGAACTGCACATGCGGGTCTGAACGATGGTTCCCGCGAAATAACTCCAGCGCTTGATAGTCACCACAAACCTTCATTTCCAACGCCACGGCTGAGATTTGTAATGGAGCGCCATGCGTGGACTGCCGTCCGATCCCCTCGCTCTTAACCCATCGCCGAATGGTTTTGGTGCACACGCGCGCTCTGTATGCGGCCTCTCGGATCGAAATTATTTCGTCCGGCGCCATCGGTACCGGCAATACTTTCATTGGTTCCACTCCATGCTGTTCGAAGAGAGGACGGCGCGGCCCAAATTATTGAACGCGATGCGGCCAGCGTCGCGAAGATCGGTTTCTGCCTGTCCTGCTCTGGTGGCGCCCCAGCCAAGGACGTCCATTGCCTGGCCGTAGGACATGGGGCCGTGGGTGCGCAGCGCCTCTGCGTAGAGATCCATGTCGGACTGAAGAGCCTCTATCAGTTCACGCACGGGACTGCCGGCCGGCTGGACGGTAGGCAAGGGGTCTCCTGACAGGACGGACACAACTGACAAAACCTCCTCGCGTGCGTCATCAGGAAAGGTTTTGTCAGTAAAGTCAGTTTTGTCAGCACGGGTGCCGTGCTGTTTTGCAGCCTGGAGCCACTTGCTCATGACTTCCTCCCATGAATGGCCGGGTTGACGAGGAACACCTTCGCAGGGCGCCCGCCCTGAGGCGACGAAGAGGATGGCGCCTGTCGAAGGACATCGGCTTCTTCCAGAATCTTGATCAGCGGATCCAATTCCGATGCAGTGGAGAAACCCTTCTGGTCCATGCGCAGGATGTCGCGCGTGCTGAACTGCCTCATATCCTGGCTGATGATCAGCTTGACCAGATTGCGAGCCGACCGATCCTTGGTGGAAACGGACGCGTCTGCATATGCCCGCCGCGCCATCGGAAGGAGATAGGACTCGATGAAGTGGGCAGCTCGTCCGAAGTGCGCGATCGAGATCTGAGCGGGTTCCGGCGCTTCTCCACTTGCGTAGTCCATCATCGCAAGCACCAGGGAAATGCGGACTGCGAGACCCGGAAGCTTACCGACGAAAGAAAGCAGGAGTCCTTCGGCCTTGCTCTCCCACTGTCGGACGTCTTCCCGGAATTGATCGAGCAGCCCTTTCGCGTCGTCCGAGAACGGAACGAACCAGGGGCGAAGGCCGCCGTGCTCATCGATCGGCATCTGGAGCGAAAGCAGCATGCGCATCGCGTCCTCGATGAAGGCCTCATCCAATACGGCATCCGGACGTTTCACGGGTGCGGGATTCGGCCAGATCGGCATCAGCCTCGCGAGCAGTCCGTCGTCGTCGTTCCCGGTGAGGAGAGGGCGGAGCTTGTCCGGTTGAATGCCTCCCAAGACGCCGACCGTAAGATGGCCGATATACACAGAGTCCCGACCCATACGTTCGACCGTGTAGCTGCGGCCGCCGTATGACTCCAACCAGAACGGCCTGTCCGACCCGCCGGAATAGCGGTTCATGGCGGACAGCCACCCGGCCAGTTCGTCGCGCGCAAGAAGCGTCCCGCGGGGCTGATCGCCGACGATGAGCGCAAGCTTCTCCACGGTGGTATCAGTCACTGACAGCCGGAGGGGTTTCGGCTCGGGGCCTGCATCGCAGCCATCCGGCCGAGCGGGAGCCTTCTTTCCTGCCTTCAGGGCGGCTTTGACATCATCCTTCCATGCAGTTTCGGCGAGCTTCGCGATTTCGGCACGTTGGCGCCAATCAGCCATCGATGTTTCCCACGGCGCGCGCATTGACCGCTCGACGGCCTTCAGCGGGCCAAGGACGGCGTCCAGCGCGGGCGACTTGCAGCTCGACGGCGATCCGATGGCGGCAGCCCAGAGGACAGGGGGTTCAGCCCACCCCTGCCATGGGTTGGCCCAACGGGCGTTACCGACGAGCGATCCGCAGCATGCGAGAACAGCGGCCATGACGTAATCCGGCGGAGCTGCCTTTGCTTCCGCGGCGATCCGCATCCATTGAGCCCATCGCGGAGAGAACACGTCTTCCAAGGGGAGGGTCGGGGGCTCCGGAATATCGGAACGAAGGTATCTGGCATCGGGCGTGGGCCAGTCATTCTTGGCGCGCTCGTAGTCGGCGATGGAGATGGTTGTCGGGGCATTCATGCAGCGCGCCTTTCGATATTGGGGATGACGGAGAGCGTCGGCATTCGCCGCGGCTGCATCGACGTCCGGTATGTCTTGAGAAGGTTTTCAGCGATGGCGACGCGTGGCGCCTCTCGCAATTGATCGAAAGCCCGCGACCAGTCGATCACGACAACGCCGTCGCAATCGGCCCGGAGCCAATCGAGAACATCAGAGAAGATGTTCAGGTTGGCGTCGAAGCTGTAGGTCGCCGGGTTCCAGATGTGCGCCTCGTTCAGCGCGAAGGACCGACCATTCCACGTCAGCAATTCGCCCGTCTTCGGCTGCCAGAAGATAAGGTCTTCGGGTTCTTCAAAAACGACGAACGTCTCTCCGGGACCGGGTTCGAACTTTCCGTCCGCGTCGCTATAGCCAGTGGCTACCTGAATAGGACTCATGGAGGCGAGGAGCGAAGCGCTCACGCCTTGGCGATGAAGCCAGAGGAACTGCCCGGCGCCGATCGGCTCGAGTTTTAGAGTATGCTCACCGATCATCCGAACGCCCTCCGGATGGTCCTGTATTTCTGCGCAAGTGCGCAGGCGTCGCATGCTTCCAGTACGGACAGTCCGAAGCGGTCCCGGATCGTCGGAACCACCATTGCTGGCGGCTCCTTCTGATCGGCGAGCCACTGAGCTGCGGTAACGACCTTCTGTTCATGGTTCGGAGCGCTGGTCATGCCGCCTCCCCCTCGGTCCGGATCTCGATTTCCGAGTGAAGGACGTAGCGAGCATGTGTCCCGGCAAACGGGCCGCCATGTGCTTCATGGAGCGTTTCGATGACAAAGCCCATGCCACGAAGGTCGAGCACGTACGAGGACCACCGCGGGCCGGGATGGTCAATTGGGGTGCAGCCGGCGGCGCCGGCGTCGGCCAGATTCTGGAGTGCCCAAGCCTCTCTGCCTACGACCTTGATAGGTTTGCCGTCTGGAAGGATGCGAGCGCTGATGGTGAGGCGCTTCTTGCTCATGCGGCGCCTCCCAGTCCCTGCTGCTCGCACACGACACGAGCATGGTGGATCGAGATCGAGGCCCGATGCATCAGCGCAAGAACAGCGCGTGACGGTTGAAGTTCGGGCGACATTTCGGTAGGGTTCTGATTGTCGATGCTGCTGGAAAAAGCCTTGACTTTCAGAACCCGGATGGCGCCTGCACGCGCCGCCGGGTTTGTTGTTTTCGTCATGGCCGCATCCTCACGCTGCGACCGAAGTGGAGCGGCGGCGCTTGGACGAAAGCCACTCGTCGAGGTCCGCCGGATCATAGACGACTGACTTGCCGAGCTTCATATAGGAAGGGCCGTCGCCGGTTAGGCGAAGCTTGTTGAGGGTGGAGACTGATAGGTTCAGATACTCTGCAGCTCCCTGAGTGCGAAGCATCTGGCGATGGGTAGTGTTGGACATGGCTGCTCCTGCAATGCAACGCCGCGACAAATGCGGACACACAGGAGGATTGCAGTCCTAATTGAGCTGGTCATTCAGCAACTTAGGCAATGCTGTTTCTGCCGGATTTGCCTAATCTGCCCTATTTGCGACCGGCTGCCCTGAGAATGGTGTCATTACTCGGCGGCCCTTCCAGCGACGAATTCTTTTCCTTCTGCTCCATCATAACCTTTCCCACCTTCTCGATAAGGACCGCATTCGTCATTTCGGAAGCGTCTGGGTATCTGCCGTCCGGGAAGAGAAGGTCCAGAGCGCGCTTGACCAGTCGCTGCTTCGTGCGGCGGGGCTTCGCGGCATCGCTATCAGGTTCGCTTTCGATCGGCGGAGACCGGATGATTGGTGCGTTTTCTGTTTCTATTGGAGCTTCATCTCCATCGGCCGGCCAAAGCCTCATGACGCTTCTACGATCGAACCACACGTCGCCGTACATGGCCACGTTGAAGCCGTTGGCCAGCACCGTCCTCTGATCGCCGTCCGGAGCCGCAATCAGCCTCTTCCATTGTTCTGCAGGGATGGACAGCGAGTCCATCGATGCAAGGTGGGTCGCGTCTGCCACGATGTTGCCAGATCGAAGCGCAGCGCGAAGCCTTCTAAACGCGACGTCCAAACTTATGTCATCTACGCTCGCCTGCGTCTGCAACAACTCCTGGAGACCACCAAGCGTTGGAGCCGGGATAGTGTCGAACATGCATTCATCCACTGTCAGGGCCTTATGGAAATCTCGATCGAATCTGAGAACCTGAACTGGATCCCGCCAGAGGATCCACGCAAGAACCATTTCTATCGACCAGTCGTCCATATCCATGACAGCGAAATGATCGGGCCGCGGTTTCGGCCGGTCTGCGAAATCTCGCACGCCGGTGAAATCGGGTAGGTCGAACCCTTCGTTCCGATATTTGGTTATGGAATTGAGGTCGATCTCGTCGACAAAGACGTACTGAAAATTTTCACCGCCGACGCCGTTGGTGAACGGATTGTCCGGGTTGATCTGACACCAGAAGAATATGCTGGCGAGGCTCTTCCTGTTCCACCATTCAGGAGGCATCGCTTCAGAAAAGCGGCCACCGACTAAGGGCAGCAAAACGTATCGGAGCGTGCCATCTCGTATGGCGACTTTCAGTAGATCCTGGGCGCCGCCCAATCTGTCGAGGGCTCCTTTCCGCCGCGCGTTTTCCTCTTCGACGACCTTTGCCGCTGCCCGCCATGACTCTTCGGTCATCACTCTGTTGACGATATCCGAGCGCTTAAGAGGTGCATCTTCCAACTCCACTTTGTCAGGGTGGTACTTTTGAAGAAGCCGTAGGGCCTGCATCTCGGTCGCGTTTCCGACGCTTTTTCGAGGCTTGAGGAATTTGTGGCCGTTGATGTCTTCCCACAGATCGAGCGGAGGGGGCGTGGTGGGCTCTTCGCGAGTCCAAGCGTCTCCGTAGAGTGATTCGCCCGCAGCATGCAGCGCTCTCGCGAGGAACACGAAACCGTACGCGTCGTCCGGCCACAATTCCTCATTTTGCCAATATGCGTCTCGTTCTTTCGACATCCGCAGCACCTTGCGAAATGCACCAGTAGGGGCTGCAGGGAAACCGGGGGTGCTTGCCCGGCTTGTCGGATGGCCGTCCTATCCCTGCAGTATGTTGGCGTCAGGTTTTGCCCGGCCGCAAGGGATGGACGTTCTCGCGCCGAGGTCGGTCGCCCATGGCGTCTACGATTTTCGAGCCGATGAGGTCGGAGGCGTGGCGCTTCGGATCGTCTGCCAGATGCGCGTAACGCTCCGTCGTCTTCATCTGCGTATGCCCGAGCAGCTTTCCGATGATCTGCAGGCTCAGGTTCGCTTCGACGCCGACAGAGGCATGAGTATGGCGAAGGTCATGGATGCGGACCCGGAGCTTCGGATCATCTGCTGACGCATCGAGCCCGGCGCGTTTTCGGACGTGATGCCAGGGCCGTTTAAGGTCCGATCGGGGACGATGCTGGATCGTGCCATCGGCGAGGACCTTCGGCTCTCCTGGAATGACGTATGGGCCGACGTTCGGCAACTCAGTCAGAATCATCTGGGCTGGTCCGTTCAGGATGATGGTTTTCTTCCTGGTTTTGCTGTCATCAAGAAATAGCAGCCCGCGCTGCAGATCGACATTCGACCACTTCAGCTTCAGGATTTCACCGCGGCGGGCGCCAGTCAGGATGAACAGGCGGATGGCAGCAGCAGAGAACTGGTCGATCTTGATCCGTCGATTCTCTGCTTTCGGTGCGTGCTTGACATTCTTCTCGGGATCCGGGTCCCACGGGATGCCATCAGTCTCCGCCTCGCGAATGGCGTCGCCGAGGCGGCCCAGCTCATCGCTGGTCAGGTATCGTTCTCGATTGTCTTCCGGGTACTTCTTGATTCCGCTTGCCGGGTTTTCGATCTTGGGAATGGCTTTGGTATCCATCCCCCAAGTGTACATGGAGCTGATCGTGGACAGGACCCGGTTCGCCGTAATGGGCTTATCCTTCAGCGAAACGTGCAGCTTTTCGATTTCGCCCGTTCCGATGTCCTTTGCCTTCTTCCGCCCCAGTGTCTCGGAAGCGATATTCAGCCAGCGGGCATAGAGTTTGTATGTCGCGCTCTTCTGCTTCGCGTCGACGGTCCGCAGGTAATCATTCCTTAGAGTGTCGAACGTCGGCGACGCCCGGTCGGCGCTCTTCTCCTTTGCCGGATCCCCACCCTGGACGACCTGGGCGAGTACGGTCTTGGCAACGCGCCGAGCTTCATCGGGTGTGACCTTCTTCGTGCTGCCGATAGTGTAGCGTCTGGTCGGGGCTTCCCGGCCAGACCCGAATCGGTAGATGACAAGGTACGTCATGGCTCCCGTCGTTCGAACCCGGATGGCGAACCCGGTGACGGCCGTGTCGGAAACGAAGAATTCCTTTTCGCCCGGCTCAATGCGCTTGATTAGGCTGAGAGTAATCTCTGCCGAGGTCGATGAGTTGATCGGGAATTCGGCTTTCTTGGCCATCAAGCAAAAATCCGGGAAGCACCAGGGAAGTACGGGAACGGAAATCAGAGGAAACTAACGGAACGACATTACCAGATTTTTGTTGAAGCGAAAGGGCTTAGAGCAAGATAGGGAAACGTGGGGAAACTCCCGGAAAGCACGGCCCGTTGCATGGCATGCAAGAGGTCAGCGGTTCGATCCCGCTTAGCTCCACCACGCTTCGCCCTTACGGGCTTCGCGTGGCGCAGCCGCGAGAAACCGTTAGACCGAAGCAGTGCCCGGCATAGCCCGAAGGGCGACGACGGGCTGAAACGCTGATGTGGTACGTCTATATTCTCCGCAGCGTCGATTTTCCCGATCAGGAATATACCGGCTCTACCGCCGATCTGAAGCAGCGCCTTTCGGCGCACAATGCCGGAAAATCCACCCACACTGCCAAATTTGCACCATGGGATTTGCTCTGGTATTGCGCCTTTCCTGATAAGCACAAGGCGCTTGAATTCGAAAGATATCTGAAATCGCATTCCGGCAGGGCTTTTGCCGGCAAGAGGCTGGTCCAGCCAAATCTGGCTTCAGGTCGGCTGACCAACGGGAAGACCGATCTCGAATAGCACCGGTGCACGCGAAGCTAGCGCCGGCATTCAGCGCACACCACTTCAATTACCCGGCGCGTCGCCATTCTGCACCGACAAACCGGCAGCCTCTATCCCCGCAAGGAAACGCTGCTGATCCTGGGGCCGCGCCAACCGGCTGACGACTTCTCGTCGGATGTTCGGGATCAGTGCGGGTGATTCGCGCCGGATCCAATCGAGCTGCTCCTTGGCCTCCTGCTGTTTTCCAAGCGCCCCGAGAATGGAGAGCAGTACGAGGCGATGCATCGGATTGTAATTGAGGTCCGACATGCGCGACCAAAGTTCCGCAGCCTGCGTGTCGCCCCGCATGAAGGCGCAGAGCGCCATTCCGACTTGGTAATATCCGCGTGGGCCGGCATTCTTGCCGACGGCTTCCGAAATCAGCGTGCAGCCCTTGTCCCATTCTCCCGACATCGACAGGCGCAGGCCGTATTCGCCGGCAACTTCGGTATCGTTCGGATTGCTGGCATAGGCTGCGGCGCCGGCTCTGAGGGCCTCGGCCGGATCATTACCGAAAAAGTCGGCGAGCATCAGCGCCTGAAGGGCGCGCGCATTCTTCGGATCGAGCTGCACGGCACGCACAGCAAGGTCCTTGGCGATGCCGAGCGTCGCGGCCGTCGATTTCGTGTGAAGCTGGTATGAAAAGCGGAACTCGTCGAGATGGATCAACGAAAGAAGGGCCGCGACATTGGAATCGGCCGGCGCTTCTTCCACGGCCCGTTGCAGGCAGGATTTCGCCGCCTCGTGCGCCTGCACCGTCATTTCGCTGCGGTAGCTGTAATAGGCGAGAACGCAGGAGAAAGCATCCGCATTGCCGGCGATGGCCGCAGTGTCGGTTTGGAACATGACGCCGAAAGGACGCGCGACCGCCGCAGCGATATCTCCGGCAAGGCTCGCCTGCGTTTTCGGGATACCTTGCACCTTCATATCGGCATCGTAATTGCTCGCCCAGATGACTGCTGCATCGACCCGTCGCACCAGCCTCGCCGTCGAACGCAGCTGACTGCCTTCAAGCCTCACGCTTCCCTGCAGGGCGTAGAGCGGTTCCGACGAAACCTGGCCGGTTTTAATCCGCGGCATGGCAGTGACGACGACGATGTCGTTGAAGCGGACCAGCTTCTCGATGATATCGTCGGTTATGCCCCGAGAAATATCGGATGCCAAGCCCCCGTCCGAGACGCTCTCGAAACGCTCGACGAGAATAGTGGGGCGATTTTCGGTTGTCGTCGCTGTCTTGCGCGCCGCCTTCGGCGATTCCAGCTGTTGAAGCAGCGCCGCTGCCGAGGCAAGGATGATCGCGACGCCTGCCGCCAGGAGCCAATATAAGGGCCGCGATAGACGCCGGTCCGGTTGCTCCCGGCTGATCGTATCCGCAGCCGTGTTGATCTCTCCGCTGTCGTCGCCGGACAGGCCAGGCTGATCGGGCTGTTCGGGCAGCTTCATGTCCGCGGGGCCGGCGGTGTCGATGACGTCGAAGACGGGTGCGTAGCCGCCCTTGGGGATCGTGATGATGATCCGGTCGGCGGCACCGGCGGTCAGGTAATAATGTTCCAGTTCCCGTCTCAGTCGACCGGCTTCGATACGGACACATGGATCCTGTTGCGCATCGAAATTAGCGTCTCTGCCAAACACCGCCTGCGCGATGGTGAAGGCCTTCAGATAGTCGCGACGGCCTGCCAGCGTTTCCGTCACGACGAATTCAAGAAACTTTCGCGCCCGTTCGGGAAGGCGGAACTCGCGGCTGGAAAGAATACGCTCGAGTTGCTGCTGCACGTCCTCCTGCGAGGCGACCACCCTGTTTATGCCTGCACTCGTCATCGGTTCCCCCAGATCCCCGATTGCGAACAACCTGCAGTATGCTGCCCTAAACAATAGTCCCGGCCAGGCGTGACGGCAATGCCATCCATCCGAATAGGCCGCTCAATGTGAAGGAACGCAATGAATATCCGTGGCCGGCGCAAGACACACCTTGCCGAAGGCTGGCGTAGGATACCGTATTCTACCGGTGCGGACATGTATTTTACTGCCTTGATTTCCGAGCTCGCCTTATCATCGCGGGGTATTCTCAAGGAGGCTGCGATGACATCTGAGACCTCTACGTCCCATCCCATGACAAGCGCAGAGGATCTGCGCAAACGTGCTCTGGAGCTTCAGCTTCTCGAGATGGAGCGCAGCGAAAAGATAAAGGCGCGCGAAGCAAAGAAACACGCGGAATTCGTCGAGGATTTTTTTCGCAAGCAGATCGGTGAAACGGAGCGCGCCGTCATCAAGCGGCTGGTCATGAAAGCGGCGGCGGACGGCAAATACGAGGCGCTGATCTACAGCTTTCCATCGAGCTTCTGCACCGACAGCGGCCGGGCCATCAACAACAACCTGTCGGGATGGCAGAACACCCTGCAGGGAAAGGCAAAGGAACTACTCGAACTTTTCGAAGAGGTCGCCCGCCCGCAGGGATATGGCCTGAAGGCCATGATCATCAACTTCCCGGACGGCATGCCCGGAGACGTCGGCTTCTTCCTTACCTGGGAGCCGCCTGTCGAGTGACCGGCAGGAGCAGCGCATGCACGTCGCCCGGCAGCCGACAGCGGCTCGGGGATAACGACCTGCAGTGAACGAAGAGACATTCAAAGTGTTGCAGCGTCCTCTGCACGTCTTTACGGACGGGCGGCGCTGGATGGAGCGATCGATTTGAAAGCGACCGAGATCGAACGCAAGTTCCTCGTGCGGAACGATGGCTGGCGCCGTTGCGCCGGCATTTCGCATGTCCTGCAGCAGGCTTACCTGTCTCGCGACGAGAATGCGGTACGCATCCGCGTGATTGACGGTCGCTCGGCCTGCCTGACGATCAAATTCCGTACATCGAAGCTCGCCAAGGACGAATTTGAATATGAGATTCCGGTCGAGGAGGCACGGGAGCTGCTGCTCCATGCGAGCGGCCGCGTCATTGAAAAGACGCGCTACCGGGTTCTCCACGAGGGTAGAATCTGGGATGTGGACGTCTTTGCCGGCGCCTATGAGGGATTGACGCTTGCCGAGATCGAAATGGCCAGCGAAGACGATCTGCCGACCCTGCCGCAATGGCTTGGGCGAGAGGTCACGGGCAACAAACGCTACTCCAATCGCGCCATGGCGGCTGCCCCGCACAAGCCATCGCTGCGTGAATGGGCGGCTGAAGACGGCGCCCTGCGCCTCTGAAAGGGCGCGGGGCGCTGCCGGATCCTATTCGCTGACAACGGTCCAGTTAGTATCCGGATTGAATTCCTTGATCGCGGCGGCGCGCTGTTCCGTCTCCGGCCCGAGATCACGTTGATAGATGGCGCTCCTCCCGTTGACGATAAATGTCTGCACGCCGGTCACCCGATATTTGACCGGCCAGGCGATCAGTGCGAAGCCGCCGGTCATATAACCATTGATGACGTAGCTTTGCTTGCCGCCCAGCACGTTGTCGCCCTGAGCGGTCAGGATGCGATAGCGGTATCCGAAATAACCCTCGCCGCGTTTGGCGGCGCCGAAGGCGGCCGTTTCGACCAGCGCGCTGGCCGGGCTTTCTTCCGGGTAGACGTTCGGATCCCAGTAGAGACCGTCCAGCTTGCCCGGACTGCTGATCAGTTTTTTGGCGAACTCGTAAATGCCGTCGCCGTCGCGGTCGTCGGATGCATATTGATACTGCGCCGCCACATATTCATGCATCGTGTCGATCGTCGCCAGTTCGTTCTCGCCGATGCGCCGGTTGACGATCTCCTCGAAGCCGCGCTGCGTGTCGAAGGACCATTTTCCTTCTTTATCCTCCGTCAACGGGAACGGCAGCGGCCAGAGCCGATCGCCGATCGCAACGATTTTCGCACCTTCGGCGTCTTTGAGGATCACCTGTCGTTCGGCGCCTTCCCGGATCAACCCATAAGCGATCATCGCCTCGTTGTTGGCGCGCAGCCTCTCTGCGTTCAGACCGAGCAGATCAGCAAGATCGCCGATATTGTTGGAAGCGAGCACCGATTTCAGCCGGTCGAGTGCAAGTGCCGGGCTGTCGAATTTCGGAGACGGTTTTGCCGCCTTGTATTCGGCAAGATCCGTTTGACCCTGCGAAAGCGCCGGTGTCGCCGGCATTCCGCAGAGCGCAGTCATAAGCATAAGCGGGATTACAATCGATTGGCGTCTCATGATGTAACTCCATGGGCTCGGAAAGGGTGTCATCGCCGTCCTCTGCCGCCACCACCGCCACCGCGGCCGCCACCGCCGCGAGAGGGCATCGGGCGCGAGTGATGAACGGGACGGGCGGCCGGGCGGTGAGCGCCCATGCTTTGCGCACCTCGTTTCGAGGCGACGGCCTGTTGGCGGCCGGGCTGGACATTGCCGAGTGCACTCGACTGGCGTCCGCGATTGTCCGGCCTAGCCGCCATTTGAGGCTTGCTGGGTTTCTTGACGGATTTCTGCGCGGTTTTCGCCGAGGGGCGGTTGGCCGATTGTTTAGGGCGGGCCTCCGGCCGGGAGGCATTCTGACGATTGGCGGCCGTCGGCCTGTCCGCCTGCGGTTTGGCCTTCAGCCCTTGCGCCGTGCTTTTCCGGATATCGTCTGCGCGTGCGGCCGTTCCGCGATCGCCCGGCCTCTGGCCGGTCTGCCTGTCCGCAGCCTTGTTGCGCAGCTGGTTGCGATTGTCGGCCTGAAGTCCTGACTTGATCGCCGACCGGTCCAGATTGGCAAGCTGATCCTTGCCGATGCTCAGCTTGCTGCGGTCGACATTCGCCCAGTCGACGTCATTCCACTTCATTTTTCCGTTGAAGTTGCGATTGTTCAGGCAATTGTTGCAATCGATGTCGATATCGCCGTCCCAGCGACCGCCCCATACACCCCAGTCGTCCCAGTTGACGATGGCCGCCCAGGTGAGCCCGGTGACCGCAGCGGCAAAGAACCCCGCGCCCGGATAGTAATAGTTGTCGTAATAATCCGGATAATAGGAGATCGGTTCAGCGGCATAGTTCGGCTCATAGAGCATTTCCGGCGGATATTGCGGGATATAGATCTTCTCGGGGTCGGTCGGCCGGATGATGATGTTGTCGTTTTCGGTGACAACCGTCACCTTGTCATCGGTCTTGATGATGTTCTTTGCCACCGCCTCGTCGCGCAGCTGCTGGATGGCGATCAGCACGTCCTTCTGTTGATTGGCGAGCGCATCGGCGAGCGATTGGGTCCAATCGAGATCCTCGCTCATCATCTTGACAATGTCGGGGTAGTTGAGCAGCGAAACGACGCTGCCGTCCCAATCGCTCTTGGGCTTGAGGTCGGCATTCTTCTTTTTCGCTTCGAGAAAACGCTGCGCTTCGATGATCTGCAGGGGAAAGAGCGAGGCGGCCGAAATCGCCGCGACCAGTTCGTCGGGATAGAGCGCGATCCGCGCGACCAGCACTTCAAGCTCGTCTTCGGAGAGGAGGGAAGAGGCCGGCTGCTCGGCGGCTGCCGGGGCAGGGGCGGCGGCCGGCGCGGCAGCCTGTGCTCGCGCGGGCAAGGCCGGCTGCAGCGCAATGAGCGCCAGAGCCGACAATCCACCAAGCAGTTTGCGGGTAATTGCTTTCATCGCACATGCACCTCCCTTGAATCAGTTGGCCTTGAATCAGTTGGATGACGGACACGTTCACGGAGATTTCGGGCCGGCGACGGGCGGTTTCCGGAGCATCACAACTTTTGATTGCGACATCGCCTCCCGCATCTCTTTCAAAAGGGCATCGACCAGGCCTGCATATTCCAGCCGCCGCAGTTCCTTGACCCCGTCGGGCAGCTGTTCGACATGCGCCAATGCCTGCGCCGCGGCAGCGAGATCCTCGCACATGCTTTGAAAGGCCTCGTTGGCGTCGAAAAGCCGCTGCACCAGCTTCGCCTGGTCGGGGAAATAAGCCGCTGCCGCTTCAAGGGCGGACGAATCTGTCGAACCACTTTCTCCCGACGCCATCTTCGCCCCCCCGCCGAACTGCGCTCAGCAGATGCAAAAACTATATAACAGCCGAGCCGTCTGCAGACGTAAAATACGCGATCCTACGTTATCCGGCTCCCAAACGGCTCTTCGCATGCGGCACAGAGACGTGCGATTGGATGCGCCTGCCGATCCCGCGCCTTTGCCTTTGCCGCGGGCGATCTCGTCAGGCGGATCGCCTTGCCAACGCCTCGATAGAGCTTACGCGATGCTACGGGCCTTTGGGCCGAAACGGGCCTATTATTCCATCTTCGCTTGCGATCAACGGCTCGGGTCAGGCCCAAGCCGGAAGGGAGGGGTCGTGTTTCTCGACTATTTTGCCTTGGGCGTATTGGTCTTCGTCGTAGTCACGCTTTTCTATGCGGTGATTGCCATTCACGACATTCCGCATCTGATGGCCAAGGCGCGCAACCATCCTCATCAGGATGCCATCCATGTTGCCGGTTGGGTCAGCCTCTTCACGCTTCATGCGATCTGGCCGTTCCTGTTCATCTGGGCAACGCTTTACCGCGAAGACCGCGGCTGGGGCATCCGGCAGGATGGAAAGCTGTCGGCGGAAGTCGAAGCGAATGCTGAAATTGCGCGTCTGCATGCCCGGATCGCCGAGCTCGAGGCGCAGACGCCGGAGAAGGAAACCGCCTGATGGATCTGCTCCTGATTCTGACCTATGCCGCGATCTGCTGGACGATCTTCAAGATATTCAGGATCCCGGTGAACCAGTGGACGCTGGCGACGGCCGTCCTCGGCGGGATATTTCTGATCTCCGCGTTGCTGCTGCTGATGAGCTACAATCATCCCTATTCGGGCGACGGGCGCATCTATTTCACCTCGGCGCCCGTCATTCCGGTCGTCGGAGGCCAGGTCGTCGAGGTGCCGGTGACGCCGAATGCGCCCTTGAAGAAGGGCGACATCCTTTTTCGCATCGATCCCCGTCCCTATCAGTTTTCGGTCGATCAGAAGAAGGCCGCGCTCGCCGAAGCCGAGCAGTCGGTCCTGCAGTTGAAAGCGGCCATGGACGCTGCCAATGCGGCGGTCACCGGCGCCGAAGCCTCCAGGGACAGGTCCTTGCAGGCCTTCGAAAAATTCCAGCAGTCGAACGAGAATGCAAAGTCAAGCGGCAGGGGTGCGGTCTTTTCCGAACTTGAGGTCGAAAACCGGCGCGGCATCTACCTGACGTCGGAGGCGACGGTCGACACGGCCCGCGCGCAAGCGGTGCAGGCAAAACTCGCCTATGAGTCCGAGATCAACGGAACGAACCCGACGGTTGCAAGGCTGCAGGCGGAATTGAACAATGCCGAGTACGAGCTGGATCAGACCGTCGTGCGGGCGCCGAGCGACGGCTATGTCACCCAGGTGTTCCTCCGCCCCGGAATGATGGCCAATCCTCTGCCGCTGCGGCCGGTCATGGTCTTCATCGACAGCCAGGACCGCATGCTGGCGGCAGCCTTCATCCAGAATTCGCTGCAGCGCGTCCGTGTCGGCGATGAGGCGGAGGTCTCCTTCAAGGCCGTGCCCGGCAAAATATTCAAGGCACGGGTGGGAGAGGTGATCGATGTGATGGCCCAGGGCCAACTGCAGCCGAGCGGCGCGCTGATCGACCCGCAATCGCCCGAGCGCGTCTCGCCCGGACAGACGCTGGCGCGGATCGAGCTGCTGGAAAGCACCGAGGACTATCAGCTGCCGGGCGGCGTGGTCGCGGATGTCGCGGTCTACACCCATCATTGGCACCACGTCGCCGTTCTGCGCAAGGTGCTGCTGCGCATGAGCAGCTGGATGAACTACGTGTTCCTCGAACACTAAAGCGGATGCCGCTGCCGCCTGAGCCATCACCGATGTGTTCCGAGGACGGGAGGGCAGGGCCGGCGGCAAAGGATAAGGAGCCCGCGGTGATAGGAAGTCTTCCGATGTTGCGGGGCTTGGCCGGCTTCAACAGAGACTGGCTCCGCAGTGACATTCCGGCCGGGCTGTCGATCGCCGCGGTCGGCTTGCCGAGCGCCATCGCTTATCCCGCTATCGCCGGCCTGCCGCCGGAGACGGGGATTTATGCCAGCATCGTCGCGCCGATCGCCTATGCGATCTTTGGTCCATCCCGGATTTTGGTCGTCGGGCCGGATGCCGCGACCATGACGGTGCTGGCGGCCGCCATGGGCGCCATCATCGCCGCCGAGCCTGCCACCGCAGGTGTCGACAGGGTCGCCATCGCCTCGGCCCTTGCGCTTGGCGTCGGCGTCTGCTGCATCGCGGCGAAATTGCTGAGGCTTGGCGTTCTCGCAAGCTTTCTCTCCCGCCCCATTCTGGTGGGATTCTTCGCCGGCGTGTCGCTCTCGATCCTTGTCGGACAGATCGGCCGCTTCACAGGGGTGAAGATCCAGTCGGACGGATTGATCCCGCCGCTGGTCGAAATGCTCGCCAAGAGCAGCCTGATCCACTGGCCTTCGCTCCTCCTCGGCCTCGCCATGTTCGCCTTGCTGTGGATCGTCCGCGCCTTCCGGTTCAAAGTGCCAGGCCCCGTTCTGGTGGTCGTCCTCTCGGTCGTCCTTTCGGCGATCTTCGATTTCCAAGGCCGCGGCATCGCAGTTGTCGGCGATATCCCGAGCGGACTGCCGAGCCTGTCCCTGCCTGCATTGCAACAGATGCCTCTCGACAAGATCGTGCTCGGTTCGGCCGCGATCTTCCTGGTGAGCTTCGGCGCCGGCATCGTCGCGGCAAGGAGCTTCGGGTCGCGAACCGGCGAGGAGGTCGACGCCAATCAGGAGTTGATCGGACTTGGCGCCGCCAACCTGGCGCCCGGCCTGTTCGGCTCGTTTCCGGTCAGCGTCTCGGATTCGCGAACCGCGATAAACCTGTCGACCGGCGGCGTCTCTCAACTCGCCGGACTGGTATCGGCTGCGACCCTCATTGCCGCGCTCGTCTTCCTTCACAGCGCGCTGCGGATCCTTCCCATTCCCGCGCTCGCCGCAATTCTTGCAACGGCGGCGATCAGCCTCATCGATATTCATGAATTGAAGAAGATCTGGCGCATCAGCCGCATGGAATTCATCTTTGCGCTGATCGCCATGTGGGGCGCCATCAGCTTCGGTGTTCTCAACGGCGTCATTGTCGCCGTTGCGGCCACACTCGTCTATCTCCTGCGTCAGACGATGTTTCCCCGCGACGGCCTGCTTGGCCGTATCGAAGGACGGCACGGCTTTTTCGATCTCGCACGCTTTCCGGAAGCTCGCCCTGTCGAGGGCGCAGCCGTCTTCGCTATCCAGGACAGCATTCTATTTTACAACGCCGATTATGTCCGCATGCGGCTGACCTCGGTCGCGAAGGCACTTCCTGCCGAAACCAGATGCCTCGTGCTCGATGCCAGCGCCGTCACACATATCGACAGCACCGGCGCAGCTGCGCTCGACGCGGTGGCCGAGGTCCTGGCAAAGCGCAATATCGTCTTTGCAATGGCCGACCTGAGTGAAGAGAGCCGCGGCATCCTCGACCGCGCAGGCGTCATCAAAGCGATCGGCGTCCAAAATCTTTTCAACGGTCGAGAGGAAGCGCTGAGAGCGCTGATCGGAACTGTCGGCGAGACCGACGCCGCTATGTCGGCCGGCAAATCATCTTAGCCGCAAGGGAGGGAGAAAAATGGACGAGAATTACGAACCCGCACAGACGGATGGAGGGGCAGGCCGCGTCGTAAAGGACAATAAGAAAAAAAAGAAATCATGGGATTACGACAAGGAGATCGGACGGCTGCAGGTGGAATTGGCCCATTTGCAAGCCTGGATCAAGAAAGCCGGCGCGAGGGTGGTCATCATCTTCGAGGGGCGCGACGCCGCCGGCAAAGGCGGGATGATCAAGCGTATTACAGAAAAGGTCAGCCCGCGGGTCTTTCGTGTCGTGGCGTTGCCTGCGCCGACCGACCGCGAAAAATCCCAGATCTATATGCAGCGCTATATCGCGCATCTGCCTGCGGCCGGCGAAATCGTCATATTCGACCGCAGCTGGTACAACCGCGCCGGCGTCGATCGTGTCATGGGGTTCACCAGCGAAAAGAAAGCGCTGCGCTTTCTTGAACTGGCGCCCCGCTTCGAGGCCGCGATCGTCGAAAGCGGGGTCATTCTGCTGAAATACTTCCTGACCGTCAGCGAGGAAGAGCAGGAGCGCCGCTTCAGGCGCCGGATCGATGATCCGGTGCGACAGTGGAAGCTCAGTCCCATGGACGTCGAGTCCTATCAGCGCTGGTGGGACTACACGCGGGCCTATGACGAGATGCTGCGCATGACCGACAGCAACCATGCGCCATGGTGGATCGTGCCCTCGGATGACAAGAAGCGTGCCCGGGTCAACTGCATCTCGCACATCCTGCAATCCATCCCCTACGAACGTGTGAAGTTCGACGCGCCCGATCTCGGAAAACGTCAGAAACGGCCGGCGGATTTCGTGGAGGACCGCAGCATCCGCCATGTCGTGCCGAACGCCGCGTCATAATGCGGGCGGACGGGATGCCACGATGGACAGCACGGGTGATACGGCGGCGCAGGGAGCCGGACCAGGGCAGATTTCGATAGAGGCGAGAATAAGCGATCTTGTCCGTTTGGGCATCATCGGGCTTTTCGCCTATTGGACCCTGGTCCTCATTGCTCCCTTTGCACTGATCGTCATCTGGTCCGCCATTCTGGCGGTCGCGCTTTTCCCGATATTCGAGGCGCTTTCCAGATTGATCGGCAACAGGCCCGTCATCGCAGCCGTCGTCATCGTCGTCTTTTCTCTCGTCCTGATCATTGCGCCGCTGGCCCTTGTCGCGGTCAATTTTGCCGACGCCGCTCAGGCGCTGATCGGCAAGTTGCGAGAGGGGAATTTCACGCTGCCCGCAGCGCCGGCCGCTATCCGGGAGTGGCCTGTCGTCGGCGAGCGGATCCACGGCGCATGGAATCAGATCGCAACCGATCTGGCCGCCACCATCATCAAGTTTCAGGCGCCCATTCGTGAAGTGACGGCCGTTATCGTCGCCAAACTTGCCTCGATCGGCGGCGGTATCTTGAGTTTTGTCGTTTCGATCGTGCTTTCGGGCATATTTCTCACCCGCTCGGCACGCTTGGCCGCAGCGATACAGATACTGGCAAGCCGGATCGCTGGCGAGAAGGGTGTCGGCTTCGCCCGACTGGCGGGAACCACGGTGCGAAACGTATCGCGCGGCGTCATAGGCGTGGCCTTCCTGCAGGCGCTGTTGTGCGGATTGTGTTTTGCCCTTTTTGATATTCCGGCCAGCGGACCTTTGACCTTTATCGTGTTTGTCCTGTGCCTGATGCAGCTTGGGCCGGCGCTTGTCCTCTTGCCCGTCATTCTTTGGGCGTGGTTCTCCTGGCCCACGCCGATTGCATTGGTTTTCACCGTCGTGGCGATCCCCATCATGATCATCGACAACATACTGAAACCGATCCTGATGGCGCGCGGCCTCTCCACGCCAATGCCGGTGATCCTGATCGGCGTGATCGGCGGCACCCTGTCGCAGGGTCTGTTGGGCCTGTTTCTCGGGCCGGTCGTTCTCAGCGTCTTCTATGAGTTGCTGAGAGCCTGGGCCTGGCCTTCGGTCTCGACCGCACCGGAAAATAGCCGCCCCGCGAGTTTCGATGCTCAACCCGAACGCGTCGAACAGACACGATAACCGTCTGGTCGAGGTCGGCGAGATCCCTCCGCGGACAGGTTGCTGGCGGCGCTCACCTGTTCTTGCAGTAGACGACAACCTCCTGCTCGATTTCGCGGCAGAGCTGTTCGTATTCGCTGATCAGTCCCTCTTCCCTCGGGCTCTTGTTTCGAAACCGCTCCAGCGCATCGACAGCGAGATCGTAGGACTCGAACATCTCCTGGAGTGCCTCACTGGTTATACTCGCCAGCAGATGCCGGATATCGGGAAGTCGCAACATCAGTTTTCTGCGGCCGCGCTCTTGGCTCATGGATCAGTTCCGCATTCAAGGCACACGTGCAATGGATACGAAGTCACGAAGCTGTCGGATCGTTCCCGGAGATCCCGAATAAATTTATGGATTGGAGACCGAAGGCACACGAAGTCTGCCACGTAACGGGTCTAGTCTAGCTGTTGCCATCTCGGTCCGTTGCATTCAGGGCTTTTACGGTGATGGCTGCAATGACCCCGGTCAGGACGATCCCGGCAAAACCGATAATCAAAGCCAAAATTCGCGCCGAAACATGTTTGGGCGTGAAGTCGCCGTAACCGATGGTAAGGCCTGTCACGAAGGTAAAATAAAGCGCTTCATCGATACGCCAATCCTCGATGCGCCAAATTGCAAGGCCGGATGCCACCATGATCGACACGATGCCGGAAAGGATCGGCCAGATCACACGAAGCTGCCTAGCGAGCGCGATGAAGAACAGCCGTCTCATCTGCCGGGTGTACGGTCCGCCGTCTGGTCGCTGCTGTTTGGAAACGCGGAACCTCATCGCACGGCCGGCGGCAAGACGTAGAGCGTTATGGCGAAAATCATATAGACCATCAGCACGAGGACGCCGACAAACCATGCCGATCGTCCGCTGTTGGTGACGAACATCGCAGTGACGGTGGCAAGAAACATCATCGTCACCGCACCCGGCCAGAATTGCAGATCCATCGGCGACGGACCGATGACATAACTCATCAAGACGAGAACCGGCGCGACGAACAAGGCGATCTGCGACGCGCTGCCGAGTGCGATGCCGACGCTCAGATCGAGCCGGTTCTTGCGCGCCCCGGAAAAAGCCGAGGCCATTTCGGCGGCGGCGCCGACCAATGCGACGACGATAAAACCGACAAAGGCAGGGGTCATGCCGAAAGCGACGGCCGCTTCCTGCACGGATTCGACGAAAATCTCGCTGACGAACGCCACGAGCACCGTGACGCCGGCGAGTGTACCGAGGGCGAGGCCAATTGGCCACGGCGCTTCGCCGGCCTCGGCGTGTTCCGCCGAAGAGAAAAATTCCCGGTGCGTCCCCAGCGTGAAAAACAGCCCAAGCCCGTATCCGATGATCAGCAGAACGGCCAGGCTGAGGCTGAGCGTGTGGGTGACCGGTGCGATGGACGCCGCGTCCAACTCGCCAAGCGCCGAAGGCATCAGCAGCGCGATTGTGGCGAGGAAAAGCAGGCCCGCTTGAAGACGGGCGCTCGCCCGGTTGAATTCCTGAATGTGATATTTCAGGCCGCCGAGCAGAAACGAAGCGCCCAGCATAAACAGCGTGTTGGTGACGATCGCTCCGGCGATGGATGCCTTGACCAGCGTATATTCGCCGGCCTGCAGGGCAGCCAGCGCAATGACCAGTTCGGTCAGGTTGCCAAGGGTCGCATTCAGCAGCCCGCCCGCGGCGTCACCCGTCTTGGCGGCAACGGATTCGGTCGCATGACTAAGCAAAGCGGCCAACGGCACGATAGCGAGCACCGACAGGACGAAAAGCGCCGTATGGGCTTCTGGGAAGAGCGCCGCAGCCACGAATACCACCGGCACGGCAGCGAGCAGCCAGAGTATCGGGCTGTTGCGAATTTCTTTGAAAAGGTGGCTCAACCGTCACTCCTGTAATCACCGGATGGAGCAAACCTCTGCCCGTCATCGCAATGCCGGCGGGCGATGCTCCGTCGCGCTTCTGACGGGCGCCCCATGGTCCCCGGTTCCTCGCATTCCTTATGCTGCGCGCCGCCTCACTCCGGAAGAGCCGTCTGCCGGAAGAAGGTTACGACTGCGTCGTCCGGCGGGCCGAACCATGTTGTAAAGAATGCCCGGAAATTCTCCGCCGCGTAGGCTTGGCTCAATGCGCGATCGACCGCCAGGCGAAAATCTTCGTCGCCGCGCGTCAGCTCGAGGCCGAGCGGTTCGTAGGTGAAATGGCGCTCGAGCACGATGAGATTACCGGAACTGTCGCTGCGGGCGGCGGCGTCCATCAGACGCGGCATGTCGCCAAACAGCACAGCCGAGCTGCCGTCCAGGACACGCTCGATCCCCTGTTGATAGTCGGTGACGGGCGCTGCCGTCGCCGCGAGCTGGAAGGTCTTGATCCTGCCGGACAGCCACTCTTCGCTCGTCGTGCCGGCTATCGAGGAGAAGGTCTTGTGTTCGAGGATCGTGCGGGCCGGCGCACCGCGCCAGACGGGCCGGCTCGATGGTTCGCCATATTGCAGAACTTCGCGCAATGCCAAGGGCGCGCTGGCATTGAGCAGCGCTCCGGTGCCGCTCGGGAAGATCGGCAGCGAGAACGAGACCTGCTGCCGGCGGCCGAGCGTGACCGGCTCCGCGGCGCAGACAAGGTCCGCCGTGCCGTCCTGTATGGCCCGCAGCTTGGCGTCACCCGAAAGGGGAACCCATTCCACATCGAGCTTCGACAGGTTCAGCTGCGCCCTCAGGCTGTCGGCGATCCTGTTGCAGAGCGCGACGGCATAGCCGTCGGGCTTGCCCTGGGCATCGAACGAAAACGGTCTTGCGTCCGGGTCGTAGCCGAGTTTCAGCGCGCTGTTCGTCCTGACGCGGTCCAGCGTCTGCGCCTGCGCGGGCAGCGCGACGGCGTAGACGGCCGCTGCGGCGAGGACAGAGGCGGCGATAGCCGCCCAGCGACCATTTCTCTCTGACATATCTGGTCCTCCCTGTGTTACTCGGCCGGCGCCCGGTTCACGCTGGCGAATCGCGGGGCGATGAGCCCGTAAATGATGAAACCGATCCCTGTGACGATCATGCCGCCAAGCACCGCATCCTTGCCGGAGGCATAGATGGCGAAAACGCTGTAGGCCATGCCGACCATGGCTATGATGGCGTTCAGCCGGTATTTCGCCTGAGGTACGCGGGCAGCCTTCATCATCACGAACAGCGAAGAGAGCGCGATGATATAGGGCAACACGTTCGTCACCACGGCGAGATTGACGAGAGCGGAAAACTGCTCGCTCAAGGTTGGCGATATGGTCATCAGCGCAAGCCCGGTCTGCACGATGCCGAGGATGATCATGCCGCTGACCGGCGCTCCCATTTCGTTGACCCGGGAAAATATCGACGGAAACATCTTCTCTTCCGCTGCAGTCTTCGCCGTCTGGGCGATCGTGAACTGCCAGCCCAGCAGCGAGCCGAGGCAGGCAAGCACCGCCAGCGCCATGACGATCGAACCGATGGTCGGATTGAACATCGTGGCATAGGCCAGTGCGAACGGCCCGGTGGAGGTGGCGAGATCGGCATTCGGTACGATGCCCTGAATGACCGTCGTCGACAGGATGTAGATGACGGCGGCGCCCAGCGTGCCGAACATGCAGGCGAGGGGCACGTCACGTTTCGGATTTTCGACTGCGTCGGAATTCTGTGCGGCCGACTCCATGCCGAGGAAGGCCCAGAGCGTCAGCGAGATGCTCGACCCCATGCCCTGGGCCAGCGTCAGCCCTGTCGGATTCCAGGCAGCGCCGAACGTGCTTGAGCTGAACCAGAGCCAGCCGATGATCGACAGCAGCCCGACCGGAAGGATGACGCCCCAGACCGTAACCGAACCGATGCGTCCGGTAATGCGCGGACCGCCGAAATTGGCGGCCGTGGTCAGCCACAGGAGGATGATCAGCGCCACGCAGGTCATGATCGGCGTGGACGTCAGCACCGGAAAAAATCCGGCAAGATAGCCGACGGCGGAGATGCCGATCGCGACATTGCCGACGGCAAGCGAAAGGAAATACAGGAAGAACACGATGAAGTAGCCGTCTTTGCCGTAGGCATCCTCCGCATAGGCGGACATGCCGCCTGGACGCTGGTTGAACAGCCCGGCCTGGGCGAAGCCATAGGCGATCGCCATGGAACCGATGGCCGTCACGAGCCAGGAAAGCAGCGAGATCGCACCGACCTGGGCCATGTTGGCGGGCAGCATGATGATGCCCGATCCCATCATGTTGACGGCAACGATGAAGGTGAGCTGCACCAGGTTCATTTTTTTCTTGGTCGTGGCCTCGGCCGCGAGATGCATTGTGTTGTCGGTCATGACGAAACCCTCCCTGCGTCTACTCGCGCACGACATATGTGTGGAATTGGATCCGCCCCTCGATCCTTTCCTGGAACACGCCCTGGACTTCGTAATTGAACCCCGGAAACCGGTTGAACGACTCTTCGAAGGCCAGGAAATAATCCCGCATCGGGCGTGCCCTCTCGTCCCAGCGCTCGCCGGGAACGATCACGCCGATCCCCGGCGGATAGATCAGCGCCAGCGTTGCCGAAATACGGCCGGCAGCCTGGGTCAGCGGCACGTAGTCGACATTGTTGGCGACCAGCGCTTCGTAGGCCTGCTTGGGAGCGATGGCCGGTTCCGGGAAGCTCTCGGAGCGGAAGCAGAGGCGCTGCAACTCCTTCACGCCAGCATCGCGATAGAAGGAGTGCATCTCATGGCAGACCTGACGGACTGTATAACCGGCATAGCGCTCGCGATTGGCCGCATAGACGGTCGGCAGCACTTCCTGCAGCGGCGCGTCTCGGTCCCAGAGATTTTTGAATTTGACCAGCTTGGCGACGAGCGTGTTCAGCTTGCTCTCATCCTCGGCCGGGGTCAGCAGGAACAGGAGACTGTTCAAGTCGCATTTTTCCGCCACCACCCGCTGCTCGCGCAGATAGTTGGCGACGACAGTCGCCGGGATGCCGAAGTCGCGATAGCCGCCGGTCTTGCGGTCGATGCCGGGTGTCAGTATTGCAAGCTTGTTGGGGTCGACCATGGTGTAACCTGGTGCATACCCGGCATAGCCGTGCCACTTTGCCTGCGGATCGAACTGCCAGCATTGCTGCTCGCGTTTGAGCACATCCGTCGGGATATCCTCCCACCGCACGCCTTCGAGGTCGTTGGTATTTTTGGAGCCCGAAACGGTGACCTTGTCCGGCACGAACGGATCGAAGAACCACTGTTCTTCGGAGCTTGCGGCATTGGACTCGTAGTGCTGAACGAAACCGCGCAACTTCTTGCGCACCTCGATCCCGAGTTCGATGCAGCGGTCCCAGAGCATCTCGCCGGCCTTGCCCTCATGCACTTTGGCATTGACATCGAGCGAGGCGAACAGCGGATAGAAGGGAGAGGTCGAGACATGCATCAGCAGCGATTCATTGAAGCGCTTGTGTTCGACGAACCGGCGCTGGCCGCTGATATGGTCGTCCCGCTTGTGGATCTGCGACGCCTGGGAAAAGCCGGCGCCCTGCTTGTGCACCGACTGGGTTGAAAACAGGCCCGGCATGTCGGCCCGCAGGTCCTTGAGACGCATCGGGCTGTGGCCTTCGAAGAGCGGGTGGAAGGCATTGTAGCCGATCCAGGCCTCGTCCCAGAGGACGTAGTCGCAGAGATGGCCGATCTTTTCCATGACCTGGCCGACATTATAAATCGTGCCGTCATAGGTCGCGAGTTGGATGCAGGCGAGACGGAAGGGCCGATCTGCCTTTGCACGGCTCTTGTCGGCGACGAGCGGATGTTCCTCGATCTTTCGCCGCAGCCAGCTTTCATCCCACGCCGCCCAGTCCACCGCGCCGATCATGCCGAAAGAATTGCGGGCGGTCGGCAGATAGATCGGGATGGCGCCGGCCTGAACGAGAGCGCCCTGATGCAGGGATTTATGGTTGTTGCGGTCGAAGAGCACGAGATCGCCGCTGTGCAGCACCGCATTGGCAACCACCTTGTTGGAGGTGCTTGTTCCGTTGAGGATGAAATAGGTGCGGTCCGCACCGAAGATGCGCGCCGCCTGTTTCTGGGCTTCGACGGCTGGACCTTCGTGGATCAGCAAGTCTCCGAGATCGACATCCGCGTTGCAGAGGTCGTTGCGGAAAATGCTCTCGCCGAAATATTTGAAGAACAGCTGGCCGGCCGGCGACTTCCGATAGAACTGGCCGCCCTGATGCCCGGGGCAATCGAAGGCGATATTCGCCTCGCCGTCATAGGCCATCATGCCGCCGAAGAATGGCGGCAGCAGTGACTTGCCGTAATTGACCGCGCTGGAGACGATCTGCTTGGCATAGAAGGTCGGCGTCTGCTGGCCGAGGTAAACGAAGCCGTCGACCTCGCCGGCCATTTCGACGACGTCCATATGCTTGATGGTCAGCGTATCGGCCATTGCCCAAATCGGTGTACGAAAGCCGATATCCCTGACCGAGCGAAGGAAGCTGCGCGCCGCCGACAGCTGGCCGCCCTCGACCGAGCCGATATAGGCGCCGACATCGGCATCCTCTGAGACATCGGCGGAATAGTCGCCACGCAGTTCAACCTCGAAACCCTGGTCGATGATCTGTGACACCAGTGCCTGAGCCTGAGAGTTGTCGCGGTCGATGATCGCCACGATCTTCAGCATCTTGTGGAAGGGTATGGCGACCGTCGGAGACTTCACATCACGCGGGATCATTCCTGCTCCTCCCCTGCAATGCAATCGACGAGGTAGCGGCGTCCGCCATGACAGGAGGCGAAGCGAAGGCCGTGTATATCCGTTTCGAAACCGGGAAATTTGCTGTCGAAGTCACGCGCATAGAGCAGGTAGTCCTGGATGGACTTCGTTGATTGCGTGATCCGCTCGCCCGGCATGATCAGCGGGATGCCCGGCGGATAGGGAACGATCATCACGGCGAGGATGCGGTTCATCAGATCGTCGATCTCGACGCTCTCGATCTTGCCCTTGACCAGCCGGTCATAGGCATCGGCGGGACGCAGTGCCATCTCAGGCAGCACCGTGTACATCTCGCGCTGCGCCTTCGGCACGTCGTCCTTGCGGTAAATCGCATGGATTTTTTCGCAGAGATCTCTCAATCCCACGCCCGCATAGGCTTCCGGATGAGCTGCGGCCAGTGCCGGCAGCGCCCGTGTCAGCGGCGCATTGGCGTCATAGAGGTCCTTGAAATTGATGAGCTCGGTGACGAGCGTGCTCCACTTGCCGCGGGTAATGCCCATAGAGAAGAGAACAAGGAAGGAATAGAGGCCGGTCTTCTCGATTTCGATGCGCCGGGAGGAGAGGAACTTGGTGATGACGGCGGCCGGTATCCCGTGCTCATCCATCGCTCCGCTGGCCGACAGGCCCGGCGAAAGGATCGTGACCTTGATCGGATCGACCATGACATGATTTTCGGCAAGGCCGGTAAAACCATGCCAGTCATCGCCCGGCTTCAGCACCCAGTCGGCATGGGTGTCGCTCGGCGTCTGCTCGGCAACCGTCGGCTCCCAGACGTCGAACCACCAGCTGCCCTCGGTCTGTCTTTTCACGCGGTTCATCGCCCGGCGGAAGCTGATCGCCTCATCGATCGTCTCCTGCACCAGCGACCGACCGGCCGGTTGCTCCATCATGGCAGCCGCGACATCGCAGGAGGCGATGATGCCGTATTGCGGCGAGGTCGAGGTGTGCATCATGAAGGCTTCGTTGAAGCGTGTGATGTCGAGCCGCTTAGTCTCGGCATGCTGGATGTGGATCATCGATGCCTGCGAAAGGGCGGCAAGCAGCTTGTGCGTCGAGTGCGTGGCAAAGGTAACGGCGTTTTGCGATCGTGCGGGCTGGTTCGACGAGATGCCGTGGAAGCCGTCGTAAAATTCGTGGAAGTTGGCGTAGGCATACCAGGCTTCATCGAAATGCAGCACCTCGACCGCGTCGCCGAGCGAGGCCTTGATCGCATCGACATTGTAGCAAAGCCCGTCATAGGTCGAATTGGTGATGACCATCAGCCGGATCTTGCCGCTGGTCTGCCCCGCAAAGGGGCTCGCGGCAATCTTGCGGGCGATCGATTCAGGCGTGAACTGATCCTTCGAGATCGGACCGATAATACCGAGCCCATTGCGCGAAGGGATGAGATAGATCGGGGTGGCGCCCGTCATGATCAGCGAGTGCAGGATCGACTTATGGCAGTTGCGGTCGCAGAGCACGAGATCACCGCGTCCGACCATGCCGTGCCAGACGATCTTGTTGGCCGTCGACGTGCCGCCGACGACGAACAGCGTCTCGTCGGTGCCGAAGATGCGGGCCGCATTGCGCTCGCCCTCGGCGATCGGCCCGACATGATCCAGCAGCGAACCGATGCTGCCGACCGATACGGAGATGTCGGAGCGGAGCGTGTTTTCGCCGAAGAACGTATAGAAGAGTTGGCCGACCGGGCTCTTGCGGAAGGCGACACCGCCGCCGTGGCCGGGCGTGTGCCAGGAATAGGCGCCCTCAAGCGTGTAGTCCATCAGCGCCTTGAACATCGGCGGCGGCAGCCGGTCGAGATAGTTGCGGGCGGCCTGCGCAATGGCACGCGCCATGAATTCCGCCGTATCCTCGAACAGCCGGAAGAAGGCGTTGGCGTGGCGCAGCACCGATGCCGGCACGTCTTCGGCGGTCGTATCGTCGCCGAAGAGAAAAATCGGCAGGCGGTCGTTCCTCTGCCGCTTTGCGGCCAGGACCTCTCCCAGCAGCTGCCAGCGCGTGGTCTTGTCCTCGGCTCCATCGACGGACACCAGCCAGCAGGATTCGGTGTTGAAGATATGCACGAGGCGCCGCGCATCCTCGTAGGAAACGCCGGAGACGATCCGGAAACCTTCCTTCTCGATTGCGGCCGCCAGATCGCGCATGCCGCGGCCGGCAGCGCTCTTGCCATCAAAATCCTCGTCGATAACCGCAATCGGAAATGCCATCTGGAATTCCATGCGTTCCTCCGGAAATCGAGGGTCACAGGCCGTGGACGCTCTGCAGCGACGCGCATCTCAACTGAAGGGATCGTACAGGACGGGTGGTGCTCCGTCGTTGATTGCAATCAATGTCGGGCAAAGCATTTCGATGTCAGCGGGAATGCCGACGCCGGCTTATTCCGCCCATTCCGCATCGGCCGTGAAGGCGATTGTCAGCCAGCGATTGGCGCTCTCATCTCCGATCGCATCGCCTATCTCGTCTCTGAGCGCGTCCCATTCCTCCACGGTCTTTGCCGGAAGTCCTTCCGGCACGATGAAGTAGAGTTCGATCTGCATGGCCCGGCCGACCCGGGCGACATAGGCGCGATGCGAGAGGAAGCCGAGGCGGCGAACCGTTTCCGAAGCGATGCGATCGACATGCTCCTGGAGATCGACAGGCGCGATCAGCAAGATTTCGGTCAACGCCTTCCACACGGTGCCGATCGGAAGTGGGATCATGACCAGGCAGACCAGCGCCAGAACCGCGGGGTCCATATAGCCGGCGACCCAAGCGGCCGGCGTCGCCTGCACGGCCATGCCGATCAGAAATGCAATCAGCAGGGCAAGCGCGATGCCGCCGGACATGATCCAGGCCTTGATGTCGAGCGAAATGAAATCGGATTTGATGTGGGCGTTCAGTCGGATGCCGAGAAAGGCCATGACGGCGCAGACAAGCAGGATCGCTGCGGAATAAGCCACCGCCATGCCGAATCGCAATTCATGGCCGCCGCTGAGGATGCTGATGATCGCGCTGATCAGCGCATAGACGGCAACAGTCATCAGCAGGCAGCCATTGAGCATCAGCACGATCGGCTCCAGATGCCAGAAGCCCATGGTAAAACGGTTTCGAATCCTGCCGGATCGGGCGTCGCGCTGCGTCGATTGTATGATCAGGCTGGAAACCCAGAGCGCCAAGCCGGTCATGGCCGCGTCGGCCAGCGAATATACGCCGTCGAAAGCGATAGAGAACGATCCGGAAAGAATGCCGAAAACCACGCCGAGCGTAGCGACCACCACCGTCGCCGCGATCGAGATCCTGAGAAATCCCTGCTCGCCCAACCTCATTGCCCCGCCTCCGACACCCTTCATTGCAATTGTTTTATTCTGATCGTGAAGGTGAGACGAGATGTGAATGGGTAGGCCTGCGTTTCATCTTTTGCCGGCCGCGGTCGTCCATCCTGTCGGGCGACTATCGCTATCGGGAGGGCAGGTCTCGCGGCCTGCCTCAACTGAAATCTATGCGGCGCTGTGACCGGTCATTTCGTATAGAAGGTCATGTTGCCGTTGCGTGCCCGCGAGACCCATTCGATGTCGTTCGCGGTGAGCTTTTTGGTTTTGAGTTGGGCGGTAAGCCATTTGTTTGCGCGGATCGCATCCCTGATGGCTTTGACGTGCTCCTCGCTTCCCTGTGTCGGGTGTGCGCCGGTCTCAGAAAAATCTGCTGTCCTATAGCTGACGATCGTGAATCGTCTGTCGTGATAGGTTCGTACCGCGTCAGGCAGATTCTCGCTCCAATTCATTCTGCGATATTCGCGTCTCGTCTGCTGCGCGTCGACCGGGACAATTCCGGCGACGGCAGTGATTGCGGCAAGTCCAATGATCATGGCCATCTTCATCGCACTAACTCCTGAGAACAGAATGATGTTCGGTTGTGGAGGATAGCTTACGCAGCGGCGCCAGGCATTGAGTACAATCAATGCCGTTCAAACAAGAGGGACACTGCCGCCCGCTCGCGCGCGCTGCCGCTAATGCCGAAAAGACTGTCGCCACTACGCATTGAACCGGATTGCGGCATCCATTCTTTGGGAGGAAAATCGCGTCCGGGAATGGAAGTTCGAGCCGAAATCGGCATCGAGAAGGGCGTCTCCGGGGAGGGCACCATGACAACGTCGCCAAATGGCAAGAGTCTGGGACTTGCCGCTTGCACCGCCATCGTCGTCGGAAACATGGTGGGCTCGGGCTTTTATCTTTCGCCGGCCGCGGTCGCACCCTACGGCAATCTGGCGATCATCGTCTGGATCGTCATGGGCGCCGGCGCGATCTGTCTCGGCCTGACCTTCGCGCGCCTGGCGCGCCTCGTGCCCGCGGTCGGCGGCCCCTACGCCTATACAAGGCTCGCTTATGGCGATTTTGCCGGCTTCCTGATCGCCTGGGGCTACTGGATTTCCATCTGGACATCGCTGCCCGTCATCGCAATCGCCTTTGCCGGCGTGATGGTCGATCTCTTCCCCGCCCTCGGCAATCGTTTCGCCGCGACCGTGCTGACGCTCGGCGTGATCTGGGCGATCGTCCTCGTCAATCTTCGTGGCGTGCACGCGGCGGGCGTCTTCGCTCAGGTCACCACCTATGCCAAGCTGCTCCCCTTCGGCGCCGTCGCCATTATCGGTCTTCTCTTCATCGACACGTCGCATTTCTCCGAATTCAACCCGAGCGGACAATCGCTGCTGCAGTCGGTCGCAACCCTGGCGCCGTTGACGATGTTCGCCTATCTGGGGCTGGAATCGGCGACCGTACCCGCAGGCGATGTCGAAAACGCCGAGCGCACCATCCCCCGCTCGACCGTGCTTGGGATCTCGATCGCCGCCGCCCTCTACGTTCTGGGCACCATTGTCGTGATGGGCCTTCTGCCGCGCGACCAGCTGGTTCACTCGGTTGCGCCATTCTCCCAGGCCGCGGCGATCATGTGGGGCCGTCCCGGCGAGCTGGCGATCTCGATTGCCGTGCTGCTCTCCTCGATCGGTGCTCTCAACGGCTGGACCTTGCTGATGGGGCAGGTTCCGATGGCGGCGGCCCGCGACGGCCTGTTTCCGCCGCTTTTTGCCCGACTCTCCCCGCGCGGCGTGCCGGCATGGGGCATGATCATCTCAGCCTCGTTTGCAACGCTTTTGGTGCTCGTCCAGGCGATCGGCTCCGAGGGTTTCGCCGCCGTCTACCGGCTGATGGTCGGGCTGAGCACCATGGCTGCCGTCATTCCCTATGCCTTCTGCTCGCTTGCCGGAAGCCTCGTTGCGGGAGTGACCCATGGGCGAATGCCACGGGTGAGCGCCATCGAACTCATCGCCTTCATCTTCGCAATCTTCACCCTTTACGGCTCCGGCGCCGAACCGGTGCTCTACGGCCTCGTGCTATTGATGCTCGGAATACCCGTCTATGTCTGGCAGAGGCGAAATGGTGCTGAAGTGACCGCCAAGGAAACGGCATCGGCTGCACCAAGGCAGCCGGCCGTCTCCGGATAAGGTCATGAAAGCTTAGTGCCAGCTCAGCGCGGCAAAACCGCCATTGATGATCGTCCCGCGTTCTCCCCGCACCAATCCGGCAATATCGGCTAGAGATCCGATGGCCGCGGTCCTGTTGCCGCTGCGCGCAAAATGGCAGGCGGCATCGACCTTCGGACCCATCGAGCCCGCCGGGAAGGAAAACTGCGTGAGGTCGTCGGGGCGTGCCCGATGTATAGCCTTCTGGGACGGCTTGCCCCAATCGAGGCACACGGCTTCGGCATCCGTCGCCATGATCAGCAGATCGGCATTCAGCTCGCGCGCCAAAAGCTCGGAGCACAGGTCCTTGTCGATCACCGCTTCGACACCGACCAGCTTTCGGTTGGCGCCCTTCTCGTACATCGTCGGAATGCCGCCGCCGCCGGCACAGATGACGATCGTGCGCTGTTCCAGGAGCCAGCGGACCGGGCGGATTTCGAAGATCCGCTTCGGCACCGGGGAGGCAACGACGCGCCGCCATTTTTCGCCGTCCTGTTTGAACACCCAGCCCTTTTCGGTGCGGATCCGGTCCGCTTCGGCCTGGTCGTAGACCGGGCCGACGAATTTAGTGGGATTTTGGAAGCCGGGATCGTCCGCGTCGACTTCCACCATCGTGAGCAAGGTCGCCAGGGGCTGCTCGAACGGCAGGAGATTGCCGAGCTCCTGCTCCAGCATATAACCGATCATGCCTTCGGTTTCGGCGCCGAGCACATCGAGCGGATAGGCTTCCTCAGGCTTGTAGGCTGCGCCCTGAAGGGCAAGCAGGCCGACCTGCGGCCCGTTGCCATGGGTTATGACGATTTCATGCTCGGCCGCCAAAGGCGCGATCGCCTGCGCGGCGATGCGCGCATTGCGTCTCTGAGTATCGGCGGTCATCGCTTCCCCGCGCCGGAGAAGCGCATTGCCGCCAAGCGCTATGACCACACGCATGCTAATCTCCCAAGGTGGCGACAAGCAGCGCCTTGATCGTATGCAGACGGTTCTCCGCCTGCTCGAAGGCGACGTTGGCCTCGGACTCGAAGACGTCGTTGGTGACTTCAAGCCCATTGTCCATGCCGTAATCTTCAGCGATCTGCTTGCCGAGCGTGGTTTCGGTGTCGTGAAAAGCCGGCAGGCAATGCATGAACTTGGTCTGCGGATTGCCGGTCGCTTTCATCAGGTCCTGGTTGACCTGATAGGGGGTGAGCAGCTTGATACGTTCGCGCCAGACCTCCTTCGGCTCGCCCATCGAGACCCAGACATCGGTGTGAATGAAATCGACGTCCTTGACCGCTTCCCTGGGATCCTCGGTGACCAGCAGGCGCGCGCCCGAGGCCTGCTGCAAATCCTTGGCGATCTTCATGTATTCTTCTGAGGGCCACAGCGATCTCGGCCCGCAGATGCGCACATCCATGCCGAGCAGGCAGCCGACGATCAGCAGCGAATGTCCCATATTCGAGCGGGTGTCGCCGACATAGGCATATTTGATCTCAGCAATCGGCTTGTCGCTATGTTCGCGCATGGTCATGACGTCGGCGATCATCTGCGTCGGATGATATTCGTCCGTCAGTCCGTTATAGACGGGCACCCCGGCGTATTTTGCCAGCGTCTCCACGCCTTTCTGCGCAGAGCCGCGATATTCGATCGCATCATACATGCGCCCCAGCACCCGCGCCGTGTCCTTGAAGGATTCCTTGTGGCCGATCTGCGAGCCGGAGGGATCGAGATAGGTCACGTTGGCGCCTTGGTCCGAGCAGGCGACCTCGAAGGCGCATCTCGTTCGCGTCGAGGTCTTCTCGAAGATCAGGCAAATTTCCTTGCCTTTCAGATGCTCCTGTTCGGTGCGGGCGTATTTGGCCCGCTTCAGATCGCGAGCGAGGTCGAGGAGGTAACGGAATTCCCGCGGCGTATAGTCCTGCACGGTCAGAAGCGATCGATTGCGCAGATTGAAGCTCATGGTCTTGCTCCGTCGGTCTGGTTCATGGTGTGAAACGTCAGTAAGCCGGGTCGCGCCAGATGGGGCATGTCATGCAATGGCCGCCACCACGGCCGCGGCCGAGTTCGGAGCCGCGAATGGTGATGACCTCGATCCCCGCCTTGCGCAGAAGCGTATTCGTGTAGGTGTTGCGGTCGTAGGCGACGACGACGCCGGGCTCGAGCGCGACGACATTGTTGCCATCGTCCCATTGTTCACGCTCGGCCTGGTAGGAATTGCCGCCGGTTTCGACGGTGCGCAATTGCGGCAGCTCGAGCGCCTCGGCGACGACATCGAGCATCGGCCGATTTTCAGGGTGGATCTCGAATGTGCCGTCGTCGTCCTTGGGGTACATGCTGTAGCAGCGGACCTGATCTACGACCTCGGCAAACAGGGTGACGACATCGCGATCGCAAAAGCTGAAAACCGTGTCGAGGTGCATGGCCGCACGGCTCTTCGGCATCAGGCAGCCGACCACCCTCTTTGCCGCCTTGCTCCTGAACAGGGCTTGCGCCACCTGGCCGACGGCCTGGTAGGTCGTACGCTCGCCCATGCCGATCAGCACGGTGCCGTTGTCGATCGGCATGACGTCGCCGCCCTCCATCGAGGCATTGGCGAACGGCTGGTCCGAATCGCCCCACCAGATCTGGAAATCGCCGCCGAGGAAGATCGGATGAAACTTGTAGATCGCACGCTGGATCAGCGTCTCGGCGCGTCGTGCCGGCCAGAACATCGGGTTGCAGGTCACGCCGCCATAGATCCAACAGGAGGGGTCGCGTTGAAACAAGGTATTCGGGATCGGCGGGATGACGAAATCCGTCTCCGGCAGGGCGCTGAGCATCAGCGACTTCGCCTTGACCTCAGGCAGATCGGAGATTGCGATGCCGCCGATCATGAAGGCGGCGAGCTGCGCGGCCGGCATTTCATCAAGCCATGGCCGCATCGCCTCGGCGATCTGCGAGCCAAGCACATTCGGGGTAATGCGTCGGTCCAACAGGAAATCGCGCGCCTGCTGGTTGGCGAGCGTCTGGCCGAGCAAGTCGTGGAGTTCGAGGACTTCGACCCCCCGTTCCTGCATCTTCAGCACAAAATCAAAATGGTCCTTCTGGGCCTCGTGAACCCATAGAACATCGTCAAAAAGCAGATCGTGGCAATTGGCAGGCGTCAGGCGCTGATGCGCCAGCGACGGTCTGCAGACCATGACGGTTCTCAATTTCCCGACCTCCGAGTGAACCCCGAAACCACGCATGTGGTCCTCCTTTCAGCCTTCTGGATCGCGGCCGCACCGCCCGTTCTTTGAAGACCAGATTATTTCGGTCCGCTCGGTCGTGTCATTGATCGCAGACAATCCGCGGTGCGGTATATCGACTCTTGACCGCCGACCGGCTGCCAGCGGTGCTGCCGTCGCCCTCAATGAAGGCCGGAGCCGTCGCTGCGACGGTTTTGCCATGGGCGCCAATGAGTAGGGTGAATGTCGAGCATTTCGCGGCTGATGGCATCGATCCAGCCGTCGGAAAGACGCTGGCAGGGGAAAACCAGGGCATGAACGCCTTCATCGTCGATGACGGCGAGTTCTATGTCCTGTTCGTACGGAGCTTCGAGGGGCAACCGCCACATAACCGAACCCTCCCAGAGGATCCACCAGCGTCAGCCGGACGCGAGATTCCGGCACATCATTTGCCTGCATGTTTCGGATCGCGCGCCCCCGGATTGCCAGAGACTATTGGCCGGTGCCGGGTGCCGGCACGGAACCGATGTCATGCGCACGGCTATTCCTTGCAGCTCTCCTGGGCGTCCACCGGCGTCAGCATTGTCGCAGGCGTCGCCATCGCGACGGCAGGGACGCTTTTATCTTTCGACGTCCTCAAATGGCTCTTCATCTTTGCGTCTCACAATAATGGAAGAACGGGACGGGGGCATTGAGCCGGATCAATGGCGACGACGCCCGACGCCGGGCGAGGGGCGCCAAAGGTTGCGGCCGAAGAACAATAGAGGCTACGCGATACTACACGGATTAGCTGTCCGGGGGTGGTATCGTCAGGTTACTGCCTGAGGAAACTGACGGTCCATGGGGCCAGTACTTCGCGAGGGGCTGAGGAGACCATCATGCCGATCAAGATGGAAGCGCCGCATGCTGTCGACGAAGCCGGCCCGAGCGAGGCGGCAGGACGAGTCTCCGCCGCGACGTCGCAGACGCCGCATCGCGAGATGGCGCGCGCCTTTCGTGAAGGAAACGGCGGGCCGCGGATGGACTGGATCCGGCAACTCCACGAACATATGCCGGACGCGGTGTTTTTTATCAGCGACCGCCATAGGATTTCAGCCTCCAATAAGGCCGCGGCCGCCTTGTTCGGCTATTCGGAGCGTGAATTGATTGGCCGAAAGATCGGCTTCGTCTGGCGTCCGACACCGGATATTCGATTGAATGGACGCTGGGCGGACCAAGGGGCGGTGCGTGCCGGCCTGGCGATCACCAAGAGCGGAACGCAGTTTCCGACCGCCCTTACCATTATCAGAAAGCATGACGAAAAAGGCGTCTTCACCGCCGCGATTTTCGAGGACTTTCGAACCGAGGGTGAGACTTTACGGCAAGTTCGCGAGCTGCAGCTGGAGATTGCCCGCCTTGCAAGAGTGACCGAACTGGGAGAGATGGCATCCACTCTTGCCCATGAACTTTCTCAGCCGCTGTCCTCGATCGCGGCCTATTCCGAAGGGTGCGGGCGTCTCGTCACGGGCAAGCGCCACGGACGCAGCGAAGAGCTCCGAGAAGCGCTGCTGGAAATTAAGCACCACGCGCTCTGGGCAGGAAGTATCGTTCAGAACGTCAGAGAATTCGCAGAGCGTGGCGCTTCCGAGAGGACGCCGGAGGCGATCCACGAGCTGATCCACAAGGCGGCAAGACTCGCGCTCATCGGGTCGCGGCGAAAGGACCTGCATACGGACTTTCGGCTCGAAGCGGTGCAGGACACCGTTCTAGCAAACCGCGTTCAGATCGTGCAGGTGCTCACCAATCTCGTTCGCAACGCCCTGGAAGCGACGGAGTGTGTCGAGCAGCCCCGCATTGCGATCCGAACGGCAGTGGACAGTTTCGCGCATCTCGTTGTCGACGTGTCCGACAACGGCTGCGGGATTGCAGCCGAGATCGAAGATTCGTTGTTTCGCCCCTTCGTGACCGGCAAGCCCCACGGCCTCGGCATGGGCTTGGCCTTGTCCAAGCGCATTGTCGAGGCGCATGGAGGCCGGATAGGCGCGCGCAGGAGAACAGAGAGCGGTTCAGTGTTTTCGTTCTCGCTTCCGCTGGTGGAGATTGAAGCCGATGGCGAACGACCTGACGATCCATCTCGTCGATGACGAGGAGGCGCTGAGACGATCTTTGACATTCCTGCTGGCATCAGCAGGTTTTGCCGTGCGGGCCTATAGCTGCGCAAACGCATTTCTCGATCTTCTGCCCCTTTCGGGCAGAAACTGCCTTGTGACGGATCTGCGCATGCCTGATGTCAACGGCATCGAATTGCTTCAGCGCCTGCGACTGTCCAGCGTAAACGTTCCGGCGATCGTCATTACCGGCCAGGGCGATGTCGCGGCAGCAGTGCAGGCGATGAAGGCGGGGGCATCGGATTTTCTTGAAAAGCCGCTTCGGGAAGAGGCCCTGATCGCGGCTATCAATCTGGCAATGGGACAAAGGCGACCCGGCCGCTCGATTGCCGATTCCGAAAGCGTCGCGGCGCGGCTTCGCCAGCTCACCGATCGCGAACATCAGGTCCTGACGGGGGTGCTCGATGGTCTGCAGAACAAGATGATCGCCTACCAACTGGGCATCAGCTCGCGCACGGTGGAGGTCCATCGCGCCAATGTGATGGCCAAGATGGGTGCTCGCAATCTTGCCGAGCTCATGCGTATGGCGGTCACAGTCGATATGGTCGTGCAGTCGAGCGCCGAACGGATTTCGCCCGTCGCCGCCTGGCCAGCCTGCGCCCGATAATTCGAAGAAAGCCAAGCTTGCAACTTCAGGCTCGTGAGATATGATGCTTTAGAATATGCTTACATAATTGCGTGATCTTGTCGTAGGGGCGAGCATGAGAAACGCAACACAGGTCAATATAGTCAGCAGTCCTGGACCGACCGCTGAGGAAATCTGCAGGCAAGTTGAGCGAATTCTTGCAAGTGAAGAATTTCACGCGCCGCAGCGCGGGCGAAATTTCTTGGGATTTGTCGTCAACGAGACGCTTGCCGGTCGAGCAGGCTTCCTGAAGGCGTTCACCATCGCAAATGTGGTGTTTGGTCGGGAAGCATCGTTCGACCCGCAGAACGATCCGGTCGTCCGGATCGAAGCCGGCCGCATCCGAAAGGCACTGGAGCGTTATTATCTCGTCGCAGGCCAGGCGGACGAGGTCGTCATCACGGTGCCGAAAGGCGGCTACGTGCCGCATTTCGAATATCTCAGGGACGCGTCGGCGCCGACACGGCCTGAGAAAGACCGCAATGTGCAGATTGCAGCCGTCGCGGATCAAACCTATTCGCCACGGGAGCCGCAGCGCCCGGCTCTGCCGACCGCTCGCGGCCGCGGGACTGGCCTGCTGGCCGTCCTTATTCTTCCTTTCCTCGCCCTTGCCTTTGCCCTTTTTGCTCGAGGCGGCACTCCGATCAGGCCGCCGCCGTCGGGGGTCCTTGCGCCGACGGTCGCCGTCGAGGTTTTTGCCGAGAGCAGCCTCCTCGATTCCAGTTCGGATATCGCCCGCGGCTTGAGGGACGATATCATCGGCCAGCTTGCTCAGTTCGATGACCTCGTCGTGGTCGCCGAACCGTCGACGGGTGATCATGCCGCGGCTGCCGACTACGCGCTCCAGGGCAATATCCAGATGGATGGGAGCAGATTGCGCTCCGTTGCCAGGTTGGTGCGCCAGGCAGACGGGGCCGTCATCTGGGCGAATAATTTCGACGCCGATCTTCGCGCTCAGAACAAGCTCGAGATTCAAACAGATGTCGCCCGTCAAATTGCCGGCGCGATAGCGCGGCCCCATGGCGCCATCTTTCAAGCGGAAACGGCCATGATCGCGCAGTCAGCGCGGAAAGCAGACAAGGACGCCTATGCCTGCGCTCCGGCCTATGGCAGCTATATCGAAACGATGACGGCGAAAAACCATGGCGCAGTACGCGAGTGCCTGGAACAGGCAATCCGGCAACGTCCGGATAATGCGACATCCTGGGCGCTCTTGTCCCTGGTCTACCTCGACGAGGTGAGATTTCGCTACAAGCTCGGCACACCCTCTTCATCCGAGGCGCTGGCGTTGGCAGCCGCTTCGGCACAGCGGGCGGCATCGCTGGCGCCGGATAATCCCCGCGTCCTTCGCGCCGTCATGCTGGTGAACTTTTTCCAGGGCGATATCGACAAGGCCATTGCCGCCGGGACTGCAGCCTATGCTGCAGATCCCGATGATGTGGAGGTCGCCGGCGAGTATGGCCTGCGATTGGCCATGGCCGGAAAGTGGCAATCGGGTTGCGAATTGATATCGATCGCGCTTGACAAAAATGCCGGGCCCAGAGGCTATTACGAGGCCGGCATGGCAATGTGCGCATTGATGAGGGGCGATATCGAAGCGGCGGAAGAATGGTCGCGGATAGCCGGTCTCGACGGCAACCCGATGCGCCATCTTGCCCTGCTGTCCATTCTCGGAGCCGCAGGCAAGATGGACGAGGCGAAGCTGGAGCGGGATTGGCTTCATATGAACGCCCCGGCATTGATGACGAATATCCGCCAGGAGATTTCTCTGCGCCTGCAGCGCCCGGAAGATCAGGAAAAGTTCTTCAACGGCCTGCGCGCCGCGGGCGTTGCCATCGACCTGCCGTCGGGAGAATAGGGGGACGAACGATCCCGATTGGACGGTCCCGCTGGTGATGGGCGCGTGATCGCATGCGATGGCTATCGAAGAGAGCCGGCGCCATTCAATTTGCGGCTGGTTGAAATTTCCAAGATGATTTGCGCGGCAATTTCGTCCTCGACATCGAGGGTGGTCTCATCGCGCAGATCGCGATCATATTGATTTGCCCAGACGACGGCGCCGTCGGCGCCGTTGATCAGGCGGACATGCAGATGCAGGACCGTACCTTCGACAAGGGTGCTTCCCTGAAGATTGAACAACGAGCCGCTCGTCTCCACGCCAGATCGGCCGGGAGCAAGCACGACAAGGCTGTCCACTCTCATGAGTTTGGCGATCAGCTGATCGGCCAGTCCCTTGGCAAGATCCGCTCCGCGCGTCGTGCCGCCGAGTGCCGCAAAGGGTTCGACGACGATTCTGGTCTTGCTTGTCAATGTCGTGGTGGGCGGCGTTTCGGACGGCGAGAGGTAGGATTCGAGTGGACGGATGAGGGCGAGCACCGCTATTGCGCCGAAGAGGGCCGGAATGCCGATTGGCAGGAGAAGATCGCGGTAGCGCAACGGGCGCTCACGCCCGGGCTGACCCTGCTCATGCCCGGGCTGACCTTGCTCATGCCCGGGCTGTTGCTTGTTCTCGCCATCTGGCGCGGCAGCGATCTCGGCGTTCGAGTCGTCTTCCCCACTCGAAAAATGCGGGGCATAGCCCCCTTTGGGAATGGTGATTTCTATCAGGTCGCTGTGTCCGCAGACGAGATAATATCGTTCGAGGGCGCGGCGGATACGTCCCGCTTCGATGCGAACAACTGGATCATTCTGTGCATCGAAGGAGGCATCGCGTCCGAAAACCGCCTGCGCAATCGTCGAGGCTTTGAGTTGTTCGCCGCGCCCGTCAAGTGTCTCTTCGACAATATACTGCAGGAAGCGACGCCCGCGTTCAGGCGCGAGGAATTCCGGACTTGCGAGGATACGATCAAGCTGTAGGCGCACGTTTTCGGGTTCTTGGCGTGCCTGGCCGGCCTGTCCCTCTTCCGGTACCATTTAGACCTCCCGCGATGCCGCCCGCATCGCCCTCAAGGGATGACAGCTTTATACACCTGCCGGTGGTCGCCGGCTTCCGTAGCAATACGTAAGGGATATCTCGAATACCGAGACATTCAACGATTGCTTATGCTTGAGGTGGATGGGGGCGACACACATGTTTCAGGATCGGGCGATCGAAAAATACACCATGGTTCCCGGCCACCACCAGGGAACTTGCGCGTCGCCTAAAGATCAGTCGATCAAACTCCGCGCCGACGAACCGATCTACAGCGAAGGCGAATATGCCCTTGCGATTTACCAGGTCGAAGCGGGCGCCGTCCGGATCTACCGCCTGACATCGAACGGCCAGCGGCACATCCTATCCTTCTGCGGCAAGGGCGAATGGTTCGGGCTCGAAAGCGGCAATGTCCGGACGGATTTTGCAGAAGCTATCTGCGAAACGCGCCTGAGATCGTTTCGCACCAATCAGGACGCGGTCGTCCCGATCGATCTTTTGCACATTGCCCTGACGAATCTCGCAAAGGCGCAATGCAAGCAGCTCATCATCAGCGAGCAAAGCGCCTTGAAGCGCCTTGCTGCCTTCGTTCAGGAGATGGCCGATCGCCATCCCGAGGATGCGGAATTCGATATGATGATGTCTCGCAGCGATATCGCCGACTATCTAGGGCTGACGGTCGAAACAGTCGCTCGGTCGTTCACGAAGCTCCGGGAAAAATGCATCCTGCGGCTTGCCGGCAAATCACAGCGCATAGTCCGGCTTCTCGACCGCGATGCGCTTATCGCCTTGACGATTTAATGCACGCCATCAGAGGGATTGAAACATGACATATGCGTCCCGCCGAAAACCGATCGGATTGACCAAGCGAGTTTTTGCCGGCCTGGTCGGCGCCGGGGCTTTGGCGGCGGTTCTTCAACCGGCTGTCGCCTTCGCGCAGGACGATCCCTTTTCTCAGTTTCCACTGGTCATCCATTGCAAGTCCAACGAGACCTTCCATGCCTTTTACATATCGCGCGTCTCTCGGGACGGCGTCGCGACCTATGTTGCGTCCGACCGGATCGCCGGGACGATCACGCTTGATGGAAAGGCAAAGGCAGTCGGTGGTGCAGGCGGCGGCAGCTGTGTCGGCAAGACGCTGGCGGAGCTTCGCGCATCGCAGCAGGCTTATGATTTGAAACCTTAACGCTTCGGTCCTACTCTGCGGCAAGATCACTTTGCCGATGTCGCCACATCTGTCTGCTGGGCGCGGATCGCCTGAGCGGCCGCTGCAACGCCGCCACCCTTGTCATCGCCGCCGACCTGCACCGTCGGCTGTGCGAACGCGATGCCATTGGCCAGGAACACTTCGCGAATCTTGGCATAGGCCTTGCGGCGAATATAGGTCTGCATGCCCGGAACCGTCGTCATGGCGAAGCTCAGGACGATGCCATAGTCGGCGAACTGCTCGACGCCCTTCATCTTCAGTGGTTCGATGAAATGCTGGCCGAGCTCCGGATCTTCGATCAGTTCGGCCCCGACTTTCTTGGTCAGCTTGCGCGCCTTGTCGATGTCGGTGTCGAAGCCGACGGTGATCCTGAATTTATCGATCACCCAGTCCCGGCTCATATTCTCGACGGCGCCCAATTCGCTGAATGGCACCGTGAACACCGGGCCGCGATGATGGCGCAGACGCACCGAGCGCAGGCTGAAGCTCTCCACCGTTCCCTTGTAGTCCTTGGCCTGAATATATTCGCCCACCCGGAAGGCATCGTCGAGCATGTAGAACACACCGTTGATGACGTCCTTGACCAGGGTCTGCGAGCCGAAACCGATCGCCACGCCGAAAATGCCCGCTCCCGCAATCAGCGGGCCGATCTGCACGCCGAGTTGCGCCAGCACGATCAGCCCCGCCATGACCGCGACAGCGACGGCGAGCGCATTGCGAAAGATCGGCAGAAGTGTGCGGAACCGGGCGCGCCGGGCGGCGTCGGCCGGCGCGAGCGATGTCGTGCTGGTCGATATGCGCAATGTTCGGTCGATCCAGCCGCGCGCCACCTGCCAGAGAAGGTCGGCAACCACGAGGATCAGCACGCTCTTCAGGCCGCCGTAGTACAAGGCGGCGAGCGTCGGGTCGCGCTGACCGAGCGTATCGGGATTGAGCTGCCAGACGAGTGCCAGCCATCCCACCGCAAGTGCGATGACAACGGCGCGTGCGCCTCGGGCGATGAGGATACCGCGCAGACTGCCGGGATCGCTGGTGAAGGACAGCGCGACCCGGCCGACCGCGTTCAGGATCCCAGGCAGCACCAGCGCATAGATGCCGATCCAGAACAGGCCCCTCATATTGAGGCACCAGATGAGCCATAAGGCGACGAGGAAGGCCGTTATCGCCGCTTTCCTGGCGCGGCTCCCCTCCCAGACCGACCACACCGCCTCGATGGCAAGCAGCAGCCCGACCACCGAGAAGCAGTAGCTGATGGCCTTGCTGACGTCAGGGGAAACGCCAAGCGGCTCACTTACGGCCGTGGTCGCGACCGCAAAACAAATGACGCCGAACAGGATCAACAGCCGCCGCCGCAGGGGTAAACCCATCGTTGCGACGGACAGGAGTGCAGCCGCCAATCGAAAGAGGATGAAGGCCGAGAGATAGGCAAGCAGCGTCAAGCGCGCGAGCGGCGGCCATTCCACCGCGAAAAAAACGATGCCCATCGCGCCCGCGAATATGCCGACCGGGATAAGCCGGCCGAACAATGCCTCGCGGCGCGCGGCAAATCTGCGATAAACCGCCTCGGCGGCAAGGCCGAAGGCGACCAGACCGCCGAATATGAGGAAAACCGGCGCATAGCCTCTGCTGGCGGCCTCGCTCCTGGCTCTTGTCGCCGCCGCCGTCACTTCCGCCGGGATTGCCGGGATCGCCGCCAGAATCGCATGCACGCGCGCCCGCGCGCCTGCCTCCCAGTTGGCCAAGGTCGAATGTCCCGCCGGTGAGACGGGTGTCGCGGTCCCGCTTTCCTGCTTGCGGCTATCGAGCCAGGCTTTCACCTCGGGATCCTGCAACAGGCGCACGAGTTCGTCGATCTTCTGCTGCGGGGCCGCCGGCGGAGCCTGCGCCAAAGCGCTCAGCGCGAAGAAAAAAGCGGCGGTGAAGGAAAGAAGCCATTTCAAGCTGGAACTCCTCACTGCGTCAGCGGCTGTTTTTTCAGGTCGCCCTCGAGCGTCTCGTTGGCGGATCGTGGCGGCCTCCCGCGGGTGACGGGTTGTTCGACGATCATAACCGGCGCCGCCACAGCGGTAGCAGCAACAGTGCCGATATTCGTCACCGTTCCGCCGACGACGGCGGTAATGCCCTGGCCCAGCGTGACCTTGGAATCGGTCAGCGTCTGGCCGGTCATCAGGCGCTGGCCGATGAGCTGGACGATCTCGGGACTTTCGGCGAATTTGCCGTGGTTGAGCCTATCGTTGGTCTTCACTTTCGTCAGGTCAATGGCGGTAATGCCGGCTTTCTCAAGCTTCGAACGGTAGGGCTCTTCGGCCGGATTGATCGCGCCGAGACGGGAGACGCGCCCGGTGATGAAGCTGGAGACCGCAAGCGCCTTGTCGTCCTGGGAGACGAAGATCGTGAATTTCGGACGCGGCTCGCCCATCTCCACATATTGTTTGGCGAAGACCTGGATATCGATGTCGGGCGAGGCGAGGATGACATTGTGGATCTTCGAATTGACGTGGCCGTCGCGTATCCCCATCTGCCGCAGGGATTCCATGGCAAGCCAGGTCCCCATCGAGTGGGCCATGAGGGTGATGTCCTTGACGTTGGGGTCGGCTGCCAGCGTGCGCAGCGCCTGCTCCAGTGCGGTGCGCGAGTAGTTCGTACTTTCCTTGTCGTACTCGTAGGCGGTGATCTCCGCTCTCGACGGCCAGGTGAACAGGACAGGCGTCGCCTGCATCTTGCTGTCGTGCACGATCTGCGCCAGCCGGAAAACGGAATCCTCATAGGTATTGTTGAAGCCGTGAATGAAGACGAGCGCATGCCCGCCATTCACATGCTGCCGGAACCAGACGCGGCCCTGCGCCACCGTGTCGATCTGCTGCACATTGGTCACCGCAAAGTCGGTCGCCGGATTGGGCGGAAGCCGCTTCGGCCACTGCACGGTGCCGGCTTCGCGCTTTGCCGGGATTGAAATCGAGATCTGCGTCAGATGCGGTTTGGGACTGCGCTCGCCGTTGAACAGCGTGGCCGGGTTCCCGGAAGGCTCGCGCGTGGTCGCAACCAGCATGTCGACCTTGGACGCCGGTGGCAGCGACGAGGAAATTGAAACCGGCGTCATCACGCCACCCGGATGCCCGCAACTTGCCAGAAGAAGAAAAAGAGCCACGCAACGTCTTGCCATTCACGCATCCAGCAATCGTTCAAGGGGGAGCCTTCCGAGCCTCGGATAGTAGCAGGCGGGGTATGGCGGCGCCTGTAGCATCACGTAATATCTGTGGCTTTCAAGGCGATCGGGATGGGTCGGTCATCAAGGTCCGATGTCGCCTGAGCGAGCCGCTCCGGCCTCTCTTCAAATGATGAACGCCGAGGGCAAATTCGTCGATATAATGCCTGTTACATTGCCACGAGCTATCAAGAGGGAACGACGCTTCGACTGGGGTTTGATTTTTCTTGAAACCAAAAACAAATTTACTTCGCCCTCGGAAACGCTCGTTGGAAATCATTGGAGGCGGGGAAAGAATACCCGATCAAGGTTCAGTTTGATCGCAGCCCGATCTGGGATGCGACAGCAACCGCCCGCGACATTGGCACCTCCATGCTTCTGGTGGCGACAACAACGGATACCAATTTCGTAGCGGCAAAGAAGCTCACCGGAAGAGCTGAATTCAATGGTCGCCAGATTGCGAAGCTCCGGTTGGACCGATCGGCAAAAGCGATAACCGCAATGTTGGATTGCCAACGTGCCGTCAACGAAGTGACGGCGAAATCAGCTCCATCGCCGTCGCAATAGGACCCCTTCGAGCAGACCCCCAAGAGCGAAGTGAAGTCTTCTGACGATCCCTTGATCTATAATGAAAGCCTTGTCTCTGATTGACTCCGCTTTCAAACATCAGCCGTGACGATGTTATTCGTCGTCGGCGAAGCGTGAGTCCGCCGCATCTTTGCCGATCCTCTTTGCCAATTCCTCAATGAAGAGGATTTATCCTTGTGCCGGAACTCAGCGATTCGGCTTCAGGACCCGCAATGACCAGAGCAAGACGCCGCCGTATCATCCGGACACGACGCACCCTGACCGGGATCGCCCTTGTCGGCGCGATCTCGTTTTTGGCCGGCATGACCGATGCGACCGGCCTGTTGCTGACCGGCGATTTCGTTTCCTTCATGACTGGCAACACCACGCGGGCGGCCCTCTCCCTCAGCGACGGCAATCTTTATCATGCGGCGGTGCTGATCTCCGCCATTGTCGTTTTCGTGCTCGGCAATGCGGCCGGCATCGTCATCGCCCATGTCTCCGAGCGCCGGATATTCGTCGTGCTCGGCTGCGTCGGCCTCGTCCTGGCGCTCGCTTCGATGACGACCGGCCAGAGCATGATGCTTGCGAGCTTCTACCTGATCGTCTGTTCCATGGGCATGGTGAATGCCGCCGTCGAACATATCGAAGGCCTGCCGATCGGGCTGACCTATGTCACGGGCGCGCTGTCGCGTTTCGGCCGCGGCATCGGCCGCTGGATCATCGGCGATCGCCGTGTCGAATGGACGATCCAGATCGTGCCTTGGGGCGGCATGATCGCCGGCGCGATCGCCGGCGCCGTCCTGACGCGGCTGACCGGCGCCCAGGCCTTATGGCTGGTCTCCGTCTTTGCCATGGCGCTGGCGTTTGCCGCCATGTTCATTCCCCGGCCGCTCCAGCGGCGCTTCAACCAGAAGCTTGCCGCGCACCGCTCGGCCGCTATGCGCGGCAAATAGAAGCGTCGCATTCCTGTTACCCTCGAATCGGATAGGAAGGATCGCTGTCGTCCCCAAGGAGTAGATCGTGTTCCTGATTTCGAAGCTCGTCTGGATTTTCTGCCAGCCGCTGTCGCTGGCATTCCTGCTCGTCTTCTTCGCCCTCGTCGCCGGGCTTTTGCGCTGGCGTGCCTTGAGTATCGTTGCTGCAACGGCGAGCGCGCTCATCCTCTTCGTCACGCTCTACACCACGGCCGGCAACCTTCTGATGCAGGGACTCGAGCAGCGGTTTGCAAAGCCCGCCGCCGACCCGGAGAACCTGCAATGCATGATCGTGCTCGGCGGCGCCTTCGAAAACGAGGTGAATACGGCCCGCCACGGCATCGAATTCAACGGCGGCGCCGACCGCTTCGTCGAGGCCCTGCGGCTCGCGCAGAAATTTCCCGACTCGCGCATTCTGGTGTCGGGCGGCGACGGCTCCATGTCAGGCATTTACGAAGGCGATGCGGCGGCATCCGAGCGTTTCTTCCCGCTGTTCGGCATCGGCAGGGAGCGCCTGATCGAGGAGACGCAATCGCGCACGACCTTTGAAAACGCCGTCAACACACGGGAATTCCTGGCGAGCCAGGGCCTTTCCCATTGCCTGCTGATCACCTCGGGTTTCCATATGCCGCGCTCCGTCGGCATCTTCCGCAAGCTCGGCATCGATATCGTGCCCTGGCCGACCGATTATCGCACCGACGGGCAGGTGAGGCCGGGCCTGGATTTCACCCAGCCGAACCTCAATGCCCAGAACATGGCGACGGCGATCCGCGAATGGTACGGCCTGGTCGGCTATTATCTCGCCGGCCGGACATCGGAGCTTTATCCGCGCGCTGAGCTATTTCTTCGAAATGGTGACGAATTTCGTGCCGCGCACGCGCGCCGTCACGATGCAGGGATCACCCTCGGTACGATCGCAGAACCGCGGATGCATCTTCATCGCCAGCACCATGTTGCCGAAGCGCTGGACGAAATCGTAGCCGTAGATCTGTGCCGTGGCGATCATGAAATAACCGCCTTCGGCGACCTGCAGATAGAAATTATAGGTGCAGCCGTCGTCGTTGCATTGCGGCCCCTTCTGTCCGTCGCAGGTGAGCTCACCTTCGTTGACCACCGCGTCGATCAGCCCGTCATTGTTGATGTCCTGGCGGATGACGAAGCCGTCGGCGAATTCGGCCGCCTTGCACTGACCCTGGAAATGCTTCTTCTCGTAGATCTCCGGGTCGGAGATCAGCGATTGCTGGCCGAAGGCCGCAGCCGGCAAGGTGAGCAGCAGGAGAAGATTCAGAACGGCGAGCACCAGCGTTTTCACGGGCTTTCCTCTTTTGGATAAAGCTCTATCGGCTCGCTTTATGGCCGCCCCGGCTTGCGCCGCCCTTGCCGCCGTGGTTCTTTCCGGAAACTGTTCGCCGGCTCCGGGGTCCGCATGTCCTTGCTCGTCTATCTCGATTATGCCGGCATTGCGCTGTTTGCCGCGACGGGCGCGCTCGCCGCCTCGCGCAAACAGCTGGATCTGATCGGCTTCCTGTTTTTCGCCATGGTGACGGGAACCGGCGGCGGCACCGTGCGCGATATCGTGCTTGGCCGCGTGCCGGTCTTCTGGGTGCTGAATCCCGCCTATATTCTCGTCTGCTGCATCGTCGGCGTCATCGTTTTCTTCACCGCTCATCTGCTGGAATCGCGCTATCGCTTGCTGATCTGGCTGGATGCGATCGGTCTGGCCGCCTATTGCGTGCTCGGCGCCGCCAAGGGACTTGCCGCCACCGGCTCGCCGACCATTGCCATCGTCACCGGCACGTTGACGGCAACCTTCGGCGGCATCCTGCGCGATCTGATGGCAAACGAGCCTTCGGTGCTGTTGCGGCCGGAAATCTATGTGACGGCAGCCCTTGTCGGCGCCGGCGTGTTCACCTTTGCCAATGCGCTGGGGATGCCGCTTTATCTCGCCTCGGGCTGCGGCGTCGCGGCGGCCTTTGCCGTTCGCGGCGGAGCGCTGTGGTTCGGCTGGACCTTCCCGATTTACAAGCACAAGCCCGGCCGGCACCCCGACGATGTCATGTAGAGACCGAGCATAATACCGAAAAATCTAAGCGGTTTTTGGACGACATCCTGTTCTAAGGCGCCGTCAGCCCTGTTTGGCCCGCAGGCGGATCACCACGTCGACATGGGCGATCTCCATGCCCTCGGGCGGCTCCGGCAGATTGGCGATCGTCAGGTTGCTGACGGGAATGTCGAGCACTTCGTTTTCGCCTTCGACGAAGAAATGATGGTGGTCGGACACATTGGTGTCGAAATAGGTCTTGGCGCTCTCGACGGCGAGAACGCGGATGAGACCGGCCTCGGTGAACTGGTGCAGCGTGTTGTAGACGGTCGCCAGCGAAACCGGCACGCCGGCGGCAACCGCCTCCTCATGCAGCTCCTCGACGGTCAAATGCCGGTCGCCCTTGGCAAACAGGAGGTCGCCGAGCGCGACGCGCTGGCGGGTGGGACGCAGGCCTGCACCGCGCAGCCTGACCTCTATTGCGATCGGGAGTGCACCCGTCATCAATACCAACTCCGGTTATTCCTGCATAAAGCAATCATGTTTCTTCAAGCGGTATAACTTTTGCATTGGAGCCTTTCAATAGTTCAATGGGGACAAGAGCCTGATAAAGGCGGCAAAAACGGGCTTTTGACGCAATTAGGTCTGGTCGCAGCCCTGGCCTTCCTGTATGCGACCACCAAATAATGGCGTAGGCCTGGTCCGGGGCGATGAATGAAGCTGCCTTGCTTGTGCTTCATTTTCTGAAGAACTTGGACTACACGTTCACATCCATCGGCTTCACGCGGGGGGAAAAAGAAAATTTATGACAACCAGACAGTCCAGCTTCTCGTATGAAGAACTCATCGCTTGCGCTCATGGCAAGCTGTTCGGCCCCGGCAATGCGCAGCTGCCGCTGCCGCCGATGCTGATGGTTCACCGCATCACGGAAATTTCCGAAACCGGCGGTGCCTTCGACAAGGGCTATCTCAGGGCCGAATACGACGTACGCCCCGACGACTGGTATTTTCCCTGCCATTTCGAAGGCAATCCGATCATGCCGGGCTGCCTCGGACTCGACGGCATGTGGCAGCTGACCGGCTTTTTCCTCGGCTGGCTCGGCGAGGAAGGCCGCGGCATGGCCCTTTCCACAGGCGAAGTAAAATTCAAGGGCATGGTGCGGCCGCATACGAAACTGATCGAATACGGCATCGACTTCAAGCGCGTGATGCGCGGCCGCCTCGTGCTCGGCACGGCCGACGGCTGGCTGAAGGCGGATGGCGAGACCATATACCAGGCGGCCGATCTCCGCGTCGGTCTATCGAAAGACAAGGCCGCCTGAAACCGCATTTCGAGCGGCTGACGAAAACAACAAAGGTTTGATCAGATGAGACGGGTAGTTGTCACGGGTCTGGGTATCGTTTCCTCGATCGGAAGCGACGCGGCCGAAGTCACCGAATCCTTGCGCCAGGCAAAGTCGGGTATTTCCTTTTCCAACGATTTCGCCGAACACGGCTTCAAGTGCCAGGTCTGGGGCAGCCCGAAGCTCGGCCCGGCGGAACTTGCCGAGCTGGTCGATCGCCGCGCCATGCGCTTCCTGTCTCAGGGCGGCGCCTGGAACCATGTCGCCATGAAGCAGGCGATCGCTGATTCCGGTCTGGAAGAGAAGGACTACGCCCAGAACGAACGCGCCGGCATCATCATGGGCTCCGGCGGTCCGTCCACCCGCACGCTGATCGAAGCGGCCGACATCACCGTCAAGAACAACAGCCCGAAGCGCATCGGCCCCTTCGCCGTGCCGAAGGCGATGTCGTCGACCGCCTCCGCCACGCTCGCCACCTGGTTCAAGATTCACGGCGTCAATTATTCGATCTCGTCGGCCTGCTCGACCTCGGCGCACTGCATCGGCAATGCCGCCGAGATGATCCAGTGGGGCAAGCAGGACGTGATGTTTGCCGGCGGCCACGAAGATCTCGACTGGACGATGTCTAATCTCTTCGACGCTATGGGCGCCATGTCCTCCAAGTACAATGACACGCCCGACAGCGCCTCGCGCGCCTATGACGTCAACCGCGACGGCTTCGTCATCGCCGGCGGCGCCGGCGTGCTGGTGCTCGAGGAGCTTGAGCACGCCAAGGCCCGCGGCGCCAAGATCTACGCCGAAATCGTCGGCTACGGCGCCACCTCGGATGGTTACGACATGGTCGCTCCCTCGGGCGAGGGCGCCGTCCGCTGCATGCGCCAGGCGCTGGCCACGGTGAAGGGCGATGTCGACTATATCAACACGCACGGCACGTCGACGCCGGTCGGTGACAGCAAGGAAATCGGCGCCATCCGCGAGGTATTCGGCGCCAGGATTCCGCATATACAGTCGACCAAGTCGCTGACCGGCCATTCGCTGGGTGCGGCCGGCGTGCAGGAATCGATCTATTCCCTGCTGATGATGCAGCAAGGCTTCATCGGCGAGAGTGCCCATATCAGCGAGCTCGATCCCGAATTCGAAGGCGTGCCGATCGTGCGCAAGCGTATCGACAATGCGAAGATCGATATCGCCCTCTCCAACTCCTTCGGCTTCGGCGGGACGAACGCCACGCTCGTCTTCCAGCGCCATAACGGATAATAAAATGACTGGAATCATGCAGGGTAAGCGCGGCCTCGTCATGGGCGTCGCCAACAACCACTCGATCGCCTGGGGAATTTCGAAGGCTCTCGCCGGACAGGGCGCGGACCTCGCCTTCACCTATCAGGGCGATGCGCTAGGCAAGCGCGTCAAGCCGCTTGCCTCAGAAGTCGGCTCGGATTTCGTGCTGCCCTGCGACGTCGAGGACATCGCCTCGGTCGATAGTCTGGTCGATGCCATCGAACAGCGCTGGGGCAAGCTCGATTTCATCGTCCATGCCATCGGTTTTTCCGACAAGAACGAGCTGAAGGGTCTCTACGCCGATACCACGCGCGAGAATTTCAGCCGCACCATGGTCATTTCCTGTTTCTCCTTCACCGAGATCGCCAAGCGCTGCGCGCCCTTGATGGACGACGGCGGCGCGATGCTGACCTTGACCTACAATGGCTCGACGCGCGTCATCCCCAACTACAACGTCATGGGCGTCGCCAAAGCCGCGCTTGAGGCTTCGGTGCGCTATCTCGCCGCCGATTACGGCCCGCGCGGCATCCGCGTCAACGCCATATCGGCCGGGCCGATCCGCACGCTTGCCGGCGCCGGCATCTCCGATGCGCGCGCGATCCTTTCCTGGAACCAGCGGAATGCACCGCTGCGCAAGACCGTGACCATCGATCAGGTCGGCAATTCGGCGCTTTATCTGCTTTCGGACCTTTCCGCAGGCGTCACCGGCGAAATCCACTTCGTCGACGCCGGCTTCAACGTTACCTCGATGCCGACGCTGGACACGCTGCGCCGGGCAGACGTCGAGTAGACGCGCGCTTATCGAAATTCAAAGGCCGTGCGCAGAGTCTGCGCACGGCCTTTTTGTTTCATGATCGCGAGATCGCTTCGAAGCCCGTTGGGCCTTATTTCTTCGCCCACAGAACCTTGAAACGAGCATTGCGGCAGGTTTCACCGCTTTCCCTGAATTCTGCGGCAAGAACCGGTTCGTAGGGCAGGCCGCGATTGGCGACCAGCATCAGTCTGCCGCCGCCGCGAAGCGCGGTTGCGGCGGTTTTGATCATCGCCTGGCCGAGCGACGGCTCGGCCGCATGTCCCTCATGGAAGGGCGGGTTCATGATGACGAGATCGTATTTGTCCTTGACCGGCTCGCCCGCCAGATCGTGCCAGAAGAAGCGCGCAGGCGCGTTCGGGCAGTTCTCCGCCATATTGCCCCGCGCAGCCTCCAGAGCTGCGTGATTGGCTTCGTAGAGGTCAAGGCGCCCCAGTCCGCGCGATCTCTTCGCCATCTCGACGGAGAGATAACCCCATCCCGCGCCGAAATCGGCAACATCGCCGGTAAAATCCTGCGGCAGGCGCGAGGCGAGCAGCTCCGATCCGGCATCGACCCGGTCGTGCGAGAACATGCCTGCTGTCGCATGAAAGCGGTCGTCGACCCGCACCGGCGCCTTTGACAGCTTGGTGACGATCTCGCCGGCATCGGCCGGCCGGCCGAACCAAAAGGCGACGCCGTGATATTTCGGCATGTGGTCGATGGCGAGGCCGAATCCTTCCAGGCGCTTGCGCAGCGGCTGGATGCCGTCTTCCTTTGCCCCGGCAACGACGATCAGCCCGCCCGCCCGCGTGCGGGCGATCGCAGCGGCGAGATTGGCCTCGTTCTCGCCCTTGTGCTTGGTGCAGAGCACGAGTGCTGCGTCATAATCCTCGCCGTCGACCTCCGGCTTGGCATCGATCCGCTGCGCCAGCAGCTGCCGGTAGAGCGGCCGGAAGCCCTGGACGGCGCTGAGCGAGGCGGCAAAGCCTTCAGGCAGCTGAAAGCCTGCCTCGGCGCCGAGGAAGAGCACGCGCTCGCCCTCGCCGGGCGCCTCGACTGTGCCGCTGGCAAAGGGATGGAACAGGGTCTTCAGCGTCTCACGGCTCATGGGTCTCGTCTCGTTAAGGCATATCGCGCAAAACTGTGCAGTGGCCTTGCGACCACGACATGCGCAAAACCGGGATACAAAAAGGGCGCGGAAGATTCCCGCGCCCGGAATTCAATCTGGGAGACGCGGCTTATTCGGCCGCTTCTTCCTTCTTCTTCTCGTTCGCGATCTCCTGGCCGGTGGCCTGGTCGACGACCTTCATCGACAGGCGAACCTTGCCGCGTTCGTCGAAGCCGAGCAGCTTGACCCAGACCTTGTCGCCTTCCTTGACGACGTCCTGCGTCTTGGCAACGCGCTCGGAAGCGAGCTGCGAGATATGGACGAGGCCGTCGCGGGCGCCGAAGAAGTTGACGAAGGCGCCGAAGTCGGCGGTCTTGACAACCGTGCCTTCGTAGATCTGGCCGATTTCAGGCTCGGCAACGATCGAGTGGATCCACTTGCGGGCCGCTTCGATTTCCTTGCCGGAAGAGGAGGCGATCTTGACGGTGCCGTCGTCCTCGATGTTGATCTTCGCACCGGTCTTTTCGACGATTTCGCGGATGACCTTGCCGCCGGAGCCGATGACTTCGCGGATCTTGTCGACCGGAATGTTCATGACTTCGATGCGCGGAGCGAATTCGCCGAGCTGGCCGCGGCTTTCGGTGATCGCCTTGGCCATTTCACCGAGAATGTGGGTGCGGCCGCCCTGGGCCTGGCTGAGCGCGACCTTCATGATCTCTTCGGTGATGCCGGCGATCTTGATGTCCATCTGCAGCGAGGTGATGCCGTCGGCCGTACCTGCAACCTTGAAGTCCATGTCGCCGAGGTGGTCTTCGTCACCGAGGATGTCGGAGAGAACGGCAAAGCGGTCGCCTTCGAGGATCAGACCCATGGCGATACCGGCAACTGGCTTGGCGAGCGGAACGCCGGCGTCCATCAGGGCGAGCGAAGTGCCGCAGACGGTCGCCATCGAGGACGAGCCGTTCGACTCGGTGATCTCGGAGACGACACGCAGCGTGTAGGGGAACTGCTCGGCCGACGGCAGCATCGGACGGATGGCGCGCCATGCGAGCTTGCCGTGGCCGATTTCGCGGCGGCCCGGGGAGCCCATGCGGCCGGTCTCGCCGACGGAGTAGGGCGGGAAGTTGTAATGGAGCAGGAAGCGCTCCTTGTACATGCCCGTCAGGCTGTCGACATATTGTTCGTCTTCGCCGGTGCCGAGCGTGGCAACGACGATCGCCTGGGTTTCGCCGCGGGTGAACAGCGCCGAACCATGGGTGCGCGGCAGAAGCCCGACTTCCGAAACGATCGGACGAACGGTTTCGAGGTCGCGGCCGTCGATACGGCTCTTGGTGTCGAGAATGTTCCAGCGGACGATCTTGGCCTGCAGGTGCTTGAAGATCGCGCCGACTTCTTCGGCCGTGTACTTGGCTTCGCCTTCCTCGGGGAGGAAATGCGCCTTCACCTTCGCCTTGACGGCGTCGACGGCGGCGTAGCGGTCGGCCTTCTGGGTGATCTTGTAGGCTTCACGCAGTTCGGCTTCGGCAAGGCCGAGCATTTCGCTTTCGAGCGCGGAATAGTCCTCCGGCTGGAAGTCGCGCGGCTCCTTGGCGGCAACTTCGGCGAGCTTGATGATCGCGTCGAGAACCGGTTGGAAACCCTTGTGGCCGAACATGACGGCGCCGAGCATGACGTCCTCGGGCAGTTCCTTGGCCTCGGATTCGACCATCAGCACGGCGTCGTAGGTGCCGGCAACGACGAGATCGAGGCTCGACTCGTCCATCTCGTCGAGATGCGGGTTGAGAACATATTCGCCGTTGATGTAGCCGACGCGCGCACCGCCGACCGGGCCCATGAACGGGACGCCGGAGAGCGTCAGCGCTGCCGAGGTCGCGACCATCGACAGGATGTCGGGGTTGTTTTCAAGGTCGTGCTGGATGACGGTAACGACGACCTGCGTGTCGTTCTTGTAGCCTTCCGGGAAGAGCGGGCGGATCGGACGGTCGATCAGGCGGGAAACGAGGGTTTCGTTTTCGCTCGGGCGTCCTTCGCGCTTGAAATAGCCGCCGGGGATCTTGCCGGCTGCATAGGTCTTTTCCTGGTAGTTGACGGTCAGCGGAAAGAAGTCCTGGCCGGGCTTCGGCGCCTTGGCCGAAACGACGGTGGCGAGAACAACGGTTTCGCCGTAAGTGGCGAGAACCGCGCCGTCGGCCTGACGGGCGATCTTGCCGGTTTCAAGCTTCAGCGGGCGGCCGGCCCACTCGATTTCCACGGTGTGTGTATCAAACATATCTTGTCCTTCAACGCGGGAGCACGCGCCATCGCCGATATCAGGGCGCAGCGCGCAGTCGACCGCAATCAATGCGACGTATCACGGGCAAGACAACGAGAGGCTTTTCGTCTCAGCTTCCACGGGAACCCTTGCTCCCGGGAAAACCGGGCCAAAGCTTCGGGAAGCTCTGGCCGAAAGCATCCGGCAATCCTGCCCCATGACAGGTCAGCGGTTGGTTTGGCAGAACCGGCCCATCCGGGTCTGCCGGTCGTTCCACCGCTTGAGATAGGGCGCGGCGGGAACATTTCATCGGAACATCGTCCCGAAACAGATCCGGCGGACGCTCGAAAGCGCCCGCCGGACAATCTTAGCGGCGGATACCCAGGCTGTTGATCAGCTTGGAATAGCGGCCTTCATCCTTCTTCTTGAGATAATCAAGAAGCGAGCGGCGGCTCGAAACCATCGTCAGCAGGCCACGGCGGGAATGGTTATCCTTCTTGTGGTCCTTGAAGTGTTCGGTCAGGTTGTTGATGCGCTCGGTCAGGATCGCGACCTGGACTTCCGGCGAACCGGTATCGCCTTCGGCGGTTGCGTATTCCTTGATCAGCGCAGCCTTGCGCTCAGCAGTGATCGACATCGGATGGTCCTTTCTATGAGAGGAGAAGAAGTCGCCAAAAGCCGGGATGCCGTCCAGCTTTGGCCGCGAATGCAATCGAGCGTACCCGATGCTGGCGCTGCCTATAAACCAAATAAGCAGCGATGGAAAGAGGGAGCGCCGCAGCAGCTTTCAGCGGCCCGTCATGGCGTTCCGGATCATCGCATTATAGCCCGCAGGATCCTGCAGCATGGCGAAATGGCTGGCGTCTTTCAGGATGACGAGCTTTGCGCCCGGAATTTCTTTCGCCATCATCTCAGTATGATCGAGCTTTACGGCCTCATCATGATCACCGATGGCAAGCGTGACCGGCAGCGTGATCTTGCCAAGCTCCGTCGCCGTCCAGTTCGGCTGCGTCGCCCACATCCGCGAAATCTGCGTAACGAAGGCATCGTATTCGTTCGGTGTCGGCGACAGCCTCCGGTATTGTTCGCCGGCGACGGTGATGTAGTCGTTGAAGGTCTTGTTGCTCAAGACGTCGGGCTTGACGCCGTCCGTGGTGACATTGGCCGCCTGGGCAATGACCCGCGTCAGCTTTTCCGGATATCTCATCGCCATGTCGATGCCGATGATGCCGCCGTCCGACCATCCGACGAGCGTCACCTTGTCGATCTTCAGGTAGTCGAGAAGGGCTACATAGTCCGATGTCATCAGATCGTAGCCGAAAGGCTGCGGGCTGCGCGTCGAGCGGCCGTGACCGCGGCTGTCGGCGACGATGACCAGATGATCCCTGGCGAATTCGGCGATCTGGCGACCCCAGACGTCGGTATTGCCAAGGCCGCCATGGATGAAGAGGATCGGATCGCCTTCACCATATTCGGCATAATACATCTTGATGTCGTTCACATCCGCCATGCCGCTTGTCTTCGGCACCGGCATGGCAGGAAAGGCCGGAAGCTCGGCCCAGCGCTCGGCGGATTGAGCGCCGGCGGCGGTCAGGAACAGCGAAAAGAACGTCAGCATTCCAATTGCGATTGCGCGCATAATTTTCCCCTCGGGCCGTTATGACCCGAAAGGAAGATATCGCATCGCCACCACATGACAATCGTCAGCTGTACAGACTTAGGCGAAAACCCGCTTTGGGCGAAACTCGCCCTGGCCGATCTCGCCGATCGCGATCAGCCGGCCGCGGGCCGTCGCATAGGCTTCGCTTTCGGCAATCGGCGCATCGCGGCCGCGCACCAGGATCGGATTGCCCATCTTCAACCGATGCGCCTGGTCGTCGTTGATAACGAGGTGAGGCAGCGCGGAAAGCGCCTCGCAGGTGTCGATCAGCAATGCGTCGAGGGCGGCGAGCCGCTCGTCCATGTCTTCGATCGCTTCGAGCGCCACCAGGTTGGCAAGCGGCACCATGGCTTCTTCCGCGAAAGGCGCGACGAAGGTGCGCCTGAGCCCGGATATATGGCCGTAGCAGCCGAGTTCGCGGCCGAAATCGCGGGCAAGCGCCCGGACATAAGTGCCCTTGCCGCATTCCACTTCGAAATGCGCGGTATTCGTATCCGGGCAGGCAAGCAGCGTCAGCCGGAAAATCTCGACTTCGCGTGAGGGAATCTCGACGGCTTCGCCGTCGCGCGCCAGATCGTAGGCGCGTTCGCCTGCGATCTTGATGGCGGAAAACTGTGGCGGCACCTGGCTGATCGTGCCGATATAGCGGGGCAGGATATCGCGGATCTGCTGCTCGGTGGGGCGCTTTTCCGAGCTCTGCGTCACATCGCCTTCGAGATCGTCGGTGGCGCGCTCCTCGCCCCAGCTGACAGTGAACTCATAGATCTTCCGGCCGTCCATCACATAGGGAACGGTCTTGGTCGCATCGCCGAGCGCGATCGGCAGCATGCCGGAGGCGAGCGGATCGAGCGTGCCGGCATGGCCGGCCTTCTGCGCCTTGTAGAGCCATTTGAGCTTGGAAACGGCTTCCGTCGAGCCGAAATCCACCGGCTTGTCGAGGATTAGCCAGCCGGAAATCGGCCGGCCTTTGGGTTTGCGTGGTTTGGACATGCGTCTCTTCTGTTATTGGTCGTCGTTGTCGCCGTCGAGATCGCGGCTCACCTCGGGCGAACGCAAGAGCTCGTCGATCTTCTTGTAATTGTCGAAGCTGGTATCGTCGCGGAAACGCACTTCCGGCATGTATTTCATCTGCCGGAGCTGCGGCCCGAGCCGGCCGCGGATGAACTTCGCATGGCGGTTCAACGCCTCGATGACGATGCTGTGGTCGGAAACGCCGAGCGGCGTCACGTAAGCCGTGGCGATCTTCAGGTCCGGCGACATGCGCACTTCCGAAATTGAAATCACGGTCGCCTCGATGATGTCGTCGCGCACTTCGCCGCGCTGCAGCACCTGGGTGATCGCGGCGCGGACCTGTTCGCCAACGCGCAGCATGCGCTGCGAAGGCGCGGAGGATGTTGGTCTGGTCATTGTTATCTCTATTTGCCGATGCGGCTGGGAATCGAACCCGTCAAAGGAGAGCGTCCATGACTCTTTTGGCTGCAAAGGTCAAGGCCGCCAGATACCAGAAGCCATCCGCCGGCTGGCGGATGGCTTCTGGAAAAGCTGTTCTTGCGCAAGGCGCCTGATGCTTAGAGCGTGCGCGTGATGTGTTCGACGCGGAAGCACTCGATGACGTCGCCGACGCGCATGTCCTCGTAGTTTTCGAAGGCCATGCCGCACTCCTGGCCCATCGGCACTTCGGAGACTTCGTCCTTGAAGCGCTTGAGGGTCTTGAGCTTGCCTTCGTGAACGACGACGTCGTTGCGGATGAGGCGGACGCCCGCTCCACGCTCGACCTTGCCTTCGACGACACGGCAGCCTGCGACCTTGCCGACCTTGGTGATGTTGAACACCTCCAGGATCTCGGCATTGCCGATGAAGGTTTCGCGCCGTTCCGGCGACAGCAGGCCCGACATCGCTGCCTTCACGTCATCCACGAGATCGTAGATGATGTTGTAGTAGCGGATCTCGATGCCCTGGCGTTCGGCGAACTGGCGTGCCTGCGCATTGGCGCGAACGTTGAAGCCGATGATGGCGGCGTTCGAAGCTTCGGCAAGCGAAATATCCGACTCGGTGATGCCGCCTGCGCCCGAATGGACGATGCGGGCACGGACTTCGTCGGTGCCGAGCTTTTCCAGCGCGCCGGCAATCGCTTCGATCGAACCCTGCACGTCGCCCTTGATGACGAGCGGGAACTCCTTGATGCCCGTGCTCTGCATCTGCGTCATCATCTGTTCCAGCGAACCGCGCTGTCCCGACTGGCGGGCAGCTGCCTTGTCGCGGGCAAGACGCTGACGATACTCGGAGATTTCGCGGGCGCGGCTTTCGCTTTCGACGACGGCGAACTTGTCGCCCGCCTGCGGCGTGCCGGAGAGACCGAGAACCTCGACCGGAGTCGCGGGACCGGCTTCCTTCACATGATCGCCCTTGTCGGTGACGAGGGCACGCACGCGGCCCCAGACGTCGCCGGCGACGATGATCTGGCCCGGCTTCAGCGTGCCGTTCTGAACGAGAACCGTGGCAACCGAGCCGCGACCGCGGTCAAGCTGGGCTTCGATGACGGTACCTTCCGCGGTCCGGTTCGGATTGGCCTTGAGATCAAGGATTTCGGCCTGCAGCAGAACGGCTTCGAGCAGCTTGTCGAGGTTCTTGCCTGTCTTGGCCGACACTTCGACGTCAAGGGTTTCACCGCCCATGGATTCCACGAAGACTTCGTGCTGCAGAAGCTGGTTGCGCACCTTCTGCGGATCGGCCTCGTGCTTGTCGATCTTGTTGATCGCCACGATGATCGGGACACCGGCCGCCTTGGCGTGATTGATCGATTCAATCGTCTGCGGCATCACACTGTCGTCGGCTGCCACGACCAGGATCGCAATGTCGGTCGCCTGCGCACCGCGGGCGCGCATCGCCGTGAAGGCGGCGTGGCCGGGGGTGTCGATGAAGGTGATCTTCTGGCCGTTCTGCTCAACCTGATAGGCGCCGATATGCTGCGTGATGCCACCGGCTTCGCCGGCGACCACGTTGGCATGGCGGATGGCGTCGAGCAGCGAGGTCTTGCCGTGGTCGACGTGGCCCATGATGGTGACGACAGGCGGACGCGAAACGCGATCCCCTTCGACGTCGGCAATGTTGAAGATGCCGAGCTCGACGTCGGATTCGGAGACGCGCTTGACGGTATGGCCGAATTCGCCGGCGATGAGTTCGGCGAGGTCGGCGTCGATGACGTCGCCCGGCTTCATCATCTGACCTTCCTTCATCAGGAACTTGATGACGTCGACGGCGCGTTCGGACATGCGCTGCGACAGTTCCTGAATGGTGATGGTCTCAGGCAGAACGACTTCGCGGGAGATCTTCTCGCGGGTTTCCTGCATCTGGCTGCGGCGGAACTTCTCCTGCCGGCGGCGCATCGCCGAAAGTGAACGGCTGCGGCCGGTGTCTTCACCATCGACGTCGGCCGTGGTGATCGTCAGCTTGCCGCGGCGGCGCTCGTCATCCGTTTTCGGACGCGTGGTAACCGGCTTTGCGGGTTCCGGGCGGACAACACGGCCACGAGCCGGACCGCCGCGTGCAGCGCCCCGATCATCATCGCCCTCGTCATCACGACGGCCGCGGGCTCCTGCCGGTGCGCCAGCACCCGGCGCCGGACGAGCGGCAGCAGGTGCTCCGGCGCCATCGGGCCGGCGCGCAGCCGGTGCCGGCGATGCCGGCCGCGGAGCGGTAGGGCGCGCTTCGGCCACAACAGGAGCCGGTGCTGCGGCAGCGGCGGGTTCGGCGGCAGCGGGCGCCTCGGCCTGACGGGCAGCCTCTTCGGCGGCCCTGCGAGCGGCCTCTTCGGCTTCGGCGGCCTTACGGATCGCCTCTTCGGCGGCCCGGCGCTTTTCTTCCTCGGCGCGGCGAATCGCGTCCTGGGCGTCACGCGCCTGGGATTCGGCCAGCGCACGGCGGCGGGCATCCATCTCCTCAGGCGACAGATGGTTCAGCACGACAGGGCGCGGACGGTCGTTCGAGCGCTGCGGCTGATAGGACTGCTGCGGACGCTGGTTGGCCTGGCTGCTGCCCGGCTGGTGGACCCGCGGTGCCGGAGTCGGCTGCGGCGGGCGCGCCTGAACGGGCGCCGGCGCCGGTTCCGCTGCACGGACCGGGGCTGCGGGGGCAGCGGGCGTGATCGGCTTTTCGTCTTCCGGGCGCATCGGACGCCGCTTGCGGGTCTCGACCACGACCGCCTTGGTGCGACCCCGACCCATATCCTGGCGAACGGTGCCCTGGCTCATCCCCGATGGTTTCAGGGTAAGCGTCTTCTTGCCCGTTACGCTGAGTGTCTTGTCGTCGTTACTATCGGTCATTCGTTCCCGTTCCTTCGGACAGGGAGCGATGACGAGATCAGACCCTGTCGTTCAAATACTGTCGATCAATGAGAATGAGACCGGCCGATGCCGGTGACCGTCTCATTGTTTTTGCCGGCCAGCGTCGCCCGCTGCCCGGGACTGACCGCCAATACGGTACTGTTCGAGCATCTTTGCGCGCTTCACTACACCCTCACCCGCCTGCCCTGCAAGCACTGCGGCATGGATAAAAGCATTCTGGCCCATCAGGCCTTCCATTTCGCTCTCCGAGAAGAAGCGGTAGGAAGGTATCTCCTCCTCGGTCTCCATTCCGAGGTGCCAGGCCTTGCGGGCCTGGTCGATTTTCCGCACCCCGTCGTCCGCCGCGTCAGTCGCGTGGAACACCGCAAGGGCTGCTCCGCTTCTGACCGCGGCGTCCACTTTCGAGGAGCCGCTGATGAACTGGCCGGCTTTGCGCGCCATGTTCATCATCTGCATCAATTGCGCCGCCAGCAGCCGGTCGACATTCGCGCCGAGATCGTCTGCTGCCTTCACGTCGCTTTTCAGCGCGCGGGCGAAGAGCTTCTTCGCTACCGCTCTGTCGACCAGCGACCGGTCGGCTTTCACCCAGCAACCGCGCCCCGGAAGCTCGCGCTTCAGGTCGGCGACGACGGTTCCGTCGGGAGCCGCGACGAAGCGGATCAGCTCATCCGGCGATCCGCTTTCACGCGTCACGATGCACATGCGTCCGTTCACGTCATAACCTGCAAGATTGTCGTCCTGAGGGAGAGCGTCCGGCTCATGCGCGGTCATCATGCTTCCTGTTCGGCTTCGGTGACCTCTTCTTCGGTCCCCTTCGCCAGGTCCTCTTCGGTGATCCAGCCGGCTGCAAGGCGCGCCTGGACGATCATCTGCTCGGCTTCGACGCGCGAGACGTCGAACTTCGAGAACAGGCCTTCGAACTTCTTCGTTTCGCCGTTCTTGCGTTCCGTCCAGCCGACGAGATCGTCGGCTGCGCAGCCGGCAAAGTCCTCGATCGTCTTGATGCCGTCTTCGCCGAGCGCCACCATCATCTGGGCAGTCATGCCGTCGATCCCGCGCAGCTCGTCTTCAACGCCGAGCGCCTTGCGCTTCTCGTCCATCTCGGCTTCGAGACGCTCGAGGAATTCGCGGGCGCGGGTCTGGATTTCCTGCGCCGTATCTTCATCGAATCCGTCGATCGAAGAAATTTCGTCGAGATCGACATAAGCGAGTTCCTCGACGGCGGCAAAGCCTTCCGAGGCCAGGACCTGGCCGACCATTTCGTCGACGTCGAGCGAATCCATGAACAGGTTGGTGCGCTCGTTGAATTCCTTCTGGCGGCGTTCCGATTCCTCGGCCTCCGTCATGATGTCGATATCCCAGCCGGTCAGCTGCGAAGCCAGGCGGACGTTCTGGCCGCGGCGGCCGATCGCAAGCGACAGCTGCTCGTCGGGAACGACGACTTCGATACGCTCGGCATCCTCGTCGAGAACGACCTTGGCGACTTCGGCCGGCTGCAGGGCGTTGACGACGAAGGTCGCCGGATCTTGGCTCCACGGGATGATGTCGATCTTCTCGCCCTGAAGCTCGCCGACGACGGCCTGAACGCGCGAACCGCGCATACCGACGCAGGCGCCGACCGGATCGATCGAACTGTCGTTCGAGATCACGGCGATCTTGGCGCGCGAGCCCGGATCGCGGGCGACCGACTTCACCTGAATGATGCCGTCGTAGATTTCAGGCACTTCCATGGTGAACAGCTTCACCATGAACTGCGGATGCGTGCGCGACAGGAAGATCTGCGGGCCGCGCTGCTCGCGACGGACATCATATACGTATGCACGGACGCGATCGCCATAGCGCACGTTTTCGCGCGGGATCATTTCGTCGCGGCGGATGATGCCTTCGCCACGGCCGAGATCGACGATGACATTGCCGTATTCGACGCGCTTGACGGTGCCGTTGACGATTTCGCCGACGCGATCCTTGAATTCGTCGAACTGGCGGTCGCGCTCGGCCTCACGCACCTTCTGCACGATCACCTGCTTGGCGGATTGTGCGGCGATACGGCCGAAATCCATCGGCGGCAGCGGATCGGCGATGAAATCCCCGAGTGCGGCGTCGGGGTTGCGGTCGCGGGCGAGTTCCAGCGGGATCTGCGTCGAATAATCCTCGGCCTTGTCGACGACTTCGAGCAGGCGCTGCAGGCGGATTTCGCCGGTCTTCGGATTGATGTCGGCGCGGATGTTGGACTCGGTGCCGTAACGCGAGCGTGCTGCCTTCTGAATGGCATCGGCCATTGCGGCAAGCACGATCTCGCGGTCGATGACCTTTTCGCGCGCCACTGCATCTGCGATCTGCAGAAGTTCGAGCCGGTTCGCACTGACTGCCATTGTCTTGTTTCTCCGTCCTTGCTCCGGGGTTCCCGTCCCTGGGAGCGGTCTGTTAATCGGTTATTCCTGCTCGTCCGCTTCGTTCTGATTGGCGGCCTGCGCTTTCGCCAGCTTGTCGGCGCGCAAGGCATCACGGATCAGGTCGTCGGTCAGAATGAGCTTCGCATCGCTAAGCGCCGTGAAGGGAATGGAGACTTTCGGCTCTTCCCCATAAGCGATCTGGTCGCGCTCAAGCGTAAAGCCATCCGCGTCCGCTTCGACGATCTTGCCGCGGAAACGCTTGCGATTGCCGATCATGATCGACGTCTCGCATTTCACAAGGTGGCCTTGCCAGCGGACGAAATCGGATTTCCGCACCATCGGACGGTCGATGCCGGGCGAAGACACTTCGAGATGATACTCTTTATCGATCGGATCTTCCACATCGAGGACAGGAGAAATCGCCATCGAGACTTCTTCGCAGTCCTGAACCGTCATCGTCCCGTCGTTGCGCTCGGCCATCACCTGCATCGTCATGCCGTTCTGGTTCAGCATACGCACGCGGATGAGCCGGAAGCCCATGCCGACGAGAACGGGTTCGATGATATCGGCAAGACGCTGGTCGAGCCCGGTTTCGGTAATCAGCCGCGGCTCAAGTTCGTTGTCTGCGTTTGTCATGTCCGACAAGCGGTGCGCTCCTCGCAATTTCTGCTGTTCGGGCGATCGCGCTAATAAAAAAGAGCGGGTCCTTGCGGCCCACTCTTCATCAAGCGATCAAGAATTTGAGAGGCATATAGTCCGGTTTTTACGAAATTGCAAGGTCTCAGCCAATTCGCTTGCCGCGGCGCGGCCGCGTCTATAGCCAGCGTCGGTCTTGCGCATATATTGCCTTGGGGCACAACGGCAAAGCGGGAGGAATCGTGGCGTATACTTCGTCGACATTGGCGCCTTTGCGGCACGAGACCTATCGCGCCATCTGGTTTGCGAGCCTTTCCTCGAATTTCGGCGGCCTGATCCAGGCGGTGGGCGCGGCCTGGATGATGACGACGATCACCGCTTCGGAAGACATGGTCGCGCTGGTGCAGACCTCGACCGCGCTGCCGATCATGCTGTTTTCGCTGATATCGGGGGCGCTCGCCGACAATTACGACCGTCGTCGCGTCATGCTGACGGCGCAGGCCATGATGCTCATCGTCTCGGCGTTGCTGACGGGCACGGTTCTTCTCGGCTGGATCACGCCCTGGCTGCTGCTGTTCTTCACCTTCCTGATCGGCTGCGGCACGGCGCTCAACAATCCTTCCTGGCAGGCCTCGGTCGGCGACATGGTGCCGCGCGCCGACCTGCCGGGCGCCGTCACGCTGAACAGCATGGGCTTCAACATCACCCGCAGCGTCGGCCCGGCGATCGGCGGCGCGATCGTGGCCGCCGCAGGCGCCGCCGCGGCCTTCGCGGTCAACACGCTGAGTTACCTTCCGCTGATCTACGCGCTGTCGCGCTGGCGGCCAAACACGCCCGTCTCGACCCTGCCGCGCGAGGCGCTCGCCAGCGCCATCTTTGCCGGTCTGCGATATGTCTCGATGTCGCCCAATCTCGAAAAGGTTCTGGTCAGGGGTCTGATCTTTGGCATCGGCGCCAGCTCGATCCTGGCGCTGCTGCCGGTTGTCGCGCTTGATCTGGTGGCCGGCGGGCCACTGACCTATGGCTTCATGCTCGGCGCTTTCGGCGTCGGGGCGATCGGCGGGGCCGTGCTGAGCGCGAGAATTCGCCAGGCGCTTTCCAGCGAGACGATCATCCGCCTGGCTTTTGCCGGCTTTGCGCTCAGCGCCGTCATTGCGGCCGTCAGTCCGAGCGCCGTCCTCACCTCCGCGGGGCTGCTCGTCGCCGGCGCCTGCTGGGTCTCGGCACTGTCGCTCTTCAACACCATCGTGCAGCTTTCGACGCCGCGCTGGGTCGTTGGCCGCGCACTGTCGCTCTACCAGACCGTCACCTTCGGCGGCATTGCCGGCGGCAGCTGGCTCTGGGGCGTGGCCGCCGACCGCTACGGCGTCGCCGATGCGCTGCTGATGTCATCCGTCGTCTTGCTGGTCGGCATTGCGATCGGTCTGCGGTTTTCGATGCCGGCTTTCGCCTCGCTCAACCTCGATCCACTCAATCGCTTCACGGCGCCGGCGCTCAGCCTTGACATCACGCCGCGCAGCGGCCCGATCGTTATCCAGGTCGATTATGAGATCGCCGACGACGACCTGGCCGAATTCATGGCGCTAATGGGCGAGCGGCGGCGCATCCGCATCCGCGACGGTGCGCGGCACTGGGCGCTGATGCGCGATCTCGAAAATCCCGGGCTCTGGACCGAAAGCTACCATACGCCGACCTGGGTCGAATACATCAGACACAACCAGCGGCGCACCCAGGCCGATGCCGAAAACATCGACAGACTTCGTGCGCTTCACCGCGGCGAAGGCCTGCCGCATGTTCACCGGATGATCGAGCGGCAGGCCATTCCGCCTGATAGCGACGTCTTCCACCAGGCGCCAATCGACCTGCATCATTGATTGAGGAGAGGCATGCACAGTTTCAGGCTCGCCCGCCAAGCCGATCTCGCCGCTATCATCCGGCTTTTGGCCGATGACGATCTCGGCAGCGCCAGGGAGATTGTCGCGGATCCGATCGATCCGCGTTACCTCTCGGCCTTCGCCGCCATCGAAGCCGATGCCAACCAGATGCTGGCCGTGGCAAGCGACGCGTCGGATCGGATCGCCGGCTGTCTGCAGCTGAGCTTCATTCCCGGCCTTTCGAGAACCGGCATGTGGCGCGGACAGATCGAAAGCGTGCGCATCGCCCGAGATTTGCGCGGCTCCGGCCTCGGCTCCGCGTTCATCGAATGGGCGATCGTCCAATGCGCCGAGCGCGGCTGCGGTCTCGTGCAGCTGACATCGGACAAGACGCGGACGGATTCGATCCGCTTTTACGAGAAGCTCGGTTTCGTCGCGAGCCACGTTGGCCTGAAGCGCAGTCTCTGAACGGCTACTTCAGTCTGTCCTTCATCGTGGCCTCGGGAAAGCAGGTCGGCTTCATGCCGTTCTTCGTCTGCCACTGGCCGATCGACCGCCGGGTCTTGTAGCCCGGCAGGCCGTCGGAACCGCCGACATCGTAGCCCTGCCGTTCCAGCGCCTTCTGCATGGCGGCGACATCCGAGCGCAGCATCTTGCCGACATCGCCCCATCGGCCCTCAAAGGCGCCGCCATTATAGGCGATCCGGTCGGCGAGATTGCCGATATAGAGCGCGTAGAGATCGGAATTATTATATTCCTTGATGGTGTAGAAATTCGGCGTGACGATGAATTCCGGCCCGTCGCGGCCGGCCGGAACCAGCATCATGCTTTGCGCTTTCATCTCGCCAGAGGGAAAACCCTTGCCGGAGATGCGGTCGATGCCGAGCGAGGCCCAGTGCGACAGCGGTTTTGCCAGATCCGGTCCCTCCTGGGCGCAGGAGACCGCCTCCGGGATCGACACCTCGAAGCCCCAGTCGCGATCCCGCTGCCAACCCTTCTTGACCAGGAAATTGGCGATCGAGGCGAGCGTGTCGGGCACCGAGGTCCAGATGTTGCGGTGGCCGTCGCCATCGAAATCCACCGCATATTTCAGATAGCTGGTCGGCATGAACTGCGGCTGGCCGAGCGCACCGGCCGAAGACCCTTTGAAATCGGCGGGTGCGACGTCGCCGCCGTCGATAATATGCAGCGCCGCCATCAGCTCGGTGCGAAACATCTCCTTGCGCGTCGACATGAAGGCCTTGGTCGCCAAGACCTCGACTGCCGAATTCGGGATCTTCGCCGCGCCGAAACCGGTTTCCCGGCCCCAGATGGCGAGCACGATCGAACCCGGCACGCCGTAGGTCTTCTCGATGCGCTTCAGCGTCGCGCTGTATTGCGCGGCAAAGCCGCGCCCGGTTGCGGCAAGCCGCGTCAGTCGGTCCTCGTTGAAATAGGGACCGGGCGAGGAAAATTCCGCCTGCGTCTGCTTCTGCTCCTTCGGCGGCGGGAAGCCGGGTGGCGCAAGGTCGGCAAGGGACCAGTTCAGCGTGACGCCGGAGAAGGCAGCTTTGAAGCTCTTCTCGGAAATGCCGTTCGCCTTCGCCTCCGGCCAGAGATCCTTCTGCACCCAGCTTTCGAACTGCGCCTCGACATCGGCCTTCGAAGGGGTTGCGTGGGCGGCAAGGGGGAGGAGGGCGGCCATGACGGCAAGTGCGATTGTCCATAGCCGCCGCGGAGCACCCCCCTCTGTCCTGCCGGACATCTCCCCCACAAGGGGGGAGATCGGCTGGGGGCCGCCTGTTGCCCCTATCAAACGCGGCAGCAGACCGACGCCGCGTGGCTCGCGATCAAGATTTTGTGGGGCCGGTGCATCTTGCCGATCTCCCCCCTTGAGGGGGAGATGTCCGGCAGGGCAGAGGGAGGTGCGTTGCGGCATATGTCGGCCCCTCATATCACCGTCCGTGCCCGCAGCGCCGCTGCCAGCGTACCCTCGTCGAGATAATCGAGTTCGCCGCCGACGGGCACGCCATGCGCCAGCCGCGTGATCTTCACGTCGAGCCCCTGCAACTGGTCGGTGATATAATGCGCGGTCGTCTGTCCTTCGACGGTGGCATTGACGGCGATGATCAGCTCCCGGATGCCGCCTTCACCAATCCGGTCGATCAGCCCGCGAATATTGAGATCGTCGGGCCCGATCCCGTCGAGCGGCGACAACGTGCCGCCGAGAACGTGATAGGCGGCGTTCATCGCACCGGCCCGTTCCAGCGCCCAGAGGTCCGAGACATCCTCGACGACGATGATGACGGATTGGTCGCGCTGAGCATCGGTGCAAACGGTGCAGGGGTCGACGGTATCGACATTGCCGCAGCGCGAGCAGATTTTCACCTTGTCATAGGCCTCGCCCATCGCATTCGACAGCGGTCCCAGCAGCTGGTCCTTCTTCTTGATCAGATGCAGCGCCGCCCGGCGTGCCGAGCGCGGCCCGAGGCCCGGCACCTTTGCCAGAAGCTGGATGAGTTTTTCGATTTCAGGGCCGGTGACTCGTTTTGCCATGCGCCGTTCTTAACTGATATGCAACGAAAACGGAATCGCGGAAGGATCGGCCGTCCATGAAAATCCTGGCGCTCTGCACCGGCACTCCGGAAAAGCTGACCGGTAAGAGCTATAAGACCGGCATCTTCAAACATGCCGTCAACGGCGCCGTGATGATCGATGCCGAAGGCCTTGTCGGCGATGCCATCTGCAATCGCAAGCACCATGGCGGCGTCGATCAAGCGGTTTATATCGAGGGGTCGCTGACGCTCGACTGGTGGAGCCGGGAGCTCTGCCGGCCATACGAGCCCGGCACTTTCGGCGAAAACATGGTGATCTCGGATCTGGACAACCGCGTTGTTTCTGTCGGCGACCGCTTCCTATCAGGCGACCTTGTCCTCGAAGTTACAGCATGCCGCATCCCCTGCGCCACCTTCGCCGCCAGAATGGCCGACCCGAAATTCGTCAAGCGTTATACCGCCGCCGCCCGCCCCGGCATCTATTGCCGCGTGATCCGCGGCGGCATTGCCGAAGTCGGAACGCCGTTGGAGCACCAACCCTTTCCCGGAGAAAAGGTCACGATGCCGGAGCTGATGGAAACGTTCGGCCGACGCCTTTCGCAGGTTGACCGGGCGCGATATCTCGCTGCCCCTATCCACTACAAGCTGCGGGCGATGTTGGCAGCGCAGCCGTAGGCGCCAATTTCGCCTGTCCACAGCCAGCGCGATTCCGGTGAAAGCGAGTCTAACTGCCTGCGATCAGAACGGCAGCTTGAAGCCGGGCGGGATCGGCAGGCCGGCGGTTAGCGCCTTGGTTTTTTCGGCGGCCAGCGCCTCGGCCTTGTCCTTGGCGTCCTTGTGGGCGGCGACGATCAGGTCCTCGAGGATCTCGACGTCGTCCTCCTTGAACAGCGACGGATCGATCTTCAGGCTCTTCAGCTCGCCCTTGCCGGAGATGACGACAGTGACGAGGCCGCCGCCCGCCTTGCCTTCGGCGGTGAGCTCGGCGATCTCCGCCTGCATCTGCTCCATCTTGGCCTGCATTTCCTTGACTTTGCCCATCATGCCCATGATGTCGCGCATCGTCTCGCTCCTTGTTGAAATCAGAATTCTATGTCGTCGCCCGGCAGGATATCACCGTCTTCGGATTCGGCGGCGGCGGGCGGTGTCGCCTCTTCCGCTTCCTCCTCCGGGGTCGGCGCCCTGACGCGCACGTCGATGATCTTGGCACCGGGAAACTGCGCAAGGATCGCCGCGACATCGGGGTCCTGGCGGGCATCGCTGACGCGCTGTTGCTGCGCCTTGGCTTCCGCCTCCACCATCGTCGGCCCGCCTTCTTCGCGGCTGGTGCTGACGATCCAGTGGATGCCTGTCCATTCCTTGAGTTTGACGGCAAGCTCGTTCAGCAGCGTGCCTGGCGCGCCCTCGGTGAGGTTCACGTCCAGCCGGCCGGGCTCGATGCGGACGGGCCGCACGAAGTTGCGCACCAGCGCCTTCAGCTTGACGTCCCGCTTTTCGGCGGCGAGGTCGACGATATCGCCGATCGTATTGACCGGCACCAGCGGCTTCGGCGCTTCAGCCGGCTTCGTCTCGACGCGGCCGATTGTCTGCGGTTCCAGATTGGGCACGGCGCGCAGCATCGCGGTCGGCCCTGAGGGCTGCGGCCGCGGTGTCGGCTCGGGCGCACGCGCCGCGACGCTGCTCTGATAGGGAACCCGTGTTCCGTTGCCGCCACCGCCGCCGGAAGGCGGGGAGGCGGGGCGCGAGCCGGCATTGTCGCCGGAAAATTCGGCAAGCCGCCGCGCCGCATCCTCGGGCGCCGGCAGATGTGCGGCATGCGCCAGCCGGATCAGCACCATTTCGGCCGCCCCTGCCGTGCGCGACGAGCCTTCGGTTTCCGGAATGCCCTTCAGCAGCATCTGCCAGATGCGCGACAGCGTCGTCACCGCCACACCCTTGGCCAATTCCGCCGCCTTGGTGCGCTCGATCTCGCTGAGCGAGGGATCGTTTGCCGCATCCGGCACATATTTCAGCCGCGTCACCAGATGGGTGAAATCGGCAAGATCGGTCAGCACCACAACAGGATTGGCGCCGGCCTCGTATTGGCTCTGGAATTCGGCGAGGGCGCCGGCGACATCGCCTTTGACGATATGCTGGAAGAGATCGACGATGCGGGCGCGGTCGGCAAGGCCGAGCATCCCCCGCACGGCTTCCGCCTGCACGGCGCCGGCGCCATGGGCGATCGCCTGATCGAGCAGTGACAGGCCGTCGCGGGCCGAGCCTTCGGCGGCGCGTGCGATCATCGCCAGCGCGTCCGCTTCCGCCTCGATGCCTTCCTTGGCCGCGATCGTCGTAAACAGCCCGACGAGATCCGACGCGCTGATGCGGCGCAGGTCGAAGCGCTGGCAGCGCGACAGCACGGTGATCGGCACCTTGCGGATTTCGGTGGTGGCGAAGATGAATTTCACATGTTCCGGCGGCTCTTCCAGGGTCTTCAACAACCCGTTGAAGGCCTGCGTCGACAGCATGTGCACTTCGTCGATGATATAGACCTTGTAGCGCGCCGAAACCGGTCGGTAGCGCACCTGCTCGATGATCTCTCTTATATCGTCGATGCCGGTATGGGAGGCGGCGTCCATCTCGATCACGTCGACATGCCGGCCTTCCATAATCGCCTGGCAATGCTCGCCGGGGGCGCGAAGGTCGATCGTCGGCTTGTCGACATCAGCTGTCTTGTAATTCAGCGCCCGCGCCAGGATGCGCGCCGTCGTCGTCTTGCCGACGCCACGCACGCCGGTCAGCATATAGGCTTGGGCGATGCGGCCGGTCTCGAAGGCGTTGGTCAGGGTGCGGACCATCGGCTCCTGGCCGACCATCAGGTCCGTGAAATCCTTGGGGCGGTATTTGCGAGCCAGTACCCGGTATCCGGTGCCCGTCGAGGCGGCATCTTTTGATTGTCGCTCGGTGTCGCTCATCGCCCTGCTTGTCGCCCGGATTGCCGGGCACTTCGTAAAGAGAAGGTGGGAGGCTGGCACGATGACCCGTGCCGGGCTCGTTAGGGCTGCTTCCTTCCGGACCTGACCCGGTTGGCGAGTGGCTCGTCCACCACCAACCTCCCGGATGCACATATCGGCAATATCGTCATCAAAAGCAAGCCAACATCATAAAAAACTGCTAGAGCCTTTCCTGGTTAGATTGAAGCATTCTGCCGGAGCAGGTTTTCGTCAGGGCAGAGGCGATTGGCGACGGGCATACCCCCAGGTACGTCCGAGCCGATCGCCTCTGATCCTGGCGGAAAGATGCCCGGCCCTTCGGGTTGGCTGAGCCGGCTGATCGACCGGCCGGCTTGGCCGTAGAGCTTTGCTACGACGCGCGCCGGCCGGTCGACCATCCGACTCCGTTTGAGCCAACAGAATGGTTCAATCTAACCAGGAAAGGCTCTAGTCGTTGGAAAAGACAGGAGGAATGTCCCTTGAACGGCTTTACGCTCGACCCCCGGCTGGAGAAAGACAGCATCAGCGTCATGGTCACCGGCCTCTGTGATCTGAGATTGTCGAGGGATGCCAGGTGGCCCTGGCTCATTCTCGTGCCGCGCCGGACGGGAATTACCGAAATTTTCGAGCTGACGCCGCTCGACCAGGTGCTGCTCACTTTCGAGACGGAGATGGTCGCCAAGGCCTTGAAGGAGATCACCGGCGCGACAAAAATCAATGTCGGGGCTCTTGGCAACATCGTCCGCCAGCTTCATGTTCATGTCATTGCCCGCTTCGAAGGCGATGCCAACTGGCCGGGTCCCGTCTGGGGCTTCGGGCAGGCAGAGTCCTACGAGGACGAAAAGAGAGACGAATTGACAGCGAAGCTGCGGGAAGCCCTTTCATCATGAGCCATTCGCTTTTTGATTCGGATGTGCCGCATCCGGAACCCAGCAATCTCACGGCCTTTGCCGGCAACGACCTCAATCGCGATTCCGAACATCGCGATGAACATTCCGTCGAAAAGGCGCTGGCGAGGGAAGGCACGCATATTTTCGCCTTCGCCAACGACAAGCTGGTGCTGAAGCATGATGGCCAGGTGCTCGATCCGCTTTTTGCCCGCTACGAACTACAGGAGCTTCGGCCGAACTGGGACGAGACGGTGCTTCTCGGCTACCGCAAGTCGGGCGAACCGCGCCTTGCCGTGCCGGTCGGCATCGACGTCGATGACCTTGCCAGCCAGTACAAGCCTGCCGACGGCCGCACGCTGTTTCGCGAAATGCTGATCGATGAGGTGTTGCTCGGCGAATTCGCCCAGGCGGCAAGCCTCATTCGCTGGAACGGCGATAACCGCTTCTGCGGCCGCTGCGGCGCGGCTATGGAAATCCATATCGGCGGTTACAAGCGTGTCTGCGCCGCCTGCGAGCACATGATCTTTCCCCGCACCGACCCGGTCGTCATCATGCTGACGATCGACGAGAGCCGCGACCTCTGCCTGCTCGGCCGCAGTCCGCATTTTGCGCCGGGCATGTATTCCTGTCTTGCCGGCTTCGTCGAGCCGGGTGAGACGATCGAGAACGCCGTGCGCCGAGAAACGCTGGAAGAGTCGGGCGTCCGTACCGGCCGCATCCGCTACCACGCCTCGCAGCCCTGGCCGATGCCGCATTCGCTGATGATCGGCTGTTACGCCGAGGCGAAATCCACCGACATCAACCGCGACGAGACGGAGCTCGAGGATTGCCGCTGGTTCACCCGCGAGGAGACGCTCGAAATGCTGGAGCGCCCCGGCGCCAACGGCAAGGCATCGCCGCCGAAGGGCGCGATCGCCCACCGCCTGATGCGCGACTGGGTGGAGTGGAAGCGCTAGCGCCATGCCGGTCGCCCGCTCGGAACGGCTGCTGACGCTGCTCCAGACGCTTCGGCGTTATCGGCGGCCGGTGACCGGCACCGTGCTTGCTCGAGAGACTGGTGTCAGCCTGCGCACGCTCTATCGCGACATCGCCAGTCTGCAAGCCCAGGGCGCGATGATCGAAGGCGAAGCCGGCATCGGCTATGTGCTGAAGCCCGGCTTCATGCTGCCGCCGATGATGTTTTCGGAAGAGGAACTCGAGGCACTGGTGCTCGGCTCGCGCTGGGTGGCCCGCGCCGCCGAGCCGCGCCTGGCCGGCGCCGGCGCCGATGCGCTCGCCAAGATAGCCGCCGTGCTGCCCGCCGATATGCGCGAGATGATCGATTCGGCCGCCCTTTTCGTCGGCCCGAAACGCCGGGACGAAGACAAGGCCGATGTCTCGGCCATCCGCAAGGCGATCCGCCTGGAGCGGGTCCTCGAACTGCATTATGGCGACGAGCAGGGCCGCATCTCGCGTCGCCGCGTCTGGCCCTTCGCGCTCGGTTATTTCGAGCATGTGCGCGTGCTGATGGCCTGGTGCGAATTGCGTCAGGATTTCCGCCATTTCCGCACCGACCGCATCATCGACATGGCCTTGCATGAGGTGCGTTATCCGCGCCGCCGCACGGTGCTTCTCAAGGAGTGGCGCGAGACGCAGGACGTGCCGATCGAGAGCTGATCGCTGCTGCCAGAAACTGTCAGCAGTTGGCGTTATGATCGGTCTCAATCCAATAGGGAAGGAGTACTGATCATGGTAACGCCTCCAGCCATTCAGCAGGCCGGCGACCGCTTCGCCACCAATAGCTTTGCCGACATTATTTCGGCCGAAACCTTCGCCGATGCCCGGCACTCGGCCCGCTTCGGTCTGCTGCAGTTCGCCATCGGCCTCTTCCGCGCCGGCGGCGGAAGCCGCCCCAAACTCGACGTCGAAGCGACACCCGATCACCTGAAGCGCGACCTCGGTTTCATCGACGGGCGCAACCCGCGCCACGAAGACCGCTTCCCGCGTTAATCCGTTTCATCATCGACATTCCGCCCGACAAGGCCGGGCGTTGCTTCGGCAACGCCCGCTGTATCCTGCTGACAGAAATCGGCAGCAGGCGTTCATTCAGCCGTTACATCAAAGGGAGAACCGCAATGACCAGCCCCAATCTGATTATCCTTTACGTCAAGGATCCTGGCGAGAGCGCCGGCTTCTATCGCAGCCTGCTGAACCGCGAACCGGCTGTGGAGGCGCCGAATTTCGTCGCCTTTCCGCTCGACGGCGGCTTCACCCTCGGCCTCTGGCGGCGCAGCAAGGTCGAGCCGCAACCCTCCGCCATCGGCAACCGCGGCGAAGTGGCCTTCATGGTGGCGGGCGAAAACGCCGTTGCCAAGCAATACGAGGACTGGCGCCAGCGCGGACTGCCGATCGCCCAGGAATTGACCGAGCTCGATTTCGGCACGACCTTCGTCGTGCTTGATCCGGATGGCCACCGGTTGCGGGTTTGTGAGCCGGATAAATAATCGCCCTGCGAGCTCTGTCTCCTGCATGTCGCCGGAAGCCGCGCCTTCCGGCGACATGCATAAAACAAGACCTAAAGCAGGCCTCGCATCGCATGCCCCTTGTAAACGCCGAGGATGCGCACCTTCTCGGAGAAGAACCGCAGTTCTTCCAATGCCCGGCGAACGTTCGGATCGTTCGGATGGCCTTCGATATCGGCGTAGAACTGTGTCGCCACGAATTTTCCGCCGAGCTGGTAGCTTTCCAGCTTCGTCATGTTGATGTTGTTGGTGGCAAAACCGCCGAGCGCCTTGTAGAGCGCCGCCGGAATGTTGCGGACGTTGAAAACGAAGGTGGTGACGACCTTTTCTTCCGCCGAATTGCGCTGCGCCCATTCCTCGTCACGCGAGAGCACGACGAAGCGGGTGACGTTGTTTTCCGTATCCTCGACATTTTCGGCGACGATCTCGAGCCCGTAGAGATCGGCGGCAAGGCGCGGCGCCAACGCGGCCATCGAGCGGTCGCCGGTTTCCTTGACGAGCTTTGCCGCGCCTGCCGTATCACCGGCGATGACAGGCTTCCAGCCATGGGCGCGAACGATCTTGCGGCACTGGCCGAGCGCGTGGATATGGCTGTGCACCGTGCGGATCTCGTCCTTGGTGACCCCGGGCAGCACCATCAGCTGAAAGCGGATCGGCATGAAATATTCGCCGATGATGTGCAGCCGCGATTCCGGCAGCAGGTGATGGATATCGGCAACGCGCCCGGCGATCGTGTTTTCGATCGGGATCATGGCGATATCGGCGTCGCCGTTGTCGACGGCGGTGAACGCATCCTCGAACGTCTGGCAGGGCAGCGGCTCCATGGTCGGAAACATGTCGCGGCTAGCCATGTCGGAATTGGCGCCGAACTCGCCCTGGAAGGCGATCCTGTTGGTCTTGATGTTCATGATGGTTCCGTCAGTTCGACTTGGAGCATGATGCCGAAAAGTGTGAGCGGTTTTCGGACGACATCATGCTCTAACTCTTTAATTGAGAACAGGATTCAGATTTTAGGCCAACCGAGCCTAAAATCATCCTGTTCTGGCGGAGAGGATGCGCCGCGCTTTCTCAAGGTCGGCGGGAGTATCGACACCGAGTGGAACCGTGTCAACGATCTCCACGTCGATGCGCATGCCGGCCTCCAGCGCCCGCAGCTGCTCGAGCGATTCGCGCCTTTCGAGCGTCGATGGGCCGAGCGAGACGAATCGCTCCAGCGCCGCACGCCGATAGGCATAAAGGCCGATATGGTGATAGAGCGGCCCCTTGCCGTGGGGTGCTGTCGCGCGGGTGAAGTAGAGGGCGTGCAGGCGGGTGTCGGAGACCGGCGAACCGACGATCTTGACGATATGCGGCGCGCTCTTGTCGTCCTCATCATCAATTTCGGTCGTCAGCGTGCCGATATCGACCGCCTCGTTCTCGAGCGGGCGCAGCGCCGCGCGCACGGTTTGCGGATCGATCGTCGGCAGGTCGCCCTGAACGTTGACGATGAATTTCGCCTTGCCGTCGGGATCGACTTTCGTCAGCGCTTCGAAGATCCGGTCGGAACCCGATTGGTGATCGCTGCTGGTCATGACGACATCGAAGCCGGCGGCGGAAACGGCATCGAACACCTGTTGGTCGTCGACGGCGACGACCACGCGGCCGATGGCTGCCTCTTTGGCGCGCATCGCCACCTGCACGATCATCGGCAGTCCGCAAATATCGGCGAGCGGCTTGCCCGGAAGCCGGGTGGAGGCCATGCGCGCCGGGATCAAGACGAGCACCTCGTCCAAATTTGAATCACTCATTGTTCGGGCCTTCTATTCCGGGCTGAAAAGTGTCAAAAAGTCTCACGCATAAGACCATTTAGACAGTTGCAACGATCAGTCAAAAGACATAGGTTCCGCGCGATTTCAAGATGGTCCGGTTCTGGTCTGCCGGCTGCAAGGGGAGCATTGCAGATGAATTCATACGTCAATACGGCCGTGGGGGCGCTGCTCGGAACGATTTTCGTTCTGATGTCGGTCTCCATCGCGTCCGAGGGGATCTTCCATTCCGAAGCGCCGGAAAAGGAAGGTTTCGCGATCGTTGCCGAAGAGGCGCCCGCCGCCGGCGGTGAAGCCGCGCCTGCCGCTGCTGCCGTTCCGATCGCGCAATTGCTCGCCTCTGCAGATGCCAAGGCCGGTGAAGCGGTCTTCAAGAAGTGTCAGGCCTGTCATGACGGCACCAAAGGGGGACCGAACAAGGTCGGTCCTAACCTCTTTGGTGTCGTAGATCGCCCGATCGCCTCGCATGAAGGCTTTGCCTATTCCTCTGCGATGAAGGATTTTTCCAAGGGCAGTTCTGAAAAATGGACCTTCGAGGCCCTCAACAAGTTCCTGACGGCGCCGAAGAAGGACGTTCCCGGCACCGCAATGGGCTTTGCAGGTCTGGCGAAGGATCAGGACCGCGCCAACGTCATCCTCTATCTGCACACGCTCGCCGATTCGCCGGTGCCGCTGCCGGATCCGAAAACCGCAACGCAGTAAGGCGACGCCATCGCATGACAATCGAAGCCCGGCCGCAAGCCGGGCTTTTGTTGTTCACGGCGCAAGATCAGGCGCCGAGAAAATAAGCCCAGAGCGAAACGGTGATGGCGCCGAGCGCCGTCGTCACCGAGATTGTCGAGGCGGCGAGGCTGTGGCCCACGCCGAAACGATTGGCGATCAGCCAGGCATTGACGCCTGTCGGCACCGAGGAGGTTAGCACGATCGCCGCCGTCCATTCGGGGCTGAGACCGAGGAGACGGCTCGCTGTCCAGACGCAGCCGGGCAGCAGCAGCAGCTTGAGGCTGGAGGTCACGCTGGCAATGCCGAGATTGCCGGAGACGCCGTATCTCTCCAGCGCCATGCCGAGCGAGATCAGCGCCGCCGGGCCGGCTATGCCGGCGATCTGGCCGACGACCGATGCAACCGCAGCCGGCATGGTGAGGCCGGAAAGATGCACGGCCATGCCGGCCGCAAGGCCGATCACCAGCGGATTGCGGATGAGGTTGATGGCGATCTGGCGCAGCACGAAGACCATGCTGCGGTCGCTTTTGCCGGCGATCTTTCGTTCCGCGTGCTCCATCAACACCGTGCCGGCGACCATCATCACCGGCAAATGCACGGCAAGCAGGATCGACAACGCCACCAGCCCTTCGTCGCCGACGGTCCGCTGGACGAGCGGCAATCCGATGAAGACATTGTTGGCGAAGGCCGAGGAAACGCCGGCCAGCACCCCGATCCGTTCGTCGCGGTGAAAGAGGCGCGTGGCGGCGATATGGCCGGCCGTCCAGGTGATGGCGACGCCGGAGAAATAGACGATCCAGAGCCGGAAGGGCGAGGCGCCATGGAAATCCGCCTCGGCGATGGTGCGGAAGAGCAGCAGCGGCACGGCGATCTTGAAGACGAATTCGCTGAGCGCGTCGCCGACATTTGATGCCATCAGGCCGCTGCGAACGATTACCCAGCCGATGAGGATCAGGATGAAGATGGGAAGGACGTCGAGAATGATGGCTGACATGAGGGAGGATGCTCTGCGGGGGAGGGAGGTCCGAGGTCTAGCAGCAAAAGGCTGGCGTTGAAAACGCAATCGGCATCCCGCCGCAGATGGAGTGCATGCGCACGCAAAAAAAGCGGGCATGGCCCGCTTTTCCGCTCCGGCCTTGCCGGATCTCCGGATCGCGAGGCTGCCAGTTCATCCGTGGTCAGCACCGCGCCGGTAAGATCGAAGGGATCATCCCCCGTCGCCCGGCTGCAACTGAAAGCTGCTCATGCCGGTCTTCCTGCGAGCATTTGTAGGTTTCCAAAATGACAGGGACATGACGAATAAGCGGCACTTTTGCGAAGAATAGGGACGCCTTCACCATTTATCCTTCCAAACGGCGGAAATTTCGCTAAGACCGAACCCTGATATCACAAATCCGGGACCTCCCATTTCATGACTAGATTCGATGTTCTGACAGTCGGCAACGCGATCGTGGATATCATTGCTCGCTGCGACGACCAGTTCCTCATTGATAACAAGATCACCAAGGCGGCGATGAACCTCATCGATGCCGAACGCGCCGAACTTCTGTATTCGCGCATGGGACCTGCCCTTGAAGCCTCCGGCGGCAGCGCCGGCAATACGGCGGCCGGCGTTGCGAACCTCGGCGGCAAGGCTGCCTATTTCGGCAATGTCGCCTCAGATCAGCTCGGCGACATTTTCACCCACGACATTCGCGCCCAGGGCGTCCACTACCAGACCCGTCCCAAGGGCACCTTCCCGCCGACGGCGCGGTCGATGATCTTCGTCACCGAGGACGGCGAGCGGTCGATGAATACCTATCTCGGCGCGTGCGTCGAACTCGGTCCTGAGGACGTCGAGGCCGATGTCGTTGCCGACGCCAAGGTCACCTATTTCGAAGGTTATCTCTGGGATCCTCCGCGCGCCAAGGAGGCCATTCGCGACTGCGCCCGCATCGCCCATGAAAACGGCCGCGAAATGTCGATGACGCTCTCCGACAGTTTCTGCGTCGACCGTTATCGCGGCGAATTCCTCGATCTGATGCGCTCGGGCACGGTCGACATCGTCTTCGCCAATCGCCAGGAAGCGCTGGCGCTTTACCAGACCGAAGACTTCGAGGAGGCGCTGAACAAGATTGCCGCGGACTGTAAGATCGCTGCCGTGACGATGAGTGAGAATGGCGCCGTCATCCTGAAGGGCCAGGAGCGTTATTACGTCGACGCGATCCGGATCAGGGAAGTTGTGGACACGACGGGCGCCGGAGACCTCTTCGCCTCCGGCTTCCTCTACGGCTATACGCAGGGACGGTCGCTGGAAGATTGCGGCAAGCTCGGCTGCCTCGCTGCCGGCATCGTTATCCAGCAGATCGGCCCGCGCCCGATGACCTCGCTCTCTGAGGCCGCCAAGCACGCAGGGCTTATTTGAAGGCTTCGCCGGGATAGGCGCCCCAGATTTCCGATTGCGCCACCCAGCCGGTGGCGCCGTCGGCTTCGGCGCGGCACCAATCGCCATTGCATTCGCCGATCGTCAGCATCACGCCGGGTTCCAGCTTGGCGATGATGGAGGCGGAGGGCTGCGCCTCGCGACGCAGATTGACGAAGACGCCCTTGCCCTTCGTCTTCATCCAGGGTGCGGCGATCGCCGCACGCTGGCCGGAGAGCAGCGACTGGTTGACCCAGCCTTCGGTGCCGTCGGCATCACGGATGCGGCGCCAGTTGTCGTATTCCTGGATGATCTCGACCGGCAGGCCGGATTTCAGATACATCCATGAAACTGCGTAATCCGTTCCAGGGCCGATGCGAAGATTGACGCGCTTGGATTTCAGCGTGACGAAGCGCGGTAATGGCAGGCCGCTCGGTCCCTTGGCGGCCTGCGCATGGGCAAATTCGATGGGGCCGAGCGATGTGGCCAGAGCGATCGCGACGGCGAGGCAGGACTTCAGGACTTTGCTGCGCATGGAAGCTTCCGTTTGCTCGAATCGGCGGCAGATCGGGCTGCTCGCTGTCCGGGCACTGACATTCCCCGGCTGCACCACGAGTTTTGTTTGTCTTCGCGTGCGGGTCTGGTAGAAAATGCCCGGAATGAGAAAGTTATCACCTTTCTTGGTTAAAGACCTCTGAACAAGGCACCACAGCCAGCCATGACAGCGAAGAAAAAACCGAAGGTCTACATCACCCGCAAGCTGCCGGATGCCGTCGAAACCCGCATGCGCGAGCTCTTCGACGCCGAGCTGAACATCGACGACGCGCCGCGCTCCGTGCCCGAGCTCATGGCGGCTGTCCGCACCGCCGACGTGCTCGTGCCGACGGTCACCGATCGCATCGACGCGGCGCTGATCGAAGCGGCCGGTCCGCAGATGAAGCTGATTGCCAGCTTCTCCAACGGCACCGACCATATCGACGTCGAGGCGGCGGCGCGCAAGGGCATCACCGTCACCAACACGCCGAACGTCCTGACCGAGGACACCGCCGACATGACGATGGCGCTGATTCTGGCGGTACCGAGACGGCTCGGCGAAGGGGCGCGTGTGTTGACCGACAAGCCGGGCGAATGGGCCGGCTGGTCTCCCACCTGGATGCTCGGCCGGCGCATTCACGGCAAGCGCATCGGCATCGTCGGCATGGGTCGCATTGGCACGGCGGTGGCCCGCCGCGCCAAGGCCTTCGGCCTTTCGATCCACTACCACAACCGCAAGCGCGTCAATCCGGCCGTCGAGGACGAGTTGGAGGCAACCTATTGGGAAAGCCTCGACCAGATGCTCGCCCGCGTCGACATCGTCTCGGTCAATTGTCCGTCGACGCCGGCAACCTTTCATCTGATCTCGGCACGCCGCCTGGCGCTGCTGCAGCCGACCGCCTACCTCGTCAACACCGCCCGCGGTGACGTGGTCGACGAAAGCGCGCTGATCAAATGCCTGAGGGAGGGCAAGATCGCCGGTGCCGGCCTCGACGTTTTCGAAAACGAACCGGCCGTCAACCCGAAGCTCGTCAAGCTCGCCAATGAGGGCAAGGTCGTGCTGCTGCCGCATATGAGCTCGGCGACGATCGAAGGCCGCATCGATATGGGCGACAAGGTAATCATCAATATCCGCACCTTCATCGACGGTCACAGGCCGCCGAACCGGGTGCTGCCTGGACGTTGATCCGGTTCAGACGGTCGGGGTCCGAGGCGCAAGCAACTTCCGCATCTCGATGAAGGTGGTTCTGGCAAAGCCCGGATGCGCCTTCTCGGCGGTTCTCGAAAATCCCCAGGCGGCAAAGACGGCATGATTTTCGGTGAGTTCGATGCGCGTCTCCAGCCGCAAAGCGGCAAGGCCAAGCGCTGCCGCGGTCTCCTCGGCGATTGCCAATAGCCGCTTGCCGAGCCCCTTGCCTTGAGCCTCGGGCAGAATGGCCAGCTTGCCGACATAGAGACAGTCCGCTTCCGACCGCAGGAACAGGCAGCCGATCAGCCTTTCGTTTTCGATGACGACATGACCGATCTCGGCCTCGGCCTTTTCGGCCAGCGACCTCGTCGTCAGCTTGAGTGCGGAGGATGGGGGGTCGATCCTGCCGTTCATCGAAGCGAAGGCGGCGAGGATGAGTGCCAGCAGTTCGTCCCAGCGCGTGAAGCTCCGATCCAGGCGGACGATCGTCATACGGCCTGCCCCTGCCTCTCCCGGCGGCGTTTATACCGTATCGTGTCGAACCGGGCCGAGAGCGCGTCATAGAGCAGCAGCCGTCCGATCAGCGGTTCGCCAGCGCCGGTGATCAGCTTGATCGCCTCCATCGCCATCATCGTGCCGATGACGCCGGTCAGCGCGCCGATGATGCCGGCTTCGGCGCAGGAGGGGACCAGACCCGCCGGCGGCGCTTCAGGAAACAGGTCGCGATATCTGGGATTTGCTGTTCCGTCCTCGCTGGTCTCATAGGGCTTGAGGACCGTCAGCGAACCGTCGAAACGCCCGACCGCGCCGGTAACAAGCGCAATCCGCGCCGCTTCAGCGGCGTCGGCGGCGGCATAACGCGTGTCGAAATTGTCGGAACCGTCGATCAGCAGGTCGAAGCCGGAGAGTTGCCGCTGGGCGGTCTCCGCGCAAAACCGTTCTTCGAAGCGGATGAGCCGCACATGCGGATTGAGCCTGGCAATGGCGAGCGCAGCACTTTCGGTTTTCAATTCGCCGATCGTGCCGGAATCATGGATCACCTGGCGCTGCAGGTTGGAGAGCGACACCCGGTCATCATCGACGATGCCGAGCGTGCCGACACCGGCTGCCGCCAGATATTGGAGGATCGGCGCTCCGAGGCCGCCGGCGCCGATCACCAGCACGCGCGCGGCCTTCAGTTTCTGCTGGCCGGCGCCGCCGATCTCGGGGAGCAGGATGTGACGGTGATATCGGGCAATTTCGTCGGGGCTGAGCGGTTCCATGGCGGCGATGCTATCATGATGCCCGACGCCGGGAAAAGCCGCCTTCCTCATCCGAACACCTTTCCGTCGGCAACGGTGAAGAACTGCGCCCGGTCTGCGAGCGCTGAAAACATTGTCTGATCCGTGCCCGTCATGAAAGCCTGGCCGCCGAGCCCGTCGATGAGATCGAACAGCGCGGCGCGGCGGCCCTCGTCGAGATGGGCGGCGATCTCGTCGAGCAGCAGGATCGGTGCATGGCCGGTCAGATTGCCGACGAGCCGCGCATGTGCAAGCACGAGGCCGACGAGCAGCGCCTTCTGCTCACCGGTTGAGCAACGCTCGGCCTCCATCGCCTTCTCGCGGTGATGGACGATGAGATCGGCCCGGTGCGGCCCGTCCAGCGTGCGCCCGGCACTGGCGTCGCGGTACCGGCTCTCCGCCAGCATCGCCGCATATTCGTCCTCGAGGTCGACCGAGGGGCGGGAGAACTGGCCGTCCATGAAGCCCGAAAGCTGCAACGATGCCGAAGGGAAGGGCGAGCTCTCCGGCCTTTCCTCAATCAGCCGGGCGAGCAGGCCGAGCATTTCCTGCCGGGCGAGCGCCATGGCGATGCCGAGGCTTGCCATCTGCTCCTCGATGCCGGCAAGCCAGGAAGGATCGAAGCGGCCCTCATCCAGCAGCTTGTTGCGGCTGCGCATGGCCCGCTCGAAATCGCTGGCGCGGCGGCCATGGGCGGGATCGAGCGACAGCACCAGCCGGTCAAGAAAACGTCGGCGGTCGGAGGAGGCGCCGGTAAAGAGCCCGTCCATTGCCGGCGTCAGCCAAAGAAGGCGCAGATGATCGGTGAGTTCGTCGGCGGTCTTTGCCGGCGTCCCGTTGATACGCAGCTTGCGCGTAGTGGTCTCCTCGCCCGCTTCGATGCCGGTGCCGATCTCGACTTCGCCCTCCATGCCGTCAAGCGCGGCAAAGATCGAGAAGCCGCCGGCCGCGCCGACGCGGGTAATATCGCCATAGGCGGCGCGGCGCAGGCCCCGGCCCGGCGACAGCAGCGAAACCGCCTCCATGAGATTGGTCTTGCCGGCGCCGTTGTTTCCCGTCAGCACGGCGTGCCGGCTGTCGAGGGCAAGGCTCACTGCCGCATAGTTGCGGAAGTCTGTCAGCTTCAGACGGGAAAGAGAAACCTTGTGCGGCATCGCGTGTCCGGGTTGGTGAAGCCTGACAGCTATGCCGAAGCGGCGTCGATGGCAAGGCTTGCGGTTCCGCCGCCCCAGATCGCGCGTAAAATAACCGGGCGGCATTTCCGCATGTTCCCGCAAGTGAGCGCTGATTCCGGAACTGTTCGGTACGCTTTTCTGGCAAATCCCAAAAAAATACAACCGCATCGAAGCGATCCGTCATCGTCTCCTCAGCCGCGGACAGCCATCGTCATTGCTTTCAAACTGCCTGGCAGCCAGGGGATCCGCTGCATTTTTCGGGATCGCTGACGTAAGGTAAAGCCCAGAAAAAGTCGGTTGAATTTTGCAACTGAAAGGTTGAGTTATGCGAGGGAAACGTTATGGTAAACGAAACGTTTGCGTATGAGAGAATGTAAGTGCCAGATCCGGTTGATATTATCGTTGGTCACAACATAAGACAGCTTCGCGCCCTTCGCCGGGTTTCTCAGCTCGAGCTTGGTGAAGCACTTGGATTGACCTTCCAGCAGATTCAGAAATACGAAAAGGGGACGAACCGCGTTTCTGCCAGCAAACTGCATCAGATCGCGGTTTTTCTCGATGTCGAAATCTCGGTTCTTTTCGAGGGAGCCGACATGCCGCAATTCGGCAGCCGTATCGAGCTCAGCCCGGACGCCTATGCGCTTGCCCTGAGTTACGACAAGCTGAATTCACCGGCAGGCAAGGAAGCGGTCAAGACCATCCTCACGCTTATAAGCAGTGGGCAGGCGGCCGAAAACGCCGCTTGATCCGAACCGGGAAATCAGCTTCCCCGCAGACAATGTGATCTGCTAGCGCCGGGTTTCGGGCAAGCCCATGAACAGCGAGAGCAGAAACGCGCCGCGACGTCCGCGTTCGATCAGACGTGTCAGTGAAATTCGCGCTCGTGCAACGCCGTCAGCAGATCGTCCTGCGTCTGGTGGCCGGCATGATAGAGGTCGATCGCGATACTGGCGATCGACAGGCCCTGTTGGCTGCGAAGCTTGATGTTGCGCTCGGCGCACCATGTGTAAATGGCGCCGGCGAGAACGTCGACGTCGTCGTGCTGAGAGGAGAAGGCTGGCGCCATGGCAGTTACTCTTGTTTTGGTTGTTCCCCGAACAGAGCGCAGTGCCCGAAAGGACGGCTGTGATCGCTCCATCATTCCAATCTGCGCCTGATCCTTCGAAAACCGGTTCCGATCTCCGGGGCATGCGCTGGCGACAGAGACTGAATTCATTTGGAAAACTTGCAAGCGCCATTATCCGGCTGCGTTAACGCCAGCCGACTTTCTTCCGGCTGCCGTGTCAATGCGTGCCCGATGCGCCGCGCGGACGTGCCAAAACGGGTCGGCATAACGAAAGAGCCGGGGACGTTTCCGTGCCCCGGCTTTCGAAACGACTATTCCGGTCGCGGCTTAGAGACCTTCCATAGGCTCTAGCCTTCGAAGAATTCCTTCATCCGGGCAAAGAAGCCCGTCGATTCCGGATTGTTCTCCTTGGAGGAAATCTGCTCGAACTCCTGCAGCAGCTCGCGCTGGCGCTTGGTGAGTTTTTGCGGGGTCTCGATCTGGATCTGGATATAGAGGTCGCCCGTCTGCGCCGAACGCAGCACCGGCATGCCCTTGCTCTTCAAGCGGAACTGTTTGCCCGCCTGCGTGCCCTCGGGCACGGTCACCCGCGATTTGGTGCCGTCGAGCGTCGCCACGTCGAAGGTCCCGCCGAGCGCCGCCGTCGTCATCGAGATCGGGACGGCGCAATAGAGATCGGCTCCATCGCGCTGGTAGAATTCATGCGGCTTCACCGACAGGAAGATATAGAGATCGCCCGCCGGGCCGCCGCGCGCCCCGGCTTCGCCCTCGCCCTGCAGGCGGATGCGCGTGCCGTCCTCGATGCCGGCGGGAATGTTGACCGAAAGCGAACGCTCCTCCGTCACCCGGCCTTGACCGTGGCACTTCGGGCAGGGATCGGGAATGATCTGGCCGCGGCCGTGGCAGGTCGGGCAGGTCCGCTCGATCGAGAAGAAGCCCTGCGCCGCGCGCACGCGCCCCGAGCCCTGGCAGGTGCCGCAGTTCTTCGGCTGCGTGCCGGGTTTTGCGCCCGACCCCGAACAGACGTCGCAGGTGATCGACGTCGGCACCCGGATCTGCGCCGTCTTGCCGGAAAAGGCCTCTTCCAGCGTGATTTCCATGTTGTAGCGAAGATCGGCGCCGCGTTCGCGCCCGCCCGACGAGCGCTGGCGCGCCCGGCCGCCGCCCATCATCTCGCCGAAAATATCCTCGAAGATGTCGGAGAAGCCGCCGCCGGCAAAGCCGCCGCCACCGCCGCCCATGCCGCCATGTTCGAAGGCAGCATGGCCGTAACGATCATAGGCCGCCCGCTTCTGCGGGTCCTTGAGCATCTCGTAGGCTTCGTTGATTTCCTTGAACTTCCGTTCGGCGTCCTTGTCATCCGGGTTCTTGTCCGGATGGTATTTCATCGCCAGCTTTCGGAAGGCGCTCTTCAGCTCTTTCTCGTCCGCCGACTTGGCTACACCCAGAGTTTCGTAAAAGTCCGCTTTTGCCATTAAGGATTAGACCCCGGAAATGGATTTCCGGCTGCCATGGTGAGCAGCCGGATCAGGTGTTGAAGCATTACCACGCCGCCGCAGATTACGCGGACTTCTTGCGGTCGTCGTCCTTGATTTCCTCGTAGTCGGCGTCGACGACATTGTCGCCGCCTTCTTCCGCGGAGGCATCGGCAGCAGCGCCGCCCTCGGCCTGCTGTGCTTCATAAATCGCCTGGCCGAGTTTCATGGAAACTTCCATCAGCGTCTGGGTCTTGGCCTTGATGTCTTCGGCGTCGGCTTCGGTCGCCTCGGTCGCGGACTTCAGCGCGGCGATCGCATCCGAGATCGCAGTGCGGTCGGCTTCGGAAACCTTGTCGCCGTAATCCTTCAGCGACTTTTCCGTCGAGTGGATCAGGCTTTCGGCCTGGTTCTTGGCTTCCACGGCCTCACGGCGCTTCTTGTCTTCGGCCGCATGCGACTCGGCATCCTTGACCATCTTCTCGATGTCGGCGTCGGAGAGGCCGCCGGAAGCCTGGATGCGGATCTGCTGTTCCTTGCCGGTGCCCTTGTCCTTGGCCGAAACCTGGACGATGCCGTTGGCGTCGATGTCGAAGGTCACTTCGATCTGCGGCACGCCGCGCGGCGACGGCGGCAGGCCGACGAGGTCGAACTGGCCGAGCAGCTTGTTGTCGGCAGCCATTTCGCGCTCGCCCTGCGAAACGCGGATAGTGACGGCCTGCTGGTTGTCTTCGGCGGTCGAGAAGGTCTGGCTCTTCTTTGTCGGGATCGTGGTGTTGCGCTCGATCAGGCGGGTGAAGACGCCGCCGAGCGTTTCGATGCCGAGCGACAGCGGGGTCACGTCGAGGAGCAGAACGTCCTTGACGTCGCCCTGGAGAACGCCGGCCTGGATGGCGGCGCCGAGAGCGACGACTTCATCCGGGTTGACGCCCTTGTGCGGCTCCTTGCCGAACAGCTGCTTGACGACTTCCTGTACCTTCGGCATGCGGCTCATGCCGCCGACGAGAACAACTTCGTCGATTTCGGCAGCGGTGACGCCGGCATCCTTGAGAGCGGCCTTGCAAGGCGCGATCGTGCGCTGGACGAGGTCGTCGACCAGGCTCTCGAGCTTGGCGCGGGTCAGCTTCAGCGTCAGATGCTTCGGACCGGAGGCGTCGGCCGTGATGAACGGCAGGTTGATTTCGGTCTGCTGCGAAGAGGACAGCTCGATCTTGGCCTTTTCGGCAGCTTCCTTGAGGCGCTGCAGGGCAAGCTTGTCGTTCTTCAGGTCGATGCCGTTGTCCTTCTTGAATTCGGCAACGAGATATTCGACGAGACGCATGTCGAAGTCTTCACCGCCGAGGAAGGTATCGCCGTTGGTGGACTTCACTTCGAAGACGCCGTCGCCGATCTCAAGGATCGAAATATCGAAGGTGCCGCCGCCAAGGTCGTAGACGGCGATCGTCTTGCCGTCCTTCTTGTCGAGGCCGTAGGCGAGAGCGGCAGCGGTCGGCTCGTTGATGATGCGCAGCACTTCGAGGCCGGCGATCTTGCCCGCATCCTTGGTTGCCTGGCGCTGGGCGTCATTGAAATAGGCCGGAACGGTGATGACCGCCTTCTCGACCTTTTCGCCGAGATAGGATTCGGCCGTTTCCTTCATCTTCTGAAGGATCATCGCGGAAATCTGTGCGGGCGAGTAGCCCTTGCCATTGGCTTCGACCCAGGCGTCGCCATTGTCGCCCTTGACGATGCTGAAGGGAACGAGATGCTTGTCCTTCTCGACGGTCGGATCTTCGTAGCGGCGGCCGATCAGGCGCTTGACCGCAAAAAGCGTGTTCGTCGGGTTGGTGACCGCCTGGCGCTTGGCCGGCTGGCCGACGAGGCGCTCGCCATCCTCGGAAAATGCCACCATGGAAGGGGTCGTGCGCGCACCTTCCGCATTCTCGATGACCTTCGCGTCCTTGCCGTCCATGACTGCGACGCAGGAATTCGTCGTTCCAAGGTCGATACCAATTACTTTTGCCATGTCATTCTCTCCTTGAAGCAAGCTGTCGGAACCCCCAGAAGGCATTTCCCTGACAGCCCCTTACGGGATGGGTCTACTTAAGATTACGCAATCGTGATTGCGGTGATGCGGCGTATATAAGGAGCGGTTTTCTGGACTGCAAGGCGGGAAATAGCCCGGAATCCAGCAAAACGAATGTGTTGCCTCCAATTTTGACGGCAGCCGGGAAAGCGTTCTGCCCATAGCAGGAAAGCGGTGGATTTCTGTCATGTTCTGCAACGGCGTGCGGCGGTTTTGCTGCAGAGACATGCGAGAGGCGAAGGCCCTGAACATCGCAGGCGAATCTGAAGGGTCGCGATGCAAAAATCTCACTGGCCCATGATCAGATCGAGCAACGTGGTGCGTCGCGGCTGCACCGAAGAGGTCGTCTGCGGCGTCCCGACATCGCCCGGCGGCACGACGTTTCCATAGCCGGACCCGTCGCCTTCGGCAATGTCGGCAGGCGGAACCGGACCGTTTCCTGACGGCACAGCTTGCTGCCGCACGGGCGCCTGCGGATAGCGATTGGCATTCTCGTTGCCGCCGAAGACACCGGAAATAATGCCGCCGATCGTCGTCGGCGGCGCCTCGGCCGTGACCGGCTGCCCGCCGTCCGGTGCCGTTTGCGCCATCGGTTGGCCGTTGGGATCGCCGATCAGCTGGCCGTTGCCGAAGAGCGGCGCCGGCGAAAGACCCTTGTGGGCGGCGATCATGAATTCCTTCCAGGCCTTGGCCGGCAGGCCGCCGCCCGTTACCTTCTTCATCGGCTTGCCGTCGTCATTGCCGAACCAGACGCCGGTGGTGAGGTTGCTGGTGAAGCCGACGAAGAGCGCGTCGCGTGAATTCTGCGTCGTACCGGTCTTTCCCGCCGCCTGCCAGCCAGGGATCTTGGCGCTCTTGCCGGTGCCGTTATCGATGACGCCCATCATCATCGCATCCATCTCGGCGGCGATCTGCTCGGACAGCACACGCGGCGGGCTGTCATAGGTATTTTCGTAGAGAACCTTGCCCTCTGCGGTCGTCACCCGGCGAATGACGTGCGGCGTCGCCTTGTAGCCGCCGTTCATGAAGGCGGCATAGGAGGCGGTGAGTTCCATCAGCGACACTTCTGATGTCCCGAGCGCAATCGAGGCGTTTGGCTGCAGCTCGCTTTCAATGCCGAGCCGATGGGCAAGCTTGATCACCTGATCCGGCCCGTCATACATCACCAGCTGCGCGGCAACCGTGTTCAGCGACTTGGAAAGCGCAGTGGCGAGCGTCACTTCGCCATTGTATTTCTTCTCGTAATTTTCCGGTGTCCAGTCGCCGATGCGGATCGGCGCGTCGTTGAACACCGAAAACGGCGTCAGCCCCTTTTCCAGTGCTGCGGCATAGACGAAAGGCTTGAACGAGGATCCCGGCTGGCGCTTGGCTTTGACGGCACGGTTGAACTGGCTCGTTGCATAGTCCCTGCCGCCGACCAGCGCCCGGATGGCGCCGGTGCCGTCGATCGAGACGAGGGCTGCCTGCGAGGCGTCGAGCTTGCCGCCTTCCTTGTCGAGCACATCGACCAGCGATTGCTCGGCCTTCTTTTCCAGTGACTTGTCGATGGTCGTATCGACGATGACGTCTTCCTTGACGTCGCCGATCAGGCCCGGCAGTTCATCCATCACCATGTCGGCGACATAATGTCCGGCGCCCGACCAATAACTCTTGGCCGAAGCCGGGGTCTGCGACATCGCGGTCTTGACCTCGGAATCGGTGATGAAACCCTGTTCGCGCATCGCCGCGAGAACGAGCTGGGCGCGTGCGTTCGCGGCTTCGGCGTCGCGGGCCGGCGAAAGCCGTGACGGCGCCTTGAGCAGGCCGGCCAGCACGGCGGCTTCACCGAGATTCACGTCGCGCGCCGATTTGTTGAAGTAGCGCCTTGACGCCGCCTCGACGCCATAGGCGTTCGATCCGAAGAACACCCGGTTGAGATACATCGCAAGGATCTGGTCCTTGGTGTATTTCTGCTCCAGCCAGAGCGAGAGCAGCACTTCCTGCACCTTGCGCTCCAGGGTTCTTTCCGGAGAGAGGAAGAGGTTCTTGGCAAGCTGCTGCGTCAGCGTCGAGCCGCCCTGCACCATGTGGCCGGCCGTGAAATTGGTGACGATCGCCCGGCCGAGGCCGAGCGGATCGACGCCGAAATGCGAATAGAAGCGCCGGTCCTCGATGGCGATGACGGCTTCGGGAATATAGGGCGACATGTTTTCGAGCGACAGCGCCTCGCCGCCGGTGGCGCCGCGGTTGGCGATGACGCTGCCATCGACGGCGGTTATCTTGACGTTCGGCGGCCGCTCGGGAATCGCCCATGTGCTGGCGCTCGGCATGCGCGAACCATAATAGACGACAAGGCCGGCAACACCGATACCGGCCCAGATGAACAGCACGACGCACCAGTAGACCACACGGCGCAGAAAGCCGAAAAAGCCGCCGCCGTCACGCTCGCGCGGCTCGCGCCGCCGCTGGCGGGCGGGACGCTGGGGCGGGGGCCTGGAACCGCCGCGCCGTGTTGATCTGCTGCCGACGACGCGGTCATCGGCATCGAGCGAAAATTCGTCATCGTCGCGGGCCGGGCGGCCGCTGAAGGACGGTTCTATTCTGTCGCTTGATCTGCCTCTGCCTGCCATCGCCGACCGGTCGCATCCCCTGTTCGATCGCGAAGCCCGCTTCGCATAAAGGCGCCCCTGCAGCGCCGCGTGTCTTTCCAGACGCCCAAAGAACGCTATAGCCCTTCGAAGGGCTGCATGATTTGCCTTCAACCGCTTCCGGTTCAAGGAACGACGCAGCAGCCGACGCGATCATCCGGTTGAACTGTAATTGCGGCGATTTAACGGGGTGTTAAAGGTCGTCAAACGACGGCCTCGCCTTGCCGCTTCAATATTGGCGGGCTTCGTAATCGTCGAGCGTTTCCGGATCCTGCTTATATTCCCACTCGCCCAGATGAAAGCGGCGCCAGATCTGGCCGGAAGGGTTCAGGCTTGCCCCATCGGTCAGGCGTACGGGAAGGATGGGGTTGTATTTATGCCAAACGGTAACGTCCGTGGCGGCTGGCCGGGGGCCGAACAGCCCGAAGAGAGCCAGGTAGTCTTGCGTCATCAGGGTTCCAGCCTCGAACGGATCAAGATCGATCCGCATACTGCAAAATTGCTATAAGGAATGCGGCAAAACAAGAGCGACCTGCTGCACTCACAGCAAATTGTCGTCGATCTGGCGCGGACCAGGGCTTCCCCAGCCGCAGCCTCGCTGCCCTTGCGTCACGCGCGCTGAGGCCGGCAGGCCGCCTGCCTGTCGCAGACCGCCCTTGGCGGCCATGCGTGGCAGAAATAAAGACCAGCGACGCGTTGCACCGATCAAATGCGATTTCTGATTTAAGGAATTATGCGAGAGGGCGGAACCAATAGGCTCGACGATTGTTTAGTGAGCAGCGGGACACCCCCCTCACGTCCCGCCTATGATCGGCCGTCTCCCCTCAACGCGCGCCGATCGACATCAGGCCCGGTGCATCCCCCAAAGGAGCGCCGGGCTTTTTTCTGGCACTGCGGCGCATTGAACCCGCTCGTGCGGAAAGGGCGGCATTGTTGCCGCCCTCGATATTCAGTTGTCGCAGGACGGATCGCCCGGGCGGCAGACAAAGGGCGAGGCCCTGGGATCCGGGCGGTTGTAGGTATCGGCCTTCCCGCCCCTGAACTGCGGCAGATCGCGGAAATTCGAACTCCTGTTGTCGTCATCCCTGCGGACCTCTCTGCGGCGTTCCTCCCTGCGGTCGTCGTCGCGCCGGTCCCGGTCACGATCCCGGTATTCGCGGGCCTGGTAATCCCGATCCCGGTATTCACGGGCCTGGTAGTCCCGATCCCGATACTCGCGCGGCCGGTAATCCCGATCCCGGTAGTCGCGGTCGCGGTAATAATAGTAGGGGCCGCGGCTCCAGCGGTCACGCTCGCGATAGAAATCGCGGTGGCGGTAGTAGCGGTCCCAATAATTGCCGACGCTGAAGGTAACCATCGGAATGCCGAGCGGACGGTAATATTCGGGACCGACATAGACACGGCGTTGCTGGTAGACGGCCTGCACATACTGGCCGGAAACCCAGCCGCGGCCGCCGTAGAACTCGACGTCGCACCAGTTGACGTCGGAAAGACATCCGCGGATTTCGACGGAAGAACCGGCGGGGATGACTGCGACGGCGGGATAGCGCGTGCTCGGTCCCGCACGCATGTTGACATTCGCCGTCGAGTAACCCTCGGCGGCTTGGGCTATCGCCGGAGCCAGCACAAGCAGTGCGGCCGCGGCGATCTTGACGATGAGGTTTTTCACGCTTCTCACTCCTCGTTGGCGTGTTTTGAGCAGCGCTTGGCTGCGCTCCCTTGAGGCATATGCCATAAGGTACAAAGTTAGAGCGATCGCCGGCACTTGTTAGGGCGTCACCATTTTCTTTGTCTTTCAAAGGCTTATATTGAGGTCGCGATGAACGCAGCTTGAACGAGGGGGATTTTGTGATGGAGACGTTGCGCAAGTGTCGTTAACCGCTCGTTAACCTTTCGAAGGCAGTCTCGTTGCAATACCGCTTTCCCCTTGACCACGGATGAACTGGCACTGAGACAAGCGGATGACGAAAAGGCCGGTTTGAACCGGCCTTTTTGTTGTCACGATTTTTCGCGCTGCGTAAGACGCACCAGTCTCTCAGGCGGCAAGCGCCTGAAGAATCCGCACCCAGGAGCGGATGCCCTTGTGATAGGAGACAAGCTCGTATTTTTCGTTCGGCGAATGGATGCGGTCGTCGCTGAGGCCGAAGCCGACGAGCAGCGATTCCATGCCGAGCATCTTCTGGAAGTCGCCGACGATCGGGATCGAGCCGCCCATGCCGATGACGATGGCGGGTTTCGGCCATTCGTCGGAAAGCGCCGTCTTTGCCTTGGTCAGCAGAGGCGAGTCATAGGAGAGATGGATCGCCGGCGAGCCGCCATGCGGATGGAATTCCACCGAGCAGTCGGCCGGAATTTTCGACCTGATATAGCTGCGGAAAGCCTCGCGGATGGCGGTCGGCTCCTGAGTGCCGACGAGCCGGAACGAAACCTTTGCCGAGGCCTTGGCGGCGATCACCGTCTTGAAGCCTTCGCCGATATATCCGCCCCAGATGCCGTTGATCTCCGCAGTCGGCCGCGCCCAGGTCAGTTCCAGCACCGACCGGCCCTTCTCGCCGGAGGGAATGGAGAGGCCGACTTCGCCGAGGAAGGTTTCCGCGGTCTTGCCGAGCGTCTCCCAGGATGCCTTGATGTTGTCGGGCGTTTCCTCGACGCCGTCATAGAAGCCGTCGAGCGTGATCCGCCCCGTCTCGTCATGCAGGCCGGCAAGCGCCTCGACGAGAATGTGAATCGGATTTGCCGCTGCACCCCCGAACAGGCCGGAATGCAGGTCGCGGTCGGCGGCGGTGACGACCACCTCCTCGCCGACGAGGCCGCGCAGTGCCGCGGCGATTGCCGGCGTGTCGCGGTCCCACATGCCGGTATCGCAGACAAGCGCATAATCGGCCTTCAACTCGGCGGCATTGGCTTCGAGGAAAGGTTTCAGCGACGGCGAGCCCGATTCTTCCTCGCCCTCGAAGAGAATGGTGATGCGGCAGGGAAGGGCGCCGTTGATCTCCTTATAGGCACGGCAGGCTTCGACGAAGGTCATCAGCTGGCCCTTGTCATCCGATGTGCCGCGGCCGGTCAGAATCTTGCGGCCCTCGCCGATATCCTTGATCGACGGCTCGAACGGATCGTTTTCCCAGAGCTCGATCGGATCGACCGGCTGCACGTCGTAATGGCCGTAGAACAGAAGATGCGGCGCATCAGCGGAGGCCCCGGCATGGTGGGCGACCACCATCGGATGGCCGGGCGTGTCACGCACCGAAGCCTCGAAGCCGATGCCCTGGAGATAGGCGACCAGCCATTCGGCGGCTTTCCGGCATTCTGCCTTGAAGGCCGGATCGGTGGAAATCGACTGGATGCGCAGAAGCTCGAACAGCTTTTCCAGACTTGAGGAAAGGTTCTGATCCGCGCGTGCAAGCACCTGTTGTACATCCGTCATTTTCGACTCCTTTTTGAAATTTGGCCGGACGATAGACCAAACCAGCAGGGCAGGCGAGGCGGAAAAAGCAAAACCGGGTGTGACGGACTGGCCAGCTCTGGATCAGCGTCGGGAAGATTTGTCAGATTGTATAGAAGAACATCCTAATTCAATTTACAGTTATTTAGGACAACCAAACTAGCCTGACCGAATACAGCTATACGAGGGGTGAGATGTTTTCGGTCATTACTTGTATTCGCGACGATCACGATTGGCGGCTGGTGCTCGCGGCGGGCGTGGTCTGCCTGATCGGCGCAATGGCAGCGATGCTGCCGCTTTCCCGCGCCCAGGAATGCGATGCCGGGCGTCGCAAGCTTTGGATCGGCGCGTCGGCATTCGCGTTCGGCACCGGCGTCTGGGCAACCCATTTCATCGCGATGCTGGCCTATGACGGCGGCATGCCGATCAGCTACCAGCTGGGCCTGACGGCGCTTTCCTTCCTCTTGTCTGTGGTCGGTTCGTGGGCGGCGATCCTCGTCGCTTCGCGAAGCCGGGGCAGGTTTTCGTCCATCCAGGGCGGTGTGCTGATGGCGCTCGGCATCGCCGCGATGCACCTCACCGGCATGCAGGCGATCGAGACACAGGCGGAAATCCTCTACGATCCGTATATGACCGTGGCTGCGGTTGTCGCGGGGGCGCTGCTGTCGAGCATTGCCTTCCACGCCTTCTTCCAATTGAAGGGACTGAGACGGCTCCTCGCCTCCTCGATCACCTTCGTCCTTGCGATCTGCGCACTCCACTTCATTTCGATGGCCAGCATCACGCTCGTGCCCGATCCCGGCAAAGAGGTTCCGGCAACGGTGCTGGATACCAGCCTGCTGGCAACGATCGTCGTGGTGGCGGCCACGGCTCTCATTCTGATCGCGATTGCCGTGGCCTTTGTCGAAAGCCACCTGACGGATCTGAGGGGACTCGCAAATGCGTCGCAGGAAGGATTGCTGATCCTGCGGGAAGGCAGAATTATCGATACCAATGAACGCTTTCAGGGACTTTCCGGCTGGAAGCTTGCCGATCTCTCGGGCAAGGCGCCCTCCGTTGTCTTAACCGCCGTCCAGGGACAGAACAGGCCCGGCGAGACGCTGCTCAACACCAGGAACGGCAGGGAGATCGCCGTCGAAGTGAACACGAGCAGGATCGTCTATCGCGGCCACAACTGCGACGTGCTGGCGGTGCGCGATCTCACCGAGCGCCGGCAGGCCGAGGAGATCATCGAGCACCTCGCCCACCACGATGTTCTCACCGACCTTCCAAACCGGTCGTTGTTCGATAAGCGCATCCGTCAGGCGCTGCAGATGGCCAAGGGAAAGAACAGCGAGGTTGCCCTCTTCTATATCGATCTCGATCGCTTCAAGACCGTCAACGATATTTTCGGCCACGCCGAGGGCGACCGCATTCTTTGCAAAGTCGCTGCAATCCTGCGTCGCGTGGCCGATGAACGCGATACGATCGCCCGTCTCGGCGGCGATGAGTTTGCCATTATTCAGTCCGCCGGACAGCAACCGGCGGCGGCGCAGAAGCTCGCAGCCGCGATCCTCGACGAATTCGCCGCCGAGATGGATATGGCGCGCGACCCGACCGCTGTCGGCGTCAGCCTCGGCATCGCTCTTTATCCGGCCGACGGAAGCGATCCGGACGAGATCTGCAACAACGCCGATATCGCACTCTATCGGGTCAAGCACGGCGGCCGCGGCAAAGCCTGTTTCTTCAATGCGGAAATGGACGAGGCCACGCGAGCCCGCCGCCAGATCGAAAGCGAACTGCGCCACGCCATCACCCGCAATCAGATCCATGTCAGCTATCAGCCGGTTCTCGATGCACAGAGCGGCGAGATCAGCGGTTACGAGGCCTTGATGCGCTGGAACCGGCCGGGCCATGGCCTGAGCGAGCCGGATATCTTTATTCCGATCGCCGAGGAAAGCGGGTCGATCGTCCAGCTCGGCGAATGGGTGCTGCACCAGGCCTGCAAGGAGGCTGCTCGCTGGCCGCAACCGCTGAGGATCGCCGTCAATGTTTCGCCGGTGCAGTTCATGCTGCCAAACCTCTGCGAGCGGATCGAGGCTATCCTCAAGGAAACGGAGCTTGCGCCCGCCCGGCTGGAAATCGAGATCACCGAGGCCGCTCTCATCCGTGATCGCGACCGGGTGATGGCCACGCTGCAGCGTCTGCGCTGTCTGGGTGTCCACATCGTCATGGACGACTTCGGCACCGGCTTCTCCTCGCTTTCCAACCTGCGAACCTTCCCTTTCGACAAGATCAAGGTCGACCGCAGCTTCACCGGCATGCTGGAGCATGACGCGGCGGCGCGCTCGATCGTGCGCGCGATCATCGGCCTCGGTCACAGCCTCGGCATGCCTGTGGTGACGGAGGGCGTCGAAACCGAGGCGCAGCGCCAGATCGCCGTCGAAGAAGGCTGTGCGCAGGTCCAGGGGTTTTTGCTCGGCAGACCGGATGTCGAGCCGAGCATCAAGCTCGCTGCCCGCGAAAGCTTCCTGGCCTCGACAGCCCAAACGGACGACCCGTCGATACCGGGGCGGCGACCCGCCCGTCTTGCCGGCGAGTAATGCCGGTCAGAGCGCCTTGGCGTTCTCCAGCAGCCGGCGGATATATTCGAGCGTCAGCTCGCGCTCGAAAGTCCGAAAGCCCTTAAACAGCGCGAGGTCGGCCTCGCGCGCGCTTTCGATTGCCTCTGCTTCCATGGCGCGCGCCTTCGGCGTCAGGAAGATTAGTTGCGCCCGCTTGTCGGATGGATGCGGCCGGCGTTCGATCAGCCCGTCGCGAACCATGCGCGACAGCGTATTGGCCATGGTCGCCTGCTCGATATCGACCCGCTCGAGAAGCTGTTTCTGGGTCAGGCCGTCTTCGCCCCAGAGTTCCAGCAGAATGGGAAACTGACCCGGAGAAAAACCGAGCCCGACCGCGCGCCGGTGTAGCGAGCGGGCAAAACCCTTCGCCAGCTGACTGGCAAGGTAAGCTCCCGAATCCATGCGGTTAAATCCCATGATTGCAAGTTAGGCTCAAAACCATGCCGGAGACAATGCAGCAAATCGCATAGGACGCTCCAAAAAATGCAGGCTCCGCCCATTGTTTCCAGTGCTGGAAAAACAAAAGTCGCCATGGCCTGGAGGTTGGCCATGGCGACCTTAAAATGGGGACAAAGGCCCGGAGAGGGGGATAAGGCCTTTGTCCAAGCCTGATGCGGCGGGGGACAAGCCGGTGATCAGACCCTCGGCACGATCAAGCGCCGGTGACATGGATTTGTAACTGCGAATGTGGTTTTTCAAGGGTCACACCACGTTACAAATCGGTAACAGTTTGGTGAGCAGGACTGCCCTCTGCGGAATTCCTTGAAGCTGACGCCATTATCTCTTGGCGCGCCGAACTTTATATGGACCTCGTTCCGAGCCCGCGCTATCCATGCACGCATGAAAAAAGGCGATCACCTCTTCCTAGTCGACGGTTCCGGATTCATCTTTCGGGCGTTTCATGCATTGCCGCCGCTGACGCGCAAGACGGATGGTCTGCCGGTCGGCGCCGTTTCCGGTTTTTGCAACATGCTGTGGAAACTCTTGAGGGACGCGCGCAATACCGATGTCGGGGTGACGCCGACCCATCTTGCCGTCATCTTCGATTATTCCGCCAAGACATTCCGCAAGGATCTCTACGACGCTTACAAGGCGAATCGTTCGGCCCCGCCCGAAGAGCTCGTCCCGCAATTCGGGCTCATCCGCGAGGCAACCCGCGCCTTCAATCTGCCCTGCATCGAAACGGAAGGCTTCGAAGCCGACGACATCATCGCCACCTATGCCCGCCAGGCCGAAGCCGTGGGTGCCGATGTCACCATCGTCTCCTCCGACAAGGATCTGATGCAGCTCGTCACTCCGAACGTCCACATGTACGACAGCATGAAGGACAAGCAGATCGGCATTCCCGACGTGATCGAGAAATGGGGCGTGCCGCCGGAAAAGATGATCGACCTGCAGGCTATGACCGGCGACTCGGTCGACAACGTGCCCGGCATTCCCGGTATCGGCCCGAAAACCGCTGCCCAGCTCCTTGAGGAATACGGCGATCTCGACACGCTGCTCGAACGCGCCACCGAGATCAAGCAGGTCAAGCGCCGCGAGACGATCCTTGCCAACATCGAGATGGCGAGGCTTTCCCGCGACCTCGTGCGGCTGCGCACCGACGTGCCGCTCGATCTCGATCTCGACGCGCTGGTGCTGGAGCCGCAGAACGGTCCGAAGCTGATCGGCTTTCTCAAGACGATGGAGTTCACGACGCTGACGCGGCGGGTCGCGGAAGTCTGCGATTGCGATGCGAGCGCCATCGAACCGGCGGTCGTCCGCATCGAATGGGGTGACGCCGCCCATGGTCCCGATCTCGATGCGGCCGAGCCGGCGCCCGTCGCCGGCGGCATTCCCGAGGTTTCAGGGCAATCCGTGCCTGTGCCGCCGCGTGCGAAGGCTGGCGTCGAAGGCGCCTTTTCGCCTGCCGATCTTGCCAAGGCGCGGGCCGAGGCCTTTGCGGCGCTGCCCTTCGATCATTCCGCCTATGTGATGATCCGTGATCTTGCCACGCTCGACCGATGGATCGCCGATGCGCGCGACACCGGTCTCGTGGCTTTCGATACCGAGACCACCTCGCTTGACGCCATGCAGGCCGAGCTCGTCGGCTTCTCGATGGCGATCGCCGACAACGTCGCCGATCCCAGCGGCACGAAGATCCGCGCCGCCTATGTGCCGCTTGCCCACAAGAACGGCGTCGGCGATCTGCTCGGCGGCGGCCTTGCCGAAAATCAGGTCCCTATGCGTGATGCGCTGCCGCGGCTGAAGGCACTCCTGGAGGATGAATCGGTTCTGAAGGTCGCCCAGAATCTGAAATACGACTATCTGCTGTTGAAACGCTATGGCATCGAGACCAAGAGTTTCGACGACACGATGCTGATCTCCTATGTGCTCGACGCCGGCACCGGCGCCCATGGCATGGACCCGCTGTCGGAAAAATTCCTCGGCCATACGCCGATCCCCTATAAGGACGTGGCCGGCAGCGGCAGGGCGAACGTTACCTTCGATCTGGTCGATATCGATCGCGCCACCCATTATGCCGCCGAAGACGCCGATGTGACGCTGCGCCTCTGGCTGGTGCTGAAGCCGCGGCTGGCGGCAGCCGGGCTGACCAGCGTTTATGAACGGCTGGAGCGGCCGCTGCTGCCGGTGCTGGCGCGGATGGAAGCGCGGGGCATCACCGTCGACCGGCAGATCCTGTCGCGCCTGTCCGGCGAACTGGCTCAAGGTGCGGCGCGCCTGGAGGACGAGATCTACACGCTGGCCGGCGAGCGTTTCAATATCGGCTCGCCAAAGCAGCTCGGGGATATCCTGTTCGGCAAGATGGGTCTTGCCGGCGGCAGCAAGACGAAGACCGGGCAATGGTCGACCTCCGCCTCGGTGCTCGAGGATCTCGCCGCCGCCGGGTTCGAACTGCCGCGCAAGATCGTCGACTGGCGCCAGCTCACCAAGTTGAAATCGACCTACACGGATGCGCTTCCCGGCTATGTGCATCCGGAGACCAAGCGGGTCCACACTTCCTACTCGCTGGCCTCGACGACGACAGGCCGCCTGTCTTCCTCGGAACCGAACCTGCAGAACATTCCGGTGCGCACCACCGAAGGCCGCAAGATCCGCACCGCCTTCATCTCGACACCGGGCCACAAGCTGATTTCCGCCGATTACAGCCAGATCGAACTGCGCGTGCTTGCCCATGTGGCCGAGATCCCGCAGTTGACCAAGGCCTTCGAGGATGGCGTCGACATCCATGCGATGACCGCCTCGGAAATGTTCGGCGTGCCGGTCGAGGGCATGCCGGGCGAGGTGCGCCGCCGCGCCAAGGCGATCAATTTCGGCATCATCTACGGCATTTCGGCCTTCGGCCTTGCCAATCAGCTGTCGATCGAGCGGTCGGAAGCTGGCGACTATATTAAGAAATATTTCGAGCGTTTTCCCGGCATCCGCGACTATATGGAAAGCCGCAAGGCCATGGCGCGCGACAAAGGCTATGTCGAGACGATCTTCGGCCGGCGAATCAACTATCCCGAAATCCGCTCGTCCAATCCCTCCGTGCGCGCCTTCAACGAGCGGGCGGCGATCAACGCGCCGATCCAGGGCTCGGCCGCCGACGTCATCCGACGGGCGATGATCAAGATCGAGCCGGCGCTGGCTGAAGCCGGCCTTGCTGAGCGCGTCCGCATGCTGCTGCAGGTGCATGACGAATTGATCTTCGAAGTCGAGGATGAGGATGTCGACAAGGCGATGCCGATCATCGTCTCGGTCATGGAAAACGCCACCATGCCGGCGCTCGAAATGCGCGTGCCGCTGCGCGTCGATGCCCGCGCCGCCACCAATTGGGACGAGGCGCATTGAGCGCCTCCCCAAAACGCAAAAAGATTTTTCCGTTTTACGCAACTCATTGAAATCATAACGGTTCGCCTCTGGGCGCTGTATCGGAACGATGCGGCTGGAAGGAACTTATTAACCTTCCTTTTCTATCCCGGTAGGGTCGTAATTTGTTAGGCATGAGTGAGTAGCGGACGCATGCGTTTTCCCAGAACCAATTTGACGGATGCCGCAGATTTTTCCAGCGGGCTTGAAACGGAGCTTGCGGAGGAAAATCCCGGCGAAAGGCCGCCGGCGCCGATCTGGCAGAGCAACTTCTCGCTCGCGCCGAATGTTCGTTTCACCCGCACCCCGGAAACGCTGATCAGCCGGCGCCGTCCGCCGAACGAGCCCGTTCACGACGAGCCGCAGCTCGAGCAGCAGGCGATACGGATCGAACCGGTCGCCGTCGATGTGCCTTTCGACATCTATCTGCCGGAGCCGAGCGAGCTTGCCGCAGCGCCGGCTCCGATGATCGAGACGCCGCCGCCGCCGGCCCCTGGCCGGGCGGAGACGCCCGCCTTGCGCGCGGCTTCCGAATTGTCTTCGATTTCCGATTTCGCCTTCTGGGAGGTCATGGCCTTCGAAGAGGGCGAGCCGGTCCGCACACCCTCGATCGTTGTTCCGAAGATCGAGATCACGCCCGAATCAATCACCGCCCTGTTCCGCATCATGGAATGGCGTCCTGGCGCGCCGAAACCGGCTCCCGCCGCATCGCGCCCGATCCAGCCGCCGGCCGCAAGACCCGCAGCGGCAGCCCTGCGGCCGCCGGCCGCGCTATCCCTGGAAAAGCCGGCTCGTGCTCCGGAGCCGATCGTGCTGGCGCCTCGAGGCGCGCCCCAGGTACCCCAGACTGCGCCAATGCCGCAGGCTGCACCGGTGCTCCAGGCGGCACCGCTGCCCCAGGCTACACCGTTGCCCCAGGCTACACCGTTGCCGCAGGCGACACCGTTGCCCCAGGCGGCGCCAGCGCCCCGGCCGACGCTGCCGGTCGCCGCCGTCCTGCCGTCGCCGCGCCTGATGGCAAGGCCGGAAAGGATCGACGCCTCCGGCTATGAATTCCCGCCGCGCGCCCTGTTGCAGGAGCCGCCGGAACGGCTTGGCGAGATCATGTCGCAGGAGACGCTGGAGCAGAATGCCGGTCTCCTGGAAAGCGTGCTTGAGGATTTCGGCATCAAGGGCGAGATCATTCATGTCCGCCCCGGTCCCGTCGTCACCCTCTATGAATTCGAGCCGGCGCCCGGCGTGAAGTCATCGCGCGTCATTGGCCTCGCCGATGATATCGCCCGCTCGATGTCGGCGCTTTCGGCCCGCGTCGCCGTGGTCCCCGGCCGCAACGTCATCGGCATCGAACTGCCGAATGTCACCCGTGAGACTGTCTATTTCCGCGAGATGATCGAGAGCCAGGATTTCGACAAGAGCGGCTATAAGCTGGCGCTCGGCCTCGGCAAGACCATCGGCGGTGAACCCGTGATCGCTGAGCTTGCGAAGATGCCGCATCTGCTCGTCGCCGGCACCACCGGCTCGGGAAAATCGGTCGCCATCAACACGATGATCCTGTCGCTGCTCTACCGCATGACGCCGGAACAGTGCCGGCTGATCATGGTCGACCCGAAGATGCTCGAACTCTCCGTCTATGACGGCATCCCGCATCTGCTGACGCCGGTCGTCACCGATCCGAAGAAGGCGGTCATGGCGCTGAAATGGGCCGTGCGCGAGATGGAGGAGCGTTATCGCAAAATGTCGCGCCTCGGCGTGCGCAACATCGACGGCTATAACGGCCGCGTCTGCCAGGCGCGCGAAAAGGGCGAGACCATCCATATCATGGTCCAGACCGGCTTCGACAAGGGAACCGGCGCGCCGATCGAGGAGCAGCAGGAGCTGGATCTCGCGCCGATGCCCTATATCGTCGTCATCGTCGACGAGATGGCCGACCTGATGATGGTCGCCGGCAAGGAGATCGAAGGCGCGATCCAGCGTCTGGCGCAGATGGCGCGTGCCGCCGGCATCCATCTGATCATGGCGACCCAGCGTCCGTCCGTCGATGTTATCACCGGCACGATCAAGGCAAACTTCCCGACCCGCATCTCCTTCCAGGTCACCTCGAAGATCGACAGCCGCACCATCCTTGGCGAACAGGGCGCCGAGCAGTTGCTCGGCCAAGGCGATATGCTGCACATGCAGGGCGGCGGCAGGATTGCCCGCGTGCACGGTCCCTTCGTTTCGGATGCCGAGGTCGAGAAGGTCGTTGCCCATCTGAAGACGCAAGGGCGTCCTGAATATCTCGACACCGTCACCGCCGACGAAGAGGAAGAGCCGGAAGAGGAAGAGGCCGGCGCCGTGTTCGACAAGAGCGCCATGGCCTCCGAGGATGGCAACGAGCTCTACGAGCAGGCAGTCAAGGTCGTCATGCGCGACAAGAAGTGCTCGACCTCCTACATCCAGCGCCGCCTCGGCATCGGCTATAACCGCGCCGCTTCACTGGTCGAACGCATGGAAAAGGAAGGCCTCGTCGGCCCGGCCAATCATGTCGGCAAGCGCGAGATCGTATCGGGGCGGGGCGACGGCGAGTAACCGGAGCCGTCGGCGCCTCGAAAGACGTACGGCTTTGGCCTCAGGATGGGGCCGCAGACCGGGCGGTGCGTTTGTGCACCACAGCGAGCAGGCCTCCGAGAAAGATCGTCCCGACGATAAACAGAAATGCTGCGGCCACGATGGCCGGGCTGATGTTTTCGCGAATCGACGAGAACATCTGGCGCGCAAGCGTCAACTGGTTTGGTCCAGCGACAAACAGCGTCAGCACGACTTCATCCAGCGATGTCGCAAAGGCAAGCACCGCGCCTGAGAGTACGCCGGGCATGGCGAGCGGCAGCGTCACTTTCCAGAAGACTTTTGCCGGAGAAGCCCCGAGGCTCGCGGCCGCACGCTCGGTCCGATAGTCGATGCCCTCGAGCGAGGCGGTGATGCTGACCAGCACAAAGGGCACGGCGACAACCGTATGCGCCACGATGACGGCCGCAAAAGTGTTGGGAAATCCGAGGCCGGCAAACAGGATCTGCAGCCCGACGCCGAGCACTACGGCGGGAACGACCATCGGCAGGAGGAATATCGTCCTCAGCGCCGCGGCAAAAACAACGCGCCGGCGCAGCGCCAGTGCGGCCAGAATGCCGAGCAGGGTTGAAAGCACGGTGGTCCCCGCCCCGATCAGCAAGCTGTTGACGATGGACCGTCGCCAGGCGTCCTCGGTAGCCAGTTCCGCAAACCAGCGAGTCGAAAAAGACGGAATGGGGTAGGCCAGGAAACTGCTGGAGGTAAATGCGATCGGAAGGATCGCCAAAAGCGGAGCCAGCAGAAAAATGACCGTTGCCGCGCCGAACAGAAATTTTAGCAACCGAATTGTCATGTCATGCCCCCGTCGTCTTCATGGAAAGCCGGCCGTAAATGCCGTAGAGCACGATTGTCACGGCGAGCAGCACCATGCCGAGCGCACCGGCCATGCCCCAATTGGCGGAGCCCGTGGCGTAGAAGGCGATCACCGAACTGACCATCTGGTCTTTCGGCCCGCCGATGAGCGCCGGCGTGATGTAGTAACCGAGCGCTGCCATGAACACGAGCAGTCCGCCCGAGGCGATGCCGCGGAGCGCCAGCGGCAACAGGATATGCAGAAAGGCCCGGATCGGCCGCGCGCCGAGAGAGGCTGCCGCCGGCATGAGATTTCGCGGGATCGCGATGAGGACGCTGTAGATCGGCAGAACCATGAAGGGCAGCAACACATGCGTCATGGCGATGACGACACCCGTCCGGTTGAAAAGAAGCGGCAGGGGACCGCTGAGGAGACCGAGCGACACGAGAAGGGAGTTGATGAGCCCCTTGTCCTGAAGGAGGACGTACCAGGCCGCGGTGCGCACCAGCAGCGATGTCCACAATGGCAGGAGCACCGCGGCAAGGAGGAGCTGCCGCCGCCAGCCGCTCGCGGCGGCGGCCAGCATCGCGTAAGGCAGGCCGATGAGACAGGTCGCCAGGGTCACGACGGCGGCCACCGCGAATGTTCTCAGAAGAATCGCCTGATTGGCCGACTCTCCGGCCGGCATCGCCACGATCGTGCCCGACGCGTCATGCTGAAGATCGACTGCGGCAAGCAGGTTGCGATCGGTGTAGGGCTCGGTGGCTTCGGCGATCGCCCGCCAGAAGGCAGCGTCGTTCCACCGGGTGTCCACCTCTCGAAGGTCTATCGGCCCGGTGCTATCTCTCACGGCTGCGACGGTCTTTCGCATCAATGTGCGGAAACCCGGCTGGGCGCTGTTCAGCCGTCGCACCACCTCTCCCAGATTCTGGTCGTCGTCGAGCGATTTCAGGTCGTCGACAAGGGCTGTTCGCATTTCGTCGGAGGGTTCGGAGGTCAGGTTCCAGGCCGAGACCGCAGCTGTCGTCCGCGGCAGGTTTTTGCTGACGACCGGATCGGACACCGCCTGTTGCAGCACGGTCAGAAGCGGCCAGATGAAGAAGACGCCCAGGAACAGGGTCAGGGGAAGGACGAGGGCAAAGGTGCCGGTATGTCGACGGAAAGCATTCATGCCGCGATCACCCAGCAGTCATCCGGCGTGAAGTGCGCCACCACATCGGCTCCGACCGGCCACTCCGCCGATCGCATGTCGGTCCGGACCACGAAGCGGAAGGCATCCTCATCGAGCTGAACCCGCAAATGGTCGCCCTGATAGACGCTATCGAGTATTTTTGCCGGCAGGGCGTTCGCCGCCGCGCCGATGCCGCGAGCCGCCAAGGAAATGCGCTCGGGGCGAACCGAGATATGGACACGGCTGCCGACGGCGAGGGAATTACTGCCAGGCACGATCACATGCCGTCCGTCGGCGATCTCGACCGAAGTGCCGGCCGTGCCCGTCATCTTGACCGTTCCTTCTATCAGATTGGTTTCGCCGATGAATTCGGCGACGACGCGTGTCTGCGGGCGGTCGTAGATTTCACGCGGCGAACCGATCTGCTCGATATTGCCATGGTTGAAGACCGCAATCCGGTCCGACATGGTCAGCGCCTCGGATTGATCATGGGTCACGAACACCACGGTCAGCTCCAGGCGCTTGTGAAGGGCGCGGATGTCGAGTTGCATCTGTTCGCGCAATTGTTTGTCGAGTGCCCCGAGCGGCTCGTCCATCAGCACCACCGTCGGCTCGAACACCAGGGAGCGGGCAAGCGCCACGCGCTGCTGCTGACCGCCCGAAAGCTGGGCGGGCTTGCGGCCGCTCATGGCCGATAGCTGCACCATCTCAAGGGCGCGTTTCACACGCTCTTCGATCTCGCTGCGACCGACACCGCGCATCCTGAGAGGAAAGGCGATGTTGTCGGCGATCGACATATGCGGAAAGAGCGCATAGTTCTGGAAGACGACACCCATTTCGCGCCGATGCGGAGGCAGATGGTCGATGCGGCGGCCGTCGAGAAAAATGCCGCCGGCGGTCGGGTTTTCGAAACCGGCCAGCATCATCAGCAAAGTCGTCTTGCCTGAACCCGAAGGTCCCAGAAGGCTGACGAATTCGCCCCTCTCGATGTCGAGCGACAGGTCTTTGACGACCTGATGCAGGCCAAAGGATTTGGAGATTCTTTCAAAGCGTATGCGCGGCGCAGCCATGGTGGCCCTCCGTTCGGATAGTCGGCTCTTGGGCAGACGAAGTGACGAAGATGTGCGGAAGCCCCCACGGGTCGATCGGCAGAAGCGATCCGCGGGGGCGATATTCCGTCCGTTATTGTGCCAGCCAGGCGTCGAACCTTTTGGTCAGCGCTTCCGAATTGTCGATCCAGAAGTCCGTATCAAGGCTGACTGCTTCCTGCATGTTGGCCTGGGTGGTGGGCAAGTCGGCCAGCTGGTCCGGCGGCAAGCTCTTGCCGGCTTCCTTGTTCGGGAGGCCGTAGGCGATATATTGCGGCAGTTTTGCCTGGTTTTCCGCTTTGCTGGCGAAGGCGATGAAGTCAAAGGCCGCATCCTTGTTTTCAGCGCCCTTCAGAACGACCCAACTGTCGACGGCATAGATGCTGCCCGGCCAGACAACTTTGAACTGGCGGCCTTCCGACCGGTTGATGCCGGTGATGCGGCCATTATAGGCACTGGTCATGGCCACTTCGCCGGAAGCCAGCAGTTGCAGCGGCTGCGCGCCCGAGGTCCACCAGACAAGGTTCGGTTTCAACGCATCAAGCTTGGCGAAGGCGCGGTCGATGCCTTCCGGCGTCGCCAGGACGTCATAAACTTTGTCTGCCGGCACGCCGTCGGCCATCAGCGCGAATTCGAGCGTATATTTCGGTCCTTTGCGCAGGGCGCGCTTGCCGGGGAATTTCTTCACGTCCCAAAAATCGGCCCAGGACTTGGGGCCATCGGCAATCTTGGCACCATCATAGGCGATGGCGGTCGACCAGACGATGGCGCCGACGCCGCAATCGCTTACCGCGGAAGGCAGAAACGCATCCTTGCCGCCAAGCTTGCTCCAGTCCACCTTCTCAAAAAGCCCGTCGGCGCAGCCGAGCGAGAGCTCGTCGGCTTCGACCTCGACGGCATCCCAGGAGGGATTCCCCGCCTTGACCTTTGCCTGAAGGACGCCGATGCCGCCGTCCCAGCCTTCGTCGAGCAGAGGCTTGCCGGCAACCTTGGAGAATGGCTTGAAATAGATCTCCCGTTGCGCATCCTGAAAATTCCCGCCCCAGGACGCTATGGTGAGATCCCGGGCCGCGCCCGGCACCGTGGTGAGCGTCAGCGATAGCAGGCTGAGAGCCGTCATCGTCGAAGTGTTCTTGAATTTCATTCGCGTTCCCCTGTTTGTTGAGCGTCCGTCTGACGCCGGTGACATCCACGATCCTTGGGATCGTTGGCAATCGCGGCCGCTCGCAAGGGATGGGCAAAGCCGGCGTTTGCAGCGGACCTTGCCGTTTGGTGTCATCTCCAAGAGGCGGAGCGGCGTGTTGCGGGCAATGCTGGCGGATGTCCGGTAGGGCGGGAAGGCGCTTTTTGTTGACCGCGGTGGGCACATGGATGCACCGCTCCCGACCAGTCTTTCCAGGCAACTGGCCGCACCGCCCCGCAAATTTGATGGTTTCGCTTGCGAAAGGCGAAAAACGCGATTGTCAGCCGGTAAGCGAGTGGTGCATCTTATGCACCACCGTGCACCACTCTTCGTTACGCCGAAATCGCCAATTCCATGGCATATGAAGGGAATACGGCATTCCGATCTTGGTTCGGCGGAACCAATTTCCGTTCTGGGAGACAGGATTGCGCAGAGGGAAATCATCGCCAGATGAACAGGAAGGCGTTCCGAAACGCGGACGTTTACCGCCGCTTTCCATGGTGCGCGCCTTCGAGGCGGTCAGCCGCCTGGGCTCGATGCGCAGAGCTGCGGACGATCTCAATCTCAGTCACACTGTCATATCCCGCCACGTCCGCAATCTTGAAGCCTGGTTTGGCACGCGGCTTGTCGATGCCGGACCGCGCGGCATCAGGCTGACGGCGGAAGGCAGGGTTTTTGCCGAAACGGTGGGGGCGGCTTTCGACCTCATTGCCAAATCCACGGCGGAACTGCGTCCGGCAGTCAACCGCACGGTCTTGCGCATCTGGTGTGTACCCGGTCTCGCAACACGGTGGCTGACCCCGCGTTTCAATCAGCTCCAGCTCGCCTTGCCCGGCATCGATTTCGTGATGCGCGCGACCGATCTCGAACCGGATTTCACCCGCTATGAGGCCGATGTCGACATCCGCTATTCCGAGGAGCCGAGGGGAAATGTCCGCTGGATCCTGTTGGAAAGGCCGCGCATGTTCCCGGTTACCAGTCCCGAATGGATCAGCAGAAACGCTCCGATACGGACCCTCGATGATCTGGTGCGCCAGCCGCTGATCCATGAGGAAAGCCGCGATCAGTGGCGGCAATGGTTTCGCAAGGCTGGCTTCGAGCACGAGGTGACCTTGAACGGCCCGCGGCTGTGGTCGGCCAACCTGACGGTCGACGCGGCGGTGGCCGGCCAAGGCATAGCACTGGCCACCCGCCTGATCGCCGCGGATGATTTACGCGCCGGCCGGCTCGTCGAACTGCTGGAAAACCGACGTCCGGCTCGGCGGCTATTATTTCGTCGGGCCGCGTGAGCGCTGGAATGAGGTGACATCGGCGCGTTTCCGAGCATGGCTGCAGCAGTCGATCGCTGAAACCACCGGAGGTCACGCCTCTCATGAAAGCGGTAATCCGAGTCGCTAAGCGTACGCTCCGATCTCACCTCCTCAAGCTTGCCAATCGCAGCGTCTCGCTGACGAACGCGGTCTTGCCGCCGGTGTAGAAATCCCAATCGCCGACTGCTTCCGCCGCCAGCCGGCGTTTCAGCTCGGCGTAGGCTGTGGCCCTTTCCGGGTGATCCCGGAGATAGTCGCGAAACAGCAGCCGCTCCCGATGGGCGCGGTTAGCGGGACCGCAGAGATAGAGCTTGAATCCGTAACCGTCGTGATCTCGGGTGAAGGCCCAGCGTTTCTCTCCCCGATCGCCGTGGAAGACGAAATTGGCAGCGCTGACTGCGTCGATCGCCATCGGCAGGACGTCGTCGGAGATCGCGACGACATCGAGGTCGATCTTCGGCTTGGCGGCGAGGCCGGGCACCGACGTGCTGCCGATATGGTCGATGGAAAGCACGAAGCTGCCGAGCAAGGCAGCGACCTCTGTGCTGATGTCGGCAAAGAGCCGCGGCCAGGAGGGATCGTAGTCGACCACGTTGATGGCGCGCATATCATCCCCTCGAGCCCGGTCAGTGCACCTTGGCCAGCAGCCCGTCGAGGATCGCGATCATCTTCTGCTCTGCCTCTTCGATGGAGCCGCTATTGTCGAGATCCGTAACATCGTAGTCGCCGCGCACCGTCAGCGGCCCGCGGGCGAGTCTGGCCATGATATCCTCATGTGTCTCGCGCCCGCGCGCCTCCAGCCGGCCGGCGAGCACTTCGGCGCTGGCGGTGACATTGATGACCTTCAGCCGCGGGAAGGCGGCCTGGAAGCGATGCAGGGCCGAGCGCGAACCATTGGCGACGACGATATGGCCCCTCGACAGCGCCACCGAGACTTCGGCCGGAATGCCGTATTTCAGGCCGTGCGCTTCCCACCAGACGGCGAAGGAGCCCGACTGCTCCATGGCCGCAAAGCCTTCTAGGGAGACGGAAAGATGATCCTCGCCGCCGGCGCCGCGGTGGCGGGTAATGACGCGGCGGGTGAAATGAACGTCGGCGCGGCCGGCGAAATGCCGGGCGGCAAGGTTCATCAGCGTGTCCTTGCCGGCGCCGCTCGGCCCGACGACGACGACCATGATGCCGCGCTCGGCGCCGGCTCCTGGATGGGGTTCGTGCGGCGTCATGCGACACGGCGTCCCTGGCGCCAGACGGAGCGTGTCACCGGCACGCCGTGCGAACGGTGAACGCGGACGAGGTCGGCGCGCAGCCCCGGCGCGATCCGGCCGCGATCGTCGAGGCTGACGGTGCGGGCGGGCGTCGACGTCACCATGGCGATCGCCTTCGGCAGCGTGATGCTCTCGACCTCGTCGGCGAGGATGAAGGGCGCGTGCAGCAGGCTGAGCGGCACGTAATCGGAGGACAACACGTCGAGCACGCCCATTTCGGCGAGGTCGCGGGCGGCGATGTTGCCCGAGTGGGATTTACCGCGCACGATGTTGGGCGCGCCCATCAGCACGCTCATGCCGTGCTCGTGCGAGGCGCGGGCGGCGTCGAAGCTGGTCGGGAATTCTGCAAGCCGCACGCCGTTGTCGATCGCCTCGTCGACATGCGACAGCGTCGCGTCGTCATGGCTTGCGACCGTGATGCCGCGTTCGGCGCAGACCTTGGCGATGGCGTTGCGGTGCGGCGTCGAATTGCGCGCCGATTCCGCCTGACGCTTGGCGACGAAACGGGCGAAGACCTCGTCGCTCAGGCCCCGCTTCTTCTGGTAGTAGAAAATATATTGATCCATCGTCTGGAACTGACGCTGGCCGGGCGCATGATCCATCAGCGAGACGAGCCGCACATGCGCATCATTTTCGAAGTCGGCGAAGTGTTCGAGCACATTGTCGGCCGAGACCTCGCAGCGCAGGTGCAGAAGGTGCTCGGCGCGCAGCCGGCCTTCTTTCTCCGCCGACTGGATGGCGTCGGCCATCTCGCGCATCTCGCCATGTTCGAAGCCGCCGTCCTCGTCCGCGCCCATGCGCAGGCAGTCGAACACCGTGGTGATGCCCGATGTGACGATCTGGGCGTCATGTGCCTGGACCGCGGCGGTCTTGTTCCAGCGAATGCCGGGACGCGGCTGATAATGGCCTTCGAGATGGTCGGTATGCAGCTCGACGAGGCCGGGAATAATGAAGTCGCCTTCGAAATCTTCGCCGGCTACCGACTTCCCTTCGGAAATATCGGCGATCTTGCCGTCGCGGATGAGGATCGATCCGGCGAGGACGTCATCCTCGAGAACGATGCGGGCATTGGAAAACACGGTCTCTTTGCTCATCTCGTCAGGTCTTTCAGCTTTTGGCGCCGGAAAGCGGCAGCCAGGAATGAACTTTGAACGGGGCGCCGCGCGTCTCCTCGACGAAGACGGCAAGGCTGGAAATCGACAGCGGCCGGCCGATGAAACCGGCAAAACGCTCGGCCAGAATCGTTTTCATCACCGCGGCGCGTGTCTCGGGCACTTGCCCGCTCAGCGTCATGTGGAAGCCGAAATCCTCCATGACGTAGGGATAACCCCAGCGCTGCAGATTGGCGCGCTGGCTGTCGCTGAGCTTCTCCGGATTGCGCCTGCTGATATCGGCTTCCGAAAGGGTCGCGCGAAACGGTTCGAAGGACTTTACCACCTTCGCGGCGAAATCCTGAAGAGGTTGATGAAGAGAACCGGGGACGAGCGCAAAAAAACGGCCGAGCTGGCCGAGCACGAGTTCGGGGATCTCGAAGGCCGGCGTGCGCGCGGCAAAATCCTCGGCAAAGGCCATGAGGTCCTTTTCGGTGACGGAGGCGGCAAGCGCAAAGGGCGCCTTGATCGTGGCATGGAAGCCATAACGGCGTGGATCGGCGGTCAGTTCGAACTGTTCTGCCTGGCCGAGCTGCTCATAGGCCGGGGCAGGATAGGTCTCGCCCGTAAAGGCGTCGCGGCCGAGCCAGAGCGAGGCCGCGCCGGTCAGGGGATCATCCTTCGGCGGCGAGAAATAGAGAGCGTAGCGCAAGGCTTTTGTCCTGGGAATCGTCGAGACGGGGGAGCGCAATGTGCAGTGATTTGGCGGTGAACCGCAAGCAGGCTCCCCGGCTAAAAGATTTCCGTGACAGAATGATGATGGCGGCCGCGTCGCCACGGCGTTGTGATCGTCAGTGTGTCCCGCTGCCCATCAGCCGATGGCGCAGTGCGTTGGAGGCGGCGTCAAAGAGGAAGACGACGATGAGGATCAGAATCACCATATAGGCGACGTTTTCCCAGTTGGCGTTGGTGCGCATGGCCTCCCAGAGTTTGAGGCCGATGCCACCCGCGCCGACGGCGCCGATGATGGTGGCGCCACGCACATTCGATTCCCACTGGTAGAGCGTCTGGCTGACGATGACAGGAACGATCTGCGGCATAATGCCGTAACGATGGACGAGCACCGTCTGAGCGCCGGTCGATTGGATGCCTTCCCGCGGTTTGTTGTCGATGTTCTCGAGGCCTTCGGAATAGAGCTTGCCGAGCGTGCCGGTCTCGGTGAGAAAGATCGCGCCGCTGCCGGCAAGCGGCCCGGGGCCGAAGGCGCGCGTCAGGAACAGCGCCCAGATCAGCATGTCGACCGAGCGCAGGAAATCGAAGAAGCGCTTCAGGACCTGGTTCAACAGCCGGTTCGGCGTGATGTTGCGCGCTGCCATGAAGGCAAGCGGGAAGGCGGCGAGCGCGCCGAGCAACGTTCCGAGGAAGGCCATGACGATCGTCTGGAAGAGCTTGGTCCAGATGTCGCCGTGCTGCCATTCGCTGTTGTTCCAGATGTCGTCGAAGGCGAGCGACAGGTTGGACTGGTCGGGCTTGATGCGCGGGCCGGAGACGATGAGGCCGATGACCTCGCTTGCCGGCTTGTCGAAGAAGGACGACTGCGTGTCAAAGACGAAATTTGCCCAGCCGATGAAGCGTTTGCGGATCTTCACCCGGTCGACAGAAATGCTGACATCGCCGGCAAAGCCGAGATCGGCGAGCGCGTTGTCGTCATAGACGGTCATCCAGGCGGGCACCGGTCCGACGACCTTCGGCGCGCCGCTCGAAACGTCGACGTGCACGCTGACGCCATGCGCCGTGACGATCGTCTCGCTCTTCGAGACGGTGACGGCGCGGCCGGTGCCGCTGACGGCAACGCTGATGCTGCCATCGGGATTGTCGACCACCCAGTCCGGGTGCGGATTGTCGCCGAGCGGCGAAAAGCGGGGATAACGCACCTCGATCGTGCCGTCGTCCTGAATGCGGAATTCCGGTTGAACGTCGTAGCTCACCCATTGGCTGAGATAGATGCCGACGCGCTCCCAATGGGCCTCGGCGAAAAGCTTGGGCAGGTCGAAGAACCAGACGGCGTAAAGGCCGTAGAGCAGCGTCGCGATGACAATCATCAGCCCGCCGAAACGCTGGCGGAACGAGCGGTGGAAATATTCCGGATAGCGCGCTTCGATTTCGTGCATGCGGTTGGCGTCGATCACCGTCATGGCGGCCTCAATGTTGCAGAAGGAAGGCGTGCTCGCCGACGAGGCGGCGGCGCAGCCATGCGGAGAACTGGTCGACGGCGACGATCGTCACGAACAGCAGCAGAACGAGCGCCATCGTCTTGGCGCCGAAGCCGCGCGAGATCGACAGCTTCAGCTCCTCGCCGATGCCGCCGCCGCCGACGGCGCCGATAATGGTCGAGGCGCGCACGTTGATCTCGAGACGGAGCAGCGCATAGGAGGTGAAATTCGGCAGCACCTGCGGCAGGGCAGCGAAGCGCGCCCGCTCCCACCAGTTGGCGCCGACGGCCTTCATGCCCTCATGCGGTTTCATGTCGATATTTTCGGCCACCTCGTAGAAGAGTTTGCCGAGCGCACCTGTTGTGTGCAGGGTGATAGCGATGATGGCGGCGACCGGTCCGATCGACAGGATCGCCGAAAACAGGCCGGCGATGACGATCTCGGGGAAGGCGCGCAGGAATTCCATCAGGCGCTTGGTGAAGATGCGCAGCGGCCATGAACGCGTCAGGTTGCGCGCGGCAAAGAAGCTTAAGGGAACGGCAAAGACAAAGGCGATGAGCGTCGAAAGCAGTGCCACGTTGATCGTGACGATCATCAGCTCGAAATATTCGGGAATGTAGAAGGCGCCCCAGACGTAGACACGGCCCTTGTCGAAATTGAATTCCTCGCCGCCCTTGTCATTGACGCTCGCTATGTCGAACAGCGCGCGCCAGACGTCGTTCCAGTCCTTGGGAATGAGCCAGCTCAGGAAGTCGAAAAGATGCGGCAGGCGGTCGAAGAAATGGCCGGCATTGCTCTCGTCGGCGAAGCGGACGGAGCTGACGAAAGCCGCGATGAGGATCACCAGGCCGAGCACGGTGTAGAAGCGGCGCTTGGCGACCATCCGGCCCCAGGCGGTGCCGATCTCCTCAGTGCTCTGCAAGTGCGGCAGTGTATCGGCAATAGTCATGGACGCCCCGCCCGGTTACAAAGAAAGGGCGGCCGTTTCCAGCCGCCCAGCATTCCAAAGGCCGATCAGCCGCCGATGGCAGCTTTGCGGACTTCGACAACAGTGTTGTAGAACTCGTGCTTGACGGGGGCGTAGCCCTTGTAATCACCGCCTTCGACGGCTGCGAAGCACTTGTGATCCTTTTCCGGCAACGCGGTGAAGAAGGCTGCGAGCTTCGTCTGCCATTCTTCGCCAAGCGCGTTGCGAACGACGAGCGGGCCGTTCGGGATCAGCGGCGAACGCCAGACTTCAACCAGCTTGTTCGGATCGACGGCGCCCTTGTCGACTTCCTTGCGGAAGGTGCCGGAGGTATAGCCGTCCTTGAAATCGCCGATGCCCGAGGAGTCGTCAACGGCAACGTCGACCTTGCCGTCATAGGCGGCGAGAAGGTTGTTCTCATGGCCGCCGTTGAACTGCGTCGAGGCGAAGAACTTGTCGTTCGGCATGCCCGTATCCTTCGGGATCTGCGTCAGCGGAACGAGATAGCCCGAGGTGGAATCCGGATCGGCATAGCCGAGCTTCTTGCCCTTGGCGTCCTGGATGGTCTTGATGCCGGAGGACTTCAGCGCCAGGCCGATCGAGTGGTAGCCCGTCGAGCCGTCCTTCTGCTGCGTCGTCAGGATCGGCGTAACCGCCTTCGGATCCTTGATGTAGACGGCTGCGTAGCCGGAAGCGCCGAGTTCGGCGAAGTCGAGCGTGCCGCCGAGCAGGCCCTGGATGACGCCGTCATAATCGGCGGCCGGGAACAGTGACACCTTCTCGAAGCCGAATTCCTGCTTCAGGTGGTCGGCGAGGCAGGCATAGTTGCGCAGGCGGTCGGTTTCGTTTTCACCGCCGAGGATGCCGATGCGGAATTCCTTGAGGTCTGCGGCATTGGCGGCGCCGGCGAGCGCAAACAGCGCCGTTGCCGCAAAGAGTGCTTTCTTCAACATGCGTTCTCTCCTATTGACCGGTGTCCCCGGCTTTCCGTTACGAAGAAGTGTGCCCTTGACGCGGGCTTTCGATCGCGGCCGCCTCGCTCAGAGGCCGGCCAGCGCCAGCGGTTGGATGCCGGCGGATTGATTGTCTGACCGCTCGGGAGCGAGATTGATCGATGTCGAGGTCATCGTTTCGTCGATGCCGGCGCCATCCTTATCCGTTCCGTAGATTGCCTTCACCGTGTCGGCGGTCAGCTCCGACGGCTTGCCGTCGAAGACGACGCGGCCGCCGGCCATGCCGACGATACGCTCACAATAGTTGCGGGCGGTATCGAGCGTGTGGAGGTTGGTGATGACGGTGATGCCTTCGCGCTCGTTGATGTCGCGCAGCGCATCCATGACGATCTTGGCGTTCAGCGGATCGAGCGAGGCGATCGGCTCGTCGGCGAGCACCATCTTTGGGTTCTGCATCAGTGCGCGGGCGATCGCCACGCGTTGCTGTTGTCCGCCGGAAAGCGTGCCGGCCGCCTGCAGCGCCGTCTGCTCGATGCCGAGGCGTTCGAGGGCTGCGATCGCGTGCACGCGTTCCTCGCGGGTGAAGATGTTGAGCAGGCTCAGAAGCGTCGAGCGGTGATTGAGGCGGCCGAGCATGACATTGGTGAGAACGTCGAGGCGCGGCACCAGGTTGAACTGCTGGAAGATCATCGCGCAGTCGCGCTGCCAGTTGCGCAACGCCCGGCCGTGAAGTCCGGAGACCTCGACGCCGGCGAAATGGATGGAGCCGGAGCTCGGCTCCTGAAGCCGGTTGATCATGCGCAGCAGCGTCGACTTGCCGGCGCCGGAGCGGCCGATGATGCCGACCATCTGGCCTTGGGGAATGGTGAGCGTGACGGTGTCGACGGCGAGCTTCTTTCCGAAACGGCGGGTGACATCCTTCAGCTCGAACATCATGCTCTTCCCTTGCACTCCAGGCCTTGGTCAGCATCGCATTAGTCCCGCTTCATGAACCTCAAATGTCATATTTGTGTAGTTCGTGTCACAATTCTCCGTGCCTATATCGGAGGTTTAGCCACCATATCTTGCCAGGAAATCTTCCGCGCTCAGGTTGCGAAAATCCTGCAACGCCTGGCGCAGAAGGTCATGGTCCCAGTCCCACCAGGCAAGCCTGTCCATGCGCTCGCCGACTGCTTTCGGAAAGCGCTCGCGGATTAATTTAGCCGGCACACCGCCGACGATCGAGTAGGCGGCGACATTCTTCGAAACGACGGCGCCGGCGCCGATCACCGCGCCGTTGCCGACGCTGACGCCCGGCAGGATCGTCGCCCCATGGCCGATCCAAACGTCGTTGCCGATCGTCACGCGGTTTGCGCGCCGCCAGGCGAAGAAGTCTTCCTCCATATCGCCGTCCGGCCAGTAGTCGGCGGCGCGATAGGTGAAATGATGCAGCGTCGCGCGCCAGGTCGGGTGATTGGTGGCGTTGATGCGCACGGCGGCGGCGATATTGACGAACTTGCCGATCGTCGCGCACCAGACGGAGCCGTCCTGCATGATGTAGGAATAGTCACCGAAGGTTACCTCGTTGATGCGGCAGCGCTCGGAAACCTCCGTATAGCGTCCGAAGCTGGACTCGCTGACGGAAGCTGTCTCGTGGACATAGGGTTCAATGCCCAGCCTGCGGCTCATGCGGCGATCTTTCTTGGAACTGCTGGACGTCGAGAATGCGGTCGGCGACGGCTTCGCGCACTTCCTCGTCGTGGAAGATGCCGAGAAGGGCGACGCCGGCCCGCTTCTTTTCCGAAATCATCTCGACGACGACGGCGCGGTTGCGGGCATCGAGCGAGGCGGTGGGTTCATCGAGAAGCAGAATCGTGTGGTCGGTGATGAAGCCGCGGGCAATGTTGACGCGTTGCTGTTCGCCGCCGGAGAAGGTGGCGGGCGGAAGCTGCCAGAGCGCCTCCGGCAGATTGAGCCTGGCAAGCAGGGCGCCCGCCTTCTCCCGGGCTGCGCCGGCTGCCTCGCCACGCGCCACCAGCGGTTCCGCCACCACGTCGATTGCCGCGACGCGCGGCACGGTGCGCAGGAATTGGCTGACATAGCCGAGCGTATTGCGCCGCACATTGAGCACGGTGCGCGGATCGGCGGCGGCGAGATCGACGACGCGCCCGTCGTGGCGGATGAGGATCTGGCCGGTATCGAGGGCGTAATTGCCGTAGATCATCTTGAGCAGCGAGCTCTTTCCGATGCCCGACGGGCCGCCGAGCACGACGCATTCGCCTGACGCGACCGAGAAGGCGACATCGGAGACGACGGGCAGCCGGATGCCGTCGCGCAGGTGCATGGTGAAGCTCTTCGAGACTTCGGAAACGACGAGAGGCGTTGGCATGATGTCTTCTTCCCTGGTTTTGGACCTGCAGTGGCGCTCAGACCTGCAGGATCGAGGAAACGAGCAGTTGCGTGTAGGGTTCGCGCGGATCGTCGAGCACCCGGTCGGTGAGCCCGTGTTCGATGACGTAGCCGTCCTTCATCACCATCATGCGGTGCGACAGAAGCCGGGCGACGGCGAGATCGTGGGTGACGATGATGGCCGAGAGGCTGAGATCGTTGACGAGGCCGCGCACGAGATCGAGCAGGCGCGCCTGCACCGAGACGTCGAGGCCGCCGGTCGGCTCGTCCATGAAGACCAGGCGCGGGCCGGTGACGAGGTTGCGGGCGATCTGCAAGCGCTGGCGCATGCCGCCGGAAAAGGCCCGCGGCTGGTCGTCGATGCGGTCGGCATCGATCTCGACGCGTTCCAGCCAGTCTATCGCCGAGGCGCGGATCTTGCCGTAGTGCCGGTCGCCGATCGCCATGAGGCGCTCGCCGACATTGGCGCCGGCGGAAACCGTCATGCGCAGGCCATCGGCCGGGTTCTGGTGCACGAAGCCCCAGTCGGTGCGCATCAGGAAGCGGCGCTCGGCCTCGTTCATATGGTAGAGGTCGCGGTAGGTGCCGTCGCGCATGTGGTATTCGACACCGCCGCTGGTCGGCATCAGCCGGGTGGAGATGCAGTTCAGCAGCGTCGTCTTGCCCGAGCCGGATTCGCCGACGATGGCGAGCACTTCGCCGGGCCAGAGCTCGAAGGACACATTGCGGCAGCCGATGCGGTTGCCATAGAACTTCGAGAGGTCGTTGACTTTGAGGAGCGGCGTTTCGGTCATTCTGCAGCCTCCCGGGCCAGCATCTCGCCGGCATGCCCATGTGCCCGGCGGTCTTCGCAATGATCGGTGTCGGAGCAGACGAACATGCGCCCGCCCTTGTCGTCGAGGATCACCTCGTCCAGGTAGACATCCTCGGCGCCACACAGCGCGCAGGGCTTGCCGAAGCGCTGGATTTCGAAGGGATGGTCTTCGAAATCAAGGCTGACGACGTCGGTATAGGGCGGCACGGCATAGATGCGCTTTTCGCGGCCGGCGCCAAAAAGCTGGAGCGCTTCCGACTTATGCATCTTGGGATTATCGAATTTCGGGGTCGGCGAGGGATCCATGACGTAGCGGCCGTGAACCTTGACCGGATAGGCATAGGTCGTGGCGATGCGGCCGTTGCGGGCGATATCCTCGTAGAGCTTCACGTGCATGAGGCCGTATTCTTCCAGCGCATGCATTTTGCGCGTCTCGGTCTCGCGCGGCTCGAGGAAGCGCAGCGGCTCGGGGATCGGCACCTGGTAGACGAGCACCTGGCCGGCCTTGAGCCTTTCCTCGGGGATGCGGTGGCGCGTCTGGATGATCGTCGCCTCGCCTGTGTGCGTCGTCACCGCGACATTGGCGACCTTCTGGAAGAAGGCGCGGATGGAAACGGCGTTGGTCGTATCGTCGGCGCCCTGGTCGATGACCTTCAGCACGTCATCGGGTCCGATGATCGAGGCCGTCACCTGCACGCCGCCGGTGCCCCAGCCGTAGGGCATCGGCATTTCGCGCGAGGCGAAGGGCACCTGATAGCCGGGGATGGCGATCGCCTTCAGGATGGCGCGGCGGATCATCCGCTTGGTCTGTTCGTCGAGATAGGCGAAATTGTAGCTGGCCAGATCGCTCATTCGGCGGCTTCCTTCAAATCTTCGCCCCTGTTGCGGGCGGCTTCGAATTCACGGCGCATGCGGCGGACGAGATCGAGTTCGGCCTGGAAGTCCACATAATGCGGAAGCTTCAGATGCTCGACGAAGCCGGTCGCCTGGACGTTGTCGGAATGGGAGATGACGAATTCCTCGTCCTGGGCCGGCGCAGTGATATCCTCGCCGAGCTCTTCAGCCCGTAATGCGCGATCCACCAGCGACATCGCCATGGCCTTGCGCTCGCTCTGGCCGAAGACCAGGCCGTAGCCGCGGGTGAATTGCGGCGGTGCCTTGGCCGAACCCTTGAACTGGTTGACCATCTGGCATTCGGTGATCTGGATGACGCCGAGCGAGACGGCGAAGCCGAGTTCCGGCACGTCGAACTCCACCTCGACCTCGCCGATGCGGATCTCGCCGGTGAAGGGATGGTTGCGGCCATAGCCGCGCTGGGTGGAATAACCGAGCGCCAGCAGAAAACCCTCGTCGCCGCGGGCGAGCGCCTGCAGGCGCAGATCGCGGCTCATCGGAAACTCCATCGGCTCGCGGGTCAGGTCGCCGACCTCGTGATCCTCCGGCATGTCGCCGTCGGCCTCGATCAGGCCTTCCTCGCCGAGAATTTCGGAGACGCGCATGACGCGGCCGGTCTCGGCGGCGCGCTGCGCGGGCGTCTCGACCGCCTCGTCGGTAAGCAGCGAGGGATCGAGCAGCCGGTGGGTATAGTCGAAGGTCGGCCCAAGAAGCTGGCCGCCCGGCAGATCCTTGTAGGTTGCCGAGATCCGCCGTTCGATCGTCATATCAGCCGTGTCGAGCGGCTTGGAATAACCGAAGCGCGGCAGCGTCGTGCGGTAGGCGCGCAGCAGGAAGATCGCCTCGATCATATCGCCGCGCGACTGGCGGATGGCGAGCGCGGCGAGCGTGCGGTCGAAAAGCGAGGCCTCGGCCATGACGCGGTCGACGGCGAGCGCCAGCTGCGCGACGATCTGGTCGATACCGATCGCCGGCAGCGAACGGTCGCCGCGGCGGCGGTCGGCAAGCAGGCGATGGGCATTGGCGATGGCGGCCTCGCCGCCCTTGACGGCAACATACATGAGCTCAGATCTCCGTTGCTGTGATCTTGGTGGTGCGCGGCAGGCAGAGGAAGCGCTCGGCCGAGGTCAGCACGATGTCGATGCCGCGCGGGAAAAGCGCGCGGTTCTCGGTCCAGAGCCGCAGGAAGGTATCTGGCAGCCCGACAGGCGCGATCTCAGTCACAGTCTGGATGCCGGGGCCGATCAGTGCCAGCCGGCGCCCACCCTCGAGTGCGGAAAGTTCGATGACGAGCGTCGTCGATCGGTCGGGATATTCCTGCGTGCCCGAGGCGAAGAGGCCGAAGGGGCAAAGCGTGGCACCGGCTTCCGTGAAGGCGAAGCGTGCCTCGGCCTTCTCCGTGGTCAGCGGCGCGCCGGCGTGGAAGCCGAGCCAGTCGGGCACGGCGGATTTCGCCAGCCCCTGAGAAAGCCAGACCGGCGTGTCGTGGTCGCAAAGCGTCAGCGCGATCGTGCCGGCGGCAATGCCGAGCGGTACAGGCGGCGCGACATCGGGCTGAACGGTCTGGATCGTACCGGGACGAGCCATGCCGTCCATCAGCAGCTTGAAGACGCTCTGGGCATGGAAGACCGGCTCGGCAAAGCCGCCGGTCAAGGCTTCCGTCTTGAAACCCATCAGTTGTCTCCCCGCACCATGGTGAAGAAATCGACGCGGGTCGCCGCCGTCTCGTCGGCCTTGCGGCGTTCGGCATCGGCGATCCGTTCGGTGATCGGCAAAAGCAGCGCCCGTTCGACGAAATCCTTCGTCGCCTCCTCCTGCCAGAGCGCATCGAAGATCGCCGCAAGCCGCGCCTTCTCGCGGTCGGTGCCGAGCGCCTGCGCATGGCCGACCGAGCCGGAACCGAGCCGGACCGTCGCGCGCGTCACCGTCACCTCGCCAAGATTGAAGGGAGCGCCGCCGCCGCCGATGCGTCCGCGCACCATCACCAGCCCTGTCTCCGGCCCGCGCACCGGATGCGCCGCAGGCTTTTGCGGCAACGCATTCCAGGCCGCCGAGAGTTCGCTGCGTTCTGCGCGCGCCAGCAGATCGGCGGCGCGTTTGCGCCCGGATGCCGTCTGTGACGCAGCGTTGTTCCTGTCCGCTGATATCATCGCCGCTTCCCTCCAAATGTCTATTGATATAGACAACTATACAAGCTATCCCTAGTCCTAAATCGATGCCGTGACAAGCGTGTGACATTCCGCAGCGCGCGCCTTTTCAGGCGCGTGGAGAGTGCTGTAATTCCTTGAAATCGATGGAAGGCATGAAATGGCAGGGCAGGGGATGGAATGGCGGGACTGAATCAGGTGCAAAGGCAGACCGGCGTGGCGCTCTGGCGCCAGATCGCCGACCGGATTCGCGAGGCGATCGGCAACGGCGCCTATGATGAAACCGGAATGGTGCCGCCCGAAACCGTCCTGGCGCTGCAATTCGGCGTGAACCGGCATACGGTGCGCAGCGCTTTGGCAGCCCTGGCGCAGGAAGGCATCGTCCGGGCGGTGCAAGGTCGCGGCACGCTGATCGAACGCAAGGAGCGGCTGAATTTCCCGATCACCAGGCGCACGCGTTTTACCGCCGGCATCGGCGACCAGGCGCGCGAGATGCGCAGCCTGCTGCTCGATGAGGTGACCGAGGAGGCGAGCGCCGAGATCGCCCGCTGGCTGGGCCTGAAGCCGGGCGCACAGGTGATCCGGCTGGAAACGTTGCGCGAGGCCGACAGGCGGCCAGTGTCAAAGGCGACGAGCTGGTTCCCCTCAGAACGTTTCGCTGGGATCGGCGAAGCCTACCGCAAGCACGAATCGATCACCAAGGCTTTCGCTGAACTCGGGCTGGCGGATTATATCAGGGCGACGACTGAGGTGACGGCGGCGCATGCCGACACGGCTGATCTGGCCGATCTCGAACTCACCCCCGGGGCGATCCTGCTGATCGCCAAGGCGATGAACACCGATCTCGACGGCGTGCCGGTACAATATTCGATCAGCCGGTTCGCGGCCGACCGGGTGCAGTTCACGATCGAAAATTGAGGACGGCCTCCCCCCGGTGGTGCAGGGAAGGCCGTTAAATTCAATGCGCGCCGGACATGTCGCCGAGCACTTCCTTGGAAGCGACGGTGGAATCGGCGTTCAGCTTGTAGACCATGGGAACGCCGGTGGCGAGGTTGAGGGCGAGCACGCCCTCCTTGGTCAGCTTGTCGAGCACCATGACGAGCGAACGCAGCGAATTGCCGTGGGCGGCGACCAGCACTTTTTCGCCACGCAGCACCCGCGGCAGGATTTCGGTGAGGTAATAAGGCCAAACGCGGGCGCCGGTGTCGCGCAGGCTTTCGCCGCCGGGAGGCGGCACGTCATAGGAGCGGCGCCAGACATGGACCTGTTCCTCGCCCCATTTGGCGCGGGCATCGTCCTTGTTGAGCCCGGAGAGGTCGCCGTAGTCGCGCTCGTTCAGCGCCTGGTCGCGGATCGTCTGCAGGTCGGGCTGGCCGACCTTGTCGAGGATAAGCTTCAGCGTGTGCTGGGCGCGCACGAGGGCAGAGGTATAGGCGACGTCGAATTTGATCCCGTATTCGGCAAGTGCGGCGCCGCCGGCATTGGCCTCCTGGATGCCGAGCTCGGTCAGATCGGGATCCTTCCAGCCGGTGAAGAGATTCTTCAGGTTCCAGTCGCTCTGGCCGTGGCGAACGAGGACGAGGGTTCCGCTCATCAATATGTCTCCGAATGTCGTTATTGGGAAGAAAGCCCGAGCACGTCGAGCATGGAATAGAGGCCCGGCTTCTTGTCGCGCGCCCAGAGAGCCGCCTTGATGGCGCCGCGCGCGAAGATCGAGCGGTCGGCCGCACTGTGCGACAGGGTGACGATTTCACCTTCGCCGGCGAAAAGCACCGAATGCTCGCCGATGACGGAGCCGCCGCGCAGCGTCGCAAAGCCGATGGTGCCGGCTTCGCGGGCTCCGGTATGGCCGTCGCGCACTTTGACCGATTTTGAAGCGAGATCGATGCCGCGCCCCTTGGCCGCTGCCTCGCCGAGCAGAAGCGCGGTGCCGGAAGGCGCATCCACCTTGTGCTTGTGATGCATTTCGAGGATTTCGATGTCCCAGTCATCAGGGTCGAGCGCCCGTGATGCCTGTTCGGTAAGCACGCTGAGCAGATTGACCCCGAGGCTCATATTGCCCGATTTGACGATGCGGGCATGCCGGGCGGCGGCCGCGATCCTGGCGTTGTCGTCTTCCGAACAGCCTGTGGTGCCGACGATGTGGACGATGCGGGCCTGGGCGACGAGGCCCGAGAATTCCACCGTTGCGGCGGGCGAGGTGAAGTCGAGCACGCCTTCGGCATGCAGGAAGGCATTGAGCGGATCGTCGCCGATGATGACGCCGGTCGGGCCAAGCCCGGCAATCTCGCCTGCATCCTTGCCGACGAAGGGCGAACCGGTGCGCTCGACGGCGGCGTGCAGCGTCACGCCCTCCATGGAATGGATGAGCCGGATCAGTGTCTGCCCCATGCGCCCTGCCGCGCCAACCACCACCAGTTTCATCGCAGCATCGCTCATCTCGGTCTCACCAGGTCAGTTTAGATCGGAGGCCGACGGCCTCTGCAGGTTGTTGAGGCGAGCGTAAAGACCGTCGCTGACCTTCGCAAGCGTCTCGTGGTTGCCTTCCTCGACGACACGGCCCTGCTGCATGACGACGATCTTGTCGGCGCGCACCACGGTCGAAAGCCGGTGGGCAATGACGACGACAGTGCGACCGGTCATCGCCTCGTCGAGCGCCTTCTGAACGGCAGCTTCAGATTCGGTGTCCAGCGCCGAGGTCGCCTCGTCGAGAAGCAGGATCGGCGCATTGCGCACCAGCGCACGGGCGATCGACAGCCGCTGACGCTGGCCGCCCGAAAGCGTCACGCCGTTTTCGCCGACCGGCGTGTCGTAACCCTGCGGCTGGGCCGAGATGAAGTCATGCGCATAGGCAAGCCGGGCAGCTTCTTCCACCTCGGCATCGGTCGCTTCCGGCCGGCCGTAGCGGATATTGTCGCGGATCGTGCCCTCGAACAGGTAGGGCTGTTGCGAGACGTAGGCGAGTTGCTGGCGCAGCGACTTCTTGGTGATGTGGGCAATATCCTGCCCGTCGATCAGGATCTGGCCCTCGCGCGGATCGTAGAAACGCGGAATGAGGCTGATGACGGTGGATTTGCCGGCACCCGAGGGGCCGACGAGCGCCGTCGTCTCTCCGCCTTCGGCGACGAAGCTGACGCCGCTCAGCACGCTTTCATGGCCATAGCCGAAAGAGACGTTGCGGAATTCGATCCGCGCCTGCGTCACCGTCAGCGGCCCTGCATCCGGCAGGTCGCGCTGGCGTGGCTCCATGTCGAGCAGTTCGTAGATCATCCGCGCATTGACGACGGCGCGCTCCATCTGCACCTGCAGGCGGGCCAGCCGGCGGGCCGGATCATAAGCCAGCAGCAAGGCGGTGACGAAAGAGAAGAAAGCGCCCGGCGGCACGTTGTAATAGATCGAGCGGTAAGCGGCATAGGCCAGCACGCTGGCAACCGCAAAGCCCGCAAAGCTCTCCGTCAGCGGCGAGGTGCGTTCTGAAAGCCGGGCAATCCGGTTTGCCCGGTTTTCGGCGCCTTTGATCAGTTTGTTGACCTTGCTTTCCAGCTCCTCTTCCATCGTGAAGGCTTTCACGATGGCAATGCCCTGGATCGTCTCCTGCATGGCGCCCAGCACGTGGCTGTTCAGATGCACGGCCTCGCGGGTTGCCGAGCGCAGCCGTTTGGAAACGTAACGCAGCGCATAGAGCAGCGGCGGCGCCATGATGAACACGGCAAGGCTGAGCAGCGGGTCCTGGAGGACCATCACGCCGATCAGCGAAACGAAGGTCAGGAGGTCGCGCACCGTCGACGTGATCGTCAGGTTGAGCACGTCGCGGATACCGCTGACGTTCTGGCTCACCTGCGCGGCGATATGGGCCGAGCGCGCCTCGCTGAAGAAGCCGACCGAAAGTGTCATCAGATGCGCGTAAAGGCGGCGCTGATATCGCGCGACGATATCGTTGCCGACCTTGGAGAGCGCCACCGCCTGTCCATAGCTCGCAAAGCCGCGCAGCACGAAGGCGACGAAGATCGAAAGACAGATGATCCAGACGACGTCGGCGCGGCGATTGGCGAAGGCCTCATCGATGATCGCCCGCATGATCCAGGCCGTGAACGCTGTCGAAAGGGCCACGATGATGAGGCAGGCGATCGCGAAGACATAGCCCCAGAGATGGTCGCGGCCGTTTTCAGCGATGATGCGCTTCAGGATGCCGGTGACGGTATCGCTGCTGACGCTCTGCTTTCTGCTTTCCGCCGCTTCCAATAATGAGCTTTCCTGTCTCGACCAAACGCGGCGCAGGGGCGACGCGTACTTTTGGCGGGTCTATAAAGAGTTGGGATCGGTTTGGCTAGAGCGCCGCGCGTCCGGGTGGGACGCGCGCCGGGATCAGCGCCGCCAGCGGCGGCCTTCCGTCGACACGCCGAAATTCGCCGGCATGCGCGCATAGGAGGAAAGCCCGGCAAGGGCCGCCAGCGGATGCGTCACCACATAGGTCGGGATGGTGCGAAGCAGGGCGGTGTGCGGCGCCTTGTCCTCGAAAGCCATGCGGAATTCCGGCTTCTTCAGGGCCGGGAGGATCTTCTGCGAGATGCCGCCGGAGAGATAGACGCCGCCACGCGCCATGAACACCATCGCCATGTCGCCCGCCACCCGGCCGAGATAGGTGGCAAACAGCGAGACGGTCTCGACGGCGGCCTTGTCGCTGCCGGCAAGCGCGTGCGAGGTGATGTCGGCCGGATCCTTCATCGTCGGCTGGATGCCGTCGACGATACAGATGGCGTGATAGAGGTTGACGAGGCCGCGCCCGCAGAGGATCTGCTCGGCCGAGACACGCCCCTCGATCGTCTCGATATGGGGGAAGAGTTGATAGTCGCGCTTGCTGCGCGGTCCAAGATCGACATGGCCGCCTTCGCCGGGGACCGGGATCCAGCTGTGCTGGGCATGCACGAGGCCGCCGACGCCGAGGCCGGTGCCGGGTCCGAGCACGACGCGCGAGGCGATCATGTCGCCGGTGGCGTCGCCGATGCGCTCGCGGTTTTCATCCGAGAGGGCGGCGATTGCCAGCGCCTGCGCCTCGAAATCGTTGACGACGAGAACGTCCTCGATGCCGAGGCCCTCGATCATCGTCTTAGGCCGCACCACCCAGTCGCAGTTGGTCAGGGGGATCTCATCGTCGTTGATCGGGCCGGCGACAGCAAGGATCGCCGAGCGCGGCTGCACCGCTGTTTTGTCGAGCACGCCCTTCTGGATCGCTTCGTCGATCGTTGCGAAATCCGCCGTGCGCACGTTCGGAAACTGCTTCGGTTCGGCATAGGCATCGGTCAGGATGGAGAAACGGGCATTGGTGCCGCCGATATCGCCGATCAGGATCGGGAAGGGCAGCGGAGCGGTGCTGTGGTTCGGTTTTGGCATGGCCGGTTCCGTGCTGATCAGGCTTCGAGAGTGGGAAGGAGCTTTATAGCGGTCGCATGATTGAGCGCCATCGGAATGTCGTAGACGATTGCCAGCCGCATCAGCGCCTTCACATCGACATCATGCGGCATCGGCGTCAGCGGGTCGACGAAGAAGATCAAGGCGTCCACCTCGCCGGTCGAAATCAGCGCGCCGATCTGCTGGTCGCCGCCGAGCGGCCCGCTTTTCAGCCTGGTGACGTCGAGGTCGGGCGCGGCGTCGAGCACGCGACCGCCGGTCGTGCCTGTCGCGACGATCTTCCAGCGGGAGAGAAGGTCTCTGTTGGCGCGGGCGAAAGCGGCCATATCGTCCTTCTTCTGATCATGCGCAATCAATGCTAGGCATTTGCCGCCGGCCATCGACCCCTCCGACCTGACAATTCAATCGATTTGACCGCTTCTATACCAAGAATTCGCGATTTGAAAGACAGCGCCGATGCTCCTCACTGGAGCGCCGGCTTGTCGTTCGGAACCGGGCCGACATCGGGCAGTTCGCCGTCGTCATCGTCGGTGGCCGGTGCGGCCGCAAGCGCGCTTGCTGCGGAAGGTCCGTTCGCGGCAGACGGTCCGCCCGCGGCCGAAGGTCCGCCATAGGTAGCGGCCTGCATCGAGGCGACGGAAGCGGCGTCGAGCACGGCGGCACAGGCCTTCGGCAGGTCGGAGACCATCATCTCGCGCGGTGGCTTCGGCGGCTTGGCGTCGGGTTTTGGCGGCTTCGGTGGCGCCCATGGAGCCGGCGTGAACCACCAGGCAAGCGACTTGTCGCAGCCGTCGCCGGCAGCAACGGGGGCCTGCGGCGTGCATCCCGCAACGCCTGGCGGGCATTTGAGGCGAATATGGAAATGCGAATCATGACCGTATTCCGGCCGGAGCTTGCCGAGATTGGTGCGATCGCCCGTCCAGGTGTCGCACATCTTCTTCTTGATCGCCGGGTTGACGAAAATGCGCTCCACCTGGGGATAGCTCGCGGCCAGCATCAAGAGCCGCGCATGCGATTCCGTCCAGACCCGGGGATCGATCGTCAGAAACTTGTTCTTCTGCAGCATCGAGGTGAAGGGCAGGTCCTCGCGCTCCTCGGCCGTCATGCGGCGCGCCGGCATCGGCGTCAGCCAGATATCGGCATCGAGGCCGATCTGGTGTGAAGCATGACCGCTGGCCATCGGTCCGCCGCGCGGCTGGGCGATATCGCCGACAAGAATGCCCGGCCAGCCGGCGTATTTGGCGGCGTCCTGCGAAAATCGTTCCAGCAGCGCAATGGTTACCGGATTGCCCCAGCGTCGATTGCGTGAAAGCCGCATCGCCTGCCAGGTCGGTCCGTCGGTCGGCAACGCCACCGCGCCGGTCATGCAGCCCTTGGCATAAAAGCCGATCGGCTGGGCCGGCCCCTGAGTCGGCAGGCTGACGCCGCCGAACAGCGCCTTGGCACTGCCCGGGCTCGGCGTCTTCTGCTCGGCGCCGACGTCGCCGGCGGCAAGGCTTGCGCCGATTGCGCCGGCAAGCGCCAGTTTGCCGAATGTCCTGAAAGCTTGAGCGAAGCCGAATGCCATGCTGTTCCCTTGAGAAGTGATTTGTCCGCGAATCTAACGTGAAAAGTGATTTTGGTGAATCGATGATTTGCAGGGCGGGCGGCGGTGACGGATCGCAGCAGCGGCGCAACCCCTGCGAGATCTGACGTCAGCCGATGGGGTCAAAATTTCGCGAGTCCGGCAAAAACCAAACTCTGTCCTGTTTTTCGCCCGCATTTTTCGTATTGTCGAACCATCAATATCAAGGGGAAGCGTGAATGGCGGTTGTGTGGTCGAAGATCGGTCTGTTTCTGTCGCTTGCAGGCGCACTGGCGCCAATGACGGCTGCGGGGCAGGACCAATCCTTTCAGATTGGAAGCTCGGTCATCAGCGAGATGAAGTACAAACCGGGCTTTACGCATTTCGACTACGTCAATCCCGCTGCCCCGAAAGGGGGCGACCTGCGTCTTTCCGCCAGCGGCGCCTTCGACACCTTCAACCCGCTGCTCGCGAAAGGCCAGACAGCGGTAGGCCTGTCGCTTGTTTACGACACGCTGATGAAGCCGGCCGATGACGAACTCCTCGTCTCATACGGCCTGCTGGCCGAGGGCCTCTCGTACCCCGCTGACGTCTCCAGCGCGACCTTTCGCCTGCGCAAGGAAGCGAAATGGGCGGACGGTCAGCCGGTAACGCCTGAAGATGTTGTCTTCAGCCTGGACAAAACCAAGGAACTCAATCCTCTCACGGCGAATTATTACGCCCACGTGGTCAAGGCCGAAAAGACCGGCGAACGTGATGTCACGTTCACCTTCGACGAGAAGAACAATCGCGAATTGCCCAATATTTTAGGTCAGCTGGTGGTCGTTCCGAAGCATTGGTGGGAAGCGCCTGGAGCCGATGGTAAGCCGCGCGACATTACCAAGACGACGCTGGAGCCCGTGATGGGTTCGGGGCCTTATAAGATTGCTTCCTTCTCCCCCGGCGCGACGATCCGTTATGAACTGCGTGACGACTATTGGGGCAAGGATCTCAATGTGAATGTCGGCCAGAACAATTTCCGCAACGTCATCTACACCTATTTCGGCGATCGGGACGTCGAGTTCGAAGCGTTTCGCGCCGGCAACAGCGATTACTGGCAGGAAACGACTGCCGCCCGCTGGGCAACCGGCTATGATTTCCCCGCGGTGAAGGAAGGAAGGGTCAAGAAGGAAGAGGTCAAAAATCCGCTGCGCTCCACCGGCATCCTGCAGGCGCTCGTGCCCAACATGCGGCGCGATCTGTTCAAAGACATCAGGGTCCGCGAGGCGCTGAATTACGGTTTCGATTTCGAAGAGTTGAACCGCACCGTTGCCTTCAACAGCTACAAGCGGATCGACAGTTATTTCTGGAACACCGACCTTGCCTCTTCCGGCCTACCCCAAGGACGGGAGCTCGAAATACTGCAGGGGCTGAAGGACAAGGTTCCGCCGGAGATCTTCACGACCCCTTATACAAATCCGGTTGGCGGCGATCCGCAGAAAAGCCGCGACAACCTCCGCAAGGCGATTGCGCTGCTGAAGGAAGCCGGCTGGGAGATCAAGAACAACCGGATGGTTAATACGAAGACCGGCCAGCCGATGAGTTTCGAGATCCTGTTGTCGAGCCCGATGTTGGAGCGCTGGGCGGTGCCTTACGCCAATAACCTCAAGAAAATCGGCATAGATGCGCGCGTGCGCACGGTCGACGCCTCGCAGGCCGTCAATCGCGAGCGCAGCTTCGATTACGACATGATCTGGAATGTCTGGGCGGAGACGATGAATCCAGGCAATGAGCAAGCCGATTACTGGGGATCAGGTTCGGCCAACCAGCAAGGCTCTCGCAATTATGCCGGCATCGTCAACCCGGCGGTCGACGAGCTTATTCGCATGATCATCTTCGCGCCCAACCGCGATGAACAGGTTGCGGCGATCAAGGCCATGGACCGGGTCCTGCTGGCAAATCATTATGTGATCCCGCTGTTTTACCGCGATACCTATAACATCGCCTATTGGAACACCGTCACGCGGCCGGCCGAGTATCCGGCTTATGGCCTTGGCTTCCCGGATGCCTGGTGGTCTACTTCGGCAAAATGAGCGGGCTTGCAATGCAGGGGCTCTGGGCTCCAAATGGCACGAGCGAATCACGACAAGCCGGCGGGGCCGGCAAGGGAAGGCTGGCGGATTGAGTGGAATTGGACTGAACGGCGTGCAGACAGGAAAAACATTCCCGGAGGCTGAAGGCTGATGGGCGCCTATATCATTCGCCGCCTGCTTTTGATGATCCCGACCATCGTCGGCATTATGGCGATTTCCTTCATAGTGGTTCAATTCGCCCCCGGCGGTCCGGTCGAGCAGGTGATCGCCCAGCTGACCGGCCAAGCCGACAGTGCCGATCAGCGTCTGTCCGGCGGCGGTGATCTTCTCGGCGCAGGCGGAGGCGAAGAAAACTCGAAATATCGCGGCGCCCAGGGGCTCGATCCGGAGCTGATCGCCAAACTTGAAAAACAATTCGGCTTCGACAAGCCGCCGCTGACGCGTTTCGGCGAGATGATGTGGAACTATATCCGCTTCGATTTCGGTGAGAGCTTCTTCCGCAACACCTCGGTGCTCGACCTCATCAAGGAGAAGCTGCCGGTGTCGATCTCGCTCGGCATCTGGATCCTGATCTTTTCCTACGCCATCTCCATTCCGCTCGGCATCCGCAAGGCGGTGAAGGACGGATCGACCTTCGATGTCTGGACGTCGGGCGTCATCGTCGTCGGCTACGCGGTGCCAAGCTTCCTTTTCGGCATCCTGCTGATCGTGCTGTTCGCCGGCGGCTCCTTCTACGACTGGTTCCCGCTGCGCGGCCTCGTCTCCGATAATTTCGACCAGCTCGCCTGGTGGCAGAAGCCGCTCGATTATTTCTGGCACCTCACCTTGCCGCTGATCTCGCTGTCGCTCGCCGCCTTCGCGACGACGACGCTGCTCACCAAGAATTCCTTTATCGAGGAGATCAAGAAGCAATATGTCGTCACCGCCCGCGCCAAGGGCCTGAACGAGCGGCAGGTGCTTTACGGCCATGTGTTCCGCAATGCCATGCTGATCATCATCGCCGGTTTTCCCGGTGCCTTCATCTCCGCCTTCTTCACCGGCTCGCTGCTGATCGAGAACATCTTCTCGCTCGATGGTCTCGGCCGCCTCGGCTATCTCTCGGTGGTCAACCGGGATTATCCGATCGTCTTTGCCACACTTTACATTTTCTCGCTGCTCGGCCTGTTCGTCAGCCTGATCTCCGACCTGATCTACACCTGGATCGATCCGCGCATCGATTTCGAGCGGAGGGATGTCTGATGGACGCTGCCGCAAATCCTGCCGTCGCAACCCCGGTCAAGCCGCCGCGCAAGGGCCTGCTGTCGCCGACAAACATCCGCCGCTGGAAGAATTTCCGGGCGAACGGCCGTGGCTATTGGTCGCTGTGGCTGTTCCTGCTGCTGTTCGTGCTCAGCCTGTTCGCCGAATTCCTCGCCAACGACCGGCCGATCATCGCCTCCTACAAGGGCGAGATCCTGTTTCCGGTGCTGATCGACTATCCCGAGGAGAAGTTCGGCGGCTTCCTTGCCGAAACCGACTACCGTTCCTCGGTAATCGCAGATGAGATCAACGCCAATGGCTGGATGATCTGGCCGCCGGTCCGCTATTCCTACCGCTCAGTCAACTCCAACATCCCGCATTCGGCGCCGACCGCCCCCTTCTGGCTGATGACCAAGGAGGAGCGCTGCTCCGGTTATCCAGAAGGGGTGAACGATCCTGCCTGCACGCTCGGCAATCTTAACTGGCTCGGCACCGACGATCAGGCTCGCGACGTACTGGCGCGCGTCATCTACGGCTTCCGCATATCGGTGCTCTTCGGCTTGGCGCTCACCATCTGCTCGGCGATCATCGGCGTGACAGCAGGTGCGGTTCAGGGTTATTTCGGCGGCTGGACCGATCTATTGCTGCAGCGCTTCATCGAGATCTGGTCGTCGATGCCGGTGCTCTACATCCTGCTGATAATCGCAGCCATCCTGCCGCCCGGCTTCTTCGTGCTGCTCGGCATCATGCTGCTCTTTTCCTGGGTCGGCTTCGTCGGCGTCGTGCGCGCCGAATTCCTGCGCGCCCGCAATTTCGAATATGTGCGCGCCGCCCGCGCGCTTGGCGTCAACAACCGCACCATCATGTGGCGCCATCTGCTGCCGAACGCCATGGTCGCGACGCTCACTTTCCTGCCCTTCATCCTCTCCGGCTCGATCACGACGCTGACCTCGCTCGATTTCCTGGGCTTCGGCATGCCGCCGGGCTCTCCCTCGCTCGGCGAGATGATTGCCCAGGGCAAGACCAACCTGCAGGCGCCATGGCTTGGGCTGACGGCCTTCTTCGCCATGTCGATCATGCTGTCCCTGCTGATCTTCATCGGCGAGGCCGTGCGCGACGCCTTCGATCCGAGGAAGACGTTCCAATGAATGACATGACAGAACCGCTCCTTTCCGTCCGTAATCTCTCGGTTGCCTTTCATCAGGGCGGCGAGGCGTCGCTTGCCGTCGATCGGGTCTCTTTCGATATCGCCAAGGGCGAGGTGGTCGCGCTCGTCGGCGAATCCGGTTCCGGCAAGTCGGTCTCGGCCAATTCGATCCTGAAGCTTCTGCCCTATCCCACCGCAAGCCATCCCTCCGGCGAGATCCTGTTCAAGGGCAAGGATCTCCTGAAGGCCTCGGAGCGAGCGTTGCGCGAGGTGCGCGGCAATGACATCACCATGATCTTCCAGGAGCCGATGACTTCGCTCAATCCGCTTCATTCAATCGAGAAGCAGATCGCCGAAATCCTCGCTTTGCACCAGGGCATCACTGGCCCGGCGGCGCGCCAGCGCGTGTTGGAATTGTTGAACCAGGTTGGCATTCGCGAGCCGGAAAAACGGCTGAAGGCCTATCCGCACGAACTGTCAGGCGGCCAGCGCCAGCGCGTCATGATCGCCATGGCGCTCGCCAACCGGCCGGAATTGCTGATTGCCGATGAGCCGACCACGGCGCTCGACGTCACCGTGCAGGCGCAGATCCTGGAACTGCTGCGGCAATTGAAGGCAGCGCACGGCATGTCGCTGCTGTTCATCACCCATGATCTCGGCATCGTGCGCAAGTTCGCCGACCGCGTCTGCGTGATGACCAAGGGCAGGATCGTCGAGACAGGAACGGTCGGGGAGGTCTTCGCCAATCCGAAGCACGATTATACCCGCCACCTCCTTGCCTCCGAGCCGCGTGGCGAGCCTCCGCGTGCCGATCCGACGAAGCCGGTGGTGATGGAAGGTTCCGACATTCGCGTCTGGTTTCCGATCAAGGCGGGGCTAATGCGCCGTGTCGTCGACCACGTCAAGGCGGTCGACGGCATCGATCTTTCTCTGCGCGCCGGGCAGACGCTCGGTGTGGTCGGCGAATCCGGTTCCGGCAAGACCACTCTCGGCCTGGCGCTCACCCGGCTGATCTCCTCGCAAGGGCGCATCGCTTTCGTCGGCAAGGATATAGCCGGCTATTCGTTCAGCGAGATGCGGCCGCTGCGCAACCAGTTGCAGATTGTCTTCCAGGACCCCTATGGCTCGCTCAGCCCGCGCATGTCGGTCGGCGATATCATTGCCGAAGGGCTGAAGGTGCATGAACGCGCCTTGAGCGCCGAGGAGCGAGACCAGCGCGTCTGCTGGGCGCTGGAGGAGGTCGGTCTCGACCCGCTGACCCGCTGGCGTTACCCGCATGAATTTTCCGGCGGCCAGCGCCAGCGCATCGCCATTGCCCGCGCCATGGTGCTCAAACCGCGCTTCGTCATGCTCGACGAGCCGACCTCGGCCCTCGATATGAGCGTCCAGGCCCAGGTGGTCGATCTCCTGCGCGACCTGCAGAAGAAGCACGACCTCGCCTATCTCTTCATCAGCCATGACCTGAAGGTGGTGAAGGCGCTTGCCAACGACGTCATCGTCATGCGGTTCGGCAAGGTGGTGGAGCAGGGGCCGTCATCGGAAATCTTCCGTGCGCCGAAGGACGATTACACCAAGGCGCTGATGGCCGCCGCCTTCAACATCGAGGCGGTGCCGACGCCCGCCGTGCAGCAGTAAAGAACATCATGTCCACACCTCCTCCTGTTCTCGTCGACATCAAGTTCAACCCCGAAGGTGTCGCCCGCGTGCTGAAAACGGCCTTTGCCGACCGCGGCAGCATCAATCTCGCCGATCCGGCCGATCGGCTGCGGGATCTCAGAGCGGCCGAATACGCGCTTCTCTGGAAACCGGATGCGGATCTCTTCCAGCGCGCGCCGAACCTCAAGGTGATCTTTTCCGGCGGCGCCGGCGTCGATCATATCATCGGCATGGACGGCCTGCCTGAGATCCCGATCGTTCGGTTCGTCGATCGCAGCCTGACCACCCGCATGAGCGAATGGGTGGTGATGCAATGCCTGATGCATCTGCGCGAGCAATACGCCCATGATATCAGCCAGCGACGGGGCGAATGGGCGAAGTTGATCGCGCCCGAAGCCGCGGAAGTGACGGTCGGCGTCATGGGCCTCGGCGTGCTCGGGCAGGACGCGGTCACCAAGCTGAAAGTGATGGGGTTCAACGTCATCGGCTGGTCGCGGACCCGCAAAGAGATCAATGGCATCGAGACTTTTGACGCGCGCGAACTGGATGCGTTCCTCGCCAGGACCGACATTCTCGTCGGCCTCTTGCCGCTGACGCCCGACACCACGGGGTTCTATGATAGCGGGCTATTTAAAAAGCTCCGCCGCGATGGTGCGCTCGGGCGGCCGGTCTTCATCAATGCCGGCCGCGGCCGCAGCCAGGTCGAGGCCGACATTGTCTCGGCCATCCGGGACGGCATCCTCGGCGGCGCTTCGCTTGACGTTTTCGAGGTGGAGCCCTTGGCGTCGGATAACCCGCTGTGGGCGTTGGAGAACGTTTTCATCACCCCGCATGACGCGGCGGTCTCCGAAGAGAACGCCCTGTTCCGCCATGTCGAGACGCAGATCGCCCGTTTCGAGCGCGGTGAGCCGCTGCAATTCGTCGTCGACCGCGCCGCCGGCTATTGAGCGTCGGGAACCTTCGAGACGACTGACCGTTTTCTCTGCGAACGTTTCTTGCGGCCGGATCGGCCGCTAGAACAGGATGATCTTAGCCCTCCTCGGCCTAAAATCTGAATCCTGTTCTAAAGAGTTAGAGCATGATGTCGTCCGAAAACCGCTCACACTTTTCGGCATCATCCTCTAAGGCAGCGGAAGGAGACGATGATGGCGCATCAGACGGAAACACGCTGGGAAAAATCCGACGGCAAGCTTCACAAGGAAGAGCAGATCCCGCCGGTTAAGGCAAAGCAGGGGCGCATGGGGTACCGCATCCTGACGGTGCTGCTCGTCGCGCTGATCCTCGCTTTCGTCGTGTGGATCCCGGTCGAGATCTGGGGTAATCGCGAGGCGAACGAGGTTGCGCCACAGCAGCCCGGCCAGCAGCTCCAGCAATCGGAAACAGCACCTGCCTCGGCGCAGCAAAATAGCAACGCAGTGCCGACCGAGACGCCGGCAATGGCGCCGGCCCCGAATGTTGCGCCTGCGGCACCGGGCCAGCCTGCGGCGCCGGCCCAATAGAGCAATTCCAGATGGCCTACCCATCCCGCCGCCCGGCCGCGGCGGGATGTTTATGTTTTATCTGGACTTTGCCCGCTGATTTTTCGATAAGAAGACGCACGAGCCGGTTTCGTGCGCCGGCCCGGATACTTGGCAGCACCTGACCGGATTGGACAGGGGCAGGAATTCATGGCCAAGACCGATATTGCACGACGCGTCTACAATCACGCTTGGAAGCTCGACCCGATCATCCGCAGCCTGATCGATACCGACTTCTACAAGCTGCTGATGCTGCAGATGATCTGGAAGCTCTATCCAGACGTCAATGCCTCCTTCACGCTGATCAATCGGACCAAACGCGTCCACCTCGCCGAGGAGATCGACGAAGGCGAATTGCGTGAACAGCTCGATCACGCCCGTACGCTGCGGCTCTCCAAGAAGGAGATGATCTGGCTTGCGGGTAACAGCTTCTACGGCCGCGCCCAGATTTTCGAGCCGGAATTCCTCGCCTGGCTTTCCAACTTCCAGCTTCCCGAATACGAGCTCTCGAAGAAGGACGGCCAATATGTGCTGGATTTTCACGGGGCCTGGAAGGAAACCACGATGTGGGAGATCCCGGCGCTGGCAATCGTCAACGAGCTGCGGTCGCGCTCGGCGATGAAGGCGCTCGGCCCTTTCACCCTCGATGTGCTCTATGCCCGCGCCAAGGCCAAGATGTGGTCGAAGGTCGAGCGGCTAAGGGAGCTGCCGGGCTTACGCATTTCCGATTTCGGCACCCGCCGCCGCCACAGCTTTCTCTGGCAGCGCTGGTGCGTCGAGGCGCTGAAGGAAGGCATCGGCCCGGCCTTTACCGGCACCAGCAACGTATTGCTGGCAATGGATTCCGATCTCGAGGCGGTCGGCACCAATGCCCATGAGCTACCGATGGTGGCGGCCGCCCTGGCGCAAACCGACGAGCAGCTGCGCAATGCGCCCTACAAGATTCTGCGCGACTGGAACAAGCTCTATGGCGGCAACCTTCTGATCGTCCTGCCGGATGCCTTTGGCACCGCGGCTTTCCTGCGCGACGCGCCGGAATGGGTGGCCGACTGGACCGGCTTCCGTCCGGATAGCGCGCCGCCGATCGAAGGCGGGGAGAAGATCATCGACTGGTGGAAGAAGATGGGCCGCGATCCGCGCCAGAAGCTGCTGATCTTCTCCGACGGCCTCGATGTCGACGCCATCATCGACACCTACCGGCATTTCGAAGGCCGGGTGCGGATGAGCTTCGGCTGGGGCACGAACCTGACCAATGATTTTGCCGGCTGCGCCCCGACCGAAATCTCGGGCCTCAATCCGATCTCGGTCGTCTGCAAGGTCAGCGACGCCAACGGCCGTCCAGCGGTAAAGCTCTCTGACAATCCGCAGAAGGCGACCGGCGAACCGGCAGAAGTCGAACGCTACCTGAAATTCTTCGGCACCGAGGACAGGGTCGATCAGACCGTCCTGGTTTAGGCGCGCCGCGCCGCACGGCCATCCCCGGGTACGGCGCGGCCGTTCCGGGGCATCGCGTGGCCGTCCCGGGGCATATCGATGTGCCCGGTCATCGCGTCCTCGATCGACCAGCCGAAGCGCCAGGCGTCGAACATCGAAAACCATTCCTGCAGATCGGTGATCGGCAGCACATCCGGCTTCGACATCGGATTGTCGGCCAGGCTGCGGCCGAGCGCACGGTCGCGTGCACCGCGTTCCTGCATCTCAAGCAGATCCTCGAACATCGTCACCCCCTCATTTGATGGGTTTATGCAATCATGCTAATGAAGCCTTGTCGAGTCCGGATACGCTGATTCCGGTTTTACACAGGATTAGCCCTAATTCGCTATCTCGACGCACTGAGCGCGACGGGGAGGCCCGGCTTCCTGGCTGGGGTCCGCCTCCGAGCCTCCCGGCTGGCCGAATCGCAAAACGGCAGCATCGATAAGTTGTCGCATTCCGGCCGGGCCGATCCAACCAAGATGATATAGACGGTGAACGGCGGGTTAATATCCACCGGATCTGTGTCGATTCCACGCGATCCGGCAGGTCGGCTGCGGCATGCCTCGACGGTTCAGGCAGCCAGTCTGCGAAACTGGGTTCTGATCCGGTCGAGGTAATAATGGCCGGGAGACGGTGCCGCTGTCATCGCATGGGCTTCCGATGCGGGAACCCCTTCGAACAGCCGCTCCTCACCATTCTTGAAGCAAATCCTGAGCCGCCCGTCTTCCTGGCTGAAATAGACGGATTTGATGATCTTCGACTTCACCGAAAGTTCTTCCACCTGTTTTACCTCTGTTTTTTAATTTTCCAGAGCATAACGCAGCACGTGCAAAGACCGGGTGAAGCGGCGTGGTAAAAATTCAGGAATCTTTCTGATCAACCCCAGCGTTTCCTTCGATGGGATCGGGCTTTTGCTTCCCGCAGGTTATGCGAGATCAGGTGATGTTGACAAACTTTGCCAAACAACCCAATTTTGAGGAAACGGAGAGCTTTGATGGCGACCATGAACGTATCCCTGCCCGATCCCATGAAAGATTGGGTGGAAGCGCAAACCAAAACAGGCCGTTATGCCAATGCGAGCGATTATGTCCGCGACCTCATCAGGAAAGACCAGGAGCGAAACGATAAGATTGCCGCTATGCAGCGCTTTGTCGATGAAGGCTTGAAGAGCGGCGTCGGGTCGCGGTCGAAGGACGCACTGTTTGAGGCGGCGCGGGCGCGCGTGGAAAGCTCTCGCGGCAATTGACGATGGGCTTTCGCCTTACGGAAGAAGCGGAGGAGGACATTATCGGCATAGCCGAAACCGGTATTCGCCTGTTTGGCTCAGCGCACGCTCGGCGCTACCATGATGAACTCTACGCCATTTTTGATGTGATTGCTGCCAATCCCCGTATGGCGCGCGAACGGGATGAAATTTCTCCTCCGATGCGCATCCATCCGTTCAAGGCCCATCTCGTCGTCTATACGATTGTGGAGGGCGATCATGTTCTCATTGTCCGTATTCGCCACGGACACGAAGATTGGTCCAGTCAGGCTTAATATTCAATCTGTTGGATGAAAATACGAAAAATGGCGGACAGGGAGGGATTCGAACCCTCGGTACGCTTTCACGTACACACGCGTTCCAGGCGTGCGCCTTAAACCACTCGGCCACCTGTCCTTTGGCGTTCGCACCAGGAGAGGAGCAAATCGTCGGAACGGCGCGATATATACCGATGAATTTTTGCCGATCAACCCAAATCTAACAGTTTTTTGACTTCTTCCGATAAAACTCGCCTGCGCCCGTCCGTTGTGCTTCACCCCATTGATGACTATGTAATTCTCAAGGTGGAGAATGGCGCGGGTCCGCCGGAATTGTCCGGCATGTCGAAGCGTCGGAGGAATTGATGCGTTTCCTGTTGCGTCTGGCCAGTCTTGTCGCGCTTGCGGCGGCCGTTATTGCCGGGACCATCGATTCAATCCAGTCGGTTGCGGCATCCGCCGTTGTCATGACGCCGATGTCCGACGCCTGGCAGGATGTCAGCCCGGACACGCTGACCTCGCTGCAATCCGCGCTCTCCTATTATATCCACCCGCGTTTCTATGCCTTCATCTTTCAGTGGCTGATGCTCCAGCCGGCCTTTGCGGTCTTTCTGGTGATCGCCCTGCTTCTTTGGATGGTCGGCTACAAGAAACCGCAGGTCTCCGGTCGGTTCATCGCATAGCGATGCTGTTTCAGGCGGTGCGATCCGGCAAAAGACCCGGGCATTTACCCTTGCCCGGTTTCAGGGCCCGGTTTTAGCGACGGCCCGCGGATCGGCTAAAAAATCCGCATGCCGCTCGGCGAAATGTCCAAAAATCAGCCCGGGAGAACTGATTTTCAGCAATTGCTGCAAATCTTTACCGCCTGAAAAATTTCTGGTGAATTTTTCCGTGAGCCATGCAAGGATGCGCCCAGCCAGGCCTCCGGGGGGAGGTCGGTGGTTCCGCAGACATGTCCGAAAAGGACTTGCGGGAGGACCCCTAACGAATAGCAACAACAGGGCTGCACAATGAAAAAATCCCTTCTCACTCTCCTTGCCGTGGCTGCCATGTCGACGACGGCGCTTGCCGCCGATGTCAAGCCGGCGCTGGTTTACGGCACCGGCGGGAAGTTCGATAAGTCTTTCAACGAAGCGGCCTATAACGGCGCCGAGAAGTTCAAGGCCGAGACCGGCATTGCCTATCGCGACTTCGAGCCGACGGGCGACACCCAGGGCGAACAGGCCATCCGCAACTTCGCAAGCCGCGGCTTCAACCCCGTGGTCGCCGTTTCCTTCGCCTGGACTTCCGCCATTGAGAAGGTCGCAGCCGAATTCCCCGATACCAAGTTCATCATCGTCGACTCCGTCGTCGACAAGCCGAACGTCCGTTCGGTCGTCTACAAGGAAGAAGAAGGCTCCTATCTCGTCGGCATTCTCGCCGGCATGGCCTCCAAGACCGGCAAGGTCGGTTTCGTCGGCGGCATGGACATTCCGCTGATCCGCAAATTCGAATGCGGCTATGAGCAGGGCGCCCGCGCCGCCAAGGCCGATATCGAAGTGTTCCAGAACATGACCGGCACCACCGGTGCGGCCTGGAACGACCCGGTTCGCGGCGGTGAGCTCACCAAGAACCAGATCGACCAGGGTGCCGACGTCATTTACGCGGCAGCCGGCGCCACCGGTCTCGGCGTTCTGCAGACTGCCGCCGACAACAAGAAGCTGTCGATCGGCGTCGACTCCAACCAGAACCATCTGCATCCGGGCTCGGTGCTGACCTCGATGGTCAAGCGCGTCGATCTCGCCGTCTACAACGCCTACACCGACACCAAGAACGACAAGTTCACCGGCGGCGTTCAGGCGCTCGGCGTCAAGGAAGATGGCGTTGGTGCAGCGATCGACGACAACAACAAGTCGCTGATCACGCCGGAAATGCAGGCGGCCGTCGACAAGGCCAAGGCTGACATCATTGCGGGAACCGTGAAAGTTCACGATTATACCTCGGACAACGCTTGCCCGAAGTGATCCGCGCCCTGATGTAATCGACGATTGAGATCGGGCGTATGGCGGAGGGGATTTTCGCCATACGCCCTTTTCTTATTTGGAGCCTGCTGTGACAGATAAGCCCGCCATCGAGCTTGTCGGCATCGATAAGAAATTCGGTGCCGTCCATGCCAACAAGGACATCAACCTCACCGTTGCCAAGGGGACGATCCACGGCATCATCGGCGAAAATGGTGCCGGCAAATCGACGCTGATGTCGATCATTTACGGCTTCTACTACGCCGACAGCGGCGAGATCCGCGTCAACGGCAATCCCGTCACCATCCGTGACAGCCAGGCGGCGATCGCCGCCGGCATCGGCATGGTGCACCAGCATTTCATGCTGGTCGATAATTTCACCGTTCTCGAGAATATCATGCTTGGCGCCGAAGGCGGCTCGCTGCTGGCGAGAGGCGTCGCCTCGGCGCGTGCCGAGCTGAAGCGGCTGGAAACGGAATACGGCCTCGAGGTCAATCCGGACGCGCTGATCGAACAGCTTCCCGTCGGCCTGCAGCAGCGCGTCGAAATCCTCAAAGCGATGTATCGCGGCGCCGAAATTCTGATCCTCGACGAACCCACAGGCGTGTTGACGCCGGCCGAAGCCGATCACCTTTTCCGCATCCTCAAGGTGCTGCGGGACCAGGGTAAGACGATCATCCTCATCACCCACAAGCTGCGCGAGATCATGGCGATCACCGATACGGTCTCGGTCATGCGCCGCGGCGAGATGGTCGCGACCCGCAAGACGGCCGAAACGACGGTGGAGGAGCTTGCCGAGCTGATGGTCGGCCGCCGCGTGCTGCTGCGCGTCCAGAAGGGTGAGGGACACCCGGGCGCTGCCGTGCTCTCCGTCCGCAACCTCACCGTCAAGGACAATCGCGGCGTTATCATGGTCGACAACGTCTCCTTCGATGTCCGCGCCGGCGAAATCGTCGGCGTTGCCGGGGTTGCCGGCAACGGCCAGTCCGAATTGCTGGAGGCGATTGCCGGCATCCGTAAGCCCGCCTCCGGCGAAATCCTTCTCGACGGCCAGACGATCGACAAGGCGGATCCCGCCCGACTGCGCGATCTCGGCCTTGCCCATATTCCCGAGGACCGCCACCACATGGGCCTGGTGCTGAAATTCGAGGAATACGAAAATTCCGTGCTCGGCTATCACCGCCGCCCGGGCTACAGCAAAGGCCCGCTGCTCGATCTCGACGCGATCCGCAAGGACGCGATGGAAAAGATCGAAAAATACGACATCCGCCCGCCGAACCCGCGGTTGAAGACGGCGAACTTCTCCGGCGGCAACCAGCAGAAGATCGTCGTTGCCCGCGAGATCGAGCGCGACCCGAAGATGCTGATCATCGGCCAGCCGACCCGCGGCGTCGATATCGGCGCCATCGAATTCATCCACCGCCGGATCATCGAAATGCGCGATGCGGGCAAGGCGATCCTGCTCGTCTCCGTCGAACTCGATGAAATCCGCGCCCTTTCAGACCGTATCCTTGTCATGTTTGCCGGCAACATCGTCGGCGAGAAGACGCCCGATGCCGGTGAACAGACCCTCGGCCTGATGATGGCCGGCATTGCCGCGTGAGGCCCTTATGAGCACTGCTTCCGTTCCGCTGCCAAACTGGATCAACTACGGCCTGATCCCTATTCTCAACCTTATCGTCGCCTTCCTGATCTCCGGCTTCGTCGTCTGGCTGATCGGTGAAAGCCCGCTTGCCGCCCTTTCGCTGCTGATCGAGGGCGCCTTCGGCAGCGGCGAAGGCATAGGTTTTACCCTCTACTATGCGACGAGCTTCATCTTCACCGGCCTTTCCGTCGCGGTAGCGATCCATGCCGGTCTCTTCAACATCGGCTCCGAAGGCCAAGCCTATATCGGCGGCCTCGGCTGCGCGCTCGTGGCGCTGGCGCTCGACAAATACGTGCCCTGGTATGTGACGATGCCGCTCGCCATTATCGGCGCCGGCATCTTCGGCGCAGCCTGGGCCTTCATTCCCGCGTTCCTCCAGGCCAAGCGCGGCAGCCATATCGTCATCACCACGATCATGTTCAACTATATCGCAGCCGCCCTCATGGTCTATCTGCTGGTACACGTGCTGATCGTGCCCGGCAAAATGGCGCCGGAAACCCGTACATTCCTCGAGGGCGGGCAGCTTCCGAAGCTCGGCTGGATCATGTCGATGTTCGGAGCCAAGCTCGGCGCCGCTCCCTTCAACGTCTCCTTTATCATCGCGCTTCTGGCCGCATGGTTCGTCTGGATCCTCATCTGGCGCACCAAGCTCGGCTTCGAAATGCGTACACTGGGCGTGAGCTCGACGGCCGCGGCCTATGCCGGCATTCCCTATGCCCGCATCGTCATCATCGCTATGCTGCTGTCGGGTGCGCTCGCCGGCATGATGGCGCTCAATCCCGTCATGGGCTCGTCCGCCCGTCTGCAGGTCGAGTTCGTCGGCGGCGCCGGCTTCGTCGGCATTGCCGTCTCGCTGATGGGCCGCAATCATCCGCTCGGGATCATCCTGGCGGCGATCCTCTTCGGCACCCTCTATCAGGGCGGCGACTGGATTTCTTTCGAAATGCCGAACATCACCCGTGAGATGATCCTCGTCATCCAGGGTCTGGTGATCCTCTTTGCCGGTGCGCTGGAATATATGTTCCGGCCGGCAATGGTGCACATCTACCAGCAGTTCAAGCCGGCCTGAGGAGCGGACGATGGATTACTATGAAATCTTCATCAACGTCCTGAGTTCGACGGTACGGCTCTCCATTCCGCTGATCTTCACGGCGCTCGCCGGCCTGTTTTCCGAGCGCGCGGGCGTTTTCGATATTGGCCTCGAAGGCAAGATGCTGGGCTCGGCCTTCGCCGCAGCCTGCATCGCCTATCTCTCTGGTTCGGCTTGGCTGGGGCTCGGCGCCGGCATCGTCTGTTCGGTGGCGCTCAGTCTGGTGCACGGCTTCGCCTCGATCACCAATCGCGGCAATCAGATCGTCTCGGGCGTCGCCATCAATTTCTTCATCGCCGGCATCACCATTGTCCTGGGGCAGGCCTGGTTTGGCCAGGGCGGCCGCACGCCGCAGCTGTTGCCGGAAGCGCGCTTCGCGCCGATCATCCTGCCGGGCGCAGATGCCATTCATAATGTGCCGATCATCGGTCCGCTCTATGCCGGCGTCATATCGGGCAATAATATCCTGACGTACCTCGCTTTCCTCGCCGTGCCCTTCTCCTGGTGGGTGCTCTACCGCACGCGCTTCGGCCTCAGGCTTCGCGCCGTCGGTGAAAATCCGGGCGCGGTCGACACCGCGGGCATTTCGGTCACCTGGCTGCGCTACCGCGCGGTCATGTGCGCCGGTATTCTCTGCGGCTTTTCCGGCACTTATCTCGCCATCGCCCAATCCGCTGCCTTCATCAAGGACATGTCGGCGGGTAAGGGCTACATCGCGCTCGCCGCTCTGGTCTTCGCCAAGTGGAAACCGGTGCCGGTCATGCTCGCCTGCCTGCTCTTTGGTTTCCTCGACGCGCTGGCGAATTTCATGCAGGGCAAGCAGGTGCCGCTGATCGGTGAGGTTCCGGTGCAAATCTTCCAGGCGCTGCCCTATGTCCTCACCTGCATCCTGCTCGCCGGCTTTATCGGCGTCGCGACCCCGCCGAAGGCCGGCGGCGTGCCCTATACCAAGGAGCGTTGATCATGTCCCACGACCTGTTCGAAGCCGCGCGCGGCGCCATGGCCTTTGCCCATGCACCCTATTCGAAATTCCCGGTTGGCGCGGCGATCCGCGCCGAGGACGGCAAGGTCTATACCGGGGCCAACATTGAAAACCTCTCCTTTCCACAAGGCTGGTGCGCCGAGCCGACGGCAATCAGCGCCATGATCATGGGCGGCGCCCGGAAGATCGTCGAAATGGCTGTCATTGCCGAGAAACTGCCGCTCTGCCCACCCTGCGGCGGCTGCCGCCAGAAGATTTCCGAATTCGCTTCCAAGGACACGAAGATCTATCTCTGCGATGAGGCCGGCGTGCAGAAAACCATGACGATGGACGAGCTCCTGCCTTTCAGCTTCGAGACCGAACTCGGATGAAGGCGACGGTCGAACTGCTTGTCGCCTTGCTCGGCGCCATCAAACCGCGCCATGGCATCGTGCTCGGCTCCGGTCTCGGCTCCCTCGTTGACCAATTGGACGGCGCCGTGCGTATTCCCTATCGCGACCTGCCGGGCTTTCCTGTCAGCGCCGTCTCCGGCCATGCGGGCGAAGTCGTCGCCGGCCGCCTTGGCGGCGTGCCCGTGATCATGCTCTCCGGCCGCGTCCATTATTACGAGAAGGGCGATGCCAATGCCATGCGCCTGCCGCTCGAGGTGTTGAAGGCGCTCGGCGTCGAGGCGCTGATTCTGACCAATTCAGCAGGATCGCTGCGTGAGGACATGCCGCCCGGTTCGGTGATGCAGATCACCGACCATATCAACTATTCCGGCATGAACCCGCTGATCGGCGAGGAAAGCGATCACCGTTTCGTCGGCATGACCAATGCCTATGATACCGACCTTGCCGCCGCGATGCGGAAGGCTGCGGCAAAGCTCAAGATCGAACTGGCCCAGGGTGTTTACATGTGGTTCTCCGGCCCAAGCTTCGAAACGCCGGCCGAAATCCGCATGGCGCGCATCCTCGGCGCCGATGCCGTCGGCATGTCGACGGTGCCCGAGGTCATCATCGCAAGAATGCTGGGCCTGAGGGTTGCGGCGGCCTCGGTTATCACCAACTATGGAGCAGGCATGACCGGCAACGAACTCAGCCATGAAGAAACCAAGGACATGGCGCCCATCGGCGGCGCCCGTCTCGCCGCCATATTGAAAGAGATGATTGCCGCCGGAGCAAGATGATTTTAGGCCGGGTCGGCGTAAAATCTGAATCCTGTTCTACATTCAAGAGCGAGAGCATGATGTCGTCCGAAACCCGCTCACACTTTTCGGCATCATGCTCTAGAGGAAGTGAAAATGAATAGCCATTCCATCCGGGAGACGGCGGCTGTCGCCCTTTCCCTTCTCGATCTCACCAATCTGAAGGACGATTGCACCGAGGCGCAGATCGAAGCGCTCTGCGCCCGCGCGCAGACGCCCTACGGCAACAGCGCTGCAATCTGCATCTGGCCGCGCTTCGTCGCCCAGGCCCGCAATGTCCTCGGCACCGGCCATGCCGTGCGCATCGCGACCGTGGTCAATTTCCCGGCGGGCGAGATGGAAGCGGCCGATGTCGCCGCCGAAACCCGCGAGGCGATTGCCGACGGCGCCGATGAGATCGATCTGGTCATCCCCTACCGCAAGTTCATAGCTGGCGATGAGAAGGCGGTGACCGACATGGTCCGTGCCGTGCGCGCAGAATGCACTGGGCCGGTTCTGCTGAAGGTCATCATCGAGACCGGCGAATTGAAGGAGGCGGCATTGATCCGCCGCGCCTCCGAACTTGCCATTGAAGCCGGCGCCGATTTCATCAAGACTTCGACAGGCAAGGTGGCCGTCAATGCCACGCTCGAAGCCGCCGACATCATGATCCGGGCCATTCGCGAAAGCGGACGCAAGGTTGGCTTCAAACCGGCCGGCGGCATCGGCTCGGTGGCCGATGCGGCGCTCTATCTCAGCCTCGCCGAAACCATCATGGCGCCGGATTGGGCGATGCCCTCGACCTTCCGCTTCGGCGCTTCCGGCCTGCTCGACGACATCCTGGCGGTTCTCAGCGGAGCGCAGCCGGCATCGGCTGCGGCGTCGGGCTATTGAGATGATCCCGCAGGAGATCATCCGGCGCAAGCGCGACGGCGGCGAACTCGCCGCCGCCGAGATCCGGTCTTTCATCGATGCGCTTGCCGCCGGTCGATTGTCCGAGGGCCAGATCGGCGCCTTCGCCATGGCCGTCTGGTTCAAGGGCATGTCGCGCCAGGAAATCGTTGCCTTGACCCTGGCGATGGCCGATTCCGGCGATCGCCTGCAATGGGCCGATATCGACCGTCCGATTGCCGACAAACATTCGACCGGAGGCGTCGGCGACAATGTCTCGCTGATGCTGGCGCCGATCGCGGCCGCCTGCGGCCTTGCAGTCCCGATGATATCAGGCCGCGGCCTCGGCCATACCGGCGGCACGCTCGATAAGCTTGAATCCATTCCCGGCTATATGATCACTCCGGATGCGGATCTGTTTCACCGGGTGGTCAAGCAGGCAGGATGCGCTATCATCGGCCAGACCGGCGCTTTGGCGCCAGCTGACGGCAGGCTCTACGCCGTGCGCGATGTAACCGCCACCGTCGATTCCATTCCCTTGATCACCGCCTCCATCCTCTCCAAGAAGCTTGCCGCCGGTCTTCAGACGCTGGTGCTCGACGTCAAGGTCGGCAACGGAGCCTTCATGGCTGAGCGCGATCAGGCGGAAATGCTGGCACGGTCGCTGGTCGAGGTGGCGAATGGCGCGGGCGTGAAGACTTCGGCGCTCATCACCGACATGAACGAGCCGCTCGCCGATAGCGCCGGCAACGCCGTCGAGATGCGCAACTGCCTGGATTTCCTGGCAGGCAGGAAAGGTAATACGCGGCTCGAGACTGTCGTTCTGGCCTTCGCCGCCGAGATGCTGGAGAAATCGGGCATTGCCGCTTTGCCTGAGGAAGGCGAGGCAATGGCGCGCCGGGCCCTGTCGTCGGGGAAGGCGGCCGAGATTTTTGCGCGCATGGTATCCATGCTCGGCGGCCCGGCCGATCTGATCGAGAACCCGGACAAGTACCTCGCTAGAGCGCCGGTCGAAAAGCCTGTTGCGGCCGCGCGGTCCGGCTGGCTTGCCGCCTGCGACGCCCGTGGCATCGGTGTCAGCGTCATCGATCTTGGCGGCGGACGGCGCCATCCCGCCGATCGGATCGATCACCGCGTCGGCTTCTCCGAACTGCTGCCGCTTGGCACCCGCGTGAATGCCGGCGAGCCGATCGCCCTCGTTCACGCCGCCGACGAAGCCGCGGCGGAAAGGGCAGCCGCAGCACTTGCCGCGCACTACCGCATCACCGAGGACGCGCCGGCGCTGAACCCGATCATTTCAGGCCTTGTCTGACACAGTCTATTGCTTGAGGCTGAGCGAGCCGTCAGCGACGGAATAGGAGGCGAGCTTCTTCAGGAAGCTCATGCCGACCAGCGTCGTCGTCAGCGCTTCGTCCTTGAGGACGAAGGCTTCGACATCCCGGACCCGGATGCCGCCGATTTCGATCCGGTCGAGTGTCACATGCGCGGCCTTTGTCTGGCCGTTCGCGGTGTTGACGCCATAGCGGAAATCGAGCTGGTTGGCGGTGAAGCCCATCCGGCGCGCCAGCGTCTCGTTGAGCGCGACATAGGTGGCGCCGGTATCGATCAAGCCTTGCACCGGCTTGCCGTTGATCTTGAAACTGCCGGTATAGTGGCCCTGCGCATCTGCCTGCAGGCGGATTACATTGCTGCCGGAGGCGGGTGCGGGGGCTGCGGGCATGCCGCTTTCGCTCGAGATGTAATTGGCGGAAAGAGTGTTGGCGGGCTGTGGGCCGGTGCCGGCGAAGAAGGATGGCACTTGTGTGGCGAGCACCGCGGCGATGCTGGCGAATATGATGGTACGCACGAGCATGAAACAGAAATCCTTCCTGTATAAACCTCGCTTCATGCGAGGCCCTCATGCTTTCAGACTGCTAAGCCTGAAGTGCTGATAAGTTGCTAATATCGGCACGAAAACGGCCCGGCGCGAACCGCCGGGCCGTAAAACTCTTTCGATTTGGTAAAGGAAGGCTGAAATTACTTGGTGCCGTACATGCGGTCGCCGGCGTCGCCAAGGCCGGGCACGATATAGCCCTTCTCGTTGAGGTGGCTGTCGATTGCCGCGGTGAAGACCGGAACATCGGGATGCGCCGCGCGGAAGTTGCGGATGCCTTCCGGGGCGGCAAGCAGGCAGAGGAAGCGGATATTGTGAGCGCCGCGTTCCTTCAGCTTGTCGATCGCCGCGATCGACGAATTGCCGGTTGCCAGCATCGGATCGACGACGATGATCAGCCGCTCGGCCACATCTTCCGGCGCCTTGAAATAATATTCGACCGGCTGCAGCGTCTCGTGGTCGCGGTAGACGCCGATATGCGAGACGCGGGCGGACGGCACGAGATCGAGCATGCCCTCGAGCAGGCCGTTGCCGGCGCGCAGGATCGAGGCGAAGACCAGCTTCTTGCCTTCCAGGATCGGCGAGTCCATCGTCTGCAGCGGCGTCTCGATCGTTTCCATCGTCAGCTCGAGGTCGCGGGTGACCTCGTAACAGAGCAGCGTCGAGATTTCGCGCAGCAGCCGCCGGAAACTTCCCGTCGATGTCTCCTTGCGCCGCATGATGGTGAGCTTGTGCTGCACAAGCGGATGATCGATGACCGTGACGCCGTCCATGGGGAAGCCTTTCATTCTTTCTATCGAATGTTTCTTTCACGGAAATTGGCCCGACCGCAAGAGTGCAGCCGAATTTGCGCCGATCTTCCCCAACCTCCGGAGCCTTTCCCGGTTAGGAAAGGCTCTCGCCTCAAAGGCGGGCGAGCAGCGTCTTCCGCGTCTCCTCGTCGACGAAGGCTGCTTCGATGGCGGTGCGCGTCATGGCGTCGATCTCCGCATTGTCGAAGCCGAAAACCTCAGCGGCAAGCGCATATTCCCGCTCGAGCGACGTATGGAAGAAGGGCGGATCATCCGAGCTGATCGTCACCGGCACACCCGCTTCCTTCAGCCGGCGCAGCGGATGCGAAGCGAAATCGGGAAAGACCCGAAGGGCGATATTCGAGCCGGGGCAGACCTCGAGCACGGTGCCGAGATCGGCAAGCCGCTTCACCAGATCGAGATCCTCGATGGCGCGCACGCCATGGCCGATGCGCGCGGGGCGCACCGCATCGAGCGCATCGGCGACGCTGAAGGCGCCGCAGACCTCGCCGGCATGGATGGTAAGACCGAGGCCGGCATCGCGGGCGATATCGAAGGCGCGGGCATAGTCGGCGACACGGCCCATGCGCTCTTCGCCGGCCAGGTTGAAGCCGGTGATCAGGGGGTTGCCTGCCTTGGCCGCATATTCCGCCGCCCCGATCACGCTCTCCGGGCCGAAATGCCGCTCGCCGGTGACGATCAGCCGGGCCTCGATGCCGCTCTTTTCCCGAGCGCGCCGGATGCCTTGGCAGACACCCGATATATAGGCATCGGCGCCGAGCCCGATACGTTTGCCGTGATCGGGCGACACGATGAGTTCGCTGTAGATCGTGTTGATGGCGGCGAGTTCATCGAGATAGGTTTCGGTCAGAAGCGCATAGTCCTCCTCGGTCTTGTAGACTTCCGAAACCTTGTCGTAACATTCGAGAAAACTTGCGAAATCATGCCAGACATAGGCGCCTTCGCGAAGCTGCCCGCTAATGTCGATCCCGTATTTCCGCGCCTGCGCCTCGGTCAAAGCTGGCGGTGCCGCACCCTCCAGATGGCAGTGCAGCTCGACCTTCTTCAAATGTGATGTCACAGAAAACTCCTTCCGTGCGGCCCGGCCGGAATGCCGAGATGACGCGCAATGCTTTCGCCGATATCGGCATAGCTGCGGCGCACCCCGATCGAACGCGACCGGATGCCGGGGCCATAGGCGATAACCGGCACGCGTTCGCGCGTATGGTCCGTGCCGCGCCAGGTCGGATCGCAGCCATGATCGGCGGTGAGCACGACGAGGTCGCCGGGCTTCAGCTTCTTGTGGACCTCAGGCAGGCGCGCATCGAAGGCTTCGAGAGCTGCGGCATAGCCCGGCACATCACGGCGATGGCCGTAATTCATGTCGAAATCGACGAAATTGGTGAAGACGAGATCGCCGTCTTCCGCCGCGTCGATCGCCGACAGCGACGCATCCATCAGCGCCTCGTTGCCTGTCGCCTTGATGACGCGCGAAATTCCCTGATGGGCAAAGATATCGCCGATCTTCCCGACGGCATGCACGTGCCGGCCGTGCTGGAGCAGCCTGTCGAGCAATGTCGGTTCCGGCGGTAGCACCGAGAAGTCGCGCCGATTTCCGGTGCGCTGGAAGGTGGAAGCCGACTGGCCGATGAAGGGCCGAGCGATGACGCGGCCTATATTGTAGGGATCGAGCAGCCCGCGGGCGATTTGGCAGAAGGCGAGCAGCCGATCGAGACCGAAATGCGCTTCGTGCGCGGCGACCTGGAAGACTGAATCCGAAGACGTATAACAGATCGGCTTGCCGGTGCGGATATGCTCTTCGCCGAGCCGGGCGATGATCTCGGTTCCTGATGCGTGGCAGTTGCCGAGAATGCCGGGCACATCGCCGTCTTGGCACAAGGCCTCTATCAGTTCCGCCGGGAAGGCGTCGCCCTCCGTCGGGAAATAACCCCAGTCGAAATTGACCGGCGTGCCCGCGATCTCCCAATGGCCCGAGGGCGTGTCCTTGCCGCGGGAAATTTCGTTGGCGGTCCCATAAACGCCGTATACCTTCTCCGGAAGAGGCATGCCGGCCGGAAACTGACCGGAGGCCGCGCGCGCGATATGCATCAGCCCAAGCTCGGACATATTCGGCAGGCAAAGCGGTCCGCTGCGCAGCCCGGCGCGATCCCCGGCTCCGGCGGCGCAGAATTCGGCGATATGGCCGAGCGTATCGGCGCCTTCGTCGCCATAAGCGGCCGCATCCGGCGCGCCGCCGACGCCGAAGGAATCGAGAACGAAAAGAAAGGCACGCGCCATTTTACCCCCGAAAGGACCGATCGCCGACCTCCGGGATATCGGAAGCGGTTGCGGCCCAGGCATATAATGCCGCGCCCGGCTTGGCAAATTCGAGATGGGGGAGGGGCGTCAGCAGTCGCCGCAGGGGATCGATTCGCCCTGCCGCTGGCGGTAGAAATAGCTGCGGCTGATGGTGATCGTGCGCATGCCATCCGGCATGAAATTCGGCGCGAACAGGAACATCGTATAGGGAATGCTGAGTTCGGTGCGGACGAGGAAGCTGTTGGCCGTCTTCATGTCGGCGGGTATGTTGCTGACGGCGGTGTTCTTGGCATAGGGCGCGCTCCCGTCCTGCGCCCAGGACCAGAGTACCTTGGGATTGGCGCTGGCGTCGACGGTAATCCCGGTGATCTTCAGGGTCAGCGAGGTCGAATTGTAGGGCACGAAGATCGCGGTTGCGACCGACCGCATCTCTGTGAGTGTGCTCTTCGTGATGGATTGCTGCTGGGTGACCAAGTCGGCGATCGAACCGGCGGCGCGGGTCGCGCGCTTGGAGACGCTGAGGCCGATCGTGATCTCGAAAGCGCCGATATAGAGCATGATGAGCACGGGAAAGAGGATCGCAAACTCGATCGCGCCGGCGCCCTTGCGCTCTCGGATCAGCCGCCGCGCCGTCAGTGCCAGTCTGGTGAACGGGTTGCGCAATGCCATTATGGATACTGCTCGTTCTGGAAGGCCGCGGTTGCGATAATCAGATATTGCGTCGGCATCGAACCGTCGGAGGGACGGATCGTCGTGATGTAAGGCCGGACCAGATCCGTGATGATTTCCCAGCGATAGTAGGCGCGCAGCATGTTGATCGAGCCGGCGGCACCGGGCGAATATTTGATGGCGGCCGTGTTGATGTCGGAATATCTGTCGGTGGAGAGCTTGGGGATCGTCGTCGGAATGGCCGAGAAGGTGGCGAAGGTCTGCACATCGAGATAGAGCTTGCTCGGCGTCGCCGCCTCGGTCGCCGAGCAGCTGATCAGGATCGCGATCTCGTTGCAGAAGGCCTGCCGAAATTGCGTCTGGGTCATATCGGTCGTGCGGCCGAGATTGTAGGTGACCTGCCCGGTCCGCATCCGCCGGCTCATCGTATCGACGGCATTGGAGACGAGTTCTTCGGCGGCAAAGGCGATGAAGGTTTCGAGGATCGCGAAGATCACGACGAAATAAGGGATGGCAAGCAGGGCGAATTCGATCGCCGCTGCGCCGTCGCGCGATCGGGCGGCAGCGCGAAACTGGGCGAAACGGAACGGCGCGAACGCGCGCTCCCCATCCGTCTTCTGATCAACTATCGTCATTGCCTGGACCCGAGCGACATCTGCCTGCCACACTAGGGTCCGTTCGTTGATTTTCCGTTTCAGTCCGATACGACGATTTTAACGATTGGCGAAGATCCGAGCCGATCAAGGTGACGTGCTGCTGTCGGCCGCTTGCTGCGCGTGCTGCTCGCAATTCGGCGTGCAAGACAGCACGGAGCGCTCTGTCTGCCGGTAGACGCGCACCGTGTTGCCCTCGTCGATCGAAACCAGGATGCGCTCGTCGAGGATGGCGTTGCCGTCGGCGTCCAGCAGAACGAGATTGGTGGTGCCGAAGCTGCGTCCTGTCAGCACGATCGTCTTGGCATCGGCCACGGTCGCGTCGGCGACCTTTGCATTGCCGACGATCACCTTGCTGACGGGGCGGTCGAGCTTCAGTACGCGCGCGTGATCCATATAGACACGCAGCATATCATCGTCTGCGGCCGCGGAAATTCCCGAAACACCGAAAACGGCGATCATGCCGGCAAAGAAAACGGTTTTGCCGCTCGATGACATTTGGTCCTCTTTCATGATCACAGCGCAACAGGTGCATAGAATGGAAAAAAATGGTGAATGAAGCTTTAAGCTCCCTATGGTGTTTCGGGGTGAGGCAGGATGAACCGATTTGGCACGCGCTCGGGGTGGTGCACGTCTCAGTTGGAAGTGCGCCTGTGCTATTTTTAGATGAAACCCGCCTTTAAACCAGGAATATCGTTAAATATTGAGAGAAATGAATAAGGTAATACTTACCCTACTGCAGTCTCTTATTGCCTTCACATCTCGTTAACTCTTTTTCTTAAGCCGATGGAAACGCCCATTCACTAGATTGCGGTCATCCGATCAACGGCAACAGTTGGCGGACGTGCTGAACATCAACTGGAGTTAGGAGTAACCATGACCAAGCTTTTTAGCCGTTTTCTGAAGGACGAATCCGGCGCGACCGCAATCGAATACGGCCTGATCGCCGCTCTCATTTCCGTCGCGCTCATCACCGGCGCAACGAGCCTCGGTTCCAAGATCGGCAACACGTTCAACGGCCTGAGCACCAAGATGGACGGCGCCACTTCGGCTGCCAACTAAGCGAGGTGCCGCGAGGCGGCATCTTCCTGATTCTGGCCGGAACTGCTCCGGCTGGTCTGTCGAGCGGGCTCACGCGCTGCACAGCCGTGAGCCTTTTCGTATCTTACGACGATCGGGTATAGACATGATCGCAGCTGGTGTTTTTGTCGTTCTGCCACTCTGCCTCGCCATGGCGGCCTTCTCGGACCTGTTCACCATGACGATTCCGAACCGCGTTTCCCTGATCCTTATCGTCTCGTTCCTGGTGCTGGCGCCGTTCTTGGGTTTTGGCCTTCAGGCGATCGGCATGCATCTTGCCGCCGCCGCTATCGTGCTTGCCGCTTGTTTTGCGCTTTTTGCATTCAATGTGATGGGCGGTGGAGACGCCAAGCTGTTGAGCGCCACCGCGCTCTGGTTCGGCCTGAACCAGTCGCTTACGCTGCTGATGGCCGACGTGGCTGCGGTCGGCGGTCTCATCACCTTGCTTATCCTGCTGGTGAGAACCCAGTCGAACACCATTCTCGCAATTGGCCTGCCGCTGCCGGACTCGGTGCTGGTCGCCAAGAAGATCCCTTATGGCATCGCGATCGCGATTGGTGGCTTCATGGCCTTTCCGTCCTCGCCGATCTTCATCGCCGCGCTGGAAAGCCTGAAATAACGGCATTTTAAATGCCCGTTAACTTAAAATGTAAGCGTTCCATTAACCATAATTATACCAATTGCTGAGCATTCTGCAGGGCGAACATATCGTGCCTTGGGGAATGATCGATGAAACCGGCCCGCCTTATAATTCTCGCTGTCGCCGTGGTGGCAGCCGGCCTCGCCGGCCTCCTGGCAATGCGCATGGCCGGCAGCGGTGGCGTCGTCACCCAGGTGCAGTCGGTCATCGAGAAGGAACCTACCGTCAATGTTCTCGTCTCCAGCGGCAATCTTGCGGTTGGCCAAAGGCTGGAGGAGGGCTCGGTGCACTGGATGGCCTGGCCGCAGGGCGGCGTCGTCCCGGGTCTCATCACCGATATCGAAAAGCCGGATGCGATCAAGGATCTGCAGGGCGCCGTCGTGCGCCTGCCGATCTTCGAAGGTGAGCCGATCCGGCCGGAAAAGGTCGCCGATTCCAGCAGCCGTATCCTGTCATCGCTGTTGCCGGCCGGCAAACGCGCCGTTGCGACCGAGATCTCCGTGGCAACGGGCGCCGGCGGCTTCATCCTGCCGAACGACCGCGTCGACGTCATCATGGTCCGCAAGGGCACCGAGGCCAACAAGCTCATCACCGAGACGGTGCTGAGCAATGTCCGTGTTCTCGCCATCGACCAGCAGATCCAGGAAAAGGACGATGGTTCCAAGGCAGTTGTGGGAACGACCGCGACGCTCGAGCTGACACCCGATCAGACCAAGGTTCTCGCCGTCGCTCAACAGATGGCCGACCGGCTGTCGCTTGCGTTGCGCTCGGTCGCCGATGCCCAGGAGCAGGATACCAGCGCCGCCGATTATCTGCTGAGCGGCGACAACGGCAGTGCGATCATTCAGGTCATCAAGTCGGGATCCATCGTAACGGATGCCGGCGCAGCGCCGAAGCCGGAATAAAAGGACGTGCAAATGGGCAATTCAACGCGGCGCGCCAAGCTTCTCCTGACAGGCAGCCTTTCGCTTGCGATCAGTGTCACCGGCATGGCGCCAGCCACTTTCGGGCCGCTTCTCGCCGTCGATGAGGCGCGTGCCGATTCCGGAAACCTTATCCGCATCGCGCAGACCGGCCCCGACGCCCACCGTCGGCTCAAACTCGGGCTGAACAAGGCTGTCGTCGTCGATCTGCCGGAGGATGCGCACGATATTCTTGTATCCGATCCGAGCATGGCCGATGCCGTGACGCGGACGTCGCGACGCATCTACCTGTTCGGCAAGAAGGTCGGTCAGACGAATATATTTGTCTTCGGCGCCGGCGGGCAGGAGATCATCAACCTCGATATCGAGATCGAACGCGACGTCTCCGGTCTCGAAGCCAATCTCCGCCGCTTCATTCCCGACTCCAATATCAACGTCGAAATCGTCTCCGACAACATCGTCCTGACCGGCACCGTGCGCACCCCGCAGGACGCCACGCAGGCCGCCGATCTCGCCCAGGTGTTCCTGAAAGGCGGCGAGGCGACGACGAGAACAGAGACAGCGTCCGGCACCGGCGGCGACAGCGCGGTGGCGCTCTTTGCCGAAGGCCGGCAGACCTCCCAGGTCGTCAATCTGCTGAAGATCGAGGGTGAGGACCAGGTCACCCTCAAGGTGACGATCGCCGAGGTCCGTCGTGAGGTGCTGAAGCAGCTCGGCTTCGACAACCTGATATCCAATTCCTCCGGCATGACGGTCGCCCAGCTCGGCACGCCTAGCGCCGACAGCGCGACGGCGACGGTTGGCGGCGGCCTGGCGGCTCTCTTCAAGAGCTCGATCGGCAAATACGATATCTCCACCTATCTCAACGCGCTGGAACAGGCCAAGGTCGTCAGGACCCTGGCCGAGCCGACTTTGACGGCGATCTCGGGCCAGGCGGCGACATTCAATTCCGGCGGCCAGCAGCTCTATTCGACGACCGACAATGACGGCAACGTCACTGTCGTTCCCTTCAATTACGGTATCAACCTCGCCTTCAAGCCGGTCGTGCTGTCGTCGGGGCGTATCAGCCTGGAGATCAAGACCAACGTCTCCGAGCCGGTGGCCGGCAGCGGCAACGCCACCTACCAGCGCCGTTCGGCAGAGACCTCGGTGGAGCTGCCCTCGGGCGGCTCGATCGCACTCGCCGGCCTCATCCGCGACAATGTCTCCCAGACGATGGGCGGCACGCCCGGCGTCTCGAAGATTCCGCTGCTCGGAACGCTGTTCCGTCAGAAGGGCTTTGAGCGTCAGGAAACCGAGCTCGTCATCATCGCGACGCCCTATCTGGTGCGTCCGGTGGCGCGCAACCAGCTGAACCGGCCGGATGACAATTTCAGCCCCGAGAATGACGGTGCGACCTTCTTCCTCAACCGTGTCAACAAGGTCTATGGCCGCCGCGAGGCACCCGTCGCGGATGCACAGTTCCACGGCTCGATCGGGTTTATCTACAAATGAGTGGAGAGGCATCGGCAGCAATGGCACAGAACAGAGATCAGGCGATGGCCTTCATGAATTGGACGACACCCCGGCTCGCAATCTCCAAGGCGCTCTTCGTCACGGCCGCCGTTTCAGTGGCGGTCCTTTCCGGATGCGCCGGTCCGCACGACCAGCTGACGACCGGCGGCATCCCGGATGATTACCGTGCCCGTCACCCGATCATCGTCACCGAGGCCGAGCAGACGGTGGATATTCCGGTTGCTTCCACCGATCGGCGCCTGACCATCGCCCAGCGCGACCTCATCCGCGGCTTTGCCGCAAACTATGTCTCCCGCGCCTCCGGCCCGGTCTACGTCTTGTCGCCGGAAGGTTCGCCGAATTCGGCGGCGGCCCATCAGCTGCGCAATCAGGTCCGTGCGGAGCTGGCGTCGAGAGGGATCGCGAGCTCGAAAATCATCAATACCTCCTACGCCGCCGCCGGTGCCGGCGATGCGGCACCAATCCGCCTGAGCTTCACCGGCACGACCGCGATCACCACGCAGTGCGGTCAATGGCCGAAGGACATCTCGAACGATTTCGCCAATCAGAATTACTATAATTTCGGCTGCGCCACACAGAACAACCTCGCCGCCCAGGTCGCCAATCCGGAGGATCTGGTGGCGCCTCGCGGCATGACGCCGATCGACGCGCAGCGGCGCAACAACGCGATCCAGGAATACCGAACGACGACAACGACGATCGAAGATGTCGCCGGTAGCGACAGCAGCTTCTGAGGCGAGACGGGACGATGAGTGCCATCGAATACGAGATCAAGAATCCCAGCGAGCTTCGTCATGTCGAGGAGGCGGTGCGCATGGCGGATCTGGAGGCCATGCGGCCGCTGCCGCGCATCTCCGTCCACGCCTTCTGCGAGAGCGAGACCTTGCAGAACGTCATGGAGCGCTGCGCCAATGACCGGCGCATGGCGAAGGTCAGCCTGCGCATCACCAGCGGCGGTATCGCCGCTGCCGCCAATATGTTTTCCGGTGCGCCGACGCCGAACCTCATCATCCTCGAGACCAAGGCGAATGTCGGAAGCCTGCTTGCCGAACTCGCTCCGCTCGCCGCGGTCTGCGATCCGACCACCAAGGTCGTCATCGTCGGCTACTACAATGACATCGGACTGTATCGCGAGCTGATCCGCAACGGCATTTCCGAATACATGGTCCAGCCCGTCGCCATGCCCGATATCCTTGCGGCGATGGCCTCGATCTTCGTCGATCCGGAAGCCGAGCCGCTCGGCCGCAGCATCGCCTTCATCGGTTCGAAGGGCGGTGTTGGCGCCTCGACCATCGCCCATAATTGTGCGTTCGGCATCTCCAATCTCTTCTCCACTGAGACGATTCTTGCCGACCTCGATCTGCCCTATGGCACGGCGAATATCGACTTCGACCAGGATCCGGCCCAGGGCATCGCCGAAGCGGTCTTCGCGCCCGACCGTCTCGACGAAGTCTTCCTCGACCGCTTGCTGACGAAATGTTCCGAGCATCTGTCGCTGCTCGCCGCCCCCTCGCTGCTCGACCGCGCCTATGATTTCGACGGCCAGGCTTTCCAGCCGGTGCTCGACGTCCTGCAGCGCAGCGCCCCGGTCACCGTGCTCGACGTTCCGCATGCATGGTCGGAATGGACCCGCTCGGTGCTGGCGAGCGTCGACGAGGTGGTCATCGCGGCGGTTCCCGATCTTGCCAACCTGCGCAACACCAAAAACATGCTGGATGCGCTGCGCAAGATGCGGCCGAATGACAAGCCGCCGCATCTCATCCTCAATCAGGTCGGTATGCCGAAACGTCCCGAGATATCGCCGTCGGATTTCTGTGAGCCGCTGGAGATCGATCCGATCGCGATCATCCCCTTCGACATCAACCTCTTCGGCAACGCCGCCAACAGCGGCCGGATGATCTCGGAAGTCGATCCCCGGTCGCCGACGGCGGAAACCTTTTCGCAGATATCGCACATAGTCACCGGCCGAGCGGCAATCAGGAAGGCGAAGAAGGGCGGCCTGCTGGGCCTCCTGAAGCGCAAGTAGACGAATAGAAAGAAGAAGCGGCATGTTTGGAAAACGCGGAAACGAAGGTTTCGGAAAGGCTGGAGGTGCGATCGCCTCTCCGCCGCCGGCTCCGGCCGCGCCCGCGCCCGTGGCTTCCTCTCCCTCCATTCTGGTCGAACCCGCGCGCGAGAACCAGCGCCAGCAGGTAACGCCGCCGCCGATGCAGGCGCCGCAGCGCAAGCGGCCGGTCCGCACCGACGAATATTACGACACCAAACAGCAGGTGTTTTCTGCACTGATCGACACGATCGATCTCTCGCAGCTTTCCAAGCTCGACGGCGAAAGCGCGCGTGAGGAAATCCGCGACATCGTCAACGACATCATCACCATCAAGAATTTCGCGATGTCGATCTCCGAGCAGGAGGAACTGCTCGAAGATATCTGCAACGACGTCCTCGGCTATGGTCCGCTGGAGCCGCTGCTGGCGCGCGACGACATCGCCGACATCATGGTCAACGGCGCCGGCCAGACCTTCATCGAAGTCGGCGGCAAGACGATCGAATCGGAAATCCGGTTTCGCGACAACGCGCAGCTTCTGTCTATCTGCCAGCGCATTGTCAGCCAGGTCGGCCGGCGCGTCGATGAATCGAGCCCGATCTGCGACGCACGCCTGCCCGATGGCTCGCGCGTCAACGTCATCGCGCCGCCGCTGTCGATCGACGGGCCGGCGCTCACCATCCGCAAATTCAAGAAGGACAAGCTGACGCTCGATCAGCTCGTCCGTTTCGGCGCGATCACGCCGGAAGGCGCGACCGTGCTGCAGATCATCGGGCGGGTGCGCTGCAACGTCATCATCTCAGGCGGCACGGGTTCGGGTAAAACGACCCTCCTGAACTGCCTGACCAATTATATCGATCGCGACGAACGCGTCATCACCTGCGAGGACACGGCCGAACTGCAGCTGCAGCAGCCGCATGTCGTGCGTCTGGAAACGCGTCCGCCGAATATCGAAGGCGAGGGCGAGATCACCATGCGCGATCTCGTCAAGAACTGCCTGCGTATGCGTCCCGAGCGCATCATCGTCGGCGAAGTGCGCGGACCCGAGGTTTTCGACCTGCTGCAGGCGATGAACACCGGCCACGACGGCTCGATGGGCACGATCCACGCCAACACCCCGCGCGAATGTCTGAGCCGTATCGAATCGATGATCGCCATGGGTGGCTTCACGCTGCCGGCAAAAACGGTGCGCGAGATCATCTCCACCTCGGTTGACGTCATCATCCAGGCGGCGCGCCTGCGCGACGGTTCGCGCCGCATCACCCAGATTACCGAGGTGATCGGGATGGAAGGCGACGTCATCATCACCCAGGATCTGATGCGCTACGAGATCGAAGGCGAAGACGCGGGAGGGCGATTGATCGGCCGGCACATGTCGACCGGCGTCGGCAAACCGCATTTCTGGGATCGGGCGCGTTATTTCAACGAGGAAAAGCGGCTGGCCGCCGCCCTCGACGCGATGGAAGCGAAAACCAAGGATTAGGCTGATGTTCGGGTTCGATCCGATAGTCCTGGCAATCGTCGTCCTCGCCGCAGTTTCCGCGGCGGCGGTCGCCTATGCCCTGATGTTTTCCCGGATCGAGGCCGACAAGAAATCGGCAAGCCGCATCAATCGTGTGAAATCGGCAGAGGTCGACCGGGTCAAGGTCAAGGCTGCCCGCGACCGCGTGCAGGAACTGTCGAAGCGGCGCAAATCGGTGCAGGACAATCTGAAGGATCTGGAAAAGCGCCAGCACGAAAAAACCCGCAAGACCCTGTCGATGAAATCCCGCCTGTTGCAGGCCGGCCTGCCGATCAGTGTGGGGAAATTCTATCTCATCAGTGCCGTCTTCGCTTCGGTGCTGCTGTTCGTCGCCTTAGTCGTCGGCGCATCGTGGATGGTCATGATCGGCATTGCCGTCGTCGCCGGTCTCGGCCTGCCGCGCTGGGTTCTCGGCTTCCTGATCAAGCGCCGCCAGAACAAATTCCTCAACGAGCTCCCCAATGCGCTCGACGTCATCACCCGCTCGATCAAGTCAGGCCTGCCGCTTAACGATGCGATCCGGCTGATCGGAACCGAAGGCACCGAGCCGGTCAAGAGCGAGTTCCGGCGGGTGATCGAGGCGCAGCAGGTGGGCCTCAGCATTCCCGACGCCTGTGCCCGCATGACGCTCCACATGCCGCTCCAGGAAGTCAACTTCTTCGCGATCGTCATCGCCATCCAGTCGCAGGCCGGTGGCAATCTGTCGGAAGCGATCGGCAACCTCTCCAAGGTGCTGCGCGAGCGCCGCAAGATGAAGGCCAAGGTGTCGGCGCTGTCGATGGAAGCCAAGGCCTCGGCTGTCATCATCGGCGCGCTGCCCTTCATCGTCGCGACCCTCGTCTACCTGACTTCGCCCAACTACATGATGATCCTTTTCACCGACCCGCGCGGCCATCTCATCATGGGTATCTCGGCGGTCTGGATGTCGATCGGCATCTTCGTCATGCGCAACATGGTCAATTTTGACATCTAGCGGAAGGAAGCACCATGTCGCAGGACCTCGCCGCAACACTGACCAATCCGGGCATGCTGATCGCCGTCTTCGTCGCGATCGCCGTCTTCGCCACTTTCTACACGATAGCCATCCCGTTTTTCGAGCGCGGTGATCTCACCAAGCGCATGAAGGCCGTTTCGACCGAGCGCGAGCAGATCCGCGCCCGCGAACGCGCTCGCATGAATGCCGACCCGGGCGCCGGCAAGGCGTCGCTCCGCAGCCAGAACAACCGCTCGGTCCGCCAGATCGTCGAGCGGTTCAACCTGCGCCAGGCGCTCGTCGACGAAAATACGGTCAACAAGCTGCGCGCCGCCGGTTTTCGCTCGGAAAATGCCCTGAATACCTTCCTCGTCGCGCGCTTCCTGCTGCCCTTCCTCTTCCTGGCGCTTGCCGCCTTCTGGGTCTTCGGCCTCGGCAACCTTGCCGAAAGGGGCATGGCCATCCGCCTCTTTGCCGTCATCGGCATCGGTTATGTCGGCTTCTACGCGCCCAACATCTATATCTCCAACCGCATGGGCAAGCGTCAGCATTCGATCAAGCGCGCCTGGCCGGATGCACTGGACCTGATGCTGATCTGCGTCGAATCCGGCATTTCGATCGAGGCGGCGATGCGTCGCGTGTCGGAGGAGCTTGGCGAGCAGTCGCCGCCGCTTGCCGAGGAGATGGTCCTGACGACGGCAGAGCTCTCCTTCCTGCCGGATCGCCGGGTGGCGCTCGAAAATCTTGCCACGCGCACCCAGATCGAACTGGTGCGCTCGGTGACCCAGGCGCTGATCCAGGCCGATCGCTACGGCACGCCGGTCGCCCAGGCGCTGCGCGTTCTCGCTCAGGAAGGGCGCGACGAGCGCATGAACGAAGCGGAAAAGAAGGCGGCTGCCCTGCCGCCGAAACTGACGGTGCCGATGATCCTGTTCTTCCTGCCGGTGCTGATTGCCGTTATCCTCGGCCCGGCCGGCATCCAGGTGGCCGACAAGTTCTGACGGTTTCCAGGCCGGAAAGCTTGCGTGACCGGCGCCGGCACAGCTGTTATATGAGAGCGACGGCCATCGGACGAGCGGATGCGCCTGCCCCAGCGCTCGTTCCTTCCCGGAGAAAGCTTTCGATGTCTTCGATTGGAATTTTCATCAGCATCATGGCAGCCCTGGGAGTCGGCGCGGTGAGTCCCGGCCCGAGCTTCGTCGTCGTCTCGAGGATCGCCATTTCGCGGTCAAGGCTCGATGGCCTTGCGGCCGCGCTCGGCATGGGGGCCGGTGGCGTCGTTTTCGCCGCGCTGGCGCTCGCCGGGCTGACGGCGCTGCTGTCGCAGTTTGAATGGCTCTATCTGCTGCTCAAGGTCGCGGGCGGCGTCTATCTTCTCTATATTGCCGTCAATATCTGGAGAGGCGCTGCGCAGCCGCTCGCGGTGTGCGACACCATCAATGGCCGCCGCGCGCCGATGCGCAGCTTCACGACTGCGCTGCTGACCCAACTCAGCAACCCGAAGACGATCATCGTCTATGCCAGCCTGTTTGCCGCGCTTCTTCCGAGGACGGTCCCACTCGACCTGATCATCGCCCTGCCGCTCGGCGTCTTTGCAGTGGAGGCGGGATGGTACTCGATCGTGGCGTTGGCATTTTCTGCTCGCCGTCCGCGGCGCTTCTATCTGGCTGCGAAGAGTTGGATCGACCGGGCCGCCGGAGCCGTCATGGGCGGCCTCGGTCTCCGTCTCATTCTTTCGGGTCTGAGCGCCCGCTAAATCATCACCCGCAGGTCCGTCTTCGGCGTCGACGCCGGTCAGTTGGTATTGCTGTCGCCCGCTGCTGGCGCTTTGTCCTTGGCGGCGAGTTTCTGCCAGGAATTCTGCTGCGACAGCATGCCTCTGAGATAGGCGACATTGGCATCGGCCTGCTGCGGCGAAAGCTCGCGCCGCGCGATCTGCTCGGCTTCCGCAAAACGTCCCTGCAGGCCGACGACGAGCGCCAGGTTCTGCCTGACGCGGCTGTCGGCGTTTGGTTGGCCGGCGGCGGAGCGCAGATAGGTTTCAGCCGTGCGCAGATCGCCGGTCAGCACGTAGGACATTCCGAGATTGGACAGGATGGACGGTTCGTTCGGCTGGATATCGAGCGCGTCGCGATAACGTTGCCTGGCCTCGCTTGCCCGGCCCATCTGATCAAGGATCGCGCCTTGGGCCGAGACCAGCTTCCAGTCCGGACGATCCGGGGTCTGGGCCCGGCCGATCGTGTCGAGCGCCTGCTGGAACTGCCCGGCTGCCGCTTGTGCCTTGCCATAGGCGGCCAGCACGTTTCGGTCGCCCGGATTGGCGATCGCCACCTGCTGCATGACGGCGAGAGCCTGCGCGTCGCGGCCGTTCATGCGCAGCAGATTGGCATAGCTGACGCCGGTAACGGGATCACGCGGGTTCTTTTCATAAGCCTGGCCGAGCCGGTCCGTTGCCGAGCGCAGCTCGGTCGCGTCCATCTCTTCGACCGGCTTGGTAAGTTTCGGCACCGAACCTGTCGTCATCCGGTCCTTGGTCGTCGTCGAGCAGCCCGCCACTGCAAGGACGATCAGCGACGCCGCGACGCCCTGCAGGAAGCGATTGGTGGATTTGGTGGTGAGCGAGGCAGGCATGACGCGTTCCTGATTCCGAAATCGGCGCCTCACCTCGAACGCGGGACAGGGAAAGGTTTGACGCAATCTTCGCTCCAGCAATAGTCTGTTAACCCTAACAGACCGTTAAGGAGTGATTCCTGACGACCGCCGAAGGACAATCATGGCCCTCTATCAGTTCATCGAAAGACCGACCCCCTTCAACACGAAGGGCGGTTCGACGCTGCCGATCTTTGCCGTCACGCCCGCCCATATCGAGACCGGCACGATCGATCCGATCGCCCTCGACTGGGCGAAAAAGGCAGGCTACAAGGCCGAGAGCGGATCGCTGCTGCTGATCCCGACCGCCGAAGGCCATCTCGGCGGCGCGCTTTTCGGCCTCGGCACCAATCCATCCGAACAGCCTTATATCACCGGCAGACTCGCGCGTGCGCTGCCGGCCGGCGACTGGCACATCGAGACCGCGCCGCTGACGGCAAATCGCCTCGCCCTCGGCTTCGGGCTCGGCAGCTACCGTTTCGACCGCTACAAATCGGAAAAATCTGCCGCCGCGACAATGCTCATTCCGAGCGATGCCGACGGCGCCGACATCAAGCGCCAGCTCGCCGGCGTCTTTCTCGCCCGCGATCTGATCAATACGCCGACCAACGACATGGGGCCGGATCAGCTCGAGGCGGCTTTCCGCGGTCTCGCCCAGCACTACAAGGCGGAAGTGTCGGTGATCACAGGTGACGAACTGCTTGAGCAAAATTTCCCGCTCGTCCATACCGTCGGCCGCGCCAGCGCCGATGCACCGCGCCTTCTCGAACTGCGCTGGGGCAAGAAGGGCCATCGCAAGGTGACGCTCGTCGGCAAGGGCGTCTGCTTCGATACCGGCGGTCTCGACATCAAGCCGGCCGCCTCGATGCTGCTGATGAAGAAGGATATGGGCGGCGCCGCCAATGTCATGGGGCTGGCCCTGATGATCATGGACGCCAAGCTGAAGGTCGATCTGCGTGTCATCGTCCCGGTCGTCGAAAACGCAATCTCCTCCAACGCCTTTCGCCCAGGGGACATTTATCGCAGCCGCAAGGGCCTCACCGTCCAGATCGACAATACCGACGCCGAAGGCCGCCTGATCCTGGCCGATGCGCTGGCCTATGCCGACGAGGAGGAGCCCGAGCTCCTGATCGACATGGCGACGCTGACCGGTGCCGCTCGCGTTGCGCTGGGCCCGGATCTTCCGCCCTTCTTCACCGACGACGCCAATCTGGCGCATGACCTGACCGAAGCGAGCCTGGAAACGGACGATCCGATCTGGCGCCTGCCGCTCTATCCCGGTTACGAAAAGGACGTCGGCGCCAAATTCGCCGATCTCACCAACGCGCCGGCCGGCGGCATGGCGGGGGCGATCACCGCCGCGCTTTTCCTCAAGCGTTTCGTCAGCAAGGCGAAGAGCTGGGCGCATTTCGACATTTACGGTTGGGCCCAGTCTGAACGGCCGCATTCGCCGGGTGGCGGCGAAGCCCAGGCGATCCGCGCGCTGTTTCATCATATCCGCACGGGCTTGCGCTAGAGCATGATGCCGACAAGTGTAAGCGGTTTTCGGACGACATCATGCTCTAACTCTTTAATTTAGAACAGGATTCATCCTGTTCTAAGGCACGCCGGCCGAACCGCGCCGGCGGTGGGGCGGAGGGCGATCGTTAAAATTTTATTCACCCTGCCGGACGGCAATTGCCGGCGGCCCTTGCATGTCCATGGCAACTGCCGGAAAATGAAACGCTAGCGTAACGATTTTCCGGAGGGGCCGTGCCGATCGAACTGACCGCCTCGCAGGCGCTGGGGCTCTGGCATGGCGTGGCGCTCGATCAGGTGCGTCTTGACGATCGCGATTTGACGTTGCGCCAGATGGCGATCCTGCTGCATATTTACCTGGTGCCGCCGCCTCACACCGTGCGCGGGCTGGCCGCGACGCTCGGTGTCACCAAGCCGGTCATTACCCGCGCCCTGGACACGATGGGCGAGATGGGCCTGGTCGATCGTGTGCGCGACGATGCCGATCGGCGCAACGTCATCATCAAGCGTACCGTCGGCGGCGCGCTTTACCTGGAAAAGCTTGGCGATCTCGTCCGTGATCAGGGTCGGCGCCTGCCGATCTGAAAGGGCGATCTGAAAGGAATGGGAATGACGATGTTCGACCGCCGCCTGCATGCCTATAGGCCCGATCTCGCGGAAGCAGACCTCGAAGGCAAGGTGGAGGCGTCGCGTTTTGTCCAAGGCACGCCGGCACGCGTCGCCGTTCCCGTCATTGGCTTGCGCCCTGCGCCGGAATTGGCGCGCGGCATCGATACGGAACTGCTCCTTGGCGAGCAGGTGACGGTTTTCGATCGCGCCGACGGCTGGTGCTGGGTGAAAGCCGCATCGGACGGTTATGTCGGCTATGTCACCGCAGACGCGCTCTCGCAAATTGATCCGGCGCCGACCCATATCGTCACCGCGCCGCGCACCTTCCTCTATCCGGAGCCCGAGCTGCGCAAGCCGCACCAGACGACGCTTTCGATGGGAAGCCGCATTCACGTCGCCCGCGAGGCGGAAGCGCGGGGCAATCATTATGTCGTGCTCGAGGATGGAACTGCGATCTTCGCAAGACACGTCCAGCCGATCGGCGCTCTCGATGGTGCCGATTATGTCGAGATCGCCGGACGATTCCTGGAGACGCCCTATCTCTGGGGCGGACGCTCCGGTCTCGGCATCGATTGTTCCGGCCTCGTCCAGCTTGCAATGCTGATGACCAGCCGACAGGCGCCGCGTGATACCGACATGCAGGCAGCCGGCCTCGGCGAAGCGATCGACCGTTCTGAAATCCGTCGCGGCGATCTGGTGTTCTGGAAGGGCCATGTGGCGATTTTCGAGGATCCGCAGACCATCCTTCATGCCAATGGTCACAGCATGACGGTGGCGCGGGAGAATTTCGAGGCTGCCGTCGCGCGCATCGGCTCGCTCTACCAACAGCCTACCGGCTATCGCCGCCCATTCAAGTGACCGGTGGCCGCGGCCAGGCGCTCACGCCGCCCGTCCAATCTTCGAAGGCTTTCGACAGTCTCAGGACCCGCATGTCGTCGAAGCGTGGCCCGACGATCTGCAGGCCGATCGGCATGCCCGACCGAGAGAAGCCGCAATTGATCGAGGCGGCCGGCTGTTCCGACATGTTCCACGGCACGGTGAAGGCGATATGTTCGAACGGCCTTGCCGGATCGTTGGTCGGCGATGCCCATTCGGCCGGATAGGAAATGATCGGGTTGGTTGGCGAGAGCAGCGCGTCGATCGTCGTGAACAGCCGTCCGCAGCTCCGGCGCATTTCGATCGTCTGGTTGAAGCCTCTGACCGCATCGACGCCGCTGACTTCGGCGCCGGCCTTTGCCCAATCGCCTATATAGGGCAGGATACTGTCGCGCCGCTCTTCATCCAGGCCAGCGATATCGCTCCACAGGCGGGCGCGCCAGAAGCTGTCGAGCCCGTCAAGCATGGCGCGCGTCAGCACCGGCTGGACGGATATGATGGTGGCGCCGGCCTTCTCGAAGCTTCGTGCCGCGGCTTCGACCGCGTCCCTGATTTCGTCATCCACCGCAAGCCCGCAGCCGGCATCGAGCATCAGACCGATCTTCATGCCTGCCATGTCGATTTCGAGATCCATCCAGTTGAAATCGTTCGGCGGCAGGCTGGTGCCGTCGCGCCAGTCCGGCCGTGCCAGCGTCGCCATGGAAAAGGCCGCATCCTCGACCCTGCGCGTCATCGGGCCGAGGCAGCGCCCGACATAATAGGGATCGGCCGGGATGCGCCCGTGGCTTGGCTTGAAGCCGAAGATGCCGGTCCAGCCGGCGGGCAGGCGCACCGAGCCGCCGATATCCGTGCCGATATGCAGCGGCCCGTAGCCGGCCGCCGCGGCGCCGGCAGCCCCGGCGCTCGATCCGCCGGGATTCTGTGTGATGTTCCAGGGATTGCGGCTGAGAGCATGGAAGCTCGAAAGGCCGGAGGAAAGCATGCCGTAATCGGGGCAGGTGGTCTTGGCGAAGATCACCGCGCCATCCTCGCGCAGCCGGGCGGCGGCCGGCGCATCGGCTTCCGCCGGTTTCAGCTCCACCGCCTTGGTCCCGAACGGCACCGGCTGGCCCTTCGTGGCGATCAATTCCTTCAGCGTCACCGGAATACCGTCGAGCGCGCCGAGCGGCCGTCCCTTCGCCCACCGCGCCGTCGATGCTTTCGCCTGCGCCCGCGCCGCTTCCGGATCGTAGAGGTAGAGCGCTGAAATCGACGGCTCCCAGGCGGCGATATGGTCTTCGAGGGCGAGCCAGTAGTCGAGCGGTGAAAGGCTTCTATCGGCGAAGCGCCGTCTGAGCGCGCGGATAGTCAGATTGATGTTGCCCGTCGCCGCGGTCATGGGCTTTTCGTTCCGGGAGGACATCAGTGGCTTGCCTCGCGTGGATCGAGAAGATCGCGCAAGCCGTCGCCGAGCATGTTGAAGCCGAGGACAGCAAGCGCGATGGCAAGGCCAGGCAGAATTGCCAGCCAGGGGGCCAGCGCCAGATAGGTTTGCGCATCGGCGAGCATCCGGCCCCATGTCGGCGCTGGTGGCGCCATGCCGAGTCCGAGAAAGCTGAGACCGGCTTCGGTCAGGATCGCCAGCCCGAGTTGGATCGCCCCATGCACGATGATCTGGCTGATGATATTCGGCAGCACATGGCGCAGCGAAATGGTCAGGCGCGTATTGCCGATCGCGCGTGCCGCCGTCACATAATCGCGGCTCCAGGCCTGCAGCGAAGTCGTCAGCGTCACCCGCGCAAAGACCGGGATCATGAAGACGGCGATTGCGGCGATCGCAGTGAACCGGCCCGGACCGAGAAAGGCGCCGAGCATCATGGCCGACAAGATCGGCGGCAAGGCAAAGATAACGTCGCAGACGCGCATCAGCAGCGCTTCGAACGGGCCGCGGATTGCTGCCGCCGAAACGCCGCCGATCGAACCGAGCGTCCCGCCGATCGCAACCGCGGTGATGGCGATCGACAGCGAATTCCAGCATCCCGCCATCAGCATCGACAGCACGTCGCGGCCGAACTGGTCGGTGCCGAGCAGGCCGAAGGCGAGCGGTGGCTGCAGTTTGTGGATGATCTGCATCTTTTCAGGCGGCAGCGGCGTCCAGATGAGCGACAGCAGCGCAACGGCGATCAGCAGCCCGACGATGACGGCGCCCGAGATCAAGTTCCTTCGCCGGCTAAGCCTGAAAGGCCGGCGGCCGCTTGACATGGCGGTGGCTACGATCGGCACCATGGTCAGGCCGCCTTTCTCATCCTGGGATCGATCGCCAGATAGCAGAGATCGACGATGAAATTCACCACGATGACCAGGGCGGCGAAGAACAGCACGACATCCTGCATCACGATGATGTCGCGCTGGGAAAGCGCCTGCAGGGCAAGCCGCCCGAGACCGGGCAGGTTGAAGACGTTTTCCACCAGCACTGCGCCGGCGACCAAAAAGGTGAACTGGAGCCCGATCATGGTGAGGATCGGGATCAGCGCGTTCGGCACGACGTGCCGCCACAGCACCGCGCTGCGCGAAAGCCCTTTGGCCACCGCGGTGCGGGCAAAATCCTCATGCATCGTCTCGAGCACGGCCGAACGCGCCACCCGCGTCAACACGCCCGCCTGCGGCATCGCCAGCGCGACCGCCGGCAGAACAAGCGCCTGCAACGCCGGCAGCAGACCGGCGCCCCAGCCCGGGAAACCGCCGGCCGGCATCAGCCTGAGCATCGTCGAAAACAGAATGATCAGCAGCAAGGCCACCCAGAAAGCGGGCATTGCGATGCTGATCTGTGAAAACAGCGCTGCGGCGATATCGAAGACACGGCCGCGGCGCGAGGCGGCGAGCACCCCAAGCGGCAGGGCGATCGCCACCGAAAGTGCGATCGCCATCAACGCCAGCGGCAGCGTCACGGCCAGCCGTTCGACGATCAATCCCGCCACCGGGACGCCGTAGGTGTAGGATCGGCCGAGATCGCCTGACAGCACGCCGGCCAGCCATTGCCCGTAACGCAGGACGAGCGGCTGGTCGAGGCCGAGATCATGCCGCAGCGCCGCTAAGGTCTCCGGGCTTGCCGACGTGCCGAGCAGGATCGAGGCGGGATCGCCGGGCAGCAGATCCATGATGGCGAAGATCAGCAGCGAGACGATGACAAGGGTGACGACAAGGCCGGCGAAGCGGCGGGCAAGGAGGGCGATCATGTGGGCCACGCTGCCGAGGTGGCACGGCGGCTCTCCGATGTGCTGGCATTGGGTTTGGCAGGGAGGTCAACCCCACTCTCTGTCATCCTCGGCCTTGAGCCGAGGATCCATGTCGCGGCTGCTGGTGGATGCCGTGTGGATGCTCGGCTCAAGGCCGAGCATGACGGCGGGCGGGGTGGGTGGAAGGAGTCATCAAAGGCGCTGGCGCCAGGAAGGCCATCCGCCAGCGAAATCAAACCATGTCGGCCCCAGCTGAACGGACTTAGGGAGCCAAGATCGGCCAAATATATGTCGGATCTGTCCAAGGCCATCCCCTCTATCGCGTCCCCAACGGGCCCGGCGCTCACTCCTCCCAGGAAACCCCGGACAGCACATTGGAAGGAATCGGCTCGTTCTCCCACAGCCCTTTCAGCCTCCTGTCCCAGACACCGAGTTTCGGCATGACGAAGAGGTAGAGCGCCGGCACGTCCTCGGCGAGAATCTTCTGTGCTTGCGCATAGATCGCGTTCTGCGCGGCGGGATCGGCCGTCTCCTGGACCTTCTTCATCAGCGCGTCGAAACCAGGGTTCTTGTAATTGAAATAATAGGGGTCGCGCGCATAGATGTCGATGTCGAGCGGCTCGGCATGGGCGACGATCGTCATGTCGAAGTTGCGGTCCTTCATGATGTCCTGGACCCATTTCGCCGGAAACTCGGTCGGCTCGATATTCATCGTCACACCGATCTCGGCAAACATCGCCTGCATCACCTGAGCGCTGCGCGGCGCGTAAGCCATCTGCGGCGATTTGATCGCGAAGGTGAAGCCGTTGGGATAGCCGGCTTCGGCCAGCAGCGCCTTGGCCTTCTCGACGTCATAGGGCAGCACGCCGGTCGTGTCCTCATAGCCCGGATCGTTCGGCGTGTAGTGGCTGCCGATCGGCGTGCCGAGGCCCGACCACGCGCCGTCGATCACCGTCTTGCGGTCGATTGCCATCATTAGCGCCTGGCGCACGCGCTTGTCGTCGAAAGGCTTCTTGGCATTGTTCATGCCGGCGACGACCTTGAGCTCGGTATTGCCGATCCTGGTCACGAGCCTGGCATCGCCGTCGAACGAACTCATCAGCTCGGGTGCGGCAAATTCCGGAAAAGCGTCGAGATCGCCGGATTTCAGCGCGGCGGCCTGCGCCTGTGGATCGGCGATGAAGCGGAAGGTCACCTTGTCGAGCTTGGCGGCCGCATCCTTGTTCCAGTAGTCGGCATTCCTGGCGAGTTCGACCCTGTCGCCCTTTGCCCAGCTGACGAATTTGAAGGGGCCGGTGCCGACCGGCGTTACCTTGTCGTCGGCAGCGGTTTTCGGCGCGACCATCACTGAAGCCGGCCAGCCGAGCCAGTAGATCAAGCTGCCGGTCGGCGCCGACAGATGCAGCACCAGCGTTTCCGCATCGGGCGTATCGATCGAGGCGATCGACGCGAAGAAGCGCTTCTGCGGATTGACCGAATCCGCGCCGCGAGCGCGGTCGAGCGAAAACTTGGCGCTGGCGGCGTCGAAAGCCTCGCCGTCGTGGAATTTGACGCCGGTCTGCAGCTTGAATGTATAGGTCAGGCCATCGGGCGAGACCTCCCAGCTTTTCGCAAGCTGCGGCTGGACCTTGCCGGTCTGGTCGATCCTCACCAGTCCCTCGAACACGTTCTGCCAGGTGACCTGGCCGATGGCGACAGGTGCGGCGATTGTCGGGTCGAGGCCGGTCGGCTCGACGCTCATGCCAAGCTTGAGGCTGGTGTTCGCCGCTTCCGCCGGCGTCATCGCCGTCACCACGAGACCGGCTGATAGCGCAGCGCCGAGGGAAAGCCGCCGGACGAAACGTGCCGACGGCGCAAACGAAACCTTATTCATCATGCCCATTCCACCAGGTTGCGACCTAAAACGTGCGGCGATCTTCAGATCGGCCTGCCGCGCTTCCGGTCTTTGTTTTCCGCATGTCCTCGACGCAAACGCTGCACACTTGCGGGACATGTTTATTCAATCAATGACCGTCAGGATAGCGGTCGCGCCACGCCTTCTGCGCGCCTTCGGCCGGAAGGGCGCTCGCCTCGTAGACACCACGGGCGATCGCCCGCGCCATCACGATGGTGGCGAGGTGGCAAAGCTCCATCAGGCTTGCCATGTCGTCTCGTCGATGCCGGCCGGTCGAGGCGGCAAAGACGGTGTCGCCGTCGAGCGGCAGGTGTGCCGGCAAGAGTGCCCGGGCAAAGCCGTCATGGCCGGCCAGCGAAAGCCGGTGCGCCTCCGCCTTCGTCAGCTGCGCGTCGGTCACCACCGCACCGATCGTCGTCGCCGGCGTGTTCATCCCCTTGAGCCGCATCCGGTGGTCGGAGACCGCAGGCATGCCGAGCCCGCCGAATTCGCCGTCCTTCTCGAAGGGTGCTGCCCAGAAATGCGGCCCGTCGCCGATCGTTGCGGAGCCGAGCGCATTGACGGCGACAACAGCCGCGATGCAGTGCCCGGCGCTGCTGACGGCGCTGGCCGAGCCGAGCCCGCCCTTGAAGGTGGCCGTCGTCGCTCCCGTCCCGGCGCCGGCGGTGCCGAGCGCGAATGCGCCCTTGGCGGCAGTCTTCAACGCCGCATAGCCCATGTCGCGATAGGGTGAATGGAGCCCCCAATCCTTGTTCCCGCCATTCAGCAGGTCCATCAGGATCGCCTGCGGCACGATCGGGATGCGCACCGAACCCACGGCAAAACCGCGGCCGACCTCGCGCAATCCCGCCTGCACGCCACCGGCGGCATCAAGTCCGAACGCCGAGCCGCCGGAAAGTACGAAGGCATCCACGGCGCTGACGGTCATCGATGGGTCGAGCAGGCCGGTATCGCGCCCACCCGGCGCGCCGCCGAGCACGGTACCCGATGCGACGGCCGGCTCGTCGAAGACGATGACCGTAACGCCAGAACCGAGGGCGAGGTCGGTCGCATGGCCGACGGCGACGCCGTCAATATCGGTAATCAGGTTGAGGAGGTCGGGCAAGGGCGGATCCTTGTGCACGAAGGGCCGCCGATAGGACTGCAATTGTCCTCAAAAAACAAGACCGGCCCCTGTGGCAGGACCGGTCACAAGAGAAAAGCCGCCAAAATCGGCAGCTGCCCCATGCCTCAGGCATGAAGCGGCTTCGGATGGCGGCGGGTCATCAGGTCATGGATGGCCAGCCGTACCTCGTCGGGCGAGCCGAATCGCTGCTCGTCGAGGTCGTGGACATGGTATTTGACGGCGATGAACTTCAGCCGGTCTTCGTCTGGAATGACGATCCCGACGGGAACGCCGGCATATTCGATAACTTGCTTCTTCATTGATAGAACTCCTGCCGCGCGACATGCGCAGCCATGGCGAATTGACTTGTCTGGTACCGTTGAAAGGAGGACGAACGTCACATTCGACAGTTCGGGCGGGAGAGGGCGCCCGGACGGTCATTGCCAAGCACAGGTCGCCCAAGCAGATAGGCGAGAATATCGATGTCTATCATGTCTCGTTCCTTGGGTTGGCGTTGCGCTTGAGTGGTCCCGGAAGAGCCCGGGGCCGGCGATGGCTGTCATCAATATCTACTAACTTAGTAGAGATTAACCGATAGCCTGTCGGAAACATATTCCGAAACGTGTCAAAAAATCGACGATCCGAAAAAATTAATTCCGTTCCTGGCGAACCTACCGAAAGAAACATATCAGCTCTTCGTAAAATTCGCATGACAGAATCGAAACTCTTTCGACCGCCACAGCAGAGATAGGAAGCCTTGCTGTATCAAGCAATGGGCCGCGTCGGCAAAAATCGGAATGCCTCGAAATGACCGATTTGGTTAAGGCGGCAAGCGCCTTGGTTACCAGCCTTCGTCGAGCACCTTTTCCAGCATGTCGGCGAAGAAATCCGCGCTTTCGATACTGAGGCAGAGCGGCGGTTTGATCTTCAGCACATTTTGGTGATCGCCGGTCGGCTGCATGATGACGCCAAGTGTCAGAAGCCGGTCGCAGATCGCCGCCGTCTCTTCCGTCGCCGGCTCCAGTGTCGTTCTGTCGCGGACGAATTCCAGGCCGAGATAGAGGCCCATGCCGTGCACGGCGCCTACGATCGGGTGGCGGTCGATCAGCGCCGCAAGCCGCTCCTTCAAATGATCGCCGACCGTGCGGGCATTTTCCTGCAGCTTTTCCTCGGCCATGATGTCGAGCACCGCCATGCCGGCGATGCAGCTGACCGGGCTGCCGCCGGTGGAGGAAAAGAACGGTCCTTGCTTCTCCAGTGACTGCGCGATCGCGCGGGTGGTGATGACGGCGCCGAGCGGATGGCCGTTGCCCATGCCCTTGGCGATGGTGATGATATCGGGCACGACCCCTTGTTGTTCGAAACCCCAGACATAATGACCGAGTCTGGAATAGCCGACCTGCACCTCGTCGGCGATGCAGAGGCCGCCGCGAGCGCGCACCTGGGCGTAGATCTCCCTCAAATAACCGTCCGGCAACGGAATGCCGCCGGCATTGCCGTAGACCGATTCGCAGATGAAGCCGGCCAGGCCCTGACCGCCGGCGTCGATCGTCTCCAGCATCGGCGTGACGGCGGCGAGGTAGCTCGCTGCCGTGTCGGGCCCGCGAAACGCGCCGCGATAGGTATTCGGCGAAACGACCGCATGCACCCAATCCGGCCGGGTGGTCAGCGCCTGCGGATTGTCGGCGATCGAGGTGGAGACGGCGTCACTCGCCGCCGACCAGCCGTGATAGGCTTCGAGCAGGCAGAGCATGTCGCGCGCGCCGCTATGGACTTGCGCCAGCCGGATCGCCAGATCGTTCGCCTCGGAGCCGCTGTTGACTAGAAAGACCGTATCGAGCCCCTCCGGCGCAAGCGCGGCGAGCCGGTCGGAAAATTCGGCGATCGCGCCATAGTGGAAGCGCGAATTGGTATTGAGCCGCAGCCATTGCGCGCCGATTGCCGCCGCGAACCTGGGGTGGCCATGGCCGAGAATGGTGACGTTGTTGACCATGTCGAGATAGGCGCGGCCCTCGACATCGAACAGATGTTCTTTCCAGCCGCGCTCGATCTGCGGCGGCGCGGCATAATAGTGTTTCTGCGCGCTTGCCAGATGCGCCTGCCGCTTGATGAGCAGACCGGCAGTTTCCGGTTGCGGCGCATCCGCTTGCCGGTCGAGAAGGGGCGAGGGTGAGGGGCACAGCACCGACCAGGCCGCCGCCTCCCGTGGCGTGGCAAAGAGCGGCGGTTCGAGACCCGCGACGTTGCAGAGCTGAAGGCGCAGCCCGCCGAGCGACGACGCCTCTCCGGAAACCGAACCCAGCGGATCGCCGGCTGCAAGCACGGCGCCGTCCTCGATTGAAGGGTCGAGCCCGTCGAGGTGCAGGGTCATCGTCTCGCAGGTCAGGGTCAGATGCTGGTCCTTCCAGCCGATGCGGCCGGCAAAGGGGGCCGCGACCGCGCTTCCCGCAGCAAGGCATATGTCGACATGCAGGGCGCAGGTCGCCTGTTCCTTGCTGCTGCCAAGGGCCGCGCGCGAGAGCCGATATTCGCCGTAACGCGTTGCCGCCGCGCCGCTTTCGGTCGCAGCCCGGGCCAGCAGCCGCCAATCCATATCGGTATTCAGCCAGTTGCCGGCGGAAAAATGCGGGCTTCGCACGCCAAGATCGATATAGGCGATCGCCGTGGTATCGATGTCGGGCAGCAGGGGCAGCCATTCCGATGTCTGCGGCGCGGCGACGTCGGCGCCTGCTGCCTTGAGGATGGCGGCTTCCATCAGTTCGAACGGAACCGACATCGCCGTATCGAAGATCGCCCGCTCGCCGTCGAGATTGCCGCGGACATAGTCGTTATCCGGGTCGACTGAAATCTGCTGCTCGCTGCTGGCGACGAGGATGACCGCGCGGGCGACGATCAGCGGCCACAGCGCCTTCAGTTCGTCGTCGCTCAGCGGATAGATCGCCTGATAGGCAGTGACGGCGGGCAGGATATGAAAGGGATCGCCATTCGCCTGATGCAGCAGCGAGGCGCAGGTGACCGCGAGGTCGCCGACCAGCCAGCCGCGGATGATGTCGCCGAAATCGATCACCCCATCGGGGATCGTATGGCCGCGTGCATCACGGTGGCCGACGACATTGTCGCCGGTGACGTCGTGATGGACGGCCTGCAGCCGGAGCGACGGCGCCAGGGGCTGGATTCGGCGAACGGCCAGCACCATGGTCTTGGCGATCCGGTCGCGGGCGGCGCTGTCGGTGATGGCGGAAAGCAGCTGCACGGCGACCGGCCCGGCGCGCCTCAGGTCCCATTGCAGGCTGCGGTCGAGACCCGGATGGTCGAAATCGGCAAGGGCCTGCGCCAGCCCGGCGCAGAGAGCGCCAAGCGCCGCGACGGAAGCCGGCGCGACATAGGTCAGTTCCGTCAGCCCCGAACCTTCCAGATATTCCAGCAGCCGGACCTGATAGCCCTGCCCACGCACAGTGAGGACAAGGATCTCTCGCCCGTCATTCGTGGCGACGACGTTCGGAACACGCGGCGCGTCCGACTTGCCTTTGAGGTGACGGATTGCCGCATTCTGCGCTTCGAGCTCGCGGGTCTCGTAGGCGGCATGGCAGATTTTCAGGACGTAGCGTCCGCGATCGCTGTCGACCCGGTAGTTCCGATCCTGCTGGCTGCCCAGTTCGATGACGGTGCCGGACAGACCGTAATGATCAAGAAGGATCTCTTCCGCGTCCGCGACGGTGACATCGGGACGCGGCAGCGCCATGCGATCAACAAGCGCCTCGTCGGTCATGACACCCCCTCCCGCAGCATGATTCGATTACCCGTTGCGCGAGATAATCAAATACTTGCCGCCGGCAGGCAACGGGTGATTGTCGTTTGCCAGCAAAAGAGATGCCGGCCTTGACCGGCCTCAGCCCATGCGTTCGGAGGCGTAGCTTCCGGGGCTTGCCGGGAAGACGACGGTGCGGTTGCCGTTGATGAAGGTGCGGTGATGGATATGGGCGTGGATGGCCCGCGCCAGCACCTGGCTTTCGACGTCGCGGCCGATCGAGACATAGTCCTCGGCGCTCTGGGCGTGGGTGATGCGGGCCGTGTCCTGCTCGATGATCGGGCCTTCGTCGAGATCGGCGGTGACGTAATGGGCCGTCGCCCCGATCAGCTTGACGCCGCGCTCATAGGCCTGCTTGTAGGGGTTGGCGCCCTTGAAGGACGGCAGGAAGGAATGGTGGATGTTGATGATCTTGCCGGACATCTGCTTGCAGAGCTGGTCGGAGAGAACCTGCATGTAGCGGGCAAGCACGATCAGCTCGGTGCCGGTCTGGTTGACGAGCTCGACCAGCTGGGCTTCGGCCTGCGGCTTGTTCTCCTTGGTCACCTTGATGTGGTGGAAGGGGATGTCGTGGTTGACGACGACCTTCTGGTAATCGAAGTGGTTGGAGACGACGCCGACGATGTCGATCGGCAGCGCCCCGATCTTCCAGCGGTAGAGCAGGTCGTTGAGACAATGGCCGAAGCGCGACACCATCAGCAGCACCTTCATGCGGCTTTCGCTGTCATGGAAATCATAGTCCATCTCGAAGGGCGCGGCGACGGCGGCAAAATCGGCGCTGATCGCCGAGCCGGCCAGACCCTCTTCCGAAATGAAGCTGACGCGCATGAAGAACTTGCCGGTATCGAGATCGTCGAACTGCGAGCTGTCGATGATGTTGCAGCCCTTCTCGGCCAGATAGCTTGAAATCGCCGCAACGATGCCGCGCGTCGATTTGCAGGATACCGTCAATACATAGCTTCTCATGTCTCTCGCTCTTCCCTCTTCAAGACCGCAGCCGTGCTTAGATCAAAGCCCGGGCCGCGAATAGGCCGGCGCACTTTCATTCATGCGACAAATTGCAAGAGCAACCATCACCTTTGTGCAAGTTCTCTCGCTTCCAGGTCCTAGCTTAAGAGAAGTTGCGCAAAAAACTGTGCCGCCAGCGCCGTGGGGATGCGTATTCTCGCCTTCGGCACGAAAGTCAGGCCGGCGGACGGCTTGCTACGGCCACTTTCCGGCGCGGGGTGGTGATTTCGTGGACGATGGCGCCGCCGGCCGACGAAAGCACCAGCGACAGGATGATGAAGAGCACCGGCTGCTGCAGGATGCCGATCGGCAGGCGGTCGGCGACAACCCTCAAAAAAGCCAGCGTGAAGGCGTGGGTGATATAGATGGCATAGGAGCAATCGCCGAGATAGTTCAGCCATCCGAGAACCGGCAGCCGGGAAAAGTCGATGGAGACCGCGCCGAAGACGATGAAGACGGCCGGGATACCCCAGCAGTAGAACCGGCTCTCCGGCTGCATCAGCGCCTCGTTGACGAAGAGGAACGCAAAGCCGGTGGCGAGTACGGCCCATGCCCAGCGGTTCGGCAGGAGCGCCTTCTGCCCATAGAGCCAGCCGAGCACGACGCCGGCGAGAAACTCGAGCATGATCGGTTCGCCGTAGAACCGGGTGGCCGTGGTTTCCGGCAGCAGCCGGCAGGCAATCAGGATCACGGCAAAGACCGCGAACATGGCCGGAATGCGACGGGTCTCCTGCAACGGCAGCAGCAGCGCAAACACGAGATAGAAGAACATCTCGTAGTTCAGCGTCCAGCCGGGCACGACGACGGGGGTGATCGTGCCGGGATCGGCGGCATTGGCCCATGGCAGAAAGAACAGCGAGGCGATGAGATGCGGAAGGTCGAACACCGTCGATTTCAGCAATGAGGGAGCCGCCAGCGCCACGACGGCTGAAAACAGCGTTGCCAGCCAGTAGAGCGGGACAATCCTTCTGATGCGGCGGCGGGCGAAATCGATGGGCCTCATCGTCCGCCCGCTCGTGGTCAGCCACATCACGAAACCGCTCAAGACGAAGAAGATGTCGACCCCGGTTTCGCCGTAGAGAAAGGCGGTCGCGTCGATGGCAGGATTGACTTTGGCAAGCTGCAATATCGCATGGAAATAGACGACCATCAGCGCTGCAATGGCGCGCAGATACTGAAGCTGGACAAGCATCGAGCGTCTTGCTCCCCGGGCTCGCGCCGGCGCCGGTCCCTCCCGTGCCGCTGCGGTCAACTCTCTACATCTGCCGCACGACCCTGCCGGATGCGCGGGCTGTCGTGGAAGCGCATATATCCGACGACGAACCACAGGAGGCCGGCAATCTTCATCGAGAAAACAGCGGTCCCCCCGATCATCATATTCAGAAAAATGAAAAGAGAAAGTGAATGGGCGCAACGCCGCTGCGCTGCCGTGCGGCCGGCGGGGAAGAGACAGACGAACAGCCAGAAGGCGATAACGCCAAAGACCGTCGCCGCGTAGATCAGGTAGACATAGCCGCTATCGGCGAACTCGGCGACCCTGTCGACCGAAAGCCCGAGAACGGCAAGAGGATCGAGCTCCATGATCTTCTTCATCGTCAGATTGATGCGGCCGGTGAAATTGTCGCCCGTCGCATTGGGTTTCATGGTGTAGACGAGGAAACCTGCGGCGACGATCAGCGGCATCAGCGCCAGATTGAAATTCCTCGGGATCTTCGGAAAGACGAAATAGCCGACGATGCAGGCAAAACAGAAGATCAGCATGGTGCGCGTATCGTTCGTCACCAGGATCAGCACCGCCGTAGCGATGAACAGCAGCCGATCCCAGCGGCTTATTCTTTCCCACATGGAGATCAGATAGATCGCGATCACGCCGCAGAAATTGGCGAGCGACACCTGCTCGAGGAAGATCGAGGACGAGCGGTGGTCGATGATGCCGAAGGAGAAGCGCTCGGGAAAACCGAGCGCGTTCTGGAACAGGCCCGTCTTATTGTAGCTCAGCGGCAGCAGCCCGCGCGTATTCGCGAAATAATCGGACGGATGCACGATGCTGACATAGAACGGCACGCTGACGATCTCGAAGATCAGGAAGATCAGCACCGCAAGGCTGGCCCAGCGAAAGGCGAGCTTCATGGTTTTCTCGTTGCTCCAGCCCCCGAGGCCGGAAAAGCAGAAGATGATCAGCACGTTGCGGAAATGATCGACGAACGGCATGCGGTTGAGCACGCTGACATAGATGGTCACGACAAGCGTAAACAGCAGGAACAGAAAGGCCGGCAGGTCGGTTTCGTAAATCCCCTTGTGGAGGATGTAGATGATGGCGCTTGCCATGATGAGGCCCTCGCTGGCGGCGACATGCGTCAACGAAAGGGGCATGAAGTTGTGATTGATGAAGGCCAGGATGCCGTTATAGAGCACTGACAGCAGGCCGAGCCAGAGCACCGGATGATCGACGTGCGATGCCCTTGCGGCCGCATCGAGCCGGTTGCCCGCCACAGCGAAAGTCGGTGCTTTCTGATCGACGGCTGCCACGGTCAGTTCCCCGCGGGCTTGACGGCGGTGCAGGCGCCGCGATCGGCCTGGGTCGACTCGGCGAGAAGCCGCATCTGCGGCCGCTCAGGGCCCTGATGCGGCTGAACGTTGAAAGGCTCGTCCGCCGGCCACCATTCGCCCGCCGCCCAATAGGACCAGCCAAGCCAGACGTCGCTATTTCCTGACATGGTGGCGTAGATCTCTTTCAGACCGCCCATGCAGTCCTTGTCGGCGGAGGCGCCGAATTCGCCGAGAAAGCCGCGCTTGTGGTTCTGCTTCAGCCAGGCGGTGACGCCAGCGATCGCCTCGACAGCGGCGGTCGCACCTTCGCAGGTCGGATGGGTTCCCGACGAGTCGACGTCGAGATATTGGTGGACCTCGTAAGCGTAGAAGTCGAGCGGGTCGCGCACGCCGAGCATTACCGTGCCGTTGGCGCCGCCGATTACGTCTTTTTCCCAGCTGTGAGCGCCGCTCCAGGCGGTGCCCGGCACGAGGATGAGATTGCGTGCGCCGATAGCCCGGATGCTGCGGATCGCAGCGTTGGCGGCATCGAGCCAGTCGGTCGCCTTGATGTCATGCGGTTCGTTCATCAGGCCGAAGAGCACGCCGTTCTCATTGGCGAATTCGACCGCAAGCCTCGCCCAGAAGTCGGCGAAGGCGGCGTCCGTCGCCGGCGCGGTGCCGATCTGCACCTTGTCGTAATAGCCGAAATTATGCGGATCGAGCAGGACGGCCATGCCGTGCTTGCGGATCAGAGCAACTGTTTCCTTGATCCGCGTGATTTCGTCCGCGTCGAGCCGGCCGCCGAGCGCCGGCTGCAGCCGCTCCCAGCGGAAGGGCAGCCGGATGATGGTCATGCCCTTTCTGGCGAAATAGCCGATCGTCGCCTCGCTTGGATAGAGATAGTTCGTGCCGTAGGTCGCGTCGCGCTCGCCATATTCGCCGCCGGACAGATTGACGCCACGATAGCAGGGCTTGTCGGCGCCGAGCGCCGGCGACGCGATGAGGGCGGCCGCAAGCAGCGGCGCCGCCATATGTCGTATCGTCCTCATGGCTATCCCTCGCAGTCGCGGCAAACGGCAACATCTCTATGGCCGCCAGCATCTTAACTGTCCGTTAGCTAAGAATTTCTAAAGTCTCGGCACCTCGGCTTCAGTCTTTCACGCTGGGCGGGACACGAGTGCGCGTATGAGCCAGTATGACAGGAATAGAGTAGGCCGGCTGCCAGGCTGGCGCAGTTTTGAGCCGCCTCAGACTGCACCGGAAGGCGTGCGCCTGCGCAGTCCTGTCGTCCGCCCGGATGATTTCGCCCGCCCGGCGCCCGAACCCGCTCCGCCGCCTTTCGTGCCGCCGCCGGCAAACGTTGCGCAAACCCGTCGATCCGAACAGCCGTCGGCTCCGCCTCCCGCGCCGCCCACGGCCGATCTGCCGCCGCAGAGCACGTCGGCACCCGGAGCCCCGCTTCTTGATCTCCGCTCCAGCATCGCGGCGATCTGGAGCCGTCGGCTGGTGGTGCTTGCCCTGGCCCTTGTCGGAGCCGTCGCCGGCGGGGCAGTGGCGCCGTTCATCGGCCAGAAATACACTGCCGTCAGCAGCCTCTATTTCGATCCGCGCCAGATCGGCCTTGCCGAGGCCGGTGCGCAGTCTTCCGGCCCGTCGCCGGAAATGATCTCGGCGCTGATCGACAGCCAGGTGCAGATCCTGACCTCGGGCAACGTGCTGCGCCGCGTCGTCGAGGCGATGAAGCTCGATCAGGATCCGGAATTCACCGGCGGCCGGAGCGATGGCGCTGCCGTCATCGGCACCCTGCAGAAGGCGCTGGTCATCACCCGCCAGGCCACCACCTATGTCGTTTCGCTTGCCGCGACGACCAATGATCCGGAAAAATCCGCGAGGCTCGCCAACCAGGTCGTCACCGCCTTCACCGAAGAGGAAAACAGCGCCTCGAACGGCCTCTACGAAAACACCTCCTCGACGCTCGACGGACGCCTCGACGACCTGCGCCAGAAGGTGTTGGAGGCCGAGCAGGCGGTCGAGACCTTCCGCGCCGATAACGACATGGCCGCGACCGAGGGCAACCTGATTTCCGATCAGCGGCTCGGCTCCCTGAACACACTGCTGGTGACGGCGCAGGAAAAGACTATCCAGGCGAAGGCCCGGGCCGACGCCGTCGCCAATCTGCGCGTCGAAGACATCGTCGCCGGCAATCAGACCGAGGGCGGCGCCACTTCGCCGCTGGTCAGCCTGCGCCAGCAATATGCAGCCCAAGCCGCCGCCGTCGGTAGCCTCGAAAGCCAGATGGGCACGCGTCATCCGCGCCTCCAGGCGGCCCGCTCCTCGCTGCAAAGCATATCAGGCGAAATCAAGGGTGAATTGCAGCGCCTCGCCACCTCGGCACGCGGCGAATACGAGCAGGCGAAGGCCGCCGAAGACAGCATCGCCAAGGAGCTTGCGGTGCAGAAGGCGCTGCAGGCGACGACCTCGGACAAGCAGGTGGAATTGAACGAACTGCAGCGCAAAGCGACGGCGGCGCGCGATATCTACGAGACGGTGCTGAAGCGCTCGAGCCAGACGAGCGAGGAGCAGAACCTCAGCCAGAGCAATATTCGCGTCATCTCGCCGGCCGAGCCGCCGGTCAAGGCCGACGGCCCGGGAAAGAAGATCCTGCTGGTCGCCGGCATCATCGGCGGCCTCCTTGCCGGTTTCGTCGTCGGCGCCGGCTTTGCGATTCTCGCCGGCCTCTTCAGCCATCCCATCATCAGAAGTTATTTCAGGAAGCCGCCTGCTGCGGCGGCTTGATCGCGATCCCCGGTTTCCCTACATCCTATCAACGGCGCAACGATGCCGGCAGGAGAATTTCCATGCGGCTTGTGATGATGTTTCCGATATTGCTCGTTGCCCTATCAGGCCTTGCGCCGGCCTCCGCCTTTGCCGTCGACTGGACGAAACCCGTCACATCCGAGGTTCAAGCCCTCTATCCCTACAAGGGCCTTCCCGGCGTCAAGGCGCAGCCGGACAAGAAGGAAGAGGAATCCTATAATTGCCGTACTGAAACGGTCCAGGTCCGCCGCCGTTACGACGACATCTTCCGCTCCGGCGGCATGCCGACGCTGATGTATGTCTGCGAACGCCACGGCTTCGTCACCATGGGCGGCAAGGTGCCGCTGCGCGGCCACTATCAGCCGGTGCGATAGGCGCTTCAACCGGTAGGCAAAGCCGTTGGCCTGTCGGAACCGTTGGGCCGGAAGCTCCATCCTCAGATAGTCGAAGCCGGCATTTGCTTGCGATCGCTCGACGACCGAATATTTCACCATGCCGTCTTCGTCAGTGCGCCGTAGCGGCATGCGATCGGCGGTGGCAGCGAGATTGTTTCGAGCTACCGCCGCGTGCGTTCCGCCGTGGCGCTGAACTGAGTGGGCAATTCCGTCCGGCAACGATGCCGCTTTCGCCTTGCGCGGCACGCTAATTGCATTATTACTAATATTCTAATCCTTGTGGAGAAAGTGCCATGCAATGGGACACATCGGTGGATTTTGCGCCTCTCGTTCTCTTTGTTGGGGGCCGGGGAAAGATCGTCCGGACGCTCCGAGACGCAGCCGAGGTTCTGATGATCGAATGGCCGCTTGACGACGGAGAGGAATACGTCGCGGCTGTGAAGGCTTGCGCCGATGCCATCATTGGGCAGGCCGGAATGGACGAACTCAGGGACTTGCTTCTGAGCGCCGCCAGAGAAGCCGGTATCGTGGTCTTGTCGGTGATTGCCGACGGCGGGAAAACGGCGCCGCACATGGCTGCATGAAGGCTGGGAATCACGCCATCACATGGCTGCGCTGGTTCGGCTTGCAGAACCAGCATCATGGAACCGGCCTATCGATAACGCGCATCACGAACGGCCTTCGCAGGAAGGTGCCAGTGCGCAATCTCGGAAGGTTTGATTACCTGATCCTGGTAGCGATCAAGATTGGAATGGTGCCCAGAAGAGGACTCGAACCTCCACGCCTCGCGGCACAGGTACCTGAAACCTGCGCGTCTACCAATTCCGCCATCTGGGCGACGGAGAGCGATGTAAGGGGGTGGCCCGCGACTGTCAACTGGGTTTTTGAAGTTTTCCTGACAGTTGGCAAAAAACTGCCGATCACATCATGAGGCGGGCTGCCGGACAGCCATAGCGCCTGTCATCGGGCGTCCTATATAAGAGAGGATCAAAAGGAAATGGACGATGCCTGCTTCCCGCACGTTTCTGCTCGCCGCCCTCTTGGCCGTTCTGTCGCCCGCAATTGCCGCCGCCGATTCGCTGAAGGTGGGTAAGCCGGGGCTCGGGCCGCTCAATACGGGTTCGACGCTTTGCGATTTTCGCGGCTGCTTCGGCTTCGGGCCGCAGCAATGGCATCGGCCGGCCTATGTTCAGCCGAATTACCGCCCGCGCGGCGCCGGGCCGACCTATTATCTGCCGGGTGCGGCCGGGCGGCCGCAGCTGACCTATGATCCGCCGCCGGTGCGCCGCGTGCAGCCGGCGGCGCGCGATATGAACAAGCATATCGCCTGGTGCACCAATGAGTATCGCTCCTATAATCCGCGGACGGATCACTTCCTCACCTATGAGGGCGTCTACCGAGTCTGCCGCTCGCCCTATCGCTGAGGTCAGCTTTCGAGCGAGGCGCGGTCGACATGGCCGAGATCGCGGCCGGGCTCGACGATGTCGCGGACCCGCTGCTTCAGCTCCTTCGGCCCGGGGAAACCGCCGTCGCGCTTGCGTTCCCAGATGAGATCGCCATTGACGCGGATCTCGAAATTGCCGCCGGTGCCGGGGATCAGCGCCACTTCGCCGAGGCTGTCGGAAAACGTATGCAGCAGCTCCTGCGCCATCCAGGCGGAGCGCAGCAGCCAGTTGCACTGGGTGCAGTAGAGGATCGAGACGCGGGGTTTTTCGGTCATGGCGATTTCCTTTCGTTCCGCTTGGTTTAGGCACGGTGGCGTGGCCGCGCAATTGCTGTGATCGAAGCGTCTTGCCTACGGTCTTACGCCATGGTCTCCTCCGCGTCGATCATATCGGGAACGCCCATGCGAGTCGCAGTCGTCGAAAACATGAAGAATAGCGGTCTTGGGGCGCTTGCCAGAGCGCTCGACGAGGCGGGCGCCGAGATCGAGTGGTTTCGCGTCTGGCAGGACGGCATCCTGCCGCTCGATATAGCCGGCCATGACGCGCTGGTCGTTCTCGGCGGTGAACAGAGCGCGCTGGATGACGAGACGCATCCCTATCTGCCCGAACTCGCCCGGCTTGCCCGCCGCTTCGGCGATGCCGGCAAGGCTGTGCTTGGCATCTGCCTCGGCAGCCAGATCCTCGCCCGCGCCTATGGCGCCGACAATCATCTCGGCATCGCCTGCGAATTCGGCTGGCACCGGATTGGCGTCACCGCCGAGGGCCAGGCCGATCCGCTGCTATCGGCGCTTGGCGGCGAATTCACCATCTTCGAATGGCATGCCGACACCTTTACCCTGCCCAAGGGCGCGGTGCGTCTGGCGGCGAGCGCCGTCGCCGAAAATCAGGCCTTCCGCATCGGCCGCGCCGCCTACGGCACCCAGTTCCATTTCGAGGCCGACCGGAGGGTCGTCGCGCAGTGGAAGGCGGAATTCCCTGATACGATCGCCCGCATCGCCCCCGGCTGGCTGGAGAACCATGCCGAACTGGCGGCGCACCATGGCGTCGCCGCCGATGCCGCCGGCCTGGCCATCGCGCGTGCCTGGGTCAGCCTGATCGAGTCGGCAGAGATCGGGCTATTGTCGGAGGCCCCGGCTTGAGAGGCGAAACGATGCCGGCAAGCGAATATGAAAAGATGGCGGCGGGTGAGTGGTATTGCTGCCTCGACGACGAATTGGATCGCCTGCGTCAGCAGGCGCGCCGTGCCGTTCACGCCCATAACACGCTGCCGCCGGATGCGCGCGGGGCCGTCGCCCCGGCGCTCAGAGCACTCTTTGCCGGCGCGGCGCCCGATATCTTCATCGAAGCGCCGTTTCACTGCTCCTACGGCATCAATATTGTTCTCGGCGAGCGCGTCTATTTCAATGCCGGCTGCACCATCCTCGATTCCGGCCGCGTGACGGTCGGCGACCGCACCATGTTCGGACCGGGCGTGCAGATCTATTGTGCCGAACATCACGAGGACCCCGCACTTCGCAGCCAAGGTATCGAGATCGCCCGGCCGGTTGCGATCGGCAGCGACGTCTGGATTGGCGGCGCTGCCGTCATCCTTGGTGGCGTCACCATCGGCGATGGCGCGATCGTCGGCGCCGGCGCTGTCGTGACCAGGGACGTGCCGGCGGGGACCACCGTGGTCGGCAAGCCGGCCCGACCGATGAACCGCCTCTGAGATTTGCGCCGGCGGGCTCTATCGACAACGTCGCCGGCTCCGCTAAATCACAGTGGCGGAAGGGGAGAGATATCATGACGGCCCAGAACTTACCCATGGAAGGCGGCTGCCGTTGCGGCCAGGTGCGGTTGAAGATCAGCGCGCCGCCGCTGCTGACAATGGCCTGCCACTGCACGGGCTGCCAGAGGATGACCGCGAGTGCCTATTCGCTGAGTGCCGCCATCCCCAGCGAAGGTTTCGAAGTGACGAAAGGCGAGCCTGTCATCGGCGGCCTGCACGGCACGACGAAACATTATTTTTGCCCGCATTGCATGAGCTGGATGTTCACCCGCCCGGAAGGCATGGACTGGTTCGTCAATCTGCGCGTCACCATGCTCGATGACCGCAGCTGGTTCACGCCGTTCATCGAGACATGGACGAGCGAGAAGCTGGCCTTTGCCGAGACCGGTGCAGTGCACAGCTACGCGGCGCTGCCGGAAATGGCGGCCTATGAAGGGCTGGTGAAGGAGTATATGGGCCGGGGATGAGTCAAAACTGCCGGTGTTTCGCAAATGGCAGGCCATGCTTCGCAACATATTCGTTTTGCTCCGCGATCGCCTCGGCGTTTTCAATTCGCCAAAGTCTTTCGCGTTCTTCGCGAGGCAGCGTTTCATCATCGCTGGTCTTTTGATCGACGGCCTGGACTTTGCCGCCCTTGTTGGGATCGCTATCTGCGCCTGCCGCCGATCCAGGGTTTCCGGTTGCTCGGCTTTCATTCTTCATGGCAGAACCTCCCTAGCAAATGCCGGCGCATTGGCGCTGGCATCATACCTTGCGTAGTCTAGGCGATACACCCCGGAAATGCGACTTCCCGGCTACCGACGGGCTTTCGTTCTCCTTGGACGACTTATAGAGCCTGACCACTTCTCCTCCGTCATGCTCGGGCTTGTCCCGAGCATCTGCGGCCGGTTGATACGTTGGCAGATCCTCGGCACAAGGCCGAGGATGACGGAGAATAAAGAGCGAGGCTTGGCAACAAACCAAGGAGACCCAGGTCTCGTCGTCAAAAAAGGCTCTGGGAAAGCCTATTCATCGCCCATCTTCAACGCCGCGATGAAGGCTTCCTGCGGAATCTCCACCTTGCCGAACTGGCGCATGCGCTTCTTGCCGGCCTTCTGCTTGTCGAGCAGCTTGCGCTTGCGGGTGGCGTCGCCGCCGTAGCATTTCGCGGTCACGTCCTTGCGCAGCGCCGAGATCGTCTCGCGGGCGATGACGTTGCCGCCGATCGCGGCCTGGATCGGGATCTTGAACATGTGCTTCGGGATCAGCTCCTTGAGCTTTTCGCACATGTCGCGGCCGCGCTTTTCGGCGGCGGTGCGGTGCACCATCATCGATAGCGCGTCGACCGGCTCGCCGTTGACGAGGATCGACATCTTCACGAGGTTGCCCTCGCGGTGATCGGTGAGCGTATAGTCGAACGAGGCGTAGCCCTTGGAAATCGACTTCAGCCGATCGTAGAAATCGAACACGACCTCGTTGAGCGGCAGGTCGTAGGTCAGCATCGCGCGCGTGCCGACATAGGTCAGTTCAATCTGGATGCCGCGCCGGTCCTGGCAGAGCTTCAGGATGCCGCCGAGATAATCGTCGGGGGTCAGGATCGTCGCGCGGATCCACGGCTCGTGGATCTCGGAGATTTTGACGACGTCGGGCATGTCTGCCGGATTGTGCAGCTCGCGTTCCGTGCCGTCGGTCATGTACATTTTGTAGACTACCGACGGGGCGGTGGCGATCAGATCGAGGTCGAACTCACGCTCCAGCCGTTCCTGGATGATTTCGAGATGTAAGAGGCCGAGAAAGCCGCAGCGGAAGCCGAAGCCGAGCGCCGCCGACGATTCCATCTCGAAGGAGAAGGAGGCGTCGTTGAGGCGCAGCTTGCCCATGGCGGCGCGCAGATCCTCGAAATCGGCGGCATCGACTGGGAAGAGGCCGCAGAAGACCACCGGCTGCGCCGGCTTGAAGCCCGGCAGTGCCTGTGCCGTCGGCCGCTTGTCCTCGGTGATCGTATCGCCGACGCGGGTATCGGCCACTTCCTTGATCGAAGCGGTGATGAAACCGATCTCGCCGGGGCCGAGGCTGTCGACATTGACCATCTTCGGCGTCAGCACGCCGACGCGCTCCACCTGGTATTTCGCATCCGTGCCCATCATGCGGATCGTCTGACCCTTTGTCAAAACGCCGTCGATGATGCGCACGAGAACCATGACGCCGAGATAGGTGTCGTACCAGCTGTCGACGAGCAACGCCTTCAGCGGCGCCTTCTCGCCGCCCGGGCTCTTCGGCGCCGGCAGCTTGTGGACGATCGCTTCGAGCACATCGGGAATGCCGAGGCCTGTTTTGGCCGAGATCAGCACAGCCTCCGACGCGTCGATGCCAATCACTTCCTCGATCTGTTCCTTGATGCGGTCGGGTTCAGCGGCCGGCAGGTCGATCTTGTTGAGCACCGTGACGAGCTCGTGATTGTTGTCGATCGCCTGATAGACGTTGGCGAGCGTCTGCGCTTCCACGCCCTGCGAGGCGTCGACGACCAGCAGCGAGCCCTCGCAGGCCGACAGCGACCGCGAGACTTCATAGGCGAAGTCGACGTGGCCGGGCGTGTCGATCAGGTTGAGGATGTATTTTTCGCCATTATTTGCCTGGTAGTGCAGGCGCACGGTCTGGGCCTTGATGGTGATGCCGCGCTCGCGCTCGATATCCATATTGTCGAGCACCTGCTCGGACATTTCGCGCTCGGCAAGGCCGCCTGTCGTCTGAATCAGGCGGTCGGCCAGCGTCGATTTGCCGTGGTCGATATGGGCCACGATCGAGAAGTTGCGGATATGGGACAGCGGAGTGGTCGAATTGGTGCTCATGCGCGCCATATAGCAGCGCCGCCCCCGGCCGCAAAGCGGTAATTATCCCGCCGTTTACGCTATTTTACGAGCCGGTCGAACGCGTCTCAGACCGGCCAGGTGTCCAGCCGCCAGGCCGAATCCCAGAACATCCATTCATACTGCGAGGCGCGCACGAAGACATCGCTCATCTCAATGCGTTCGGCCGGCGAGGCGGCGCGGGCGGCGATGTCGGTCAGTGCGATCACTTCGCGCGCGCCGGCGGCAAATTGCGGATCGCCATAGGTGTTGATCCAGGCCTGGAAGGCATTGCCCTCGACAACGGGCTGGTTCTTGATCGCCTCGCCGACATGCCAGTAGATCCAGAAGCAGGGGAGAATGGCGGAAAGCGCCACCGCGTAAGAGCGGTGATAGGCGGTGGCCAGCAGAAAATTGGTATAGGCAAAGCAGGTGGGCGACGGCTCCGCCGAGGTCACATCCGCGGCCGTGATGCCGAACTGGGTGAGAAAGCCGGCATGCAGGCCCTGCTCGACGGTGATCGCCTTCTGCGCCGAACCGAGGAAACGCAGCACCTGCGCATTGTCGGGCGCCTTGGCCGCGACGATGGCAAGGCAGCGTGCATAATGCTTGAGGTAAAGCGCGTCCTGCAGAATGTAGTGGCGAAAGATTTCCGGCGGCAGCGTGCCGTCGGAGAGCCGCGTCAGAAGCGGCAGCGCCTCGATCTCGGCCATGATGGGCGCAATCCTGCCCCAGGCGGCGGCCGTGAAGCTTCCCGTCAGTTCCGTGCTCTGCGTGTTGGCGTCCATTCGTCTCTCCATCGATCGCGCTGACATATACCGGCGAGGCTGCGATGAAAGCAAGTTGCGTGCGCGCCGCTTATCGGCTTGATTCCATCATGAGATCCTGTATTTCTCATATAGTAGAATCGCGGATAGGAAAGATGGAAGAGCAACTCGAGCAGGCGATCGGCATTCGCATCCGCAAGCTGCGGCTGGAAAAGGGCTTGACGCTGGACGATCTCTCCACCGCCTCCGGCGTCAGCCGGGCAATGATTTCGCGTATCGAGCGGGCCGAGGCCAGCCCGACCGCCTCACTGCTGGCAAGGATTTGCGCCGCCCTCGGCCTGTCGCTCTCGGCCTTTTTCGCAGAGGAGGGGCAGCAGGCCTCGCCGTTCGCCCGCAGGCAGGACCAGCAGGTCTGGCGCGATCCGGAAACCGGTTACCTCAGGCGGTCGGTCTCGGCGCCCGGCACTGCCTCCAATGTCGATATTGTCGAGGTCGAATTTCCCGCCGGCGCCCGCGTCAGCTTTCCCCCGCATACGGCCTCCCACGGCATGACCCAGCATGTCTGGCTGTTCGATGGCGAGCTGGAGATGACCGCCGGTGAGACGGTCTACCGGCTGCGTCCCGGCGACTGCCTCTTCATGCCTGTCGGCGAGGGCCATGTCTTCCACAATCCCGGCAACGCGCCGGCGCGCTATTGCGTCGTGCTCGATCGCGGCGGCCGATGACAGCCCCTATTTCAGGAGAACGACATGCCTGACATTCGCATCCTTTCCGCCGAGGAGGCACGCGCCGCCATTCCGGCCCTGTCGCAGGTGCTTGCCGATTGCGTCGCCGGCGGCGCGTCGGTCGGCTTCATGCAGCCCTATACGCCCGACGATGCCGAGCCCTATTGGCGCGACGTCGCCGATGCCGTTGCGGCGGGCGGCAATCTGCTGCTGGTCGCCGAACTCGCCGGAAGCATCGTCGGTACCGTGCAGGTGGGCGCTGCGCAGATGCCGAACCAGCCGCATCGCGGTGATCTGAAGAAACTGCTGGTGCATCGCTCCGCCCGCGGCAGGGGCCTTGCCCGGCTGCTGATGGAGGCCGCCGAACAGGAGGCAAGAAGGCGCGGCAAAACCCTGCTCGTGCTCGACACGGCAACCGGCAGCGATGCCGAGGCGATTTATCCGCGCCTGGGCTGGGAGCGCGTCGGCGTCATTCCCGATTATGCGCTGTGGCCGCAAGGCGGCTTCTGCGATACCACCCTGTTCTATAAGCGGCTCTAATTGCGCCGGCTCCGCTCAAGCCGGCCGGCGCAAACCCGGAAATGCCCCGGCAAGTGTGGTGCCTGCCGTCCATTGCGCCGCGTTCCAGCCGAACTGCCGCGCCGCTTCGATATTTTCCGCCATGTCGTCGATGAAGCCGATTTCGCCGGGCAGGGCGCCGGCGCGTTCGGTCGCCAGCCGGAAAAAGTCCGGCGAAGGTTTGCGGTGTCCGAGCGCGGCGGAATAGATGATGCCGTCGACATGCCCGCCGAGGCCAGCCTCTTCCATCAGATAGCGGGCCCGCCTGTGCTCCTGATTGGTCGCCAGAAAGAGGGCAACACCGCTTTGCCGGAGGGCGGCAAGCTCCTCCAGGAGATTGAGATCGAGGCGGGAATCGTTTTCGAACCAATAGTCGATCAGGGTTGCGGCGCTGAGATGCGGCGCGATCTCTGCAAGCACGGCCGAAAGCCGCGGTTCCAACGGCTCGCGGCCGATGATGATATCGTTCCAGTGGGTCTGGAAGAACGCCTGCTGCAGCAGGTCGAGGCGCAGCCCGAGATCGCGCTCGAGAAAGGTGAAGTGCGGCAGGCCGTCGGCCGGCCGGCCATGAATCAGCACGCCGTCGACATCGACCATCAGCACCTTCATGCGGAAAATTTCCTCGTTCTGAAAACACCGGCGAAGGTGGCGTTATTTAGCGCGGCGATCAAGCCGACACACCGCTTTTTCGTTGGGGCGAAGCCGTGTAAATCTCGATTTTCAATCAGGGGCAGGATCTGCAATGCGCGTCATCTATTCCGAAGATCATAAGCTGCGCGATGCCAGGACAGAGCTCTATGCCGGCCAGCTGGTGACGCCCTTCGAGGCGCCGTTCCGGGCCGAATGGATCCTGGCAGCCGTCAAGGAGGCGGGCTTTGCCGATGTTGTGGCGCCCGATGCGCACGGGCTGGAAACCGCCAAAAAGGTGCATGATCCCGCCTATCTCGATTTTCTCGCCACCGTCTGGGACCGCTGGGTGGCGGCCGGCTTCGAGGGCGAGGCGATCGCCAATTCCTTCCCGGTGCGCCGCACCAGCCAGCGCGTGCCCGACAATATCGTCGGCGCGATCGGCCATTATGCCAATGCCGCCGATACCTCGATCACCAAGGGCTCCTACGAGGCGGCGGTCGCCTCGATGCGCTGCGCTTTGACCGGCGCCGATTGGCTGGCCAAGGGGCACCGTTTGGCCTTCGCGCTCTGCCGCCCGCCTGGCCATCACGCCGGCATCGATCTCTTCGGCGGCTACTGCTTCATCAATAATGCGGGTGTCGCGGCGCAGCGGCTGCTCGATCGTGGCGCGGCCAGGGTTGCCGTACTCGATGTCGATTTCCACCATGGCAACGGCACGCAGGATCTCTTTTATCACCGCGGCGATGTCTTCACCTCCTCGCTGCATGGCGATCCGATGCACGCCTTTCCCTATTTCCTCGGCCATGCCGACGAGGAGGGCGAGGGAGCGGGCACTGGGACCAACCGCAATTATCCGATGCCGTCGGGCACACCCTTTGAGGTCTGGTCTTCTGCCCTTGCCGATGCGCTCGCCCGCATCAAGGCCTTCGGCGCCGAAGCGATCGTTCTGGCACTCGGCGTCGACACCTTTGAGCGCGATCCGATCTCCTTCTTCCGCCTCACCTCCGACGATTTCATCCGCATGGGCGCAATGATATCAGCCGCAGGACTGCCGGTGCTTGCCTGCATGGAAGGCGGCTACGGCGTGCCGGAGATCGGCCTCAATGTCGCCAATGTCCTCAAGGGTCTGGAAGCCTGATCGCTTGATATGACCGACGAGACCGTTCCATCCGATATCCCGACACCCCGCATGCTGAGCTGGGCGCGCAACTCCGCGATCTATCGCCTGGAGCGGCGGATGATGACGGAAAAGCAGCTCTTCGACGCCATCAGCCGCAAGGCCAGGGAGAAGTTCGAAGACATCAGCGCGGGCCAGCTCAAGGCCGTTGCCGATTTCGCCGTCACGTTTGCCTATGACAACAAGCTGATCGACGATGGCGCCTATGCCGAAATCAGCACGCGCTCTGCCGTGCGCGGCGGCAAATCGAAGCGCGCCATCGCCCAGAAACTCGCGGCCAAGGGTGTCGCGAGCGACAAGGTCGAGGCGGCGCTCGGAGAGGCGAACGATCTCTATGCCGCGACCATATTCGCCCGCAAACGCGCCTTCGGCCCGTTTCGCCGTGGCGACCTCGACGACAAACGCAAGGCAAAGGAACTGTCCGCCTTCGCCCGCAATGGCTTCAGCTTCGAGATCGGCAGGAAGGTCTTCGACATGAGTGTCGAAGACGCCGAAGAGGTGATCCTCTCCGGCCGCCTCTGATATGCATCAGCTCTTTTGCTGCCTGGATCAGAAGATTGAATTTGTCGGTTGCAAGCGGTCTCCGTATGAACGGCGCTCGATCGGAGATGCAGATGAAAGACAGAACGAACGACGGCGCCGGCGTGCTGGCATTGGAAACGCCTGCAACGTCCTCCGGCCTGGCGGCCGGCGGGCTGATGTGCCTCCTGTCCATGTCGTCGATCCAGTTCGGCGCAGCTCTGTCTTCCCACGCGATCGCCACCTATGGACCGGCCGGCGCGAGCTGGCTGCGCCTCGTCTTTGCCGCCATCATCCTGGTCGTCGCCGTCCGTCCACGCATGTTCAGCTACTCCAGGGAGCAATGGACAAGCGCGCTCGTTCTCGGCACGACGACAGCGTTGATGACCATGAGTTTTTTCGCGGCGATCGAGCGCATTCCGCTCGGCCTTGCCGTGGCGATCGACTTTCTCGGCCCGCTTTCGGTCGCGACCATCGGTTACGGTCTCAGCCGGCGTCTCGTCTGGCCGCTCATTGCCGCGCTCGGCGTGCTGGCGCTTGCCCATGACGGCGAAGGCTGGATCGGGGATATCTGGGGCATTCTCTTTGCCGGCGGCGCCGGGACCGGCTGGGCGATCTATATCGTGCTGACGAAGAAGATCGGCGCCAGCTTCAGGGGACTGGAAGGGCTTTCCATGTCACTGATGGTTGCCGCTGTGGTTGCCACACCCTTCGGCTTTTCAGGCGCCGCACCGGCGCTTGACGCTTCTGGCCTGATCGAAATGGCGGGCCTCGCCGTGCTCGTGCCGCTGCTGCCCTATACGCTGGAGCTGATCGCCCTGCGGCGCATGCCGACGACCTCCTTCGGCATTCTCATGAGCCTGGAACCGGCCATTGCGGCTCTGGCAGGCTTCGTCATTCTGATGCAGCCGATGACGCTTCTGCAGATGGCAGGAACGGCCCTGGTCGTCGCTGCAAGCGCCGGCGCGACCTTTTCCGCTAGAACAGGATGATTTTAGGCCCGGTCGGCCTAAAATCCGAATCCTGTTCTACATTAAAGAGTTAGAGCATGATGTCGTCCGAAAACCGCGCACACTTTTCGGCATCATGCTCGAGGCAATAATCCGTCAGCCCGCCTTCTTCGCCGGGTCGTCGAGCGCCGGATTGTAGAACAGCGACAGCGTCAGGCTCTTGGCGATCCGCTCCGCCGTCGCCATGAACCAGGCCTTGGCCTCCGGCGACGGGGCGATATCGTCGAGGGTTGCGGCAAACAGCGCCAGCCATTTCGGAAAGAGGTCCGGCGTCAGATCGGCGACGCCGGTATGCGCCTGCACCGGCTTGCCACCATAGGCGCCGCTGCGGAAGGCGACGGCCGACCAGAAACTCTTCATCTTCTCCATATGCTCCGGCCAACGGCCGGAGAGCCTGGCGTCGAACACCGGACCGAGATCGGCATGCGCCAGCACGCGCCCGTAAAACGTCTCGACCAGCCTGCCGATGAAGGCCTCGTCGACGCCCATCGCCCGCATCTCCGCCTCCGCCCTTTCGCGGATCGCCGCGACATGGGCTGGACGGCCCTGAATGTCATTGTCCATCATAAACCCCGGCGCCGCGCAATGCGGCCGCTCCTCATATAGGTGTTTGCGCCGGCGCGCCAAAGGCGTCCGTGCGGCTTGCGGCAATCTGTCAGCCTAAAGCGCGTAGCGATCTTTCAGATTCGCTTGTCGCGCTTTAGCTCCTTGTTTTTGCGCATGTCGTTGCCGCAAAACCGCGGCACACTTTTGCGTGACATGCTTTGTCGGCCTCAGCCACTTGACCGCCACCACCGCCTTCTTTAGATTTAGAATTATTCTAAATTTGTTGGAGCAAGTCATGCTGGCGCGGTTTTTCAGATCCTCGAAACGATCTTTTCAGTCGCTGTCCGAGCAGGAAATCCTCGCCCTTGCCATTGCCTCCGAGGAAGACGATGCCCGCATCTATCTCGCCTATGCGGATAAATTGCGGCCCGAATTTCCGGCATCGGCCAAGGTCTTCGAGGATATGGCCGAGGTCGAGGATACGCATCGCAAATCGTTGATCGAGATTTATCGTCAGCGTTTCGGCGAGCGCATCCCGCTGATCCGGCGCGAACATGTCGAAGGCTTTTATGAGCGCAAGCCCGACTGGCTCAGAGCCAACCTGTCGCTCGACGCGATGCGGCAGGAGACCGAGGCAATGGAGGAGCAGGCCTACCGCTTCTACGTCGAGGCGGTAAAGCGGACCTCGGACGCCTCGACGCGAAAACTTCTCGGTGATCTGGCGCTGGCCGAACAGGGGCATGAAGATATTGCCCGTATGCTCGGCGACAAGCACACGCCCGAGGATGTCAGGCGCGACGAGGACGAGACGGCGCACCGGCAATTCGTGCTGACCTATGTGCAGCCGGGCCTTGCCGGGCTGATGGACGGCTCCGTCTCGACGCTGGCGCCGATCTTCGCCGCCGCCTTTGCCACCCAGGACACCTGGCAGACCTTCCTCGTCGGCCTTTCCGCTTCCGTCGGCGCCGGCATTTCGATGGGCTTCACCGAAGCCGCCCATGACGACGGCAAGATCTCCGGCAGGGGCTCGCCGATCAAACGCGGGCTTGCCTGCGGCATTATGACGGCGCTCGGCGGCCTCGGCCATGCGCTGCCCTATCTGATCCCGCATTTCTGGACGGCGACGATCACCGCCGCGATCATCGTCTTCTTCGAACTCTGGGCGATCGCCTTCATCCAGAACCGTTACATGGAAACGCCGCTCCTGCGCGCCGCCTTCCAGGTCGTGCTCGGCGGCGGCCTGGTGCTCGGAGCGGGGATTTTGATTGGGAATGGGTGAGCTGCGGTCGGGCGCAGCCCGAGCAATCGATCCAGTGAATCGGTTGCAGCAGCGAACGCCCGTAGCCATGCGGAGGGCCGGGCGACGGCGCGGAAAACGCAACCCAATTCCAGTGCCGCAAATCTCCACGTCGATTCATATCACCCGAGCCTCTCCCTCATCCTGGGCGGCAGGCACAACGATCAGCCCTCATCCTGAGGCGCCCCGCAAGGGGCCTCGAAGGACGAGGGCGGGTGGTTGCGGTGGCCAGCCCCGTCCTTCGAGGCTTCGCCCTGCGGGCTACGCGCCTCAGGATGAGGCCGGAGAGAGGGCGCGCCAGCATCCTGTGCCCTTCGCTTAAGCTCCGTGCATTCGCGGCTTTGCCGCTCACCCCCTCATCTGCCTGCCGGCATCTTCTCCCCGCTGGGGAGAAGGACTCGCGGCAGCGTCTCGATCCTCTTGAGACCTTTGATGCAGGAATGATGACCGTGCGGCTCGCTCCCCCTTCTCCCCAGCGGGGAGAAGATGCCCGTCAGGGCAGATGAAGGGGGCGAGGAGCGTCAGCGACGAACGCCTTGAGCGTAAGCGAAAGGCCGGTAGCGGCAGACACCACAGCTCTCCGGCATAGAAAAGGCGCGTCTCGACGCCAAAAGCAAAAGGCCGGCTTTCGCCGGCCTTTTTCCCCGCATCCCCCGGAAATTGTCAGCGCAGTGCGCCGACCAGAACGTCGCGGCCGTTCTCGATGGTGACCCAGCGGCCGGCATTGTAGCTCGACTGGCGCTTGACGAAGGAATAAGGCGTCGCAAACCATGGCTTGACGTCGGTGGCGAGGTTGTCGAGCACGAAGTCGCCCTCGGCGGTGCGCAGCGTCAGGACGGCATGGCCCTCACCGTCAGGCTTGCGCACGACGGTCATCAACAGATCGGCGGCCGAAATGCCGCGCTGGATCAGGATGCGGCGCTTCAAGAGCGCGAAATCCTCGCAGTCGCCGGCGGTGGTCGGGTAGGCCCAGACTTCATCCTTGCCGTAGATTTCCTTGTCGGTCATCGGCGTGATCGTGCGGTTGACCATCGTGTTGACCGAACGAACGAGCGACCACTTTGCCGGCGTCATCTCGACAGGGCCAGCATTGCGGTTCGCGCCGCATTCGCTGCTGTGGGTCTGACAGAAATCATAATGGCCGATCGGCTGCGAAGTGGCGTTGCCTGTTACCATGGAAGCATTTCTGCTTGGAGCTGGGATGGCGGCCGTCGCCATCGCAAACACGGCCATCATGGCCACAAAGATACCCTTGATCCGCACGCCCGCTCTTTCCTCGATCGCCCCTTAATTATTAACAAATTGTTAATGGAGAGGGCCGAGAAGAGTCAATCGTTACTTCTTAGGAGGACCTTGCGACCCGTCGACATGGTTAAAATGCAACAAGACGGAGAGCTCGTTTCAGAGCATTATTGCCCGGCCATGGCGGTGCGGATGATGCCTTTGACGGCGCCCAGAATGAGGGCGATATCGCCGGGACGGGACAGGCGATGGTCGCCGTCGCGGATGAAGGTCAGCACCACGTCGTCGGCGGGAAGGTGCTCGACAAGTTTCATCGCATGCGCGTGCGGCACGTCGGGATCCTTCATCCCCTGGAGGATATGCACCGGGCAGCCCGTCTCGATCATGCCGTCGAGCACGCGGTTCTTGCGGCCGTCCTCGATCAGTGCCAGCGTATAGATGTTTGGTTCCGGGCTGTATTGCGAGCGCTCCTCGAAATAGCCGCGCTCGGCCAGCGACTTGCGCTCCTTCGCCTTCAGGTTCGGCTCGATCAGTTCGGAGGTGAAATCGGGCGCCGGCGCGATCAGCACCATTCCCTCGAGTTTTGGGCCTTCGAGCTTCGGGCCGTCCTGTCGTGCGAGTTCCTGCGCCAGCCGCAGCGCAATCCAGCCGCCCATCGAGGAGCCGACGAGAATGACCCGGTCGGGTGCGACGTGGCGGATCACGGCCAGCGCCTCCTCCAGCCAGCGCGAGATCGTGCCGTCGCGGAAACTGCCGCCGGAAAGCCCGTGGCCGGAATAGTCGAAACGGATACAGGCGGTACCGAGTTCGCCCGCCAGGCCGTCGAGCTCCAATGCTTTGGTGCCGCTCATGTCGGAACGGTAGCCGGATAGCCAAACGAGCGTCGGGGCATTATTGCCGGCTTGCGCCGGGCGCACCAGCATGGCGATCTCACGCGCCGTCTCGCCTTCGCCGACCGTCACGAACTGTGGCCGGACATTGGGCATCTGATCGGACATCGGCGAAACTCCTGTTGTTTTGGCCTATAAAACAGATTCTTGGCAGGCTGACAGCACGTGATTTTTCCGCTAAAGGATGATATTGACTCCGTTGCAGCGATAACGAGATACGTTTGTGCACCCTGATCGGGAGCGCGCGGCTGCAACATTCCGGAAACAACGCGAGGAGAATACGACCATTCGCAGACCTTTTAAGACCGATGCGCCCGTGAAGGACGGCCCGCGCTCGAACCGTGAAATCCGCATTCCCAAAGTTCAGCTGATCGCGGCTGACGGACAGAATATGGGCATCGTGCCCACCGACCAGGCCTTGAGAATGGCGGAAGAAGCCGGCCTCGATCTCGTCGAAATTTCCCCCAATGCCGAACCGCCGGTGTGCAAGATCCTCGATCTGGGCAAGCTGAAATATGCCAACCAGAAGAAGGCTGCCGAGGCGCGCAAGAAGCAGAAAATCGTCGAAGTCAAAGAAATCAAGATGCGTCCGAATATCGACACCCATGATTATGAGGTGAAGATGAAGGCGATGGGCCGCTTCTTCGATGAAGGCGATAAGGTCAAGGTGACGCTGAAGTTCCGCGGCCGTGAAATGGCCCACCAGGAACTCGGCATGAAGCTTCTGCAACAGGTCAAGGCCGATACGCTTGAGATCGCCAAGGTGGAAGCCGAGCCCAAGCTCGAAGGCCGCCAGATGATGATGGTGCTGGCGCCGAAGTAAGCGCCAGATACCCTTTTGCCCAAGGCCGTCCGCAAGGGCGGCTTTTGTGCTTTCGGTAATGTGCATTGGGCCGGCGAAGATTCCTCTCGGGCCCCGTTGCACTTTCATGACGCTGCGGTTATAAGCGCGCGTCCGAACTGACCGGCAGGGCATGCCGTGGCAGTTTCGAATGCTTGCGGAACGGTTCGTCGCCGATGCCGCAGATCAACAACAAACGCTCCCGCACCTTGTTGCGACGGCCGGAGAACCGGACTTCGCGAGAGGGCTTTTTTGATGAAGCGCGCAGGGAGGACAGAAGGAGTAGCAAAATGCCCAAGATGAAGACGAAGTCCTCTGCCAAGAAGCGGTTCAAGATCACCGCGACCGGCAAGGTCAAGGCTGCCGCTGCCGGCAAGCGCCATGGCATGATCAAGCGTACCAACAAGTTCATTCGCGATGCACGTGGCACCATGGTTCTCGCAGAACCGGATGGCCGCAAGGTTATCAAGAATTACCTGCCGAACGGTCTCTGAGACTCGTCCGCGAACGCTAGATTTAAGGAGATCATGATATGGCACGCGTAAAAAGAGGCGTCACCGCCCACGCCAAGCACAAGAAGGTTCTGAAGGCCGCCAAGGGCTTTTACGGCCGCCGCAAGAACACCATTCGCGCCGCCAAGGCCGCTGTCGACCGGTCGAAGCAGTACGCTTACCGCGACCGCAAGGTCAACAAGCGCAACTTCCGCGCCCTCTGGATTCAGCGCATCAACGCCGCTGTCCGCGAATTCGGCCTGACCTACGGCCGCTTCATTGACGGCCTGAACAAGGCCGGCATCGAAGTCGACCGCAAGGTTCTCTCCGACATGGCGATCCACGAGCCGGAAGCATTCGGCGCGCTCGTCAATGCTGCCAAGAAGGCCCTTGAGTACCTCAAGGAAACCGGTACGGCCAACGAGTTTGAAGGCGCGGTTCGTTAACCAGCGCTTCCCAGGCTCTATGCTATTCGAATTTTGGGAAACCCGCGCTGGTTTGGGCTAGCGCGGGTTTTTCTTTCTTTATATCCCTGCGCCGGTCGGCGCCGCCTGCCTCCCGATCCCCGCCTGATACTGGACGGAAAGAAGTGACAATGTCAGATATCGACCAGCTCAACTCATCGCTGCTCGCGGAAATCGCCGCCGCCAATGACGAGGCCGCCCTGGAAGCCGTGCGCGTGTCTGCCCTCGGCAAGAAAGGCTCGGTCTCGGAACTCCTGAAGACGCTCGGCGCCATGACGCCGGAGGAGCGCCAGACTCGAGGGGCTGCGATCAACGCCCTGAAGAATGCCGTGACGGATGCCATCGCCGAACGCAAGTCGGTGCTGAAAATGGCGGCGGTCAATGCGCGGCTGAAGGCCGAAACGGTCGATGTCAGCCTGCCGGTGCGCTCCTCGCCGGCCGAGCGCGGCCGCATCCATCCGATCAGCCAGATCGTCGATGAGATCACCGCGATCTTCGCCGACATGGGCTTCTCGATCGCCGAGGGTCCCGATATCGAGACCGATTATTACAATTTCACCGCGCTGAATTTTCCCGAAGGCCACCCGGCCCGCGAGATGCACGACACCTTCTTCTTCAATCCTGACGAAAACGGTGAACGCAAGGTGCTGCGCACGCACACCTCGCCGGTGCAGGTGCGCACCATGGAAGCGCAAAAGCCGCCGATCCGCATCATCATTCCCGGCAAGACCTATCGCCAGGACAGCGATGCCACGCATTCGCCGATGTTCCATCAGGTCGAGGGCCTCGTGATCGACAAGAAGGCCAATGTCGCCAACATCCGCTGGGTGCTCGAGGAGTTCTGCAAGACCTTCTTCGAGGTCGACAGCGTGACGATGCGCTTTCGCCCGTCCTTCTTCCCTTTCACCGAGCCCTCCTTCGAGGTCGACATCCAGTGCGACCGCTCCGGTCCGATCGTCAAGTTCGGCGAAGGCACCGACTGGATGGAGATCCTCGGCTGCGGCATGGTCCATCCGAACGTGCTGCGCTATGGCGGGCTCGATCCGGATGAATATCAGGGCTTTGCCTGGGGCATGGGCCTCGACCGCATCGCCATGCTGAAATACGGCATGCCCGACCTGCGCGACTTCTTCAACGCCGACGTCCGCTGGATGACGCATTACGGCTTCCGCCCGCTCGACATGCCGACGCTGTTCGGCGGCCTCAGCGTTTGAACGGAGAATTGCAACGATGAAATTCACGCTCTCCTGGCTGAAAGAGCATCTGGAAACGGATGCCACGCTTGACGAAATCTGCACCCGCCTGACCGAGATCGGTCTGGAGGTGGAGGAGGTCGACGACAAGGCGGCGTTCAAGCCCTTCGTCATCGCAAGGGTTGTTTCGGCGGAAAAACATCCGCAGGCCGATCGCCTGAAGGTGCTGATGGTCGACACCGGTTCCGGTGCGCCGGTCCAGGTCGTCTGCGGCGCCCCGAATGCGCGCGCCGGCCTCATCGGCGCCTTCGCCGCACCCGGGACCTATGTTCCCGGCATCGACGTGACGCTTGCCGTCGGTAATATCCGCGGCGTCGAAAGCCGCGGCATGATGTGCTCCGAAAAGGAAATGCAGATCTCCGACAATCATGAGGGCATCATCGATCTGCCCGACGACGCGCCGGTCGGTCAGAGTTACGCGGCCTATGCGCATCTCGACGACCCGGTCATCGAAATCAATCTGACGCCCAATCGGCCCGACTGCACGTCGATCCACGGGATCGCCCGCGATCTCGCCGCCTCCGGTCTTGGTACACTGAAGACACGCGCCGCGCCGTCCTTCGCCTTCGAAGGCGAGACGCCGGTCAAGTTGACGCTCGATCTCGACGATCCGAAGCTCTGCCCCGGCTTTGCGCTGCGCCTGGTGCGCGGCGTCAGAAACGGTCCGAGCCCGCGCTGGATGCAGCAGCGGCTCCTCGCCATCGGCCTGCGCCCCATCAACGCGCTGGTCGATATCACCAATTACATGACCTTCGATCAGGGCCGGCCGATGCACGTCTTCGACGCCGCCAAGGTCACGGGCAATCTCACCGTTCGCCGCGCCAGGGAAGGCGAGACCGTGCTGGCGCTCGACCAGCGCGAATACAAGCTCGGTCCGAACAACGTCGTCATATCAGATGAAGACGGCATCGAATCGATCGGCGGCATCATGGGCGGCGAACATTCCGGCTGCGACGAAAACACCGTCGACGTGCTGATCGAATCGGCCCTGTGGGACCCGATGAACATCGCCAAATCGGGCCGCAGCCTCGGCATCATCACCGATGCGCGCTACCGCTTCGAACGTGGTGTCGATCCGGAATATATGGTTCCGGGTCTCGAACGCACGACCGAGCTGGTGCTCGAACTCTGCGGCGGCATGGCCGCGCGCGCCGAGGTCGTCGGCTATAAGGGGCACGAGCCGAAGGTCGTCGATTTCCCCTATTCCGAGGTCAAGCGCCTGACGGGCCTTGAAGTCTCGACCGAAGAAAGCAACGCGATCCTCGCCCGTCTCGGTTTCACGGTTTCCGGCTCCGGCGAACGCGTTTCCGTCGCCGTTCCTTCATGGCGCCCCGATGTCGACGGCAAGGCCGATCTCGTCGAGGAGGTGATGCGCATCCACGGCGTCGACAATATCAAGCCGGCGCCGCTCGAAAGTCATGCTGCCGTCAACGGCAGGATTCTGACGACGCTGCAGATCCGCACCCGCGCGGCCAAGCGTGCGCTCGCCTCGCGCGGCATGCTGGAGGCCGTCACCTGGTCCTTCATTCCGGAAGATCAGGCGAAGCTCTTCGGCGGCGGTTCGCCGGCCCTGAGGCTTGCCAATCCGATCGCCGCCGAAATGTCGGATATGCGCCCCTCGCTGCTGCCTGGCCTGCTGACTGCAGCGCAGCGCAACGCCGACAAAGGCTATGGCGACGTGGCGATCTTCGAAGTCTCGGGCACCTATGAGAATGATCGGCCGGACGGCCAGCGTCGCGTTGCCGGCGGCATCCGCCGCGGCACCGCCTCGCTCGCCGGAGGCGGGCGCATGTGGTCGAATGCGGTGAAGGGTGGCGGCAAACCGGTCGACGTCTTCGACGCCAAAGCCGATGCGCTCGCCGTCATCGAAGCCTGCGGCCTGCCGATGGGCAATATCCAGATCGAGCAGGGGGGGCCTGAATGGTATCATCCCGGCCGCTCCGGCACCATCAAGATGGGGCCGAAGGTGGTGCTCGGTTACTTCGGTGAATTCCACCCGCTCACGCTGGAAGCGCTCGATGTCTCCGGCGCCCTCTGTGGTTTCGAGGTCTATCTCGACGCGATGGCCGAGCCGAAGAAGAAGGCGACCCGCACCAAGCCGGCGCTGGAACTGTCACCCTTCCAGGCGGTCAAGCGCGACTTCGCCTTCGTCGTCGACAAGACGGTGGAATCGGGCGCCATCATCAAGGCTGCGACGGGGGCAGACCGCAAGCTCGTCACCGGCGTCAACGTCTTCGATATCTTCGAAGGTGCGTCTGTCGGCGAAGGCAAGAAATCGGTGGCGATCGAGGTTCAGATCCAGCCGGTCGAGCGTACGCTGACGGATGAGGATTTCGAAGCGCTGACGCAGAAGATCGTCGCGAGCGTCGCAAAGTTCACCGGCGGCGTGCTGAGAAGCTGATCCCGCCAGTCTTCGCAAAAATAAAGAACCGGTCGTTCGAGCGGCCGGTTCTTTCACGTGTGGAGATGGTAGAGCTTGCTGACGATGACCCATCGGCCGTCGATCTTCAGCAGTGAGAGATAGTCGGTAAAGCGCATTCCGGCGAAATCGTCGGTGACCTTCACGCTCGCCGCGTCACCCTCGACATCGACGCTTTGTATATCCATGAAGGGCTGCGTGCCGGGCGGAGCCGGTTCCTCCGCCAGGATCGCGGTGATGAATTCATCCCGCGTCAGCCATTCGACGGCATTCTGGTAATAGCCGATGATCGAGCTTTTTGGGTGAAAGGCCTTCTTCAAGGCTGCCGCATTGGCGAAGGCCATGCCTTCGACATAGAGATGAACCGTCTGTTCGACTGCCTGCCTGTCCGACATGTTTCCATCCCGTTCTCCGAGATGACGTTAGATAGTTTCGCCGGACCGGAAGACAAGCCCGGCCGATTGCATCAGGCCGGGCTTCTTCGATTACAGATTCGTCATCGCAAGCGAGGCGTCCGAATAGCGTTTTCCCGCCACCTGTGCGGCGGGGATCGCTTCGCCGAGCTGCCGGAGCTCGGCTGCGCTGAGGCTGATATCGGCAGCGGCGGCGTTCTGCTCGAGATGGTGAAGCTTGCGGGCGCCGGGGATCGGCACGATGTCGTCGCCCTGGCTCAGCACCCATGCGAGCGCCAGTTGCGCCGCCGTCACGCCCTTCTCGGCGGCAAGCCGCTCGAGCGTCGCGACGAGGGCGGCGTTGGCGTCGAAATTTTCCGCCTGGAAGCGCGGCACCTGCCGGCGGAAATCGTCGGCGGCAAGATCATCGGCCTTGCGGATCGCCCCTGTCAGGAAACCGCGGCCGAGCGGGCTGTAGGGCACGAAGCCTATGCCGAGTTCGCGGCAAGTGGCAAGCACATCCTCTTCGGGATCGCGGGTCCAGAGCGAATATTCGCTCTGCAGCGCTGCGATCGGATGGACCGCGTGGGCGCGGCGGATGGTGGCGCTGCCGGCTTCCGAGAGGCCGAGCGCGCGGACTTTGCCTTCCCTTACCAACTCGGCCATGACGCCGACCGTCTCCTCGATCGGCACGTTGGGGTCGACCCGGTGCTGGTAGAGGAGGTCGATGGTCTCGATGCCGAGACGTTTCAGCGAGGCCTCGGCAACCGCCCTGACATGTTCGGGGCGGCTGTCGACGCCGGCGATGGCGGCAGCGCCCGCCCGGCTGGTATCGATCTTGAAGCCGAATTTGGTGGCGATCACCACGCGGTCGCGGTGAGGCTTCAGCGCTTTTCCAAGAAGAATCTCGTTGGTAAACGGGCCATAGACTTCGGCAGTGTCGAAGAGGGTGACGCCGAGATCGACGGCGCGATTGAGCGTCCGGATCGATTCCGCTTCGTCGCTGGCGCCATAGGCGAAGCTCATGCCCATGCAGCCGAGGCCGACGGCGGAGACGGTCAGATCATTTCCGAGTTTACGGGTCTTCATGATGGGGTTCCTTTTCTGAGCTGATTTTGACCGCTGGAGCATGATGCCGACACGTGTGAGCGATTTCGAATGACACCACGCGTCCGGAGAAATCATTTGTTTGGCGGTGCGGACAGACCATATCGGCCACGGATCGATCAGAAAATACATGCGGTTTCTAACAAGCTGTTCTATCATTTCGATCAATGAACAGGACACAGCTCTCCCAACTCGCCGTTCTTGCCGCCGTCTCGGAGCATCGCAGCTTCCGCGCCGCGGCCCGGGAACTCCTCGTGGCGCCGTCGGCGATCAGCCATGCAATCTCGAGCCTCGAGGAAAGCCTGGGCGTCAGGCTTCTGGCGCGCACCACCCGCAGCGTCGCGCCGACCGAAGAAGGACGTCTGCTTCTCGAGAGGCTGCGACCGGCGCTGGAGGAAATCGACATTGCGCTGGAGGCGGTTCGCGACACGCGCGCCAAACCGGCCGGAAACCTGCGCATCACTGCCCCGCGCTTCGCCTCCGATATCCTGCTTGCTCCGCGCCTCGGCGATTTTCTCAACCTCTATCCCGATATCACCCTGGAGATTGCCAATGAGGACGGCTTCACCGATATCGTCAAGGAAGGCTTCGATGCCGGCCTAAGACTGGAAGAGAGTCTGGAGGCCGATATGATCGCCGTCAGGTTCTCGCCCAATCTAACGACTGTCATCGCCGCCTCGCCGGACTATTTCGAACGCCATCCGAAACCGGAGCATCCGCGTGATCTCGTCTATCATCGCTGCATCAAACGGCGCTTCACCAATGGCTCCATCTATCGCTGGGAATTCGAAAAGGACGGTCAGGAACTCGTTGTTGCCGTCGACGGGCCGCTCATCGTCAGCGAGGACCGGCTGGCTCTGCTTGCGGCACTGAACGGCGCCGGCCTTGCCTATCTCTTCGATTTGCGGGTGCATGCGGAACTGGCGGCCGGCAAGCTTGTGCGCGTGCTGGAGGATTGGTGCGCGCCCTATCCCGGGCCGTTTCTCTATTATCCCACCCGCCGGCAGATGCGCCCGGCGCTGCGCGCCTTCATCGATTTCTTCAGATATGCCGAGAGGGATGCGGGCGGCCGGTAGGGCAGCCGCCCGTTCTCATCGTGGCGTCAGGCAGCCTTGGCCTTCTGGTTTGCCGCGGTGGTGGCAAGCTGCGAGAGCGTCTTGTCGGTGGCCGTCTCCTCCTGCAGCGTCTGGTCGAGCAGGCTGACGACATCCTTGAGGCCGAGCGTTGCAGCCCAGGTTTTCAGCGTGCCGTAACGAGCGATTTCATAATGCTCGACGGCCTGTGCTGCCGAGATCAGGCCAGCATCCAGCGCCGGGGTGCCTTTGAACTCCTCCATGATGTCCTCGCCTTCGGCGATAATGCCCTGGATCGCCTCACAGGTCTTGCCCTGGGCGCGCTTGCCGATCTTCTCGAAGACCTGCTGCAGGCGCTCGACCTGACCTTCGGTTTCCTCGAGATGCTTCTGGAAGCCTGCCTTCAGTTCGGAGGACTGGGCGGCGCGCGCCATCTTCGGCAGGGCGCGCAATATCTGCCGCTCGGCGAAGTAAATGTCCTTGAGCGTGTCATAGAAGAGATCTTCCAACGTCTTTTCCTTGGCCATTTTCTCGATCCTTGATTTGGGAAAGGCCGCGAACGCGGCGACACATTAAGAAGCAAGGATCGCGCAAATTGTTCCCGAGCGATTTCGGGTGGACTGGAAATCGGCTCCGGGCAATCATCCCGCCGTTTCCTAGGGAGAAAAAATGATGCGGAAGCCGGGTTCGATGAAAGGGCTGGAGGATCTTGGCCGGGTGCGGCTGTCGCCGAATTTCTTCTTCCGCGATTTCCTGCATTCCGAAATCGCCGATTTCTACCGCATCCCCAACATTCCCGAGGATCCCGATCTGGCCATCGAGGCGGGGAGGCGGCTTTGTGAGGATCTGCTGGAGCCGCTGGAGGCAACGTTTGGGCGTCTGCACATCCGCTCCGGCTATCGCTCGCCTGATGTCAACAGGTTCGGCAACGAGAACAAGCTGAACTGCTCGACCAATGCCGCCACATCAGCCCATCACATTTGGAATATGCGCGATTTCGATGGCTGCATGGGTGCCGCCGTCTGCATCGCCGTGCCGTGGATGATCGACCGCTATCGCGACGAAAGCGACTGGCAGCGGCTCGCCTGGTGGATCCACGACCACCTGCCCTATGCTTCGCTCTGCTTCTTCCCCAAGCTCTGGGCCTTCAATATCCAGTGGCACGAACGGCCGAAACGGATCATCCAGAGCTATGTCAGCCCGCGCGGCATCCTCACCAAGCCGGGCATGGCGAACTGGGAGGGCGATCATGGCGCGTTCTACGAGGGGTTTCCGCCGCTCAGAAGCTGATGCGATAGCGGATGTGGCCGTCGCTCTCGACATAGCTGTCATAGAGCGCCCGGGCCGTCTTGTTGTTTTCGCTCGTATGCCAATAAAGCCGCGACCAGCCCTTTGCCTTGCCGAGTGCGACGAGATCGTCCATCAGCGCCCGGCCGACGCCCTTGCCACGCGCATCGGCATCGACGAACAGGTCTTCGAGATAGCAGTCCCTGCCGCGGATCCAGGTGCCCTCATGCGTCAGATACAGCGCAAAGCCGATGATCCTGCCGTCGATCTCGGCGACGCGCATCGCGATCGCGGAGGCGGGATCGAAGATCCGCCGCCACGTCTGGTCGGTGATATCGGCCTCGACGGTCACGTCGTAAAAGTCGAGATAGGCCGCCCAGAGCTGGCGCCAGCCGGCTTCGTCCTCAGGGCGGGCATCGCGTATCGTCACGGTCATGGCTCTGTTCCTTCAGCGCCGGCTTCGTCGAGCAGCGCCATCGCCTCGTCGGAGAGGGACAGTGTCGCCGCTTTCGCCAGGCTTTCGAGCTGCGACAGGCTGGTGGCGCTGGCGATCGGCGCCGTCACGCCTTTCTTGCGCAAGAGCCACGCAAGCGAGATTTCCGCGGGCTTGGCGCCGGTCTCGGCAGACACCTTGTCGAGCGCGGCCAGGATGCGCAGGCCCTTTGCGTCGAAATACGTCGAAACGCGGCCCTCGCGTGCCCGGCCCTGCGTATCGGCCTTGCTGCGGTACTTTCCGGTGAGGAAGCCGGCGGCGAGGCTGAAATAGGTGATGACGCCGATATCCTCCTCGACGCAGAGCTCTGCGAGCGGCCCCTCGAAACTTGCGCGCGCATAGAGATTATATTCCGGCTGCAAGACGTCGTAACGCGGCAGGCCGGCCTTTTCGGCGGCGTCGAAGGACGCCTGCAGCAGGCCCGCATCAAAATTCGAGCAGCCGATGGCGCGGATCTTGCCCTGCTCTTTCAGCTTGGCATAGACGCCGAGCGTTTCCTCATGCGGCGTATCGGCATCCGGCCAGTGCGAGAGATAGAGATCGATATAGTCGGTCTGCAGCCGGCTAAGCGACGCCTCGACCGCTTTCAGAATATAGCCCGCCTTCAGCGTCTTTCCCTGACCCATGTCCGAACCGACCTTGGTGATGATGACGGCCTTGTCGCGCGAAACCGCTGATTGCTTCAGCCAGCGGCCGATGATCTTCTCGGAATCGCCGCCCTTGTTGCCCGGAACCCATGCGGAGTAGACATCCGCCGTATCGATCGCGTTCAGGCCGGCATCGAAGAAGGCGTTGAGAATGGCAAAGGAAGTTTTTTCGTCGGCCGTCCAGCCGAAGACATTGCCGCCGATGACGATCGGCGCGACCGAAAGGCCAGTTTTTCCAAGCCGACGCATTTCCATGACGCTCTCCAAAATCGTTGAGTGAGTGAAATCGCGGATACGGCAGAACGCCGCCCCGGAGCATGATGCCGAAAAGTGTATGCGGTTTTCGGACGACATCATGCTCTAACGATCTGAGGTAAATTAGTGCGATCTCTGCATCGGGAAAACCAAACTTCCGTGATTTCATGTCGCACCATTGCGCCGCAGCCAAGCCCTGAATATGGTTCGCGGACATCAGTCTGGGAGGCTTGGACATGCTGCGTTTCGGTATCATTTCGACGGCGAAGATCGGGCGCGACAATGTGGTTCCCGCCATCCAGGATGCGGAAAACTGTGTCGTCACGGCGATTGCGAGCCGGGATCTCGCGCGCGCAAGGGAGATGGCCGACCGCTTCTCCGTGCCGCACGCCTTCGGCTCCTATGAGGAGATGCTGGCTTCCGACGTCATCGACGCCGTCTATATCCCGCTGCCGACCTCGCAGCATATCGAATGGTCGATCAAGGCGGCCGATGCAGGCAAGCACGTGCTCTGCGAAAAGCCGCTGGCGTTGAAGGCCGCCGAGATCGACGCAGTGATCGCTGCCCGCGATCGCAATAAGGTGGTGGTCACGGAAGCCTATATGATCACCTATTCGCCAGTCTGGCAGAAGGTGCGCTCGCTGATCGACGAGGGAGCGATCGGCTCGCTCCGGCATGTGCAGGGCGCCTTCACCTATTTCAATCGCGATGCCGCCAACATGCGCAACATCCCCGAGCTCGGCGGTGGCGGCCTTCCCGATATCGGCGTCTACCCCGTCATGAGCACGCGATTTTCGACCGGCAAGGAGCCGCTCCGGATCCAGGCGATTACCGAGCGCGATCCGGATTTCGGCACCGATATCTATTCGAGCGTCAAGGCCGACTTCGCCGATTTCGAGTTGAGCTTCTATGTCTCGACACAGATGGCCAACCGCCAGATCATGGTTTTTCACGGCACCGACGGTTACATCGAGGTCAAGTCGCCGTTCAACGCCAATCGCTGGGGGCCGGAAGAGATCGAACTGGCCGATCGCAGCCACAATGAATCGCGCATCTTCCGCTTTCAGGACAGCCGCCAGTACAGGCGCGAGGTCGAGGCTTTCGCTCGGGCGGTAGAGAACGGCAAGGAAGAGATCGTTACGCTCGAAAATTCGAAGCTGAACCAGAAGGTCATCGATGCGATCTATCGCGCCAGCGAGAAGGACGGCTGGGAGGCGGTCTGATAATTACGCGCGGAAGACGAAGCGCGAATAGCCGAAGAAGCTGAAGACCATTGCGGCGAGACTGGCGACCACCATCGCCGCAAGCGGCTGGAGCCCAGGCAGCGAAAGCAGCAGCGCCGAATAAAGCCCGTAATTGACCAGCGCCGTCGTGACGCCGACCGAGCCGTAGCGGAAGCCTTCGGCGGCGAGCGAGCGGCCGGAGCGATCGAAGGTGAAGTTCCGGTTGAAGACCCAGGTTGACGCCATTGCGAGGGCGATTGCGATGAGCCGCGCCACGAAGGGGCCGAGCGGCGTCAGAGAAAGCAGCGCCGACAGCGCACCGGCATCGACGAGAAAGCCGATGCCGCCGGCAATCGCGAAACGGATGAACTTCTTCACGCGGCATCCGCCTTGCCGCGACCGCGGCGCAACGCCGGCGCTGGCTCGCGATCAGGCAGTTTGGCTGCGCTTGGCGTCTCCAGGCTCATATAGTGGATACGCAGCTGTTCGGCGCGGGCGCGAGCGACCGAATCCAGGATGACGCCGGCCGTAAACAGCATGAAAGAGATCATCATCAGCGCCATCGACAGCACCCAGGTCGGCATGCGGCTGACCAGGCCCGTTGCGAAATATTCCGCCAGCACCGGCGTCATGAAGCCGAGGCTCGCCAGCATGAAGGCGGTGCTGATGGCGCTGAAGAAGGCGAAGGGTCGCGTTTCCTTCATCAGCATCGCGAACATCCAGAGGATCTTGCCGCCGTCGCGGAAGGTCGAAAGTTTGGAATGCGAACCTTCCGGCCGGCGGCCGTAGTCGAGCTCCAGCTCGCTGACCGGCAGCTTCAGCCGGGAGGCGTGCACCGACATTTCGGTTTCAATCTCGAAGCCGCCTGAGACAGCCGGGAAGCTCTTGACGAAGCGGCGCGAAAAGGCGCGGTAGCCGGAAAAGATATCGGTGAAATCGGGGCCGAAAATCGTCCGGTAAAGCAGGTTGAAAAGCCGGTTGCCGAGCGCATGGCCCTGACGGCCGGCATCGGCATGCACGCCGCGCCGGGTTCCCACAACCATGTCGGCGCGCTCGGTCAGAAGCGTGCGCACCAGTTCCTCGGCATCGTCGGGCGCATAAGTTCCGTCGCCGTCGGCGATAATGTAGATGTCGGCCTCGATGTCGGCGAACATCCGGCGCACGACGTGGCCCTTGCCCTGTCGCCGCTCGCGCACGACATGCGCGCCGGCAAGCATTGCCTGCAGCGCGGTCCCGTCGGTGGAATTGTTGTCGTAGACGTGAATCGCGGCGTCCGGTAGCGTCGCCCGGAACCCCCGCACGACAGAACCGATCGTCGCCGCCTCGTTATAGCAGGGAAGCAGGACGGCTATCTCAGGATTACCGCGGCGTGGTGGGGCCATGACTCTACTCGTTACACAAAAGCCGTGCCGAGCCTAAACGCCCGGCGTTAATAAGACCCTATGACGCAGGCAAAATCGGCAGTCGCAACCAATGTTTTACACTTTCTTGATCGGCGGAGGCTAAGGTTCGGCCATCCGGAAACGAGCCGCTAACCACGATGAACGCCGTGCAGCCGATCACCAACGCATCATCCCCGACAGATATCACGAGCGGCGGCGTCCGTGGCCTGCTGATGCGTCTGTGGCCGACCGTCATCGCCTATTGCGTCATTCTCGCCGCCGTCATCGTCGTCACCAGGCTCCACGGTGCTACCGATTACGTCGGCCCCGACAATGACGATGGCATGCGCCTCGTCGAGGTTCGCGATTTACTCGCCGGCCAGGGCTGGTTCGATCTGATGCAATATCGTCTTGGCCTCCATGGCGGCACGCTGATGCACTGGTCGCGGCTGATCGACCTGCCGATCGCCTCGCTGATCTGGTTCTTCGGCCTGTTTGTGCCGCGTGAGACGGCCGAGGCGCTGGCGCTCGGCATCTGGCCGGTATCGCTCATCCTGCCCGCCATGCTTGCCATGGCCGTTGCCGGCCGGCGCATCGGCGGCGTTGCCGGCATGCATATCAGTCTCGGGCTGACCGCGCTCGCCATCTATACCGGAAACCGGTTCGCGCCCGGCGCCATCGATCATCACAATGCGCAGCTGGCGCTGGTCGCGACGATGACGGCGATGCTGCTGGATCCGAAGCGTCGCGGCTGGAGCTATGCGGTTGCCGGCATTGCGGCCGCCATCGCCATTGCCATCGGCGCCGAGACGACGCCCTTCGTTGCCGCCGTCTGCCTGACGGTCGCCGTTCTCTGGGCGTGGGAGGGCAAGGATTTCGCCGTCGCCGCCCAGTCCTTCGGGCTTGCGCTGGCGATGACGATCAGCATCCTCTTCTTCGCAACGGTGCCGCCGCCGCTCTATTCGATGGTCACCTGCGACAACCTCTCGCTCGGTTACTACAGCCTGGCGGCGATCGGCGGCGGGCTTCTGCTGTTTTGCGCGGTGTTTGCGAGTGGGCTCGCCAGGCCGCTGCGCTTTGCGGCGCTTGCCCTCGTCGGCGCCGGCGTCCTCGGTTCGGCTGTCGTGATCGCGCCGCAGTGCCTGAGCGATCCGCTGGCCGGTCTCGATCCCATGCTGGTCGAACTCTGGCTGCGCAATGTTTCCGAGGCGAAGTCGATTTTCGCTCTGGCGCGCAGCGAGCCTTTCGATATCGGCGCCTTCTATGCGGCCGGTCTCTTCGGCATCGCCGTCTGCATCTTCCGCATCGTTCAGCGCGATCGCGTGCAGATTCACCTGGTTCTGCTCTTCCTTCTTGCCATCAGCTGGGCGATCGCGCTCGTCCAGGTGCGCGGCTCGACCTTCTCGAACCTCATCTCCATCCTGCCGCTTGCCCTGCTGATCATCGATATCAGGCGCATTTCCAACAGCGACAGCGAAAATATTGCGGTTGCCCTGGTCTATGTGGTGACGGTGCTTGCGGGCGTGCCCGCCGCCTGGGGCCTCGGCGGTGGGCTCATCTCGCTGCAGATGGAGAGTGAGGCGCAGAAGAAGGCGTCGGACCCTGCAAAAGAAAAGGCTTGTGCATCCAGAGAGGCGCTGGCGCCGCTTGCCGGGCTTCCCGTCGGCCTCGTCTCCGCGCCATCGGAAATGGGCGTCGCAATTCTCCGCTTCACGCAAAACCGGGTGCTTTCGGCCCCCTATCACCGCAATCAGGGCGGCATGCTGACGGAGCTGCATATCGGCATGGCCGAGCCGCAGGAGGCGGAAGCCTTTCTGAAAGGGGCAGGCGTCACGACGCTTGCCTTCTGCCCAAGTGATCCGCAGACGCGGCAGCTCGCGAAACTGAAGCCGGACGGCCTCTATGCGCAGCTCGGCAAGGGAAATATTCCGGCCTATCTGGAGCCGCTTCCGAAAGCGGCGGACGCGGCTGTGCAGTTCTTTCGCTATCGGCCGGCGGCGAACTGACGCCGGCGATCATCGTGATGGCAAGTCGTCAGTGGGAGACACGCGGCGCGCGAAAGCGTGCGCTGGCGTAGAGGCCAAGGACGAAGAGGATCAGGCCGCCATTATAGCCGAGAACGGCATAGAGGAACGCCAGAAGTGATACCGGCCCCGGCGAAGATACCGCCGCCAATGCGAAGGTTATTCCGATCAGCGCGGCGATCAACGCGATCGCGCCGGCCGAGCGGGTTTGCCCGGCGGTGATGCCCAATGCTGCGGCTGTAAGAATAATCATTTCAGCACCTTCCCGAAGAGAACGAGGGGAAGCATAGGAAGCCCCACCTAACAAAGATTTACCGGCCATCTTGGCCGAAAAGCCTTTGTATTGCGGTGGTTAGCAATCTCTTTCGTATAAAACGCGCATTATAACTATGCGTTCCGCAGCGAACCGGATTTACTGATACCGCTGTCATCACCATGCCTGCCGATCTCAGTTTCACGGCCATGCAGGCGGCACGGGAAACAGAGCCCTGGGCCGATACCGAGCTTCCCGTTTGCTGCCGATGGACATAGAAAGAAGGGATGAGCAACCTCTTCGACAGCGATTCGCCGACCAACCTTGCCGAATATTCGGTTTCGGAACTTTCCGGCTCGATCAAGCGCACCGTCGAGACGGCCTTCGACCAGGTTCGCGTGCGCGGCGAAATATCAGGCTATCGTGGGCCGCACTCCTCGGGTCATGCCTATTTCGCGCTGAAGGACGATCGCGCCCGCATCGACGCCGTCATCTGGAAGGGCACTTTCTCGCGGCTGAAATTCCGCCCTGAGGAGGGCATGGAGGTGATCGCCACCGGCAAGGTCACGACCTTTCCGGGCTCCTCGAAATATCAGATCGTCATTGAGACGCTGGAGCCGGCCGGTGCCGGCGCGCTGATGGCGCTGATCGAGGAGCGCAAGCGCAAGCTCGGCGCCGAAGGCCTGTTCGATGCCGCCCGCAAGAAGCGGCTGCCCTTCATGCCCAAGGTGATCGGCGTCGTCACCTCGCCGACCGGCGCCGTGATCCGCGACATCCTGCACCGCATCTCCGATCGTTTTCCCGTGCATGTCCTCGTCTGGCCGGTCAAGGTCCAAGGGGAGGGGGCCGGCGACGAGGTGGCGAATGCCATCCGTGGGTTCAATGCGCTGGAGCCGGGAGGTGGGATTGCCCGCCCCGACGTGCTGATCGTCGCGCGCGGCGGCGGCAGCCTGGAAGATCTCTGGAGTTTCAACGACGAAATCGTCGTGCGTGCTGCCGCCGAAAGCCGGATACCGCTGATCTCGGCCGTCGGCCACGAAACCGACTGGACTCTGATTGACTATGCCGCCGATGTCCGTGCGCCGACGCCGACCGGTGCTGCGGAAATGGCAGTGCCGGTCAAGGCGGAGCTGGAGGCGCAGGCCGCTGCTCTTGCCGCACGCCTGCAGGGCTGCATGAACCGGCAAATGGATCAGCGCCGCCAGTCCGTCCGCGCCCTGATGCGGGCATTGCCATCGCTCGATCAGCTTCTCGCTCTGCCGCGCCGGCGCTTTGACGAGGCGGCCGCCGGCCTCGGCCGCGGGCTGGCGCTCAACACCATCAACAAGCGCCGCGGCTTCGAGCGTGTTGCCTCACATCTGCGCCCAGACGTGCTTTCCAACCGCATCGCCGAGCGCCGCCAGCTTCTGAACGAGCGCATGGCGCGAGCCGAACGCACCGTCGAACGCCTGCTCGACCGCTCGAAGTCCCGCATCGACCGCGCCGAAGCCATCCTCGCCTCGCTGCCCACCCGGCTGAAGACACAGATCGATCGCGGCCGCGAACGCCTCGGTAATCTCACGCGCCATGCCGATACGGCGATCCGTCACCAGCTGACGCGCGCCCGTGCCGAGCTTTCCGCGCAGGATCGCGTGCTGCAGTCGCTTTCCTACAAGAATGTGCTGAAGCGCGGCTATGCTGTCATTCGCGACGAAGATGACCGGCCGGTCTCGCAGGCCGCGGCTCTCTCCGCCGGCATGGGGATCGCCATCGAATTCGCCGACGGCCGCGTCGGCGCGATGACGACGGAAGGCGGTTCAGCGCCTGCCAGTGCCAAGAAGCGGGGCGCAAAGCCCGCGGAGCCGACGAAACAGGGAAGCCTGTTCTAGAGCAATTCCGACAGCAGTTTCTCAGGAATTGCGTAAAAGGTTGGCGCATATCACCCGTCCTCGTCCTTCGAGGCTCCGGCCTTTGGTCTACGCACCTCAGGATGAGGGCTGGTCGTCGTGCCGCTGGCGGGTACGCGCGCGCTCCAGCCTCATCCTGGGGCGTCCTGCAGGGGCCTCTCTCCAGCCTCATCCTGAGGTGCCCCGCAGGGGCCTCGAAGGACGGGGCTGGCCACCGGCGCCGCATCCGACTTTGCCGCGCGACGGAGCGCGTTCGCAAGGCGCTCGCCGCCGTCTGACTATTCGAAATCCGCCAAGAGCTTCTTCAGCAGCCGGTCGAACGCGGCCTTGTCCTCGGTCGTCAGATTACGTGTCAGCCGGTGCTGGTTGGCGACATGGGCGCCGACCGCCTCTTCGACGGTTGCGAGCCCCTTTTCGGTCAGGGCGATCAGCACGCTGCGCCTGTCTTCGCGATTGAGGATGCGCTCGACGAAGCCTGATTTCTCCAACTGGTCGATGCGGTTCGTCATCGTGCCGGAGCTGACCATGGTCATCTCCAGAAGCTCGCCCGGCGAGAGCCGGTAAGGCGCGCCGGAGCGGCGAAGCGTGGCCAGCACGTCGAAGGCTGAGGTCGAAAGCCCGTGCTTCATGAGCACGGTTTCCACTTCGCGGCCGAGATGGGTGCCGAGGCGCTTCAGACGCCCGAGGATGCCCATCGGTTCGACGTCGAGGTCCGGGCGCTCGCGGCGCCATTGCGCCAGGATCCTGTCGACATGATCTTGCTTCTCTTCACCCATGTCACATCGATAGCAGGAGATATCTTGACGTCAAGATAAAGTGCGTTATTCTGATTTTATCTTGATGTAGAGATTCTTGATATGAAGACAAATTCGCGATATCTCACCGATGTGCTGATCACCGCCGTCGCTCCGGCCGTCTGGGGCAGCACCTATTTCGTCACGACATCCTTCCTGCCGCATGGCTATCCGCTCACATCAGCCATGCTGCGCGCCTTGCCGGCAGGCCTGCTTCTGCTGCTCATTGTCCGCAAGCTGCCGACGGGTGTTTGGTGGGGCCGCGCCTTCATGCTCGGCGCGCTGAACTTCTCGTTCTTCTGGGCGATGCTCTTCGTCTCGGCCTACCGTCTGCCAGGTGGCGTGGCCGCAACGGTCGGCGCCGTGCAGCCGCTGATCGTCATTGCCTTGTCGCGTCTTTTTCTCGGTAAGCCGATCCGCTTCCTCGCCGTCATCGCCGGCCTGATCGGCATGTCAGGCGTGGCGCTGCTGGTGCTGACGCCGAATGCGGCGCTCGATCCCGTCGGCATTGCCGCCGGTCTCGCCGGCGCAGTGTCGATGGCCTTCGGCACGGTTCTGACCCGCCACTGGCAGCCGCCGGTCTCCAGCCTGACCTTCACCTCATGGCAATTGACCGCAGGCGGCATCCTGCTCGTGCCCGTGGCCTTCCTGCTGGAGCCGGCGCTGCCTGCGCCGACACCAGCCAATATGCTCGGCATCGCCTATCTCGGCCTGATTGGCGCCGCCTTCACCTATCTGCTCTGGTTTCGCGGCCTGTCGCGCATCGAGCCTTCGGCCGCGGCATCGCTCGGCTTTCTCAGCCCCGTCGTCGCGACCCTGCTCGGCTGGCTGGCGCTCGGCCAGAGCCTGTCGCCGGCGCAGATCGCCGGCTTCGCCATGGTGCTCGCCAGCGTCTGGCTCAGTCAGCGGACGATGATGCCGGTCAGGCCCACTCGCCCTGCCGCATCACCGGAACCCGCGAGCCATCCGGCGTGATGCCGTCGATATCGACCTTGTCCGAGCCGATCATCCAGTCGATATGGATGAGGCTGGAATTGCCGCCCTGCGCCTTGATCTGCTCCAGGCTCAAATTCGCCCCGTCGAGGAAGCACTTGGAATAGCACTGGCCGAGTGCGATGTGGCACGACGCGTTTTCGTCGAACAGCGTATTGTAGAACAGGATGCCGCTCGCCGAGATCGGCGATGAATGCGGCACCAGCGCCACTTCGCCGAGGCGGCGCGCGCCTTCGTCGGTATCGAGCACCTTGTTCAGCACTGCTTCGCCGCGTGACGCCTTGGCCTCGACGATGCGCCCGCCCTCGAAGCGCACCTGGATATTGTCGATCAGCGTGCCCTGGTGCGACAGCGGCTTGGTGCTGGAAACATGGCCTTCGACGCGCAGCGCATGCGGCGTGGTGAACACCTCCTCGGTCGGAATGTTCGGATTGCAGGTAATGCCGTTCTTGGCGGTGGAGGCGCCGCCATGCCATTCGTGCCCGTCGGCAAGACCGACCGTCAGATCGGTGCCAGGTCCCTTGAAATGCAGCGAGGCGAAACGCTCGCCGTTCAGCCAGGCGGAGCGTTTGGCGAGATTGGCATTGTGTTCGGCCCAGGCGGCGACGGGATCGTCGAGATCGACGCGCGAGGCGGCAAAGATCGCTTTGGCGAGCTTGGCGATCGCAATCGGCTCCGGATCGTCGGGGAAGACCACCTTGGCCCAGGACGGGTTGGGATAGGAAACGATGTTCCAGTTGATGTCGAAATTGGCGATCTTCTCCAGCGCCGGCTTGTAGGCAGTGGAGGTGGCGCGATTGGCGCGGCCGACCTTGCCGGCATCTTGCTCGGACAGCAGCAAAGGATTGTCGCCGGCAACCGCAAGACGGGCCGCCCCGTTGGCATAGGCCTTGGCCATGCCCTCATAGAGCCAGTCGGAGGCGCGGTCGAAACTCTCGTCGCTGCCGTATTGATAACGCGCCAGTGTCGTTTCCTCGTCCGAATAAAAAGCGCTCACCAGTCCGGCGCCGGCCAGATAGGCGTGCTTGGTGATCAGGCGCACGAGCGGCAGCGCCACGACCGGCGCGGTGATCACCAGGTCCTGGCCCTTTTGCAGCCGAAGGCCAACCTTGACGGCGACTTCCGCAAGCTTCTCCAGCTTGACGGGATCAACGGTGTTCTGGCTCTGGGGCATGAAAGTCATTGGTTCAACCTGCCTTCTGTGATCGACGGTGGAGGCTGGCAGACTTAGACCCGTTTGCGGCGAAAATGAAGCACCCGCCACCGAATGATGCGGCCGGACTCAAGCCCGGCCGCATGCGAGGGGGAGGCTCTTCAGGCAGCCACGGATGGCCTGAGCAGGATGGAGTTATGGGTCTTGAGGAACTGCATCAGCCGCTGCGGATAATCCTCGCCGACGGCGCTTTTGACGCTTGCACGCTCCGCCAGCGCCTTGCGCCAGCGCCCTACGCGCTCCAGCCCGTCAAATATGCCGCTGTCGCCGAGCGTGTCGAAAAGATCGAAATAGCGGAAGACCGGCGCGAAGACAGCATCGACAAGGCTGAAGCTGCTGCCGGAAAAATAGGGTCCGTCCGCCAGCGCGCCTTCGATCGTCGTGAATTTGGCAATGAGGGCCGCGCGCTTGACGTCGAGCTGGAGCCCGTCCTCCGCCGTTTCATAGCCCCAGAGATCGGAAAGCACGGACGAGCCGAATTCCATCCATCCGCGGTGGCGCGCGCGGGTCAGCGGATCGGCGGGATGCAGGCCGGCGCCCGGCTGCGTTTCCTCCAGATACTCGCAGATGACGCTGCTTTCGAACAATACGGTCTCGCTGCCGTCCGCTTGCTCGATGCGCAGCAACGGCACCTTGCCGAGCGGCGAGATTTCCAGGAACCAGTCCGGCTTGTTGGCAAGGTCGATGTTGATGCGCTCGAAAGGCACGTTCTTTTCGAACAGTGCGATCGCGGCGCGCTGCACATAGGGGCAGAGGTGATGACTGATCAATGTCAGCTTGCTCATGGTTGTCTCCTGGCGCTGAAACGCGGTTCAAAAACAATTGGTGACGAAAGTAGATGCAGATGCATATAATAGCTCTTGCGCCGATGTTCAAGTTAAATGTAATTGCATCTATGCCTGAGAAGCCCCCGACCCCGAGCAACGCCGTCACCGGCGCATGGATCCACATCATGCGCGCCCGCGACCGTCTGCTCGCCGCGATCGAAAGCGATTTCAAGGCGGCAAAAATGCCGCCGCTGTCCTGGTATGACGTGCTTTGGGAACTGGCGAGGTCAGAGGACAAGCGGCTGCGTCCTTATGAGATCGAAGAGCGGACGCTGCTCGCACAGTATAATCTTTCCCGCCTCGTCGACCGGTTGGAAAGGGAGGGCCTGGTCCGCCGCGAGACCTTCGGCGAGGATGCACGCGGCCGCTGGGTTGTCATCACCGACGCCGGGCTGCAGCTGCGCGAGCGCATGTGGACGGTCTATGACAAATCCATCGAGGCGAATATCGGCTGCAGGCTCAGCGAAAACGAGGCAAACAGCATCTCGGCCTTGCTCGCGCGTTTCCTGTGATCAGGCGATCAATGGCGCGGGGACGGCCTTCAACACCGCCAGCGCATCCTTCGGGGCGAGCCGCACCTGCAGCCCGCGCTGGCCGCCATTGAGATAGACGAGCGGCTCGGCAAGGGCAGCCTCCTCGATCGCCGTCGGCACCGTCTTCTTCTGGCCGAAGGGGCTGATGCCGCCGACATGATAGCCTGTCAGCCGCTCGGCATCGGCGGGCTTCATCATATTGGCCGACTTGCCGCCAAAGGCGCTGGCGAGTTTCTTCATGCTGACTTCGCGATCCGACGGCACGACGACGCAGACCGGCTTGCCATCCACCTCCGCCATCAGCGTTTTCAGCACCCGGTGCGGTGCTTCGCCGAGCGCTTCGGCCGCCTGCAGCCCGACGCGCTCGGCGCCGGGGTCATAATCATAGGTGTGGATGGTGAAGGCGATGCCGGCCTGGGAAAGAACTTGTGTCGCGCGCGTGGTCTTGGACATCGGGCACCCGTCAGCCGTCGACTGTGCCGGCATAAATTTCCGGTTTGAAGCCGATCAGCAGCTTGCCGCCAGCCTCCAGAACCGGCCGCTTGATCATCGACGGCTGCTCGAGCATCAGCGTGATCGCCCTCTCCCGGGTCAGATTCTCACGCTCGGCATCGGGCAGTTTGCGGAATGTCGTGCCGGCGCGGTTGAGCACGGTGTCGAGGCCGGCCTGGTCGATCCAGGCTTCGAGATGGGCGCGGTCGATGCCGAGCGCCTTGTAGTCGTGAAATTGATAGGCGACCTCGTGTTCTTCCAACCAGCTGCGGGCCTTCTTCATCGTGTCGCAGTTCTTGATGCCATAAATGGTGACGGCCATGACCGATCGATCTCCCTATGATGCCAACGGGATAGCATGTGCGACGGCAAGCGCAAACGCCGAGCGGCATTTATCCCCGGCAGCACCTGCTCAACTCTCCAGTGTGCCGGCCTTGCGCTCGGCCTTGCTGGGCTTGGCGCCGACGATCTTCATCAGGTCGCCGCGCCGGCGCACCAGCCGATCCGAGGTCCGGGTCAGGACCAGTCCATCCTGCGGCGCATGCAGGTCGATGCTGCCATCAGGCTGCCCCGGCCGGGTGACGACCGTCGCCAGAAGCTCGCCTTCCGCAACCCTGTCGCCGATCGTGCGATGAAAGAGCACGGCGCCGCCTTCGGGAGCACGGATGATCTCGACATTGTCGAGCGGCACGGCCGGACCGGCAAAGGCGGCCGTCGTCACCGCTTCGTCCCTGACAATCCCGCGCGCCGCGAGGAAACGCCAGAGCCCCTCCGCATCCTGCTTTGCCAGCATCGGATCGACGTCGCGCTTGCCGCGCAGCTCGACCGTGACCGAGAGTTTGCCGGGCAGGCGGGATTGCCGCTCGCCGGGAATTTCATATTTCCATGCGAAACCGACGGCCTCCTCGAAGGCAGAGCTTTCGCCGTCCGAAAGCAGCACGGCCTGCATGTCGAGCGCAGCGGCAAGATCGGCCGCCTCCGGCCAGAAGGCCTCGTCGATATAGGCATATTGCAGAGATTCGTCGTCGCAATGCAGGTCGAGCACGAGATCGGCGCCGAGCGCCATATGCAGGAGCTGCCGCTTCAGCCTGTCGGTAGCCGGATAATCATCGAGGTCGTCGATCAACATCATCCGGTCGGCGATGGAGATCAGCGGGAAATCCCGGTTGAAATTGGTGCGGGAGCCGAGATCGAAACGGCCCTGCAAGTCACCGAAGTGCGATTGTGCTGCGCCGATCGGGTTGGCCTGCGGCACGATGGTGACGTCGCCCAGTATTCCACCCTGGTCTTCCGCCTGCCTCAGCCGTTCGCAGAGGAAATGCAGGAGCGCCGTTCCCGGGAGTTCGCCGGCATGAAGGGCCGCCTGGATATAAATATTCGGCGCCTTCGGATCGCGACCGGCAAAGCGCAGCACGGGCAGCCGCCACTGCGTTCCCGGTGTATCGCCCGGGATGATGATCTCTGAAACGTCCATGCTGTCTTCGCTCCGCATTTGCCGTCCGAATGGTTTTCCAGCTTTATGCGCGGATAGCCGGCAAGCGCAAGCCTCATCGGGACGGCACTCTCAGCAGTGGAATGGCCAGTGATCGATGTTGTGCTACTCGGTTTTTCCGGGAACGGTGTCGCCGCTCCGGCTTGCACCCAAACGCCCACGCCGATTTGGCCATACTCGAAATCGAAGGAAATCTGGTTGATGGCAAACCTCGTCGTTCCGCTAGGATAGATGCGCCGGTCAGGTAGAGCGTGCAGAACAAAAAAAGAACGCGATACGCAAGAATCGGGTTGAAACAGCGGCCGTCCCGTACGATTTTGGGGGCAATCGAAAACGCGGAGGCTGTGGCATGGCCCAGACGATCCATCACTATTGCATCTTCGAAACCGCAGGCGGTTTCTGCGGCATCGCCTGGAGCGATGCCGGCATCGTCCGTTTCCAGCTGCCGACGAAAACCGCAGAGGCGACCGAGCGGCTCTTGCTGCGCCGTCTGCCCGATGGCGAGCCCGGTGTGGCGACGCCCGATGTGCTCGAGACCGTGGCGGCGGTGAAGCGCTACTTCCAGGGTGAGGAGACGGATTTCTCAGGCGTCGAACTCGATCTTGCCGGCCAGAATGGCTTCTCCAGGGAGATTTATGCAGCGGCAAGGCGTGTCGGCTGGGGCCACACGACCACCTATGGCGCGCTGGCGAAAGAGCTTGGCGCCGGGCCGGAAGCGGCCCGCGACGTCGGCCAGGCAATGGCGAAGAACCCCGTCGCGCTGATCATTCCCTGCCACCGGGTGCTGGCGGCCGGCGGCAAGATCGGCGGCTTCTCCGCGCCCGGCGGTTCGTCGTCGAAGACCCGCATGCTGGAACTCGAAGGCGTCAACCTCGCCCCGCCGCCGCCCGCCCAGCAGTCGCTGGGATTTTAAGCGGCGAGGACAGCTCAGCCGGGATATCGGTTGCTCAATGCGGACTGGCCGTCGGCCGGATGATGATCTCGCTGACATCGACATCCTCAGGCTGGCTGACGGCATAGAGGATCGAATGGGCGACGGCCTCGGGGCTGATCGTCACCGCCCTGAAAGCCGTCATGGCCTCGCGCGCGGTCGGGTCGGTGATCGTGTCGGCCAGTTCCGATGTCGTCGTGCCGGGCGAGATGACGGTGACGCGGATGCGATCGGTCTCCTGCCGCAGCCCGTCGGAGATCGCGCGGACGGCGAATTTCGTCGCGCAATAGACGGCTGCGGTCGGCGAGACGCTGTGACCGCCGATCGACGACAGGTTGATGATCTGCCCGGATCCCTGCGCCTTCATGATCGGCAGGGCTGCCGCGATGCCGTAGAGCACACCCTTGATGTTGACATCGACCATCCGGTCCCACTCCTCGACCTTGAGGGCCGCGAGCGGCGAGAGCGGCATGACGCCGGCATTGTTGACGATGACGTCGAGCCGGCCGAATTCCAATCTGGCAAAACCGGCGAAGGCCTCGACCTCGGAACGGTCGGTGACGTCAAGCTTCCGCAGACGCACCGTTCCGCCCCTGGCTTCGATTTCGCCGGCGAGCCTCTCCAGGCGCTCGGTACGTCGCGCGCTGATCACGATGTGGGCGCCGGCCGCAGCCAGCACCTTTGCCGCAGCTTCGCCGATGCCGCTGCTGGCGCCGGTGATGGCAATGACTTTTCCTTCGATATTGGACATTTCAGACTCCGTCTGTCTGTTGAGTGTTTCTGGGGCGCGGCTCAGTCGGGGAAATCGGCGCTAAGCGTTATCTCCGCCCAGGCGTCGAAATTTGCCCGCAGCGCGTCGAGCCGTCCGCGCGCGATCTTCAGGGCGGGCGCGCCGAGCAGCAGGCGCAAGGGCGGCTCCTCCGCCTCGAATGCCGAGATGATGGCAGCGGCGGCGCGCGCGGGATCGCCCGGCTGCCTGCCGGAGACCGAACGGGTGGCCTGGCGCCGCTTGCCCGACGTTTCGGCATAGTCATCGATAACAGTCTTGGATTCGATCATCGACCGGCCGGCCCAGTCGGTACGGAAGGCACCGGGTTCGAGAATCGTCACCTTGATGCCGAGCGGATTGACCTCATGGAACAGCGATTCCGACAGGGCTTCGACCGCAAACTTCGTGGCGTGGTAGTAGCCGGTGGCGGCGAAGGCGACGAGCCCGCCGAGCGACGAGACGTTGAAGATATGCCCCCGCCGGCGTGAGCGCATGCCAGGCAGGACATGCTTGGTGACGTCTATCAAGCCAAAGACGTTGGTCTCGAACTGGGCACGGATTTCAGCGTCGAGGCCCTCCTCGATCGCCGAGAGATAGCCGTAGCCGGCATTGTTGACGAGGACATCGATCGCCCCGAAATGCCGTTCGGCCTCTCGGACCGCGCTGGCGATGGAGCGGCCGTCCGTCACGTCGAGGAAAAGGGCAAGTGCGCGATCCCCGTGCTGTGCTGCGAGTTCACGCAGGGTCTCGGGCTTACGCGCGGTCACGACGGCGCGCCAACCACGCGCCAGAACGGCTTCGGCGAGCGCCCGGCCGAGGCCGGACGATGCGCCGGTGATGAACCAGATGGGTGTGGTGGAAGACATGATCCTCATCCTTTCCGGCCGGATACGGCCCTATTGAGCGAGCTTGTCATTTGCGGCGAAGCACCATGCCGCCGTGATGGAGGGTGTTGGCGTCGACGAAATCGCCATCGGCCGTGAAGCCGGTATCGTCCCAGTATTCGATGTGGCTGCTGGTGACCTCGTAACGGCCTTGATAGGCGCTCTCCCGGTTGCCGCGGGCCTCGTCATAACGGCCGTTGGGCAGAAGTTCGTGGCGGACGCGGCCGTCATCCGTCACCCACATGCCGACATAGGGATGGTCCTGCATTCGTGTTCTCGCTTGTTTGTTGACGCTTCGCTGACGGGACTGAACATAATGCGGTCGGCGATGGCGATTAAGTTGCCAATCTCAGATGCCTTGGTTAGAAATATTAACCAATGGTCGACGATCTCGAAGGCATTTCGGTTTTTCTTGCCGTGGCGGAAGCGCGTAACTTCCGGCTCGCGGGCGAGCGGCTTGGCGTCACCCGCTCCGCCGTCAGCCAGGCGCTGCAGCGTCTGGAGGATCGTCTTGGCGTCGCGCTCGTCCAGCGCACGACGCGCAGCGTCAGCCTGACCGAAGCCGGCGAAGTGTTCTTCGCGGCGGTTCGTCCATCGGTCCGGCAGGTCAGGGATGCGATGCAGACGGTGCGGGACATGCAGGCGCGCCCAAGCGGCCTGCTGAGGATCACGGTGTCCTCGATTGCCGAAAGTTTCCTGTCCGGCACCTTGCTGGCCGGCTTCATGCAGGCTTGTCCCGAGATCAAACTGGATATCACCGTCACAGACGACGAATTCGATATCGTCGAAACCGGTTTCGATGCCGCGGTCCGTCTGGGCGAAGTGATCGAGCAGGATATGATTGCGGTCCCGGTCTCAGAGCCGCAGCGGCAATGCGCGGCCGCGTCCCCCGCCTATCTCGAGCGCCACGGCGGTCCTCGTTATCCAGGCGAACTCCGGGACCATGCCTGCATCGGCTGGCGGCCTCGCCCGGACACGGCGCCCTATCGCTGGGAATTCACCGAAAACAATCGCGATTTCGACGTCGCCGTCGACCCTGCCGTGACAACGAACGATATGGGAATGATGATCCGCCTGGCCTGTGCCGGAGCCGGGATCACTTTCGGCATGGTGGAAACCTTCCAGAGCTATTTCGATCGCGGAGAGCTCGTGCCGCTGCTGGAAGATTTCTGCCCGCCCTTTCCTGGCTTTTATCTCTACTATCCCAGGCGCGAGCGGCAACCGCTGAAGCTGCGGGCGCTGGTTGAGCATATCAAGAGGTCCGGCAAGCGGTAGCGATCCATCGCCACGGCGGATCTTCACCAAGCAAATTCGGCGGTTGCCAACTGGTCGCTGCGCCCCGCTAAGATTGCCCCTGTCACGCGCTTTTGCTAATTCCGGTTCCTGAGAGAGCGGAAGCGGCCAGCGGCGGCCCGTATTTAGGTGCGCGTAATCCCTTCCGCTCCCAATGGCTTATGCTGCCGGAGACCATATGCTGGACGACGTCTTTCGCATTCCAACCAGGGCCCTGATCCGCCAGGGTGGGCGGGCCTGCTTTTTTCGTCTCGTCAATACGAGCCCCCTGTTGATCCAGGTGCAGTCGGGAACGAAGATCGTCATGGCGGATGACAAGGCTTTGCGTCTTGAGGCCGGCGCTTATGCCCTGCTGCCCGACTATCGACCGTTGACGATGGAGAACATTCCAAAGGCGCCGCAGAAGTATCAGACCCTGGCGCTTCCTGTTCCAAGACAGCTCTTCGAGGATGCCTATATCGCCATGGGCTCGATCGCCGTCCCCTCGCGGCCGCTCCCGGCAAGCGCCTCGAACCTGCCGGAGGAAGCGGCGGCATTGTTTGACTATTGCTGCCAGCCCGGCAACCTGACGAGGCTTCCCGGCGCCATTGCCAAGGCCCGTTTGATGGAGCTGATCACCTGGTTCGCACTCTGCGGCGCGGTGCTGGGCCAATGCCAAAGTCCTCGGCTCGAGGACCGGCTGAGGCAGATGATTGAAGGTGATACGGCCTACGATTGGACGCTGGGGCACGCGGCCCGCGCCTTCAACATGAGCGAAGCGACGCTCAGGCGTAAGCTCGCCGCCGAAAACACAGGTTTCAGCGAGATCTTGAGCGATACAAGGATGAATCGCGCTCTCGCCCTCATTCAAACCACAACCCTGCCGATGGCGCAGGTCGCGCTCGAAGTCGGCTATGATTCGCCGTCGCAATTTTCGGCGCGGTTCAAAGAACGGTTCGGCGTCAATCCGCGCCACGTGCGCAGCGGCTCCGAGCACTTTGAGCGGATCGGGGCAGAAGTTGAGCATAGCGGGGCAGATGCGCTGCCGTGATGACGGTAGTTTTCCCGCATCATCAACCGCAGGAAAACAACATGCGTCTTATAACAGCAGCACTTCTGGCCGCGTCCGTCTTTGGCGCCACGGCGGCTCAAGCCGAAATGAAGCTTACTTCGAAAGATCTGACATCCGGCAAGACCATGGCCGATGCGCAGGTCTTCAACAGCTTCGGCTGCACGGGCAAGAACATCTCGCCGGAACTCACCTGGTCGGGTGCTCCAGAGGGAACCAAGAGCTTTGCCGTGATGGTCTACGACCCGGATGCTCCGACCGGTTCAGGCTGGTGGCATTGGTCGGTGTTCAACATTCCGGCAGACGCCTCGAAGATTGCCACCGGCGCAAGCGGAGATAAGAAGCTTCCCGCAGGCGCCGTCGAGGGTCATACCGATTTCGGTACATCAGGATATGGCGGCGCCTGCCCGCCGGTCGGCGATGCGCCGCACCACTACCAGTTCACCGTCTACGCGCTGTCGGTGGACAAGCTGCCGCTTCCGGAGACGGCACCGGGCGCGATGGTTGGCTACTATGTCAGGGCAAATACGCTCGACAAGGCCTCGATCGAGGTCACCTACGGCCGCTGACGCCGTCGCCGCAGCCATTGTCGCCGCAGAACGTGGCCGGCCGAGGAAACCTTGGCCGGCCTGCCCGATCATCCTCCAGGTCAACTAACCCGTCACCGCTTCCCAGCAAATCAATGGACCGTCTTCGGCATCGATGCGCTCGCCGGTGCGGATGAAGCCGTTACGCTCGAGAACACGTTGCGACGCGATATTCCCCATCCCTGTCTCCGCAGAGAGCCGTGCCACGCGAGGATCGCTCCGTCCCCATGCCAGCAACTGCCCTATGGCCCGCGTCGTGCATCCACGGCCCTGGCGGGAAGGCGCAATGCCGTAGCCGATATGGATGTTTCCATCTCGTGGCATTCTGACGATGGAGCAGAGACCGACGATCTCATCCTCCTCCACGATCATCCAGGCCGATGGCGAGAATACGGCGCCGATGTCGGCCGCAAGGCGGCTCAGCATCTCCAATACCTCAGGAGGCGCAATCGCGCTGTCGGGGACAAGGCGCAGGTTAAGAGGCGCGCTGCCCTTCAGCAGCGCGTCAAAGTCAATAGGCGTTAGTTCGATGATCATGTTCTTCTCGACATTAGACATGCACCCGTATGGGCGCTCCAAGGCCGGACAATAATGGGGATCAGTTCTCAGCCGATATGCCGAGCGCCTCTATCCCTACCGCCGCAGCCGGTGAGTTCTGGATCGTTGCGACGGCAAACAAAGGCCTTCTCCTACAAACGAAAGTGCGAATAAGAAGTCCGCGAGCATCCTAGCACGCGTCTTTCCCCTTCGGGAGATTAAGCTGGAACGTAGACCAACCGGATCACATTCTCGTCAATACGGTCATTAGCAATAAGGCGCAGCGGCGGTCGGGGTCCGGCAAAATAGGGCGTGCCGTGGCCGAGCACGACGGGATGCAGATAGATAATATACTCGTCGATCAGGCCCAGATCGGTGAGGCTTCGCGCCAGGTCCGGGCCGGCCACTTCGATCTCTCCGTCGCCTTCGGCCTTCAGCTTGCGGAGCGCACTCTCAAGATCGCCCTCGACCAGCCTGGCGTTGGGACCAACCGATTTCAACGAGCGCGAGACAACCCATTTCGGCTGGTTTCGCCAGGCGGCCGCGAAGTCGCGTTCGTCTGCGTTCCATTCAGGATGATCGTCATCCCAGTAACGCATGATCTCATACATTTGGCGACCGTACACGCTGCCCGCTTGCCTCCGCGTCGACTCGACGAAGTGACGGAAGAGCGTGGGGCTAGGCCCGAACGCCGTATGATCGACATAGCCGTCCAGGGACTGGTTCATTCCGAACACGAGCTTGGCCATGCTCACTTCCTTTCCTTCAGGGTCCATCTGCATGGAGTCGGATTGCGTTGGGCGATCGGTCAAAGCTTAGATCGACTGATTGTGAATTGCAATCAGTTTTTCGCAGGTTAACCACTTGCGAGAACGACAAAGCGGGCGCGCAGCGGAGGTGCCCATATGCGCGTCGGGACTACGCGCCTATCGTGATGCAAAGCGCTTCTTTGCCGGATCGGTGAACGGCATGAACAGCGCGACAAGTGTGCCTTCCGGATCGCGGAACTGTACCGAACGATTGCCCCACGGCATCAGCTTAGGCGCGTGGACAAGGTCGACGTTATTCTTCAGCCTGATATATTCGGCGTCGACATCGTCCACCATGAACTCGATGATCGCCGTTCGGTTGGCAGCGGCCTCGGCGCTGCCTTCCTTAAAGAGCGAAACGGTTTCCATGCCGCCGATGGCGAGTGTCGCCGAAGGGGTGACGATCTCGGCGAAGACCGGCGCCAACCATTCGGCAGATTGCAGTGTGACCATTTCGTAGAAGCCGACCATAGTCTTGATGTCACCGGCGATCAGCCGGATTGAGGCGAATTTCATGAGCTTTTCCTTTCGAGAAGGCCGCAGACCTGTGCGCGGCATCGCTGCGGGCCTTGTCGCACAGGCCTGTTGCCACCATTATGGCAACAGGAGTCAACAGCAATGCGCAAAGCCGATCGCCTGTTTCAGATCATTCAGATCCTGCGCCGTACGAGCCGGCCGGTGACTGCCGCGGCAATGGCCGAGGAGATCGAAGTGTCCAGGCGCTCGGTGTATCGCGATATAACCGACCTGATCGGCCAAGGCGTTCCCATCGTCGGAGAGGCCGGCTTCGGCTATTTGCTCGATCCTAGTTATGACATGCCGCCCTTGATGCTGACGCCCGACGAGATCGAGGCGATCGTGCTTGGTACGCAATGGGTCGCAACACGCGGCGATAAGGCGTTATCCGCAGCGGCACAGGACGTACTGAGCAAGATCGCCGCTGTTATCCCCGAAAGGCTGCGTCCCTACATTGCCGAGCCAAGCGTTGGAGCAAAGCCTGGCAGGATCGTTCCGATGGACATGGTTGACTCGAACGAACTGCGCCGGGCGATCCGTGAAGATCGAAAGCTTCGCCTGCGCTATCGATCCGACACTGGGGAGAAGACCGACCGAGTCGTGTGGCCGATCATCCTCGGTTATGGTGAAGCAATGCGCTTGATTGTTGCCTGGTGCGAGCTGAGGCAAGACTTCCGTCACTTCAGAACGGATCGCATGATCGAGATCGAGGTGCTGGAGGCGACCAACGGCCTGCGGAAGGGCGACCTGCGTCGCCGCTGGGAGCGATGGCGCGAGGAGCAGCGCTCCTGGTCCGGCCACTAATCGCCGGCGTGCGGCAATAACTGCGAAGACGTCGCTATTGCCGCCTCGGGTCCGTCACTCCCACTCGATCGTGCCGGGCGGCTTCGACGTGACGTCATAGACCACGCGGTTGATGCCGCGCACCTCGTTGATGATGCGCGTTGCGGCGCGACCGAGGAATTCCATGTCGTAATGGTAGAAGTCTGCGGTCATGCCGTCGACAGAGGTGACGGCCCGCAGTGCGCAGACGAATTCGTAGGTGCGTCCGTCGCCCATGACGCCGACGGTCTGGACGGGCAGCAGCACGGCGAAGGCCTGCCAGATGGCGTCGTAGAGGCCGGCCTTGCGGATCTCGTCGAGATAGATCGCATCGGCTTCGCGCAGGATTTCCAGCTTCTCGCGGGTGATGCCGCCGGGGCAGCGGATGGCGAGGCCGGGGCCGGGGAAGGGGTGGCGGCCGATGAAGCTGTCGGGCAGGCCGAGTTCGCGGCCGAGCGCACGCACTTCGTCCTTGAAAAGTTCGCGCAGCGGCTCCACGAGCTGCATCTTCATGCGCTCCGGCAGGCCGCCGACATTGTGGTGCGACTTGATCGTCACCGACGGGCCGCCGGTGAAGGAAACGCTCTCGATCACGTCGGGATAGAGCGTGCCCTGGCCGAGGAAATCGGCGCCGCCGAGTTTCTTTGCCTCTTCCTCGAAGGTCTCGATGAACAGCCGGCCGATGATCTTGCGCTTGGTTTCCGGGTCGCTGACGCCTTCGAGCTCGCCGATGAAACGGTCGGAGGCGTCGACGTGCAGCAGATGCAGATTGTAGTGCTCGCGGAACATGGCGACGACGTTTGCCGCCTCGTCCTTGCGCATCAGGCCGTGGTCAACGAGGATGCAGGTCAGCTGATCGCCGACCGCCTCATGGATCAAGAGCGCGGCGACCGAACTGTCGACGCCGCCGGAAAGCGCGCAGATGACGCGCTTGTCGCCCACCTGCTTGCGGATCTCGTCGACCGCCTTCTGACGGTAGGCCGACATCGACCAGTCGCCCTTGATGCCGGCAATGTTGTGAATGAAGTTACCGATCAGCTTGGCGCCGTCGGGCGTATGCACGACCTCGGGATGGAACTGCACGCCGTAATATTTACGCTTCTCGTCGGCGATGAAGGCATAGGGCGCGTTGGAGGAGGTGGCGACCACCTCGAAACCATCGGGCAGCGCCGTGACGCGGTCGCCATGGCTCATCCACACCTGATGGCGCGAGCCGGAGGACCAGAGACCTTCGAACAGCTGGCAGTCCTTATCGACGTCGAGGAAGGCGCGGCCGAATTCGCGGTGATGGCCGCTTTCGACCTTGCCGCCGAGCTGCATGCACATCGTCTGCTGGCCATAACAGATGCCGAAGACCGGCAGACCGCTGTCGAAGATGATCTGCGGAGCCCGCGGCGATCCCTCGTCGACCGTCGAAGCAGGGCTGCCGGATAGGATCACGGCTTTCGGCTGCAGGCGCTTGAAGCCCTCTTCGGCCGATTGGAAGGGAACGATTTCGCAATAGACGCCGGCCTCGCGCACGCGTCGTGCGATGAGCTGGGTCACCTGGCTGCCGAAATCGACGATGAGAACGGAGTCGGGATGTGCTGTGTGGGTCATGGCGAGGCTTTAATGAAAAGCGCTTCGCCTGGCAATCCGGGAAATCGGCGGCATCGGGTTTTTATTGTTCCGATTTCTCGCGCGTCGGGAAAGGCGTGCGGTTTTCAGGGCCTAGAACCAGAAAACCCCGTCCTCCAGCGCCGTGAACAAGCTGTCGACGCCGTAGGAGAGCTTGCGGTCGACGATGTGCAGATACTCGGTCCAGCCGGAAATATGCTGCAGCTCGACCGCGCCGTCGGAAATGCCGCGAAGGCCGATCAGCGGCAGCTTGTAGCCCTGGCAGGCGCGCAGCACAGCATAGGTCTCCATATCGACCATGTCGGCGTCGATGTCGCTATAGGCGGCACCCGAGATGACGTTGCCGCCCGTGGAAAGACTTGCCTCGGCAATACCAGGAATGCGCAGCGGCAGCTCGAGCGTCGCCGGCAGGTCGAGGAAGGGCGTCCGGCCCTTTTCGAAGCCGAGCGGCGAAGCGTCCATGTCGCGGTAGGAAACCGAGGTTACCTGATAGATTTCCGTCTGTTCCAGTTTTGCCGAACCGGCCGAGCCGAGCGAAACGACGAGATCCGGCAGATCGTCGGCCGCGTCGAGCCGCGCCAGCGTCTTGGTCAGCGCCACCGCTGCCTCGACCGGACCGACGCCGGTCATCAAGGGTTCGATGCGCGACCGCAGAAACGGGCCGTATTCTGCCTCCGCCGCCATGACGAACAGCATGGATTTTCCCGCGACCGATTTCAGTTCGAACTTCATCCTGTAATTCCTTCTCTGCCGCGGATGACCATCATCGTTCCGGTCATGGAGGCGATGAGTTTCGCCGGCCCGTCGCTGATCGCGTAGCCTCGCCCGTCGGCGACGATGATGGTGGAGCCCGGCTTGGTGATTTCGCCGCGAAACAGGAAGCGCTCGCCACGCCCCGGCGACATGAGATTGACCTTGAACTCGATCGTCAGGATCGAGGCTTCCGGGTCGATGACGCTGTAGGCGGCAAAGCCGCAGGCTGAATCGAGCGCGGCGGAAATGATGCCCGCATGCAGAATGCCGTGCTGCTGCGTCAGTTTGATGTCGAAGGGAAGCTCGATCTCGACGACGCCGTGCTCGACGCGCGTCAGCTCCGCGCCGATCGTCTGCATCGCCGCCTGGCGCGCAAAGTTGCGGCGGATTCGCGCGCGGAAATCGCCCCTGTCAGTCTCACTCATGGCTACCCCTCTCGAAGCCGGGAAAGTGGCATGGCGGGCCGGATTCGACAAGCTGGACATTGCTGAAATCGAACCGGTGGGCGATGGAAACCTCAAGCCGTGTCGCCAGCGCAACCTTTCGCCGTGCCGTCGTTGCGCAAACCCGTTGCCGGCCTCCTGCGAAGGCGATTGCAGCTTCGCGCGCAGCGGGTATTCTCCGGCATCCTGTCTCGAAATAAGGGAGCGCCGGCGCTATGACGACGATATCGCAATCGGTTCGGAATTTCGAGACTTGGCTGGCCGGGGAGCTCGGCGGCGATCTCGTCAAGGACGATCTCCTGGAAAAGCACGAGAAGATGCGCAGCGACGATTTCGTCTTCCTACGTGCCACCTATTGGCGCTGGTGCGAGATCATCCTCGATATCTGCCCGGAGCTCGGCCGTGCGCCCGAGGTGCTGGCGATCGGCGATACGCATCTGGAGAATTTCGGTACCTGGCGCGATAGTGAGGGCCGGCTCGTCTGGGGCGTCAATGATTTCGACGACGCGGCGGTGATGCCCTATGCGCTGGATCTCGTTCGCCTTGCGGCAAGTGCCATCCTGGCGCGCGGGGAGGACGGTCCCTCGGTTCGCATGATCGGTGAACTGATCCTCGGCGGCTACCGCAGAGGCCTTGAAAATCCGCTGCCGGTCATCCTCGAACGCGACCACAAATGGCTGCGCAAGGCGCTGATGCTGCCGAATTCGGAACGGCGGGAATTCTGGGAAAAATACGAGATGTTGGCTCCGGGCAAGACGAAGGCGCCGGCTGCCTATATCCAGGCCCTTGCCGACGCATTGCCATCGGGATCGGGACCTTTCACGGCCAAGCCGCGCAGCGCCGGTACCGGCAGCCTCGGCCGCCCGCGCTTCGTCGCCTATGCCGAATGGCAGGGTGGGCCGGTCTTGCGCGAGGCGAAGGCGCTGGTGTCCTCGGCCTGGTCGCTTCACCACAGGCCGCTTGATGGGACGATCCGTGCGGGTGAAATCGCCGCCGGCCGGGCGCGCTCGGCCGATCCTCATTATCGCGTCTGCGACCGCATCCTCGTGCGCCGGATCTCGCCGAACAGCCGCAAGATCGAAATCGACAAGCATCCGGAGATCCTGCTTTCGCCGACAATGCTCGAACTGATGGGCTTCGAGATCGCCAATTGCCATTCCAACGATGCGGCCGCCGCAGCAGCGATCCTGCAGGATTTACAGGCCCGGGGATCCGAATGGCTGCATGAGGCGGCGAGGGCCGCGGCGTCGAGCGTCAGCGCCGAGCAGAAGGCCTATGCGCGCGCCCGCTGAGAGATCCGGACAATGTGCTGATCCCAGGCGACATCGCTGCGGGTCGCCAGGAAATCGCCGTCATAGGAGGAGACGGCAAAGCCATCTCTTGCCGGCGCGATGCCGGCGGCCTCCGGAACGGCGCTCTCGGCCAGCACCTTGCCCGTTTTTGCGTCGATGGTCACCGAGGTGCCGCCTTTCGGCGAGGTGATGCCGACGAGACCTTCGCTGCGGTTGACGGCGATCGCTCCGACATAGTTGGCAAGCCTGCGCGTCGTCTCCTCCGGCAGCGCGACGAAGGAAAGATCCTCCCCTTTGGCGAAATGGCCGACGAGCGGCGGCAGGTCCTTGCGGTGGCCTTCGTACTGGCAGGCGAACCAGATGCGGCCCTCGCCGTCGAGGTCGACGTGGCGGGTCGACAACTGCGACCATTCGGCCGGCAGCACGTGTTTTTCGATCAAGGCGCCCGTTGCCGCATCGATCAGCGCCAGCGACGGCTGCATCGCCCCGAGATTGAGTTTGGTGCGGCCGAAATCCGGATGCGTCTCGATGCCGCCATTGGCGACGATGAGCAGGCGTCCGTCATCGGAAACCGTCATGTCATGCGGACCGATGCCATAGGTCTCGTATTCGCCGATGCGAGCAAAGCGGTTGGTGGCGTCGTAGAGACCGATCATGCCGCGATTGCCGTCGAAATCATTCTCGCTGGCGTAGAGAATTCGGCCATCGGGCGAGAAGACGCCATGCCCGTAAAAATGGCGGTCTTCCCTGGAACTGATGACGATCGGCTCGCCCTTATCTCGTGGATCGAAGATCATCGCATAGGTGCCCGGCCGGCGCGCGAAGGCAACAGTCTTGCCGGTGGCGGCGCTGAAGGCCATGCCGTGGGCGCGGGCGGGAAGCGCCACCTGATCGATGATCTCGCCGCGCTCGGTTACGGTCGCGATGGCAAAGGAACCGTTTGCCGTGCGAATGCCCGAGGCGTAGACCGCATCGGCCCGTTCAAGCGCCAACAGCGACCTCGGCGCCAGGCTCGCAAGGAAGCCGATCCCTGCCGCCTTGACGAAACTGCGTCGATTGATCAGGGCGCTCCGCATCATCGCTTCAGTCTCCGTCCGAAAAGGAAAAGCCGGCCGAAAGTCCGATGGCCGCGCCATAGTCGTCGCTGATCCGGGTGATCAGATCACGGCTTTCGGCCAAAAGCGTGTCGAGCTTGGCCTTTTCCGCATCACTGGTGGCGGCGTCTATATCGGGGTTGAGTTTCGGCACGCTGTCGAGCAGCGATTTGAAGTCCTCGTCGATCGACGCGGCAATCGACCGTTTGTCCGGCGGCAAAAGCTCGGCCATGCCGGCCTTCTGCCAGAGCGTGCGCAGGCCCTCCAGATTGGCGGCCATCGACTTCCAGGTATTTTTCGAACGCCAGTAGATCGCCATGCGCGGCCGCGGCGCGTTATCCTTGCCCTTGTAGAACTGTTCCAGCCGCTGATCGCGGACATTCTCGGCGCCGTGGACGAGAATGCCGAGCAGCGCGGTCACCGCCTCCTTGTTGTCCATGAAATCATTGCTCTGCGGGCCGGGATGTTTCCAGCTCGCCTGTACCCCGTCCGGCTTTTCCCAGGCAGCGACGACTTCGCCGGCCTCGCGCTGGATATTGCCGGCGACGGCGGCGCCGTAAAGGCAGCGAAAGCCACCCTTCTGCCCGACGAGATTTTCCGAGCCGTTGCCGTAAAGCACGTATTCCAGCGCCGTCAGCCCCTGCAGCGCCACGCTCTTGCCGGCGATCGCATCGACCGTCGCATCCTTCGGATCGGCCTTGGCGATCAGCGCCTGCACCTGCTTCAGGCCGACGCCCTTGCGGTCGGGATAAAACAGGATGTGCTCGAAGAGATTGTCCTGAATGACGGGGCCGGTCTGGACGATCTCGATGATCGACCAGTAGCGGATCGTATCGTCGAAGGCCGATTTCGCCTTGTCGAGCGTTTGCTGCGTGCCGGCGTCGCAGAGATCCTTCATCGCCGTCGTCAACCGGGCGGCCGATTGCTGCATATTGCGATAGCCCGGGCGGATCACTTCGTCGACGGCGCGCTGCATGACGGCGGGAACGGCATCCTCGTTCAGCCCTGCCGGAGAAGCGGCGGTCTGGGCGGCCGCTGATGTGGCAAGGCCGATCAGAGTGAGGCAGAGCAGAGGGTGCCAAAGGCGCATCAAAGTGACTCCAGGAATGTAATCAGGGCCGCCCTGTCGTCTTTTGACAGGGCGGAGAAAGCGTTGCGGGCCTTTTCAGCTTCGCCGCCGTGCCACAGGATCGCCTCGGTGAGATCCCGCGCACGGCCGTCATGCAGGAAAAAGCTGTGTCCGCTGACCGTCCGGGTCAGTCCTATACCCCATAGCGGTGGCGTGCGCCATTCACGTCCGCTTGCAAGCCCGACCGGCTGCCCGTCGGCAAGTCCCTCGCCCATATCGTGCAAGAGAAAGTCGGAATAGGGCCAGATCAGCTGGAAGGATTGCGCCTTCTCAGGCGAATCCTTGCGGGTGACGAATTTCGGCACATGGCAGGAAATGCAGCCGGTTTCGTAGAAAATCCGCTTGCCATTCAGCGTCTCGGGGAAGCTCGCCTTGCGGCGCGAGGGAACGGCAAGATTTTCGGAATAGAAGGTCACGAGATCGAGAATTGGACCCGGCGCTTCTTCGTCGCCCAGCCGTTTCTGCACGCCGGTCGGCATAGCGAGGCATTTTTCCTCCGCCTTGGTGCAATCGCCATGGGCATCCGGATGATCGGGGGTCGAGATGCCGATATCATTGGCGAAGGCGTCGGCATTCTGGTCGCGGACCGTGGCGTTCTGTGCCTTCCAGCCGAAGCGGCCGAGCGCGATCTCGCCGCTGCGATGATCGCGGACAATCGCCGCCTTGCCGGAGATGCCGTCGCCATCGGCATCGTCAGGGTCCGCATGGGCAAGGATATCGGCCGCGGGGATCGCCTCGATCAGCCCGAGGCCGATCATGGCGGGGGCGACACGCGCCGAGATCGTCGTCGAAGCATCGAGCGGTCCATAGGCCAGATTGGTCGCCGCGTAATGCGGCCGGCGCAGCGATACGGTCTCGCCGTCGCCAAGCGTTACCGTCTCCTCATCATAGCGGATCGTCATCCGGCCTTCGGCGGCAAGGCCGGGAACGGCAAGGTCTTGCAGCTGATGGCCATAAACCGGATCGGGGAAATTGAGGATGTCAGCGTTCGCGATCGCCTTTTCCTCTTCCGGCGTCCTGGCTGCGCGGGAAAGCCGCAGGAACATTGACACGGCGCTTGGGCCTCCTTCCGGCGGTTTGCCGCGGCCGTCATTGACATGACAGCTCATGCAGGAGCGGGCGTTGAACAGCGGCCCGAGCCCGTCGGAGGCCTGCGTCGAGGAGGGCGAGGAAACCCAGAGCTTGCGGAAAAGCGCATTACCGAGCTTGAAATTCTGCTCTTCCTCGAAGGGCATATTGGCCGAAATATGCGAGAAGCTGTCTTCGGTGACGGGGTCGATCGAGGTCGCCGCGCCCGCCTGCATCGCTTCATATTGTTCAGCCTTGGAAAAATCCTTGGTTGACCGCGTGACCTCGGTCACGCGCTTGAGATCGGCCTCGGAAAGATCGGTCCGTTTCACCGGCAGATCAAAACCGGCGGCGATGGCTGTGGAAAAGCCGGCAAGCGTGGCGCAGAGCGCTGCGCTGGCGATCAATCTGCGGGCCGGGGCATGCGACATTCGGAGTCCGGGCCGCTCCGTCATCGAAGCGGCCCGCCTTTTTGCTTATTTGAAGACGGCGTTAGGATTATCCAAGCTGTCGGAACCTTCAAGCTGAACCGTGCCGAGATCGAGTGCGGCAATAACGCGCTGGATCGATTTCGTCTGGTCGATCAGCCCGTCGATGGCGGCCTGGACGACGGCGTTACCGTCCTTGTTGCCTTCGGCGATCATCTGGTCGTACTTCTCGACCGTCTCGCCGCGCTTGGCCATGGCGTTCATCGCATCGAGCGTCTTGTTGAGCTTGCCTTCCAGCTCGGCATCGAGCGCCTTGTCCTTGGCGGCCACGAGGTCGTGCAGCGACGGGCCGCTGAGCTTGGTGCCGTCGACGCGCGTATAGTTGCCCGTATAGGCGGCGGCGATGCCGATGGCGTCGTTGAGGTGCGAGTTGTAGGTGTTGTCGGAGAAGCAATCATGCTCTTCCTCGGGATCGTGCAGCAGCAGGCCGAGCTTCATGCGCTCGCCGGCAAGCTCGCCGTAGGAGAGCGAACCCATGCCCGTCAGGATCGCAACGAGGCCGGCCTTCGGATCGGCTTCGACGTTCTTGGTCGCAGCCCCGTCCGGCTTCCAGTTGTCGGTCATTTCCTGCAGGTCGGACACCAGGAGCGTCGAGGCAGACTTCAGATATTCGGCGCGCCGGTCACAATTGCCGTGCGTGCAATTCTTGAGATCGTAATCAGTGGCCGGGCGGTTGCCGGCGCCGGGTCCCGTGCCGTTCAGATCCTGGCCCCAGAGCAGGAATTCGATGGCGTGGTAGCCGGTCGCGACATTGGCTTCGATGCCGCCGGCCTCGGCAAGCGTGCCGGAGAGGAATTCCGGCGTCAGCTTGGAGGCGTCGACATCCTTGCCGTCGATCTTGATCGTCTTGTTGGCGATGACATTGGCCACATAGAGGGAGTTTTCGTCGCTCTCGCTGCCGTAGGAGGGATCGACATAGTCGATCAGGCCTTCGTCGAGCGGCCAGGCGTTGACCTTGCCTTCCCACTCGTCGACAACAGGATTGCCGAAGCGGTAGACTTCGGTCTGCTGGTAGGGCACGCGCGCCTTGATCCAGGCGTCCCGGGCGGCCTTGAGCGTTTCGTCGGTGGGCGCCTTCAGAAAGGCGTCGATCGCGGCGTCGAGCGCCTTTGCCGTCGTCAGCGAGTCTTCGTATTTCGCATGCGCCACGTTGGCATAATGTTTCACCACGGCGGCAGCATCGGTGGCGGCCTGCGCGGGAAGGGCGAGCAGAGCTGCGGGGGCGATCGCCAGCACGGCTGCGCGGAGTTTGTTGAGCTTCATGATCCTCTCCTGTGACGGATCTTCCGTCTAATCGGGCCTCGTCTCTTCGCGCAAAAGTAAACTGGTGTCAAACGCTCTAGTTTGGAATGATTTTAAGGACGGAGACGGGGATACGCGGCCTCTTTCAGACGCTTGTGCCTGAAAGATCAGCGCGCTGTCCTGCTGCCGCGCGGCAGGCTGGTGTCCATGCCTGCCGGCCGCGTCAGCCCTTGCGCTGCAGGCGGCAGAAGAAGAAGCCGTCGGTGTCGGTGGAAGCCGGCGTCAGCGTCACCGTCAGGGCGTCGGACGAGTGCGGCCGCGGGGCATCCTTGCCGAACAGCGCGTCCCAGGCGGGCAGGGCGCTGACGATCTGGAAATCGGGATTGTCGGCCGCGAAGCGGCGCACCTGTTCCTCGTTTTCCTGAGGCAGAACCGAGCAGGTGACATAGATCAGTTCGCCGCCTGGTTTGACGAAGCCGCTCGCCTGCGCCAGCGCGTCCTGCTGCTGGGCGGTGCGCTCGTCGAGGTTCTTCGCCGTCAGGCGCCATTTCGTATCGGGGCGGCGGCGCCATGTGCCGGTGCCGGTGCAGGGCGCATCGACCAGCACCTTGTCGCAGCGCCCGGCAAGGGCCGAAAGCCCTCTGGGGTCGTCATGCACCTGGACATTGCGCGTGCCCGCCCGCTTCAGCCGCTCGATGATCGGCGCCAGCCGCTTGCGGTCGGCGTCATAGGCGTGAACCTGTCCCTTGTTCTGCATGGCCGCCGCCATGGCGAGCGTCTTGCCGCCGCCGCCGGCACAATAGTCGAGAATCTGTTCGCCATCCTTGGCGAGCACCAGATCGGCGACGATCTGCGAACCTTCGTCCTGAACTTCGAACCAGCCTTTCTGGAACGAAAGCTCGGCGGTCACGTTGGGAAGGCGCGAGGCGCCTTCGCCGGCGGCAATCCGGATGCCGTAGCGGGCGATCTTTGCAGCATGCGCGCCGGCGCGTTCGAGCGCCTTGACGGCCTTGTCGCGGGAGGACTTCAGGATGTTGGCGCGCAGATCGAGTGTCGGGCGCGCCGCGAGCGCCTGCGCCTCGGCGAGCCAGCCGGCGCCGAAGGCCTGTTCGAAGGAGGGTTGGATCCATTCGGGAATATCGCCGCGGATATGCGGCGGCGCATCGTCGAGCGAGCGGCTTGCAAAGGCGGCGAGGGCATCAGCTGCAAGCGGCGGCGGTGCAAACTTGTCGTCCGCCAGTTCGGCGGCGAGGCGATCGGGCGTGAAGCCCCATTGGCGGAACATGACGGCGTGGGCGATGGCCGCGGCGCTGTCGTCATCCATCAGCCAGGCATGGGAGAGCCGCATGCGCAAGGCGTCGTAGACGATATTGCCGATCGCCGCACGATCGCCGGAACCGGCGAAGCGGTGCGCAAGGCCCCAGTCCTTGAGCGCGTCGGCGACGGGCCGCTTGCGGGCATCGATATCCGCGAGCACAGAAATCGCCCCTTCGAGGCGGCCGCCCAGACGCATTCACATATCTCCTGTTGCCGTGACGTGTGAACGATCCGCACACAGGCCGGGCGGATTGTTGACAGGTTTCAACCGCGTGGTAACCGCGATTGGCGGCAAGAGCAAGCGCCGGTCAGGGCGCAGCCGGTTGTGCGGCGCTGTCAGCTTAGCTGATTACTCGGTTGTCAGCTTTAGCTGATCACCTCGGCTGTCAGCTTCAGCTGATCACTTCGGGTGTCAGCTTCAGCTGATCACTTGGTAGCAGACCTTCGCCGTGCCTGAGCTCACCATACCGATATTCTGTGCAGCGGCGCGCGACAGATCGAGGACGCGTCCACGAATGAACGGACCGCGATCATTGATGCGAACGACGACGGTGCGGCCATTGTTGCGGTTGGTGACCTTCACCTTGGTGCCGAACGCCAGCGAACGATGTGCGGCAGTCAAGACGGCCGGGTTCATACGTTCCCCGGAAGCAGTTTTGGAGCGAAGCGCGTACCATGAAGCACCGCCGCAGCCATTGCCAGCAAAGCTCTCCGCCGGAAGCATGGAAGAGCAGGCTGCAATAGTTACGGCAGCGATAATAGAACGACGTATTTTCTTCAAAACAGAGTATCCCTCAACTATTGAACTCACGCCCTTGCAGGCGGCGGGGCTTAAATCTGTTAAAAAGTGGCGAAAAAGTGCCGCTGCAGTTCACGGAATGTTACAGGCTGTAATATTTGTGAGTGCATTGATATCATGACGGAAATTGGTGACGGCCGTAATGCGTGGAAAAAACATAATGAAATCAGTTAAAATGCGAATGAATTTTCCGGAGCGGCGGTCGCCGTCCCGCCGTTCACAAAAATCGCGAAAATTTTTTTCTGACTTCGCCATATTTATTGCCACATTTGGGCAAATTCAAAGGCTGTTAACCATAATATAGGGCGAAATTTTCCCGTCCTCCGACGGAAAGTAGGAATTTCCTACTCCTTTTGGGTGAGTGCGCGAGCCGCTGGCTTTAGCCGCGCCAGTGTCCGTCCTGCCACAATTGCGCAAGCGACTGCGGATAGGTCGGGAAAGAGAATTCGAAGCCCGCCTTCTTGAGCTTCGCATTGGAAACGCGTTTGTTCTCACCGTAGAAGGTGCGCGCCATCGGCGTCAGTTCGGCAGTTTCGAAAGCCTGTTCCGGCGGCGGTTCGACGCCCATCAGGCGCGCCGCCTCGACAATCACATCCTGCGGCGGGCCGGGCCGATCGTCGGTGACATTATAGATGCCGCCAAGGCCGCGTTCCGACAGGAAGCGCGTCGCCGCGCCGATATCCTCGACGCGGATGCGGTTGAAGACCTGATCCTTCTTGATGAGGCGCCGCGCCGTGCCCTTGTCGAGGTTGCAGAAGGCGTTGCGCCCCGGCCCGTAAATGCCGGAAAGGCGCAGTATCGCTGCCGGCACATCGCGTTCCCGGCCGATGGCCAGCCAGCCCTCTTCCGCCTCCAGCCGCTCCTTCGACCGCCCGGAAACCGGCAGGCACGGCGTTTCCTCGCTTACCCAGGCGCCCTTGTGATCGCCATAGACGCCGACGGTGGAGAGATAGCCGATCCATTCGAGCCGGGACACGAGACGGGCACTGTCTTCGCCCAACAGCCGCAGCAGCGGGTCGGCCTTTCCCGGGGCGATCGATTGCACGAGGTGGGTGACGCTTTCCAGCGCGCGGCCCAACCCCTCTCCCATTGTCTCGCCATCGAAGCGGAAGGCTTCGATCCCGTTGGCTCGTAGCGCCTCGACCTTCTCGGCCGAACGCGTGGTGCCGGAAACGCGCACACCCTGGCCGGCGAAGGCCTTCGCAATCGCCGTGCCGGAATAGCCGCAGCCAAAAATCATCACATGCATCAATCCGCTCCCGCCAGCCGCCATTCGTTCAGCACATCGTCGTCACTCTCATCGCTCCTATGTGCGGCAAAGACGGAGAATTCGCCAGCCTCCATCAGCCGGGAAAGCGCCCAGACCGCCATGCCGCGCACCGCCGGGGCGGCATCGCCGGCCAGCGCGCGACATTGCGCAATGAGCGCCCTCTCGCCGGAATTGCCGGCGGCGATCAGCACATTGCGGATGAAGCGGTCGCGGCCGATCCGCTTGACCGGTGAACCGCTGAAGAAGGTACGGAAGGCGGCATCGTCGAGCGTCAGCAGAAAGGCGAGCGACGGCTCCTTCAGATCGCCGCGGGCCTTGAGCTTCATTTCGGCGGCGGAGACCGCGAACTTGTTCCAGGGACAGGCGGCAAGACAGTCGTCACAGCCATAGATGCGATTGCCGATCAGCGGCCTGAGATCGGGGTCGATCGGCCCCTTGTGCTCGATGGTGAGATAGGAGATGCAGCGGCGCGCGTCGATCTGATAGGGCGCCGGGAAGGCAGCCGTCGGACAGATGTCGAGGCAGGCGCGGCAGGAGCCGCAATGATCGCTCTCGGCCTCGTCGACGGCAAGGTCGGCGGTAGTGAACATGCTGCCGAGAAACAGCCAGGAACCATGCGTGCGGCTGACGAGATTGGTGTGTTTGCCCTGCCAGCCGAGGCCGGCCGCCGCCGCCAGCGGCTTTTCCATGACAGGCGCGGTATCGACGAACACTTTCACGTCGGCGCCGGCCCGCGCCGCAAAACGCGTGGCGATCTCCTTCAGCCGGCCCTTGATGATGTCGTGATAGTCGCGGTTGCGGGCATAGACCGAAATCGCCGCCTTGTCCGGCTTGCCGAGGATGCCGCGCGGATCCTCCTCGGGAGCATAGTTGAGGCCGAAGACGACGACGGACCGGACCTCGCTCCAGAGCGTCAGGGGATCGCCGCGCCGCTCGCGCGTCTCCGCCATCCACTCCATCGTCCCGTGGCGCCCGGCATCGATGAACTGGCCGAGGCGCTGCTTCGCTTCAGGGATCGCATCCGGGCGGGTGATGCGGCAGAGATCGAAGCCCTTGGCGGCGGATTCCGTCCGGACGAACTCGGTCAAATTGTCGCGGCGGCGGCGCTCTTTTTCATCATTGTCGGGCATGAAGCGCCCTCGTCAAAAATCCAGATCGGCATAATGCGAAACCGGGGTCAGACCGCGCACGCGCTCGGTCAGCATCGGCCGGAAGGAGGGGCGCGATTTCAGCCGCTGGTACCATTCCTTGACGACAGGGGCCTCGGCCCACTCGATTTCGCCGAGATAATCGAGGATCGAGATCGAGGCGGCGGCGGCGAGATCGGCATAGCTCATCCGCTCGCCGGCCAGCCATTGGCGCGAGCCGGCAAGCCAGGTGAGATAACGCATATGCTGGCGGATATTCGCGCGGGCCGTGCGCAAAATCTTCGAATCCGGCGCACCGCCGCCCTGATCGGCGGTCATCTGCAACTTGTAGACACGCTCGCGAGCGAGCGGCTTGGTGACGTCGTTTTCCATCTTCTGCATGAACCATTCGCTCAGCCGGCGGATTTCCGCCCGCTGGAAAGGGTCCTCGGCGAGCAGCCGCCGGTCGCGCTTCAACACGCCATGCGTCTCGTCGAGATACTCGGAAATGACGGTCGCGCCGCAAAGCGCGCGCATGCTGTCGTCGACATAGACCGGCAGCGTGCCGGCCGGATTGAGCGCCAGGAAATCTCGGCGCTTCTCCCATGTCTGCTCCTCGATCAGATCCGCCTGATAGCCGTATTCGGCCAGGATCAGCCGGACGAAGCGAGATGCGGATGACATGGGATGATGATAAAGCGTGGGCATCGATACTCGGGCTTTATGATTGCTGTTACAGGACTGTGTGGCAGCTCGTTTATAGCGCCTTAGTCGTGACTCATTGGTTGAAGCTATAGGAGCTTGGCCCGGCCAATACAAGCGAATCGGCTTTCACGCCATCTGACAAGGGACAAAACAACCGTTTGCGAATGAGGATAGAGGCAGCGCCTGATCGGCTCAAGCGCTGTTCAAATCCGACCGACCTTTAAACCGGAGACAATTTATGGACTATATCAATGCCGCCCTTCTCGGTGTCATCGAGGGCATCACCGAGTTTCTGCCGATCTCGAGCACCGGCCATCTCATCATTGCGGAGCAATGGCTCGGCCACCGGTCGGACATGTTCAATATCGTCATTCAGGCCGGCGCCATCCTCGCCGTCACCATCATCTACTGGCGTCGTCTGCTGGATCTGGTGCTTGGCTGGCGGGAGCCTGAGAATCGCGATTATGCCGCCAAGCTGATCGTTGCCTTTCTCATCACCGCCATTCTTGGGCTCGTCGTCAAGAAGCTCGGCTTCGAACTGCCGGAGACCGCGACGCCGATCGCCTGGGCGCTGATCATCGGCGGCATCTGGATGATCTTTGCCGAATGGGCGGCCGCGCGTAAGGCGCCTCACAAGCAGATCACCTGGCTCGTCGCCATCCTGGTCGGCATCGCCCAGATCGTTGCCGGCGTCTTCCCGGGAACCTCACGCTCCGGCGCCACGATCTTCGTCGCCATGCTGGCCGGCACCGGCAACCGCGCCGCGGCCACCGAATTCGCCTTTCTCGTCGGCATCCCGACCATGTATGCGGCAAGCGGCTATGAACTGCTGAAGACCTTCAAGGACGGCGGCGCGGCAGGCGAAGACTGGACCGCGCTCGGCATCGCCTTCGTCGTCTCCACGATCGTCGCCTTCATCGCGGTCAAATGGCTGCTTGCCTATATCAGGAGCAACCGGTTTACGCTGTTTGCCATCTACCGCATCATCCTCGGCGTCCTGCTGCTCGGCATGGCCGCAACCGGCCTGATCGCCTGAGCCATCTCCACCGCATTGCATTCGCGCATCTCCCGGGCGCGGATGCAATTGCCCGTCGGACGCCGCGAAGTGACATGGGAGCGGCAGGCGCAAACGTTCCAGCTGGCAATATTTGAGAGAGATTAAGCGTCCGCTGCTTTTGAAGCGGGCAAGACAAAGCGTTCATTTGGGAACGTCCTGGTCCAGACGCTCCGGCCGCTGTTTGTCTCTATGAGGCCGGCGCGAAAGCGCCTTTTCGTCAATGGCTGATCGAAGCCGTGGAGCAAGGGTCGACGCCGTAGGCCGGCGAGCAGCCGCCCTTTACCGCCGCGACCGAACCGGACGCAACGAAGGAGCCTGCAAGGATAACCAGCGCCGCACACGCAAACAGGAGCGCGATTGACTTGCCCATCGAGTATTGCCTTTCACAGTGATTGCCGCACGCTTTCGCAGGCGTCGAGTCCATTGGAGACGCGCGGGGTTTGGTAGTCAGTGGAATGGCAAATAGCAATAAATGTTCCTGCTAAATTTGGCGTTAATTCCACAAAATTTCCGCTGCGTCTTTTATGCAACTGCACTTGATATGGCCGGCACAACAACATTTGAGACTTGCGCCGGCTTTGCTTCCGGCGAACACGCAAAACGCCGTCCGCGCTATGCGCGAACGGCGCCGTGTCGAAGGCAAAAAATTGTTCAGGCAGCCTTGCCGGAGCCGGTGTACTGGCCGTGCGGACGATACTGCACCAGGTAGGATTCGAGCACCGATGCGGCCATGGTTGGCGCAATGCCGAGACCCTTCAGCGTGCGGCCTTCCGCTTCGGCTTCGGCGGAAACGACGTTGTCGCGCTTGAGCAGGCGCACCTGGTCCGGGGTGATCGGCGGCGTCACGAACGGGATCAGCGAGGCGATGCTGCCGATCATCGACGCGATGCCGAAGGGCAGGGACACCAACCGGTTCTTGCGGCTCGTCACCTTCAGCATCGTCTCGAGACATTCGCGGAAGCTCAGCACCTCGGGCCCGCCAAGTTCATAGACCTTGCCGGCGGGGACCTTGCCGTCGACGGCGCGGGCAACCGCCTCGGCGACATCCTCGACATAGACGGGCTGGAATTTCGTCTTGCCGCCGCCGACCAGCGGCAGGACCGGCGACATGCGCGCCATATCGGCAAATTTGTTGAAGAAGCTGTCCTCCGGCCCGAAGACGATCGACGGGCGAAAGATCACCGCATCCGGCTTGATGGAGAGGATGGCCGTTTCGGCGCGGCCCTTGGTGCGGCCGTAGTCCGAATTGGAATTGGCATTGGCGCCGATCGCCGAAATATGGGCGAGCGTCGCGCCGGCATTGCGCGCCGCCTCGGCAACCGCGCGGGCGCCGAATTCCTGCACGGCATCGAAGGTGTTGCGGCCAGCCTCGTGCAGAATGCCGACGCAGTTGACGACGTGGCTTGCACCGTCGACGGCGCGGTCGATCGAATTGCGATAACGCAGGTTCGCCTGCACGAGGGAAATCTGGCCGACATTGCCGAGCGGCTGCAGGAAGCCGGCGAGATCAGGACGGCGCACCGCGACGCGGATGCGATAACCGCGCTTGGCCAGCGCCCGAACCACGTGCCTGCCCACGAAGCCGGACCCTCCAAACACGGTGACGAGCGGCGGCAGGTTGGCAAGGGTCATGGCAGGCTCCTCGAAAGGCTGTGGGGGATGCTGTATCGGCACCCGTCTTAGCCCAATCCCGGCAAGACGGGAAGGCCCATCCCGCCCGTGAGTTTTGCGGGTGCGAAGTCGTTCAGATGCCTTCGACGACGACCATTTCCGCATCCGCCACTTCCTGGCGGATTTTGGCGGCGATCTGGTATTCCGGCGAATTATAGCAGTCGACCGCATGCTGCATCGAGGGGAATTCGATCACGACGTTGCGAGCGCGGGACTTGCCTTCCAGTTCGGTGATCGCGCCGCCGCGCGCCAGGAAATTGGCGCCGTATTTTTCGAAGGCGGGTTTGGCCGCCGCCACATAATCCTTGTAGCGCTCGGCATCGCGAACATCGACGCGGGCGATCCAATATCCCTTGGCCATGGTCTTCTCCCTTTTGCGTTGGTGTATGTCAGCGGTTTGCCGGCCAGCGCGCAGCAACCATTTCGTTGAGCACGGCGCGAGCGGCATGCCGGGGATCGGGCGCCTTGACGATCGGCCGGGCAACGACGAGGTGTGTCGCCCCCGCCTTCAGCGCGTCGAAAGGCGTCATCACCCGCTTCTGGTCGCCATGGTCGCTGCCGGTCGGGCGAATGCCGGGGGTGACGATCGCCATGTCGGGTCCGAGGACCTCGCGCACTTCGGCCGCTTCCGCTGCCGAACAGACGATGCCGCCCATGCCGGCGGCGCGCGCCTGTTCGGCGCGGCGCAGCACCAGGCTGTGCGGATCCTTGTCGTAGCCGGCCTCGGCAAGGTCCTCGGCATCCATCGAGGTCAGCACCGTCACGCCGAGCAGACACAGGCCGGAGCCGGCCGCGGCCCCCACCGCCGCCCGCATCGCTTTGGGATAAGCGTGCAGCGTCAGCATCGACATGCCCATCCTAGCGATGTTTTCGACACCCGAGGCGACGGTGTTGTCGATGTCGAGCAGCTTCATGTCGAGAAAGATCTTCTTGCCGCTTGCCGCGAGGTCACGGGCGAATTCCAGGCCGCCTGCAAAGACCAGCTGATAGCCGATCTTGTAGAAGAGGATATCGTCACCGAGCGTGGAAACCAGCCTTTCGGCCTCGCCGACCGTGGGAACATCCAGGCCGATGATCAACCGCTCGCGTGCGTCCATTTCAACTCACCCCCGCCAGTCTTCGATGGGTGTCCAGTCGCATGATAAGCGGCGATCCGCAAGGCCGAAAGCATAGAGATTGCCGCCGCCGCCCGGCTGGTCGCGATCACGGGAGATGGGCCGGCCGGCCAGATGGCATTTGAGCAGCGTGCCGACGCCGCCATGGCCGACGAAGGCGATCGGGGCTGCCGCGTCATGTGCAGCCAGCACGGCGTCAACCGCTTCCACGATGCGGGCCTGCGCGTCGACGGCGCGTTCCCAGCCCTTGAAGCTCTCTTCCGGATGAGCGAAGAACCAGTTGGCCGCCTCTTCGAATTGCGGCGGCGGCAGGAAGCCGGTGGCCGAACGGTCGTTCTCATGCATGCCTTGGACGATTTCGATCGCCACGCCGGAGGCTTCCGCCAGGATTTCGGCCGTCTCGATCGCCTTCGTCTCGTCGCTGGAGATGATGCGCCGCAATTGCCTCGCCCAATCGCTCTCGGCCGCCTTGCGGGCGCGGGCGGCGCCGACATCGGAAAGCCCCCATTTCGGCACCGGCACGTTGGCATCGATCTTGACTTGCGGATGGGTGATATAGATCCCGAACATTTCAGCCGCGCTTGTAGATCCAGAGCTGCGCCGGCGGAATGTTGCGCATGACGAAGTCGAAATGCTGGATATGGTAGCGATCGGGATTGGCGGCGATCGGCGAGATCGCGCCATAGGAGATCTGCACCACCGGCCGGCCGGGCGGCAGGCGGTCGAGCAGGCTTTCCAGCAGCGACACGCGCATCGCCATCGGGAAGTTCAAGAGCGGAATGCAGGAGATGACGCAATCGAAGGTCTGGTCGCCGAAGGCGCCAAGCGTCGTCTTGAGATCGAAGGCGTCGCCGTTGATGAAGTGCACGCCGGGATAGGCTCGCAGCAGATGCTGGTGGAAATCCGTCGAATATTCGATGGCGACCAGATTGTCCGGCTTCACGCCGCGGCCGAGGATCGCTTTGGTGATGGCGCCCGTGCCCGGCCCGAGTTCGAGGACCGGCAGCCCCGAATGCATATCGATGACGCTGGCCATGCGCTTGGCGGTGATCGAGGAGGTCGGCACGATCGAGCCCACCGTCTTCGGCCCCTGCATCATGCCACGGAAGAAGCGGATTTCCTCATCGAATCTCTTCCCGAAATGTTCCTTCACCTTGACCCGTAACCGCATTCTCCACCCATCCGCATGTTGATCGACTGTGTTAATATGCTGCTTGTCGCTCTCGCGACAAGGATTTTCGCAATAAGGACATCGGCATCAACAACTCATGCGGCCTTTCGGTCGGAACGAGGCATGAGATCGGCAAGCCTTTCGCTGAGATGATCGGCGTCGACGGGCGCGCGCAGCTTCTTGTCGGTATTGTCGAAATAGAGATAGACGTCGCGGCCCTTCTTGCGCGACGGCAACGGCGCAAGCACCCGCGTCGCATGTTCCGGTTCTCCGCCGGTTGCCCAGGCGCGGATGCGCTCGGCCCACAGATCGAGCGCTTCATCCTCATAGCCACTGACATAGAGCTGCTCGGAACCATGCAGGCGGCAATAGATGAAATCGGCGGTGATGTCCATCAACAGCGGCCACTCCACCGTGTCGGCGCAGACGAGCGCGACGTTGTGACGCCTCAGCATCTCGATGAAGGCTGGCGAGCGGAAGCTGTCGTGGCGGATCTCGAAAGCATGGCGGATCGGCTGGTCGGCGTCGCTTTTCAGCCAGGCTCGCCCTTCGAGGCGGCCGTCATGGCGTTTCGCAAGCGCGATCGCGGCATCGCAGTCATGCGGCAGCAGCGACAAGAAGGTTTCGAAAAGCGCAGGGTCGAAGCCCATGTTCGGCGGAAACTGCCAGAGGATAGGGCCAAGTTTGGGGCCGAGCCGCAACAGGCCGGAGGCGAAGAAATTGGCAAGCGGCGTCTCGATCTCCTGCAATCGCTTCATATGAGTGATGAAGCGCGAGCCCTTGACTGCGAAGACGAAATCCTCGGGCGTTTCGTCGCGCCAGCGGCCGAAGCTTTCAGGCCGCTGCAATCCGTAGAAAGTGCCGTTGATCTCGATCGAAGGGAAATGCCGGGCGGCGTAGGAAAGCTCGTGCTTCTGCGGCAGATCCTTGGGATAGAATTGGCCGCGCCAGGGCGCATAGGTCCAGCCGGATATGCCGATGCGCACAGTTCCGGTCTTTTTCATGAGGAGATCCTCCCGTTTTGACAGGAGGAAAACAATGGCTGGCGGCCTTCGTTCCCGTCAGACGCGCATTGGCATCAGCACGTAAAGCGCATCGTCGCCGGCCGTGTCGCGGATCAGCGTCGGCGAGCCGGCATCGGCCAGCAGGAAGATCGCTTCCTCGCCGGAAAGCTGCGCGGTGATGTCGAGCAGGTACTTGGCGTTGAAGCCGATTTCCATCGCGTCGGTATCGTAGCCGACGGCGACTTCTTCCGTGGCGCTGCCGGAATCGGGATTGTTGACGGTCAGCATCAGCTGCCCCTCGGATAGCGCCAGCTTCACGGCGCGGCCGCGCTCGGAAGAGATGGTCGAGACGCGGTCGACGGCCTGGGCGAAGGTCGTGCAGTCGACGCGCATTTCCTTGTCGTTGCCGGTCGGGATGACGCGCTGATAGTCGGGGAAGGTGCCGTCGATCAGTTTCGAGGTCAGGACGATCGAACCGATCGTCATGCGGATCTTGGCGTCGGACACCTCGACGGTGACGATCGCTTCCGGATTGTCGACCAGCTTCTGCAATTCGCCGACCGTCTTGCGCGGAATGATGATGCCCGGCATGCCCTCGGAGCCGGAGGGCGCGTCGACGTCGGCGCGCGCCAGCCGGTGGCCGTCGGTCGCGACCGCCCGAAGCTTCAACTCGCCCTTGCTCTCGATCGTGTGGAAGAAGATGCCGTTGAGGTAATACCGCGTCTCTTCCGTCGAGATCGCGAACTGCGTGCGGTCGATCAGCATCTTCAGATCGGTCGCCTTCAGCTTGAAGGAATGGGTGAAGGTGCCGGCGGTCAGATCCGGGAAGTCGGATTCCGGCAGGCACTGCAGCGAGAATTTCGAGCGGCCGGACTGCACCGTCATCGAGCCGCCGTCGGTGCTGGTGGCGAGCAGCACTTCCGAGCCGTCGGAAAGCTTGCGCACGATGTCGTAGAGAAGATGGGCGGGAACGGTGGTGGCGCCGGCCTGCTCGACGCTGGCAGGCGTCGCCTCGGTGATCTCGAGGTCGAGGTCGGTGGCCTTCATGTCGAGGTTCTGGCCGTCGGCCTTGAGCAGTACGTTGGACAGGATCGGGATCGTGTTGCGACGTTCGACCACGCGGTGCACGTGGTTCAGCGATTTCAACAGGTTTGACCGCTCAATAGTAATACGCATGGGATGCTACCGCTTTCGACCGTGACTGTCCGGGCGCATCGAGCACCCGAAGAATGCTTTCCCGATTGAGGTCGGGGGAGTGGACGGGCAAAATGGCAGACTTCAGCACCGGTTTGCAAGAGGCATGGGCGGTGGGAGGCCCGCATTTCAGGTTTTCTGGAGCAATCCTCACAGAAATCCGAACCCTTGCCGAAGCGGTGCGGCTCGCCCATAAAGGTTCCCCCATAAGGTTCGACGACGGCGCGACGAAAGCAAACGGCATGAACGAGGAAACGACGGCGGAGGCGGCCACGCGGCGAGGCTTCCGTCTGCACAATATGGCAGTGCCGGCGCGGCCGCTGGAGCCGGCGCTCTATCTGGTCGCCACCCCGATCGGCAATCTCGGCGACATCACGCTGCGGGCGCTGGAAACGCTGGCCGGCGCCGACGTGCTCGCCTGCGAGGATACGCGTGTCACCCGCGTTCTGCTCGACCGCTACGGCATCCAGAACCGTCCCTTCGCCTACCACGAGCACAATGCCGACGAAGCCGGCCCGCGGCTCATCCAGGCGCTCGAAGCCGGCCGCTCGGTGGCGCTGGTGTCCGATGCCGGCACGCCCTTGGTTTCCGACCCCGGCTATCGGCTAGCGCAGCAGGCGATCGCCGCCGGCTATCGGGTCGTCCCCATCCCCGGCGCCTCGGCGCCGCTTGCGGCCCTTGTCGGCTCAGGCCTGCCGAACGACGCTTTCCTCTTCGCCGGTTTTCTGCCGGCCAAGGACAAGGCCCGCCGCGACCGTCTCGGTGAACTTGCCGCCGCCCCCGCGACACTGATCTTCTTTGAATCGCCGCATCGCATCGCTGCCACACTCCTCGCTGCCGCCGATGTGCTGGGCGGCACGCGGCCGGCCTCCGTCTGCCGCGAGCTGACCAAGACCTATGAGGAATTCCGCCGCGGCACGCTGGCGGAACTCGCCGCGCATTACCAAGAGGTGGACAACGTCAAGGGCGAGATCGTTCTCGTCGTCGCTCCGCCGCAGCCGGTAGAAACGCCGGAGGCCGACGTCGAGGCCGTGCTTGCCGATCTCGCCAAGACGATGCCGACCGCAAAGGCCGCCACCGAAGCGGCCCGTCTGACCGGCCTGCCGCGCAAGGCGCTTTATCAGCGCCTCTTGGAGTTGAAGGGCGCCGATGGGCGATAACGACCGCACCGCCATCAGACGAAGGGCGCTGCGCCGCGGCCTGATGTCGGAATATGTCGCCGCCGTCTTCCTGATGTTGAAGGGCTATCGCATCCTGGCGCTGCGCCACCGCACCCGGCTCGGCGAGATCGATATCGTCGCCCGCAAGGGCGATCTCGCCGTCTTCGTCGAGGTCAAGGCCCGCCACGGCGAGGCTGCGGCGGTCGATGCCGTCTCCGCTGCCGCGCAGAAGCGGATACGGGCGGCAAGCGATCTCTGGCTCGCCCGCCAGGCGGACCAGGCCCGTCTTTCCCAGCGCTACGATATCGTCGCGGTCACCCCCGGCCGCCTGCCGCGGCATTTCCCCGACGCCTTTTAGCGGTTCCGGTCCAGCCGTTCCGGATCGTTAAAATTTTAGTCCCGGCTTGAACCAGCTCCTTACGACTCTCTGCTATCGCAGTCCTCGTAGGGGTAACAATTGGGGGTTGTTTCATGGCCTGGAAGATGATGCTGGCAAGTGCGGTCGCCATGGCCGCGCGTTCGGTGCCTTATGCGGTGGCGAAGCCGGCCGGCAGATCCTTCGTCGCCCATGCAAGCGACCTGCTGCCGCTGAAATCGACGCCGATCAATCCGGACTGGATCATCAGCGGCAACCCGCAAGCGCGCACCGCCGAACATTCGCGCGGCCACGACGAGGCGTCGCTGACGGCGATCTGGGACTGCACATCAGGCGAATTCCGCTGGTATTTCGGCTGGGACGAGACGGTGATGATCCTCGAAGGCGAGGTTCATATCACCGCCGAAGACGGCACCGAACGAACCCTGTGCGCCGGCGACGTCGCCTTCTTCGCCGGTGGAACCTGGGCAAGCTGGCGGGTCGACAATTACGTCCGCAAGGTCGCCTTCCTGCGCAAGCCCTTCCCGAAGCCCTTGGCGATCGCCTACCGCCTGCGCAACCTGCTGCGCAATGGCGGCAACCAGGGGATCGCCGCCTGACGACCGGTGCCGGCAAGCCTTGATTGACCGTTGCGTTTGATACCGGGCCGACCTACATCTGTCCGGCATTCAGCGAGGGACGGAAATGGCCAAGATCACCAATGTAGCGGTCCAGATGGATCATGTCGCCGGCATCAACATCGCAGGTGACTCCACCTTCGCCATGAGCCTGGAAGCCCAGGCGCGCGGCTACCGGCTGTTCCATTACACGCCCGAACGCCTGAGCTTCCGCGACGGCAAGCTCTTTGCCAGCGTCGAGCCGATGCTGCTGCGCGACGTCAAGGGCGATCACTTCGAGCTCGGCGAGCCCGAGCGCGTCGATCTCTCCACCATGGATGTAGTGCTGCTGCGCCAGGATCCGCCCTTCGACATGGCCTATATCACCTCGACGCATCTGCTCGAGCGCATCCATCCGAAGACGCTCGTCGTCAACGATCCGGCCTGGGTGCGCAATTCGCCGGAGAAGATCTTCGTCACCGAATTTGCCGACCTGATGCCGAAGACGCTGATCACTAGGGATGCGGCCGAAATCCGCCGCTTCCGCGACGAGATGGGCGATATCATCCTGAAGCCGCTCTACGGCAATGGCGGCGCCGGCGTCTTCCATTCGACCCGCGACGACCGCAACCTCTCCTCGCTGCTGGAAATGTTCGGCCAGCTCTTCCGCGAGCCCTTCATCGCCCAGCAATATCTGCCCGATGTGCGCAAGGGCGACAAGCGCATCATCCTGGTCGACGGCGAATTTGCCGGCGCCATCAACCGCGTGCCGGCCGAGCACGACAGCCGCTCCAACATGCATGTCGGCGGCCGCGCCGAGGCGACCGAGCTGACGCCGCGCGAAAAGGAAATCTGCGAACGCATCGGCCCGGCGCTGAGGGAACGCGGCTTCCTGCTCGTCGGCATCGACGTGATCGGCGATTACATGACCGAGATCAACGTCACATCGCCGACCGGCATCCGCGAGGTGAAAAAGTTCGGCGGCGCCGATATCGCAGCCCTGCTCTGGGATGCGATCGAGCGCAAGCGCAGCTGAGGGCCGCGGCTCCAGCCCCACGCCTGCTGTGACCGGGTACAACCCCGGTCACCACTCATATCTGAAAACGTTCCTTGATCGTTCTTGTTTTATTCTCGCTTCCATGCCAGATTGCAACCGCTGGCCCTGAAGGGTTGCGGGCGGTATAAGAGTTTGCGGGCAGGGGATGGGCATATGGTCGCGCGTGTCGGTACGGTGGCATTCCAGGGCATAGAAGGCGTGCCGGTCGAGGTCCAGGTCATGATCGCGCCCGGCAAGATTGGCATGCAGATCGTCGGCCTGCCCGATAAGGCGGTGGCCGAAAGCCGCGAGCGGGTGCAGGCCGCCCTTCACGCCTCCGGCCTGGCGCTGCCGGCAAAGCGGGTGACCGTCAATCTTGCGCCGGCCGATCTGCCGAAGGAAGGCTCGCATTTCGACCTGCCGATCGCGCTCGCGCTGATGGCGGCGCTGGGCGCCATTCCCGCCGATGCGCTGTCGGATTATGTCGTCGTCGGCGAACTCAATCTCGACGGCACGATCGCCGCCATTGCAGGCGCGCTGCCGGCCGCGATCGGCGCCAATGCGCTCGGCAAGGGGTTGATCTGCCCGGCTGAAAGCGGCGCCGAGGCCGCCTGGGCCGGCGCCGACGTCAATATCCTCGCGCCGCGCAGCCTGATTGCCATTGCCAATCATTTCCGCGGCACCCAGGTGCTGTCGAGGCCGGAGCCGTCGATCCGCGCCAATGCCGCCAACCTGCCGGATCTCGCCGAGATCAAGGGCCAGGAAAGCGCCAAGCGCGCGCTGGAAGTCGCGGCCGCCGGCGGTCACAATCTGCTGATGGTCGGCCCTCCCGGCTCCGGCAAGTCGATGCTGGCCTCGCGGCTGCCGTCGATCCTGCCGCCGCTCTCGGCGGCGGAATTGCTTGAAGTCTCGATGGTCCATTCCATTGCCGGCCAACTCACCGGCGGCAAGCTCTCCGACCGCCGTCCCTTCCGCACGCCGCATCATTCCGCCACCATGGCCGCCCTCGTCGGCGGCGGCCTGCGCGCCCGTCCGGGCGAAGCCTCGCTCGCCCATCACGGCGTGCTCTTCCTCGACGAGTTTCCCGAATTCACGCCGCAGGCGCTCGACGCGCTGCGCCAGCCGCTCGAAGGCGGCGAATGCGTCATTGCCCGCGCCAATCACCGCGTCTCCTATCCGGCGAAATTCCAGCTGATCGCGGCGATGAACCCCTGCCGCTGCGGCATGGCGGGCGAACCCGGCCATACCTGCGCCCGCGGCCCGCGCTGCATGAGCGATTACCAGGCCCGCATCTCCGGCCCACTGATGGACCGTATCGATATCCGCATCGACGTGCCCGCCGTCTCCGCCGCGGATCTCATCCGCCCGATGGCCGCCGAGGCGAGCGCCGACGTCGCCCGCCGCGTCGCCCGCGCCCGCGAACTCCAGCAAGAGCGCTTCGAGGCCGCCGGCGCCAAGGGCATCGGCACCAACGCCCGCTGCTCCACATCAATGATCGAGAAACTCGCCGAGCCGGATGCCGCCGGCCTGCAGCTCCTGCGCGACGCCGCCGAAAAAATGAAATTCTCCGCCCGCGGCTACCACCGCGTCCTCAAGGTCGCCCGCACCCTTGCCGATCTCGACGGCAAACCAACCGTCGGCCGCCTGCATCTGGCCGAGGCGATTTCCTATCGCATCGCCGGGGAGAGGTTAACGGCGGCGGCGTAGGGCGAATGCGCGCAAATATTTTGAACTTTTAGTCGTCGGGCCGCCAGCGATCTGCCGATCGCGGTTGCGCTGATGGCTGTTTCGGTGACGCTGATGCGCTGGATTATAAGGTTATGTCGCCGTCGGCGAATCAACCTCGACGGAACGATGGGTCGCTGCCATGGCGGGAATGCTGCCGGCCGCGATCGCGCTGTGTTGCTTATCCGTTAGCGGTAAGAGCCTCTCCTCATTTCGTCGCTATTTACAATATTAGCTTCGGCTGGAAAAATTTCGAGGATGATGTCGGTCCGTCCGACATGGTCGGTCGGAGGTGAGGGATGAGAAAGCCTGTTGCCGGGAATGCCCATGAGTAATGAATATCCGGGCTCAAACGCCAATCCCTTGGAAGTTCTAGACTTGGCGAATGCCTACTTTGACGCTTCCAAACTCCTGTTCAACGAGGGTCGGAAGCAAGTTGCACTATCCCTCGCACCGGCTCGAATGTGCGCCATTCATGCTATTGAACTCTACCTAAATGCCTTCCTGCGCTATGAGGGCGTTGCTCCCGAGGAAATACGAAAACGCATGCACAATCTCGCTGAGCCAATGTTCGTCGATAAACTCAAACTGAGAAAGAAAACCGCCCTGCATCTGGAGGCAATGACAACAAAGCGTGAGTACATCATATCGCGCTATGCTCCGGAGCGGACGAGGGAGCACACTGCGCTGAACCGCCTGAACGCGACGCTGTCGGAAGTCATGGCGAAGGTTGGCAAACACATGCATTCAACGAGCTCAGCTGGACATCGGCAATCATTATTGCGGACTGCCATAGAACTTTCGTCCCACTTCGATTGGGATGCAGATGATGGCACAAGAGAAGGGGCGCTGAAGCGCCCCAATGTTAGCCAAGACAAAGCGCCGGCCGAAAGACTCGGCCACGGCCCACTTTAGCTCCCCAGCCCCTCAAACAATGCCGTCGAGAGATAACGCTCCGCGAAGGACGGGATGATCACGACGATATTCTTGCCCGCATTCTCGGGACGGCTGCCGACCTTGATTGCTGCCGTCAGCGCCGCACCCGAGGAGATGCCGACGGGCACGCCTTCGAGCCTTGCGACCAGCCGCGCCTGTTCGAAGGCTTCGTCGTTGGTGACGGTGACGACCTCGTCGTAGATGCCGGTGTCGAGGATTTTGGGGGCGAAGCCGGCGCCGATGCCCTGGATCTTGTGCGGGCCGGGATTGCCGCCGGAGAGAATGGGGGAATCGGCGGGCTCGACGGCGATGATCTGGATCTCGGGCTTATGGCTCTTCAGCACCTGGCCGACGCCGGTGATTGTGCCGCCGGTGCCGATGCCGGAGACGACGATGTCGACCGTGCCGTCGGTGTCGTTCCAGATTTCTTCCGCGGTCGTCTTGCGGTGAATTTCGGGATTGGCCGGGTTTTCGAACTGCTGCGGAATGATGGCGTCGGGCAGCGACTCCGCCAGTTCCTCGGCCTTGGCGATCGCGCCCTTCATGCCCTTGGCGCCTTCGGTCAGCACCAGCTCGGCGCCGAGCAGCGCCAGCATCTTGCGCCGCTCGACCGACATGGTTTCCGGCATGGTGAGGATCAGCCGATAACCCTTGGCGGCAGCGGCAAAGGCGAGCGCGATGCCGGTGTTGCCGGAGGTCGGCTCGATCAGCACGGACTTGCCGGGGGTGATCCGGCCCTGCGCTTCCAGGCTTTCGATCATCGCCACGCCGATACGGTCCTTGACCGAGGCGATCGGGTTGAAGAATTCGAGCTTGCCGATCAGGTTGGCCACCACGCCCTTTTCCCGCGCCAGCTTGTCGAAGCGCACGAGCGGCGTGTTGCCGATGGTCTCGGTGATCGAGGAATAGATGCGGCCGCGGCCGGGCTTGTGCGACATGGATGCCTCCCTTTGGACTTCGGTCCCTGAAATCGGAAGGAGAATAGGGGCAAAGGCCGAATGAGGCCAGCCCGCGTTGATACCGACGGAGCCGGACGCGAAGAAAAAAAGCTTTGAAAACCGCTTCTTGGCGGATGTTTATTTCAGGCCGCCCGCGTGGCGATGAAGGCGGCGGTGCCCGCCAGGATGCCGGCCGCTACCCGGTTCAGCGCCTGCAGGGCGCGCGGCTGTTTCAGCATCGTGCGGGCCCGTGAGGCAAGCAGCATATAGGGCACGAGCACGGCAATCAGCACGACGAAGGTGACGGCGAGCAGCATCACATAATCACGCAAGCCGATATTGCCGATATCGATCAGCGTCGGCGCCAGCGCGACATAGAACAGCATCGTCTTCGGATTGCCGAGTGTCACCAGCAGGCCGGAGAGGAAGGACAGGCCGATATTGCTGGATTTCTTCGCCGCGATGTCTTGCGGCAGCAGCCCCGCCGTCCAGAGTTTCCAGGCGATATAGGCGAGATAGAGGGCGCCGGCGATCTTGATCGCGATAAAGACCTCGGTGAAGGTCTGCGCCACGAAGGCAAGGCCGAGAATAACGGCGGTGAGATAGGTCATGTCACCGAGCACCAGGCCGAGGCCCATGAAGAAGGTCTCGCGGAAATTCGAGCCGAGCGCGCGGGCGACGATCGCGGTAATCCCGGGTCCGGGAATGGCGGCGGCGATAAACAGCGCTCCGGCATAGGCAAGTAAGGCGGCAAGGCTCATGGATGGGCTCCCTCTTCCCAGCTGTTTTATAGCCGCCAAGCCTTGCCATCAATCGACCGGCGTTGATGGGTCCATCACCAGAAGAAATGCCTGCCGCCGCATGCCTGCCCCTTCTCGTCAGCCTTGAAGTGCCCGCGGCCGCAGCCAGCGCGGCGTCCAGCCGAGATTCATGCCGGCGGCGGCAAGGAGGATGATGGCGGCGCCTGCGATCTGCATCGGCTGCAGCGCGTGGCCGAAGGCCAGCCGGTCGACGAGGATCGCGGCGATCGGATAGAGGAAAGACAAGGCCCCGGTCAGATGGGTCGGCAGCCGCTGGATGGCACCGTAGAGCAGCACATACATCAGCCCGGTATGGACGACGCCGATGGAAACGAGGATTGCCCAGCTTCCGGCATCCTGAGGCGGTTGCGAAAAATCCGTCATCGGCGCCAGCATCAGCATGCCGGTTGCGACCTGGATCAGTGCGATCAGATGCGGCGGCGTGCCCTTCAGCCACTTCGCGGCAAGCGCTGCCAGCGCGTAGAAGAAAGCCGCGCCCAGCGCCATCAGGATGCCGAGGCCGTAGCTCTCGAACGTATTGCCGCTTCCGCCCGGCTTTGCCTGGACGATCGCTATCATGCCGGCAAAGGCGAGCGTCAGCCAGAACAGCTTGGCGGCGGTGATCTTTTCGCCGAGAAACAGCGCGCCGAGCACCAGCAGCATGAAGGGCTGGGTGTTGTAGACGGTGGTGGCGATCGAGATCGTCGCATGCGAATAGGAGGCAAAGAGCAGCAGCCAGTTGACGACGATGGCGATGCCGCCGAGCACGGCGATCGCGAAGGTGCGCAGCGTCAGGATGCCCGGCCGCAGCAGCCCGAGGGCGCCGCAGATGGCAAGCAGCGTGAGCGCGCCGAACAGGCAACGCCAGAAAACCACGCCGCTGACCGGCTGGCCCGACATCACCACGAACCAGCCGATCGTCCCCGAGATCAGCATTGCTGCCGTCATTTCCGCCGTGCCTCTTTTGATGTCGCCGCTCATGATCGCCTCCGTTTTGCTGAGGTGATAATATTGCGGCGACAGCCGAAATTATATAATGATAAAAATGTGGTTTGCCGTCACGGCCTAATAATAAAAGGAAAAGTCATCACCATGCCTAACGATGTCCAGCCGCTTGACGAAATCGATCAGGCCATTCTCGAAGCGCTGGCCGGCAATGCCCGGATCTCGCTGAAGGAGCTGGCGCAGCAGGTGGGGCTTTCCTCGCCGAGTGCTGCCGAGCGCCTGCGCCGGCTGGAGGAGCGCGGCGTCATCAAGGCCTTCACCATCGATCTCGATCCCGCCGCCGTCGGCTATCCCCTGCAGGCCATCGTCCGCGTGCGTCCGCTGCCGGGGCAGTTGCATGTCGTCGAGCGCCTCATTCAGGAAATTCCCGAAATCGTCGAATGCGACAAGGTGACTGGCGAGGATTGCTTCATCGCCCGCCTGGTCATCCGCTCGATGGCGGAACTTGACGGTCTCCTGGACAGGGTTGCCGAACGTGCGGAGACCAACACCGCGATGATCAAAGCCTCGCCCGTCAAGCGCCGCCTGCCGCCGCTGTCGCGTGGGAAATAATGCATGCCGCCCGGAAGTGCTCAGCGGTTCCGGGACAACGACAGGCATAGAAACAAAGATCTAAAGCGCGTTGCATGAAATAAGTTTGATGCGACGCGCCTTAGATCGGCGAACGGGCTAGAAATCCGCCATCGGCGAGAGCATCGCCGGAAAATGCGGAGCGTCGTCGCCGAGCCCGCGCAGCATCAGCGTCGTGCCGCCTTCAAACGGCTGCGGAGTGCCCGTCCAGCCGAGCTTGTCCGGTCGGAAGAGCACCTCGACGGCGGCCGAGGCAATGTCGAGCCCGCCTAGGATCGCGGCAAGCGACGGGATCTCCGCTGCCACGACATCGAGAAGGCTGAAGCGGCCTGTCCCATCCATCTTCCAAGCGACGACGGCCTGGCAGTCTTCCAGGAAGCTGATGCGGACATCGGCATCGAGCTGCGTGTTGATGAGAAACATCGCTGCATTTGCGGTCACCGAGAGCGTCGTCGAAACCGGGCTGCGTGCTTTCAGCAGCAATTGCAGCAGGGCGAGATCGTCCGCACTCGCCGGCAAAAGCGGCCGGGCAGGTATGGCGTCAATCTCGGGGGTGGGTGCCGTTCCCACATATCGGTGCAGCGGCATCGCGCGAAAACCGTAAGGCTCATAGAGCGACGGTTTGTCGGTGTAGAGGATGACTGCTTCGAAGCCCTGCCGCTCGCACCAGTCGAGCGCCTTCACCGTCAGGTCGCGATAGAGTCCGCGGCCGCGCCAAGGGGGCCGCACCGCGCCCGATTGCAGCCCGGCAGCATGGACGATCCTGCCGTTGAGGACGAAGGGCAGCGCGAAGGCCGAGAGATTGGCCGCAAGCTCGCCGTCGGCATCAAACCAGCCGAACGGCATGCTGGTGGGATCGGGGCCGCCAAGCTGCTGCAGCGGACCGATGTCGATGCCGAAAATATCCTGGAGCAGGCGGACAAGAGCCGCCCAGCCGGCAGCGTCGCCGAAATAATCCTGTCGGAAGGTCAGGCCTGTGCTGTCCAGGCGCTTTGTCATCACACGCCGGTGGAGCCGAAGCCGCCTGCGCCGCGCACGGTTTCGCTTGCCGCTGTAATCTCGGCCACCCGTGCCTGAGTGACCGGCGCGATCACCATCTGGGCGATGCGCATGCCGCGCTCGATGACGAAGGCTTCTTCACCGAGATTGGCGAGCAGCACCTTCACTTCGCCGCGATAGTCGCTGTCGACGGTGCCGGGTGAGTTGAGGCAGGTGATGCCGTGCTTGAAGGCAAGACCGGAGCGCGGCCGCACCTGGCCCTCGTAACCCTCGGGGATCTCGAAGATGAAGCCGGTCGGCACCAGCGCCCGCTTGCCGGGCAGCAGCGTCAGGGGCGCATCGCCGTCGACGGCGGCGCGCAGGTCCATGCCGGCCGCCCCCTGGCTTTCATAGGCGGGCAGCACGAGGCCTTCGCCGTTGGCCAGGCGGATGAGGTTCAGCGTCGGGCGCGTGTCGTGATGAATGGTCATGGGCCATTACTTTGCGCGCCGAGGGCCGAGGTCAATTGCAATGCCGGGCTTTAATCGTTAGATACGCGGCAATTCCACAGGATTCATAATATGGCCGAAAGTCTCGCCGAGGCGGTCTCCCGCCGCCGCACATTCGCTATTATCGCCCACCCGGACGCGGGCAAGACGACGCTCACCGAAAAGCTGCTGCTGTTCGGCGGCGCCATTCAGCTGGCCGGTGAAGTCAAGGCGAAGAAGGACCGCATGCAGACGCGCTCCGACTGGATGAAGATCGAGCGCGAGCGCGGCATCTCCGTCGTCACCTCGGTGATGACCTTCGAATATAACGACAATGTCTTCAACATCCTCGACACGCCCGGTCACGAGGACTTTGCCGACGACACCTATCGCACGCTAACCGCCGTCGACGCCGCCGTCATGGTCATCGACGCCGCCAAGGGCATCGAGCCGCGCACGCTGAAGCTCTTCGAAGTCTGCCGCATGCGCGATATCCCGATCATTACCTTCATCAACAAGATGGACCGCGAAAGCCGCGATCCCTTCGAGATCCTCGACGAGGTGGAAGAGAAGCTGGCGCTGGATACGGCGCCGATCACCTGGCCGATCGGCCGCTCCAAGACCTTCTGCGGCTCCTATCACCTGGCCAACAGCACCGCCCGCGGCTCCGACACCGAAGTCGAGACCACGCCGGTCAATGGCCCGCAGGCCGTTGCCGGCAGGCTGCCGGAAAACGAACGTCAGGCCTTCATCGACGAGACGGAGCTGGCGATCGAGGCCTGCCGGCCCTTCGACCGCGACTCGTTCCTGGAGGGCCATATGACGCCGGTCTTCTTCGGCTCGGCGCTGCGCAATTTCGGCGTTCGCGACCTCATCAATGCGCTCGGCGAATTCGCCCCGCCGCCGCGTGACCAGGTCGCCGATACCAGGACGGTGCACGCGACCGACGACAAGATGACGGCCTTCGTCTTCAAGATCCAGGCCAACATGGATCCCAACCACCGCGACCGTATCGCCTTTGCCCGCATCTGCTCCGGCAAGCTCGAACGCGGCATGAAGGCGAGGCTCGCCCGCACCGGCAAGCAGCTCGGCCTGACGGCGCCGCAATTCTTCTTCGCCTCGCAGCGCCAGCTGGCCGACACCGCCTATGCCGGTGATGTCGTCGGCATTCCCAATCACGGGACGCTGCGCATCGGCGATACGCTGACCGAAGGTGAATCGCTGGTCTTCCAGGGCGTGCCGAATTTCTCGCCCGAGATCCTGCGCCGCGTGCGCCTCGAAGATGCGATGAAGGCGAAAAAGCTCAAGGAAGCCCTGCAGCAGATGGCCGAGGAAGGCGTCGTCCAGCTGTTCTCGCCGGAAGACGGCTCGCCGGCAATCGTCGGCGTCGTCGGCGCCCTGCAGCTCGACGTCCTGAAGGAGCGCCTGATGGCCGAATACGGCCTGCCGGTCTCCTTCGAAATGTCGCGTTTCTCCGTCTGCCGCTGGATCTCCGCCGATCAATCGGCCGATCTCGACAAATTTCTCACCGTCAAACGCGGCGATATCGCCCGCGATCTCGACGGCGATCCCGTCTTCCTCGCCCAGGACGCCTTCTCGCTGCGTTACGAGGCGGAGCGTTATCCGGCAATCAAGATGGTCGCCATCAAGGAATATCACGCCGCCAAGGCGGCGTGATTCCGGGGCAATGGTTGGCGCGCCCTCTCTCCAGCCTCGTCCTGAGGCGCGTAGGCCAAAGGTCGGAGCCTCGAAGGAGGGGGCTGGCCACCGGTCTCGGCAAATGCAGATGCTGAGCGGTATTCAGCCACCCGCCCCCGTCCATCGAGGCCCCTTGCGGGGCACCTCAGGATGAGGGCTGGTCGTTGTGCGTGCCACCTGAAGTAAGCCTACCGGCCTGCTAATCCTCTCGATCGAACCGCGGCAGCGGTTCGATATTGTCCACCCAAGGCAAGGCCGACCGGCACCATATCTGTTTCCTCGGCGTCAGGTCGCGCCGCTGGTCGATGCTGCCGAGACGGATGCCGATCGCGCCTCCTTTACCATCGGTGCGGTAGAGCGGCGATCCGCACGTCGGGCAGAAGAACTGCCGGCTGAGACCGCCGCTGTCGCCATATTTGCTGTAGCCGCGCGGTTCGCCTGAAATCAGCGTGAAGCTGTCCGGCCGCGCCGGCGCGGTGACGCGATAGGCGGAGCCCGTCAGCCGCTGGCAATCGGTGCAATGGCAGATCGAAACCCGCTCCGGATCGATCTCCGCCCGATAGCGGATCGCCCGGCAATGGCATCCTCCTGATATTTGCATCGGCATCCTCAATCTGCCGGCGGGGAAGCCGGGCGCGTGGTATAGAAGGCCTTGGCATCCGCCGTGAAGGCGGCCCGCTGATCGGCATGGGTGTAGAACATATGGCCGCCGCGATAGAGTTTCAGCCCGACGCGGCCGCCGGCGAGCGAGGGCGGCAGGTGGTCAACCACGTAGCGGCTGACCCCGTAAGGCGTCACCAGATCGCTGTAGCCATGCGCGATCAGCAGGTGGAAGGCCGAGTTCGAGGCGAGCAACTGCCTGAGGTCATCGGAGGCGCTCGCCTGGGCGCGTGATCCGCCGCGCCCGCCGCCCCATTCCCAGCGCCGGCTGATATCGCTGTCGAGCAGCGAATAGGTCATTTCGGTCCTGAAGCCGAGCATATTGCGGGCATAATCGGTGAAGGCGCCGCCATAGGCGCGGGTGAAGCCGTCAAGAATGGCGTCGTCGCCGCGGTCGTAATCCGATTCCGGATAGGGATCGGGTGCGGCAAAGGAAGCGTCGTAGGGGCTCATCACCGCGCCGCTGCCCCCGTCTGAATGTTTGACGAAGGAATTGCCGAGGAAGCCGCGATTGCGCGCGACGATATCCTCAGGAATACCCGTCAGTCCGGCGATCCTGCCATAGAAGGCGGCGGCGCTGGCGCCCGTCGGCGGCGGACCGGCGAGCGTCGTCAGATAGTCGCCGAGCGCGAAGGTCTCGGCCTCGCGCTGTTTCTGTTCGTCGAAGGTGTTGTGTCGGTCGAGTTCGGCCGCCGCCAGCGACGGCAGCTCGAGTGCCGCGCCGAGTGCAAACTGGTCGGCGTTGAACATCAACTGTCCCTCCAGCAAGGGCGATAGCATCACCGCACCGGCGATGACGATGCCCTGGCTTTCCTGCAGCACGGAGGCGACCTTGGCGGCGCGGAAACCGCCATAGCTTTCGCCGAGCAGATATTTCGGCGAATTGGAACGGTTGTTGTGCGCGACATAGAGCGCGATCGCCTTGGCGATGCTCTGGGCGTCGGAGCTGACGTTGTAATAATTGGAGGCGTCGTCGGCCTTGACCGTCCGGCTCCAGCCGGTGCCGATCGGATCGATCAGTACGAGATCGGTGAAATCGAGCCAGCTGTGGGCGTTGTCGACGAGCTTGGCATTGGCGCCGTCGCGGCCCTGAGGCCCGAAGTCGAGCACTTTGGGCCCGACCAGCCCGAGATGCAGGAAGGCGGACGCTGCCCCCGGTCCGCCATTGAAGGCAAAGGTCAGCGGCCGGTCGGCCCCCGCGTCATTCGCAACGTAGGCGGTGTAGAAGATCGCGCCGGTCTGGGCGCCGTCCCGGTCGAAGAGATCGAGCGTGCCGGCGGTCGCGGTATAGGCGATCTTCCGGCCGCCGATCGTCAACTCGTGCTCGGTGACGGAATCGGCCGGCAGCAGCTTCAGCACGCCGTCGCGCGCGCCGCTTTCGACATTGGCTCTGGATTGGGCGCTTTCCTGTGCCGGGGACAGGGCGGGGGCCAGCGACGCCGCAAGCGCGGCCAGCAGAAACAGGAATCGTCGGCGCATTCTCTCCTCCGGCAGTGCGGCACGCTGGTTGAGATAGCGTAGCATCCGCGGCTGGCGACCGGCATCAAGAGATGGTGATGGGCCGGTGAGCTACCAATCGTGCAGGCTGGGCTCAGCCGGTCTTCGCGACCGCACGGACATTGACGTCAACCGAACGGCCGGCCTTCCAGCCGTTGATCGCGGCGCCGAGCCCGAGCGCGACGAAGAGAAGCGCGCACCAGGAAAAGCTGCCGGTCCAGCCGCGGATGAGGCCGACGATGAGCGGGCCGATGGCCGCAAGCAGGTAGCCGACGCATTGCGCCATGCCGGAAAGATGGGCGGCGACATCGGGATCGCGCGAGCGCAGCACGATCGTCGTCATCGCCGCTGCGATCAGCCCGCCCTGGCCGATACCCTGCAGCAAAGCCCAGAGCCAGACCGTCGACAGCGGCGCGAAGAGCAGGCCGAGCAGGGCGGTGACGGCGACGCCGCAGAGGCTGGCATTGATCAGCCGCTGGTCTTTGCCGCGCACGGCGATATGCGGCACGATGAGACAAGATGCGGCCTGCACCATCACCGAGAGCGAAACGATCGCCCCGGCGGTGACGCCGTCGAGTCCGCGTTCGCGCAGGATCGGAACCAGCCAGCCGAACACGCAATAGGCAAGCGCCGATTGCAGCCCCATGAACAGTGTCACCTGCCAGGCAAGCCGGTCTCGCCAGAGGCCTTTGACATGGAATCCGTTTCGCCTTGCCTGGCCGTTGCTGCGCAGCACCTGTGGCAGCCAGATCAGGCCGACGGCGAGCGCCGGCAGTGCCCAGATGGCGAGCGCACCGGCAAGCGAGCCGCCGAGAGCGTGCTCGACCGGCAGCGTCAGCCCGGCGGCACTTGCCGCACCTGCGCAGAGCGCCATCGTGTAGAAGCCGGTCATCAGGGCGGTGCGCGTGGCGAAATCCCGTTTGACCAGTCCCGGCAGCAGTACGTTGCCGATGGCGATGCAGGCGCCGGCGAGCGCCGTGCCGATGAAGAGCAGCGGCACGGAGGAAAGCCCGCGCAATGCAGTGCCAAGGGCCAGGAGCAGGACGACGCCGAGCAGCGTACGCTCCGAACCGAAGCGCTGGGCAAGGCGCGGCGCCAGCGGCGAGAAGGCCCCGAGGCAGACGACCGGCAGCGTCGTCAGCAGGCTGGCGCCGAGTGCCGTCAGGCCAAGTTCCGAGCGGATTTCGGGCAGCAGTGCCGAGGCGCTTGAGAAGACCGGGCGCAGGTTGAAGGCGATCAGCACGAGGCTCGCCCCGAGCAGGACACGATCCGCGGCGCCGCGGATCGGTGTCGTCTGCGGCGGCGGCCGGCGGCCGGCCTCGGCGTCGATCAGCAGTTCGTCGGCCGGGTCGAGCGTGGCTGTGAGATCGTTAGAAGGTGCGCTCATGAAAGGATCATCCGCTCGAGGGCGGCGAGAACCGGGGCCATGAAGCGGCGCACCGCAGCATCCGCCTGATCGGGATTGCCGGTTTCGATCGCGTCGACGATATCGGCATGCGCCTGCATATCCGGTTCGGGAATATCTTGCCCCAGCGTCGCCGCGATCGTCTCGGCGATCGAGGCGGAGAAGAAATCATAGATCTCGACCATCGCCCGGTTGCCCGACGCGGCGATGACCGCCTTGTGGAAGGCGAGGTCGCGCTCGATGAAGCCGGCCTTGTCGCCGCCGTCATAGGTGCCGCGCTCGGAAAGCAGCCGGCGAAGCTCCGTCAGCGTCTCCGGCGTCTTGCGGATCGCCGTCAGCCGGGCGGCCTCGACGTCGAGCGCCAGGCGCGCCTCGAACTGGTCGCGCAGGCTGGCGCGCCGCGCCATTGTCAGCGGCCGGCCGGCATCGCTGGTCGAGCGGACATAGGTGCCCGAACCCTGCCGCGTTTCGAGATAGCCCTGCGAGACGAGGACGCGTACCGCTTCACGCACCGTGCCGCGGCTGACGGAGAGCATGGCCGAAAGCGCGGCTTCATTCGGCAATTTATCGCCGACCGCCCAGCGTTTGCCGAGGATGTCGCTGCGGATCGCCTCGATCGCCTCCTCGGCGAGATTTGTCCTGCTGATCGCACGCATGTCGCTACTCATAAAGTCATCGGATGACTTTATGAGTAGCTGACTTTGTCCCGTTCGTCAAAGCAAAATCCGGGCATAAAAAAGGGCCGCCTCAGCGACCCTTTCCATGAGTTTGGCCTCGAACTGGCCTGGACTGTCGAAGCAGCCCCAGGAAGGCGGGTCTTAGAGCGAGGGCTGCCTCGCTTTCATCACCACTTCCATGCCCGTTACGAGGTCCGAAATCTCATTAGACATTGGATCACCTTCCTTTCGTTCTGTTGCTGATAGATCGAAGGTAGGCCGATTCTACTCGGATGCAAGAAGAAATTGCTTCGATGGGCCGCTGTCGGGGCCGTTTGCTGTTCACAAAAGAACACAGAGCTTCGCTGAATTTGAAGGCGCCGGGCGCCACGAAACCGTCATCTTGCGCTTGCAAACCGGCCGGGCGTTAAGCTGTTATTAGCCTTGACGTTCGACAATTTCAGCATTCCCGCCGAAGCGGCGGCGGGTCCCCGGAGCAAAAGCCATGTGTCGCTGGGCAGCCTATCGCGGAAACCCTCTCTATCTCGAGGAGCTGGTATCCTCGCCCGCCCATTCGCTGATCGAGCAGTCCCATTGCGCCACCCGCGCCAAGACAGCGACCAACGGCGACGGCTTCGGTATTGCCTGGTATGGCGACAGACCGGAGCCCGGTCGCTACCGCGATATCCTGCCGGCCTGGTCGGACTGCAATCTGAAGAGCCTGGCGCGGCAGATCCGCTCGCCGCTCTTCCTCGCCCATGTCCGCGCCGCGACCGGCGGCGGTACGCGCCGCGACAACTGCCACCCCTTCACCCACGACACCTGGTCCTTCATGCATAATGGCCAGATATCCGGCTTCGAGCGCCTGCGCCGGCCGATGGAGGCGATGCTCGACGACGAGCTGTTCAATGCCCGCAGCGGCACGACCGATTCCGAACTGATGTTCCTGCTGGCGTTGCAATTTGGCCTGCGTGAGGCGCCGGTCGCCGCGATGGCTGCTATGGTCGGCTTCGTCGAAGACCTGGCCGAGAATATCATCGGTTCGATCCTGCTGCGCTTTACTGCCGCCTTCTCCGACGGCAATACGCTCTATGCGATCCGCTATGCCACGGATCGCAAGGCCCCGACGCTTTATGCCTCGCCGGTCGGCGCCGGCTATTGCCTCGTCTCCGAACCGTTGAACGACGATGTCGACGCCTGGGCGGAAATTCCCGATGGCAGCGCCGTCACCGTCGGCAAAAACGGTATCGACGTCGCCGATTTCCGGCCGGAAAATCGAAGCGTCGCCAAGCTGCAGCCTTTGGCCGCCTCCGTATAATCTTCGTCGAAAATCGAAAGCGATTTTCTAAAGCGTTCGCAATCGTTCAGACTCGCGAGCCATGCCCACTATGCGTGGAAATGCTCGGCGATCAGCGCCGCCAGCCTTTCGGCAACCTCTTCCTTCGCCAGGTCGGGCCATCGCTCGACGCCGTCGTGCCGGATGAGTCTGACGCTGTTGCGGCTGCCGCCCATGATGCCGGTCGCCGGAGAAACGTCGTTGGCGACGATCATGTCGGCGCCCTTCCGCTCGAGTTTCGCTCTCGCATTGCTCTCCACGTCCTGCGTCTCGGCGGCAAAGCCGATCACCAGTTTCGGCCGCATCGTGTGATGGCCGACGGTTTTGAGGATGTCGGGATTTTCCGTCAGCGCCAGCGTCGGAATCGATTCGCCCGGATGTTTCTTCAGCTTCTGATCGGCGGCCGAGGCGACGCGCCAGTCCGCCACCGCCGCCACCATCACGGCGATATCGGCCGGCAGCGCCGCCAGCACGGCATCACGCATTTCCTCCGCCCGCTCGACATGGACGGTGTTGATACCGACGGGGTCGGCGATCGCTACCGGCCCGGAGACAAGCGTCACCTCAGCCCCGAGCTTGGCAAGCGCTGCGGCGATCGCATGGCCTTGCCGGCCGGAAGAGCGGTTGGCGATGTAGCGCACCGGGTCGATCGGCTCATGCGTCGGTCCTGAGGTGACGATCGCCTTGCGGCCTTTCAGCGGTTTTTCCCCGTCCTCGAGCATGGTTTCGGCGGCAGCGACGATGTCGAGCGGTTCCGCCATCCGGCCGAGCCCGGCCTCGTGGCTTTCCGCCATCTCGCCGGCCATCGGTCCGACAAAGCGGATGCCGTCTTCCCGCAGCCTTGCCACATTGCGCCGGGTCGCCGGATGCGCCCACATTCTGGGGTTCATCGCCGGAGCCGCAAGCACCGGCCTTGCCGTTGCCAGCAGCACCGTCGAGGCGAGATCGTCGGCAAGGCCGTTCGCCATCTTTGCCATCAGGTCGGCGCTGGCGGGCGCAATCAGCACGAGATCGCAGTCGCGCGCCAGCCTGATATGGCCGACATCCTGTTCGTCCTGCCGCGAAAACAGATCGGTGAAGACGTGATCCGCGGCCAGCGCACCGACGGCCAGCGGTGTCACGAATTCCTGCGCCCCCTTGGTCATGATGGGACGCACACTTGCGCCACGCTCGCGCAGCCGGCGGATCAGATCCAGGCTCTTATACGCGGCGATGCCGCCTGAGATGATGAGGAGGATGCGTTTGCCGCTGAGAGCCATGGCTTTCTACCCGTCGCCTTTTTTTGCCCGGCCTCGACCCTAAGCCTTTGGCGCAGAACATGCAATCGCGCGGACGGGCTGGAGAGGGATCCCCAGCCCACCGGCGAATATCATGCCGCGCCGTCTCAGCTGCGGGTGATCGAAATGCCGCCGTCGACCAGCGACGCCGTGCCGGTGACGAAGCTGGCATCGTCGGAGGCAAGGTAGAGCACCGAGCGGGCGACTTCGTCCGGCGTCGCGACCCGCTTCAGGGCATGCATAGCGGTGACGGCAGCCTGCTTGTCGGCCGTATCGTTCATGTCGCGGTACATGTCGGTATCGACGGCGCCCGGCAGGACGGCGTTGACGCGCACGCCCTGCGGCCCGAATTCGGCGGCGAGCGCCTGCGTCAGCCCGATCAGGCCGGATTTGCTGGCGGCATAGGCGGCAACGCCGGGAAAGGCGAAGCTGTAGCCGACGAAGGTCGAGGTGAAGATCACCGAACCGCCGCCATTTTGCGCCATCGCACCGATCTGATGTTTGGCAGCGAGGAAGGATGCGGTCAGGTTGACGGCCAGTGCCTCGCTGAAGCCTGCTTCCGAGACACCGGTGCTCGGACCCGCTTCGCCGATGATGCCGGCATTGTTGAAGGCGATGTCGAGTTTGCCGTAATGGGTCACGGCGGCCGCAACCAGCGCCTGGTGATATTCTTCCGACCGGACGTCGCCGGCAACGGCCACGGCATCGCCGCCCTCGGCACTAATCTCCGCCACCAGGCTGTCGAGTTCGGCTTGACGTCGGGCGCCGACAATGACCTTGGCGCCTTCGGCGGCAAAAAGCTTTGCCGTGACGCGGCCGATGCCGGAGCTTGCGCCGGTGACGATTGCGACCTTGTTGTTCAAGCGGTTCATGGTTCCATCTCCTATTTTGAGGCGAGGCGGCCCCTGCCGTCCCTTCCGTTGAATGGAAGATGGCATTTTCCTTTCGTTCGGATTAGTCTCCAGATCGGGGAATTCGAATTCGGAAAGACCGAACAATGATCAGGGTCGAAGGCATTGCCGCTTTCGTTGCTGTCGTCGAGGCCGGCTCGGTCAGCGAGGCGGCCCGGCGGCTGCGCCTCTCCAAATCCGTCGTCAGCGAAAGGCTGGCAGAACTGGAGAAGGCGCTTGGCGGCACGCTGCTGCACCGTACGACGCGCAAACTCACTCTGACGGAAGACGGTGCGGTCTTCCTGGAACGAGCCGGGCGCATCGTGCGCGAGATCGAGGAGGCCGCCGCCGACATGGCCGAGCGGCGCGGCGCGCTGTCCGGCCCGATCCGTATTGCTGCACCCGTCACCTTCGGCCGCATGCATCTCGGTCCGGCGCTCTATCCCTTTCTCGCCCAACATCCCGACATCCACCTGACGCTCGATATCGACGACCGCCGTGTCGATGCTGCCTCGGACGGTTATGACGCCATCATCCGCAACGGCCCGCTCGCCGACAGCCGGCTGGTTGCCTGGAAGCTTGCGCCGAGCCGCCGGCTTCTCTGCGCGGCGCCGGATTATCTCGCCCGCCAGGGAATGCCGACCTCGCTCGCCGACCTCAACAATCATCGCGGTATCTTCTACACCAATCGCGGTGTCGCCGACTGGCGCTTCCAGACGCCGGAGGGGGCGATCCTCGTCCGGGCAAAACCGGCGCTCGGCATCAACAACGGCGATATGCTCCGCGACGCCGCCATCGCCGGCCTCGGCATTGCGCTGCTGCCCGCCTTCATCGCCGGCCCGGCCATCCGCGAGGGCCTGCTTGCCGAAATCGATGTCGGTCACAGGCCGGAGGCCGAATTCATCTATATGGCTCATCCCGCCGGCCGGAACCCCTCGGCCAAGCTGCGCGCCATCGCCGATCACCTGAAGAAGAGTTTTGGCGATCCGCCCTATTGGGATATTGCGGATGAACACGAAGGTTCGTCAGGATGAAGATATGCCGCCCTCAGTGCACGCGGTGAAGACCGTGCCCACAGGAGAAAAGCACTATTTGACACGCGGTACCGGCGCCTATCGCCGCGCCAGCCTGGCGCTTTTCCTCTCCGGCTTTTCCACCTTCTCGCTGCTCTATTGCGTGCAGCCGCTGCTGCCGATCTTTTCGCAGGAATTTTCCGTCAGCCCGGCCGAAAGCTCGCTGTCGCTGTCGCTCTCCACCGGCTTTCTTGCCCTCGCCATCGTCTGCGCCGCCGCCGTCTCGGAAGGGCTTGGTCGCCGCAGCCTGATGTCGATATCGCTGGTCGGTGCGGCCTTGCTGACGGTCGCCACGGCTTTTGCGCCGAACTGGCACTTGCTGCTCGTCATACGCGCCGTTCAGGGTCTCGTTCTCGGCGGCGTGCCCGCCGTCGCCATGGCCTATCTCGCCGAGGAGATCGATCCGCGCGGCCTTGGCGCCACCATGGGCCTTTATGTCGGCGGCACGGCCTTCGGCGGCATGTCCGGCCGCGTGCTGACCGGCATCTTCGCCGAATATCTCGGCTGGCGGCCGGCGCTGTTCGTCATCGGCGCCATCGGCCTTGCCGCGGCGCTCGGCTTCATCGCCCTGCTGCCGCCATCGCGGAATTTCGTCCGCCGGCCGGGCTTCGACCCGCGTTTTCACGCAAAGGCCTGGCGCGGCCATCTCGCCAATCCGGCGCTGCCCTTCATCTTCGCCATCGCCTTCCTGGCGATGGGCTCCTTCGTGACCATCTACAATTACGCCGGCTTCCGTCTCGTGGCGCCGCCCTATGGCCTCAACCAGACCGAACTCGGCCTGATCTTCGCCGTCTATCTCTTCGGCATCGGCGCTGCCTCGATCGGCGGCCTCATCGGAGATCGGATCGGGCATTTTCGCTTGCTGCTCTTCGGTCTGGCGCTGACCGCCGCCGGCAGCGCGCTGACGCTCTTTGCCCCGCTGCCATCGATCATTCTCGGTGTCGTCGTGCTGACGGCCGGCTTCTTCATGAGCCATTCCATCGCCAGCGGCCTCGTCGGCAGGCTGGCGCATGGCACCAAGGGCCACGCCTCGTCGCTCTATATGCTGGCCTATTACGTCGGCTCCAGCCTCATGGGGTCGGCGGGTGGCTGGTTCTTCGCAATCGACGGCTGGGCCGGCGTCGTCGCCTTCACCCTTGTCATGCTGACCCTCGCCTTTATCTCCGCCTGTGTCGCGCAGCGTCTTGCAAGGGAGAAAGCATGATCCGCATCGACCGTCTCGATCACCTCGTGCTGACCGTCGCCGATATCGCAGCCACCTGCGACTTCTATTCCCGCATCCTCGGCATGTCGGTCGAAACCTTCGCGGAAGGCCGCAAGGCGCTGAAATTCGGCCGCCAGAAGATCAACCTGCATCGGGCCGGCCACGAATTCGAACCGAAGGCAAAACATGCCGCCCCCGGCTCCGGCGACCTCTGCTTCATCGCCGAAACGCCGATTGCCGACGTCATTGCTCATCTGCAGGCGTCGGGCGTTGCGATCGAAGAGGGCCCGGTCGAACGCACCGGCGCGACCGGACGGTTGCGTTCGGTGTATTTCCGAGACCCGGACGGCAATCTCATCGAGGTTTCGGATCTGATCGGCTGACGTTCGATAGGCCGATACCTGCCTTCGGTTTCAATCCAGCCGGATATAGGGCACGTCCTTCTTCGTCACCTCGTCCAGCGCCTCCTCGTAGCCCGCATCGGCATACCGCATGACGCCGAGGGCGGTGTCGTTGGTCAGCGCGTGGTCGAGCCGTTCGTCGGCGGAATCGGTGCCGTCGGCGATGACGGTGACGCCGCAGCTCGTCATGTAGCCGGCATAACCGCCGCCGCCGGAATGGACGACGACGAGATCGGCCATCGACGAGCAGAGCATCATCGCATCGATCAGCGGCCAGTCGGCGATCGCATCCGAACCGTCCTTCATCCGCTCGGTCATGATGTTGGGATGCGCCATGGCGCCGGCATCGAGATGGTCGCGGGAAAAGGCCACCGGGCCTTTGAGTTCGCCGCCTGCGACCAGCGCATTGACGCGCCGCGCCAGCATCGTGCGTTCGCCGTGGCCGAGCCAGGCGATGCGCGCCGGCAGCCCCTCGAAGGGGACGTGCTCGCGCGCCAGCCGGATCCAGTTTGTGATGATCTTGTTGTCGGGGAAGAGTTCGAGCAACAGATCGTCGACGCGGGCGATATCGTTATTCTCGCCCGACAGCGCCATCCAGCGGAACGGGCCGATCGCCCGAGCAAAGAGCGGCCTCAGATAGGCTTCGGTGAAGATCGGAATGTCGAAGGCATTGGTGACGCCGCCCTCTTTGGCCTGGGTGCGGATGAGGTTGCCGTTGTCGAAGACTTCGGAGCCGCGCTTCTGGAAATCCAGCATCGCCGTTACATGTTCGACGATCGAGGCGCGGCTTGCCGCCATCAATTGCCCCTGGCCGTCGTCGCGCAGCCCTTTGACCTGATCCAGGCTCATGCCCTTCGGCACATAGCCATAGACGAGGTCATGCGCCGAGGTCTGGTCGGTGACGATGTCGGGCACGATGCCGCGCCGGGCGATTTCGGGATAGACCTCCGCCGCATTGCCGACGAGCCCGACCGACAGCGCCCGCTTCTCCTTAACCGCCGCATCGATCATCTGAAGGGCGGTATCGAGATCGGGCGCTATTTCCTGGAGATAACCGATCTGCTGGCGCTTGTGCGCGCGCTCCGGATCGATGTCGATACAGAGGATCGCAGCCCCCGCCATGCGGCCTGCGAGCGGCTGCGCCCCGCCCATGCCGCCGAGACCCGCCGTCAGCACGAAGCGGCCGGCGAGATCGCCGCCGAAGCGCCGCTCGGCAATGCGCATGAAGATCTCGTAGGTTCCCTGGATGACACCCTGGCTGCCGATATACTGCCAGGCCCCCGCCGTCAGTCCGCCCCAGCAGATCAGTCCCTTGCGCTGCAGTTCGTAGAACACCTCCGCTTTAGCCCATTGCCCGACGATATTGCAGTTCGCCATGATGACGAGCGGCGCCCTGGCGTGCGTCCTCACCAGCCCGATCGGCTTGCCGGACTGGATAAGCAGCGTCTGGTCCTCCTCCATCTCGGTCAGCGCCTTGACGATGCCCTTATGCGCCGCCCAGCTGCGGGCCGCCTTGCCGAGCGCGGCATAGACGATCAGGTTTTCGGGATCCTCGCCAACGGAAAGCACGTTTTCGAGCAGGCGCAGCAGCGCTTCCTGCCGCCAGCCCTTGGCGCGCAAGTCCGGCCCGCCGGGAATCGGAAATTTCGGATGACGCGGATTGGCCTTCGACATGGTTGTTCCTCGCTTGGTCTCTGTTTTCCCTTCTCCCCGGTCGGTGGCCCGAAGGGTCGGATGAGGGCGCCACACGGTAGGCCTTTGCTTGCCTTCGCTTGCGCTCAGGCACTCGTGGCCCTGCCGCTCGCCCCCTCATCTGTCCTTCGCACATCTTCTCCCCGCCGGGGAGAAGGGAAAACTCTACTTCCCCGGCAGCGATTCCACATAGGCGATCGCGCCATCGAGCAAGCGCCGTCGCAGCGCATCGCCGCCGTAGACCTCGGCGGTCACCTGCAGCCAGCCCTGCATGACCCGCTCGCCCGACAGCATCTGGATCACCCCGGGCAGGGCCAGCGCCCAGCCGTCATTGCCCTTGCCGAGACGCATCAGCATGCCGTCGCTGCGCGCGCCGCAGAGAAGATTGCCGTTCAGCAGGAAGGCCCGGCCGCCGAACATCGATTGTTCGGTCAGCCCTGGCCGATCGCCGAGTTCTTCGCGCAGCAGTTCTTCGAGGCCGGGATCGCGCGTCATGACTCAGGCCTTCGTTTCCAAAGCGTAGCGGGCAATCTCGATCCCCATCGCCTTTTCGACGACGGGATAGACGGTGGGATCGAGCACGCTCGCCGACAGCGGGATGATATCCTTCGGCACATGCAGGATGAAGACGGACATGCCCTCCTGCAACTGGCCGACGCTGAGCGGCTCGCCCTCCGGAGAAAGCGTGGTGATCACCGCGGGGAAGGTGGCAAGCCGTGCGCCATCGGCATCGTCCACGGCCATATATTCGTTCATCACATGCAGCCTCACCGATTTTGCGCCCGTGCCGACGGTGACCGTGCCGATATCGAAAGCTTCTTTGGTGTAGACGACGTCCTTTCGAGAGATGACGCCCTCGGCGAGGATATGCCCGCCCGTTGTCTTGCAGATGGCGTCGATCACAGCAGATCCGCCGCGTTTCTCCGCCGCGATGATCGCCTCGCCGAGCGCAAGCGCCATCGAGATGCCGCCGAGTGCGGCGTGACTGCGGACATAGGAAGCGCGCAGCGGGTTGCGGCAGCTGGCGATGAAGCCGCCGGATTGATCGGCGGCGGCGCGCAGTACCGGCGAGATCTTCGCCGTCGCCCCCTTCACCACCAGCTCGATATAGCGGTTTTCGGCCCGATTGCCGCCGACCGCAGTCTGGATCATCGGCTCGGGCGAGCCGGCCATGCCGATCGAGCCCATGTCGCCGGTCGGATGGGCGCGGATATCGCCGACCGCGTCGACCACCTTGGTGCCGAGGATCGCCGAGGGCAGCCAGCCGTTCAGGGTCGAGGATTTGCCGTTCTGGCCGATGATCAGCCCGAAAAGCTTTTCGCCGAGCGCCTCCTGCAAGAGCTGCACCGCCTTCACATAATCGATGCCCTGCATTTCCCAGGGCGTGGTGGAGGCGGGCGCGCCGATGGCAGCGGCCGTCGCGATCCAGTCCTCGTCCCGCAGCTCGTCGATCGAGACCAGCTCCGGTTTCCCGACATTGACGGCCGCAAGCCCGAGCATCCGCCCGTGATCGGCCCAGCCGCCGCCGCCGGCGGCATAGACGGAGCCGCCCTTGACGGCGGCTTCGACGTCTTTCTCAACCAGTATGCGTCCCATCGGCCTTCTCCCGCTTCAAATCCTTGTCCATCTCGCGCACCGCTTCGAACAGCACGGCGGCGCCGAGCGCGATGTCGTCATTGTCGGCCCATTCGTCGGGGCAATGGCTGCGGCCTCCCCGGCAGGGCACGAAGATCATCGCCGCCGGCGCCACCTTGGCTATCCAGGCCGTGTCATGTCCGGCGCCGGACGCCATGCGCCGATTTTTCGCGCCGACACGCTCGCAGGCAGCCTCAAGCGTCGAAAGCAGGCTGGCATCGCCTGGTGTCGGCATGTTGTCGGACACCCGGTTCGGCGTCTCGATCGTCACGCCGTAGGCGGTGGCGAGCTTTTCGACATGGCCGTCGAGCCAGCGGCAGAAGGCCTCCATGTCGGCGCGGATTTCCGCACGGCCGTCGATCAGCAGCACCACTTTCGACGGCACGACATTGGCGGCGTTCGGCTCGATCCTGAGTTCGCCGACCGTCGCGGCGAAGTGGCCCGGCATCTTGGCAAGTTCGGCGGCGGCGTTGCGGATGTCGAGCACCAGCTGCGAAGCCGCCACCAGCGCATCCGCCCGCCGGTCCATCGGCGTCGTGCCGGCATGGTCGGCTCGTCCCTCGACGGCAATTTCGATGCGGGTGATGCCGGCGATCGCGGTGACGACGCCGATATCCTTGCGTTCGGCTTCGAGCACCGGCCCCTGCTCGATATGCAGTTCTAGGAAGCCTGCCAGATCGGGCCGCTTCTGCTGGTCCAGCACGCCAGGCCTGCCACCCATTTCGGCGATACCTTCGGCCAAGTCGCGCCCATCGCTGACGCGCGATAGCCAGGCTTCCGGCAATTGCCCGGTCATGCCGCGGCTGCCGATGCAGGAGACACCGAAGATGCTGACTTCTTCGGCGAGGAAATCGACGATCTCCAGATCGTGCTCGAGTTCGATGCTCTGGTCGCTGAGCGCCCGCGCCACCTCAAGCGCCGCGATCACCCCGGCAATGCCGTCGAAGCGGCCGCCGTCGGGCACCGTGTCGGAATGCGAACCGAGCATGATCGTGCCGAGCCACGGTTTGCGACCCGTGCGCCGGCCGATCAGATTGCCGGCCGCGTCGATCCGCGTTTCCAGTCCGGCCGCCTTCATCCGCGCTTCGAGATAGGCCCGGCCTTCGAGAAAGAGCGGCGAGAAGGCCCGCCGCGTCCAGGGGTGCCCCGGCTCGGTGATTTCGGCCAGCGCCACGATATCCTCGGCGATCCGGCTGACATTGACGGGAAGATTGCGATTCATGCACCGGCTCCCGCAATGAGGTGGCGCGGCGGCGGCCGGACGAACCGGCCGGTGCCGGGCTTGGCCAGCACCTTGCCGCCTTCCGCGATCTTTTCGCCGCGCAGGTAGGTGGCCGCGACGGTCCACGGCAAGGCAATGCCGTTATAGGGGCTCCAGCCGACGACATTGTTGCCGCTGGCCGACGCATCATAGACATTTTCCCGCGGTTCCAGCACGGTGATATCGGCGTCCTTGCCCGGCGTCAGCGCTCCCTTGATATGGTCGAGCCGGAAATGCTTGGCCGGATTTTCCGCCATCAGCCGGGCCGCCCAAGTCAGCGGAATTCCGCGCTCGATCGCGCCTTTGACGAAAAGCGGCACCATGACCTCGAGGCCCGGCACGCCGGATGCATTGGCGAGCATGTCGGGATTGGTCTTGCGGTTCTCCGACCAGCTGACGTGATCGGTCGAAACCAGCCAGACATCGCCCTCGGCCACCTTCCGCCAGAGCTTCTCAACCTCGGCGCGCGGCCGCAGCGGCGGATTGATCTTCGCCTTGCCGCCGAGGCGCTTCACGTCATTCTCTTCGTCGAGCGTCAGATAGTGGATGCAGCATTCGACGGTCGCCGCAAAACCGTCACGCCGATAGGCGCGGGCGATATCGTAGCCGCGCCCGAGCGAGCAATGCACCACATGCGCCGGGCAGCTGGTGGCCGCACCCGTCTCGAAGATCGTGTGCATCGCCAGAAGTTCGGTGATCGGTGGCCGTGACAGGCCGTGCGCCCGCCAGTCGGTGATGCCGCTCGCCTTTACTTGCTCCATGTAGCTGCGCACCGCCTCGTCGTCCTCGTTGTGCACGCCTGATGTCAGTCCCGTCGGCGCGATCGCCGCAAAGCAGGCGTCGAGCAGGGCCGGCGGAATGCGCGGAAAGCGCTTGGGGTCGGTGCCGAAAGTGGAAAACTTGAAGGCGGCGACGCCCGCCGCGACCATCTCGCCGATCCGCGCCGGGCCTTCTTCCGGATCGACGGTGCCGTAAAGCGCGAAGTCGACACGCGCCTGCGCGCCCGCGTGGTCGATCTTGCGTTTGACCGCTGCGGCCGAGCAGACGAGATCGCCCTCGTCATAGGGCATGTCGACGATCGTCGTGACGCCGCCGGCCGCCGCCGAGCGCGTCGACCAGATGAAGTCTTCCTGGTCTTTCTGCGAAAGCGAGTGCACCTGGGCGTCGATCGCACCGGGCAGGATCAGTGCTTTGCCGAGCAGATGCCGCTCGCGCGCTGAAGGCGGCACGCCGAGGCCGACCTCGGCGATCTTGCCGTCGCGGGCGGCGACATAGCCTTCGTCGAGAATGCGGTCCGGCAGCACCACCGTGCCCTGCAGAACGAGATCGAAGTCCATGCGGCTTCCTCCTAGACTGAAGTCAGACCGTTGCCGGCTGGAGCGTGGTGCCAAAAGCGTGACGTCTGTCGAATGGCATCATCTGGTTAATGTAGAACAGGATCCCAATTTTCAGGCCCTGGCCGGACATCATCCTGTTCGGCTGGCCAGCCGCTCCTCGATGGGCTCCGGCGAGCCGAGTGCGAAGAAATCGTCGAAGGAGGCGATCGGAACCTGTTCGATCAATTTTGCCAGAAACTCGTCCGATCCGAGCTCTTCCTCGATCGCTTCCACCTCGGCCGAAAGCGGCCGGTCGACGGTATAAAAAGCCGCGTGTTTGCGCACGACCTGATAAAGCATGCCGGCGACGCCCTTCGGTTCGTCTCCGAGAATGTCGATTGCCTGGGCCGACAGCAGCGCCTCGAGTGCGGCAAGCCGCTTCAGCGCCTGCATCTGCCGCTCGAAGCGCTCGATGACGAGCGGCAGGAAGGCCGCCTCGTCCTCCAGGCCGGCTGCCACGACCAGCGACTGCGCCGAAACGGGACCGGACATCGACAAGACGCGCGAGAAGATCTCGCCGGCAAGCTTGATGATCGGCCCGAAGCCGGTGGCGATCCGACCCGGAGGCACGAGATTGACCGGCAGGTCGCGCCGCTGGCCATTGCCGAGAATGACGCAGCGGTTGAAGGCGTTGCGTGCCGCATGCGCCATGCAGAGGGCGGCCGATTCGAGCAGGATGGTCACATCGAGCGGCAGCGAGCCGCCCGAGGTCATCACCCTGCCTTCCACCACCACGGGATTGTCGTCCGAGCGGCCGGTGGCGGCAAGGATCTTGTGGCCGGTCGACAGCAGGTTTTCGATGACGGCGCCGAACACCTGGGCGATCATGCGCAGGCTGAGCGGATCCTGCACATGCGTTGCAACAGGCCAGTTCCAGTCCTCCGACGCATTGCAGAGCCAGGCGCCGATCAGTGCCTCGCGCGCCGTGCCGACATGGCGGACGGCTTTCCAGGGATCGCGGGAGGCGCCGAGTGCGCCGGCCGCCATCATCGCCGTCGCCAGCAGGATGCGGATCGAGGCCGCCGCATTGCGTGTCGTTTCCGCAGCGGCCGCAAAGCTCACCGCATTGATGCTGAGCGAGGCGAGGCTGTCGCGCGGCGCCATCCGCACCGGTTCCAGTCCCGCGGCCCGGAAGGCGTCGGCCGCCTGCATCCGCTTGCCGCGATAGACCGCTTCGCCGACGCCGGTGAGCACCGCGCCGATCTGCCCCATCAGGCCGATATCGGCGCAGCCGATCGAGCCGGTGCGGCGCACGACCGGGATGACATCGGCCTCCAGCATCCTGATATAGGCCTCGATCAGCTCCGGCGTGCAGCCGACCTGGCCGGTCAGCGCCGTATTGACGCGGATCGCCATGGCGTTGCGCACGACATTGCAGGAAAACGGCGTGCCGGTGCCGAAATGATGGGCGCGCACCAGGCCGAGATTGAAAGTGTCGAGTTCGTCGGCCGACCACTCCACATCCTTCATGGCGCCCACACCGGTCGTCGAGCCGTAGACCGGCATGCCTGATGCAATCGCATCCTCGACGATCTCGCGGGCGATGGCGATGCGGGCCATGCCGGTTGTCGAAGCGGAAACCGTCGCCTTGCCCGCACCGATGGTCACCATCTCGGCAAAACCAAGCGGTCGTCCGGAAAGTTCGATGCCGGGGCGTTCGTGCTGCATGTGCCTTATCTCCTAATTCGAGAGACTAAGCGAGCCCTCCGTCACATGGGATATCCTAAATGCCGAACACAGCATGTTATCGGGAGGCGGTCAGCTCAACATCCAGGCAATATAGAGAAGCGTCAATGCGATGATCCACAGCGCGATCTTGCCCGAGCGGTTGTGGCGTGCTTCCGCCTTGCCGATCGCCTCGGCCGTCTCCTCGTCGAAACGCAGGCCGTGCTCGCTCATATGCAGGAGCTGATGATGGAATTTTTCGGTCTTTGCCGCAATTTCCGGCACGGCTTCAGCAAGCTTGACCGCCGCCTTCAGCCCGTCCTTGAGATCGGTCGCGATCCGCTTCGGCCCGAGATTGTTGCGAATCCAGTCGCCGACAACAGGCTCGGAGGCCTTCCACATGTTGAAGCGCGGATTGAGCATGCGTGACACGCCTTCGACCACGACCATGGTCTTTTGCAGCATCACCAGTTCCGGCCGCGTCGCCATGTCGAAGAGTTCGGTCACTTCGAACAGCAGCGTCAGCAGCTTGCCCATCGAGATCGTCTCGGCCGGCTGTCCATGGATCGGCTCGCCGATCGCCCGGATTGCCTGGGCGAAGCTCTCGACATTGTGGTGGCCCGGCACATAGCCGGCCTCGAAATGCACCTCGGCGACGCGGATGTAATCGCGGGTGATGAAGCCATAGAGGATTTCGGCCAGGAACCGCCGTTCCTTCTTGCCGAGCCGCCCGACGATACCCATGTCGACGGCGACGATCATGCCATCGGCATCTACGAACAGATTGCCCGGATGCATGTCGGCATGGAAGAAGCCGTCGCGCAGCGTATGGCGCAGGAACGACTGGATCAGCGTGTCGGCGAGCAGGTTGAGATCGTGGCCGGCCGCGCGCAGCCCCTCGACATCCGACATTCTCGTGCCGTCGATCCACTCCATGGTGATGACGTCGCGGCCCGTGCGCTCCCAGTCGACCTTCGGTACGCGGAAGCCGGGATCGCTGTCGGTGTTTTCGGCAATCTCCGAAAGCGCTGCCGCCTCCAGGCGCAGATCCATCTCCACCTTCGTCGTCTGTTCGAGCGTCTTCGTCACCTCGACCGGCCGCAGCCGCCGGCTCGACGGCATGAAACGCTCCTGCATATGGGCAACGAGGTACATGGCTTCGATATCGTGCGCAAAACGCTGGCGCACCCCGGGTCGCACGATCTTGACGGCGACCTTCTTTCGGCCTTGCGGTGTCTCGACTTCGGCCGGGTGCACCTGGGCGATCGAGGCGGCGGCGATCGGCTCGCCGAAGCTCGCATAAAGCTCGCCGATCGGTCGCCCGAGCGAGCCTTCGATATTCGCCTTGGCGGCAGCCGATGAAAAGAAGGCCATGCGGTCCTGCAACTGCGACAGGTCGTTGGCGAATTCGACGCCGACCACGTCAGGCCGCGTCGCCAGGAACTGTCCGATCTTCACATAGGAAGGGCCAAGCCGCTCGACGGCCTGCGCCAATCGGTCGCTGCGCTTCTGATGCTTTGCCTTGCTTCGCTCGAAAATCGTGACGAAGGATTTGGCGAGCGCGACCGAAGGCGGCAGGCCTTCGGAAGGAAGCGCCGAGACGACGCCCTCACGCACGAGCACCCAGCCGACGCGCCAAAGGCGGAAATAGGCTCCGAAAGTGCTCATGCTGGAATGCCCCGGTGACGGAGGTTCGTCTCTTTTTTCTTCATTCCCTCAGAGCTTCCAGCCGGAATGCAGCGCGGCGATGCCGCCGGTATAATTGGTGAAGCTGACACGCGAAAAGCCGGCCTGGCGGATCATCGCCGCGAAATTCTCCTGGTTCGGGAATTTGCGGATCGATTCCACCAGATACTGGTAGGGCTCGGCATCGCCGGTGATCGCCTTGCCGAATTGCGGAATGGCGTTGAACGACCAGGCGTCATAAATCTTGTCGAGCAGCGGCATGTCGACTTCGGAAAATTCCAGCACCAGCAGCCGGCCGCCGCGCTTCAGCACACGATAGGCCTCAGCCAGCGCGACATCGATCCTGGGCACGTTGCGGATGCCGAAGGCGATCGTGTAGGCGTCGAAGCTGGCGGCCTCGAAGGGCAGTTCCTCGGCATTCGCCTCGACGAAGGTCAGATTGGCCGAAAGCTTCTTCTTTTCCGCCCGCTCGGCGCCGACGCCGAGCATCGATCCGTTGATGTCGAGTACGGTGGCATGCGCCTGCCGACCGGAAGCCTCGACGATGCGGAAGGCGATGTCGCCGGTGCCGCCGGCAACGTCGAGCACTTTGTAGCCCGGTTCCTTGCGCGGATTGAGGGCGGCGATCATCGCATCCTTCCAGACGCGGTGCATGCCCATCGACATGACGTCGTTCATGATGTCGTAGCGCTTGGCGACCTTGTGGAACACCTGGTTGACCAGGCCCTGCTTCTCGCCGCCGGGCACTTCGCGAAAGCCGTAGGAGGTCTCCATGCCGCCATCGGCGGAAGTGCGGCTTTCTGACATCAGGCTGCTCCGTTCCTTCAAGATTCGGGCACGGCGGCCATAGCGAAAGACCGCGCGCGACGCTATCACTGGGCTGCGCTCTCCGCGGCCCACTGGCGCTATAGCGCACATCGACCTCGGTTGAAACACGTTCGATATAGATGGGTTAAGATGCCGGAATTGCCAGAAGTCGAAACGGTCAAGCGCGGGCTGGCGCCGGCGATGGAAGGGGCTCGCGTCGCGCGGCTGGAACTGCGCCGCCAGGACCTTCGCTTCCCCTTTCCCGAAGCCTTGGCGGACAGGGTTTCCGGCCGCACCATCGTCGGGCTTGGCCGCCGCGCCAAATATTTGCTGGTCGATCTCGACGACGGCAATACGCTGGTTTCCCATCTCGGCATGTCCGGTTCCTTCCGTATCGAGGAGGGCGCGGCCTCGGCGATGCCGGGCGAATTCCATCACGCCCGCACCAAGGACGAGAAGCACGATCACGTCGTCTTTCATCTCGAAGGCCAGGGCGGCCCGCGCCGCGTCGTTTATAACGACCCGCGCCGTTTCGGCTTCATGGATATGGTAAGACGAGCCGATCTTGCCGCCCATCCCTTCTTCCGTGACCTCGGCCCGGAGCCGACGGGCAACGATCTCGGCGCCGCCTACCTCGCCGAACGTTTCCGCGACAAGGCGCAGCCTTTGAAGAGCGCGCTTCTCGACCAGAAGAACATTGCCGGTCTCGGCAATATATATGTCTGCGAGGCGCTGTGGCGTTCGCATCTTTCGCCGATCCGCGCAGCCGGCACCCTGGTGACGCCGGGCGGCAAGCCGAAGGAAAAGCTCGGCCTGCTCGTCGCCTCGATCCGCGACGTCATCGCCGATGCGATCGCCGCCGGCGGATCGTCGTTGCGCGACCATATCCAGACCGACGGGTCGCTCGGCTATTTCCAGCATTCCTTCTCCGTCTATGATCGCGAAGGTCAGGCTTGCGGCACGCCCGGCTGCGGCGGTACGGTCGCCCGTATCGTGCAGGCGGGCCGCTCCACCTTCTATTGCGCCGCCTGCCAGAAATAACAGTGAACCGGAGACCAGCATGGCTTACGAGACCCTGATCGTCGAAACCCGAGGCAATGTCGGCCTCGTCACGCTGAACCGCCCGCAGGCGCTGAACGCATTGAATTCCACCGTGCTGAAGGAGTTGAAGGTGGCCTACGCCGCCTTCCATGACGACGAGGCGATCGGCGCGATCGTCATCACCGGCTCCGAACGCGCCTTTGCCGCCGGCGCCGATATCAAGGAGATGCAGTCGCTCCAGTTCGCCGACATGTATAAGAGTGACTTCATCAGCGGCTGGGACGACATTGCCAAGGCGCGCAAGCCGGTCATTGCCGCCGTCAGCGGTTTTGCGCTCGGCGGCGGCTGCGAGCTGGCGATGATGTGCGATTTCATCATCGCCTCGGAGACGGCGAAGTTCGGCCAGCCGGAAATCACCCTCGGTGTCATCCCCGGCATGGGCGGCTCGCAGCGGCTGACGCGCGCCGTCGGCAAGGCGAAGGCGATGGATCTTGTCCTGACCGGCCGGATGATGGATGCGGCGGAAGCCGAACGATCGGGACTCGTTTCGCGTGTGGTGGCGCCCGAGCGTCTGCTCGACGAGGCGCTTGCCGCCGCCGAGAAGATCGCCTCGCTTTCGCAGCCCTCGGTGATGATGGCCAAGGAGGCAGTCAACCGCGCCTTCGAGACGACGCTGGAGGAGGGACTCCGCTTCGAACGCCGCCTGTTCCACAGTCTCTTTGCCACCGATGATCAGAAAGAAGGCATGGCGGCCTTTGTCGAGAAGCGCAAAGCCGTCTTTAAGCACCGTTGAATGCTTTTCGGCGCCTGCCGGCTGGAAAGCTTGAAAATCCGCGTTGACGTGGGCCGGCTTTAGGGTTATATGCCCGCCCACGGTTCGGAAAGCCGCTCTGGTTTTCCGCGATTGCTCCCGCATTGCTGGATTTGGTGGCCGCAGGGCCCGCGGTGATGGCGGAGTTTGTTCGAATTCTTGAGAGAGGCATCCATGGCCAATACAACTTCGGCGAAAAAAGCGACCCGCAAGATCGCCCGCCGTACCGACGTCAATAAGGCTCGTCGCTCGCGCGTTCGCACTTTCGTTCGCCAGGTCGAAGAGGCTATCGCATCCGGTGACGCCGACAAGGCGAAGGCGGCTTTCCTGGCCGCTCAGCCGGAGCTTGCCCGCGCCGCCAGCAAGGGCGTGCTGCACTCCAACACGGCATCGCGCAAGGTCTCGCGCCTGGCCGCTCGTGTGAAGGCGCTTTCGGTCTCCGCGACCGCGTAATCTTCCATTAACGACCTCCTCGTTATGATTAGCCCGGTAATTTTACCGGGCTTTTTCGATTCTGCCGATCGGCGTCTTCATGGTTAATCGCACGACTGTTTCGTGTCAGCGCCATGACAGGAAAAGTCTTTAAAAAACAACGGCTTGCGCAAGGATGCTTTCGCGCTGCGCGACTCTGGCCTACGCTCCGGGGACCCTGGGCGAGTCAAGAAGATTTTTATTTTTTTTCTTTCTTTGCGTGTCAAAATAGCCCGAACGGGGAATCTCCTTGATTCAAAAGCGATTCTTTTTTGACGCTGGTGTGACGCCCGAAAAGGGCGGGCGGAGTCAATGGCCGCATCTTAATTTTGCGTAAAATTCATCGTTGATCTTGCCATTTGATCCTGCCTAAATGGCTTCCAACAAAGGGCGCGGACATCACCTGCAGAGGCTCGGTCTTAACTGCCACGTCGGCAGGGCGATAAGTTTGTACCATTTGTTACGGAGCTTTGCGCTTCCGTTTTTTCAAGCACTTGACGGATTTGAGCCGTAACGTGGCTGTTACGGGGCAGGGATGTTTTGTGCCTATGGTAACCACACGTTTAACGTGCGGCTGCGGGATAGGGGATAGTAATATTGCGTTCGGGCTGGTCGGCCGAAAACGAGGATCGACCGCCAGCCTGGCACGGAAGGCCGATGAAGGCGCCGCATGAACGCGGTACCTGCAGCGGAGTTCTGCGCCGGTCCCTTCGGGGGCAGTGTTTGAGTGAACCGGCAGGCGAGCGGCTTCATGAGGATGCCGCCAGCCCGTCAAAGGCGGGGAATGCTCGGGCGGCTGTTTAGCGGAGGCCGCCCGGTGGAATTGAAAGGCGGCACTATGCAGATGAATACGATGACGGCAGGCGGGCACGACAACGGGGATGCGGCACCGCAGGCGTTCGGCTCCATTCGCCTGGAAATGGGGGAAGTAAAGGCGGAAATGAAGCAGAGCATATTGTTTGAGCGCGTCAGCGCGCGCTTGAAGGCCCAGGTCGGACCTGACGTCTATGCCAGCTGGTTTGCCAGGTTGAAGCTGCATTCGGTATCGAAGAGCGTCGTTCGCCTGTCGGTTCCCACGACCTTCCTGAAGTCGTGGATCAACAATCGTTATCTCGATCTCATCACCGGTCTGTTCCAGGCTGAAGATCCGGAAATTCTCAAGATCGAAATTCTGGTGCGCACGGCAACGCGCAGCGGCATGAAGGCTGCCGACGAGGTGGTCCAGCCCGAGCCGGCCGCTCCCGCGCAGATGCGCCGCCCGGCGAGCGCCCAGCCGGCCAGCCAGGCCGTCCAGCAGGCAGTTTCGGCTGTCGCCGCCGCAAGGCCGGCAAGCCTGGGTTCGCCGCTGTTCGGTTCGCCGCTCGATAGCCGTTTCACCTTCGATACCTTCGTGGAAGGCAGCTCGAACCGCGTCGCACTTGCAGCTGCCAAGACGATCGCGGAAGCCGGATCCGGCGCCGTGCGCTTCAATCCGCTCTTCGTCCATTCGACGGTCGGGCTCGGCAAGACCCACCTGCTGCAGGCGATCGCCAATGCGGCGGTGCAGAACCCGCGGGCTCTGCGCGTCGTCTATCTGACGGCGGAATATTTCATGTGGCGCTTCGCCACCGCGATCCGTGATAACGACGCGCTGACGCTGAAGGATTCGCTGCGCAACATCGACCTCTTGATCATCGACGACATGCAGTTCCTGCAGGGCAAGATGATCCAGCACGAATTCTGCCATCTCCTCAACATGCTGCTCGACAGCGCCAAGCAGGTCGTCGTCGCCGCCGACCGCGCGCCCTGGGAGCTGGAATCGCTCGATCCCCGCGTCCGTTCGCGCCTGCAGGGCGGTGTGGCGATCGAACTCGACGCGCCGGATTACGAAATGCGTCTCGAAATCCTCAAGCGGCGCCTTGCGGCCGCCCGCCAGGAGGATCCGTCGCTGGAAATCCCGGCCGATCTGCTCCAGCACGTCGCCCGCAACATCACGGCCAGCGGCCGCGAACTAGAAGGCGCCTTCAACCAGCTGATCTTCCGCCGCTCCTTCGAACCGAACCTGTCGATCGAGCGCGTCGACGAACTGCTCGCCCATCTCGTCGGCTCCGGCGAACCGCGCCGCGTGCGCATCGAGGATATCCAGCGCATCGTCGCCCGGCATTACAATGTCTCGCGCCAGGAGCTGGTCTCCAATCGCCGCACCCGCGTCATCGTCAAGCCGCGCCAGATCGCCATGTATCTGTCGAAGACGCTGACGCCACGCTCCTTCCCCGAGATCGGCCGCCGTTTCGGCGGGCGTGATCACACGACCGTGCTGCACGCCGTGCGCAAGATCGAGGAGCTGATTTCGGGAGACACCAAGCTTTCGCACGAAATCGAGCTGCTGAAGCGGCTGATCAACGAATAATTGGTGGATTTTCGAGGAAATTCGACGGCCGGGAGCGATTCCGGCCGTTTTCCTTTATAAGCTTTTTATTCTATACCTCCGCCCATCCCGTGCATGTCCGATTTGGAGCGGCACGCATCGGGCAAAAACGAAAGCGCCGAAGCGGGCGCGTGGGAGGATATGCATGAGTTTCAAAAAGATTGCCGTTCTCGGCCTGGGCAAGGTCGGACGGCTGGCGGCGACGCTGTTGCATGAAGGCGGCTTCGAGGTCATCGGCGTCGATGCGCAATTGCCGCTGGGCGATCTGCCCTTCCGGTGCCGCACCGGCGATATCTCCGATCCCCAGGTGATTGGCGAACTGCTCTCCACTGTCGAGGCGGTGCTCTCCTGCCTTCCCTACCATCTGAACATCGAACTGGCCCGCGCCGCCCATCTTGCCGGCATCCATTATTTCGATCTGACCGAAGACGTTCCGACCACCAATTTCATCATCGAACTGTCGAAGACCGCCCGCGGCCTGATGGCGCCGCAATGCGGCCTGGCGCCGGGTTTCGTCGGCATCGTCGGTGCAAGCCTCGCCGACGGCTTCGATCGCTGCCGCTCGATCCGCATGCGCGTCGGCGCCCTGCCGCAGCATCCGACCGGCCTTCTCGGCTATGCATTCAACTGGTCGCCGGAAGGCGTCGTCAACGAATATCTGAATGATTGCGAGGTCATCGAGGGCGGTGTGCGCAAGCTGGTCTCGCCGATGGAATGGCATGAGACGGTCTATGTCGGCGGCGTCAAGCTCGAAGCCTTCACCACTTCGGGCGGGCTTGGCACCATGTGCGACACCATGCTCGGCAAGATCGACAATCTCGACTACAAGACCATGCGTTATCCCGGCCATATGGAACTGATGAACTTCTTCTTCCATGAGCTCTTGATGCGCGACAAGCGCGCACTCGCCGGCGAGATCCTGACCAATGCCAAGCCGCCGGTTGAAGACGATGTCGTCTATGTCCATGTCGCCGCCGAAGGGACGGAGAATGGCAGCCTGCGCCGCAAGGAGTTCGTGCGCGCCTATTATCCGATCGAGATTGCCGGCGCCCGCCGCACGGCGATCGCCTGGACGACCTCGGCTTCGGTCGTCGCCGTCATCGAGATGGTCCGCGACGGGTTGCTGCCGGCGACCGGCTTCCTGCACCAGGAGCATATTCCGCTGGAGATGTTCCTGAAGACGCCGACCGGCAGCCTGTTCAAGGCGGGCGCCACCAATCACGGCTGAAGATGATTTCGGCGCGGCGGTAAGGTCATCGCCGCGCCGAAAACAATCAGTTGTCCTCAGTCAGCAGGCGAGATCGGCGACGACGGAATCGAGGATCAGCATGCCGGATGGCGTGCAGCGCAGCCGTGAATTGCCGATCCGCTCGATGAATTTGTGTTCGAGCAAAAACTCTTCGCGCTTCGGGTCCAGCTCGCGACCGGAAAGCTGCTGCCAGCGGGCGAGATCGACACCTTCCCGGAGACGCAGCCCCATCAGCAGCAATTCGTCGGACTGCTCCTCGTAGCCGAGCCGCTCCTCGTCGAGAATGCCGTGGCCGTCGCGCTCGACCATCTCGAGCCAGGCTTCCGGCCTGCGCTCTGTTGCCGTCGCGATCTTCTCGCGGCCGCGCGTCAGCCGGCCGTGCGCGCCCGGGCCGATGCCGGCGTAATCGCCGTAACGCCAATAGGTCAGATTGTGCCGGCTTTCCGCACCCGGCCGGGCGTGATTGGAGACCTCATAGGCGGGCATGCCCTCACGCGCAGTGATCTCCTGCGTCGCCTCATAGAGCACAGCCGATTGCTCGCCATCCGGCACGATCAGCTTGCCCGCCTTGTGCAGGCCGTAGAAGGGCGTGCCTTCCTCGATAGTCAGCTGGTAGAGCGACAGATGGTCGACCGCATAGGAGATCGCCTGCTTCAGCTCGCTTTCCCATTCCTCGACCGTCTGGTCCGGCCGGGCATAGATGAGATCGAAGGACATGCGCGGAAAAATCTCGCGCGCCAGCCGGATCGCCTTCAGCGCATCGGCGACATCATGCAGCCGGCCGAGAAATTTCAGGTCCCGGTCGTTCAGCGCCTGCACGCCGAGCGACACGCGGTTGACGCCGGCCGCCCGGTAGCCGCGGAAGCGCTCGGCCTCGACGCTCGACGGATTGGCCTCCATGGTGATCTCGATGCCGGCGGGCACGTGCCAGTGCCGGGCAATGCCGTCGAGAATGGCGGCAACCGTTTCCGGCTTCATCAGCGAGGGCGTGCCGCCGCCGAGGAAGATGCTCGTCACGGTCTTCGGCCCGCTCATCGCCCGCACCGCTGCCGTCTCCTTCAGAAAGGCGGCGGCAAAGCGTTCCTGATCCACCGGCTGGTGGCGCACATGGCTGTTGAAGTCGCAATAGGGACACTTCGCCGCGCAGAAGGGCCAATGGACATAGACGCCGAAGCCGGGCTCGCCGGTATCGGGCAGCAGCGCCGCATCGCGCGGGGAGCCTGGCGTGTCGAAATTGTCCACGTGGTGACCTTATGCCTCCAGGCAGGTTTCGACGAAGAGTTTGAAGGCGCGCGCCCGGTGCGACAGCGCCTGCGGCTTGCCGATATTCCAGCCGTGTTTTTCCTCGCCGCTCATCTCGCCGAAGGTAACGCCGTAACCCTCCGGCTGGAAGACCGGATCGTAGCCGAAGCCCTGCGTGCCGCGCGGCGGCCAGACGACGTTGCCTTCCACTTCGCCGCGGAAGAGTTCGGTATGCCCGTCCGGCCAGGCGAGGCAGAGCACGCTGACGAAACGTGCGGTGCGCTGTTCGGGCGCCGTGGCGCCTGCATCCTGCAGCGCCTTTTCCACCTTGGCCATCGCCATGTCGAAATCGCGCGTGCCGTCGGCTTTTTCTGCCCAATTGGCGGTGTAGACGCCGGGATCGCCGCCGAGCGCATCGACCACCAGTCCGGAATCGTCCGACAGCGCCGGCATGCCGGCGGCATTGGCGGAGGCGACCGCCTTGATCGTCGCATTCTCCTCGAAGCTGGTGCCGGTCTCGTCGGGCTCGACGAAATTCAGCTCGGCGGCCGATTTGGCGGTGAAGCCGAGCGGCCCGATCAGTTCCTGGATCTCGCGGATCTTGCCGGCATTGTGGCTGGCGACGACGATGGTCTTCGTTTCAAGCTTGCGCATTCAGATATCCTGTTCGATGCCCCAGATTTTGGCCTCCGCGCATTCCAGGCTGTTACCTTCAGGATCGCGGAAATAGATCGAGCGGCCGCCGTTCGGCCAATGCACCTCGGATTCGATCGCCACACCTGCCGCTTTCAGCCGTTCGGCCATCGCATCGATATTGCGGCCGGAGACCCGGAAGCAGGCATGGCCCTCGCCTGATGTGCCGTGCGGCGGCACCTGCAGGGCATTGGGCGCCGGCGGCTTTACCGTTTCCTCGGGATTGAAGATCAGCAGCACGCCGGGGCCGCAGCGGAAGAAGACATGCCGGTTGCCCGCTCGGCTGATCTTTTCAAGGCCGAGAACGTCTTCGTAGAAGGTCTCGGCCTTGTCGAGATCGCGCGCATAGAGCGCCGTTTCCAGCATGCCTTCCAGCATGGGGTTCATCCCGCAATCGCCTGTTTCTGCAGGGCGACGAGTTCGCCGATGCCGTTCTTGGCAAGACCCATCAGCGAGGTGAATTCCTCTTCGGTGAACGGCGTGCCTTCGGCCGTGCCCTGGATCTCGACGATGCCGCCGGCGCCGGTCATGACGAAATTGGCATCGGTCTCGGCCGAGGAATCCTCGAGATAGTCGAGGTCGATCACCGCCTGGCTGGCGAAGACGCCGCAGGAGATGGCGGCGACGTGATCCTTGAGCACCCGGTCGACCTTGATCATATTGCGGCTTTCCATCCATTTCAGGCAATCGTAAAGCGCGATCCAGCCGCCGGTGATCGACGCGGTCCGCGTGCCGCCATCGGCCTGGATGACATCGCAATCGAGCGTGATCTGCCGTTCGCCGAGCGCCTGCAGGTCGACGACGGCGCGCAGCGACCGGCCGATCAGCCGCTGGATTTCCTGGGTGCGGCCGCCCTGCTTGCCGGCGGCGGCCTCGCGCTTCATGCGTTCGCCGGTTGCCCGCGGCAGCATGCCGTATTCGGCCGTCACCCAGCCCTTGCCGGTATTGCGCAGCCACGGCGGCGTCTTGTCCTCGAGGCTTGCGGTGCAGAGCACATGCGTATCGCCGAACTTGACCAGGCAGGAGCCTTCCGCATGCTTGGAAAAGTTGCGCTCGAACGAGACCTTGCGCATCTGGTCGGTTTTTCTGCCTGAAGGCCGCATTCTTATCTCCTGGAGTTGCTGACCGCTTCTACGATTGGCCGCGCCCATTTGCAAATTCCCTTTTGCCACGGGGGCGAGTTTGACTATATTTTCGAAAGCATCATCAGTGTGGGTTCGAGAGGTTCATGGGCATCAGGTCGACGTCGGTTTCGGATGCCGTTGCTGTGCTGGACGAGCGCTCCCGGGAGATCTTTCGCCGCATCGTCGAGGGGTATCTGGAAAGCGGCGAACCGCTCGGCTCGCGCAATCTGTCGCGCCTCCTGCCGATGTCGCTGTCGCCCGCCTCGGTGCGCAACGTCATGAGCGATCTCGAAGAGCTCGGCCTGATCTATTCGCCGCATATCAGCGCCGGCCGGCTGCCGACCCAGATCGGCCTGCGCTTCTTCGTCGATGCCTTCATGCAGGTCGGCGATCTCTCCGCCGAGGACCGCGCCAATATCGACCGCCAGGTGCGGGCCGAAAGCGGCGGCAATCCGGTGGAATCGATGATGAATGAGGCGAGCCGCATGCTATCGGGCATTTCGCGCGGCGCCGGCCTCGTCATCACTTCGAAGAGCGATCCGGTGCTGAAGCATGTCGAGTTCATCCGGCTCGAGCCGACAAAGGCGCTCGCCGTGCTTGTCGGCGATCACGACCAGGTGGAAAACCGCATCATCGAGCTGCCGGCCGGCGTCACCTCCTCGCAGCTGACGGAGGCGGCGAATTTCCTCAATGCCCATATGTCCGGCCAGACGCTGCCGGAGCTGCGCAAGCAACTCAGCCGGCTGAAGGACGATGTCCGCCACGAGCTCGATGCGCTGTCGCGCGATCTGGTCGAGCGCGGCATCGCCGTCTGGGCCGGCAGCCCGGACGAGGGAAAGCCCGCCCAGCTGATCATTCGCGGCCGCGCCAACCTGCTCGAAGGCCTTGGCGGCGCCGAGGATCTCGACCGGCTGCGCATGCTGTTCGACGATCTGGAAAAGAAGGACAGCCTGATCGAGATCCTCAATCTGGCCGAAAGCGGCTCGGGCGTGCGCATCTTCATCGGCTCGGAAAACAAGCTCTTCTCGCTGTCCGGCTCGTCGCTGATCGTCGCGCCCTATCGCGACGAGGATGATCGGATCGTCGGCGCCGTCGGCGTCATCGGCCCGACGCGGCTCAATTATTCCCGCATCGTGCCGATGGTGGATTACACGGCCCAGCTCGTCTCCCGCCTGTCGCGCAATCCGCTTTGACACGCTTTAGCTCTTTGTTTTGATGCGTGTCGTTGTCCCGGAACCGCGGCACACTTCCGGGCGACAGGCATGAGCGGACAACTCCACGGAATTTTCGCTTCTTTGTCACGCAGACTTGATTTTTTTCGGTCAAACCTCGATATCGGGCGCATCTGAAGACACCAACCGGAGACCGTCATGACCGATGAAACGACGAAAAACGGACCTGACGCAACTGCGGCCGATGCCGCAGCCGACGCTGCCGCCTACGTCGAGAACGATACCGTGCAGGAAGAGACCGCCCAGCCAGACCCGCTTGAGCTTCTGAAAGCCGAAAACAGCGAGCTGCGCGACCGCTACCTGCGCCTTGCCGCCGAGATGGACAATCTGCGCCGCCGCACCGAGCGCGAGGTCAAGGACGCCAAGTCCTATTCCGTCGCGGGTTTCGCCCGCGACATGCTCGCCGTCTCCGACAATCTGCGCCGGGCGCTGGATGCCATCTCTCCGGAGGCCAAGGCCACGGCCGATGCCGGCCTGACCACGCTGATCGAGGGTGTGGAGATGACCGAACGCGCCATGCTGTCGGCGCTCGAACGCCATGGCGTGCGCAAGCTAGAGCCGGTCGGCCAGAAGTTTGATCCGAATTTCCATCAGGCGATGTTCGAGGTGCCGAACCCTGAGGTGGCGAACAACACGGTCGTCCAGGTCGTGCAGGCAGGCTTCACCATCGGCGAGCGCGTGCTGCGCCCGGCCATGGTCGGTGTCGCCAAGGGCGGCCCGAAGCCGGCCGAAGCTGAAACCAACTCCGTCTTCGACGAGAAGGACGCCTAAGATCGCTTCCTTCCCCTCTCTTGGGGAAGGAAAACCAAAAGATCAGATGCGGGCGAAGCGTTCGATCAGCAGATCGAAGAAACCGTCCGCATCGACATGGCGCATCACCTTCGCATTGCGCTTGCGCTCCGTCACATGCCACCAGTCGACCACGGTCATGCCGACGGTGAGTTCAGATTGGACCTCGATCTCGACATTGCAGTCCCGGCCGTTGAAAAGCTCCGGCTTCAACAGATAGGCGACCACCGTCGGATCGTGCAGCGGCCCGCCGTCGGAGCCGTATTTCTCGATATCGAAGCGTTCGAAGAATTCCAGCATCTCGACCATCGCCTGGGCTGGCGCCGTACCGATCTCGGCCATGCGCTTCACCCGGTCCTTGCGGGTCAGCAATTGATGCGTCACGTCGAGCGGCATCATCACGATCGGCACGCCCGAGCGGAAGACGATGTCGGCGGCCTCAGGATCGACATAGATGTTGAACTCGGCCGCCGGCGTGATGTTGCCGCCCTCGAAGAAGCCGCCGCCCATCATCACCAGTTCGCGGATGCGCGGGATGATGTCGGGCGCCTTCTGGAAGGCCATGCCGATATTGGTGAGCGGCCCGAGCGTGCAGAGCGTCACCGTGCCTGCCGGCTCTTGGCGCAGCGTCTCGATGATGAAATCGACGGAATGGGCCGGCTGCAGCGCCATCGTCGGCTCGGCGAGCGCGGGTCCGTCGAGGCCGGTCTTGCCGTGCACATGCTCCGCCGTCACCAGCTTGCGGGCAATCGGCCTGTCGGCACCGGCGAAGACCTTCGTCTCCGGCCGGCCGCAAAGCTCGCAGACGATGCGCGCATTGCGGCTCGTCAGCGAAAGCGGCACATTGCCGGCGACCGTCGTGATCCCCAGTACCTCCAGCTCGTCGGGGCTGCCGAAGGCCAGCATGATGGCGGCCGCGTCGTCCTGGCCGGGATCCGTGTCGATGATGATTTTTCTTGCGCTTGCCATGACCGTCCCGTCCTCGCCATGCCTGTTGCTGCGGCATGCACTACTTGTTCATTTCCCGTCACAAATCAGCACATTTCGCACGGGTACGTTTTGATGCGAGGCGATAGGCGCTTTGTCAAGCAAGGAGACGCAAGCCGTCGATCTGAACTGGAGAGATCCTTAAGTCCGCAACGGGTCGCCGACAGGCCGCCTGTGCCTTGCAGCGTCGGCATCCTGTCCCCATATTAGCGGCATCCGGATGCTGCGCTTGAGGTCCGGGATGGTCGCTTGCATCAAGGACTTGAAAAGAGATGAGCCGCATTACCCCTTTCGCCAGTCCGCTGCTTCTGGGCTTCGATGCCATGGAAAAGACGCTGGAGCGCATTTCCAAGGCGAGCGACGGATATCCGCCCTACAATATCGAACGCATCGCCGCCGACAGCGGCGCGCCGGAACGTCTGCGCATCACCCTTGCCGTCGCCGGCTTCAGCGAGGAGGAGCTAGACGTCACCACCGAGGAGAACCAACTGGTCATCCGTGGCCGCCAGGTGGAGCAGGGCGAGCGGGATTATCTCTATCGCGGCATCGCCGCCCGCCAGTTCCAGCGCACCTTCGTTCTTGCCGACGGCATGCAGGTACTCGGCGCCGGCCTGAAGAACGGCCTGCTCTCCGTCGATCTAATTCGGCCGGAACCTGCGCGCATGGTCAAGAAAATTAACATTTCGGTTTCACAGTAGCACAACGGTTTGTCGAACCGTTGGTCCCTTCTTCCGGAGGAACAGGAATGTTGATGAAAGAAGCCACGTCTCACTTGACCAAATCCGAGCTTGCCCACATCGGCAACGGCGAGGTCGCCTATATCAGGAAAATGCGCACCGAAGAGGTCGCCAAGTGTTTCCCCGAGGCGCCGGATATCGATCCGAACGTCGATCTCTGGGCGCTCTTCGGCGCCGACGGCACGCCGATTCTCTTGACGGACAACCGCTCCAGCACCTTCTTCAAGGCGGCCGAGGACGAACTGAAGACGGTCAGCCTGCACTGACCGTCAGATAGCGCCTAATTGTCGCGACGCTGCTTCACTAGTCGCCGTTGCTGCTGTGCCTGCGGCCCCCTCATCCGGCCCTTCGGGCCACCTTCTCCCCGAGGGGAGAAGAGGGAGCAAGCTGTGCTAACACCGCCTAAAACGAACGTGTCTGCTTAAAGGCATTCCGTCCAATGCGGGCGATGGCGAAGCGGCATTCTCCCTCTTCTCCCCAACGGGGAGAAGGTGGCCCGAAGGGCCGGATGAGGGGGCCGCAGGCACGCCCGTCACTACTGCCCTTTAGCCACCGTTGAAACTGAGATCTTCCGGAACGTCAAATAAGCCGAAGACCGGCCTTCGCGCCGTGCCTTCGCCTCGTAGCGCGTGCTCGGCCAGCCCTCGAAGGGCGTCAGCCAGTCGGCGGCATTGTCGGCGATCCAGTCGAAGCCGCCGTGGTCGCGGCATTTGAGCAGCGTCCAGTTCACATAGGTGTCGATGTCGGAGGCGAAGCAGAACAGGCCGCCGGGCTTCAGCACGCGATGAAAGCGGTCGAGATTGGTCTTCGAGACGAAGCGGCGTTTCCAGTGTTTCCGCTTCGGCCAGGGATCGGGATAGAGCAGATCGATCTGGTCGAGCGACGCGTCCGGCAGCCAGTCGAGCAGCTGCGTCGCATCGTCGTTGTAGACACGGATATTGCGCGCCCCCGTCTCGCCGATGCGCGACAACAGCTTCTGCATGGAGTTGACGAAGGGCTCCACGCCGATGAAGCCGGTCGAAGGCCTTTCCAGGGCGCGGTGCATCAGATGCTCGCCGCCGCCGAAACCGATTTCCAGCCGTAACGTTTCGACAGGAACCGGAAAGAGAGAGGTCAGCGGCTCCGGAGGAGCCGCCGAGAGGTCGACGAGGAATGCCGGGAGCAGGCTGTTTAGCGTCTCGGCCTGCTGTTCGCGCAGGGCCTTGCCCTTGCGGCGACCGAAAAAGGCTTCGGTCGCCCGGCCCCGGCGTTCCATATCCGTCATGCAGCAGCCTTGGTCTTGACGGCTTCCTTCAGCGCCTTGACGAGGTCGGTGCGCTCCCAGGAGAACGAGCCGTCGCGGCCGGCCTTGCGGCCGAAATGGCCGTAGGCCGAGGTCTTGGCGTAGATCGGCTTGTTGAGGTCGAGGTGACGGCGGATGCCCGACGGCGACAGATCCATGTTCTCGCGGATCGCCGCTTCGACCTGGTCTTCCGAAACGTCCTTGCCGGTGCCGTGCAGATCGACATAGATCGACAGCGGCTGAGCGACGCCGATCGCGTAGGAGAGCTGGATCGTGCAGCGGTCGGCAAGGCTGGCGGCCACGACGTTCTTGGCGAGGTAGCGGGCGGCATAGGCGGCCGAACGGTCGACCTTGGTCGTGTCCTTGCCGGAGAATGCGCCGCCGCCATGCGGAGCCGCACCGCCGTAAGTGTCGACGATGATCTTGCGGCCGGTGAGGCCGGCGTCGCCATCCGGGCCGCCGATGACGAACTTGCCGGTCGGGTTGATGTACCACTTGCAATCATCGGCAATCTTCAGCTCGCCGAGCGCTTCGCGGATATAGGGCTCGACGACGGCGCGGACCTTGTTGGAATCCCAGCTGTCGTCGAGATGCTGGGTCGAAAGTACGATCGAGGTCGCTTCCGACGGCTTGCCGTCGACATAACGCACCGTCACCTGGCTCTTGGCGTCCGGGCCGAGCTTGGCGACTTCGCCATCACCCTTCTTGCGGGCGGTTGCGAGCAGCTGCAGGATCTTGTGGGAATAGTAGATGGGGGCCGGCATCAGGTCCGGCGTTTCCTTGCAGGCATAACCGAACATGATGCCCTGGTCGCCGGCGCCCTCGTCGCCCTGCTGATCGGCGGCGCTATCGACGCCCTGGGCGATGTCGGCCGACTGCGAGTGCAGGAGCACGTCGATCTTTGCCTTCTTCCAGTGGAAGCCGTCCTGCTCGTAGCCGATATCCTTGATCGCACGGCGGGCAGCGGCCTTGAACTTCGACGGGTTGATGACGTCGTTGCCGTCCTTGTCCTTCTTCATCAGGCTCGGCGGCAGGCGAACTTCGCCGGCGATGACGACGCGGTTGGTCGTCGCCAGCGTCTCGCAGGCAATGCGCACGCCCCACGGATTGACGCCGGTCTTGGCCGCTTCGCGGTAGACCAGGTCGACGATCTCGTCGGAGATGCGGTCACACACTTTGTCCGGGTGACCTTCGGCAACAGATTCGCTGGTAAAGAGATAATTCGCGCGCATTCCGGGATTCCCCTCAAAGAATAATAGCCTGCTAGTAGGTACTCAGTTCATGCGCCGATGACAAGCGCAGAAGGACATAAATATATCTTTATATCTGCCGTAAAGTGACAAATTTTGCCCCAAAAACGCAAAAAAGCGGCCTTTCGGCCGCCTTTCCATTCCGGTGAAGGGCGCTGTGATCAGTCGGCGTCGGCTTCGGCGGCAAGCGCCTTGACCAGTTCCACGACCTTGCGGCGAACCTTGGGATCGGAAATCTTCACGAAGGCGCGGTTGAGCTGCAGGCCTTCGGAGGAAGAGAGGAAGTCGACGACATAATTCGAGCTGGAGGCTTCGGCCATGCCGCCGATGGCGCCGGAATGTTCGCCGGGCGCATCCTCGAAGAAGAAGGAGACCGGAACATTCAAAATGCTCGAGATGTTCTGCAGACGGCTTGCGCCGACGCGGTTGGTTCCCTTTTCATATTTCTGGATCTGCTGAAAGGTGATGCCGAGGCTTTCGCCAAGCTTTTCCTGGCTCATGCCCAGCATCGTTCGGCGAAGGCGAATGCGGCTGCCAACATGGATGTCGATCGGATTCGGCTTCTTTTTGTTTTCAATCATGGTCGTGCCCTAGCTACGAATTTCAACCTGTTTCTAACCGGCATGCCCCTGATCCATCCCAAAACGCCACGTTGCAGTCAGTGGGAACCCACCTTCCAACATACGTTAAGAACGCCGATTGTCATCACTATGCAATTTTAGGGGTTTTTGGTCAATTCAACCCTAAAATAAAACCTCCGCGCGAGATCAGCGCAATCAAAATCAGCAGAGCCTCGGTCAACCAGAAGTATGTCTGGCGGGGGTATGTGCTTCCGAACCCTTCACTGAGGCTATCGACAGTTGCATCAATAAAGCCGGTTTCTCCAAGATCGAGGCCGGCGATTATTTCTCCATGCGCGTTCACTAGCGCCGAAATGCCGCTATTGGCATCGCGAATCAGCGGCAGGCCGGTCTCGACCGCCCGCACCCGCGCCTGCAGGAAATGTTGGTAGGGGCCGGGCGTCATGCCGAACCAGGCATCATTGGTGAGATTGAGGAGGGCGTTGGCGTCTTTGATGTCGCGGGTCATTTCATCAGGAAAAATGATCTCGTAGCAGATCAGCGGATAAAGATTGAGCCCGCCGGGCAGCGCCAGCAGGTGCCGGCTTGCGGCGGCCGAAAACCCGCCCGGTACCTCGACGACGTTCTGGATGCCGAGTTCGGTGAGCAGCTCCTCGAGGGGCAGATATTCGCCGAAGGGCACCAGATGCACCTTGTCGGAGGCGGCGATGATCTGGCCGCGGCCATCGATGACATAGATGGAATTGTAGTAGCGCACCGGCGTGCCCGGTCCCATCTCCTCGGCGCGCACCGCGCCGGCGATCAGGATCTGGTCGTCGTCGAGCGTATCGGCGATCCGCGTCAGGGCATCCTGGTTGTCGGTCAGGATGAAGGGGATCGAGGTTTCCGGCCAGACGATGATATTGGGCTTGCGCCCGCCATTCCTCGGCGCCTCGGCCGAAAGCTTCAGATGCGTCTCGAAGATCGCATTGCGATCGGCGTCATTGTCCATCTTCGCCGCCTGGTCGATATCAGGCTGTACCAGCCGCACCACGGGCCGCTTGTCCTCGGGCAGCGGCGCGGGCCGTGGCGCCAGATAGAGAGCGTAGGCGCCGTAGCCGAGATGGGCGGCAAACAGCGCGACGGCCAGCGCAAGGCCGGTGCGAGCGCCCTGCCGGGTCCCGACAAGGGCGGGGGCGGAAAAGACGAAGACGGCAAGGGCGGTGACGCCCATCGCCCCGATCACATGCGCCGACTGCATCATCAGCGGCACCGGCATCAGGCCGTAGCCGATGGCGTTCCAGGGGAAACCGGTGAGGATGACGCTGCGAAGCCATTCCATCAGCCCGAAGCCAGCCGCAAGTGCGGCGATCCGCCCCATGCCGTCGGACCAGAAGATGCGGGCCAGCGCAACAGCCAGCCCGTAGAAAATCGCCAGACAGGCCGGCAGACCGAGGATGGCGAGCGGCAGTGCCCAGGCGAACTCCTCCGAATCGACGAGCAGCGCGTGGCCGAGCCACCAGAGGCCGGTGACGAAATAGCCGAAGCCGAACAGCCAGCCGACCGCAAAGGCCGGCCACAGCCTGCCGATCAGGCCGCTTTCAGGAGAAGCCGCCGCTCCGTCTATCAGCCAGACGAGCAGCGTGAAGGAGAGAAACATCGCCGCGAAAAAGCCGAAGGGCGGCAGCGCCAGCACGGCGAATGCCCCTGCGCCGATCGCCAGCAACGACCGTTTGAACCCCCAGACGAGGATAATCCTGTCCGCAAGCCGCTCCATGCGCACTCCCATCAAGCCGCGAATCAACCCTTCCGCAGTCTTTCAAAAAAGCGGCTCTTTGTCCTGTTAATGCATGTCACCAGGAACCGCGCAGCGGTTCCTGACGACATGTTCAAGCAAGGGACTAGTTGGCGGTCGATTCAGTCGGCCGGTCGTCGCCGGTCTCGGAGCCGGGCGTGATATCGCCGGCCTCCTTGGCGCGGCGGCGGATCGCGTGGCGCTTGCGGGTGATGCGCAGCCGTTTGATGCGGCGCGGATCGGCGTCGAGGATGTGGAACTCGAAATTCGGCAGCGCCTGAACGACCTCGCCGCGCACCGGAATGCGGCCGAGCGCCGAGAAGATCAGCCCGCCCAGCGTATCGACTTCGTCGACCTGCTCGCTGATGTCGAAATCCGGCCCGATCGCCTCGGCGATTTCTTCCAGCTCGACGCGGGCGTCGGCGACGAAGACGTCTTCGGCGACGCGCTTGAACATCACCTCTTCGTCGTCATGTTCGTCATCGATGTCGCCGACCACCATTTCGACGATGTCCTCATGCGAGGCGAGGCCGTCGGTGCCGCCATATTCGTCGATGACGAGCGCCATCTGCGTGCGGTTCACCTGCATCCGGCGCAGCAGGTCGGAGGCCAGCATCGACGGCGGTACGAACAGGATCTTGCGGATGATGCCGGCCTCCTCCAGCGTCTTCTGCAGATCGACGCGGGCGAGATCGAAATTCTGCTTGGCCGAACGCGGCGGCTTCTGGATGTTCTCAGGCGCGACGTCGATCGCCGGCACGGCGACGGCCGGTTTTGCCGGACCGCGGCGCTTGTTGCGCGCCTGCTTGGCGACATAGGACAGCAGGTCGCGGATATGCACCATGCCGCGCGGATCGTCGAGCGTATCGGCATAGACGGGCATGCGCGAGCGGCCGGATTCCTCGAACAGGATCATCAGTTCGCCGATGGTGATGTTCTGGTCGACCGCCTCGATATCGGCGCGCGGCACCATCACGTCGGCGACGCGCACCTCGCGGAAGCGCAGGATATTATGCAGCATCGCCCGCTCGTCGGGCGAAAAGGCATCATCGCCGGCCGCGTCGGTCATCAGCGCGTCGGCCAGATCCTCGCGCAGTCGCGAGCCCTGCTGCGGACGGAGAATGCGCGCGGCGCGCGACCAGAAGGATTGGGATCGGCCGGATGGCCGACTACTACTGCCCGCCTCGTCCGAAGAAGAGGATGGCTCGGAGTCCTTGGCGTCTGCCGCCGGCTTCGTCGTAAAGTCGCTCATGGTTCCATTTTAAGGTCTTGACCCTCGTAAGGATCAGATAGGCCGAGCTGCGCCAAAATGCGAGTCTCCAGCCCCTCCATAATTTCGGCTTCGGCACTATTCATATGGTCGTAGCCGAGAAGATGCAAGAAACCGTGCACCAGAAGATGGGTCAGGTGGTCGTCGAAACTCTTTTCGAGCTCATGCGCCTCCCGCTCCACCGTCTCCCGGGCGATGATGATGTCGCCGAGCATCGGGCCGGGCATTTTGCCCGGCTGCACCGGAAAGGCCGGAAAGGAGAGCACGTTGGTCGCCTTGTCCTTGCCGCGCCACTCGGCGTTGATGTCCTGGATCGAGGCGTCGTCGGTAAAGACCAGCGACACTTCGGGCGGCATCGTCGGGAAGGGCTGCTTTTCGCTGTCGCGCAGATAGACCGCCGCTGCCCCGAGCACGCGGCCGCAAAAGGCCAGCAGCGTCTCCTCCTCGGGCCAGCCGATGTTCTCGATGCTGATCTGGATGTCGAGCTCGGCCATCAGTCCTGCCGGCTGACGTCTTCAGCGTCGACGGCATAGGTGGAATCATAGGCCCTGACGATGCGCCCGACCAGCGGATGACGCACGACGTCGGTATCCTTGAAGCGCACGATCGAGATGCCCTCGACGCCGTTCAGCAGCTGCAGGGCCTCGACGAGGCCGGATTTGACGCCGCGCGGCAGGTCGATCTGGCTCGGGTCGCCGGTGACGATCATCCGGGCATTCTCGCCGAGGCGCGTCAGGAACATCTTCATCTGCATCGACGTGGTGTTCTGCGCTTCGTCGAGGATGATCGCGGCATTGGCGAGCGTGCGGCCGCGCATGAAGGCGAGCGGCGCGATCTCGATGACGCCGGCGGTGATCGCCCGGTCGACCTTGTCGGCGGGGATCATGTCGTAGAGCGCGTCATAGAGCGGGCGAAGATAGGGATCGACCTTTTCCTTCATGTCGCCGGGCAGGAAGCCCAGGCGCTCGCCGGCCTCGACGGCCGGACGCGACAGGATGATTTTTTCGACGGCGCCGCGCTCCAGCAACTGGGCGGCATGGGCGACGGCGAGATAGGTCTTGCCGGTGCCGGCCGGGCCGACGCCGAAGACCAGTTCGGAGCGTTCCAGCGCCCTGATATAGGCGTCCTGGGTCGGCGTGCGGGCGATGATCGTCTTCTTGCGGGTGGAAACCTGCGCCATCGTCAGCTTGGCCTTGCGCTCCATGGTCGGCAGGCTGAGCTGATCGTCGGCGGCGACCGCCATGCGGATTGCGCCCTCGACGTCGGATCGTTCCACGCTGCCGCCTTTCTGAAGCTTTTCATAGAGATAGTCGAGCGTGCGCCGCGCCTGGTTGGTGGTCACGACATCACCCGAGATGACGACGGAATTGCCGCGCGCCCGCGCATCGATGTTCAGCCGCTCCTCGAGCAGCTTCAGGTTCTGGTCGAATTGACCGAAGAGCTCGCTGGCGAACCGATTGTTCTCGAACGTCAGGACGAAGTGATTGGTGTCGCTCGGCGTGCGGGGGTGGCGCGGTGAAGAAGAAACCAATTCTTGTCCGTTCAAGCGGTCGGGCTCCTTGGGTTAGACCGCAGCCTCTGCGCGTTCGGCAAACAGGCTGTTCGTTCCGGTTCCGGTGATTCGCACTTTAATAATGTCACCGATTTGCGATGCTTTTGCATCAACATTCACTGATTGAAGCCAGGGAGAACGTCCGATTAGCTGGCCGGGCATGCGGCCGGGCTTTTCGAGCAGCAGATCGATCTCCTTGCCGATGCAGGATTCGGCAAATTCCTGCTGCTGCTTCAAAAGAAGCGCTTGCAGGCGTTCCAGCCGTTCTGCCTTGATTTCTTCCGGCACCTGGTCCTTCAGTTCCGCGCCGGGGGTGCCCGGCCGTGTCGAGTATTTGAACGAGAAGGCCTGCGCGTAGCGCACCTCCTCCACAAGTTTCAGTGTATCCTCAAAATCCGCGTCTGTCTCCCCCGGAAAGCCGGTGATGAAATCGCCCGACAGCGCGATGTCGGGCCGCACGGTGCGGATGCGTTCGATCAGCGAGAGATATTCGGCGGCCGTGTGGCGCCGGTTCATCGCTTTCAGGATGCGGTCGGAGCCCGATTGCACCGGCAGGTGCAGATAGGGCATCAGCGCCCTCAGGTCGCGATGCGCCTCGATCAGCCGGTCGTCCATGTCGCGCGGATGGCTGGTGGTATAGCGCAGCCGGGCGAGGCCGGGGATTTCGGCCAGGCGGTAGAGCAGGTCGCCGAGGCTCCATGCCTCGCCCCGCGGTCCGGCGCCGTGCCATGCATTGACGTTCTGGCCGAGCAGGGTGATCTCGCGCACCCCGGCTTCGACCAGCTTTTCGGCTTCCTCGACGATCTGGGAAACCGGCCGCGACACTTCCGAGCCGCGTGTGTAGGGCACGACGCAGAAGGTGCAGAACTTGTCACAGCCCTCCTGCACCGTCAGGAAGGCGGTGACGCCGCGGGCGCGGATCTTCCGGCTCTCGGCGATCGGCAGATGCTCGAACTTGTCCTCAATCGCATATTCGGTGTCGACGACGCGCTGGCCCTGTTGGGCGCGGCGCAGCGCTTCCGGCAGGCGATGATAGGTCTGCGGACCGATGACGACGTCGACGGCGGGTGCGCGGCGCAGGATCTCCTCGCCTTCGGCCTGGGCGACGCAGCCGGCAACGCCGATCATCATCTCCCGGCCGTCCGCCGCCTTCTTTTTCTTCATCTCGCGCAGCCGGCCGAGCGCGGAATAGACCTTCTCGGCCGCCTTTTCGCGGATATGGCAGGTGTTGAGAAGGACGAGGTCGGCCTCTTCCATGTCTTCCGTCGGCTCGTAGCCGTCGCGGGCGAGCGCATCGCTCATGCGCGTGGAATCATAGACGTTCATCTGGCAGCCATAGGTCTTGATGAAGACCTTGCGGCTGTTGGAGCCGTCGCGGAGCATCGGCTCCGGGGCCTGGAGAAGGGCGCTGTCCTGTGTCATGGCGGCTATGTAGTGGTTTTTGCCGTCCGAGAAAATCAAAATCTTGTTTTAGCAGCCGCGCAAAAGTGTGGAGCGACCCTGAGGCAGCGACATGCGCGAAAACCAGGAGCGCAAGCGCAACGGGCGCATCCGAAGATCGCGGTGCGCTTCAGGAAATTTCCCGCCCGCGCAGGCGGCTGTTCAGGAGGTTGCGGATGCGCGAGGCGATCGTCGCGCTCACCTCCTTGCGGTTGGTGTCGGCGCGGTATTCCACCGCTTCACCGAAGGAAACCTCCGCATCGAGGGCGCCGCATCTGACGATGTCGATCAGATGCGGTAGGAGCTCGATATCACCCGGCCAGGCGGCGAGCGGCCGGTGATAGCGTCCCATGGCGATGCCGTGTACGCGGGTATAGGCGATCGCTACCGGCTGCACCACGACGGTTCCCGTCGGCGAGGCGGGAACCGCCATCGCGGCGGCGCCGAACAGCGAGGATTTCACCTCCAGCAGCCGGTTACCGTCCGAGGTCGTGCCCTCGGGGAAGAGCACGATGATTTCGCCGTCGGCCATGCGCCCGGCGATCTCATTGGCCTGATGGCCGGTTTTGCGCCTCTCCTCGCGCACGACGAAGACGCTTTTCTGCAGCTTGGCGAGCGTGCCGAAGATCGGCCAGTCGGCCACCTCGATCTTGGCGATGAAGGCGACGTCGGCGACGGCCGACATCACCATGATATCCATCCAGGACGAATGGTTGGAACAGAGCATCAGCGGCCGCCGGCCTTCCAGCCTGCCGGTGACGCGCACGCGGATGCCGAGGCAGTAGCAGATGATGCGGTGCCAGACCCTCGGCAGCCGTCGGCGCAGCCGCCAGTCGAAACGCAGCGCCAAGAGCTGCAGCGGTATGAGCACGATGCTGACGGCAAGGATGACGGCCGCAGCCAAGACAATGCGCAGCCAGACGATCAAATGTGCTGCTCCCGGGCGGCCATCGCTTCAGAGATCGTCCTTCTTCAACGGAATGCCGTAGAGCTCCAGGCGATGGTCGACCAGCTGGAAGCCATGCTCGCGGGCGATGCGCTCCTGCAGCGCCTCGATCTCCGGCGAGCGAAATTCGATCACCGTGCCGGTCTTCAGGTCGATGAGGTGATCGTGATGCTCTTCCGGCACGGTTTCGTAGCGCGAGCGCCCGTCGCGGAAGTCGTGGCGGGCGATGATGCCGGCATCCTCGAACAGTTTGACGGTGCGATAGACGGTCGAGATCGAAATTTTCGCATCGACCTTCACCGAGCGGCGGTAGAGCTCTTCGACGTCGGGATGATCTGCCGAATCCTCCAGGATACGCGCGATCACGCGGCGCTGCTCGGTCATGCGCATGCCGCGTTCGGCGCAAAGCTCCTCAAGGGTCTTGGCTACATCAGACATGGCCCGCCTTCACACTCGCGTTTCGACAACGCCCGCACGGTCATCGCGCCGGCCGGCCTGTCATCTCCTGCCAGGGAACTACCGAAGAACGCGCTTCATGACAAGCGCCGTGGAAAGGGCGCCGTTTTCCTGCTTGTAGTAGCCTTGGCGCTCGCCGACCTTCTCGAAGCCGAGCTTGCGATAAAGGCCGAGGGCGGCCGTATTGCCGTTATCGACCTCGAGAAACATGCTCTCGCCGCCGCGCGCCCGCGCTTCCCGCATCGCTGCCTGCATCAGCCGCCAGCCGAGCCCGGCGCGCGCTGCCTTGGCCTGGACGGCGATCGTCAGGATTTCCGCCTCGCCGGCGACCTGACGGGCAAGGATGAAGCCGGGGAGCGGCTTCTTCAGGATAGCATTGGTCTGGCGCGCGACGAAGCCGAACACCGTCTCCTGCGACAGCAGGCTGTGAAATTCGCCGTCACCCCAGGGCCTGGCAAAACGCTCGCCGTGCAGCACGGCGACATCGCGGCAATCCTCGCGCTCCATGGCGATGATCTCGAATTCCGGCTTCAGCGTCAGATAGGCTTCCAGCATGGTCACACTCGTCGCGCAATCGCATATCCGGCCTGCGGTTTGGCATCCGGTCCGCGCAGATAAAGGGGCTTTGGCTTTCCGGCATCGGCCGAGGCAGCAGCACCGAGGCGCGCCACCACCGAAATCGGAAACACGTTGGCATGGTCGCCGCCGGCGCCCGCCTTCAGCAGCGGCGTTGCCGAACCGGTGATCTCGCCGTCGAAGCCGGCGGCGAAAGCCTGCGCATCGGCGACGCTCGCCGCCCGCGGTGCATCGAGCGGCGAACCATCCGCGGCAAAGGACTGGAGGTAGATTTCGTCCCGCTTGGCGTCCATTGCCGCAAGCACGGCGCGGCCGGGTGTCCTCTCCCGTTCGGCGGCCGCCATCACTTCGAGCGTGGTGACGCCGACGACGGGGATTTGCAGGGACAGGGCAAAGCCGCGGGCTGCGGCCACGCCGACGCGGATACCGGTAAAGGAGCCAGGGCCAACGGTGACGGCAAGGCGGTCGACCTCAGAAAGCGTCATATCGGCCTGACCGAGCGCACGGTCGACGATACCGATCAGATGTTCAGCATGCCCCTTGCCGATCATGTCCGATGCCTCCCCCAGCACCGTATTCCTGCCGCTGTCATAAACGGCGGCAGAGCAATCTACACCTGCCGTGTCGAGCGCCAGAACGATCATGCCATCAATTTCCGAATAAACTCTTGTCGCTAACCATAAATCCGTCCGGCCGAACGAGAGATGAACGGCCCGAACGAATTCGAGATTTTCAAGCGGCAATCACTTCCTGCACTTCGGGTACGAAATGGCGCAGCAGGTTCTGGACGCCGTGCTTCAGCGTCGCCGTCGAAGACGGGCAGCCGGAGCAGGAGCCCTTCATATTGAGATAGACCTTGCCGTCCTTGAAGCCGCGGAAGGTGATGTCGCCGCCGTCCTGGGCAACGGCCGGGCGCACGCGGGTCTCCAGAAGTTCCTTGATGGTCAGCACGATCGATTCGTCGCCTTCGTCAAAGAACTCGTCGCCGGCATCGGCGTCTTCGGACAGAATCGAAGCGTCGCCCATGACCGGCTTGCCGGACATGAAATGCTCCATGATCGAGCCCAATATAGCCGGCTTAAGATGCTGCCATTCAGCATTGTCCTTGGAGACGGAAATGAAATCATAGCCGAAATAGACCCCGGTGACGCCGGGTATTTCGAACAGCCGGGCGGCAAGCGGCGAGGCTTCGGCCTCCGCGGCGCTGCGGAATTCGGCGGTGCCGTTTTCCATGACCACCTTGCCCGGCAGGAACTTCTGGGTGGCGGGATTCGGCGTGGCTTCGGTCTGAATGAACATCTGGCTCTCCATGCGGCAGGCCCGTGACCTCGGCCGTCTTTAGAATTCTTCAAAAGAAAATAGGCCCATTGCCTGATCTAATCAAGAGACTTGTACTCAAGAAATAGGCTCAGCAGAGCGCATCGATTTCCTCGTTCGTCAGCGTATCCGGCAGCACGGTGACTGGAATCGGGAACGCCGCCGCGCGTCCGGCGACCGACGAAACCAGCGGTCCCGGACCCTCCTTCGCCGAACCGGCGGCAAGAACCAGGATCGCCACGTCGCGGTCTTCCTCGATCACGGCGTTGATCTGCTCGGCCGCACTGCCTTCGCGGATGACGATCTCGGGCTCGATGCCGATCGTCTCGCGCACGATCTGGGCGATCTTGGCGACCGTTGCCTCGGCTTCCTCGCGCGCCTCGGCCCGCATGATCTCCTCAACGCCGAGCCATTGCTGGAAATCGCCGTTGGGGATCACATAGAGCAGCACCAGGCCGCCATTGGAATTCTTCGCGCGCCGGCCGGCATAATGAACGGCGCGCTGGCATTCGGGGGTCCCGTCGATCACCGCCATGAACTTGCGCCGGTGACCTTCGAGCCGTGAGAGTCGCTTCGATACCATGGGGCGGACTCTGACACCTGAAGCGGAAAAATTGCAAGCGCAGTTTTTGCCGCTTCTCCTTCCGAATAGATCCTCTTCCCCCGAAGGGTAAGCAGAGGAGATCTGCCTCAGTAAAGGAAGCCGATGATGTCGCGCAGCTGGTTCATCGTCACCTCGGCGCGGGCCCGGGCGCGTTCGCCACCCTTGCGCAGGATCGCATCGATGTGGCTGGTATCGTCCATCAGCCGGCGCATTTCGCCGGTGATCGGCGCCAGCACGTGGATGGCGAGATCGACCAGCGCCGGCTTGAAGACGGAGAACTGCTGGCCGCCGAATTCGGCAAGCACTTCCGACTTCGACTTGTCGGCAAGCGCGGCATAGATCGCCACCAGATTGTCGGCTTCCGGCCGACCCTGCAGACCGTCGATCTCGCTCGGCAAGCCGTCCGGATCGGTCTTGGCCTTGCGGATCTTCTTCGAGATCGCATCCTCGTCGTCCATCAGGTTGATGCGCGACAGGTCGGAAGGGTCCGATTTCGACATTTTCTTGGTGCCGTCGCGCAGCGACATGACGCGCGGCGCCGGTCCGCCGATCAGCGGCTCGACCATCGGGAAATAAGCATGCACCGGCTCGTCGCCGACGGTGATGTCGATGCCGTAGCCGGTCCTGGCGATATGCTGGGCATAATCGAGGTTGAACTTCATGGCGATGTCGCGGGCAAGCTCGAGATGCTGCTTCTGGTCCTCACCGACAGGCACATGCGTTGCACGGTAGACGAGAATGTCGGCGGCCATCAGGCTCGGATAGGCGTAGAGCCCGAGCGAGGCCTGCTCGCGGTCCTTGCCGGCCTTGTCCTTGAACTGCGTCATGCGGTTCATCCAGCCGATGCGGGCGACGCAGTTGAAGATCCAGGCGAGTTCGGCATGCTGCGGCACGGCCGACTGATTGAAGACGATATGTTTTTCCGGATCGATGCCGGCGGCGATGAAGGCGGCGGCGATAGAGCGCGTCTGGCTCGGCATATCCTCGTGCACCAGCTGAGCGGTGAGCGCATGCATGTCGACGACGCAGTAGATGCAGTCATTGCCCTCCTGCAGCGCCACGAAGCGGCGGATCGCGCCGAGATAATTGCCGAGATGCAGATTGCCGGTCGGCTGCACGCCGGAGAATACGAGTTTCTTGAATTCGCTCATGTCGTCCTCAATAGGCTGGTGGAGGGCCCCAAGGCTTGTCGCCTGTGTTGCTAACGCCGCGGCTTATGCACGGGCAGCCGGTCGCAATCAAGGGGTTCAGTCTGCGGCATGCTGGATCAGATCGAAGCTGTTGCCGTAGGGATCGGCAAAGACCGCCACCGTGCCGTAGACCTCATGCCGCGGCGCTTCCAGAAAGCGCACGCCGGCTGCAACCATGGCGGCGTGATCGCGGGCGAAATCGTCGGTCTTCAGGAAGAAGCCGACCCGGCCGCCCGTCTGGTTCCCGATGGCCGCCCGCTGTACTTCGGTTGCCGCCTGCGCCAACAGAAACGCGGCGCCGTCCCCGCCTCTCGGCTTCACCACCACCCAGCGCTTGCCCTCCGGCTGCGGCTGGTCCTCAACGCAGTCGAACCCAAGCACATCGCAATAAAAGGCCTTGGCGCGGTCGTAATCGTCGACGACGAGGGTGACGAGGAAAAGCGACTTGATCGTCATGCGACCTCCTGAGATTGGATGTTTTTTTCATTTCGAGGCAGATAATACCCCGATTTTAAGCCGAATTGATCAGAGCGTTTAGCCATAATTGAGTATAAAATTTCACAGAAAAGCTTTTATTGAACTGAAAATCCTCGACCGAGCAGTGGCGGCCGGATGGCCGCCGTTCCAACCGCCCGGAGGGACCATGCAGAACCTCGCTTTGCTGGCCATGGCAGGCCTTTTCGCCCTACAATCAGCAACCAGCGCTGTCGGTCAAGACAGCAAAAGGCCGGCCATTCATCTGCCGAAACACGAGGCGCGTCTCGCCTACACGGTCCAGACCGTCAGTGTCCGTGCCGGGTGTTTTCCAACCCGCCTTCAGGCGATCCTGTCGCATATCGCCGCAAAAACCGGACGCCGTCCGATCATCACCTCCGGCCTGAGGCCGCATCCAAGCCGTCATGGCTCCCTGCACGGCAAATGCCTGGCGGCCGATTTCAGGATGCCGGGCCTGTCGGAGCGCACCATCATCGCCGCCGCCAGAAGCGCGCCGGGGATCGGCGGCATCGGCAGTTATTGCAACGGCATCATTCACGTCGACGTCGGGCCGCAGAGGCGATGGGTCGATTGTTAGAGCTTATGCATCTTCTGCCGCCGCCGGCTTGCGGTTCAGATTGCGGCGGATCATGCCGAGATTTGCCCCGCCGATCAGGAAGGCGGCGGCGAAATAGACCAGCATGGAAATCGCAATCAACAGCCCCAGCGTACCGATCTTGGTCAGAAGCGGTGCGCCCGAGGCAAGCCAGGGGGCAAAATACTGCTTGAGGAAGACGATCGCCGCGCCCATGACGGCGGCGGCGACGATCAGAAGGGCGGCGCGTTTTGCCAGCGCCCATTCCCATGTCAGATGGCCGCGGCGCAGAAGCGTGGTGAACAGCAGCACCGTGCTGATCCAGCCGGCGGTGGCCTCGGCGACCGCGATACCGGGCGCGCCCATATAGGGGAAGAGCGTCAGCGCGGTGGCGCAGTTGGTCGCAACGGCGATCGCCGAGAAGCGCATCGGCGTCTTGGTGTCCTCGCGGGCATAGAAGCCGGGCTGCAGCGCCTTGATCAGAACGAAGGCCGGCAGGCCGATGCCGTAGATCGCCAGGATTGAGCCGACGACGAGGGTATTTTCCTGATGGAAGGCGCCGCGCTCATAGAGCACGCGGATGATCTCGTCGGACAGGATCCAGAGCGCGAAGGCGGCGGGAATGGTGAGGAACAGCACGAATTCGATCGAGCGGTTCTGCAGGTTGCCGGCCTCGCGCAGGTGGCCGGCCTTCAAGGCGCGCGCCAGCTCCGGCAGCAGCACCACGCCGACGGCGACGCCGACGACGCCGAGCGGCAGCTGGTAGATGCGGTCGGCATATTGCAGCGCCGCGATCGCGCCGTCGCGGGACGAGGCGATCGCTTGGCCGATCAGCTGGTTGATCTGGGTGATGCCGCCGGTGACCGCGGCCGGCACGGCCAGGATCAGCAGCCGCTTGACGTTGGGCGTCATCTTCGGGAAGCGTAGGCCGATGCTCATGCCGGCCGCAAGGACGCCGATATAGACGACGGCAAGCTGCAGCAGGCCGGCGATCAGCACGCCCCAGGAGAGATACCAGGCCGTCGCCAGCGGATCGGCGCCGGTATAGAGGGCATAGAACAGCGCCCCGATCATCACCACGTTGAGGAAGACGGGCGCGATGGCGGCGGCGAAGAAATGATGCAGCGAATTCAGCATGCCGCTCATCATCGCCGTCAGCGACATGCACATGAGATAGGGAAACATCACGGCCGCCATGCGGATCGTGATCGAGAACTTCTCGGGATCGTCGGCAAAGCCCGGCGCGATGACGAAGCGCACGAGCAGCGGCATGGCAAGCTCCATCACGATGGTGATGAGGAGCAGCACCGAAAACAACACGCCGAAGACTTCCTCCGAAAAGCGCTTGGCGCCATCCGTGCCGTTCGCCTCGATCTCCTTGGCAAAGAGCGGCACGAAGGCGGCGTTGAAGGCGCCTTCGGCAAACAGCCGGCGGAAGAGGTTCGGAAAACGGAAGGCCGCGTAGAAGACGTCGGCCATCGGCCCGGTGCCGAGTGCGGCCGCCATCAGCGTTTCGCGGGCGAAGCCGAAGATGCGGCTGCCGAGGGTGGCGCCGCCGACGGTCGCGAATTTCTTGACGAGGCTCATGCTTGATAGCTCATGCGGGGGAATCGGCTTTCTTTTCGGCTGGGGGCGATGTCCGGGCGGTGGCGGCGGGCGCGATGATGCCGGAAGGCATGCGTTCGCGCAGTTCGTCCTCCTCTTCGGCCATCACCGCCTTCATCCGGGCGGTGATGTTGGCGCGCTTGCTGTCGCCCGAGATTTTCTGGCCGACCAGGTCGGTGACGTAGAAGGTGTCGATTACCTTCTCGCCGAAAGTGGTGATGCGGGCCGACTGAATGTCGAGCGACAGATCGGAGAGCACGGCGGTGATCTCCGACAAGAGGCCAGGGCGGTCGAGGCACTCGACCTCGATGACGGTGAACTTGTTCGACAGGCTGTTGGTGATGTTGACCGAGGGCGGAATGACGAAGGCCTTGCTTTTCTTGCGGTTGCGCGTGCGTGTGGCGATGACCTCGGGCAGGCGCTTGCGCCCCGACAGCACGTCCTCGATCATCCGCCCGATCGTGCCGGCGCGGCGCAGCTCGTCGGCGTCGTCGGCAAATTCCCGGCTGACATGGATCGTATCGAGCGCCCGCCCGTCCGAAGTCGTGAAGATCTGCGCGTCGACGATGTTGGCGCCGGCCGCCGCACACGCGCCGGCGATGACGGCAAGCAGCCGCGGATGGTCGGGCGACAGCACGGTGATCTCGGTGATGGCGTGGAAACTGTCGGTCCGCACCATGGTGGCGAGCGCCTGGCCCGCCTTGTCGGCCTGGCGGATGAAATGGGCGTGACGGATCTGGTCTTCCAGCGGCACGGAGAGCAGATAGGGCTGGTAGTGCAGCTTGGTATAGGTGTTGCGGTCCTTCTGGCTCCAGTCTGAGAGCGCGCCGCGCAGCGCCTCGGCGGCGGCGTTGGCCCGCTCCTTGCGCGAGACTTCCGAGAAACCGCCGGCCAAAAGCAGCTCGGTTTCATAATAGAGCGTCCGCAGAAGCTGGCCCTTCCAGCCGTTCCAGACGCCGGGGCCGACGGCGCGGATATCGCAGATCGTCAGGATCAGCAGCATCTTCAGCCGGTCGAGTGACTGCACCCGGTCGGCGAAATCGGTGATGGTCTTGCGGTCGGTGAGGTCGCGGGTCTGCGCCACCATCGACATGGTCAGATGTTCCTCGATCAGCCAGACGACGATTTCCGTCTGCTTCTGCGACAGGCCGAAACGGGCGCAGAGCTTGCGGGCGACGCGGGCGCCGGCGATCGAGTGATCCTCCAGCCGGCCCTTGGCGATATCGTGGAGAAGAACGGCGACGTAGAGCGCCTCGCGGTCCTCGATATTTGCGATCAGCTTGTTGGCGAGCGGGTGCAGATCCTCGGAGCGCGACTTGTCGATCTCCGAGAGAACGTCGACGGTGCGGATCAGATGTTCGTCGACCGTATAGTGATGATACATGTTGAACTGCATCATCGCGACGATCTTGCCGAAATCGGGAATGAAACGGCCGAGCACGCCGGCCTCGTTCATGCGGCGCAGGATCAGCGCCGGGTCGCGTTTCGATGTCAGGATCGACATGAACAGGCGGTTGGCTTCGTCGTTTTCCCTGAGCCGGTTATCGATCAGGGCAAGCGAACGGGTGACGCGCTTCAGCGCGTCGGGATGAAATTCCAGCCCATTGATGTCGGCGACGTGGAAGAGCCGCAGGATGCTGACCGGATCGCGCTTGAAGACATCAGGGTCGGCGAGCGCGATGCGGCCGCGGTCTTCGACGAATTCGACGCTGCCGGCGATCTTGCGGGTGCGATGGGTGAAACGGCTGATGACGCCGGTAAGGCCGGGGATCGACTTTGCCTGCTGGTCTTCGAGCGCGGCGCACAGGATGCGGGTCAGATCGCCGACATCCTTGGCAACGAGGAAATAGTGCTTCATGAAACGCTCGACGGCCGAAAGGCCGGGGCGGGTGTGATAGCCGAAGGCTTCGGCGATCTCGCGCTGGATGTCGAAGGAGAGCCGCTCCTCGGCCTTACCGGTCAGGAAGTGCATGTGGCAGCGCACCGCCCAGAGGAAATCGTCGGCCTTCTCGAGCAGGCGGAATTCGTGTTTTGACAGGACGCCGAGTTTGACCAGCTCGGCCTGGTCGCGCACGTGATAATAATATTTCGAGATCCAGAACAGCGTGTGCAGGTCGCGAAGCCCGCCCTTGCCTTCCTTGACGTTCGGTTCGACGAGATAACGCGTATCGCCTGCCTTGCGGTGGCGTTCGTCGCGCTCGGCAAGTTTGGCGGCGATGAACTCCGGGCCGGTGCCGGTGACGATTTCCTTGTCGAAGCGGGTCTCGAGCTCGGTTTCCAGCCGCTGCAAGCCGCAGATAAAGCGCATTTCCAGAATGGCGGTGCGGATCGTCATGTCGGACTTGGAAAGCGCGATGCATTCCTCCACCGTGCGGGTGGCGTGGCCGACCTTGAAGCCCATGTCCCAGAGCACGTAGAGCATGAATTCGACCGCCTTGTGCGTCTCTTCCGCCGGCCGCGGCAGGAAGAGGAAGAGCAGGTCGATATCCGAGCCCGGCGCCAGCGTGTCGCGGCCATAGCCGCCGACGGCGGTGACGGCGAACTTGTCCTTCTGCTGCGGAAAGATGTGGGCGGTGGCGAAATTGTAGAGGACGGTGATGATCTGGTCCTGCAGCCAGGAAATCCGGTAGGCGCAATTCAACCCGCTGCCGTCGGCGGCAAGCGCCGCACGCGCCTTCTGCCGGCCCTCGGTGCTCGCCTTTTTGAGGACGGCGAGGAGATCGCTGCGCATGACGTCGGGCCGGTTCCGATTGGCCTCGGCAACGGCATCGCACTGGTTCTGCAGCAGTTCGGTGTCGAGAATCGTGGAGAAATCGAGGTCGCGCATTGCTTTCGCCGGAGTGGCGTCCTGTTCATGCCGGGCTGCCGGTTCGCGGTCTGCCGCTGGTTTCGTCTGCATGCGCTATAGCCTCTTTGCCCAGCGATTGACACGGGCTTTCATACTGCAAGAACCTTTAAATTTGGCGAAATGGTGTTGGTCCGCTGCAGGATGCGGGACGCTTTGACGCAAGCAGCGGACTTTCCCGAAAAGCCTCAGCTCGCGAACTCGGCCTGCAGCGAATACAAGACGTGCCGTGTCTCGCTCAGGATCTCCTCGAGTGTCTGGCGGTCGCATTCGCGATAGCCTGCCTTGGCGATCGAAGTGGCGAGTTCCGAGATTGTAGCGCAACTGCGCGTCATTTTCAGCAGGCCGATCGGCGAGGTCCAGCCGCGTGCATTGCGGTCCCGGTCGGCGCGTCGCATGGTGTCGAGCAGGGAGCAGATCAGCGACAGGCGCTCGGTTTCGCGAACCAGTTTTTCCATGAACATCGGCCGCGCTCCTATTTCAGCTTCTTCTTGAGATTGTAAAGCGCATCCATTGCCTCGCGCGGCGTCATGTCGTCGAGGCTCATCGCCCTCAAAGCCTCCTCGACCTTGGACGGGCCGCGGGCCGCGTCCTCGCGGCGCACCGCCACCTGGAAGAGCGGGAGGTCGTCGATCAACTGGCTCGCCGGGTTCTTGCGGTCGGCATCCTCGAGGCGGGTGAGCACGTCGCGGGCACGCGCCACGACCGAGGCCGGAAGTCCGGCGAGGCGGGCGACCTGAATGCCGTAGGACCGGTCGGCCGCACCGGGCCCGACCTCATGCAGGAAGATGACATCGCCATCCCATTCCTTGACGCGCATCGTGGCGTTCGATAGCCGGCCAAGTTTCTCCGACAGCACGGTCAGCTCGTGGAAATGCGTGGCGAACAGACCGCGGCAGCGATTGGCCTCGTGCAGGTGCTCGACGGCGGCCCAGGCGATCGACAGGCCGTCGAAGGTGGCGGTGCCGCGGCCGATCTCGTCGAGGATGACGAGCGAGCGGTCGCTCGCCTGGTTGAGGATCGCAGCCGTCTCGACCATCTCGACCATGAAGGTCGAGCGCCCGCGCGCCAGGTCGTCGGAGGCGCCGACGCGCGAGAACAGCCGGTCGACGATGCCGATATGGGCGGATGTCGCCGGCACGAAAGAGCCCATCTGCGCCAGGATCGCGATCAGCGCGTTCTGGCGCAGAAAGGTCGATTTACCGCCCATGTTCGGGCCGGTCAGCAGCCAGATGGCGCCGTCCTTGGCGCCGTCCTTCGGCGAAAGATCGCAATGGTTGGCGACGAAGGGGCCACCCGCCTGCCGCCGCAGTGCCTGCTCGACAACAGGATGACGGCCGCCCTCGATGGCAAACATCTTCGAGCCGTCGACCTGCGGCCGGCAATAGGCCTGCTCCTCGGCGAGCAGCGCGAGAGCGGCGGCGACGTCGATGACGGCGAGCGCCCGGGCGCCTGATTTGATCGCCTCGGCTTCCGCCACGACGGCCGCCGTCATCTTGTCGAAGGCTTCGAGTTCGATCGAAAGCGCCCGGTCGGCGGCATTGGCGATGCGGCTTTCGAGATCGGCAAGCTCGGTCGTGGTGAAGCGCATCGCGCTCGCCATCGTCTGGCGGTGGATGAAGCGGGCCTTGGCTTCCGTCGTATCGGTCATCGGGCCGGCATTGCCGGCGGTGACCTCGATGAAATAGCCGAGAATATTGTTGTGCTTGATCTTCAGCGAGCGGATGCCGGTTTCCTCGGCATATTGCAGCTGCAGCCCGGCGATGACGCGGCGCGACTGGTCGCGCAGCGCACGGACCTCGTCGAGTTCGCCGCTGGCGCCGTCGCGCAGGAAACCGCCGTCGCGCTTGAGCAGCGGCAGTTCGTCGGCGAGCGTCTCCGCAAGCAGCGTTTCCAGGCTCGCGGGAAGCGCTTTCAGTCCGGACAGCGCCTCGCCGAGTTCTTCCGGCAGCATGGCGGTGGCGAGCAGATCCGCGAGCCCGCTTGCCGCCTGCAGGCCCTGGCGGATGGCCGCGAGATCACGCGGGCCGCCGCGGTCGAGCGCCAGGCGCGAGAGCGCCCGCGGCATGTCGGGCACATGTTTCAGCGTATCGCGCAGCCTGCCGCAGAGCGAGGGCTCGTCGATCAAGAAACCGATCGAATCGAGCCGGGCATTGATGCGGGCGGGGTCGGTGAGCGGCGACATCAGCCGCTCGGCCAGAAGCCTGGCGCCGCCGCCGGTGACGGTGCGGTCGATCGCCTTCAGCAGCGAACCGTTGCGATCGCCCGACAGCGTGCGGGCAAGCTCGAGATTGGCGCGGGTGGCCGGGTCGATGAACAGCGTCGAGGCGGCACTTTCCCGCTCGGGCTGCCCGAGCGGCGGGCGCTCGGCGATCTGCGTCTTCTCGACATAGGCGACGGCGGCTGCGGCTGCCGCAAGCTCGGCGCGCGAGAAGCTGCCGAAGCCGTCCAGCGTCGAAACGCCGAAATAGCGGGCGATCCGGCCTTCGGCGCTGGCGCTGTCGAAGAGCACCGCCGGCTGCGGCACCGCCGTTCGGCCGAGCACGTCAAAGACGGGTTTCAGCTCGGGATCGTGGAAAATCGTATCGGGCAGGATCAGCTCGCGCGGATCGATGCGCAGGATGTCGGCGAGCAGCCGCGAACTTTCCGTCTCCGCCAGCCGGAAGACGCCGGTGGAAATATCGATCCAGGCAAGTGCCAGCGCCGGTTCGGCCCCGCCGCGAATGCGGGCGAGCGCCATCAGATAGTTGGATTCCGAGGGCGATAGCAGCTTTTCCTCGGTGATCGTGCCCGGCGTGACCAGCCGCACGACATCGCGCTTGACGACGGATTTGCCGCCGCGTTTCTTTGCTTCGGCCGGATCTTCGACCTGCTCGCAAACGGCGACGCGGAAACCGAGCGAAATCAGCTTCTGCAGATAATCGTCGGCGGCATGCACCGGCACGCCGCACATCGGAATATCCTGGCCCATATGCTGGCCGCGTTTCGTCAGCGTGATGCCGAGCGCGCGCGAAGCCTCCAGCGCATCCTCGAAGAACAGCTCGTAGAAGTCGCCCATGCGGTAGAACAGCAGCGAACGGGGGTTGTTCGCCTTGATCTCGATATATTGCTCCATCATCGGCGTTGCCGAGGCACGGCTTTCCGCCGTGGCAAGCTCGGCAGCCGAAAAGGCTTCATTTCCTGTGTCGAATCGTGCGTTCACGGAGCTGCAGTTTTTCCCAAAAAAACAGGTGCCAACCCTATCCGCGCGCCGCTATAGATGACAACAGCATTTGAGGAAGAGCAAAGCGTCGCCCACAGGACGTTGGAGGATTTATGCCCGATATCGATAAGAAGGACCGGCCGACGACATCAGTGACCGACCAGGAGGCGCTCGATTTTCATGCGATGGGCCGGCCCGGCAAGCTGGAAGTCGTCCCGACCAAGCCGATGGCAACGCAGCGCGACCTGTCGCTGGCCTATTCCCCGGGTGTCGCCGTTCCCGTCAAGGCGATCGCCGCCGATCCGCAGACGGCCTACGACTACACGGCGCGCGGCAACATGGTCGCGGTCATCTCCAACGGCACTGCCATTCTCGGCCTCGGCAATCTTGGCGCGCTCGCCTCCAAGCCGGTCATGGAAGGCAAGTCGGTCCTCTTCAAGCGCTTCGCCGACGTCGACTCTATTGATCTCGAAATCGATACCGAAAATGTCGACGAGTTCATCAATTGCGTGCGCTTCCTCGGCCCCTCCTTCGGCGGCATCAACCTTGAGGACATCAAGGCGCCGGATTGCTTCGTCATCGAAAGCCGGCTGCGCGAGCTGATGGATATTCCGGTGTTTCATGACGACCAGCACGGTACGGCGATCATCGCCGCCGCCGGCCTGATCAACGCGCTGGAGCTGACCGGCCGCGACCTGAAGACGACGAAGCTCGTCTGCAACGGCGCCGGAGCGGCGGCGATTGCCTGCGTCGAGCTGATCAAGGCGATGGGTTTTGCGCCTGAAAACATCATCCTCTGCGATACCAAGGGCGTCATCTACCAGGGCCGCACCGAGGGCATGAACCAGTGGAAATCGGCGCATGCGGCAAAGACCGACGCCCGCACGCTGGAAGAGGCGATGAAGGGTGCCGACGTCATTTTCGGCCTGTCGCAGAAGGGCGCCTTCTCGGCCAAGATGATCCGCTCGATGGCGGACCGGCCGATCATCTTCGCCATGGCCAATCCCGATCCCGAAATCACCCCGGAAGAGGTGGCCCGCATCCGCGACGACGCCATCATGGCGACGGGCCGCTCGGACTATCCGAACCAGGTCAACAACGTCCTCGGCTTCCCCTATATCTTCCGCGGCGCGCTCGACGTGCGCGCATCGACGATCAACGACGCCATGAAGATCGCCGCCGTCAACGCGCTGGCCAATCTTGCCCGCGAGGACGTGCCTGATGATGTGGTCGCCGCCTATCAGGGCAACCGGCCGCGTTTCGGGGCGCAATACATCATCCCGGTTCCATTCGATCCGCGGCTGATCTCGGCCATCCCGGTCGCGGTCGCGCAGGCCGCAATCGAGACCGGCGTTGCCCGCAAGGTCATCACCGATATGGCCGGTTACGCCCGCGAGCTTTCGGCCCGCCGCGATCCGATCGCCTCGACGCTCGCCAGCCTCTACGAGCGGGTGCGCCGCCGCCCGAAGCGGATCGTCTTTGCCGAAGCCGAGGAAGAGCAGGTGCTGCGCGCAGCATTGTCCTATGCCAATCAGCAGCTCGGCACCGCGCTGCTGCTCGGCCGCGAAGACCTGATCCGGGCGACGGCGGAACGCGCCGGCATCGATCTCAACCGCCCCGGCCTCGAGATCGTCAACGCCCGTATCTCCACACGAGTCGAGGCCTATATCGATTATCTCTATGCCAGGCTGCAGCGGAAGGGTTACCTGCACCGCGATGCCCAGCGGCTGATCCACAACGACCGCAACCATTTCGCCGCCACCATGGTAGCGCTTGGCGACGCCGATGGCATGGTGACGGGCATCACCCGCAACTATTCGACCGCGCTCGAGGATGTGCGCCGCTGCATCGACGAAAAGCCCGGCCACCGCGTCATCGGCGTGTCGCTGGCGCTCTGCCGCGGCCGCACCGTCTTCGTTGCCGATACCGCGGTGCACGACATGCCGAGCGCCGAAGAGCTTGCCGATATCGCCGAGGAGGCCGCCGGACTCGCACGGCGCATGGGCTATCCGCCGCGTGTCGCGTTGCTCGCCTATTCCACCTTCGGCCATCCTTCCGGCGAACGTTCCGAGCGGGTGCGCGAGGCGGTGAAGATCCTCGACAGGCGCCGCGTCGATTTCGAATTTGACGGCGAGATGGCCGCCGATGTCGCGCTGAACCGCAAGGTGATGGAGCAATATCCGTTCTGCCGGCTCTCCGGCCCCGCCAACGTGCTGGTTATGCCGGCCTTCCACTCGGCCTCGATCTCGACCAAGATGCTGCAGGAACTCGGCGGCTCGACGGTGATCGGCCCGATCCTCGTCGGCCTCGACAAGGCCGTGCAGATCACCTCGATGGGCGCCAAGGACAGCGACATCGTCAACATGGCGGCGATCGCTGCCTACGGGGCGGGTTCGTAAACTCGCCTCTGCCTCCCATTCGAGAGGGTATTTAGCGCCCGGCCGACAGCACGTCGGTCGGGCGCGCCTTTTGTGGCTTGCTCCCCGAAGAGATGGTTGAAAGGCTCAATCCGATAAGTCATACTTTTGAAACAATGCCTGCGGCATATATTTGATATTTCATCAGCCGTTTGGATTCCCATGCCGGAAAACGCCTCCCCGAATTTCACCGCCCGATTTCAGGGGACAACGTTCGACGATATGGTCGAGGCTCTGACTAAGGGGTTCGGTTCGTTCGACGCATGGCGAAATGGTCGAGACAAACCACTCGACTGGAAAGTCGGGTTTTGGGGTGATGAGAGGTTGTCGCTGGTCAGCAACCAGGATTCCGGCGGCTGGGGTGCAAGAACGGCAGATGGAACGCCGGAAACTCTGGCAATCATCGTTCCGCGCACGGGAGCTCTCGACGTCGCTTTTGGTCGGACCATGGCCGAAGCAACACCCGGGCGGCTGTTGATGGCGAACAATCTTGAGCCGGAACGGGTTTCGGTACGGGCAGCGCCACACCGGTCGGACACACTCAGTCTAAGTTGGGCGATCATAGCTCAGACCGTCGCCGCCGTATTGGAGACCCCGCTCACCGGGGCACTGGACCTGGCGCCGATCGTTGATCGTTCCACGGCGGCGGGACAGCTGATCTTCGGTCTCGCTCAAACGATGATCATCGGCATGCGCAACGGCGGCCCGCTACTCCACTCGCCGATTGCCATATCAAACCTCACCCAGGCATTTGCCGATCTGGTCGTACGTTTGGTTCCTCATCGGCTCTCGCATCTTCTGGATAAGAAAATCCATCTGATCGCACCGCGGCATGTCCGTCGCGCAATTGAATTTATGCATGCGAACATCGCGCAGCCGTTGACGATGCAGAATGTCGCGGACGCGGCGGGCATTTCCATTCGCGCTCTTGAAGTCGGCTTTCGGGCCTTCAAGGCAACCACACCGTCTGCCTACCTCAGGACGATCCGTTTGCAGGCGGTCCGGGAGGATCTGCGCGATCCTTCAAACCGCCAGCCGTTGCGGGACATCTGTTTGAAGTGGGGGTTCTTCCACTTTGGCCGTTTTGCGGCAATCTATCGGGCGGCCTATGGCGAGAATCCGTCGGACACGCGAAGGCGATCCGATCTTTGAGACGCCGATCGCGAGCCCGGGAGGTTTGCGCCAGGGCAGCATGCTGCAAGCCGACCAGAAAAGACTTTAGCTCGCAAAGCGGCCGGCGTCGGCACCGTAATAGTTCAGGTAGCGGTCGGAAATGCTGGAGATCGGCAGCACGATCAGCACGTCTGTCGTGTTGAAGGCGTGGTCGATGACCGCGCTGGAGCCGACCATCGCGCCGAGGCGAAGATACCCCTTGATGAGCGGCGGCAGAGCCATCAGCGCCCGCTTCGGGTTGACCGCCTCGACCGGCATCAGGTCCATGTTGCGGGCGAGATGCGGCAGTGCGCCGACGGCCCATTCGTCCTTCGCCAGCACATTGTGGTAGAGGAACGACAGTGCCAGCGCATGGCTTTCGAGATAGACGCCGGGGAACGAGGCGCAGCCGAACATGGCGCTCATGCCGTGTTTCAGCGCATAGGCCCAGTTGCCCTGCCACAGGAGCTCGACGGTGCGCTTGGTGCGGTATTCCGGCAGCACGCAGGAACGGCCGAGCTCCATGAAGCGCTTCTCCGGATGCTTGGCGAGAAGCCCCTCGATCTCGAATTCGGAAGCCGAGTAAAAACCTCCATTGGCCATGGCGACATCTTGGCGCAGCAGCCGATAGGTGCCGACGATCTGGTCTTCCGGATCGCCCTCGATCGCACGGTCGAGAACAAGAAGATGATCGCAGAAGGCATCATAGGCGTCGACATCACGCTGGCGGCGCATGGCGTCCAGCGGCAGCTGCGCTTTCATTTCGTCGACGAAGACCCGGTAGCGCACCGCCTGGGCGGCGTCGATCTCGCGCGCCGAGCGGGCAAGGCGCGTTTCCAGATTGCCGATCCGGCCCAGGATATCGCCGTCCTTCTGGGCAGCAGCCGTCGACGGCCGTGCAGCCTCCGCGGTGACGTCACGATTGAGGATGTCGATGGAGGACATGGCGATTCTCCGGTTGCCGGCTTATCGACGCCATAAAACACTTCTGTACGACAGGAAAGTGACATATTGCATTTCCCGAGGCAAGGAGCGGGCTGGGCCCGAGAGGCTCTATCGCGCCTCTGCCCGGCGGGCCGAAAGTGCGGCGACCGCCTGAACTTCGGTCAGCAGCCGCAGCGGGTCGACCGGCTTCACCATGACGCGGTTGGCGCCGTTGAGCAAAACCTGGCGGCGTGATTCGTCGCTCTTGTCGGCGGTCAGCACGATCACCGGTACCGGCGCAAGATCGAGCCGCCGTTCGTGGCCGCGCAGCCGTCCCAGCATGTCGATGCCGTTGCCGCCCGGCATCGACAGATCGCTGATGATGATGTCGGGGCGGGCATCCGCCTCGCCGAGGGCGCAATCGAGCAGCGTCTCGAAGTCTTCGACATGACGCACCTTGTGCCCGCCTTTTTCCAGGACGACGCGCACCAGCATGGCGTTGATCGGATCGTCCTCGCCGAGCAGGATGCTGAGCCCGCTCGCCGCCACTCTCGTCTCCGCAACCGAAAGCCCGAAGCCCGGCTGATTGTCGTTCAGCGCGTCGCGCTTTTCCATGCCGCGCATGCGCCCGCGCAGCACATCGATCAGCGACTGTTCGCGCAGCGGCCGGATGAGCCAGGCGTCGAACAGGTCGAGCGGATGGGCGCTGCGCTCTTCCGGGTTGACGAGCAGAACCTTGCGCAGGCCCAGCGCAGCGATTTCGGCGCGATCGGCAAGATGGGCGGAAAATTCCGCCGACATGCGATGATCGACGATGATATCGGTCGGCCGACCACCGTAACTGGCCATGCCGAGCAGCTTTTCCCGCGCCGTCTCGCCGTCACCGACGAGATGGCAGATGCCGCCGAGCGTGGTGATGGTCTCGGCGATGGCGGTGCGCGCCGCACCTGCCGGCGCCAGAAGCACGACGCTGTTGCCGGCAAGCAGCGTGTTTCGCCGCTCGGGCCTTTCGCTGCCGACATCGACGGGAAAGCGGATGGTGAATTCGCTGCCCAGGCCCTTTTCGCTGGCTACCGTCAATGCGCCGCCGAATTCGCGCATGATGCGGGCGGAGATCGCAAGACCGAGCCCGGTGCCGGCGCTCTTGTCGGCGACGGTGCCGCCCTGCTCGAACTCGCCGAAGACACGCGCCTGCTCCTCGGCCGTCATGCCGGGACCGCTATCGGCGACGGTGATCAACAGATCGCCGGCGTCAAGCGAGACACGGATGAAGACGCCGCCCACCTGCGTGAACTTCACGGCGTTGCCAATGACGTTGAACAGAACCTGCCGCAGCCGCGCCGGATCGAAGCTCATATTCTGGGGCACGTCAGAGGACACGGTGGCGCCGATCTCGATACCCTTTTCATGCGCCCGGTGGGCAAGCATCTCGACGACGCTCTCGAGAAGCTTGCGCAGCGATTCCGAGCGCGGATGCAGTTCGAAACGGCCGACCTCGATGGTGGAGAAATCGAGCAGGTCTTCGACGAGCTGCGTCAGCGCGTGGCCGGACTGGCGGATATTCGCCAGGTAATTCTGCTGTTCCTGTGTCAGCCGCGTCTCCGCGAGCAGATGCGTCATGCCGAGGATGCCGGAAAGCGGCGTGCGCACCTCGTGACTGACGGTGGCAAGCAGCCGGGATTTGGCGGCGCTGTTATATTCGGCCTTCTGGCGGGCTTGCTCGCGGCCCTGCGCGAGCAGCCGCTCTTCGGTGACGTCGCGGGCAACGCTGTGCAGCAGCAGGCGGCCGTCCGCAGGATCGCGGGTGACGACGTCGCGCCAGACGAAAATTCGCTGGCCTTCCGGTGTCGAGATTTCGACATCGTAGCAACGCGGGATCGGACCGGGGCGGAAGGCGAGGCCGATCTCCTCGCAACTGCGTCCTTCCGGATGCAGCCGTCCGGTCAGACGGCGAAACGTATCATTGGCGGAGATGATACGCCGGTCCATGGTCCGCGAGACCGTGATGTCGCCGAGCACGTCGTGCACGTCGGCGAACAGCTTTGCGCCTTCGTTGCGCTCGGGCAGGGATTGGCGGCCGGGCTTGTTTGCCCCGCGCCGGCGGATTGTCAGGAGGAGGTAACCGGCCATCGCCGCAAGGCCGAGAACGACAAGCCCGCCTGGAAGCAGCAGCGGATCGCCGGCATAGGCAAGCAGCATGAGGGTGGTTGCGGCCAGCAGGCCGGCGCCGCTCAGCCAGTAGAACAGCAGGCGCCGGGTCGGCGCGGGCATCTGACGCTGATTGGTTTGCTCAGGGGCTGCTGCACGTGGTCGCGGGAAGGGCTGCCCCATCCGCTCCTGATGCGGCTTGGCGGCGGGTCCGCCGAAGGCGGCGGACAATCTTTCCTGCAACTGTCCCAGATTGTGCATGCTATCTGGCTAACATGAGGCCCCTTCCGAATGCCTTCAGGAATTCGATAAGATTTTAGCGGCCGGCCTTTTTCGGCAGCAAGAGCTCGTCGAGAATGACGCAGGCCGCACCGATGGTGATGAAACTGTCGGCGAGATTGAAGACGGCGAAGGACCAGCTTGCGGTGTAAAAGAGGATGTAGTCGATCACATGCCCGTAGGCGAAGCGGTCGACCAGATTGCCGATCGCGCCGGCGATGATCAGCGCGTAACCGAGATGCGCAAGCCAGCGGTCCTTGGCGGTGCGGTACCACAGCCAGACGACGAAGGCGACGATGATGAGCCGCATGCCGACGATGAACCAGCCGTCCATGCCCGACAGCATCGAAAAGGCGACGCCGAGATTATAGGTGCGGTAGAGCGCCAGCATCGGGATGACGGGCACGGCCTCCTGCAGCGGCAGGTAATGGTCGACGGCGATCTTGACGATCTGGTCGATGAGAACGGCGGCGACGATGAAGAAGAGGATCGGCGCCGGGCGCGCAAAAAGCGCGGAGCGTGCATGCGTCGGTTCGGTCATTTGCCCTCGGCAAGTGAGAGGAGGTGGCGGCGCGCCTCGAAAAGCATGACGGCGGTGGCGACGGCGAGGTTCAGGGAATCGGCGCGGCCCTGCTGCGGAATGCGGGCAAGCGCGTCGGCCTCCTTGGCGAGCTGCTCGGGCAGGCCGGATTGCTCGTTGCCCATCAAGAGCACGACGGGCTTCTTCCGGTAGTCGATCGTGCGGTAATCGAGCGCGCCGGCAAGATGGGTCGCGACGACGGAAACGCCGGCCGATTTGCGCCAGGAGAGGAATTCCTCCGGTGTCGCGCGTGCGACCGGAACGGCAAAGACTGAGCCCATGGTGGCGCGCACGGTCTCGAGCGAGAAGGGATCGGTTGCCTCTCCGACCAGGATGACGCCGGAAGCCCCGGCCGCATCCGCTGTGCGGATGATGGTGCCGAGATTGCCGGGATCGCGCACGCGGTCGAGGGCCACCCAGGTCTCACCCTCCCTCGGCCGGATGTCCTTGAGCGGCTTCCAGCGCTGGTCGAAGATGCCGACGACCATCTGCGGGTTCTCGCGGCGGGTGATCGAGCCGATTACCTTTTCGCTGACTTCGAGCACCAGCCCGCCGGAGGCGACGGTCTTGGCGGCCATCTGCTCGACCAGCGGCTTGCCCTTGGCGGCCTTGGCATAGACCAGCGTGCGGATCGTCCAGCCGAGCTCGATCGCATCGATGACGAGCTTCAGTCCTTCGGCGAGGAAAGTCCCGCTTTCCTCCCGCGACTTCTTGTTCGTCAGCGCCTTGATGTCCTTGATGATCGGATTGGCGAGCGAGGTGACTTCCTTCACCTGGCCGACCCTGCGCGGTCCCTGATCGTGGAAGTCCTTGCTCATTTCGGCACCCAGCGGGAAAAGAGGGAGGTGGAAAGTGCGCGGCCCGGCGTCTTGCCGTCGAGGCCCGCTTCGCGGATCACCAGTTCGCCGGATTCGACCGCACCGCCGGCACCCCGCATCGTCTCGCGCATCAGCTCGTGGATCGAATAGAAGCTGGCGCGGATCGAATAGGCCGTCAGCACCAGGCCGGCCGCCTGCGGCGACAGGATCTCGCGGCAGACATCGAGCATCAACGGCAGATGCTCGAAGAGATGCCAGACTTCTCCATTGGGGCCGCGACCGAATTTCGGCGGATCGGTGAGGATGATGTCGTACTGGCTGCCGCGGCGCTCCTCGCGCAGGATGAATTTCATCGCATCCTCGCAGATCCAGCGGATCGGCAGCTTTTCCATCCGTCCCAGCGCCTGGTTTTCGCGGGCCCAGCCGATTGCCTTCTTCGAGGCGTCGACATGGGTGACCTCGGCGCCGGCCGCGGCGGCGACCAGCGAGGCGACGCCGGTATACCCGAAGAGGTTCAATACCTTCAGCGGCCGGCCGGCCTTTTCGACCTGCTCCTTCATCCAGCTCCAGTGCACGATCTGTTCGGGGAAGACGCCGACATGGCGGAAGGAGGTGAAGCGGCCGAGAAAATCGACGCCGAGCAGATTGAGCGGCCAGGTCTCGCCGAGTGCGGCCTTCGGGAAACGCCAGCGACCGGTGCCTTCCTCGTCGGTATCGCCGGTGAAGACGGCATCGACCTTTTCCCAGATGTGCGGCGCCAGCGAAGGCCGCCACAACGCCTGGGCTTCCGGGCGGATGATGCGATAGGGGCCGTATTGCTCGAGCTTTTGGCCGTCGCCGCTGTCGATCAGGTGGAAATCACCGGCGCCGAGCGACTCGAGGATGACAGGCACGCGTTCCGCCGGCCGTTCGCCGGTGCGCGTCATCAACGGACGGGAAACCGTGACTGGAGCTGCGCTCTCGCGCGCCGTCTCGCGGGCTGCCGCCGGCCGCGCCGGTGGCTTCGGCGACCGTCCTGCCCGATCGTCCCTGCGGCTTTCACCGGGGGGACCTGACGTTTTCTTCTGGCCCGGCCGGCGTTCTCTTTGTTTCAACGTGCTCTTCCGCGTCTCTGTCGAGGGTATCTAAAGAGGGTCTGCGTCGGCCGCAGCGCCCTTTGACTATGCAGTAGCCCAGAAAAGCGTGTCGGATCAACTGCGCGCCGGCGCGGCATTTGTTTCAACTCATAGGGACGGCTGCCTGTGCAGCCAATTATCGCGACATGGCCGAGGCTGGGCGACTCAAGAGAGAGCCTCATCCTGAGGTGCCCCAAAGGGGCCTCGAAGGACGAGGCGGGTGCGCTGGCATTGGATGAATGCAAGAAGCAGCGTGGAGCGTGTCCTTCGAGGCTCCGCCCTATGGGCTGCGCATCTCAGGATGAGGGCCGTTGGAGAGTGCCGCGCGGCCAACTGCTTGCTTGGAATCGCCGGATAACATTCCCTTCCTCCTTGGCAAAGCGCTTTGCCGTTGGGATAAGATAGGCGAATCGCAGATGAGGCTATCGAATGGATTTCACCGGCGAAGAACGCATCGCGGCGCCGCGGGACATGGTCTGGGCGGCGCTCAACGATCCGGAGATCATGCGCGGCTGCATTCCGGGCTGCCAAAACATCGAGCGGCTGTCGCCTGATAGCTTCGAGGCGACGATTAGGGTCAAGTTCAGCCTGCTGTCGGCCACCTTTCATGGGCTGTTGACGCTTGCCAATGTCGATGCGCCGAAAAGCTATACGCTGTCGGCTGAAGGCAAGGGCGGCCTTGCCGGCTTTGCCAGGGGAACCGCCGATGTCGTGCTCGAAGAACGGGGTGCGGAGACGATCCTGCACTACCGGGGGCGGGCTGAACTCGGCGGCAAGCTCGCCCAGCTCGGCGCCCGCCTCCTCGATTCGACCTCGCAGAGGCTCGCCGAGGGCTTCTTCTCCGATTTCAACGCCGCCGTCGTGGCAAAAATGGCGGCTGAGTGAGGGCCATTCGCTGTGGACTTGGCGCCGGCAGGAGCTTGGTTTAAGGGCTCATCATGACATGGACCATCAGGCCGCCGCGGGCGGAAGACCAGGAAGCGCTTGCGGATATCTATCTGTCCGTACGCCGCGAAACATTTGTCTGGGTCGATCCCGGCAAGTTCCACCGCGAGGATTTCGCCGCCCATACCAATGGCGAGACGATCTTTGTCTGTGAGCATGCCGATGGTAGACTTGCCGGCTTCCTGTCGCTCTGGCCGGAGGATGATTTCATTCACATGCTTTATATAAGCTCGGAATTCCAGGGTGTCGGCGCCGGCACGGCGCTGCTGCGGTCGCTGCCGGAATGGCCGCAACATAAATACCGGCTGAAATGCCTGGTGAACAACCGGCGAGCGAAGGCCTTCTACCTTTCCCATGGTTTCCAGGTGACCGGCAATGGTGCGTCGCCGGAAGGCGATTACGAGGAGCTGAGCTTCTTTCCGGTGTGACGCGCCGGGTCGCGCTGTTACCGTGCCGGCAGCTGACCGGCGATATCCTCGGCGCGCGTCCTGTGGCGGTCGGCCTCACCCTGCCAGCGAATGGCTTCCTTGGCTTCGGTGCGGGCGCGTTTGCGGTGTTTGCCTTGGCTGAACCAGGTGGCAGCCGAGCCGATCAGCATGCCCGAAATCAGCGCGATGAACAGGAAGACGAAGAAAGGCGCGGAGACCGCGAGCACCTGATCGTCAGGTCGGAATGGATTGAAGGCGAGCGTGACGCTTTGCCGGTTGGCAACGCAGAAGACGATGAGGATGACGCCGAGCGGCAGCAGAATCAAGAGGTTGATGATCTTCTTGGCCATTGAGGTCTCCATGCGTCGGACGGCGCCGCTCTCTTCGAATGACGCGTTGTATCTATGCATCGGCCCGAAAATCGATTCCGATTTTCGGGCCGATGCGCTAGCAGAATAGAAAAACCGAGTTCAAGTTCAAGTGCGGTTTCGCCGCAGTCCGCTTGCGCCGCTCAATCCTCTTCGTCGGCCTGGCCGGGATTGAGCCGCTCGCGCAGTTCCTTGCCGGTCTTGAAGAAGGGAACCCACTTCTCCTCGACGAAGACGGTGTCGCCAGTGCGCGGATTGCGGCCGGAGCGCGACGGGCGGTTCTTGACCGAAAAAGCGCCGAAACCGCGCAATTCGACGCGGTTGCCCGCAGCCAGTGCATCCGTGATCTCGTCGAGAACCGCGTTGACGATATTTTCGACGTCGCGATGATAGAGATGCGGGTTGCGTGCCGCAACAATCTGCACCAATTCGGACTTGATCACAGTCGCCCCCTTAAATTATTGATTTCTTATCAATCGTGGCCAACCTGCCAAACTGAAAGCAGCCCGTCAAGAAGCAACTTCGGGGGCAGGATTCCATTGATATCCTGGCCTTTGACGAGATCATCATAACCGAAGATCGTAATCAACCGGGAAACAGCCCCAGCGAGCAAAAACGGCGTATTGCTCTTCTTGTCCCAGTCGACCATCGGCAGATCGGTGTTGACCCCGCGCGATTTGAGATAGGCACGAATTTCGGGCTCGCCGCCGATTGTATCGACGAGTTTCATCTTGAGCGCCTGCCTGCCGGTATAGATGGTGCCGTCGGCAAGTTTGAGCACCTCGTCGCGCGGAAGCTTGCGCCGGTCGGCCACAAGGTCGACGAACCAGTTGTAGCTGTCGACCACCATGTTGCGGATCATCGCCTTGGCTTCCTCGCTCGCCTCATGGAAGGGCGAGGGCTCCGCCTTCAGCGGCGAGGACTTGATCTCCTGGAGCGACACGCCGATCTTGTCGAGCAGCGGCTGGATCTGCGGATACTGGAAGATGACGCCGATCGAGCCGGTGATCGAGCTGTCGCCGGCAATGATCGTATCGCCGGCAGTGGCAATCATGTAGCCGGCCGACGCGGCAAGTGTACGCACGTCCGAGACGACGGGCTTCTTGGCCGCTATGGCACGGATCGCCTTGAAGATCTTTTCGCCGCCAAAGGTCGTGCCGCCGGGCGAGGAGATCGAAATCACCGCCGCCTTCACCTGATCGCTGGTCTCGACCTTCTTCAGCCGCTCCAGAAGCTCGTCATCGTCAACGATCAGACCGGAGATCGTCACATGGGCGATGTGCGGGCGCTCGGTTCCGGCGCCGCCGAAGGCGAAGCCGTAGAAGGCCAGTCCAAGCGCCACGACGAGGGCCACCGCGACGATGCGCCAGAAGCCGAGCTTGCGGCGCAGCCGCCGGCGATCGGCGATGATCGAACTGTCCATAAAAACCTCCAGCGCTGGCCGGGCATCGGCATGGCGCCGAGCGATCCGGGGAAATAGGTGGCAGCGGCGCGTACGAATGCCACTTTTTGATGTTTTTCCGTTTTGTTGCTTGTTGCAGAAAAAATTCCATATTGGCAAGCCAATGTAATAATGCGAAACGAACTGTGATTGGCGGCCGGCTTTGTTATAAGGCGCGGCAATCACCGCACATGGAACGAGACCTATGCTCGATACCCTGAAGAACAACGGAAATGCCGCTTATGTGGGCTCCGGCAGGAGCGCCTATGGCGATGCGTTGTTCCATTCCGCCCGCGTGCGGCGGCTGAAGATCCTGCTGCCGGTGGCCGCCCTCATCGTCGCCGCTGGCCTCACGGCGGTGGCGTTGGTCAGCATCTACCTGCCCGAAAACGTCAAGTTCGAAGGTGCCAAGATCGAGAACGGCAAGGTCGTGATGGAAAAGCCGGCGATCGCGGGCCGCAATTCCGATGGCATCAACTATTCGATGCTCGCCGAACGGGCGTTGCAAGATATCCGCAATCCCGATCTGATCACGCTCGAGACCATCAAGGCGGCCGTGCCGATGAATGACGGCCTGATCGCCCGCGTCGTCGCCTCGACCGCCGATTACAATCGCGCCACCGACAATCTGCATATGACGGCTCCCTTCACCCTGGTGCTGAGCAGCGGCCTCAACGCGCAATTCCAGTCTGCCCGGCTCGACATCAAGGGCGGCAACATGCGCAGCGACGACCCCGTCACCATCACCAAGGACAATGCCTCCATTGTTGCGAAGACGCTTGAGATAACAGATAAGGGGCGGGTGATCACATTCGAGGGGAATGTTCGCATGAATGTCGATCCATCCACCATCCATAAACAGGGCACCTAACCAGCCGGGTCATCCATGACAAAAGATTGTCGCATTTCAGCTTGCAAGACGGGCGTAGCATTCATTGCCGGCGCATTTGCCCTTATCCTGACGGTCTCGGGGGCCGCCGCGCAGCAGGCGACCACAATGTCCGGCATGAAACTTTCCAACGATCAGCCGATTCAGATCGAAAGCGACAAGCTCGAGATTCACGATCAGGAACACACCGCCCTCTTCACCGGCAAGGTCAAGGTCGTCCAGGGGACGACGACGATGCAGTCCGGCAAGATGACCGTCTATTACAAGGACAAGGCGGCAAAGCCGGCCGCCGATGGGGCTCAGCCCGCCGCCCAGCCGGAAAAGTCCGCTTCGCTCGCATCGGGGAGTGCCGATATCGACAAGATCCTGGTGACCGACAAGGTTCTGCTGACCTCGGGCACGCAGACGGCGACCGCCGATGACGGCAAATTCGACATGGCTTCGCAGACATTCACCCTGACGGCGGATCAGGGCAATAAGGTCATTCTGTCGGATGGGCCGAACGTCTTTACCGGCTGCAAACTGACCGTTCACATGCAAACCGGTCAGGCTGAGCTTGAAAGCTGCGGCGGGCGTGTCCAGATTCAGCTCGATCCGAAATCGCAGCCGAACGCGCAGCAGCAGAAGCAGAACTGAAAAAGCCGGCCTCCCACGTGAAATTATCATCGCTATCCACCATGTTCGGCCAGCCCGAGCCACAAGCTGCGGGTGCCGCCGACAAAAGCCGCTATCAGGGAACGCTGATCGCCCGCGGTCTGACGAAGACCTATGCGACGCGTCGCGTCGTCAACGGCGTATCGCTGGTGGTGCGCCGTGGCGAGGCCGTCGGCCTGCTCGGCCCGAACGGTGCGGGCAAGACGACCTGTTTCTACATGATCACCGGCCTTGTGCCAGTGGATGAAGGGACGATCGAGATCGACGGCAACGACGTCACGACCATGCCGATGTACCGCCGCTCGCGCCTCGGCGTCGGCTATCTGCCGCAGGAAGCCTCGATCTTTCGTGGGCTGACGGTGGAAGAAAATATCCGCGCCGTCCTCGAAGTGCATGTCAAGGACAAGGCCGAGCGCGAGCAGAAGCTGAACGAGCTGCTGGAGGAATTTCATATCCAGAAGCTCAGGAAGAGCGCCGCCGTCGCTCTTTCCGGCGGCGAGCGCCGCCGTCTCGAAATCGCCCGTGCGCTGGCGACCGACCCAACCTTCATGCTGCTCGACGAGCCCTTTGCCGGTGTCGACCCGATCTCGGTCGCCGACATCCAGAACCTCGTCCACCATCTGACGGCGCGCGGCATCGGTGTTCTCATCACCGACCATAATGTGCGCGAGACCCTCGGTCTCATCGACCGCGCCTATATCATTCATGCCGGCGAAGTGCTGACCCATGGCCGGGCCAATGATATCGTCAACAATCCGGAAGTGCGCCGGCTCTATCTCGGCGACAATTTCAGCCTCTGACGCTGGATCAGGCTGATTTCAGGCCAAATCGGCCTGAAATCGGAATCCGTCATGCTCTCGCCGGCGCGGAAATTCACCTTGCCGCGTAGTTCCGCTTGACCAAATGAGATAAAAAAGCAATTTTTGGGCCAACTTCGTTTCCGTGGCCTGAAGCGTTAACTGGACGCGGTTTCCCGGAGGAATTGAGGGGAGTTTCGCGTCCGTCATGGCACTGTCCGCCAATCTTTTCCTGCGCCAGAGCCAGTCCCTGGTGATGACACCGCAACTGATGCAATCCATCCAGTTGCTGCAGATGACGCATTTCGAGCTCAACCAGTTCATCGCCCAGGAAGTGGAAAAGAACCCGCTGCTCGAATTCCCGTCGAATGACGGCGAAGCGGGCGACGAACGGGGTGCCGGCGAGGACGAGCCGTTCGGTCAGCCGTCGGAAGACGCGGGCTCGGACGACGGCGCCGATAATCGTGCCGAGGCGCTCTCCAGCGACTGGTACGACAATGGCGGCAGCGAGAGCACCGGCCGGCTGAACGACGAGCTCGACGCCAATTATACCAATGTCTTTCCCGATGACGGTGGCCCGCAGCGCCTCGATGCGCCGGAGCTTGTCGGTCAGTGGAAGTCGATGCCGGGCAGCGCCGAGGGCGCCGATTACGATCTCGACGATTTCGCCGCCGGCCAGCTGTCGCTGCGCGACCACCTCGCTCAGCAGATCCCCTTTGCCCTGCCTGACATAACCGACCGGCTGATCGCGCAGAATTTCGTCGATCAGCTCGATGATGCCGGCTATCTCCAGACCGATCTCGTCGAGACCGCCGAGCGGCTCGGCACGAGCCTCGAACAGGTCGAACACGTGCTCGCCGCCCTCCAGACGCTCGATCCGCCTGGTGTTTTCGCTCGCAGCCTCGCCGAATGCCTGGCGATCCAGCTGAGGCAGAAGGACCGCTACGACCCTGCTATGCAGGCGCTGGTCGCCAATCTCGAACTGCTGGCGCGGCGCGATTTCGCAACGCTGAAGCGGCTCTGCGGTGTCGACGAGGAAGACCTTCTCGACATGCTCGGTGAGATCCGCCAGCTCAATCCGAAGCCCGGCAGCGGTTTCGAGGCGGGTGTTTCCGAAGCGATCATGCCCGATGTCGTCGTCAGGCCGTCGGCAGACGGCGGCTGGCTGGTCGAGCTCAATCCGGATACGCTGCCGCGCGTGCTGGTCAACCAGTCCTATTTTGCGCGCGTGAGAGGGAACGGCGAGGATCATGCCTTCCTTTCCGAGTGCCTGCAGAGCGCCAACTGGCTGACGCGCAGCCTCGATCAGCGGGCAAAGACCATCATGAAGGTGGCAAGTGAGATCGTCCGCCAACAGGACGCCTTCCTGCTCAACGGCGTCGACCACCTGCGGCCGCTGAACCTGAAGACAGTGGCCGAGGCGATCAAGATGCACGAATCCACCGTCAGCCGCGTCACCTCGAACAAATACATGCTGACGCCGCGCGGCCTCTTCGAGCTCAAATATTTCTTCACCGTGTCGATCAGCGCCGTCGAAGGCGGCGACAGCCATTCGGCCGAGGCCGTGCGCCACAAGATCCGGGCGCTCATCATGCAGGAGAGCCCGGATGCGGTGCTCTCCGATGACGACATCGTCGACATGCTGAAAAAAGGCGGCATCGATCTCGCCCGCCGCACGGTGGCGAAATACCGGGAAGCGATGAACATCGCCTCCTCGGTCCAGCGCCGCCGCGAGAAGCGGGCGCTCGCCAAGGTCGCGGGCTTCTGACGGCTGGAACGCTTCGACCGTAACCGAAGCATCCGCTTCGAATATTCCGCTATTTCTCCGGTGTCTTGAACGAAGATCGAAGTGCCGATGATGACGCCGCAAAATCCGAAGCCTGCCAGAGAACTTGTCCTGCTTCTCGTGCTGGCGACCCTCTGGGGCTCTTCCTACACCTTTATCAAGATCGGCGTCGAAACGATCCCGCCGGTGACCTTGATCGCTGCGCGCACGCTGATCGCCGGCGGCATTCTGCTCGCCGTGCTTCGCCATCGACGCGTGCGCCTGCCGCGCGACCCGGCGATATGGCGACGCTTCTTCGTTCAGGCCTGCCTGAACAGTGTCATTCCTTTCACGCTGATCGCCTGGGCGGAGCAATCGGTCGATGCCGGGCTGGCGGTGATCCTGAATTCGGCGACGCCGATCTTCACCTTTCTGCTGACCGTGGTCATGACCCGCCACGAGCCGGCGACCCTGCGGAAGCTCTTTGGAGTCGTGGCCGGCCTTGCCGGCATCTGCCTCGTCATCGGCGTCGAAGCGCTCGGCGGTCTTGGCGAAAGCCTGATAGCGCAACTCGCCATCATCCTGGCGACTATCTGTTATGCAGGTGCCGCGATTTTCAGCAAGAACTTCAAAGGCCTCGATCCTGCCGTGCCGGCCGCCGGTTCGCTGATCTCGGGCGCAGTCATTCTGATGCCGGTGAGCCTCCTTGTCGAACATCCGTGGACGCTTGATCCCTCGGCCGAATCGATGCTGGCGCTGCTTGCACTTTCCGCCTTTTCGACGGCGCTTGCCTTTGCGATCTATTTCCGCCTCGTCCAGACGCTGGGTTCGGTCGGAACCACCTCGCAAGCCTATCTCCGTGTGCCGATCGGTGTTGCGATCGGCATCGTCTTCCTCGGCGAACGGCTGAGCCCGACCGCCTGGATCGGACTGATCTGCGTCATTCTCGGCGTCATCGCCATGACGATCCCGGCCAGGCGCACAACGCAAGCGCGAAGCGCGTGAAGTGATGACGCGGGTATTCGCTGAAAGGCCTTTTTCGGCGGGAAGATTGCTGCAGCTTATGCGGGCATGTCCGATACCGATTTTTCGTCCTATTGACTTTTCGGCAAGCTCTGGCTAGAAGCCCGCCGCAATCGACGCCGTGAGCGCTTTTTGAAGTTATCCCCATCATCCCAAGGGTACCGAGGACCCGCAGGCCCACGCCGATCTTGCTTGAGATTGCGCGAAGTGCTTGGATGAACCTGAGGCTTGGCGTAAACTGATACCCGCAAACGACCATAAGAAGGGAAACTCCATGAGTGTGCGTGTATCCGGGAAACATATGGAAATTGGTGAATCGTTCCGTCAAAAGATCGAGGACCAAATTGGTATGGCCATCACGAAATACTTCGACGGGGGGTATTCCGGACAGGTGACCGTGGTCAAAGCGAGTTCTCGTTTCTCGGCAGACTGCAAGCTTCATCTCGACAGCGGGGTGGTGCTGCATGCCGCCGGCGAAGCAACCGATCCGCAGCTTGCCTTCGACGCCGCTTCAGAGCGCATCGAGAAGCGTCTGCGCCGCTACAAGCGCAAGCTGAAGGACCATCATGCCGGAAACCACCTGAATGGTTTTGCAGAAGTCTCCTACACGGTCATGGACTCCGTTCCTGATCACGAGGATGAAATTCCCGACGATTTCGCCCCGGCTATCGTCGCTGAAAGCACGAAGCAGCTGAAGACCATGTCAGTCGCCACCGCCGTGATGGCGCTCGACATGACCGACGAGCCGCTTCTCCTGTTCCGCAGCCCCGGCAAGGAACATCTGAACATTGTTTACCGTCGCCACGACGGCAATATTGGCTGGATCGATTCGGCCAATATCAAAGGCTGAGATCAGGGCGGTGAGCGGCGGTATCGCCGCCGCTCCCCCGCATCATCTGATCCCGGCGACAGAAGGAAAAAGAAATGGCATTGGCAGATTTGCTCCATCAGGATGCGATCATTCCCGCCCTCAGAGTAAATTCCAAGAAACAGTTGCTTCAGGAATTGGCGGCACGAGCCGCAAGGATCACCGGGCTCTCCGAACGGGAGATCTTCGACGTCATCCTGCAGCGCGAACGCCTGGGCTCGACGGGCGTCGGCAACGGTATCGCCATTCCCCACGGCAAGCTGGTGAACATTCATTCGATCGTCGGCATCTTCGCCCGGCTGGAGCAGCCGGTCGATTTTGAGGCGCTGGACGACCAGCCGGTCGATCTCGTCTTCCTGCTGCTGGCGCCGGAAGGTGCGGGCGCCGATCATCTCAAGGCGCTGTCGCGCATCGCCCGCGTCCTGCGTGATCACGATCTCGTGGCAAAGCTGCGCGCCACCGATTCCGCCTCAGCGATCTACGCCTTCCTCAACGAAGAACAGACCTCGAACGCGGCCTGAACCGCTGCTATTCCTGACTAAAAGGCGCCTGATTTCGCAGGCGCCTTTTTTGTTATGCGACGGAACGGAACGATCAGAACTCTTCCCAGCTGTCCTGCGCCACGGCGGCGGAACCGTGCGACGACGCGGCCGGCCGGCGGGCTGCCGGGGCAGCGGTCCGAGGCGAAGCGGCCGAGGCAGCCGGCGCCCGCATCTGCTGGGCGACGGCGGTGAGCTGAGCGGCGTTGCCCAAACCGGAGACCCGGAAGCGGGTGGCGAGTGCCTTCAGCGTCTGTGCCTCGTCGTTGAGCGCGACGCTGGCGGCGGTGGCTTCCTCGACCATCGCCGCATTCTGCTGCGTCACCTGGTCCATCTGGTTCATGGCCTGGTTGATCTCCTTGAGGCCGACGGCCTGCTCGCTCGCCGAGGCCGAGATCTGCCGGATGAGGTCGTTGATGCCCATCACCTGTTCGGCAATCTTGTGCAGCGTGCCGCCGGCGCGGCCGACGAGATCGACGCCTTCCTTGACCTGGACGGCCGAGGTGTTGATCAGCGTCTTGATCTCCTTGGCGGCATTGGCCGAGCGCTGGGCGAGCTCACGCACTTCCTGGGCGACGACGGCAAAACCCTTGCCGGCCTCACCGGCGCGGGCCGCTTCGACACCAGCATTCAGCGCCAGCAGATTGGTCTGGAAGGCGATCTCGTCGATGACGCCGATGATCCGCGACACCTCCGTCGAAGACTGTTCGATCCCCTGCATCGAGGCGATCGCCTTCTGCACCACTTCGCCGGATCTTTCGGCATCCTGGCAGGCGAGGCTGACGTTGTCGGCCGCGGTCCGGGCATTATCGGCGCTGGAATCGACCTGCGCGGTGAGCTCGTTGAGTGCCGCCGCCGTCTCCTCCAGGCTTGCCGCCTGCTGTTCGGTGCGCTTGGCAAGGTCGGAGGCGCTGTTGCTGATCTCGCCGGTGCCAGAGCCGATATTGGCGACGCTGAGAGTCATGGTGTTGATGGTTTCTTCAAGGCTTGCCAGCGCCGCGTTGAAGTCCTGCTTCAACTTGCCGTATTCGCCCGGGAAGTCGTCGGTGATGCGGTGGCCGAGATTGCCGCGCGACAGCTCGGACAGGCCGGCACCGACGATCGAGACGATCCGACGCTGCAGCGACACCGATTCCTGGCGTTCCGATTCCGACCGGCCGCGCTCGGCCTCCGCCGCCTGCCGCTCTCTGGCAGCCTCGTCTTCGAGCCGCCTGGTATCGGCGAGCGCAAAACGGAAGCCTTCGAGCGCCTTTGCGACCGAACCAACCTCGTCGCTCCGATCCTGAGCCGCGACCGGCTGCTCATAGTGGCCGTCGCTCAGCGCCTTGACGCTGGCGACCAGCCCGCCGAGCGGCCGCTGCACCAGCGAGCGGACGGCGAAATAGAGCGCCAGCATGACCGCGCCGAGCACGATCAGGCCGTTGATGATCATCATGTAGGTCTGGTCTTTGACCGGCGCATTGATCGCGGTGTGCGGGACATCGATGAGCACCACCCAGGTGGCGTTGACGCCGGGAACGGCGAAGGGATAGACGACGCGATCGAAGGGATCGAGGCCGTCATAGGTCAGGTTCCTGACGAGGCCGGGCTCCTTGTTCGACAGCGCCGCCTTGACGACGTCGGCGCCTTCACCGTCATATTGCTTGGTCATCAGGTCAGGGATCGGCGCGACGATCCAGTTGCCGGCCTGCGACAGCAGCGTCACGCGGCCGGAGCCGAAAGGATGCAGCGCCTGCAGCTTGTCGGTGAGCGACTTCAGCGAAATGTCGACGCCGGCGAGACCGATCATCTTGCCGCCCGCCGTGACGGGATAGGCGATCGAGGTCAAGAGCGTCGGGACATCGGTTCCCTCGGCAAGGTAAGGCGTGGTGATCGCGCCCTTGCCGCTGTCGGCGGCGAGCTTCCACCATTCGGCGGTATAATCATTGTCGAAGGTCGAGTACTGGACGCCGCCATCCTTGGTCTTCGACCAGTAGGGCGTGAAGGCGCCGTTCTTGTTCGTGCCTTCGTCATTATTGTTGGCGATCTCGGTGGTCTTGCCGTCGAGCGCGCCGAGCTGCTCGCAGAACCAGCTGCCGAAGGCGAAGGCGTTCTGCTCGAGATTGGCTTTCAGCACATTGATCATGCCCTTGCGGTCGAGCGATTTGCCCTCATGGCCGCGGCCGATCACGCCCGACATCGTGCGTGCGGCACTGGCGAGTTCGCCGACATTGGCAGCGATTTCGTTGGCGATCGATTTTGCCTCGAGATTGGCCTGATCCATCGTCAGCGTCTGGACGCGATCGCGCGTCTGGCCGATGAGGAAAAAGTTCGAGACGATGAGAACAAGCGCGATGGCGATGCCGGTGATGACGAGAAGTTTCGCCGCAAGCGATTTCATGCGAAAGATAAACATGGGGTCCTCGGGCAAGGATACGCCGAACGGGCATTCTCCGGCGCAGGAGCGAAGGCATCGCCCCGTCATGGAGCAGCCGCCTGCAGCGGCGCGCGTCTTTCAAGACGCGATGGGACGCTGCAGCACTTTGAATTGGCGGCCGGCTGCAAGAACGAAGGGCGCCGGCGACCACGAGGAAGATCGCCGGAAATACCTTAAATTTGAATGAAACTCGAATGGTCAAGACAAGGAAAACCGCAGAAATCCCCTCAAAACTAAAGGGTTCATTCGGCGGCTTCGCAAAGAGACAGAAACTATATTCTGTCCGCGACGTCCTTGCTTGACGGGATCGAAGGCTGCGCCCCCGCCTTGAGGCATGCGAGCGAGCCGGCGACGGCCGCGCGACGCAGCGCCGAGGCAAAATCGAGGCCTTCGTCGAGGCTGGCGGTGAAGTAACCGCAGAAGGTATCGCCCGCACCGACAGTATCGACAGGTTCGATTTTCAGGCCTTGCCCCCGGGAAACGACGCCGTCGCGGATGGCGATGACGCCATCGCCGCCGAGCGTGACGATCAGCGTCTGGCCGGTCTCCTGGTGCAGGCGGTGAAGGGCCGCCTCGCGCGCTTCGGCGTCCATGCCATCCTGCCCGGCGAGCCGCTCGAACTCGGTCTCATTGGCAATGACGATATCGGCCAGGCGCCCGAGACGCGGCGCATCGGGAGTAAGCGGCGCCAGGTTGAGGATGCTGGTGACGCCCTTGGAGCGGGCAGCCGAAAGCGCGCGCTCGACGGCGTCAACAGGCACTTCGAGCTGCAGCATCAGAATGTCGCCTTCACTCATCTTGCCGACCGCCGTCTCGGCATCGGCAGCCGTCACCAGGCCGTTGGCGCCGGGCACCACGGCGATCATGTTCTCGCCATCGCCGCCGACCAGGATCAGCGCCGTGCCGGTGGGACCGTCGACATGTTTGACGAGGGAGAGGTCGGTTCCGGCATCATCGAGCAGGGCGAGCGCATCGGCGGCAAAACCATCCTTGCCGACGGCGCCGGCCATATGCACATAGCGGCCGGCGCGGCGGGCTGCCAGCGCCTGGTTGGCGCCCTTGCCGCCGGCGGCCGTGGCGAAGCTATTGCCGGCCACCGTCTCGCCGGGCTTCGGCAGGCGGTCCGTCGTGGCGATGAGATCCATGTTGATGGACCCGAAAACTGTGATCATGAGGATGTCCCGTCCTTTGGAACATGCCGGCGACGTCATGCTCCCGCTCTTGTCTGAAATGCGGGGCAGACACTGCCCGAAGCGGTCACTCCTCGTCAACCACCCGAAGCTTGAGAAGACCGGTGCGGCTTTCCACCGATTTGGCCGGGGTCTCCTCGTCACGGGCCGGCCTCACATCGCCGCCGGCCTCGAATTCCAGCGCTTCGATCTTGGCGCCGCGCCGGGTGAGCTTGTCGGCCGATGTGACGACCATGTCGATATCCTTCTGCGCCATGGCGAAATGGCCCTGCAGCTTGCGCACCCGCTCGTCGAGGCGGCCGAGATCGTCCATCAGCAGCGCCACCTCGCCCTGGATCAGATGCGCCTGCACCCGCATGCGCTGGTCCTTCAGCACGGCCTGGATGACCTGGATCGACAGCATCAGCAGCGACGGCGAGACGATGACGATGCGCGCCCGGTGCGCCTTCTGCACCACCGCTTCGAAATTTTCGTGGAGCTCGGCAAAGATCGATTCGGACGGCACGAAGAGAAAGGCGGTATCCTGGGTTTCACCCTGGATCAGATATTTCTCGGCAATATCGCGGATATGGATCTCCATGTCGCGGCGGAACTGCTGGCCGGCGAGCTTGGCGGCCTCGGGGCTGCCGGCGTCGCGGATGGCGTTCCAGGCTTCGAGCGGGAATTTCGCGTCGATGACGAGCGGCGGCGCGCCGTTCGGCATACGGATCGTGCAGTCCGGCCGCGAGCTGTTCGACAGCGTCTGCTGGAAGGCGTAGGCGCCCATCGGCAGGCCGTCGGCGACGATCGTTTCCATCCGCGACTGGCCGAAGGCGCCGCGCGTCTGCTTGTTGGAAAGTATCGCCTGCAGCCCGACGACGTCCTTGGCGAGTGTCTGGATATTGTTCTGCGCCGCGTCGATCACCGCCAGCCGCTCCTGCAGCCGCTGCAGGTTTTCATGCGTCGATTTGGTCTGTTCGGTGATCGTCGAGCTCATGCGCTGCGACATGCCGTCAAGGCGTTGGTTGATCGCCTGATTGAGTTCGCTCTGCCGCGCGCCGAAGACTTCGGCCATCGCCGTGATGCGGCCCTGCATCTCCGCCTGGATCTTCAGAAGCTCGGCCATGCGCATCGCACTTTCCCTGGCGCGCAGATCCGCCTCCTCCGCCTGTTCGCGGCGAAGGCCGGCCGCACGCAGGAAAAGCACGATCACCAGCAGGATGAGGGCTGCAAGAACGCCGCCGGCCAGCGCCAGCATGGCCGGGCTGATCGAGGCGACGGAAGCTGAAAGCGATTCGGAAGCGACGGTCATGGCGCAACCATAACAGAAGATGCGGCAATATGTAGATCAAAACGTGAACGAAGTCGGCAATCCTCAATATCCTGCGATGCCCGCCGCGCCTTGCTGGTCAACGCAGAAAATCGCAGCCGGATTAACGATTGCTCAACCATATTCGCCAAAATCTGTGGGGCAGAATTCCCTCCCGCGCCGTTGCGCCAAAGATAGAGATCTCAATGACATCCCAGCAGACCGACAGTGCGCTGAAACAGCGTCTCGATTTCATCGAACTGGATGAGGCGGCGCGCAAGTCGATGCGGGACCTGCGCCCTGTCATATCAGAGCTGGTCGGCGGCGCCCTCGATAAATTCTACGCCAAGATTGCCAGGACCCCCGCTGTCTCGAGCTTTTTCACGGACAAGAGCCAGGTCGCTCATGCCAAGAAGCGGCAGCAGGATCATTGGGCCAATCTTGCAGGTGGTAGCTTCGACGAAAGCTATGTCGATGGCGTAACGGCGGTCGGCCGCACCCATGCCCGCATCGGGCTGGAGCCGCGCTGGTATATCGGCGGCTATGCCCTCGTCATGTCCGAGCTCGTCAAGGGTATCATGGAGAAGCAGTGGCCTTCGGTCTTCGCGCGCCAGCAGGGCAGGCAGCTGGCCGAGAAGCTGTCCGCCGTCATCAAATCAGCCATGCTCGACATGGACTATTCCATCTCGGTCTATCTCGAGACGCTGGAAGCCAAGCGCCGTGCGCTGGAGGAGGAGCGCGCCAAGGCGCAATCCGACCAGGCGATCGCGCTGGAGCAGCTGCGCCGCGGCCTGGAAGCACTGTCGAATGGCGACCTCGAAGCCACTCTGCCCTCCGATCTGCCGGGTGATTTCAGGCAGATGGCCGAGCATTACAACCGCGCCGTCAGCGCCCTTCGCCAATCCTTCGCATCCGTGCGCGATACATCGGGCCAGATCATGAGCGGCGCCGACGTCATTTCCAACGCGACCAACGACCTGGCGCTGCGCACCGCACAGCAGGCGGCCGGCGTCGAGGAGAGCTCGGCGGCCCTGCAGCAGCTTTCCGTCAGCGTCGGTCAGACCGCCGCCAACGCCGAAAAGGCGTCCGACGCCGTGCGCGAGACTCAGCAGAAGGCGAAGAATTCAGGCGAACTCGTCACCAGCGCCGTCTCGGCGATGGCCGGCATCGAAAAATCCTCGACCGAAATTTCCAAGATCATCGGCGTCATCGACGAGATCGCCTTCCAGACCAATCTCTTGGCGCTGAATGCCGGCGTCGAAGCGGCGCGTGCCGGCGATGCCGGTAAGGGCTTTGCCGTCGTCGCCCAGGAAGTCCGCCAGCTCGCCCAGCGCACGGCCGAAGCCGCCAAGGAGATCAAGAACCTGATCTCGCAGAGCTCGACCCAGGTCAACGAGGGTGTGGGCATCGTGTCCAGCACCGGCGAGGCGCTGAACGACATGATCAGCCGCATCGATATCATCAACCGCTTCGTCGCCGATATCGCCGCTGCCGCCCGCGACCAGGCCACCGGCGTCAACGAGGTGAGCGTGGCGATCCGCAGCATGGGCGAAATCACCCAGCAGAATTCCGGCATGGTCGAACACACCTCGGCGGAAACCCGCCGCCTCAAGGATGAGGTGGAGAAGCTGATCGAGCTGCTGCGGCGCTTCCGCGCCCGGCCGGAGGGCCGTTCCGTCGCCGCCACCCGCCGGGCGGCATGAGGCAAATATGGCAAAATTCCGGGCGGGGATGCAAAAAAGCGTCTTCCCCGCCCGCCGGATAATTCCATAGTGGGAAAAGATGGGTTATGGGAACGCCCATGACCATCAAGCCACTCATCATTCTTCCCGATCCCCTTCTCCGCCAGCTGTCCAAGCCGATCGAGCGGGTCGACGCCGACCTGCAGCGTTTGGCCGACGACATGCTGGAAACCATGTATGACGCGCCGGGCATCGGCCTTGCCGCCATCCAGATCGGCGTACCGCGCCGCATGCTTGTCATCGACGTGTCGCGCGAAGGCGAAGAAAAGCAGCCGCAGGTCTTCATCAATCCGGAGATCGTCAAATCCTCCGACGAACGCTCGGTCTATGAGGAAGGCTGCCTGTCAATTCCGGATTATTATGCCGAGGTCGAGCGCCCGGCGGTCGTCTCGGTCAAATATCTCGACCGCATCGGCAAGGAACAGACGGTGGAAGCCGACGGCCTGCTCGCCACCTGCCTGCAGCATGAGATCGACCACCTGAACGGCGTGCTCTTCATCGATCACATCTCGCGGCTGAAGCGCGAGATGGTGATCAAGAAATTCACCAAGGCGGCGAAGTCCAAGGCACTCTGACGAGCGTTGAAAATGCGCCGGCGAGGCACTATGATATCACCGATATCATGATGGAGGTGCCGAATGGGTGACCTGCTTATTCGCGATGTTCCTGACGCAATGAAGCGGCAGCTTCAGGAAAGCGCGCAGCGCAATGGCCGCAGCCTTTCGGAAGAGGCGATCGAAATCATCCGCCGGCAGATTGCGGTCGGGCGTTCGGGGGCTTCCGCCGGACAGCGCCTGCGCTCGCTGATGAGCGACGAAAGATTGACCGATGAGGAGGTGGAATCCATCGCCGCATCCCGCCACGAACCCGACCGCGAACCGCCGCGCTTCGACCCATGATCGTGCTCGATACGAATGTGATTTCCGAGTTGCAGGGGAGGACCCATAGCGAGCGGATATTGAACTGGCTGGACGCTCACGACGTCGAGTCACTTTTCCTGACGACGATCGCCGTCGCGGAAATGCGCTATGGGCTTGAACTTCTTGACGATGGCAGGCGAAAGGCAACATTGATATCCGACTTCAACCGGATCGAGTCGGAATTTGCCGGCCGCATCCTCGGTTTTTCCCTGAGTGCGGCCAATCGCTACGGCCTCCTCGGGGCGCAGCTCAGAAAGGCGAGGCGGCCGATGGAAACGAAGGATGCGATGATCGCCGCCATCTGCCTAGCAAACGGCGCCACACTTGCTACCCGCAACACCAGAGATTTCGAGGGGCTTGATCTCAAGCTCTTAAACCCGTTTGAAGACGGCTGATCCTCAATTGGCGAGATAGAATGTCTCTTAGCATCATTTTCATGGGAACCCCGGAATTCTCTGTTCCGACCCTGCGCCTGCTCGTCGATGCCGGCCACAGGGTCGTCGCCGTCTATACCCAGCCGCCGCGGCCGGGCGGCCGGCGCGGGCTCGATTTGCAGAAATCGCCGGTGCATCAGGCGGCCGAACTGCTTGGTCTGCCGGTGTTCACGCCGGTCAATTTCAAGGATGCGGGGGAGCGCGAGAGGTTTGCCGCGTTCAAGGCCGATGTCGCCGTCGTCGTCGCCTACGGGCTGCTGCTGCCGGAGGCGATTTTGAACGGCACCCGCGACGGCTGCTATAACGGCCACGCCTCGCTGCTGCCGCGCTGGCGGGGTGCTGCGCCGATCCAGCGGGCGATCATGGCCGGCGACGAAAAGACCGGCATGATGGTGATGAAGATGGACAAGGGTCTCGATACCGGCGCCGTCGCGCTCAGCCGCGAAGTCGAGATCGGCCCGAACATGACGGCGGGCGAATTGCACGACCGGCTGATGCAGGTCGGCGCCAAGGCGATGGCGGAAGCCATGGTGAAGCTGGAAATGAACGACCTGCCGCTGACACCGCAGCGGCAAGACGGCGTAATTTATGCCGCCAAGATCGACAAGGCCGAGACGCGCATCGACTTTGCCAGGCCGGCGCGGGATGTGCACAACCATATCCGCGGCCTGGCACCGTTTCCGGGCGCCTGGTTCGAGCTTGAGATCGGCGGGAAGCCGGAACGGGTGAAGGTGCTGGGCTCGGAGCTAGCCGCGGGGCAGGGCGCTGCCGGACAGTTGCTGACCGACGATCTCGTCGTCGCCTGTGCTTCCGGCGCCGTGCGGTTGACACGGCTGCAGAAGGCAGGCGGCAAGCCGCTTGCCGCATCCGATTTCCTCCGGGGCACGCCGCTGGCGGCCGGCGCGAGGCTTTCCTGATGCCGCGCTACCGCATGACCGTTGAATATGACGGCGGCCCCTATGTCGGCTGGCAGCGGCAGGAGAACGGTCCGTCGGTGCAGGGGGCGATCGAAGCCGCGGTGCTGTCGCTGACCGGCGAGACCGTTTCGGTTCGCGGTGCCGGCCGCACCGATTCCGGCGTCCACGCCATGGGACAGGTGATCCACGCCGACCTTTCGAAGGAATGGTCGCCCTACCAGCTGCAGAACGCCCTGAATGCGCATCTGAGGCTGGCCGGCGAGCGCGTCTCCATTCTCGACGTCGAGGCGGTTCCCGAATTCTTCGACGCCCGCTTCTCGGCTTTGCGCCGCCATTATCTCTACCGGATCGTCAGCCGCCGGGCGCCGCTGGCGCTCGAAGCCGGCAAGGCCTGGTGGGTGCCGAAGACACTCGACCACGAGGTCATGCATGCCGCCGCCCAGCGGCTGGTCGGCCGGCATGATTTCTCCACCTTCCGCTCTGCCCATTGCCAGGCGAACAGCCCGGTGCGCACGCTCGACCGGCTCGATGTGACGCGCAGCGGTGCGCTGATCGAGATCCGTGCCACGGCGCAGAGCTTCCTCCACAACCAGATCCGTTCCTTCGCCGGCACGCTGAAGCTCGCCGGCGAGGGCAAATGGACGCCCGATGATGTCGAGGCGGCACTCGAAGTGCGCGACCGCAAGGCCTGCGGCCCGGTGGCGCCGCCCGACGGGCTCTATTTCCTGCAGGTGGATTATCCCGAGGTGATCACCGATCGCCGCAGGCCCGCCGACGAAAGCGACGACGATCTCTCATGACCTCCACGGTGGATGTCCTGCGATAACGTCGCTCAGGCGGGATAGATGCCGAGGAAGTGCTGCAGATATTCCGACAGGATCATCGACGGCACCAGCAGCACCAGCGTCAGCGCGCCGACCATCAGCGCGTGATCGTGGCAGATCATCCTGAGGATGCGCGCCAGCACGAAGACCTGCGCCAGCATGAAGGCGAGCAGCAGCAACGAGACGAGGCCGACGGCGCCCGGCAGGAAGAACACCAGCGCCAGCAGCAGGCCGTTGATATAGGAGAGCGGCACGCCGAGCCAGTTGACGCTGACGACGACCGGGGCGAAGCGTTCGCCCATGCGGAAGGCAAGCAGCAGCAGTCCCGCAAAGACCAGCGGCACGATCCAGTTGGCGATCTCGACGAGGCCGAGCCTGATAAAGAAGGCAAGGGTGACATCGGCTTCCGGCGGCATCGAGCGCAGGAAGGCCTGTCGCCACCAGAGCCAGGAAATGCCCATCGGCGGCAGGCACCAGACCATCGCCCAGAACGAGCGGTTGACGCCGCGCTCCGACAGATCGAGGAAACGGAAGCCGCGCGGATCCATCCGGATCAGCAGCCAGAGGCCGGCCAGATAATATTGGACTTCCCTAAGACCCGGCATGCGCGAACCAGCGGTCGATAAAGGTCTCGTAGATCGCCGTCAGCGTCTCCAGATCGGCAACGGCGACGCGCTCGTCGACCATGTGCATCGTCTGACCGACCAGGCCGAACTCGACGACCGGGCAGTAATCCTTGATGAAGCGCGCATCCGACGTGCCGCCGGTGGTCGAAAGCGCCGGCGAGCGGCCGGCCACGGTTTCGACGGCCGAAGACAGCGAGGCGATCAAAGCATTGTTGCGCGTCAGGAAGACGTGGCTCGGCCGGTCGGCCCAGACGATATCGTATTTCACGGGCTCCCGGCCCGGACGCAGCCGGCCGTTGCCGGCGGCCGCATCGAGCCGCCGCAGAATTTCCACACGCAGCGTGTCGACGGTCCAGCTGTCGTTGAAGCGAATGTTGAAGCTTGCCGATGCCTTTGCCGGAATGACGTTGGTGGCTGGATTGCCGACGTCGACCGTCGTCACCTCGAGGTTCGACGGCTGGAAATCGTCGGTGCCGCCGTCGAAGGGCGGATCCATCAGCGCCTGCGTCAGCTGGACGATGCCGCGCACAGGATTGTCGGCAAGGTGCGGATAGGCCGCGTGACCCTGCACGCCGTGCACGGTGATCCGGCCCGACAGCGAGCCGCGCCGGCCGATCTTGATCATGTCGCCGAGCCTGTCGGGATTTGTCGGTTCACCGACCAGGCAGGCATCCCAGCGCTCGCCGCGTTCCGTGGCCCATTGCAGCAGCTTGACGGTGCCGTTGATCGCCGGGCCTTCCTCGTCGCCGGTGATCAGCAAGGAAATCGAGCCCGCCGGCGGGCCGTTCTTCTCGATATGGCGGGCGACGGCGGCGACGAAACAGGCAATGCCGCCCTTCATGTCGACGGCGCCGCGGCCGAAGAGCTCGCCCTTTGCTATCTCGGCGGCAAAGGGCGGGTGTGTCCAGGCGGCTTCGTCGCCGACCGGCACGACATCCGTGTGGCCGGCAAACATCAGGTGCGGGCCGTCGTGGCCGAGGCGGGCATAGAGGTTCTCGATATCGGCTGTGCCCTCTTCGCGTGCCGTCACCTTGTCGACCGTAAAGCCGAGCGGCGTGAGCATGGCGTCGAGCGCCGTGAGCGCGCCGCCTTCGGCGGGCGTCACGGACGGGCAGCGAATCAATGTCTGGAGATTGGCGACGGGGTCGGTTGCGGTCATGGCGGTCGAACTATCCGGCGGGAATGGCAAAGACATGGCAAGGCGGGGCCGCCTCGCGTAAAAAGACGCCGTCTGTTTACCGGATCAATGTGCCGGTGTCATCAATCTCTGAGCAGCTCGTTGATGCCGGTCTTGGAACGGGTCTGTTCGTCGACGCGCTTGACGATGACGGCGCAATAGAGATGGGGTGCCGGCAGGCCGTTTGCCATTGTCGCATTGGCCGAGGCCATCGAACCGGCGACGACGACGGAATAGGGCGGCACTTCGCCGTACATGACCTCACCGGTGGCGCGGTCTACGATCTTGGTCGACTTGCCTATGTAAACACCCATGCCGAGCACCGAGCCCTCACGGATGATGCAGCCTTCGACCACTTCCGAACGGGCGCCGATGAAGCAGTTGTCCTCGATGATCGTCGGGCCGGCCTGCATCGGCTCCAGCACGCCGCCGATGCCGACGCCGCCGGACAGATGCACATGTTTGCCGATCTGGGCGCAGGAACCGACCGTCGCCCAGGTATCAACCATCGTGCCTTCGCCGACATAGGCGCCGAGATTGACGAAGGATGGCATCAGGATGGCGTTCGGCGCGATATAGGCCGAGCGGCGCACGACGCAGTTGGGAACGGCGCGGAAGCCGGCGGCGCGGAACTGGTTCTCGCCCCAGTTCTCGAACTTCGAGGGAACCTTGTCCCACCAGGTGGAATTGCCCGAGCCGCCCTTGACCACCTCCATGTCATTGAGGCGGAAGGAGAGAAGCACGGCCTTCTTCAGCCACTGATTGACCGTCCAGACGCCGTCGGCACCGCGTTCGGCGACACGTGCCTTGCCTTCATCGAGCAGGCTGAGCGCTGCTTCGACCGCATCGCGAACCTCGCCTTTCGTCGACATGTTCACATTATCACGATTGTCGAAGGCGGCTTCGATGGTCTTTTCGAGGGATGCGAGGTCGGTGGCGCTCATGGGAATTCCTTAAACTTCGATCTTTATCGTGGAGACGGCGCAGTCTCCGGAATTGCGGTTGGCGGGATTGCGTCCTGCTCTACAGCATGCGCCCGTGGAATGGAATTATTTTTCGGGCAGGATCGATCTGGTTTCAAGGCGTTATCGCGACATATCCGGCACTAAGGCCGGCAGTACTGAAAGGCATTTCGACATGGCGAAGGGACGAAACGGCGGTTCGAGGCGCAAGGATGGCGTATGGGACCCGCTGAAAAGCAGTTCGACCGACAGGCAGCGGGCGCAGGCCGTGCCGAAGACGCCGCAGACGATGTCGCCGGCCTATCGCCTTGCCTATGTCGACGAGGATTTTCTTTGCCGCGAGGAGCTGCGGCCGATCCGCCTGCAGCTGGAACTCTTGAAGACCGAGATGATGCTGACGGAACGCGGCATCCGCTCGACCGTCGTCATGTTCGGCGGCGCCCGCATTCCCGCCCCCGGCCAGAGCGCCTGGGCGGCGCGCAACGACATCCAGCGCGCCAATCTGGAAGCGGCGTCCGTCTATTATGACGAGGCGCGCAAATTCGCCCGGCTCTGCTCGAAATATTCGGCGAGCTTCGATTTCCAGGAATATGTCATTGTCACCGGCGGTGGTCCCGGCGTCATGGAAGCGGGCAATCGCGGCGCGGCCGATGAGGGCGCCCCCTCGATCGGCCTCAACATCGTGCTGCCGCATGAGCAGGCGCCGAACGCCTATGTAACGCCGGAGCTCAGCTTCAACTTCCACTATTTCGCCATTCGCAAGATGCATTTCATGGTGCGTGCCAAGGCGATCGCGGTCTTTCCCGGTGGTTTCGGAACACTCGACGAATTCTTCGAATGCCTGACGCTGATCCAGACCGGCCGCATGGAGCGGCTGCCGCTGATCCTGTTCGGCGAGGCCTTCTGGCGCCGCATCATCGATTTCGAGGCCTTGGCCGAATTCGGCACGATCGCGCCCGATGACGTCAAGCTGATCAGCTTTGTCGACACCGCCGACGCCGCCTGGAAGATCGTCCAGGATTTCTACGAGCACTAAGCAGAGGGCCACGCGTCGTAACTATGGTCTTTCCCCGCCGGAGCGGGGAAAGAGGGCAATGGTTCGGCGAGCCTTACAGGAGCGGCCGGTCCGGCATGTCGTCGATCGAGATGACGCCGTCCTTGTTGCGGTCCATGCGGGTGAACAGCTTGTCAAAGGCGGCAACCGCTTCCTGTTTGGAGATCTGGCCGTTCTCATCGGTGTCGACCCGGCGCATCATCATCGAGGCGCGCATGAAGCTGCCGCCATGGCGCATCCAGTGATGGCCGTCATGCCCGTCGCGGGGCGGCCGCCCGGCCTCGTTATCCGGCATGTCGGGCGCCGCGCTCGCGTCCTTTTCGCCGCCCGCCTCCTGCTTGTGCTGATCTTTCATCGCCTGCAGCTGCGTCTGCCGGTACTGGCGGATTTCCCCTGGCGTCAGCGAGCCGTCATTGTTGGTGTCGATCGCGGCGAAGACCTTGTCGAGGCCGCTGGTCGCTTCCTCCTTGGAGACCTTTCCGTCCTTGTTCGCGTCGAACTCCTTGAGCATGCGGACATAGGTGATTTCGAGGAAGGCGTCGCGGCCCGGACCGTCCATGCCGGCATGATGCGGACGCGGCCCGTTGCCAGGTGCGGCAAAGCTTGTCCCGGCGGCTGCGCCGAATACGAGGACGGAGGAGAGCGCTGCCAGTATCAGCTTGTTGCGGTACATCGTGTTTCCCTTTCGTAAGGCGTCCCTTGACGAAAGAGGCTATGGCAGCGGGCTGAAAAGACCCAGTTAAACATCGGTAAGCTGGGTGAAACTTTGGTAAGGTCACCGGTAGAGCTTTTCCTGGTTAGATTGAAGCATTCTGCCGGCGATTCCCAAGTCTTGCAGATTTGCTTGGCAAATCTGCGGGAGGGTTGGCTGAAACGGGCCGGCCGATCGACCGGCCGGCTTGGCCGTAGAGCTGGGCTACGACGCGCGCTGGCCGGTCGACCATCCGACTCCGTTTGAGCCAACAGAATGCTTCAATCTAACCAGGAAAAGCTCTCTAGCCGCCGGATCTGGTCACCTTGCCGAGAAATGCAACGAGATCGTCGGTGACGAAATCGATGTGATCCTCCTCGCCGCTGGTCTTTTCCCACCACTCGACGACCGTCTCTTCCAGATTGCGCGGCACGAGCAGAACGGTCTGCATGCCGAGCGCTTTCGGCACCGTCAAATTGCGCGGCAGATCCTCGAACATCGCCGCCTTGCCGGTGTCGACGCGTTTCAGCGCCGCAAACTTGTCATAGGTCGCCTGCGCCGGTTTCGGCACGTAATCGGCGGCGACAATGTCGAAGATATCGTCGAAATGCTCGAGAATGCCGAGCGCTCCTGCGGTCATCTCCGCATGTTTGACGCTGCCGTTGGTGAAAATGAATTTACGCCCCGGCAGCGCCTTGATCGCCTGCCCGAGTTCGGGCTGCGGCATCAGCGCCGAATAATCGATGGCATGCGCCTTTTCGAGAAAGTCGTTCGGATCGATGCCGTGATGGATCATCAGACCCTGCAGCGTCGTCCCGTGCTCGAGATAATATTGCTTCTGCAGCTTGCGCGCCTCTTCCCGCTCCATCTGTAAGAGCGCGGCGACATAGGACGTCATGTTCCGGTCGATCTGCGCGAAGAGATTGACATGATGCGGATAGAGCGTGTTGTCGAGGTCGAAAACCCAGTCGGTAACGTGGTCGAAATCGGCTTTTTCGGGGGTGCGGTCGATCTTTGTCATGCGGTCTTATGGCATGGCTGCCGTGGGAAACCAAAGGCTTTTGCTCAAGTGTCCGGTTTCCCGCCGGCTTCTTAAAAATGCCGCCAGATTTTCACAACTTTAAAGAGATTCTGGCGGAATATCGCCATGGATCGCTGGTGACTTTCTGCCTGCGTCAGACAGGGGGACCCGCAAGGGCGAAGTCGCATGAAGATCGTTCTGATCAATCCGCCGCATACCGCAATCGGCAGCCGTATTCCCGATGATCACCTTCCACCGCTCGGCCTTCTCTCGGTCGCAGGCCCGCTGATCGATGGCGGTCACGATGTCAGCCTCATCGATGCAGAGTTCGGACCGATGACGATTGTGGACATCGTCAACCGGATCACGGCGAACGGACCGGATCTGGTGCTGATCGGCCATTCCGGCTCGACGTCGGCCCATCCGACTGCCCGCGCGATCGCAGAGGCGATCAAGCGCAGCGATCCTGCGATCCGCATCGTCTATGGCGGTGTCTTCCCCACCTACCACTGGCGGGAGGTGCTGGCCGAGACCGAGGCATTCGATATCCTCGTGCGCGGCGAGGGCGAGGAAACGATGCGGCGCCTCGCCGAGGCGCTCGCCGCCAATCGCCCGCTTGATGCCGTTGCCGGCATTGCCTATCGCGATGGCCACGGCGAAATCCACGCAACCCGGCCGGCGCAGGCGATCGCCGATCTCGATGGCTATCGCATCGGCTGGGAACTGATCGACCATGCCCGCTACAGCTATTGGGGTGGCAAGCGGGCGGTCGTGATGCAGTTCTCCCGCGGCTGTCCGCATCTTTGCAATTATTGCGGCCAGCGCGGCTTCTGGACCCGCTGGCGTCACCGCTCGCCGGAGCTGTTTGCCCGCGAGATCGCCAGGCTCCATCGCCAACAGGGTGTCGAGCTCATCAATCTTGCCGACGAGAACCCGACCTCGTCGCGCAGGGCCTGGCTGGCATTCCTCGAAGCGATGATCGCCGAGAATGTACCGGTGCAGATCGTCGGCTCGACGCGCGCGGACGATATCGTCCGCGACGCCGATATCCTGCACCTTTATCGCAAGGCCGGTGTCGTGCGCTGGCTGCTCGGCATGGAAAACACCGATGAGGCAACCCTGGCGCTGATCAAGAAGGGCGGAGCCAAAACAACCGACAGGGAGGCAATCCGGCTTCTGCGTCAACACGATATCCTCTCGATGGCGACCTGGGTCGTCGGTTTCGAAGAGGAGAAGCTCAGCGATCTCTGGCGCGGCTTCCGGCAATTGCTCTCCTACGATCCCGATCAGATCCAGGCGCTTTACGTCACCCCGCATCGCTGGACACCCTTCTTCCGTATCGCCCGCGACCGTCAGGTGATCGAGACCGATATCCGCAAATGGGATTACAAGCATCAGGTCTTGAAGATGCGGTACCTCCACCCGTTCGTGCTGGTCGTCTGCGTCAAGCTCATCGAGGTGGCGGTCCAGGCGCGGCCGAAGGCGCTGATGCGCATCCTCTTCCATCGCGACCGCGAGCAGCGCCATTCGATGCGCTGGTACACTGAGATGGGCCGCCGCGTCTGGTTTCATGAGATCCTCGAATTTCTTTTTCGCCGCCGCCATCTGAAGGACGGCCCGACGCTCGAGAATTTCTGGGGCGCGCCACAGGATGCCGAGGAGGAGTCGATGCTGCGCCCGCAGCGGCATATAAAAAGCCTCGATGCGGCGGAATAAAATAGACGCCCGATTTTCGGCGGACGCGGCCGGCACGGGATGCTAGAAAGCGGACATGCTGTTCGAACGCCCCGATGATGACACGCTCTATGACGCCCTGATCGCGCGCAGCGCCGATTATGAGGGTCAGGCCTATGTCTGCGTCAAGACGACGGGCGTCTTCTGCCGGCTGACCTGCCCGGCGCGCAAGCCGAAGCGGGAAAACACCCTGTTCTTCGAGACGATCGCCGCCTGCATGCATTCCGGCTTTCGCCCCTGCCGGCGCTGCAGGCCGCTGGAGCAGCCGGGCCGGGAGCCGATCGTCGACGCCTTGCTCGCCCGGCTCGAGGAGGAGCCGGAGATCCGCTGGAGCGAAGACGAACTCGTTCGCCGCGGCCACGATCCCTCGACGGTGCGCCGCGCCTTCAAGCGGGCGCTCGGCATGACCTTCCACGATATCGTCCGTTACATCAGGCTTGGCGAGGCGGCCAGGCAGCTCGCCGCCGGGGCGCGTGTCATCGATGCGCAGATCGACGCCGGATACGAATCGCCAAGCGGCTTTCGCACGGCATTCCAGCGGCTCGTCGGCAAGGCGCCGGGTCTGTCGCAGAACCGCGAACTGCTCTTTGCCGATTGGTTCGACACCCCGCTCGGGCCGATGATCGCGGTTGCCGACAAGACGCATCTGCATCTTCTCGAATTTCACGATCGCAAGGCGCTGCCGGCCGAGCTCGAAGCGCTGCAGAGACGGGTCCGCTCCTCGGTCGCGATCGGCCGCACCCCGGTCATCGATCAGATCGAGGCGGAGATCCGGGATTATTTCGAGGGCCGGCTCAGCGTCTTCAGGACGCCGTTGGCGCTCGGCGGCACGCCCTTCGAAAAACATGTCTGGGCAAAGCTGATGGAGATCCCCGTCGGTGAGACGCGCGCCTATGGCGATCTCGCCAGGGAGATGAAGAGGCCGGAGGTGGTGCGTGCCGTCGGCCGCGCCAATGGCGCCAACCAGCTGGCCATCATCGTGCCCTGCCATCGTGTCCTCGGCGCGGACGGGTCGCTGACCGGCTACGGCGGCGGCCTCTGGCGCAAGCAATGGCTGCTGCGGCATGAAGAGAGAATCAGCACGCAAACAACGATGGAGGAGACAGCATGAACCAGACTGAAAAGGTCAGGGCATTCCACGCGCTTCACCAGAAGGGCAATCCGATCGTCCTTTACAATATCTGGGATGCCGGCACCGCGAAGGCGGTGGCAGAAGCCGGCGCCAAGGCGCTGGCGACGGGAAGCTGGTCGGTCGCCGCGGCCCACGGTTATGCCGACGGCGAGAAGCTGCCGATGTCGGTGCTGGTCGAGACGGCGAAATCCATCACCGATTTCGTCGACCTGCCGCTTTCGGTCGATTTCGAAGGCGCCTATTCGGCGGAGCCCGAAGGTGCGGCGGCCAACGTCGCCAGGCTGGTCGAGGTCGGCGCTGTCGGCATCAATTTCGAAGATCGGGTCGTTGCCGGCGAGGGGCTCTATCCCGTCGAGAGCCAGGCGGCCCGCATCCGCGCCATTCGCGCCATGGCCGACGGCAAGGACATCCCCTTCTTCATCAACGCCCGCACCGATCTCTTCCTGGCCGAGAGCGATCTTGCCAAACATGCCGGTCTGGTGGACGAGGCGATTGCGCGGGGCAGGGCCTATGCCGCCGCCGGCGGCAACGGCTTCTTCGTGCCCGGCCTGATCGACCCCGGTTTGATCGAAAAGATCTGCGCGGCATCGTCGCTGCCGGTCAATGTCATGATGCGGGCAGGTGCGCCCGATGTGAAAACCCTGGCACGGCTCGGTGTCGGCCGCATCAGCTACGGGCCGGGGCCCTACCGCTCGATGATGGAAAAATTGAAGCAGGAGGCGGCGGCGGTTTACAGCCAGCTCTGAGATGTTTGCGGGCCGCAGCCGCATGAAAGGCTGCGGCCCGAAAATGACCTCACGAACGGAAGCGCAGATTGCGCCGCGTCAGCTGGTCGACGGAGGTGCAGCCCATCAGCTTCATGCCGCGTTCGATCTCGGTGCGCATCGTCTCCAGCGCCCTTTCGACGCCGGGCCGTCCGGCGGCGGCAAGCGGGAAGAGATAGTAGCGGCCGAGCCCGACGGCCTTCGCCCCCAGCGACAAGGCTTTCAGAACATGCGTGCCCCGCTGTACGCCGCCATCCATCATCACGTCGATCCGGTCGCCGACGGCATCGACGATCTCTGCAAGCTGATCGAAGGCGCTGCGCGAGCCATCGAGCTGGCGCCCGCCATGATTGGACAGCACGATGCCGGTGCAGCCGATTTCGACGGCGCGTTTGGCGTCTTCGACCGACATGATGCCCTTCAGGCAGAAATGCCCGCCCCAGGCGCGCACCATCTCCGCCACGTCGTCCCACGACATCGAGGGATCGAGCATTTCGGTGAAGTAGCGGCTGATCGATAGCGCCCCGCCATCCATCTTGACGTGGTTTTCGAGCTGCGGCAGCCGGAAGCGCTCATGCGTCAGCCAGTCGATCGCCCAGGAGGGTTTGATCGCAAACTGGGTCATGCCGGCGAGATTGAGCTTGAAGGGAATGGCAAAACCGGTGCGCTTGTCGCGCTCGCGGTTGCCGCCGGTGATGCTGTCGACCGTCAGCATCATCGCCTGCACGCCGGCATTTTTCGCCCGCGCCATCATCTCGTGGTTGAGGCCGCGATCCTTGTGGAAATAGAACTGATAGACCTGCGGCCCGGCGCTGATTTGGCGGGCTTCCTCCAGGCTGATCGTGCCGAGCGACGAGACGCCGAACATCGTGCCGTGTTTGGCTGCCGCCGCCGCGACCGCCCGCTCCCCCTGATGGTGAAACAGCCGCTGCAGCGCCGTCGGCGAGCAATAGACCGGCATGGCCAGCTTCTGCCCCATGACCGTCACCGACATGTCGACCTCGGCCACCCCGCGCAAAACATTGGGCACCAGATCGCAAGCCTCGAAGGCCGCGGTATTGCGCCGATAGGTCACCTCGTCATCGGCGGCACCATCGATATAATCGAAGATCGGCCCGGGAAGCCGTCGTTTGGCCATGCGCCGGAAATCGTGAAAATTATAGCAGTCTGTAAGGCGCATCTGTTTGCTCGACCCGTTAAGTTCTCGGGGCGCAACCTAAAGCACGATTCGAAATCTTGCCAAGTCTAGATCGTGCGATTTGCGACCTGTCGCGTGGATATTGCGGCTTGGTGGGTTTGCAGGAGGATAATGATCCGCGGCGCCTCGACGCACCTCATCCATAGGCTGCCGTCTCTCTCCAGCCTCTGCCTCGGCGCGGCATCCTCCGACATCCCTCATCCTGAGGTGCGTAGCCCGCAGGGCGAAGCCTCGAAGGACACGCCGCAGCATCGCTCCTTGCACGCATCGACCGCCAGCGCACCCGCCCCGCCCTTCGAGGCCCATCCGGGGCACCTCAGGGTGAGGCTCTCTTGAATGCCGGCGATATATTCGATCAGGGAACGATCAGCGTGCCGATGCCGTGTTCGGTGAAGATCTCGAGCAGGACGGAATGGGCGGTCTTGCCGTTCAGGATGACGACGCCCTGGACGCCGGCCTTGATCGCGTCGATGCAGGTCTCGACCTTCGGGATCATGCCGCCGGAGATCGTGCCGTCGGCGATCAGCGCATGCGCTTCGGCGACGGAAAGCTCCTTGATGAGTTGGCTGTTCTTGTCGAGCACGCCGGGCACGTCGGTCAGGAACAGCAGGCGGGTGGCGTTCAGCGCCCCGGCGATGGCGCCGGCGAAGGTGTCGGCGTTGATATTATAGGTCGCGCCGTCGCGGCCGGGGGCGACTGGGGCGATGACCGGGATCATTTCCGAGCGGGCAAGCAGATCGAGCAGCGTGCGGTCGACCTCGACCACCTCGCCGACGAAACCAAGGTCGAGCACGCGCTCGATGTTGGAATCCGGATCCTTGATGGTCTTGCGCGCCTTTTCGGCGAAGACCATGTTGCCGTCCTTGCCGCAAAGGCCGATTGCCCATTCGCCGGTCTGGTTGATCAGCGCGACGATCTCCTTGTTGATCGAACCGGCAAGCACCATCTCGACGATCTCGACCGTCTTTTGGTCGGTGACACGCAGCCCGCCCTCGAATTTCGATTCGATGCCCATCTTGTTCAGCATGGCGCCGATCTGCGGGCCGCCGCCGTGAACGACGATCGGGTTGACGCCCGACTGCTTCAGAAGCGCGATGTCGCTGGCAAAGGCCTTGCCGAGCTCGGGATTGCCCATGGCGTGACCGCCGTATTTCACCACGATCGTCTTGTTCTCATAACGCTGCATGAAGGGCAGCGCCTGGGCGAGAAGACGTGCCTGGATTTCGCTTTCGGACTCGTTCATGGGAACCCCGCAGGAATTGATCGCGGCCTTTTATCGCAAGTTTCTGACAGAGGGAATAATCCAGAACGCAATAGTTTTTCGTATGTGGCGCAAAGACCGGGCAATTCGGCCCGGCCGTCCGGCGCAACACGATATGAGGAACGGCATGCAAGGCGATGAGATCAAGGAACTGATCGGCCGGGTCGCGCTCGGCGACCGCACGGCATTCGTTGCCCTCTACAACCAGACCGCACCGAAACTTTTAGCCATCTGCCTGCGTATCTTGAAGGACCGGGGGGAGGCCGAGGAAGCGCTGCAGGAGGTCTATATCAGCATCTGGCAACGCGCCCGCAGCTTCCAGGCGGCCTCGGGCTCATCCTCGGCATGGCTTTCGGCAATTGCCCGCAACCGGTCGATCGATCTGCTGCGCGCGCGCAAGCCCGTCGCCGACGAACTCGACAGCGCTTACGATCTTGCCGATGCCGCGCCAGACCCGGAAAGGCAGACAGTGACGAAGGATGAAGGAAGGCGGATTGACACCTGCATGGAAGAGTTGGAAGCTGATCGTGCGGTCGCCGTGAAACGGGCTTATGTCGAAGGGCTGAGCTATCAGGAACTGGCCGATCAGTTTGGCGTTCCGCTGAACACGATGCGGACCTGGCTCAGGCGCAGCCTCTTGAAACTGAGAGAGTGCATGGAACGATGACATCGCCCGATAAAAGCAAGGGAGACCGCTCCCGAGACGAGGTTCTCGCCGGCGAATATGTTTTGGGCGTGCTGTCGCTGCAGGATCGCCGGGTGGTGGAAGAGCGCATGCGCCACGATCGCCCATTTGCGGCGATCGTCAGCCGCTGGGAAGCCAATCTCTCCGCCTTCAACGACGAATATGACGGTGTTGCGCCGAACCGGGAAACCTTCAAGCAGATCGAGTCCCGGCTGTTCGGTGACGCCGGCAAGCCCGCCTCCTTCTCGCAGGGACTGTGGAATTCGGCGGTCTTCTGGCGCTCGCTGGCCTTCGCCTGCATCGTCGTCGCCGTCAGCGCCGTCATCTTCGCCTCCGGCGTGGTGCCGCAGCCCGAGGGACCGACACCTTTGGTGGCCGAGCTTTCGGGTGAAAACAACGCGATCAATCTCCGCGCCTCCTACGAGCTGCAAAGCGGCCGGCTGAAGATCGTGCCGGTCGCTGCCGGCAAGCCGGAGGAGAAATCGCTGGAGCTTTGGCTCGTGCCGGGCAGCGGCCTACCGAAGTCGCTCGGCGTCTTCCAGCCCGGCGAAAGCGGCGAGCTCGTCATTCCCGCCGAACTGCGCAGCCATGTCACGGATGGCGCAACCCTTGCCGTCAGCCTCGAACCGTTCGGCGGCTCGCCGACCGGACAGGCAACCGGCCAGATCGTTGCAAGCGGCACCGTGCGCCGGCCATAAGCAGGCGCCGGCATTCTCAGTCGCCGGCCGTAAAATCATTTTCTCCTGTCTGAAACTCTTCGGCGCGAACCTCCGTAGTTCGACATATCCGGACGACGCTCAGGCATAAGGCCCCGCGGATGGTGTCCGGTGAGGAGAAAATCATGATCAAGTCCCTGTTGCGCGGTTTCGCGCTCGCCACCGTCCTGTCCGCTGCCGCCTTTGCCGCCGCCAAGAACCCGATCGTTGGCGGCGCCGCGATGTTCGACAGCAAGAACATCATCGAAAATGCCATGAATTCCAAGGATCACACGACGCTGGTTGCTGCCGTCAAGGCCGCCGGCCTGGTCGGTACACTCGAGGGCAAAGGCCCCTTCACCGTCTTTGCGCCGACCAACGAAGCTTTCGCGGCGCTGCCGAAAGGCACCGTCGAGACGCTGCTGAAGCCGGAAAACAAGGCGACGCTGACCAAGGTTCTGACCTGCCATGTCGTGGCTGCCGACGCGATGGCCAAGACCGTCGCCAAGATGATCAAGGCTGACGGCGGCGAACACGACATCAAGACCGTCGGCGGCTGCGTCATCAGAGCCCGGCAAGACATGGGCAAGATCACCCTGACCGACGAAAACGGCGATGTCGCACATGTGACGATCGCCGACGTCAAACAGTCGAACGGCGTCATCCACGTCGTCGACAAGGTGCTGCTGCCGAAAATGTAAGATCACTAATGCCTGTCGCCCGGAAGTGTGCCGCGGTTCCGGGAGAACGACATGCATCAAAACAAGAGTTAAAGCGCGTCGCATCAATCAAGTTTGATGCGACGCGCTTCAGTATCGGCAGAGGCGGGGCGCGCTTCGGGGCGCCCCCTTTATTTCCAGTTTGCGATGCCGACGGTTTGCGCGATCGCCTGGCGCAGATCATCGAGCCCGTCGCCCTTTTCGGACGAGGTGGAGAGCACGGCGGGATAGGCGGCCGGCCGCTTGCGGATCTTGTCCGCCGTCTCGGCCAGCAGCTTCGGCACGGCCGGCGCCTTGATCTTGTCGGTCTTGGTCAGCACCAGCTGATAGGAGACGGCGGCCTTGTCGAGCAGGGTGAGCACGTCCTCGTCATTCTTCTTGATGCCGTGGCGGCTGTCGATCAGCACGTAGACGCGCTTCAGCGTCGCGCGGCCGCGCAGGTAATCGAAGACAAGTTTGGTCCATTTGTCGACCTGCTCCTTCGGCGCCTGCGCGTAGCCGTAACCCGGCATGTCGACGATCGCCATCGGCGGCAGGTCGCCGCCTTCGCCGGAATAGCCGTCCGGAACGAAATAATTGAGCTCCTGCGTGCGCCCCGGCGTGTTCGAGGTGCGCGCCAGGCCCTTCTGGCCGACCAGTGCATTGATCAACGACGATTTGCCGACATTCGAGCGGCCGGCAAAGGCCACTTCCGACGGCCCCTCCGGTGGCAGGAAAGTGAGCGACGGGACGCCGCGGATGAAGATCCAGGGGTGGCCGAAGAGCGGCTTTTCGGTTTCGGGCATGCGGGGCTCGGCAATCCTAGGGTTCGGTCTTCTGTCGGCTTCGTGGTTTTACGGGCGGATGTCAAGCTTTCAGGCGGTCCGCGCCGCGCGTCGCGGGCCGGCCAGAGCATGATGCCGAAAAGTGTAGGCGGTTTTCGGGCGACATCATGCTCTAACTCTTTAATTGAGAACAGGATGATTTTAGGCCGAACGGGCCTAAAATCATCCTGTTCTAGAAATGAAAAGCCCCGCCGGAGCGGGGCTTGAGAGCATCATTTCGATGGCGCCGTTTTTCGTCGGAACAGGCCCTTGAGATTGTCGAAGAGCTCGATCTTGACGCCATGGCGCTTCATGATCACCGACTGCTGGATCACCGAGAGCGTGTTGTTCCAGGCCCAGTAGATGACGAGGCCGGCCGGGAAGCTTGCCAGCATGAACATGAACACCAGCGGCATCCAGTTGAAGATCATCGCCTGCGTCGGATCGGGCGGAGTCGGGTTCATGCGCATCTGCAGGAACATGGTGACGCCCATGATCAGCGGCCAGACCCCGAGATGCAGGAATGTCGGCGCCGTGAAGGGCAGCAGGCCGAACAGGTTGACGATCGTCGTTGGATCGGGCGCCGAAAGGTCCTGGATCCAGCCGAAGAAAGGCGCGTGGCGCATTTCGATGGTGATGTAGATCACCTTGTAGAGCGAGAAGAAGATCGGGATCTGCAGCGCCACCGGCCAGCAGCCGGCGATCGGATTGATCTTCTCTTCCTTGTAGAGCTGCATCGTTGCCTGCTGCAGGCCCATGCGGTCGTCGCCGAACTTCGCCTTCAGCTCTTCCATCTTCGGCTGCATGCGCTTCATGTTCGCCATCGACGCATATTGCTTGCTGGCGAGCGGGAAGAACAGCGCCTTGACGACGATGGTGGTGCACAGGATCGCGACACCGAAATTGCCGAAGAAGCGGAAGAAGAAATCCATCAGCTTGAACATCGGCTTGGTGATGAAATAGAACCAGCCCCAGTCGATCAGGCGGTCGAACCTCGGGATCGAATAGCTGGCCTCATAACCGTCGATGACGGGCACTTCCTTGGCACCGGCGAAGACCAGGTTCTTCAGCTCGATCGACTGGCCGGGTGCAACGGTGAAGGCATCGTCCTTGTAGTCGGCCTGATAACGCGGCTGACCGTCGGCAAAATGCGAGAAACGCGCCTCATAGGCAGACGCCTGCGGCGGAACGATGGTCGCGGCCCAGTATTTATCGGTGATGCCGAGCCAGCCGCCGGTGGATTTTGCCGGCATCACGGCTTCCTTCTCGACGGCGGTATACTTGCTTTCGATCAGGCCGTCATCGCCGATGACGCCGATGAAACCTTCATGCAGGACGTAGGCCGATGGCGTCGTCGGCTTGTTGTACCGTGTCACGCGGCCGTAGGAGGAGAGCGAGACGGGCGCCTGGCCGGTGTTCGCGACCTTGTCGGCGATCGTGAACATGTAGCGTTCGTCGACGGAAATCGTGCGGGTAAAGGTCAGGCCCTTGTCGTTGGTATAGCTGAGCGTCACCGGTGTCTTCTCGGTGAGCTCGGCGCCTTCCGGCGCCGTCCACAGCGTCGAGGCGCCGGGAACGCTGCCGGTGGCATCGCTGCCGATATAGCCTAGCTCGGTGAAGTAGCCATCCTTGGTCTCGGCCGGGCTGAACAGGGTGATGATCGGGCTCGAGTCGTCGACGGTCTCGTGATAGCCCTTGAGCTTCAGGTCGTCGAGACGGGCGCCGGCAAGGTTGATCGAGCCGGAAAGGGCGGGAGTGTCGATGGCAACGCGCGGGGTCTTTGCGAGCGCCTGCTCGAGCGTCGCTGTTGCGACGGCCTGACCGGAAGGTGCCGTACCGCTCGTCGGGGCCGGCGTCGCGCCGCCGGCGGCAGGCTGCTGTACCTGCTCGGTCTGCTGCTGCGCCTTCTGGGCTTCCTGCGCCTTGCGCTGGGCCTCGATGCGCGGATTCATATAGAGAAACTGCCAGCCGAGGACGATCAGCACCGAGAGAGCGATCGCAATGAAATAATTGCGGTTGTTTTCCATCATACGTTCCTGGGGCGCCCGTCTCCGGAGCGCCGGTGTTTCGGCCTGGTTTCCACGCGAAGCTTCAGCTCCGCGGCCAATTCCTGGAAGGACGCATCAAGCACGTCCCTGCGCGCGACAACCACATAGTCGTGTCCGGGCTGCATTGCAAATCCCGCATGAAGCCGCACCGCCTCTTTCAGGCGGCGGCGCATGCGGTTCCGTTCGACCGCGTTGCCATGTTTTTTGGTGACTGTAAAACCGACGCGAGCCTGGCTGTCGGGTTCCTTCCGGTCGAGGACTTCTAGAAGGAAGAGACCGCCGCGGCGTTTTTCGCCCTCGCGCACGGCAAGAAACTGCGGGCGGCTCTTCAGCCGCCCGACAGCATATTTCTTCTCACTGGTCGTCAATTCGCCCGCCATCTCTTACCGGGCAACCCGGCCTTAAGCCGAAAGACGCTTGCGGCCCTGCGCGCGGCGGGCAGCGATGACCTTGCGGCCACCCTTCGTGGACATGCGCGCACGGAAGCCGTGGCGACGCTTGCGAACAAGCTTGGATGGTTGGTAGGTACGCTTCATTTATTTAAACACCGCGGAGTGCGGCCCTTCTTGAATTTGCATGATGCAAGGAGCGTTGTTTTTCGAACGGGCGGGCCATGAAAGGCCTGAATGACCGGACGTGCGGCGGCTTATACGGATGAAGCCCGGCAAAGTCAATTATGCCAGAGAATTTCACTGGCGCGGTCGCCGCCGGCTGCGGTTTTCGCATTGTGGTGTTAATAAAGACGGCTCGCGCCGAGAAGTTGTACTTCGGCACTGGATTAGCTCAATCTCCTGAAATTTCAATGGCTTGAAGCCACGGGGAAGGGCCGGGTCGGCAATGTTTTGTTCTCTTAATCGTAAATATTGGAAATCTAACTTTAATCAATTTCGCCGATAGTCAGCGCATCGGCTGGAATTTGCTTTCCAGGCAGTGGCGTAGCTAGGAGGCATTGCATTGAAGATCCGTGGGAAAATTAATCTGCTGGTTTGCGTGATGGGCGCGGTGGCGCTTCTGATCGGCGCAACGGCATTGTCCGCTATGGCTGAATACAGCCGCAATCTCACGGCTTACGAGCATGCCGCCGCCCGCGCCTATGCCGGTGAACGCCTCAACCGTTTCGTCACCGCCGTCGTCATGGAATCGCGCGGTATTTACGCGGCCAAGTCGATCAAGGATACGCCGAACTTCGCCAAGGGCCTGACGGCCGGCCTCGACGAAATCGACAAGGTGATCGCCGGCTGGGCGCCGCTCGTGCCCGAGGCCGAAAAGGACAATTTCGCCAAGCTCGTCGCACGCGCCGCCGAATTCCGCACCTTCCGCACGGAAACGGCCCGCCTCGGCACCGAGGTCGGCCCCGAGGCCGCCAGCGCCCAGGGCAACAATGACGCCAACCGCGCCAACCGCAAGGCATTCCAGGCCGAGATCGATGCCGTTGTCGCCACCGACAAGGCAGCGCTTCAGGCCGTCAATGATGAGATCGAGAGCTTCCGTTCCTGGGTGCTGATGCTCGTCCTCGGCATCACCGGCATCGGCATCGCGGTCGGCATCGGCATGGGCTTTTATATCGGCACCAGCCATCTCAGCCGTCCGATCAAGCGCGTCACCCATGCGATCAAGGAGGTCGCCGACGGCAATTTCGAGGCCGAGGTTCCGTTTGCCGGCCGCAAGGACGAAATCGGCGAGATGGCCGCCGCAGTCGCGGTCTTCAAGGAGAACGGCCTTGCCGTCAAGCGCCTGAACGCCCAGGAAGCGGCGATGCGCGCCAAGAGCGATGATCTGCAGTCGAGCATGTCGGTCGTCGTCGCCGCGGCTGCAGCCGGCGATTTCAGCCACCGCATCGACAAGGATTATCAGGACGAGAACCTCAACCAGTTCGCCGGCAACATCAACACGCTGCTGTCGAGCGTCGATGCCGGCATCGGCGAGACGCGCCGCGTCATCGCAAGCCTTGCCGAAGGCGACCTCACCCAGACGATGAACGGCAACTTCCAGGGCGCCTTCGCCGAGCTGCAGCAGAATGTCAACAACAGCTTCGTGACGCTGCAGGCGACGATGCGCGAAGTGCGCGAGACGACGGAAGCGATGAACGGCAACACCGCCGAGCTGCGCAATGCCAGCGACGACCTGTCGAAGCGCACCGAGCAGCAGGCCGCCGCCCTCGAGCAGACCTCCGCCGCGCTCGATCAGATTACCGCGGTCGTCCAGAACTCCACCGAGCGGGCGCATGAAGCCACCGTCATGGTGTCGGAAGCCAAGGAAAATGCCGGCCGCTCCGGCGTCGTCGTGCGCAATGCCGTCGAGGCGATGGGCCGCATCGAACAGGCCTCGCGCGAGATCAGCCAGATCATCAATGTCATCGACGAAATCGCCTTCCAGACCAATCTTCTGGCGCTGAATGCCGGTGTCGAAGCGGCCCGCGCCGGTGAGGCCGGCAAGGGCTTTGCCGTGGTCGCCCAGGAAGTGCGCGAACTTGCCCAGCGCTCGGCAACGGCCGCCAAGGACATCAAGGCGCTGATCACCAAGTCGGGCGACGAGGTCCAGGTCGGCGTCAAGCTCGTCCAGGCAACCGGCGAGGCGCTGTCGGAAATTGGCACCCGCGTCATTGCCATCAACGATCATATCCATTCGATCGCCACCGCCGCGGTCGAGCAGTCGACCGGCCTCAAGGAGGTCAACACCGCCGTCAATCAGATGGATCAGGTGACCCAGCAGAACGCCGCGATGGTGGAGGAAACCTCCGCCGCCACCCACAGGCTTTCGGCCGAAGCCAACGGGCTGGTGCACCTCATCGCCCGCTTCAAGCTGTCGGATGGGCCGGCACCCGTGGCGCTCGTCCGCAACGAGCCGCACCGCCAGCCGGTCGCCTCGCCCGCCCGCCGGGCGATCGCCAAGGTCGCCCGCGCCTTCGGCGGCGGCAATACGGCCGCGGCCGAACAGAGCTGGGAAGAGTTCTGATCTCCGACCCTTCACGCACCTTCGAGCGCCGCCTGCGGGCGGCGTTTTCTTTGTGACGACGTGACGCTGATCGCAAAGATTTGAAAGCGGAGCCTGTTGGTCTAATATAGAGCACCAACGGTGAGGGCGGCTGCGTGCCGCCGATCGGGCGAGACGCAGATGCCGGTTCGAAACCAGGGCAACGATCCTTCGGCAGAAATCCCGGCGGCCGGCGAGGCCGCCAAGGGGCGGTGCCCGTCTGCCGGCATGTTCGGCGGATTATCCGGCAAGCTGCTCTGGCTCACCGTCGTCTTTATCATGCTCGCCGAAATTCTGATCTTCTTTCCCTCGGTCGCCAGCATGCGGCTGCGCTGGCTGCAGGAGAGGCTGAACACCGCCGCCGCCGCCGCCATCGTCATCGATGGGCTGCAGCCGATCGAGCTGCCGCGCGCGCTGCAGAAGGAGACGCTGGAGGCGACCGGCACCAAGGCGATCGTGCTGCGCAAGGAAGGCACCTCGCGGCTGCTGGCGACAACAGACATGCCGACCTCCGTCGACGAATCCTACGATCTGACTGATGTGCCGCCGCTGACGGCGATCCGCGACGCCCTCGACACGCTGATCTTTGGCGGCAGCAGGATGATCCGCGTCTATGGCCCGGTCGGCGACACCAAGGTCGGCGTCGAGGTCGTGATGAAGGACCGGCCGCTGCGCACGGCGATGTTCGCCTATTCCCGCAACGTCCTGCTGCTGTCGGTGCTGATCTCGCTGTTCACGGCGACGCTGATCTTCTTTGCGATCAACCGCCTCCTCATCGGGCCGATTCGCCGGCTGACCGGCAGCATGCAGCAATTCTCCTCCGATCCTGAAAATCCGGCCCATGTCTATATCGGTGACGGCGGCCGCGACGAGCTGGCGGTCGCCGGCCGCAACCTCACCTCGATGCAGATGGAGCTGCAGAAGACGCTGAAGCAGCAGAAGAACCTGGCGGCCCTTGGCCTCGCCGTGTCCAAGATCAATCACGACATGCGCAATATCTTGGCTTCCGCGCAACTGATGTCGGACCGGCTGGTCGATGTCGATGATCCGATGGTCAAGAGCTTCGCGCCGAAGCTGTTGCGCACTATCGACCGGGCGGTCGGCTATACCACCGAAGTGCTGTCCTACGGCAAGGCGAGCGAATCGGCCCCGCGCCGCCGCCATGTCCGGCTGCTCGAGCTGACCCAGGACGTCAGGGACATGCTGGCGATCGACCCGCAAAGCGGCATCGAGTTCATCGAGCAGTTCGCTGCCGATCTCGAGGTCGATGCCGATGGTGAACAGCTCTTCCGGGTCATTCATAACTTGACGCGCAACGCGCTGCAGGCGCTGACCGCGCCGGGCGAGGGCGGCCCGGGCGCTGTCAGGCGCATCACTGTCTCCGCCCAGCGCGTCGGCAGCGTCGTCAGCATCACGGTGGACGATACCGGCCCCGGCATGCCGCTGAAGGCGCGGCAGAACCTGTTTGCCGCTTTCCGCGGTTCGGCCCGCTCCGGCGGCACCGGCCTCGGTCTCACCATTGCCCGCGAACTGGTGCTTGCCCATGGCGGCACCATCGCGCTTGTGGAAAAACCGACGGTCGGCACCCAGTTCCGCATCGAAATCCCCGATCGCCCGGTCTCGCTGGACGATTACCGCAACCGGACGCACAGCGAGAACTGACGGATTTTCACCGGCCGTGACTGCAAACCGGCAAAGACGCGATTTTTTCAGAAATGCTCTTGCATTGTCCGAAAGGACCCTTTAGAGGATCGCCCACGCAAGCGGTACCGCCGCTTCTGCCACGCACCCGTAGCTCAGCTGGATAGAGCACCAGACTACGAATCTGGGGGTCAGGAGTTCGAATCTCTTCGGGTGCGCCATTCCTTTTCATCATCTGAAATTCTGCATGGCTACGAACGGTAACGTCATCTGACGTGCTCTGCGCCTGGTCGCGGCTGGACGATGGAGTTCTTCCGGTCCCGGCGGAGGAGCAGTGTCCCGGTGACAGATGTGGATGGAGGGAGTTGTCGTGACGATCTCAGAACTATTGACGGTGTCCAACCGACATCAATTTCCCTTGCCGGACTTTCAGGACGGCGATGAAATCAGGTTTCCCGGCGCTTTGGTGTCGGCATTGCTCGATCGGTTTACAAAACCAGGAGACGCCGTCTTCGATCCCTTTGTCGGCTTGGGAACGACGTTCTTCGTCTGCGAGCAGAGGGGCAGGCTCCCTTATGGGACAGAAGCCGATCGGCAGCGATATGAATGGGTCAGGGAACGCATCACGGCAAAGCATCATCTCATCTGCGGTGATAGCGCAGAGCTGGCAGCCTTCGATCTTCCCGAAATGGATTTTTGCATCACATCGCCGCCATACATGCCTCATTGGCATAAATGGAACCCGCTTTATAACGGCGATCCCGATTACGACGGCTATGATGTCTATCTGAAACGAATGCAGGAAATATACGGCCGGATCTGCAAGCGCATGAAGACGAACGCCTATCTCGTCGTTCAGGCCGACAATCTGACCAACGAACAATTCTCTCCCCTTGTCTGGGATCTGGGAAGAGCTTTGTCAGAGGTTATGACGCTTGAGGGGGAAATTATGGTGAATTGGTCTGACGCAGTGGAAAGCGGCAACCCATTCACACAGTGCCTCGTGTTCAGGAGTACAGGCGCGTGAAATTGAGTTTGCCGCGACGGCCGCTCCAGTGATGGCCCCACGGCAGCGAAGCGGAAAACTATTGCTCGGCCGGGAAGTCTCTCTCAAAGTCCTCCTTTTCTTTCTTCCCGTACGCGGCTGAGTAATAGCCGCTGCAGATCAGATAAGAGCACTCATCCGGGTCGCCCATTTCCCATCCAGGCAGGCAGGTTACCACGCGCTGGAATTTTTCATTGCAAAGGCCGTGGTTTGCCAAGAGCCGCGGCTCGTTTCCGAAATACGCGCTTATGGCTTTCTGGCGAGTCCATGCAGGAACGACTTTCCAATCAGCGGCGCCGCCCTCAGCGCTGACATTGCCGGTCGCACAGAGCGACCAGTTGGAAATCACGACCGGCTGATCGCAGGCAAAAGCCTGGACGGCGCTTCCCAGCAAGATCGAAACCAGTGCCAGCAGCCGCTGGCCATGGACCATCGCGCCCTTCTCCTTCATGCCGAACTTTCGCATCCTGGCCTCCAACCGTGTGCAATTGCCTGTCACCGTCTGACCGGATCAGGTGACATCAAACGAGCTAAGATTATTTTCCTAGTTCATGAAACGTTCTTACGCTAGATTGCGCCCCGCTGCAACCATGGAATGTCGAATGTCGAAGAATATTGTAACGAGTAGCAATGTCGCCACCTGGACCGGTCGTTCCCTCCGCAGGCGTGAGAAAACGAGTTCTTCTGTCCTCTCTCGCAAGGACGGGTTGGCAGCCGAGGTGAGGGTCTGATGGCGGAATTCAACCCTCGTGACAACAGCCGCACCAGTGCCGGCAAAACGCGGTCGCTCGTGCGCAAACATACTGCGCCGCCGAGCGGAGGCGATGACGGCAGCCTTCGCTGGCAATGGTTGACGATCGAGCTGCCGGAATCGCCGGCGTTCACGTCGCTGAGCGCGAATGCCAGCCGCGCCTTCTTCCGCATCATCATCGAGCACACCGCCCAAGCCGCCCTGGCAAATGGCCGGCTGGTCGTCACCCATCCGCAGTTCGTCTCTTACGGCGTCACCGGCGAATATGTCGCCGATGCCCTCGACGAACTGGCCTACAAGGGCCTCACCAAGGTTCGCCGCGGCCGGGCGGGCAGCGGTGTCGCGCATCCGAACCTCTTCACGCTGACCTTTGTCGGTGACCATGAAGGCGCACCGCCCACGAACGATTGGCGGCGCTGCACGGCGGAGAGGTGCCGAAAGTGGTCGGAGATTGACCGCAAGCTTGCCGCCGACAAACGCGGGCGGGTCGGCAGGAAGAAAAAAACGCCACTTCGGGATCCCGAAATTCCCCCGCTTCGAGATCCCGAAATTCGCCGCGCCTCGTGAGCGCTCGGGGCGAGGAAAGAGTCAATGATTTCAGTGCCGCAACCAATTTCGGGATTCCGCAGTGCTATATAGATTCTGGTGGGGAGTGCCTCATGAACCCGCAAGATCGGATCAGAAGCCAGCAGCGCAGGTGCCTGCTGCGGGCATGCCTAGTTTCGCGCAACCTTGCGGGTGTATCCGCGAGCGTGACGATGTTTGACGCGCTTTCGGCCGGAGGAATGCATGGCGATGGGAATTTTTCGGGCTGTCGGCGCCGTGGCCTTGATGGCGGCTCTTGCCGGCTGCATCGACCATGCCAACGAGCCGGTGCTGTTGGCCGTCGGCGTGCCGGTCAATCCGCCGGCCGTTGCACACAGCCTGTGCATGACCGACGGCAATGCCATGTATGACGAGGCGAAGCGCCAGTACGAGCTGCGCGCCCAGCTGACCGGATATGCGCAGGCCGATGCGCTGGAAGCGGAAACGATTGCTCGCGCCGCCGCCCATCGCCAATATGTCGCCTGCCTCTCCGGCCAGGGCTACCGCACATTATACGCGAATTGAGAACAGAGAATTCATGATTCCTGGCCGGCCCCCTCGGCGCCCTTCGCCTGATTGCGGCTTTTCACATTTTTTCGCGATAAGGTCACGCCGGATCGCCTGCAATCACGAGTTTCGGAAGCCGCGCGTGATCGCGGAACCCCACCCTTCACAACGGCATTTTCGCAGGGTAAATCCACGAAGGAGGGTTTATCATGAAGATACTCAGTCTTGCCCCTTTGACCGCCGCCCTCGGCACCCTTGTCGCCCTCGCGGCGATCGCTCCGGCTGCGGCCGCGCCCGTGCCGACACTTCGGCCGCCCATCGTCTCGCCAAGCCTTTCAGACGCGAAAACGGTGCAATATAAGGCACATGCCGGCACCTGGCACGGCTATCGGGGCTTTGCCACGGAACGTCCCGGCACCCGCCGCCATTCCGATGGCTATTGGTATCCGCTGGCCGCTTTCGGCGTCGAACCCGGCACGACCGGCTCGATCATCCGCCAGCCCGTGAACAGGCCGGCGGCTCCGACAATGTGCAACCCTACGTTTTCGGGGTCGATCGGTTCCGGCAGCATGCCCTGCGATAACGGCTATTGAGCCGGCAAAGGAAAGAGGCGGCGACGAGCCGCCTCTCTCTCGATCAGGGCGCCCGCTCACAGAGTCGTGACCCCTGTTGCAGTGCCGTAGTATGTGACAGATCCGCTTCCTAACTCGTCGGCGTAAATTCCCCGAAATCCTCCCAAGGAGACGATCATGATCACGACGTTCAAGAGCGGCCTGGCGGCTGCGGTCATCGGCGCGATGCTCGGCCTTTCCTCGTTCTCGGCCGAAGCGGCTCCCCTCCAGTCGAGTGCGGCGCAGCAGGGCGCGGTCAAGCAGCCGGTTGCCCAGCAAGAATCCCAGGTGCAGCACGACAGGCGCACCACCGGTTCGATCGGCGAGCGCCGCCCCGATACCATGGCTTCACCTTACATGATGAACCCGAAGAAGCCGCTGAACATGGATTGCAAGCTCGGCTTCAACCCGACAAGCAGCTCCGGCTGCAACTATTGAGGCCCTGCGATCGGGAAAAGGGGCGGCTTCCGGGCCGCCCCTTTTCTATGAGGACGCTGGCCGGAGATAGCCACGGATGCGGAAACAGGCCGGACGCCGATGGAAAAATCGTCGCAAACGCCGACATACACAGGCGATTGACGTCCCTGCCTTGGAATTGCCATGCTGGCCGCGATGGTCGCATTGATACTCAATTGAATTTCAGACAGGTGGAACAGTCATGACCGCAAAGGCTGCATGCTCCGATTTCCTGCATTTTTTCCGCTCCTGGATCAGCAACCCGCTTCGGGTGGCGGCGATCGCGCCGTCGGGTGATTCCCTGGCCAGAATCATGACCAGCGAAATTGCCGCGCTGGATGGGCCGATCATCGAGCTCGGCCCGGGCACCGGCGTGTTCACCCGGGCGCTGCTCGCCCGCGGCGTCAGCGAGGCCGATCTCACCCTGATCGAATATGGGCCTGAATTTATTGACGCGCTGCAGGCGCGGTTCCCGGCGGCGCGTGTATTGCAGATGGATGCCGCCCACCTTGCCCAGGCCGATATTTTCGAGGACGAACCGGTCGGCGCCGTCATCAGCGGCCTGCCGCTTCTGTCCATGTCGCCGCGCAAAATCGCCTCGATCCTTGCCGGCGTCTTCACCTATATGCGGCCGGGCGGGGCGGTCTATCAGTTCACCTATGGCCCGCGCTGCCCGGTGCCGCGGCCGATCCTCGACCGCCTCGGCCTGAAGGCCGTGCGCATCGGCGGCACGGTCCGTAACCTGCCGCCTGCCTCCGTCTACCGCATTTCCCGCCGCAAGCCGCTCGAACTCTCGCGCGAGCGCCTGCGATATCGGGACAGCGACCCCGACATCGACGTCGCCGCCTTTTCCGGCGAAACAGGCGGCTGAACAGCAGGCGAAACGCAAGCGCCGCCGGCATTCCTATCGCCGCTCCGGCGCCATCCCTGTTATCTCCATGGCGCCGTCCTATATCTCAAGCGTCCCAGCGGCCGCTTGCCTGCTGCTGCTGCGGCCAGCTCGTTACCATCGGCCTCGCCAGGGCGGGCAGACATGCGCGTTTGCGGCGACTGGATCCAGGCGGCTTTCGGCCTTCCAGCTGACGTTCAACCATTCCATTGACCAAGAGAGGAAAGATCATGGCCAGTCACAACGCAGCCAAGTCAGGCACTTTCAGGATCGGCGGCGAGATCGAGGTCAATCGTCTCGGTTTCGGCGCCATGCGCGTCACCGGCAAGGGCATCTGGGGCGAGCCTGAAGATCACGCCGAATCCATCCGCACACTGAAGCGCCTGCCGGAGCTCGGCGTCAATTTCATCGATACGGCCGATTCCTACGGCCCCGACGTTTCCGAATGGCTGATCAAGGAGGCGCTGCATCCTTATGGCGGCAAGTCCGTGGTCGCCACCAAGGGCGGCTTGACCCGCCACGGCCCCGACATCTGGCTGCCGGTCGGCCGTCCGGAATATCTGATCCAGCAGGCGCATAAGAGCCTGCGCAATCTCGGGGTCGAGCAGATCGATCTCTGGCAGCTGCACCGCATCGATGCGAAAGTGCCGGCCAGGGAGCAGTTCGATGCGATCAAGTCGCTGCTCGATGCCGGCCTCATCCGCCATGCCGGCTTGAGCGAAGTCTCCGTCGCCGAGATCGAGGCGGCCTCGAAGCACTTCAAGGTCGCCACCGTCCAGAACCGCTATAATCTCGTCGATCGCACCAGCGAGGACGTGCTCGATTATTGCGCCAAGCACAATATCGGCTTCATCCCCTGGTATCCGCTGGCCGCCGGCGACCTCGCCAAATCAGGCTCGCTGCTCGACACGATCGCCAAAAAGCACAATGCCGCGCCGAGCCAGATCGCGCTCGCCTGGGTGCTGAAGCGCAGCCCTGTCATGCTGCCGATCCCCGGCACCTCCAAGGTCAAGCACCTGGAAGAAAACGTCGCGGCCGTCGACATCGCGCTGTCGGATGATGAGTTCTCGGCGCTGGATGCCGAAGGCCGGAAGCTGTTCAAGGCGGCTTAAGGGGGCGACGGCAGCCAGTGAGAGTGCGCTTGGCTTGCCCTTCACCCTAACCCTCTCCCCGTAAAACGGGGCGAGGGGACGTGCCATGCGGGACGTTGGCGGGGGACGGAAAGATCGCGCCGTGTCCCTTCTCCCCGCAAGCGGGGGTCCGAAGGGTCGAGACCAGTGGCTCGACGCCGGTCGGTGGCGGCAGCCGGATGAGGGGCGACCCGCGCGGCCTCATTTTTCAGCAGAATTTGACCATCCGGTCAAAGATGCCGCAAAATGAGGCGGCGGTCTGGTGTTTTGAGGGCAAGCATTGCGCTGGATGCATTGCTGCATTGCGGTATTTTCGCTATTCCCGATCAAATGGATGGGCTATCTATATCTCCGTAAGCAGCGCACTCCTCCTCCCAGCGCTCTTACATCGGACTGACAACACTCCTCCTCCCAGTTGTCAGTCAGGATCAAGAGCCTGGCGCACCTCCTCCCGCGCCAGGCTCTTTTCTTTTTCCCAGCAGGTTCTTCACCTCACGCGGTTTGACTCGGCGAGCGTCGTCGGACTATTTGAACGGGCGCCCCTCTGTCCGATGCGCGCACCGGTTGGAGTTTGGTCATGATCGGCAAATGGCGCGCCCCGCATGCGGCCCTGACAGGTCTTCTGGTTGCAACGCTTGTGCTCGCCGGCTGCGGCGGCAGGCCGGTCGGCGTCATGCAGGCGGCCGGCACGGTGCCGCCCGGCACCTCGAAGGTCGATCTCTTGGTGGCGACGACGCGGGCTGCCGACGACAATCCCGCCGTGCTTTTCTCCGGCGAACGCGGCACCGGGCTCACCGTCAATGCCGTCGATGTCTCCATTCCGCCGGATGCCAATCGCAAGGTCGGCCAGGTGCAATGGCCAAAGCGCTTGCCGGCCGACCCGTTGCGCGATTTCGTCACCGTCTCCGTCGATCCGCTCGAAGGCGAGCGGGCGGGCGAGCGCTGGCTGAAGGGCCATATGCCAAAAAGCCGCCGCGTGCTGGTCTTCGTGCACGGTTTCAACAATCGGTACGAGGATGCCGTCTACCGCTTCGCCCAGATCGTCCATGATTCGCATGCCGACGTCGCCCCTGTCGTCTTCACCTGGCCGTCGCGCGCCAGCATCTTCGATTACAATTACGACAAGGAAAGCACCAACTATTCCCGCGACGCGCTGGAGGAGCTGCTGACCCGCACCGCCGCCAATCCCGCCGTCAGCGACATCACCATCATGGCGCATTCGATGGGCACCTGGCTCACCGTCGAAGCGCTCAGGCAGATGGCGATCCGCAACGGCCAGGTGGCCGGCAAGATCAACAATGTCATCCTCGCCTCGCCGGATCTCGATGTCGACGTCTTCGGCCGCCAGTTCGCAAGCCTCGGCAAGGACAAGCCGCATTTCACCATCTTCGTCTCGCAGGACGATCGCGCCTTGGCGCTGTCGCGGCGCATCTCCGGCAATATCGACCGCCTCGGCCAGATCGACCCCTCGGCCGAGCCTTATCGCAGCAAGCTCGAAGCGGCCGGCATCACCGTGCTCGATCTCACCAAGCTCAAGGGCGGCGACCGGCTGAACCACGGCAAATTCGCCGAAAGCCCCGAAGTGGTGAAGCTGATCGGCGACCGGCTGATCGCCGGCCAGACGATCACCGATTCCAATGTCGGCCTCGGCGAGGCCGTCGGCGCCGTGGCGATGGGCGCTGCCCAGACCGCCGGAAGTGCCGTCGGCGTCGCCGTCAGCACGCCGATCGCCATCTTCGATCCGCGCACAAGGCGCAATTACGACGCCCAGCTGAAGCGTCTCGGCCAGTCGGTGGATAATACCGTCGGTTCGGTCGGCGACAGTGTTGGCGCCGGCCTGCCTGAAACCCAGTGAAAATTCCGTAGGCAATCAACGCCGATCTGATATATCAGGTTGGCGAAGCGGCGCTCTTGTCTGCCGTGCGGTTGGGTTGATGGCATCATGGCTGAAGAAACGAAGAAGAGGGTTGTTGTCGTCGGCGCGGGGGTGATCGGCGCCTCCATTGCTTTCGATTTGCAGCGGCGTGGCCATCAGGTGACGCTGGTCGACAAGGGCGAGCCGGGACGCGGCACCTCCTTCGGCAATATGGCGAGCATCGCGCTCGATTTTGCCGCCGGGTCCGGTCCTTCGACCTGGAAGAAAATGCCCGGCTGGCTGCTCGATCCCGAAGGTCCGGTCTGGCTGCGGCCCTCCTATGCAGCAAAAATGCTGCCCTGGTTCCTGCGCTTCCTCGCCGCCGGCCGCCCGTCGCGCCTGCGAGAAATCGAAGATGCCGGCATGAGCCTGTCTGAGCGCGCGCTCGGCGATTTCAGGCAGATGCTCCAGGCGATCGGCGCCTCCGAACTGATGACGGAGGAGGGGTGTCTGGCGATCTACGAGACGGAAGCGGAATTTGCCGCCGACCGCGGCCACCTCGCCATGATGCAGCGCTATGGCCTCGAATTCGAAGTCTTGAGCAACGGCGCCATCCAATATTATGAGCCGGCCCTTTCGCCTGCCATCGCCAAGGCGGTGCTGCTGCCCGACAACAAGTCGATCCGCGATCCCTATCGGCTGGTGGTCAAGCTGGCCAAGGCGGCCAAGGCCGCAGGCGCGGCCTTTGTCTCCGGCGCTGTCAGGAACATCGCGCGCAAGGGCGATGGCGCCGTCGTCGTCCTCTTGGAAGATGGCGGCCGCCTCGAGGCCGATTCCGTGGTGCTCGCCGCCGGTGTCCACACCCGTTTTCTGGCCGAAAAGCTCGGCGAGCCGATCCCGCTCGAAACCGAGCGCGGCTATCACACCCAGATCATGAAGCCGGGCATCTCCATGCGCTATTCGATGATCTGGCCGGCGCGCGCCTTCATGGTGACGCCGACGGCGGGCGGCATTCGTGTCGGTGGCAATGTCGAACTCGCCGGTCTCGATGCCGCGCCGGACTTCCGCCGCCCGCGGGTGCTGGTGCGCCACGCCCAGCGGGCGCTGCCCGGGCTGAAGCTCGAGGAGGCGACGGACTGGATGGGCCACCGCCCGGCGCTGCCCGATACGGTCCCGATCATTTCGCCGTCGTCGAAAATGCCGGGCGTCTACTATGCGACCGGCCACGGCCATCTCGGCCTGACCTATGCCCCGACGACAGCGCGGCTGATCGGCGATATGGTGAGCGGCACTGAGCCGCCGATCGACATGCGCCCGTTCCGCATCGACCGATACTGAATGAGAATCGTTGCTTCAGAACCGGAGGTTTCGACATGAGATGGAAACGCACGATCCAGCTGCTGGATGTCCATGCCGAGGGCGAGATCGGCCGCGTCGCGATCGGCGGCGTACCGAAGATCCCGGGCGATACCATCGCCGCCCAGCTGCATTGGCTGAACACCGATCCGAAGGGCGACGAGCTTCGACGCTTCCTCTGCCTGGAGCCGCGCGGCGCACCGATCGGCTCGGTCAATCTGCTGCTGCCGGCAAGGCATCCGGAGGCGGACGCTGCCTTCATCATCCTTCAGCCCGACCAGGCGCATGCGAGCTCCGGCTCGAATTCGATCTGCGTGACGACGGCGCTGCTCGAAGCCGGCATTGTCGAGATGCAGGAGCCGGAAACGATCGTCACGCTCGAAACCGCAGCCGGCCTCGTCAAGGCGACCGCGACCTGCCGCGACGGCCGCTGCGAAAAGGTCCGGCTCACCATGGTGCCGTCCTTCGTGCATGCGCTCGATGTCACGATCGACACGCCGCATTGGGGCAAGATCAAAGCCGATCTCTGCTACGGCGGTATCTTCTATGCCCTCGTCGATGTCGGCCAGATCGGTCTCACGATCGAGAAGGCCAATGCCGCCGGCCTCGTCCAGGCCGGCATGATCCTGAAAGAGCTGATCAACCGCGACATCAAGGTCGTCCATCCCGAAATCCCGGCAATTTCGGGCGTCGCCTATGTGATGTTCCGCGATACCGAAGCCGACGGCACGGTGCGCACCTGCACCACCATGTGGCCGGGCCGGGCCGACCGCTCGCCCTGCGGTACCGGCAATTCCGCCAATCTCGCCGCGCTCCATGCACGCGGCAGGGCGAAAATCGGCGACATCTTCACCTCGAAATCGATTATCGGCTCGCAGTTCGAGGTCGGCCTGCAGGCGGTGACCGAGGTTGCCGGCCGCCCGGCGGTCATCCCCACCATCACCGGCCGCGGCTTCACCTTCGGCCTGACCCAGGTGGCGCTCGATCCCTTCGACCCGCATCCCGGCGGCTTCGCGCTCACGGATGTCTGGGGGCCATCGGCCGGGGAGATTTGAGTGCTCCGGGCGCCGTGCGCCTTGCCTGAAGACGCCAGTGACTGCTGCAAAGGAACAGAATGAGCGATGATATCGAGACGGTGACCCTTTGGCGTCCGGTCGGGCCTGAGGAATTGATGCTAATCCGCGAGCGCGACATGCGCGGATTTCCGCCACGCCTGCCGGATCAGCCGATCTTGTATCCGGTGCTGTCCGAAGATTATGCAGTCAAGATCGCACGCGACTGGAATGTGCCGAGGAGCGGGTCAGGCTTCGTGACGGAATTTCAGGTGAGAAAGGATTATCTCGACCGCCATGCAGTTCAGGAGGCGGGCGGTCGCGCACATCTCGAATATTGGATACCGGCGGAAGAGATGGATCAATTCAACGCAGCGATCGTCGGAGCGATTGTGGTTACCCAGAACTTTTCCTTAGCTATTCCCCGGTCCCAGTTCGAGCGGGCGGAAGCCTGAAAGCTTTGCGCAGGCCAGCTAGCCCTGGTCTCATCACTAAGGGCCGTAGTGGAGGAGATTTAGACGCTTTCCCCCGGTTGAGGGCAGGAGATTGGCGAGGCGGGCCCCTCATCCGCCTGCCGGCACCTTCTCCCCGCAAGCGGGGCGAAGGGGATTCTCCTCAGCCCTTCCGTTCCTCACCGACCTTGCATAGGGCACGTCCCCTCTCCACGTCAGAACGGGGAGAGGGTTAGGGTGAGGGGCAAGCATTTACTCATCGCCGGCAGTGTGGCGCCGATGAAGAAATAGACGAAGTCCGGATAAGTTGGTCCGACGTGCGCGACGTCGCCCCACCCGCAAACCGCCCGCAAGAGGGGTCCCTTTAACGTTCCGCCTCCCGCAACAGCCCGCTGAGGCGCGTCGCCCATTCCTTATTGCCCTCTCTGAACGGTCCAAGCGCTTCGCCCGCAGGTTCCGGAAGGCTGTTGGCAGCGGCGGCGAGGCGGCGAGCCTGCTGGATATTCCCCACGGCCATGTGGCAGCAGGCCTGAATGCGCATGAGCGCCGGCCAGTCAGGCCGCGCCTTTAATGCCGTATGCCCGATGTCGAGGGCGCCCTCGACATCGTCCGAAAAGAACAGCGCGAGCATCAGCAGACTGAACCAGACCCCGTTCTGCGGATCATGCGGGTTGAGTTCGAGGCCGCGCGACAAAGGCTTGCGTGCGCCGGCCGCATCACCGGTATAGAGCCGGGCCATGCCAAGGACGAGATGCCCCAGCGCGAAGCTCGAACCGAGCTCGATCGACCGTTCCGCGGCGAGGATCGCCTGGTCGGCTCTGCCCGTATAGGCCGACACGATCGCCAGCGCATAATGCGAATAGGGGTTTCGCGCGTCGAGATAGATCGCCCGCAGGGCGGCGGTTAAGCCTTCCTGCCCATCCGTGGCGGGATCGTCCGTCCAGCCGTAGGCGATGAGGCCGGCATTGACCCGCGCCCGCCAGATCTGCGCCTCTGGAAGCATGGGGTCGAGCTCAGCGGCCTCGCGGAAAAATCGTCTTGCCAGAAGGTGGGTCGGCCGTGAGACCTTGTGGAAATTGAACGTGCCTTGCCGGACAAGGTCCCAGGCCGTGATGTTGCCGGTGTGGGGAGCGACGGCAAGCCCGTGGCGCAACAGCAGCTCCGGTTCGACCGCAGCGGCGATCCGCTCGGCGATCGCGTCTTGCACCGCGAATATCTCGGCCAGCTGAAGATCGTAATGTTCGGACCAGACGGTCGCGCCCTTGGCCGCGTCGGCGAGGTGCACCGCTATCCGGATCCGGTCGCCGGTATACCGGATAGCTCCATCCACCAGGAAATTGACACCGAGTTCGAGCCCGACGGCGCGCGGATCCCTGGAGCCGGCCCTGTCTTTGAAACTCGCCCCGCGTGAGGCGACGCGCAGCCATCTGAACCGGGTGAGCGCTGTGATCAGGTCGTCGGCGATACCGTCGGCCAGATATTGCTTCTCGGCATCGCCGCCCAGATTGTCGAACGGCAGGACCGCGATCCCCAGCTTCGATCCGGCTTGCGCATGCCACCCGCTGTCGGTCCCCTCGCTTGCGCTCTCCACCCGGCCGGAAAACCTGTAGCCGACCCGTGGGACGGTGATGATCCATTCGCCGCCGTCCGGTGCGGGGCCGAGCAGCTTGCGAAGGGCAGCAATCTGAACGGAAAGATTACTTTCCTCGACGGCCAATCCCGGCCAAACGGCGTCCATCAGCGCCGATTTGGCGACGACGCCCCCTTGTGCCGCCAGCAGAACGGCAAGCAGCGACGCGCCGCGGGCGCCAACGGCGACAGGCCGATCGTCACGAAGCAGGCATCCATTCTCGGCGATGAACTCGAAGTGGCCGAATGCGAGGTGCGGGGTGTTCATGGCCGGCTATGATACGCCAATTTCGCCGTTTTTCGGAATTTTTCGGCCGCTCTTCAGGACTTGCGGCGGCCGAGCACGCAGAGTCTGCTCCCATGCAACGGTCGAAATGGTGAGCGCGATGACGAACCAGGCAACGCAACCGAAAAATCCTTATGCAGGAACCGCTAAAGTCGTGAGCGGCAGCGGCAGCCATGTCGCCCAGCAGGGATCCGTCTACCGGTCGGGCGTCTCGGCACAGAGCGTCGGATCGACGATGCTGTGGCTCGGGACGATTTCGCTGCCCGCAGGCAGGCGTACCAGCGCCCATCGCCACGAGGGACACGAAACCGCCCTTCTCATGACCGGCGGCCAGGAGATCGAAATCTGGTCAGGGTCGAAGCTCGAACGCTGCGAATTGGTCCGCCCCGGTGACTACCTGTTCATTCCGGCCGGCGTTCCGCACGTGGCCGTCAATCGCAGCCCGGAAGACGCCGAATTCCTCGGCGCCCGCAACGATCCGGAGGCGAACGAGAGCGTCGTTCTGATGCCGGAGCTTGACGAGATCGTGCCGTAAGGCGCGTGTCGCTATCGCAAAACCGCTGTCCGCTTTGCGCGATCTAATCGCATGGGAGGTGCATTATGGCCATCATCGAACAACGTCTGGCGGAAATGGGTCTGGAACTACCCGAACCCTTGAAGGTTCGCGACGGCCTGAAATTGCCCTTTGCCTGGGTTCGGGTGCGCGGCTCCCGCGCTTATATTTCAGGTCACGTCGCCTGCAATCCGGACGGGACATTGGCAAAACCGCTGGGCAAGGTCGGAGCCGAAGTGTCGCCGGAGCAGGGTTACGCATCGGCGCGGCTCGTTGCCCTGGCCCATCTCGCAAGCCTCAAGCGGGCTCTCGGAGATCTCGACCCGGTCACGGCCTGGCTGCGCGTCTTCGCCATGGTGAATGTTGCGCCAGGGTTCAATGAGACGCCGCTGGTCACAAACGGCTATTCCGATCTGATCCTGGCGCTCTATGGTCCCGACGTCGGCGCGCACGCCCGCTCGTCCATCGGCATGGCCATACCGTTGAATGCGCCGGTGAATTGCGAAGCGGAAGTCGAAATCGACGGTTAATCTCCGGGTGCGGGTTAGGTCGGAGCCCTCAGGATCAAGGTGAAGAAAAAGTGGCTTTGCCGGGCGCGAGGGGCTGTTGCACGATCTGCACCGCACTTGATCGAGCCTCTTTCGGCCCGATCCAAGATCGCATCATCCCATCAACGCCGCTGCAGAATCCTGCCGCCGGCTTGTTCTGCGGCGATCTCCTCGATGGGCGCAGGCCTGCCCAGCAGGTATCCCTGGCCGATGTCGCAGCCGAGGTCCTGAAGCCGCTGGAGTTGGCTCTCTTCTTCGATGCCTTCGGCGGTAATCGCCACGCCCAGTTCGGCGCCGAGCGCGATGATGGCCTTGATCACCTTGTCCTGCTTGTCATTGGTCTCGAACGAGGCGACGAAACTCCTGTCGATCTTGATCTTGTCGAACCGGTAGCTGGACAGCTGGGAGAGGCTGGAAAAGCCCGTTCCGAAATCGTCGAGAGCAATCCTGACCCCGGCATTCACCAGATCGTCGAGAACAATCCGTGCGGTAACCGCGTCCTGGATGATGGCGCTCTCCGTCACCTCGAGCTCGACCCTGTGCGCGGGCAGGCCGACATCGCCCAAGATCTTCAGAATTCGTAAGCCGAGCAACCGGTCGCTCAGTTGGATCGGAGAAAGATTGAAGGACAGGACAAGCTCGCTTGGCCAGGAGAGCGCATCGGTGCAGGCCCTGCGAAGCAGCTGGTCCGTCAATTCGACGATCAGCCCGGCTTCCTCCGCTACCGGAATGAATTCGCTCGGCGGAATGAATTCGCCGGAGGCCGTTTTCCAGCGCGCCAGTGCCTCAAAGCCGATGATCTTGTTCGCCTTGAGGTCCACGAGCGGTTGGTAATAGGGAACGATCTCGGCTTTCCGGATGGCCGCCCGCAGATCACCTTCTATCCTGATCCGCTTCGCCAGCTCGTCCTGCATCGAAGGCACGAAGGACTTCACCAGATTGCGGCCCTGCTTTTTTGCGACATACATCGCGCAATCTGAATGCCGGATGACTTGACCGAGCTCATCGCCGTTCTCGTGATAAAGTGCAAAGCCGACACTGGCGCCGAGATCGACGGCAGCACCGTTGAAGGTGAACGGCTTTCCGATCGCACTGACGATGCGCTTTCCCAAGGCGACAAGATCGGCATTTCCGACCCGCCGCGCCAGAATCACAAACTCATCTCCCCCGAGGCGAAAAACGTGATCGCGAGGGAAGAGCGACGAGAGCCGCTGGGCGACGGTCTTGAGCACAGCGTCACCGTGATCGTGCCCCAGGAGATCGTTGACCTTCTTGAAGCCGTCGAGATCGATGCTGAACACGGCATAGGTTTCTTCTGCCGTTCGTTCGTTCATCGCCTGCGCGCATACGGATTCCAGAAATCTGCGGTTCGGCAGCTCGGTCAGCGTGTCGTGGCAGGCAATCCAGTCAACATTCTTCTCGGCCTGCAGCCTGCGAGCGACTTCTCTCGAAAGATCCCGGATCCTGAGTGCGGAATAGATGAGTCCCAAAAACCCGGAGATATTCAGGGCAAGCAGCGCATGGTCCAGCGGATAGCGGTGATGCCGCTCGATAAACTCATCCAGCTCCTCATGCCATTGGAAGCGCCAGGAGAGGCAGAAGAGAAGCAGGAAGATCGCGAGCCAACCCAATATCTCCATCTGGGGTCTGGTCGGTCGGATGCGGGGCATAGAACGGCTCCTGTTGGGTGAAGAGCCCTCATGGCCGGCTCGCAGAACCGCATCGTCCCCGGCGGTGGTCGAAACCGCCACAATTCATTCGGGCGGAGTTGAGAGGCCGGCTCGCCGCCATCGACCAAGCGCACCGGCACCTCCAAACATATCTTTGAACCTCGAAGGTTAATGGTGGGTTGCCTGGCCGAAGGTGCATGCGTTTTGCTGCGCGCAACGGACAGGTTGCCGCAATTCGCATGAGGCGCTGGATCAGAAATATCTGCTTGACAACTTACGGACATCATTAATCATCTATGATGATAAGCGTCATTAAAGATTGGCGGAACGTGGGTCATCTTCTGCCACATGAGGTCCACCCCCATTTGTGCCGATGGCTTTATCGTTTCCTCGATACCTGACGCCGCAAGGGAGAAGGCCCCGTGAAGGCATTCGTCGTTGACAAGTACAAGAAGAAGGGCGCTCTGCGCCTCGCCAGCCTGCCGGAACCGAAACTGCAGGACAATGACGTGCTCGTGCGGATACATGCCACCGCCGTGAACCAGCTGGACTCCAAGGTCAGGGACGGGGAGTTCAAGCTTATTCTTCCCTATCGTCCGCCCTTCGTCCTTGGGCATGACCTTGCCGGGACGGTTGTCAAAGTCGGAACCAGGGTGAGGCGGTTCAAGGTGGGTGACGAGGTCTATGCACGACCACGCGATCATCGCGTCGGGACATTCGCCGAATTCATTGCCATCGATGAAGCCGATGCGGCGCTGAAGCCAAGCAACCTCAGCATGAGCGAAGCGGCGTCCGTCCCGCTTGTCGGGTTGACCGCCTGGCAGGCGCTGGTTGAGGTGGGCAAGATAAAGCCCGGCCAGAAAGTCTTCATTCAGGCCGGTTCCGGCGGTGTCGGGACGTTCGCCATTCAGCTCGCCAAACACCTCGGCGCGGCGGTTGCGACGACGACGAGTGCTGAAAATGCCGAGCTGGCGAGAAGTCTCGGGGCGGACGTGGTCATCGACTACAAGACGCAGGATTTCGAAAAGATCTTGTCGGGCTACGATCTGGTGCTGAACAGCCAGGATCCGAAGACGCTCGAAAAGTCGCTGGGCGTGCTGAAGCCGGGTGGCCGGCTCATTTCCATTTCCGGTCCGCCCGATCCGGCATTCGCCAGGGCGCTCGGCCTCAATCTGTTCCTGAAGCTGGTACTGTGGCTGTTGAGCCGAGGAGTTCGCAGAAAGGCTAAGCGTCTCGGCGTCGCTTATTCATTCCTGTTCATGCGTGCCGAGGGGCGGCAACTGGGTGAGATTGCCCGCCTGATCGAACAAGGCGTGATCCGGCCGGTCGTCGACAAGGTGTTCCCGTTTGAAAAGACTGGAGATGCGCTCGCCTATGTCGAGACCGGGCGTGCCAAGGGCAAGGTGGTCATCGCTGTCGCGAATTGACGAACGTCGCGCCGGCGGATACGTGGCCCTATCGTTGCCACATCCGGTTCTCAATGGCGTCGCGGCAATCCGCGCGGCAGGCGTCGAGCAGTTCGTCAGCCAGCGGGGAATCGTCCGGGCAGGCCCTCGAAAGCACGATGGCGCCAACGGCCTGAGCGAGAATGGCGATGGCTTGCGCGCGCCCCTCGGCGCCGGAAGGATCACGTTGCGCAATGCCACCCTCCACGGCGCGCACCAGCTTGTCTATTCCTGCAGCGAAAACGGCCTTGGTTGTCTCAGGCTGTCGGGCGGCATCGCAACTCAGTGCTGCGGCCGTGCACCCCTGGCCGCGCCCATCCCGGTGATCGCGTGCGAGATAAAGCTCCATGACGTCGAGGACGTCGTAACCGGCATAGCGCTGCAAGGTCTCGTTCAACCCGTTCTCGGTCGATTCGGCGATCAGTTCCTCCTTGGAGCGGAAGTGATTGTAGAAGCCGCCATGGGTGAGCCCCGCGCGCTCCATCAATTCCGCGACGCCCACGCCATCGAATCCACGCTCGCGAAACAGCTCTGACGCGGTGGCGATAATCCGGTCGTAGTTTTCCTGCTTCTGTTCCTTGGTGATCCGCACGTCACAGTCCTTTCCACAGCCATTTCCAGCTTTGATGGCGACGGTCATTATAGCTTACTTATTGATGATGCGCATCATTAATATGGTCGGTCAAAAACGGCATCCCGTTGTGACGGTGACGCACTTCATGCAGATGGCACCGCGTGCTTATTACGGGCGGTGCCATCTTCAGCAACTTTGAATGCGAGAAAAAGCGCCTCTCGGCATTGGCCTCAGACCGTTGCCGCGTCGTAGGTGGCAGCCACGTTCCTCGCTCCGCAACGGCTAAACTGTCACAAGGACGCTACTTGGCATTCTCGCCGCCGACATCAGAGGTTGGGCAACCTGATCCAGCAACTGGCCGGCATTCTGCTCTTCACCCAGCGACAGCGTTAGCAATTGAGCGACCGCCGGCTGCCCTAGTTGAAGTGCCATATTGCGAGCGGTGGTGTAGGCGGCAATCTCATAGTGTTCGACCCGCAATGCCGCTCCGATCAAAGACAGATCAGCGGGAGCGTCTTCCTTTTTCTTGCCTTCCGCCATCACTTCCTCGCCTTCCTCCACCAGGCCGGCCATGCCCTTGCATGGCTTGGCGCGAGCCGAGGTGCCAAGGATGCGCAGACATTCGTTCAAACGCTCGACCTGCGCCTCCGTCTCCGCAAGATGGTTGCGCAGCAAGGTCTGGAGCTGCTGCGTGCGCGCGGCTTTCTGCATCTTTGGAAGCGCCTTCAACAGCTGCTTCTCCGCATGCAGCAGGTCACGGAGCTCGTCCACAAGGACTTCCTGAATCGCTTCTGCTCCTTCAGGGGGAGCGCTTTGAGCGCGGATTGCCCTTCCGCCGTTTTCAGCGCCCGGGAGATCCTGGAAGGCCGGCGCCTCCACGAATTCCCAGGGTTCTCCTTCATTCCATGGACCGCGGCTGTCAACCTCACCCAAATCCCCTTGACCCGTGGAATCGTTGAAGAACTGATCGACCAGTCCTGCTGTCGGCGCAATCCTGCCGACGCTCAGCGGCGGCTTGCCCATGCTTTCGAGGGCCAGCGCGAAAGCACGCATATGGGTGATCTCTCTCGTCATCAGGAACTGTAGGGCATCCTTGGTTCCCGGATCGCGGCAGAAGTCGATCAGGCGTTCGTAGACGATCTTGGCGCGTGCCTCCGCGGCTATATTGCTTCGCAGATCCACATCCAGCTCGCCTGTTATTTTCAGATAATCGGCAGTCCAGGGGTTTCCCATTGAATTGAAAAGGTTCACGCTACCGCCGCCTGCAATGGCGATCAGCGGGTCGGCTTCCGCCTCCTCTCTGACTGACTTCAGCGGCTTGAGGTGCATTCTCGCAAGAGTACCGACGATCTCGAGGTGGCTGAGTTCTTCGGTCCCGATGTCCATCAGGAGGTCCTTCCGACCGGGATCCTCGCAATTCAAGCCTTGAATGGAGTATTGCATGGCCGCCGCGAGTTCACCGTTTGCGCCGCCGAACTGCTCAAGCAGCATATTGCCGAATTTTGGATCAGGTTCGTCAACCCGAACGGTATACATGAGCTTTTTTACGTGGTGATACATTGGGGTTCCTCCTGGATGGATGGCGACTAACCGACCTATCGCAGGAATGTTCCCCATCGGTGGCTGCTGCCGGCGCATCGGGTTGCGTCCTCATCAGCCCACACCGGTCGGTGCCGCTTCGGAGGCAGGCATGCCTGTGCGGACGTACCCCATGATAAGGAGCCCCATCAAATGCTGGCTTCCTCGACGGGATCATCGATACTCGCGCAGCAAATAGGGCGTGGGAATGCGGACAGCCGCGGCTGGCCGGATCGGCAGCTGAGCATCTTCGGCGTGGCTCAGCACGGATTGTGAGCGCCGCGCGTCTAGGCAGACGCGCAGCGAAATCGTGGCTTGAACGGCGGGACCAGACCCTTGGCTAGTAAACGAAAGGATCGACGTCGGCCGCCTGGGTGCCCGGCTCTTTCGGATAGATCACACCCTTGCGCAGGATCATGTTGGCGTAGAGTCTCGGCTCGCTGGTCTGGATCACCGCATGAGCGGCCTTTACCCGGCCGTAAAAATCCTGGCCGACGAGCGGCACCACCTGCCGGTGCGGCTCGTGCACCGCGCAGCAGTCGATCATCTCCTCATGCACCGGATCGAGCTTGTCGCGCTCAGCCTTGACGGTCGAGCGGAAGATCGCCTCGGGCACGAAATCGTCGATCGGCAGCACACTGAGCACGGCGTTGAGCACCGGAATGAGGCGATGGCCGTCGAGCCGGATCAGCCGGCGGGCATGTTCGACGCCGGGATAATTGCCGTCGACAATGGCGATTTCGTCGCCGTGGCCCATGGCGCGCAGCGTGAAAAGCAATTCCGGGCTGAGAAGCGGATCAAGTCCCTTCAGCATGGTCTATCTCCTTGAAGAGTACGTTCTGGTCTGTGAGATACCGCGCAAAGATCGGCAGGCTGGCGCCGCCGATGGCACGCGCCTGCGCGCCGACCGCGCCTTCGATGATTTCGGGCATGACGACGCCCTGCAGGTCGAGCTTGGCGGCTTCGTCGATCGTCGCCTGCACGATGCGGCTGCGCACCCAATGGGGAAAGCCGCCGTCGATGACGGCAGCGCTGAAATCGACGATCGAGGCGGCGGCGACGATCGCCTGCGCCAGCGCCTTGGCGGTGTCCTGGATCCAGATCTCCATCGGCTCGCCGAAATCCACCCAGTCGTCGGCGGAATACCAGAGCGGCTCGGGATCGATGCCGCGTTCGCGCAGCATGTTTTCCAAGACGAAGATCGAGGCGATTTCGAGCAGCTGCTTGGTTTCGCCGTTGCGGTCACGCACGGGCAGCGGCCCGATGGCGCCCGCCGTCCCGGTACGGCCGGAAAAGATCGCCGAATTCAACACGATGCCGCCGCCGATGAAGGAGCCGATGAAGAAATAGACGAAGTCGGGATAGGAGGGGCCGACGCCAAAGACGAGCTCGGCGCCACAGGCGCTGGTCGCATCGTTCTGGAGGAAGACGGGATGGGAGACACGCGCGGCGATATCGGCCTGCAGGTCGACATCCCGCCAGACTTCCATGGCGCCGGGCGGTGCGCCGACTTCCTCGGCCCAGTTCCAGAGCTCGAAGGGGGCGGCGATGCCGAGGCCGGCAATGCGGCTGCGCTGCCTGTCGTCGAGCCGGCTTTCGATCTCCTCGATGCCCGATGTGACGAAGGCGAGAATGTCGTCGGGCAGCGGATAGGCGTAAGTCTGGTGCAGTTGCATGCGGATGCGGCCGACGAAATCCATCAGCACCAGATCGGCGCTGCGCCGGCCCATCTTCAGGCCGAAGGAATAGACCGCGTCGGGGTTGAGATGCATCGGGATCGACGGCTGGCCGACCCGGCCGCGCACCGGCGCCCCGCGCGACAGCAGCCCTTCCTTTTCCAGGACCCGCATGATGACCGAGACGGTCTGCGCCGACAGGCCGCTGCGGCGCGCGATATCGGCCTTCGACAGGGCGCCGTAGAGGCGCACCAGCGACAGCACGAGCCGTTCGTTATAGGCGCGCACCCTGACCTGGTTCGCACCCCCGGCCGGATTGAGAATTGGCGGCGGGACCGGTGTGTGTTCCGGCCCATCCAAAGACGACATGGCCGCTCCTCCCGAGCGTTGGCCTCTTGCATGGTCCCTCGGTTCGGAATCGATCCAAGGGTGGATTGCGCAGCAGCTTAAAGCGGTACGGCGGCCGTCTCTGCGGTTGAACAGGCGAGACGCCGACCATCCTAATTCGGTTGAGCATGCCACATCGAATTAATAATTCAATTGGATTTATTTATTGACAAGCCGATTTCTTTCGCTCTTAATTGCCAGCGTCAAGGGCACGGGCGGCTTCGGAAGCGATGAGCAACCGAAGCGAAGTGTCACATCTCGAAAATTCCGGCCCGCGAGAGGCGGCGCCGGCAAACTCTGGGAGGAGTTCATGAAGAAATCAGTTCTCGCTTTCGGCGCGCTCGCGCTCGGCGTCGCTTTTTCCGCACCTGTCATGGCGGCTGACGTTTCCGCCTGCCTGATCACCAAGACCGACACCAACCCCTTCTTCGTCAAGATGAAGGAAGGCGCGACGGCCAAGGCCAAGGAACTCGGCGTTTCGCTGAAGTCCTACGCCGGCAAGGTCGACGGTGACAGCGAAAGCCAGGTTGCGGCAATCGAAAGCTGCATCGCCGACGGCGCCAAGGGCATTCTGCTGACCGCCTCGGACACCAAGGGCATCGTCTCTTCGGTCAAGAAAGCGCGTGATGCCGGCGTACTGGTCATCGCGCTCGACACGCCGCTCGAGCCCGCCGATGCCGCCGACGCCACCTTCGCCACCGACAACCTGCTCGCCGGCAAGCTGATCGGCCAGTGGGCCAAGGAAACGCTCGGCGACAAGGCCAAGGACGCCAAGGTCGGCTTCCTCGACCTGACGCCGTCGCAGCCGACGGTCGACGTCCTGCGCGACCAGGGCTTCATGATGGGCTTCGGCATCGACCCGAAGAACCCTGACAAGATCGGCGACGAAGACGACAAGCGCATCGTCGGCCATGACGTGACCAACGGCAACGAGGAAGGCGGCCGCAAGGCCATGGAAAACCTCCTGCAGAAGGATCCTGGCATCAACGTCATCCACACGATCAACGAGCCGGCCGCTGTCGGCGCCTATCAGGCGCTGAAGGCCGTCGGCATGGAAAAGAACGTGCTGATCGTCTCGGTTGACGGCGGCTGCCCCGGCGTCAAGTCGGTCAAGGAAGGCGTCATCGGCGCCACCTCGCAGCAATATCCGCTGCTGATGGCATCGCTCGGTATCGAGGCGATCAAGAAGTTCGCCGATAGCGGTGAAAAGCCGAAGCCGACCGAAGGCAAGTCCTTCTTCGACACCGGCGTCTCGCTCGTCACCGACAAGCCGGTTTCCGGCGTCAAGTCGATCGACACCAAGGAAGGCACGGACAAGTGCTGGGGCTGAGCCCGATCTATTGAAAGAGAAAGCGGCCGGGGCTTGATCCCCGGCCGTTTTGGACGGACGATGTGCCGTCACCCCACCGGCTAAGCAACGAACGGATGACAATGGGTGGCGGCCTCCGCGCGGGTTCGGCGCGCGGATGCGGAGGAGGAACCATGACCGGAGCACAGGAATTCGAACGCGTTCTCGACGGCAGCGACAAGAACGTCGCCTCCTTCGAGCACCAGGGCGTCCCGCTGATCAAGCGTGCGCAGCATTTTCTGCACTCGACGCCGGCGGCCGTGCCGCTCATCGTGCTGGTGCTGGCGATTATCATCTTCGGGATAGCGCTCGGCGGACGGTTTTTCTCGTCCTATACCCTGACACTGATCCTGCAGCAGATCGCCATCGTCGGCGTTCTCGGCGCCGCCCAGACGCTGGTCATCCTGACGGCCGGCATCGATCTTTCGATCGGCGTCATCATGGTGATCTCGGCGGTCATCATGGGCAATGTCGCCATCACCTACGGCATACCGACGCCGGTCGCCGTCATCGCCGGCCTTCTCGTCGGCGGTCTCTGCGGCTTGCTGAACGGCTTCCTCGTCGCCTTCATGAAGCTGCCGCCGTTCATCGTCACGCTCGGCACCTGGAATATCGTCATGGCGACGAATTTCATCTATTCCGCCAATGAGACGATCCGCGACGCCGATGTCGACGCCCAGGCGCCTTTGCTGCATCTCTTCGCCGCAAGCTTCAGGCTCGGCACCGCCGTGCTCACCCTCGGCGTCATCGCCATGGTGCTGCTCGTCCTGCTGCTCTGGTATGTGCTCAATCACACCGCCTGGGGCCGGCATGTCTATGCGGTCGGCGACGATCCGGAAGCGGCCAAGCTGTCCGGCATCCAGACCAAGCGGGTGCTGCTCACCGTCTACACACTGTCCGGCGTCATCGCCGCCTTCGCCGCCTGGGTCTCGATCGGCCGCAATGGCTCGATCTCGCCGTCCTCGGCCGTCACCGATTATAACCTCCAGGCGATCACCGCGACCGTCATCGGCGGCATCTCGCTCTTCGGCGGCCGCGGCTCCATCCTCGGCACCCTCTTCGGCGCCATGATCGTCGGCGTCGTGTCGATGGGCCTCAACATGCTCGGCGCAGACCCGCAATGGAAAGTTCTTTTGACGGGCGTGCTGATCATCGCCGCCGTCGCCATCGACCAGTGGATCAGAAAGGTTTCGGTGTAATCATGGCTCACGAACCCATTCTCACTGCCCGCGGACTCGTCAAGCGCTATGGACGCGTGACCGCGCTCGACAATGCCGATTTCGACCTCTATCCGGGTGAAATCCTTGCCGTCATCGGCGATAACGGCGCCGGCAAGTCCTCGCTGATCAAGGCGATTTCTGGCGCCGTCACGCCCGACGAAGGCGTGATCACGCTCGAAGGCCGGCAGGTGCAGTTCCGCTCGCCGATGGAAGCGCGCGAAGCCGGCATCGAGACTGTCTACCAGAACCTTGCCCTGTCGCCGGCGCTCTCGATCGCCGACAACATGTTCCTCGGCCGCGAGATCCGCAAAAAGGGCCCGCTCGGCTCGCTGTTCCGCATGCTTGACCGGCCGGCGATGGAAAAGCTGGCGCGCAACAAACTTTCCGAACTCGGCCTGATGACCATCCAGAACATCAATCAGGCGGTGGAGACGCTGTCGGGCGGTCAGCGCCAGGGTGTCGCCGTCGCCCGCGCCGCCGCCTTCGGCTCGAAGGTCATCATCATGGATGAGCCGACCGCGGCGCTCGGCGTCAAGGAGAGCCGCAAGGTGCTGGAGCTGATCCTCGATGTGCGCGCCCGCGGCCTGCCGATCGTGCTGATCTCGCACAACATGCCGCATGTCTTCGAAGTGGCCGACCGGATCCATATCCATCGCCTCGGCCGGCGCCTGACGGTGATCAATCCGAAGGAATACACCATGTCGGACGCCGTCGCCTTCATGACCGGCGCCAAGGCGGTGCCGACGGAGCCTGTTGCGGCATGAGTGCACGCATCGACGAAATCGCCGGCGAGGTTCTTGGCCGCGCCGGCGATGCCAGACGTTTCCTGATCGGCATTGCCGGGCCGCCGGGTTCGGGAAAATCGACCATGGCCGACAATCTGGCGGCGGCGCTGAAAGCCAAGGGCGAAAGCGCTGCGGTCCTGCCGATGGACGGCTTTCACATGGACAATGCCATCCTGATCGAACGCGGCCTTTTGGCTCGCAAGGGCATTCCCGAAACGTTCGACGTCCGTGGCTTCCTCGATATCGTCCGGGCCGTCAGGCGGGCTGACCAGGAGGTTCTGGTGCCGGTCTTCGATCGTGCGCGTGAACTCGCCATCGCCTCGGCCCGGCCGATCGATCCCAAGGACCGGTTCATCATCGTCGAAGGCAATTATCTGCTGTTCACACAGGGAAAATGGGCCGAACTCGACGGCATCTTCGATTTCACCATCATGCTGGCGCCGCCGATCGAGGTGCTCGAGGAACGCCTTTGGGACCGCTGGCGCGGCTATAATCTCAGCGAAGAGGCGGCCAGCGCCAAGGTCTATGGCAACGACCTGCCGAACGGCAGGCTGATCCTCGAAAACCGCCGCCCGGCCGATGTGACGCTGGAGATCGCGCTGGCGTAATGCATGTCATCAGGAAGTGTACCGCGGTTCCGGGAGAACGACATGCATCAAAACAAAGAGCGAAAGCGCGGCGCATGAATCGATTTCAATGCGTCGCACTTTAGTGCTATCGAGGCCGCAGACGCATCGCTTCGGAGGCCTGCCATGCAATCGATCACCATCCGCCGTCCTGACGACTGGCACCTGCATCTGCGCGACGGCGCCATGCTGGAGGGCGTGATCGCCGATACGAGCCGCACCTTCGCACGCGCCATCATCATGCCCAATCTGGTGCCGCCGGTTGTCACCACGTCGGATGCCACCGCCTATCGCGAGCGCATCCTCAAGGCGTTGCCGGCCGGCCATCGCTTCCAGCCGCTGATGACGCTTTATCTCACCGAACACACCAGCCCCGACGATGTCGAGGCGGGGGCGGAAAGCGGCCTCATCACCGCCGTCAAGCTTTACCCGGCCGGCGCCACCACCAATTCGCATGGTGGCGTGCGCGACATGGAAAAGGCGGTGCCGGTACTGGAGCGCATGGCGAAGATCGGCCTGCCGCTCTGCGTCCACGGCGAAGTGACGACGCCTGATGTCGATATTTTCGACCGCGAGGCCGTCTTCATCGACACCGTGCTCGATCCGCTGCGCCGGCGCCTGCCGGAGCTGAAGGTGACGATGGAACATGTGACGACAGCAGACGGCATCGATTACATCAAGGCGGCCAAGGGCAATCTCGCCGGCTCGATCACCACTCACCATCTGATCATCAACCGCAACGCCATCCTCGTCGGCGGCATCCGCCCGCATTATTACTGCCTGCCGGTCGCCAAGCGCGAGAACCACCGCCTGGCTTTGCGCGCCGCCGCCGTGAGCGGTGATCCGCGCTTCTTCCTCGGCACCGATTCTGCCCCGCATGTCGATCCCTTGAAGGAATGCGCCTGCGGCTGCGCCGGCATCTACACCTCGATCAACACGATGAGCTGCCTTGCTCATGTCTTCGAGGAGGAGGGTGCCCTCGACAAGCTCGAAGCCTTCGCCTCGCTGAACGGGCCGGCCTGGTATGGGCTTCAGCCGAACGAGGAACGCATCACCCTGGCAAAGCAGGCCGAGCCCGTCGTCTTTCCCGCGAAGATTGAAACCGGCGCCGGACCAGTTACCGTCTTCGATCCGATGTTTCCCCTGCACTGGCAAGTGGTGCCGCAGGCGTAATCGTCAGGATTTCAATTTTAAATCGAAAATTCATCTAAAATTTCAGCGCGACGTTAAACGCGTAACATTTGCATTGTGCGGTGCATCATTTGTTAACGGATGCGTAAGACAGTCCTCGTCGCGGACCCCATGAGTTGCCGATATTCGGCGCAGCTGCGGAGACTGAAGAGCATGACGCTTGACTATAACTCCCTGCTGCTGGCGCTCGGTGTCTCCGCAGCATGCCTTGCCGTGACCCTGATGGGCAGCTGGCTGGTGCGCCGGGCCGAAACCGTCCTGCTGACCGCTACGATCGGCCTCGTCCTCGTCGTCAGCGGAATCTTCGTCTACAGCGCCTATGTTAACCGGCCGGAAGCAGCCTTCGCCATTGGCAGCTTCGTGCTGTTCCATGCCGGTTTTTCCACCATCTGGGGCGCCGGCAAACAGTTCCTCACCGGTTGCCTGTCGATCCCGGCCATTGCCATCCGCGCGCTGGCCGCGATGATCTCTTCCACCGTGCCGATGCTGGCGGGCTATGACGGCCTGGCCTTCATCGCAGACAATCTTGCCATCGCGCTGCTGCTCTTTGCCACCGCCCGGCAATATTGGCTCGCTCGCGCCGAAGCCCCGGCGCCGATCCTCGGCATTGCCGCGCTCTATACCGCCACGGCAATCTCCTTCGTGCTCTGCGCCGGCGTGCTGATTGCCGACGGCAAGCTGGTGCTCGGCGCAGCGCCCAACAACTGGGCCGAGGATCTGAGCCTTGCCGTCTGCATCGCCGGCATGACCGGAATCGGCGCCTTGTCGCTGGCGCTGCATCAGTGGCGTCTTGCCGCCCGCCATCGGCTCGAGGCGATCACCGATCCGCTGACCGGCCTGCTCAACCGCCGCGCCGTCTTCGACCAATACGGCACGCGTCCCATGGGAATGACCACCGCCGTCATCGTCTTCGATATCGACCATTTCAAATCCGTCAACGACCTGTATGGCCACGCCGCCGGCGACCGCGTGATCATGGTCTTCGCCGAGGAACTCCAGGCCCATTGCAGCGCCGGCGACACCGCCGCCCGGCTCGGCGGCGAGGAGTTCGCGCTGGTGCTGAAAGAGATCATGCCCGGCCGGGCCGAACTGGTCGCCGAACGCATCCGCCGGGCCTTCGAGGCGCGCGAGATCGACATCGACGGCCAGATGCTGAGATGCACGGTCAGCGTCGGCGTCGCTCCCGGCCGCTCGCAGATGCCGGATTTCGACACCATGCTGAGTGCCGCCGACAAGGCGCTCTACGCCGCCAAGCGCGGCGGCCGCAATCGCGTCGAGCTTGCCGCCCACCTCAGAGCGGTTCCGGCCGAGGTATCGCGCACCGCGTCTTGATTCCGGCCGCATCCTCTCATAACTTTGCCTTCGGCCGGATGCAGCCAGCCGCCCCGCGACGCCCGACATTTGACAGTTCGGCGTTATGGTGAATGCATCCCGGAATCAGCCTTCACATCCCTTGCCGTTTGGCGATCGATGGCGAACGGGTCAGCAGACGCGGGCACTGATCTTCCTGTTTGCCGCCAACGGAAGGATGACATATGCGCGACTTTCGCGATGCCAAGCTCATGGCAAAGACTTTGCGGCAGGCCCTTGCCGACCGCGATATTTCCTTGACCCATAGCGAGACGCTGGAAATCGTCGCCCGGCAGTTCGGGCTCGATCAATGGAATATCCTCTCGGCCAAGATCGAGGCGGCGGGCGCTTCGCCCTCGGCGATCGGCATCGAGCCGCCGACGCCGATTTTCCGCATCTTCTCGGTCGAGAAAGCCATGGAATTCTATTGCGGCTTCCTGGGCTTCCATCTTGACTGGGAGCACCGCTTCGACGAAAACTCCCCGCTCTATTGCCAGGTCTCGCGCGACGGCATGGCGCTGCACCTCAGCGAACATTCCGGCGACGCCAGCCCCGGCGCCAAGGCGTTCGTGCGCGTCGCCAATGTGCGCGCCTACCACGCCGAACTCGCCGGCAAGGACTACCGCTACATGAAGCCCGGCGTGGAAGAGGCGCCCTGGGGGCTGGAAATGACCGTCATCGACCCCTTCAGCAACCGCATCGCTTTCTGCGAGCAGAGATAGGGACGGCTGACAATGTCAGCCGACTCTTCTTTCGTCATGCTCCCATATCCCATCCTCCTGTGACATCCCTCGGGTCGAATCCCCAGGATAGGAGGGAGGGCGCCGCAAGTGTCGGCCTGATGAAGCATCCGTGGTGGTGTGTCTCTCTACGCTGGCGGCGCGTTTGGCGAGAATGCCAACCACACTCTCCGTCATCCCAGGCCTTGAGCCTGGGATCCATGCGGCTGCTGCTGTTGGATGCCGTGTGGATGCTTGGCTCGAGTGCCGAGCATGACGGAGAGTGGGGTGGGCAGGAGAGACCCATTCGGAAACGGAATACCCGCCTCGTCCTTCGAGCCCCCTGCGGGGCACCTCAGGATGAGGCTCTCTTGAACGGCGGCGCTTATGTTTCAAACAATCATCAACGCTCTGACGAAAGCCACCGAAGCCAGCAGCGAGGCCACCGTTCGCACATGGTTCCACCAGGTCCAGTCTTTGAGATAGGTGCTCCACAGCGCAACCGCTTCCGGCCCGCTGCCGCTCACCTTTTCCAGCGCATCGTTCATCGGCACGTTGAAGATGATGGTCGAAAGGAAGGAAGCGACGACATAGAGTGCGGCTCCCGCCAGCATCAGCGCCGACGCCCCGCCGCGCCAGTTGATCACCGCCAGCACTGCTATGACGAGACAGAGGATCGCCGTCGGTACGAACAGCGCCATGAAGGGCGAGCGGACGATCGCCACATTGATGGAGTTCATCGCGGCAATGCCCTGTTCCGCAGGGATGCGCGAAAAGGCGGTCATGATGAAGGTCGAGAAGGCAAAGAAGATACCGGCGATGAGGCCGCTGCCGAGCGCCGCGGCGACGAGGGAAAGGATAAGGACGATCTGCATGTCGAAGCTCCTTCCGAGAAAATAAGAGAAACTCTCTCATTTGCGAAATGAGATAAACTCTCTTATTTTAATTGTCAACCATGAAGGAGAGAGCATTGTCGGAACAGGCCGTCGCGCCGCGCAGGCGTCAGCAGCATACGGGGCAGCCGCGCCGGATCCCCAGCCAGCAGCGCGGCCGCGAACGCTTCGAAAAGATCCTCGCCGTCGCCGCCGAGCTGATCGAAAGCCACGGCAGCGACGGCCTGAAGATGAGCGAGATCGTCGAGAAGGCCGGCATCTCCTTCGGGGCGCTCTACCAGTATTTCCCGGATAAGAGCGCGATCATCCGGACCTTGGCCGAACGCTTCAACGACGAGGGCAGGCGCTGTGTCGCGGCGGAATTGGCAAAGGTCGCGGACGCCGCCGCCTTGCAAGCTGCGCTCGCCAATATCGTCGACGAATATTATGCCTTTTTCCGCCGCGAGCCCGTCATGCGCGATCTCTGGCATGCGACCCATACCGACAAGCTGCTGCAGCAGATCGATGCCGAGGACATGGAATTCCACGCCCAGGCGTTTCTCGCCGTGCTCGTCCGCCTGTGGCCCGATCGCGACCACGGCGAGCTTCTGGCGATTGCCCGGCTGACGATGCAGCTGCTGGCCGCGGCCGTGCGTTACGCCGTATCGCTGGATGCGGAGGAGGGGGCTCGGGCGATCGCTCTGTTCAAGACGATGCAGCTCGTCGATTTCAGCCGGCTGCTGCGCTGATAGAGCCGTGTTGCGTCTGGAAACTCGGAGCTCTTGCTGCTATTGCCGCAGAGAGCAAAGTTGAAGGAGAGCCGCATGATCCAGACCACGTTTCCCGACCGCGCCGTAATGGCCGAACTGGTGGCCAGGATGCTGTGGGAGATCAAGGCGGTGCATTTCAATGCGGGTGAGCCTTACAAACTCTCCTCCGGCATGGCGAGCCCGGTCTATATCGACTGCCGCAAGCTGCTCTCCTATCCGCGAATCCGTTCGACGGTGATGGATTTTGCCGCCAGCACGCTGATGCGCGATGCCGGTTTCGAGCAGTTCGACTGCATCGCCGGCGGCGAGACGGCCGGCATTCCCTTCGCCGCCCTGCTCGCCGACCGCCTCGGCCTGCCGATGATCTATGTCCGCAAGCAGCCGAAGGGCCATGGCCGCAATGCCCAGATCGAAGGCAATATGCCGGAAGGCTCGCGCGTGCTCGTCATCGAAGACCTGACGACGGCGGGCGGCAGCATGTTCAAGTTCATCGATGCGGTCCGCGCCGCCGGCGGCATCGTCGATCACGGCATCGCGCTGTTCTTCTATGACATCTTCGGCCAACAGCGGTTTACCGACGGCAAGGTCCGGCTGCATCATATCGCCACCTGGCGCAATGTTCTGGCCGTCGCCAGGGCGCAGAAGCTGTTCGACGACAAGACGCTCGAAGAAGTCGAGGCCTTCCTCGATGCGCCGCTCGCCTGGTCGGGAAGGAATGGTGGCGTCAGTGAGCTTTCGCTCTAGCCTTTTGACAAAAGCTCGCTTAAATCGATTGAAGAATGTAGGCCCTGTGGGAGGAATTCGATGATTTTGTGCTGCGGCGAAGCCTTGATCGACATGCTGCCGAGGGACACGACCCTGGGTGAAAAGGGTTTTGCGCCCTATGCCGGCGGGGCGATCTTCAACACCGCGATCGCGCTCGGCCGCCTCGGCATCCCGACCGCCTTCTTCACCGGCATCGCCGACGACATGATGGGCGAAATCCTGCTGGCGACGCTGAAGGCCGCCAATGTCGATTACAGCCACTGCGCCATCACGCAGCGCCCGTCGACCATCGCCTTCGTCAAGCTCGTCAATGGCCAGGCGACCTATGCCTTTTACGACGAGGGCACTGCCGGCCGCATGATCACCGAGGCCGACCTGCCCGTCCTCGGCGACGATTGCGAAGCGCTGCATTTCGGCGCGATCAGCCTGATCCCGAGCCCCTGCGGCGAAACCTACGAAGCGCTGCTCGACCGCGAGGCCGAAAAGCGCGTCATCTCGCTCGATCCCAACATCCGCCCCGGCTTCATCAAGGACAAGCCGGCGCATATGGCCCGCATCAAGCGCATGGCGGCCAAATCCGACATCGTCAAATTCTCCGACGAAGACCTCGACTGGTTCGGCCTTGAAGGCGACCACGACGCACTCGCCGCCCACTGGCTTGCCCACGGCGCCAAGCTCGTCGTCATCACCAAGGGTGCCGAAGGCGCTTCCGGCTACACCCAAGAGCGCAAGGTGACGGTCCCGAGCGACCGCGTCACGGTCGTCGACACGGTCGGCGCCGGCGACACCTTCGATGCCGGCGTGCTGGCCTCGCTGAAGCGGGATGGCCTGCTGACCAAGGCGCAGGTCGCCTCGCTCGACGAACAGGCGGTGCGGAACGCCCTGACACTCGGCGCCAAAGCCGCCGCCGTCACCGTCTCCCGCGCCGGCGCCAACCCGCCCTGGGCGCATGAGATCGGGCTTTAAGGCAACGCCTAGCCTCTCGATTCCCCCTTCTCCCCAGCGGGGAGAAGGTGCCCGTAGGGCGGATGAGGGGGCCGCATATGCCGGTTTTGATAGCCTTGCGGATCCAACCGCGCCGGGCGGCGCGGTATGGAGTTTGGAATGCTGTGAGGCTTGTGCCGGGCGGCCCCCTCATCCGCCTGCCGGCATCTTCTCCCCGCGGGGGAGAAGGGGATATGCCGCAACGCCTGCGCCCCGGTTCCCGTGCCAACCAGCACTGATTTGCCAGAGATTTCATTCTTCGCGCGCGCTGAAGAAACTACCCCTCTGCCCCGCTCCGATCGGAGCTCGGAGCGGTCACCAGGTCCCGCAGGAATTCTTTGCACCATAGCGAGACGTCGTGCGAGAGCAGATGTTCCATCATCATGCTCCAACGGTCGCGACGCTCCTCAAGCGACATGGCAAGCCCTCGCGCAATCGCATTGCCCGTGCCTTCGACATCATAAGGATTGACCAGCAGCGCCCCCTTCAGCTCGCGTGCGGCGCCGGCGAAGCGTGACAGCACCAGGACACCAGGGCGATCCGGGTCCTGGGCGGCGACATATTCCTTGGCGACGAGGTTCATGCCGTCGCGCAAGGGTGTGACGAGCCCGATCGTCGCCAGCCGGAAAAGCCCGGCGAGCACGTTGCGGCTGATCGATCGGTTGACATAGCGGATCGGCACCCAGTCGACCGTTCCGATGGCGCCGTTGACGCGGCCGGCCTGTTCGGCGACCATCTTCTGCATCTGCTCGTATTCGGGCACTTCCGATCGCGATTTCGGCGTGACCTGCAGAAAAGTCACCTTGTTCTGGTAGGCCGGATTACAGGTGATGAAGCGCTCGAAGGCTTCCAGCCGCTGAATGATGCCCTTCGAATAATCGAGCCGGTCGACGCCGATGATCATGTCCCGGCCTTCGATGCTGCGCCGGGTCTTCTGGACCATGACGTTGCTTGCCGCCTGTTCGGCGAATTCGGCAAAGGCTGCGGTCTCGATGCCGATCGGATAGGCGCCGGCCTTGAATATCCGCCCGTGCGAATCGAACAATCCGTTGCCGAGGTCGTCGCCAATGCCCTCCCGTCTGAGATAGCCGGCGAAATTCTGCAGGTCATAGTCCGTCTGGAAGCCGACGAGATCGTAATGCGAGAGCCCACGCATGATCTCCTCGTGGACCGGCATGGTGACGAGTATGTCGGCCGGCGGCCAGGGAATGTGCAGAAAGAAGCCGATCCGGTTCTTCAGCCCCATCTGCCGCAGTTCGGCGGCGAGCGGAATGAGGTGGTAGTCGTGAACCCAGATGATGTCGTCCGGCTCGATCAACGGCGCCAGCCGGTGCGCAAAGAACCGGTTGACGCGGAAATAACCGGCCATTTCCTTCCGGCCATATTCGGCGAGATCCAGGCGGTAGTGGCAGATCGGCCAGAGAACGCGGTTTGCAAAGCCGCGATAATATTCCTCGACGTCGGTGTCGGTGAGGTCGGTCAGGGCATAGGTGATGTTGCCCTTCTGCTGCAGCGACAGCGCGCCCGGTTCCCTGTCGCCGCTCGATTCTCCCGACCATCCCATCCAGATACCGCCACGCTCCTGCAGGGCTGCCTGCAGGGCGACGGCGAGGCCGCCGGCAGCAGCACCGCCATCTTTGCTCGGCACGGGAACGCGATTGGAAACGACGATAAGACGGCTCATAAGCTTCCTTCAGTGAAGATGGATCGTGAAAACGCTCTGTGCCGGCGTTCCGGGGAGCCTCCGGGACGGGGGCGGGCGCCGCCATCAAAAGAGCAGATCCGGATGCGAGTTGCCCGGTGTATAGACCAGCGGAAACAGTGGAACGGGGTGTCGTCCCGGGTTTGATAGGCCATGTCGTCGGAAGTACCCTGCGCACAGATTTTGCTTGAATTTAGGGCGATAGCGGCGAATTGAAAGAATTCTTTCTACGATTTTCTATTAGTAGAACATTCAATCCGGTTTTGCGCGACGAGCATGCCGACGGGAATGCACTGGGAGATCGATATTAATTCAGCGTTGGCGGCCGCCATAATGAAGTTGCGCCGACCCGGCTTGGCGTGAGATTAGGCTTAAGGCTGTCGCCAGCCTCTGCCCCTCATCCGCCTGCCGGCACCTTCTCCCGCCTGCGGGGAGAAGGGAATATGCCGCAACCTCTCCGTTCCTCGCACAGTTTTCGCAAGGCACGTTCCCTCTCCCCGTCAGAACGGGGAGAGGGTTAGCGTGAGGGGCGAGCCCGGCTTTCGACACTTACTTCGCAAGCTTCGCCAGCGCCGCGACCAGCCCTTGCGTCGAGGAATCATGGCCTGCCGCGCTCTCTTTGCCTTCGACAACAGGCAGCAGGCCCGTCGCCAGTTCCTTGCCGAGCTCGACGCCCCACTGGTCGAAGGAGTTGATGCGGAAGAGCACGCCTTCGACGAAGACGCGGTGTTCGTAAAGCGCGATGAGGCGGCCGAGCGCGTAAGGCGTCAGCTTGTCGTAAACGAAGGTGATCGACGGCCGGTTGCCCGTAAAGACGCGGTGCGGGGCGATGAAATCGGCCTTCTTGTCGTCCATGCCCTTGTCGGTCAGCTGCTTCTTGGCTTCATCGAAGGTGCGGCCCTTCATCAGCGCTTCCGACTGGGCGAGAACGTTGGAGATCAAGAGCTGGTGCTGATGGCGCAGCTCCGGCTCGAAGGCATTGGCGGCGATCATGAACTCGGCCGGGATGATGCTCGTGCCCTGATGGATCAGTTGATAGAAGGCGTGCTGGCCATTGGTGCCGGGTTCGCCCCAGACGACCGGGCCGGAATTGCCCTCGACCGGCGTACCGTCGACGGTCACGCCCTTGCCGTTGGATTCCATGTCGAGCTGTTGCAGATAGGCCGGGAAACGCGACAGGCGCTGGTCGTAGGGCAGGATGGCGCGGGTCGGGTAGCCGAGCACATTACGGTGGTAGAATCCGATCAGGCCGAGCAGCATCGGCAGGTTCTCGGTAACCTGCGCCTTACGGAAATGATTGTCGACCGCGTGCGCGCCGTCGAGAAACTTGCCGAAATTCTCCGGGCCGATGGCGATCATCAGCGGCAAGCCGATCGCCGACCAGATCGAATAGCGGCCGCCGACCCAGTCCCAGAAACCGAAGACACGGGCGCTGTCGATGCCGAAGGCGGCGACCTTGTCGAGCGCCGTCGAGACGGCGGCGAAATGGTGCTGCACGGCTGCTTCGCCGAGCGCCTTGGCAATAAAATTGCGCGCCGTCTGCGCATTGGTCATCGTCTCGACTGTCGTGAATGTCTTAGAGGCGACGATGAAGAGCGTCGTCTCCGGCCGCACCAGCTTCAGGATATCGGCGATATGAGCGCCGTCGATATTGGAGACGAAATGGGCGCGCGGGCCGTCATGGAAGGGGGCAAGCGCCAGCGTCGCCATAACGGGGCCGAGATCCGAGCCGCCGATGCCGATATTGATGACATCGGTGATCGCCTTGCCGGTGGCGCCCTTCAGCGTGCCGGAGCGGATCTCGTCGGCAAACTTGCCCATGGCGGCAAGCACGGCGTTGACGTCAGGCATGACGTCCTTGCCGTCGACGAGGACAGGCGTGTTGGACCGGTTGCGCAGCGCGGTATGCAGGACGGCGCGGTCCTCGGTGAAATTGATGGCCTTGCCGGAGAACATCTCCTCGCGCTTCTTTTCGACGCCGCCCTCTTCGGCGAGCTTGACCAAGAGCTTGAGGATCTCGTCGTTCACCGCCGTCTTGGAATAATCCATCAGCAGATCGTCGAGCGAGACGGAAAAGCGCGAAAAGCGCTGCGGATCGGCGGCGAAGGCGGCGCGGAGATCGGTCGCCTTGGTGGCGTCAGCAGTGCTTTTCAGCTGTTCGACGATGGCGTTCATGGGAGGCTCCTTTTGAGGCGGAAAGGTTGCGGAAACTATTCGCTTTCTCAGGCGCAAATCAAGTTCAGCCGTCACTCCAATATGAAAAAAGCCACCCGGGGGAAGCGGATGGCTTGAATTTCATCACAGTGTCAAATTCAGACGCGCAGGTCCTTGCGCAGGATCTTGCCGACAGGCGATTTCGGCAGTTCGGTGCGGAATTCGATGAAGCGCGGGCGCTTGTAATTGGTCAGGTTGGCGATGCAATGGGCCTTTACCTCCGCTTCCGTCAGATTCGGATCCTTTCTGACGACGAAGAGTTTTACCGCCTCGCCGGAATGGCCGTCCGGCACGCCGATCGCCGCGGCTTCGAGGATGCCGGCATGCATGGCGGCGACTTCCTCGATCTCGTTCGGATAGACGTTGAAGCCGGAGACGAGGATCATGTCCTTCTTGCGGTCGACGATCTTGGTATAGCCGCGCTCGTCCATGAAGCCCATGTCGCCCGAGCGGAAGTAGCCATCTGATGTCATCACCCGCGCCGTTTCATCCGGCTTCTGCCAATAGCCGGCCATCACCTGCGGCCCGCGGATGCAGATCTCGCCGATTTCCCCAAGCGGCAGCGAACGGCCCTCCTCGTCGCGAATGTCGAGTTCGGTGGAGGGCAGCGGCAGGCCGATCGAACCGGTGAACTCGGCCGAATCGAAGCGGTTGGCGGTGGCAACGGGCGAGGTCTCGGAAAGACCGTAGCCTTCCGTTATCGAAGTGCCAGTCATAGCAAGCCAGCGCTCGGCGACCGGGCGCTGGACGGCCATGCCGCCGCCAAGCGACATGACGAGCGAGGAGAAATCGAGCTTGGCGAATTCGGCATTGTTCATCAGCGCGTTGAACAGCGTGTTGAGGCCGGGGAAGATGTGAATGTTGGACTTTCCGAACTCCTTAACGAGGCCGGGAATGTCGCGCGGATTGGCGATCAGGATATTGTGGGCGCCGAGCGACATGCCCATAAGCGAATTCACCGTCAGCGCGAATATGTGGTAGAGCGGCAGCGCGCAGAGGAAATTCAGCACCTCCGGCTGCTTCTTGCGCTGGAAAGCCGACCGCAGCCACAGCGACAGCTGCAGCTTGTTGGCGAGCAGGTTCTGATGTGTCAGCACCGCGCCCTTGGCAACGCCCGTTGTGCCGCCGGTATATTGCAGGAAGGCGACGTCGCCGCCGGCAAGCGTGACCGGCTGGAGGCTCTTCTTCGCGCCTTCGCGCAGTACCTGGCTGAAGCTCTTATGCTGCGGGATCGACCAGGAGGGAACGAGCTTCTTCACCTTGCGCACGACGAAATTGACGATCAGCCCCTTCGGCCCCAGCATCTCGCCGAGCGAGGTGACGACGACATGGCGCAGATCGGTCTTGTTCAGGACCTGCTCGACCGTGCGGGCGAAATTCTCCAGCACGAAGATCGCCTTGGCGCCGGAATCGCGCAGCTGGTGTTCGAGCTCACGCGGCGTATAGAGTGGATTGACGTTGACGACGACGAAGCCGGCTCTGAGGATGGCATAGGTCGCGACCGGATTCTGCAGGACGTTCGGCATCATCACCGCGACGCGGTCGCCCTTCTCGAGCCCGATGCTCTGCAGCCAGGCGGCGACCTTGCGCGTCTGGTTCTCCAGCTCGCGGTAGCTCATCGCCTTGCCCATGCTGGAAAAAACCGTCCGGTCGGCGTAACGGGCGCAGGACTTTTCCAGTAGTTCGGCAAGAGAGGCATGTTCCAGCGGCGGGAGTTCGGCCGGAACCATTTCGGGATAGGTGGCAAGCCAGGGCTTGTCGGCTTTTGCTCCGTTCGGATGGACGGAAATGCTGCTCATCGTGTCTCTCTCTCCCTTGCGGCCGCTGCGCCGGCGCCGAGCCACTATCGGCTGGCCCGCAATTGACCGGAAGCATCCTCCATCTTCCTGTCCGGCAGCTTATGCCATTGCCTGAACGGTTCAAGCCGAATGACGCTATACTAACCTTGACGTAAACGTCAACATTGGCTCGCCGCGCAGCGCTCGAAAGGCAGGGAACTTTGAGTCCGCCATGGCGTTGACCTTCACACCAACCATGAGGAACACCAAAAAGGAGGTTTCAATGCTGAACCAGGATACTGACGCCAGCCGCCGCGACCCTGACACCAAGGAAACGCATTCGCTGATCGCCAGCGACCGGGTCGAAGGCACTCGGGTCTATGGCTCCGATGGCCGGCATATCGGCTCGATCGAACGCCTGATCATCGGCAAGCGCGATGGCCGCGTTGCCTATGCGGTGCTGAGCTTCGGCGGCTTCCTAGGCATCGGTCACGATCACTATCCGTTGCCCTGGGAAAAGCTGAATTACGACACCCAGCTGGACGGCTATCGCATCGACCTGACCAAGGAGCAGATCGAAGGCGCACCCAGCTATTCGGACGATGATGACACCTGGTACAACGATAATGGCCGCCGGGTCTATGACTACTACGGCGTGCCGCCCTACTGGATGTAAGTCGTCCGATGGACCGAGCTGGAAGGGCCCCGTGCGATGCGGGGCCTTTTTGGTGTGCCCCGAGGGGAGAAGAGGGAGTCGAGACGTTGCGGCCGCCTTTATTGTCGACCCGCGACAAGATCATTGGCCGACCGCAGCACTGTACCGACGACAATGTCATTGGCCGAAATCAGCTTTGCCGTCTTCACCGCAAACACATGGCTCTCGCCCGGCAGCAGCGTCACCAGCATCGTATCCACCACAGCATCCGGATCCAGCCGATCCGCCATCAGGCAGAGGTCCTTGAGGAAATTCTCAGCCGTCACCTTCACGGCATAACCGCCCGCAGTGCCGGTCACATCGACCGCCAGCCGCGGCACCGGCAGGGCGAGCTCGATATCCTCGACGAAATAATGCAACGCTCGCCGGTCGAGCATCTCGACGACGATGACCTCGTCCTTTGGTAAGTCCGGCCTGACGATATTCTCGGGCAGCGGAAATTCCTTGGCTTCGAAGCGGTCGCAGAGCAGGCGCCAGAATTCGAATTCGGCCAGCACCGTGCCGTCGAGCTTCAAACGTCTGCCGCTGATCTTCGCCCGCCAGAACAATGTTCTCTCGTTGACCGCCACTGCCGCAAGTCCGCCGCCGCGCGGCTGGATGGTCAGCAGGCGTGGATCATAAGCGGCCTGCAGCGCATACCAGAGCGGCTTGCGGCGCCCCGGCCGAATCGACCGCCGCCCAGGAGGTCACCGGCCAGCAATCGTTGAACTGCCAGACCACCGCACCCTTACAGATCTCCCGATGCGAGCGCATGTGCTCGATGGCGAAGCGGATGGCGCGGGCCTGGGTGAGCTGGGTGGCGAAGTGCCAGTCGTCCATCGTCTTCGGCTCCGGCAGATGGCCGGCGAGGCCGCGGATCAGCTTGTCATTGCCGAGCGTCGCCTTCTGATGGTGGAAGACGCCGTTCGATTGCGGCGTCAGCGGCTGATCGTGCACGCTTTCGGCGATCGTCGCCCAGGCCGCCGGCGCCTGCCAGCCGAATTCGGAGCAGAAGCGGGGAATATAGTTGCGGTAGACCTCGTAACCGACATCGTTCCAGACGTCCCAGATATGTTTGCAGCCATGCGCGTCGGCATTGGGCTCGATCTCCATCGGGCCGGAATAGGGGCTGCCGGGATAATAGGGCCGATCGGAATCGAGTTCGGCACAGAGCCGCGGCAGCAGGTCGAGGTAATAGCCGAGCCCCCAGCTCTCGCCGGCCTTGATGATCGGCCGCCAGCCCCATTCGTCGAAGCCCCAGATATTCTCATTGTTGCCGTTCCAGAGAATCAGGGAGGCATGCGACATCAGCCGCACGACATTGTCGCGCACCTCGGCCTCGACCTCGCTCTTCAGCGGCTCCTCCTCCGGATAGGCGGCGCAGGCAAAGAGAAAATCCTGCCAGACCAGCATGCCCATGCGATCGCAGGCCGCGTAGAATTCGTCGTGCTCGAAGATGCCGCCGCCCCAGACGCGCAGCATGTGGATATTGGCGGCCTTCGCCTCCTCGATCCGGGCGGCATAGCGCTCGGCCGTCACCCGCGAGGGGAAACAATCGTCCGGAATCCAGTTCGCGCCGGCAATGAACAGCGGCACGTCGTTGATGATGAAGGTGAAGGCCGAGCCGTGCGCGTCGGCCGAGGTGTCGAGCCGCAGCGAGCGGAAACCGAGCTCCCGCTCGTAACTGTCGAGCACGCCGCCGGCATCGTCGAGGAGCTCGAGCGTCAGGGCATAGAGCGGTTGCGCCCCGAGATGGTGTGGCCACCAAAGCTGCGGCGAGGGGAGGCGAAGCTCGAAGGCGAACTCGTCTTGCCCGGCGCCGATTGCCACGGTCTTCGTGATGCCGCCGATTGTCGCGACGAGCCGGCATGGCGCGCGGTCGCCATGTCGTGCCACCTTCGCATGGATCTTCACCAGCCCGTCGCCGCCGGAAAGGCTTGCCGAGACCCGTGTTTCGGCAAGCCGCGCCCGGTCCCAGCTTTCCAGCCGCACCGGTTTCCAGAGACCTGCGGTCACCAGCGTCGGACCCCAGTCCCAGCCGAAATTGCAGGCCATCTTGCGCATCAAATTGCCCGGTCCCGGATAGTTGTTGGGCCGGTAGCCGTAATGTTTCTCCATCTCCGCGCCATAGGCATAGGCCGAGCGGAAGCTGACCGTGAGTTCATTGGCGCCTGTTTTCAGCAGCCCGGAAACATCGAAACGATAGGTGCGATGCATGTTGAAGCTGCGGCCGATCTCTTCGCCGTCCAGCGCGATGACCGCGACCGTATCGAGCCCGTCGAAGACGAGCTCCTGCACCCTGTCATCATCGGGTGCGGCCTCGAAGCTGCAGCGATAGGTCCAGTCGGTCTTGCCGATCCAGTCATTGGTGATCTCGTTGACGTCGATATAGGGATCGGGGATCAGTCGGCTGGCGAGAAGGTCGAGATGCACGCAGCCCGGCACCGTCGCGGCGATTGTTTCCGGCAGGCCCGGTCTTGCTGTATCGTTGCAGGAGAGCGTCCAGCCGGAATTGAGCACGGTCTTCTCGATCATGGCGGGCTCCTGATTTATGCCGCTCGAAACTGTGGTGGGGTGGCTTTAGGAGGGGCGCCGCGGCGCGTCAGAGAAACCGGCCGTGGCGCTGCAGCACTTCGATCTTGTAGCCGTCGGGATCGCTGACGAAGAAGAACAGGCCGAAGAGCCTGCCGTCGCGATTGAGCTCCACCAGCTCACCCGGCTTAAGTCCGAGTTTCAGCATGCGCTCGCGCTCGACCGCCACTTCTTCGACCGAGATGGCGAGATGGCCATAGGCATTGCCGAGATTATAGGGCTCGGTCCGGCCCTTGTTGACGGTCAGCTCCAGTTCGAAGCCGGTCTCGGCATTGCTCAGATAAATCAGCGTGAAGGTTTCGAAATCGACGCGATCGGCGATCGAAAGGCCAAAAGCCTTGCGATAAAAGTCGACCGAACGCGCCTCGTCGAGAACGCGGATCATGGAGTGGATCATCTTCGCCAATTCTGCCTCCCATTCTTTCGGTCACGCCTGTGGTAGCGGTCCTTTCACGCCGCGCGCAAGCCGATTCTTCGGGTGATCGCCGCTTCGACGAGGCCCATGGCGTCATAGATCAGCACCGCCATCAGCCCGACGATCAGCCCGCCCTGCAGGATGAAGGCGGTATTGTCCGAAATGAGCCCGGCGATGATCACCTCGCCGAGGCCCTGGGCCGCCACCGTCGAGCCGATCGTCGCCGTGCCGATATTGATGACGGTCGCGACCTTCAGCCCTTCGAGGATCAGCGGCAGGGCAAGCGGCAGCTCAACCCGCAACAGCCGCTGGGTGGCACTCATGCCCATGCCGTCGGCCGCATCGAGCACCTGCGGCGACACCTGCTTGAGTCCGGCGACGGTATTTTCGAAGATCGGCAGCAGGCCATAGAGAAACAGTGCGATCAGCGTCGGCATGGCGCCGAAGCCGGTGGCGGGGACGGCGAGCGCCAGCACCGCGACCGGCGGAAAGGTCTGCCCGGCATTGGCAATCGCCCGCGACAGCGGCAGGAAGTCGGCGCCGCTTTCGCGGGTGACGAAGATGCCGCCGAGCACGGCGAGCACGGCGCTGCAGGCGATCGATCCGACGACGAGCTGCAGATGGCCGGCAGCCAGCGACGCAAGGCTATTCTGCGTATAGACGGCGGGCGCATTGTTGCTGGTCAGCGGCGTCAGCAGGAAGGAAAGCCACTCTGTCCTGAACAGCAGGATGAGCAGCAGGACGAGCGCCGCCAGGCGGAAGAGATTGGCGACGACGAGTTTCATGCCTTGCGGCCCAGTTCAAGCAGCCGCGTCATCGAAATCGATCCGACAGGCGCCTTTTCGCCATCCTGCACGGCCGCCTCGTCGACCCCTTGCCAGATCATTTCGGCGAGCGCGTCGCGCAGGCTGAGCGACTGCGGCAGAGCATAGGCAAGGCCGCTCTTGGCCGGCTCCATGCTCTCCTTCAGCGGCAGCAGCGACATCAGCTTCAGTGCCCGGTCGGAGGTGCCGGTCAGTTGCTGGACGAAGGGATCGGCCGGTTCGGTGAGGATCTTTTCCGGCGTCGAGCATTGCAGCAATCTGCCCTGGCTCATCACCGCGATCTGATTGCCGAGATGGAAAGCCTCGTCCATGTCGTGGGTGACGAGAATGATGGTGGTGCCGAACTGCTTCTGGATCGCCAGCAGGTCGTCCTGCGCCTTGCCGCGGATGACGGGATCGAGGGCGCCGAAGGGTTCGTCCATCAGCAGCAGTTCCGGTTCGGCCGCCAGCGCCCGGGCCACCCCGACGCGCTGCTGCTGGCCGCCGGAAAGCTGGTGCGGATATTTGTCGGCGAAAGTTGCCGGATCGAGGTTGAACAGTCCGAGCAGTTCTTCGACGCGGGCGGCGATACGCGTCGAATCCCATTCGAGAAGCTGCGGCACGGTGGCGATATTCTGCGCGACGGTGCGATGCGGAAACAGGCCGTGCCCCTGGATGGCGTAGCCGATCCGGCGGCGAAGCTCGGTCACTTCGACGTCCATGACATTCTGGCCGCCGACGAAGATCTCGCCTTCGGTGATCGGCACCAGCCGGTTGATCATCCGCATCAGCGTCGATTTGCCGGAGCCGGACGTGCCGACGATGACGGTGATCGAGCCCTTTTCGACCTGCATCGAGACATTGTCGACGACGGTGGCGGCACCATAGCGCTTGGTAACGTTGCGGATTTCGATCATGCTCATGCGGCAGGCCCCCGGATGCTGTCGATGACCGCATCGAGGATGACGGCCGATGAGAAGGCGAAGAAGACGGTCGGCACGGCGCCGAGCAGCACCAGATCCATCGCGGTCTGGCCGAGCCCCTGGAAGATGAAGATGCCGAAGCCGCCGCCGCCGATCAACGCGGCGATCGTCACCATGCCGATCGCCTGCACCAGCACGATGCGGATGCCGGTAAGAATGACGGGAAAGGCGAGCGGCATGTCGATACCAACAAGGATCTGCCGGCGCGTCAGCCCCATGCCGGCCGCAGCATCGCGCACCGACGGATCGACGCCCTGCAGGCCGACGACGGTATTGGCAACGATCGGCAGCAGCGAATAGAGCACCAGCGCAATCAGCGCCGGCGCCGTGCCGATGCCGCGAATGCCGATCGCTGATGCCAGCGGCACATGCGTGGCGAGATAACCGAGCGGCAGCATCAGCAAGCCGAAGAGCGCCAGGCTCGGGATCGTCTGGATGAGGCTCAGACCCTGCAGCACGACGGCCCGCAGCCGCGGCACCCAGAAGCAGAGGATGCCGAGCGGCAGGCCGAGAATAATGGCGACGGCAAGCGAGCCGAGCGCCAGCAGCAGATGCGAAATCGCTTCCGTCTCGAATTGCGGCGCCCGCGTCGCAAACTCCTTCATGATCGACAGGCTGTCGAGCAGGCCGGAGGCAAGCGAGATGAACAGCAGCGCCGCATAGGCGGCGAGCGCCGCCACCCGCATCCACGGCGCCAGCCTTATCTTCACCAGCGCATCGGAGATGATGAGCCCGATCACCGCAAACAGCACCCAGAAACCACCGCCCGGGGTCATGCGCGCCACGGTGCTGCCGGGCGGCGTCGCCGCGCTCGAGACCAGGCCGATCGCAACGACCAGCGCCACAAGGCAGAGCGTGGCGATGACAAGCCGCGCCACTGCGCTGCGCAGAAACAGCGTCGCCAGGGCGGTGAGAATAAGCAGGGCGGTCAGGATGACGACGGAAGGCTGGGGAAAGAGCTGGGTCAGCAACATCGGCTTGCCGGCGGCGATCCGGTTCGCCTTGACGTAGATGAAGGGCATCAGTGCGGTGGCCGCAATGCCGCCGGCCACCAGAACCACGCCGAGCCGGTCCAGCCTGCGGACCGCTGAGGTTTCGTCCATCGATCCAACCTTATGGGGAAAGGACGCTCCGCCCGCTGCCGGGCGGAGCGGGCGATGATTACTTCAGGAAGCCTTTTTCCTTGAGATAGGCCTCGGCGACGGATTTTGCCGGCTCGCCGTCGACCTGGATCTTGGCGTTGAGCTTGCGCAGCTCGTCGGCGCTGAGGCTTTTGAAGATCGGCGAGAGGATTTCCTCGATCTTCGGATTGGCCTTCAGCACCGCTTCGCGGATGATCGGGGTCGGCGCATAGACCTGCTGCACACCCTTGTCGTCTTCGAGAACGGTGAGTTCGGCCGCTTCGATCGCGCCGTCGGTGCCGTAGACCATGGCGGTGTTGACGCCGTTCGTCTGGTCGGCCGCCGCCTTGATCGTCGCCGCCGTGTCGCCGCCGGAGAGAACGACCATCTGGTCGGGTTTCAACTGGAAGCCGTAGGTCGTCTGGAAGGCGGGAAGCGCGCCGGCCGAATTGACGAATTCGGAAGAGGCCGCAAGCTTGGCGGTACCGCCGCCGGTAACCCACTTGCCGAAATCGGACATGGTCTTCAGCTTGTTCGGGCTGGCGACGTCGTTGCGCACGGCAAGCGCCCAGGTGTTGTTGGCGGGCGAGGGCGTCAGCCAGACGATCTTGTTGGCGTCATAATCGAGCTTCTTCGCCAGCTCATATCCCTGGTCGTTGTTCTTCCAGGCCGCGTCGTCGGCCTTGTTGAAGAAGAAGCCGGCATTGCCGGTATATTCCGGGTAGATATCGATTTCGCCTGCGGTGATCGCCTTGCGCACCACGGGTGTGGCGCCGAGCGCGATGCGGTCCTGCGTCTTGATGCCGTTTGCTTCGAGCGCCAGTGCGATGACGTTGCCGAGCAGCGTGCCTTCCGTATCGATTTTCGACGAGACGACGACGTCTGCGGCCTGAACCGCACCCGCCGCGAAGGCGGAGAGCGAGACGGCAAGTGCGAGTTTCTTCAGCATGGAATATCCCCTGTTTTAACACCGTTGACGTGGCGCAGCCCCCCGGCGGGAGGCGTCTGCGCAGGAAATCCGCCGGCGAAGGCGACAAGGCCGCCATCATGCCGGAATTGCGTGCGTCATGGAAATAGCGTGCACGCTCGAAAAATCGATGCAGGCCCCCTCCAGTATTTGCGTTCGCGCCGGTGATTATGGCGGCGAACGTGGCCCGGCGCGCGGAAAGGCATTCCCTTTTCCAGGGCCGGCGCGATTTGTTTTTGTTCCCTTGCGTGTTTCCGCGATGGTTCCGGTGCTCTTCTGCGGATAACCGCCGCCCGGATTTTTATGACGGCGACGATAGCCCGGCTCTGTCGAGGCAGGGATATCTTTTTTCGCGAACACATCATATCGTCCGGTTTTTAAAGCGCTTTCCGGAGCCAGCCTTTGCATCTCGGCGCCCTGTTCATCATCCGCCACGTCCTGACCTCGGCTTCGGTCCGCGAGACCGCGCGCCGATTCCAGCTGTCGCCCTCCACCGTGTCTGCGGCCATCCGCAATGCCGAGACCGAGCTGGCAATGAAGCTGACGGAACGCGCCTCCGGCGAGCTGGTGACGCTGATCGCAAGCGCCGGCGTGCTCGAAGGCCTGGAGCCGATCACGGTCGCAATCGGCGAACTCTGCCAATTCGCCGGCCAAGCCGGCGCCGGCGGCATCGATGAGGCCTGGGCTGCCCGCATTCCCGTCAAGATCGGCGCGATCGAGCGGTTCCTCGAGGTCGCCGACCAGGGCAGCATCAACCGCGCCGCCCGCCGCCTGCATCTCGGACAGCCGCAGCTTTCGCTGCAGCTTGCCAATCTTGAAAAATTTCTCGGCCGCCGGCTGTTCGAGCGGCAGGCGCAGGGCTCGGTGCTGACGGAGGAGGGCCGGCGCGCCTACCAGATCTTCATGGCGATCAGCCAGGCGTGGAACGATCTGAAATCGGCCGCCGGCGAGCGCTATCGCCGCACCGCCCGGTCGCTGCGCATCGGCTCGATCATTCCGACCGGATCGGAAAGCTGGGTGGCGCGCTGTCTCGGCCTGCTGGTCTCCGAATGGAATGCGCGCCGCAGCAACAATGCGATCTCGCTAGTCTCGATGACCGCCGACGATCTGCGCGAGGCGCTGAAGAGCGGCCGCATCGATGTGGCGATCCTGGATTCGGTCTTCGGGCTGGATGACTTCCGCCACCGCGAACTGCTGCAGACCGACATGGTGGTGATCGCCCCGCCGCAAAGCACGGAGACGACGGTCGCCGATCTGGTCGCCGGTCATGCGATCTGCATGCCGAGCCCGCGCACCGGCCTCGGCCATGCGGCCATGGCCTTCAGCCACGAACGCGCACCCGATCGGCGCTTGCGCAGCCGCGATATCACCGCGGCGGATTCGCTGCCGGTGATCGTCGACCTCGTCGCCAATCACGGTTACGTCTCCTTCCTCGGCCGTGTCAGCGCCATGCCGATCGCCGACAAGGTGCGCATCGTCGATCTCGACGAGGCCCTGCTGATGTCCTATCACGTCGCCTTCAATCATCGCAAAGCCGCCGCTGATGCCTCTGCCGTCATCATCGCGGCGGCGGCGAGAATAACGTCGGAGACCGTCGCGAAAACCGACGCAGTCAGGGAGAGCGCCGCATGACGATCCTGCTGGAGGTCTGTGTCGACAGCGCCGAGGGCCTTGCCGCCGCCATCGAAGGCGGCGCTGGCCGCATCGAGCTCTGCTCGGCGTTGGAGCTCGGCGGCCTGACGCCGCTGCCGAGCCTGATGCGGATCGCCGCCCGGGCGCCCATTCCTGTTTACGCGATGATCCGCCCGCATGCCGGCCCCTTCATCTTCGGCAGCACCGACGAGGAAGCGATGCTGCTCGATATCGACGCCGTGCGCGCCGCCGGCCTCGCCGGCGTCGTCATCGGCGCCAACCGGCCGGACGGCAGGCTCGACATGCCGCTGATCCACCGCCTGAAAGCGCATGCTTCAGGCTTGGGATCAACGCTGCACCGGGCTTTCGATCTGGTGCCGGATGCCGACCAGGCGCTGGAGCAGGCGGTCGAGCTCGGCGTTGAGCGCATCCTGACCTCGGGCTGTGCGCCGAAGGCGGCCGACGGAACCGAAACCCTGAAACGCCTGTCGGCAAAGGCCGCCGGCCGCATTTCGATCATGCCCGGCAGCGGCATCCGCCCCGCCAATGTCAGCGCCATCTTGCAGGCAACCGGCGCCCGCGAGGTCCATGGGTCCTGCAGCTCGCCGGTTGAAAGCGTCGACCCCCGCGCCGTTGCCTTTGGTTTCGAAGCGAAGAGCGCGAACCGGACGGATAGTGCGGTGGTCAGGGAGATGTGCCGGGCGATTGCGTCAATGGAGCGTTAGCGGTCTCGCAATTCCGGACGGAAAGCGTTTTGCGCTTTTGAAACGCGAATGCAGTGCTTGCCGCATGGGTCCTCGGGTCAAGCCCGAGGACGACGGAGGGTGGGGGAGCCAATGTGGCAAGGACCGCAAGGGTGTGTGGTTCTATTGGAATTGCCGTCTTTGTTTAAGCGATCCACACACAAAACCACCCGCACATTTTGCTGGGGTTCTTCCGGATCTCCCGCTTCTTGCCGCACAGGCTTCCCCACCCTCCGTCATACTCGGGCTTGACCCGAGTATCCATGCCGAGCACTCCACGCGCATGTTCTGCGCCGTACCTTAACCAACCCTGATCACCGCCTTGATCAACCCGCTCTTCTCATGTGCCCAGCGGGCGAGGTCGCGCGGTGCGTCGGCGAGCGTCGTGCGGTGGGTGATGAGCTTGTCCACCGGCACAAGGCCCTTGGCGATCGAATCCGCGACATGTTCGAAATCGGCGCGGGTGGCGTTGCGGCTGCCGATCAGCATCATCTCGCGCTTGTGGAATTCGGGATCGGAGAAGCGGATATCGTCCTTGACGACGCTGACCAGCACCAATGCGCCGCCATGGGCGACGAAGGAGAAGGCTTTTTCCATCGACGGGCCGTAGCCGGTCGCATCGAACACCACGTCGAAACCGTCGTTATTGGTCTTTTCCTTGACGGCCTCGGCCGTCGCCTCGTTGGCGACGATGCCGGAGGTGAAGCCGAAGCGCTCCGATGCCATCTGCAGCCGTTCGGCACTGGTATCGAGCAGCGTCACCTCGTGGCCGGCAATGCGCGAGAAGATCGCCGCGCCGAGGCCGATCGGGCCGGCGCCGATGACGAGTGCGCGCTGGCCGGCGCCGGCCAGAGAGCGGCGCACCGCATGGGCGCCGATCGCCAGAAATTCCGTTGCCGCCGCCGCCTCCAGGCTGAGGCCCTTGGCGGGATAGAGATTGCCTGCCGGAACAGAAATCTCCTCGCAGAAGGCGCCGTCGGTATGGACGCCGAGCACCTTGATCTTGGTGCAGCAATTCGGCTTGCCCTTGATGCAGGCGACACATTGGCCGCAGGAGAGATAGGGGTTGACGATAACAGGTGTGCCGGCCGCAAGCGTTACGCCGTCACCGGCTTCGATGACCGTCGCCGAGATCTCGTGCCCCATCACGCGGGGGTATTCGAGGAAAGGGTGCTTGCCCTCGAAGATATGATAATCCGTGCCGCAGATGCCGACATGGCTGACGGCGAGCCGCACCCAGCCGGGCGCCGGCGCGGCGGGGGATGGCCGTTCGACGATCTCGAGCACGCCGGGCTCGCGGCAAACAACTGCTTTCATGACAGGTCTCGCATTCCTGGAAATTGAAGAAGCCGGCCTTCTGGACTGGCTTTCTCTGTGTTTCTCAACTGCTCTTGCGGCGGCGCAGCTGGTCGAAGAAGACGATCACGATGATCAGGAGACCGGTGATGATGCGCTGCCAGAAGGAGTTGACGTTCAGAAGGTTGGCGCCGTTGTTGATGGTGGCGAGGATGAAGGCGCCGATCAGCGGACCGTGCACCGAGCCGACGGCGCCGAACAGGCTGGTGCCGCCGATGACCGAGGAGGCGATCGCCTGCAGTTCCCAGCCGTCAGCCTGCGTCGCGTTGCCGATGGCGATACGCGAGGCGAGCAGCACGCCGACGAAGGCGGCGAAGCCGGCCGACAGGATATAGGCAAGATAGATCATGCCCTTGACGTTGACGCCGGAGAGGCGCGCCGCTTCGGCGTTCGAGCCGACGGCGAAGAGATAGCGGCCCCAGCGGCTCAAATGCAGGAAGACGAAGGACGGCACCGCCACCAGGATGACCATCCAGAACAGGCTCGGAATGCCGAGGAAATCGGCGCGGGCGAAATTGCTGAAACTCTCGTCGGTGATGCTGATCGTCGAGCCGTTGGTGATCAGCAGGCCGATTCCGCGCAGCGATGTCAGGGTCGCCAGCGTGATGATGAACGGCGGCAGGCCCATATGCACGATGCCGAAGCCGTGGAAGGCGCCGATCGCCACGCCGATGGCGAGTGTCAGCACGATCGCCCCCCAAAGCGGCACGCCCGCCTGCAAAAGCCAGGCGATGATGACGGTGCAGAAGCCGACGATGGCGCCGACCGAAAGATCGATGCCGGCGGTGATGATGACGAAGGTCTGACCGAGCGCCAGGATCGCCGTCATCGCGCCTTGACGCAGCAGGTTGGAGATGTTGAGCGGCGTCCAGAAGCTCTCGGTAACGAAGCCGAGCACGATCCAGAGGAAGATCAGCAGTCCGATCAGGGTCAGGCCGAACAGGATGTTCATCTTCCGGCGTGGCGGCGGCGCGACGATTTCGGTGGGGGTGGCAGTCATGAAATTTCTCCCTCTTATTCTTCTGGCTCAGACGCCGATCGCTTCGCTGAGCACTTGTTCATGCGTCGCCGCATGGAAATCATGGCTGGCGACGAGCCTGCCGCCGCGGAACACGTGCAGCCGGTCGGCCAGCTCGTAGACCTCGGGCAGGTAGGAGGAGATCAGGATGATGCCCGCCCCCTCCTTCAGAAGTTTGGCGAACAGCCGGTAGATTTCCGCCTTGGTGCCGACGTCGACGCCGACGGTCGGCTCGTCGAAGATGAACAGCCGGGCACCATGGCTCAGCCACTTGCCGATGACGATCTTCTGCTGGTTGCCGCCCGACATGCTGGAGGCCGGGACCCGCCGGCTCGGCGTCTTGATGCTGAGATCGCGGATCTGTCTGTCGGCATTGGCCGATTCCCGCGCGTGGTTGATGACGGGACCGTGGCTCAACCGCCCGAAGACCGGCAGGTTGATGTTGAGGCCGATCGGCAGGTTGAGGCAAAGCCCCTGGTCGCGTCGGCTTTCCGGCGCCAGCGCAATGCCGAGTTCCATCGCGGTGCGTTCGTTGCGGATATCGACAGGTTTGCCCATCCATTCGATCTCGCCGGCGCTGATCGGCTGGCGTCCGTAGAGGCCGAGCGCAAATTCGCTGCGACCGGCGCCGATCAATCCGTAGAGACCGACGATCTGCCCTGATTTGACGCTGAGCGACACGTCCTCGAAGCCCGGACCCGAAAGACCCTTGGCCTCGACGATCGTCTGGCCGATCGCAATCTCTTCCTTGTGGTAGATCTGCTCGATCGAGCGGTTGATCATCAACGCGATCAGCTCGGCATCGTTGGTCTCGCCGATCAGCCGCGTGCCGACATGGGTGCCGTCGCGCAGCACCGAGACACGGTCGGCCAGTTCGAAGACTTCCTCCATGCGGTGGCTGATATAGACGATGGTGACGCCTTCGCCCTGCAGGCGGCGGATCAGCTTGAACAGCTGCGCCGATTCCTGGCGCGTCAGATAGGCGGTGGGTTCGTCGAAGATCAGGAACTGGGTGCCGCGCATCGCCGCGCGTGCCGTTGCCACCAGCTGCTGCTGGCCGATCGTCAGCGAGCTTAAGAGCGCGCCGGCCGGGAGGCCGAAGCCGAGATCGTCGAGAACGGCCTGCGCCATCTTCTCCATCTGCTTCTTGCGCATCAGGCCGTAACGGTTGACCTCGTCGCCGAGGAAGAGATTGGCGGCGACCGTCAGGTGCCGGCAGAGCACGACTTCCTGGTGGACGGCATTGATGCCGCGGGCGATCGCCTCGTTCGGCGACGACAGCCCCACCGGATGGCCGCACCACAGGACCTCGCCGGCCGTGCGAGTGATGACGCCGGTGAGCAATTTGATGAGGGTGGATTTGCCGGCGCCGTTTTCGCCGACGATGGCGTGGATCTCTCCGGCCAGGAAGGTCAGCGTCGCCGGCTTCAGCGCCTGCACATGACCGTAGTTCTTCTGCAGGCCTTTCAGTTCGAGGATAGGCGATCCGGCGGGAATGCGATTGGCTTCTTTCAGCGTGGCGCTGTCATCATGGCGATGACTGACCTCTTCCAGTCCGGTCATGGACCTCTCCTCCTCTTGTCGTCTCTCGCTCCATCCCTGCTGAACCATACCATGGCCCCTGATAACATGGATAGAAAAGGCCGCGCCGGTTTTTGAGCCGGCGCGGCCGTCTTGTCTGCTTACTTGATCTTCGGGTTCAGGAGCGCGTCGATCTTCGGATCGGCCATGTTCGCCTTGGTGACGAGGTTGGCGCCGGTATCGACATTCTCAGGAACCTTCTCGCCCTTGGAGACGGCAAGCGCGGTCTTGATGCCGTCATAGCCCATGCGATAGGGGTCCTGAACGACGAGGCCGGCAATGGCGCCATCCTTGAGGAAGCCGACCGTCTTGTCGTCGCTGTCGAAGCCGATGACCTTGATCTTGTCGCCGAGCTTGTTTTCGGCGATCGCCTGGCCAACGCCCTGCGCCAGGATGAGGTTCGAGGCGAAGACGCCGACGAGCTTCGGGTTGGCGGTGATCAGGTCCGTCATCATGTTGAGGCCGGTCGTCGCCTGGCCGTCGCCATACTTGTCGGCGATGACCTTCAGGCCGGGATGCTTGGTCTTGATCTGATCCAGGAAGCCTTCGCGGCGCTGCTCCAGCGAGCCGACGCCGGGAAGATTGGTCAGGATGACGATGTCGCCTTCTTCCTTGCCGGTCATCTCCTTGATGGCAGCGGCAAGACCGTCGGCGGCGATGCGGCCGCCCTGGACGTTGTCGGTCGTCAGGAACGACTTGAACGCCTTGGAGTCGGCGCCCGAGTCGATGCCGATGATCGGAACCGACTTGGCGGCTTCATCGATCGGCTTGCCGAGCGCCTTGAATTCCGTCGGCGAGATGACGATGGCGGCCGGCTTGCCGGCAACGGCGTTCTCCAGGATCGAGATCTGACCGTTGATGTCGGATTCTGCCTGGGCGCCGAGTTCCGGCACCTTGACGCCGAGATCCTGGCCTGCCTTGCGGGCGCCGGCCAGAACGATCTGCCAGTAGAAGGACGTCGTGTCCTTGACGATGATCGGGATCGTCACCTCGGCGGCGAAAGATGTGACCGGCATCGCCGTGGCGATGACAGCGGCCCCCGCAAGCGCGGTGAAGGCGCGGCGGGACAGAAGGGATTTCACGATGCTCATAAAGGTTCTCCTCTCAGGATGCGTTCTCCTCCAAATAAACCGGACCGCTGAACGCAGGCGGACGATTTTTATCGATAAAAAACATTTGCAGGCAGAAGCTAGCCGAGGCGCAATCAAATTGCAAGGGTGTCGATCTCGCTTTTTCGCTTCGGAAAACTCCTTCCAAGCTACTGATTTTATTTCCATACAACGATAGCCTAAAATAGCTATCGGCCGAATTCAACCTCATGGGGATGAACGACACCCTTTTTCAAAATCAGGTTGCCGTACAGTCGGAATTCCGTCGTCGCGACAATATAGGCGGCCTTGCGGGCCATCGCGTAGAAGGCGAAGCGCTCCACCGGCACGATGGCAAAATCGCCGGCGCGCCTTGAGACGATCTCCTGGAATTCGGCGCAGACCTCGGGCACCGCCTGGGGATCGCCGACCACCTCCATCCGCCATGCCGTTTCCGGCACGAAGGTGTCGAGCGGCATATGGGTCAGGATCGCTTCGGCCATCGCTGTGGCGCTGACGCCGTCGGCGCGGATGACCGGCGGGCCCATCGAGCCCGAGGGAAAATTGGCGTCCGATATGACGATGTCGTCGCCATGCCCCATGGTCTTCAGCGCATGGAGCAGGTCGGGGCCGAGCAGCGGATGAATTCCTCTAAGCATATTCTTTCCCTCAGACCCGGACCGCTTCGGCGCCGAGCGGCGGCGCGACCAGCGTATAGGGCTCGAATTCGCCGTAGATGTTGTCGGAAAGCGGCGGCTCGACGATTTCCATGTTGCGCGTCACGCTCGAAGCCTTCGCCGTGCCGATCAGCACTGAGGCGACGATCGGCTCGCGCAGCGGAAACTGCATGGCGGGAGCCGCGAGCGGCACGCCGTGGCGCTTGGCGATCGCCTCCATGGCGCCGACTTTGGCGAGCACCTCTTCGGTGGCCGGCATATAGTCGAAATGCGAACCGGGCACCGGACCGGTGGCGAGAATACCGGAGTTGAAGACGCCGCCGACGACGAGCGAGGTCCCTTTCTGCCGGCAGAGCGGCAGCAATTCGGCGACCGCCGAGCGGTCGAGCAGCGTATAGCGGCCGGCCAGCAGGATGCAGTCGAGATCGGCATGGCGCATGACCTCGAGGCAGACCGGAACCTCGTTGACGCCGAGGCCGAAGGCAGAAATCGCGCCCGAGGATTTCAGCTCTTCGAGCGCCTTCACACCGGAATCGAGAAGCTGCTTCTGGTAGACCGCATTCTTCGCCGCGCCATGCGTATAGCCGCCGATATCGTGCACGTAGAGAATATCGATGCGGTTGAGCCCGAGGCGGGCATAGCTGAACTCCACCGAGCGCATGATGCCGTCATAGGAATAGTCGTAATCGGCATCGAAGGAGAGCGGGTCGACATAGCTGTAGTCGGGCACCGTTCCGGTCGGTACCGGCCGCAGCAGCCGGCCGACCTTGGTGGAGAGCACGTAGGAACCATCCGGCTGATCGCGCAGGAAATCGCCGACCCGCCGTTCGGCAAGGCCGAGGCCGTACCAGGGGGCGACGTCGAAATAGCGGATGCCGCTGTCCCAGGCGGCCTGCAAGGTTTCCATCGCCTGCTCGCGCGGGCAGGCGCGGTAGAGACCGCCGAGAGCGGCCGCGCCGAAGCTGATTTCGGTGACCTCGAGCTTGGTCTTGCCGATCCGTCTCGTCTTCATCATGCGTCCTCGTCAAGCCTTGGGATTTTCATTTCAGATCAGAGCGTTGCGCCGAGATGCCAGGGCACGAATTCATTGTCGCCGTAGCCGAAGAGCTCGCTCTTCGTCCTTTTGCCGGAGGCCGTATCGATGATCAGCTCGAAGATCTCACGGCCCTTGCCGCTGATCGTTGCATCGCCGGTGGCAATCGTGCCGCAATCGATGTCCATGTCCTCTTCCATCGCCGCATAGAGCGCCGAATTGCTGGAAAGCTTCAGCGACGGCGCCGGCCGGCAGCCGAAGCAACTGCCGCGGCCGGTGGTAAAGGCGATCATGTTCGCGCCGCCGGCCACCTGGCCGGTTGCCGAGACCGGGTCGTAGCCGGGCGTATCCATGAAGACGAGGCCGGGGGCCGTCACCCGCTCGGCATAACCATAGACCGCCGTCAGCGGCGAACGCCCGCCCTTGGCGACGGCGCCGAGCGATTTTTCCAGGATGGTGGTCAGGCCGCCGCGCTTGTTGCCGGGCGAGGGATTGTTGTCGAGTGAGGCGCCGTGCAGCGCCACATACTCTTCCCACCAGGCGATTTTCTCGTCGAGTTTTTTCGCCACGTCGTCGCTGACGGCGCGGCTGCGCAGCAGATGTTCGGCGCCATAGATTTCCGAGGTTTCCGACAGGATCGCCGTGCCGCCGGCCGCAGCCAGCAGATCGGCGGCCACACCCAGCGCCGGATTGGCGGTGATGCCGGAAAAGCCGTCCGAGCCGCCGCATTGCAGGCCGATGATGATCTCGCCGATCAGGATCGGCACGCGCTTTTCCCGGCCGACATCGGCGGCGATTTCGCGCAGCATCCCCATGGCGCGCTCGACCGCGCGGCGCGAGCCACCGGCATCCTGGATGTTGAAATGCCGCTTCGAGGCGCCGGCACCGCTCTGGCCGTACAGCGTCAGCTGGTTGACCTCGCAGCCGAGGCCGATCATCAGCACGCCGCCGAAATTCACATGCCGTGTATAGCCGGCCAGCGTCCGGTGCAGCACATTCATGCCGTCGCCGGTCGAGCTCATGCCGCAGCCCTGGTCGTGCACGATCGGCACGAAACCGTCGATGCCGTCATAATGCGGCAGGATCGTGCGGTTCGCCTCGTCGGCGATTGCCCGGCAGACCGTGGTGGAACAGTTCACGCTGGCGATGATGCCGATATAATTGCGCGTCGCTGCCCGGCCGTCGGCGCGGCGATAGCCCATGAAGGTGCGCGCCTTGTCTTCGGGCGTTGCCGTCTCCGGCGCCGAATTGGCGGTCGCCGCCAGCCGGTCGTTTTCGAAATGCAGATTGTGGCTGTGCACATGGTCGCCGGCTTTGACCTCCGCCGTGGTGCGGCCGATCGCCTGCCCGTATTTGACCACGGGTGACCCGAGCGGAATATCCGCAATCGCTACCTTGTGGCCGGGATCGATCTTCTGGCGGGCCTCGATACCGGCAACCGTCGAACCCGGCGCAATGGCCGCCGTTGCGACCGCGACATTGTCGCCGGCCGACAGGATGATCCAAGGCTGCTTGTCCAATCTCTTCTCCCTAGAGCGCGATGCCGAAAGTGTGAGCTGTTTTCGGGAGCGCCTGCCGCACGGCAAATGCGCATTGATTTTGTTTTTTATCTACAATAAACATTTTCAAGTCAACGGGAATATTGATCCTGTGGACGAGGGAGGCGATGCGCCGCAGGCGCGCGGAAATACGCTAATGGTCGTTTGAACACGCTCCGGCCTGACTCTCTTCCGCCTTTTGGCGGTGGGGCGTCGTGGCGCGCGGGCGAAAAGCGGGGGTCTGATGGCAAGGCAGAACACGGTCTTCAAGGAAGCCTATAACAGGTATGCCGCGGCCCTGCGCACGGATACCGCGCTGCCCTCGGAGCCGGAAATCGCCGCCCAGCTCGGCGTCAGCCGCTCCACCGCGCGCGCCATCCTGACGCGTCTGAGCGAGGAAGGCATCATCCGCTGGAACAAGCGCCAGAAGATCGTGCTGCGCCAGCCGACCGACCGCGATCTCTTTCCCTCCGAAGAAACCGACTCCCTGCACGACATCATCGAGCGCAGCTTCATGCAGCGCATCCTTGCCGATGATGCGGCGCCCGGCATGCAGATCAACGAATTGGAGCTTGCCCGCGAGATCGGCACCGGCACGACAAGCGTGCGCGAATTCCTGATCCGCTTCTCCCGCTTCGGCCTCATCGAGAAGCGGCCGAACAGCCACTGGACGCTGAAAGGCTTTACCCGCGAATTCGCGCTCGAACTCGCCGATGTCCGCGAGATGTTCGAGCTGCATTCGGCCGCCGAGTTCGGCCGGCTTCCGCGCGACCACCAGGCCTGGACCGATCTTGCCGCCATCCGCGACGACCACCACGCCATGCTCGCCGACATCAACCAGCGCTTCAAGGATTTCTCCGTCCTTGATGAACGTTTCCACCTCCTGATCCACCGCGCCTCGAAGAACCGCTTCATCGCCGATTTCTACGACGCGATCGCCATCGTCTTCCACTATCACTATCAATGGAACAAGACCGCCGCCCGCGAGCGCAACGAGCGCGCCATCCACGAGCATCTGGACTATATCGCCGCACTCGAATCCGGCGACCAGGCGGCCATCGAAAAAGCCTGCCGGATCCACCTGCGCTCCGCCCGCCAGACCCTGCTGCAATCGCTGCCGCAGATCGCGACGGAGAGCGCGTGAGCGTAAGCGAAGGGCGAAAATGTCGTGCCGAGGGGCACACGCACGTCATCATGCTCCGTCGGCAAAACTCTGGGTTGATCAAACTGCAGCGTCAGCGTTATTGAAATAACCAGGCGCACAGTCGGCCTCCACCGCCGCGACAAGGATGAGCGATGGTCAACGGAGAGCAAGTTTCACCGATGCAAAACACCTCTGCCCCATCCAGCAATGGCGAATGGACGTTCGCCGATTTCCTCGGCACCTATCGCTATTGGGCCGTCTTCCTTTCCTCGCTTCTCATCGCCGTCGGCGGCCAGGGCCTGAGCACGGTCTTTCCCGTGATCGCGCAAATGACCGGCAGCAGCGCCCAGACGATCGGGATCTTCTATTTCGGCTCCACCCTCGGCTGGGTCGTCGGCGCCTTCCTCGCCTTTATCGTCGCCGGCCGCCATGGCCGCTCGGCACTGATCTCCCCCATTCTCGTCTGTGCCATCGTCGCCGTCGCTGTTCTGCCGGCGCCTGACCTGTGGGGCTCGCCCAGCTTTCTGCTTTTCTTCGGCCTTGTGCTCGGCGCAGTTCGGGCGGTCTTCCCGCTCGCGAGTGCGATATTTCTGGTCGGCGGGCGTCCAGGCAAAATCGACTTCGGCTGCGCTCTGACACTGATGTCGACGACGATATTGATCTCGGCCTTTGCGCCGGTCGGCGCGTCGTGGCTGTACGAGCTCGATCTCGGCGCCGTGCCGGTCGTTTCCGCTTTTCTGGGCTGCCTGCTCCTTGCTGTCATTTTGCTGGTGCCGGCCGGCAATCTCGCCTTCGACGACGCGCCGCGCCCGCGGCACAAGCCGCTTGCGCCGCGGCAGCGCTCACCTCTTCTCGTTGCCGTCATCCTGATCACCCCGCCGATTCTCATCCTGCTGGCGGCAATCGGCTTTCGTCTGTTCCAGGCAAACGATGTCGGCGTCGGCGATTCTCCGATCGCGCTGCTCTTGGCGCTTCTGGTCTTCGCCATTGCGCTCGCCGCCTTTATCTATCTGGCCTATTGGGTCTACCGCATCCATGGCGAGCTGGCGGGCGCGGCGCCGTCGCAGCACCTGCTCACGCCGCTTGCCGCCATGGTGATCGCGATCCTCGTGCCGCTCGGCTTGCCGGTTCTTCTCATGACCCTTGGCGATCTCCTCAACGAGAGGGCCCGCGACAGAGGCGAGGGAAACGCCGTTTCGATTGCCTGGCTCGGCATCTGGAGTTTCATCCTTCCGCCGGTCGCCATCGCGATGATCCAGAACGCGGCGAATGACAGTTATGTCATCGGCGCAGACAAGGCGTCGTAACGGCCCTCGCGTCTCCTTGAGACCTCCAATTGCCGCGCCCGGTACCGGCCGCATGAAACCTTTTGATTTGTAAGCCGTTGTGAGGCTTATGACCGACGCTACACTCAAACCGAAATCGGTCGACGGCACCGAGGAGCACGGTGCCGAGAAGTCGCGCCCCGAGAAGGCATCGACTGTCGAGGCCGCCCCGCCGCCAGATGCCATCGAACCCAATCCGGATCTCACGCCTGAGGAGGCCGAGCAGGCGCGCAAGCGATATTTGCTGCGGCGTTTCTGGATCAGCGCCCGCCGCTACTGGGGCAGCAGTGGCGACCGGCTTGCCTGGCCGTGCTCGATCGGTCTGCTGGCGATGATCTGCATGAATGTCGGGTTTCAATATGGAATCAATCGCTGGAACCGCGGCATCTTCGACGCCATAGAGCGGCACGATGCCGGTACGGTCTATTACCTCAGCGCCGTTTTCGTGCCGCTGGTGCTTGGAAGCGTCGCGCTTGTGACCGCCCAAGTCTATGTCCGCATGATGATCCAGCGCCGCTGGCGCTCCTGGCTGACGGCGGCGGTGATCGCACGCTGGCTCGCCAACGGCCGGTATTATCAGCTGAACCTGATCGGCGGCGATCACAAGAATCCCGAGGCGCGCATCTCGGAGGATTTGCGCATTGCCACCGAAGCGCCGGTCGATTTCATCGCCGGCGTCATTTCCGCATTCCTGTCGGCCTCGACCTTCATCGTGGTGCTGTGGACGATCGGCGGAGCGCTCGAGCTGCCGGTCGCAGGCATGACCATCACCATTCCCGGCTTTCTCGTCGTCACGGCGGTTCTCTATGCCGTGATCACCTCAACCGTGATCGCGATCATCGGCCGCCACTTCGTCCAGGTCTCGGAGGTCAAGAACCAGGTGGAGGCCGAGCTCCGCTACACGCTCACCCGTGTGCGCGAAAATGGCGAGAGCATCGCCTTGCTCGGCGGCGAGGAAGAGGAACGAAACGACCTCGACAAGACGTTTTCCAACGTGCTCAAGCAATGGGCGCTGCTTGCGCGCCAGCACATGCGCACGACCTTCGTCTCGCACGGGTCGATGCTGATTGCGCCCGTCGTGCCGCTCCTGCTGTGCGCTCCGAAGTTTCTCGCCGGCGGCATGACGCTCGGCGAGGTCATGCAGGCGGCCTCCGCCTTCGCCATCGTTCAGACCGCGTTCGGATGGCTGGTCGACAACTACCCCCGCCTTGCCGACTGGAACGCCTGTGCGCGGCGCATCGCCTCGCTGATGACGTCGCTCGACGGGTTGGAGCGCGCCGAACAGAGCGATGCGCTGAGACGCATCAAGCACGGCGAAACCCAGGGCAATGCAATCCTGAACCTCGACGATCTCTCCGTGTCGCTCGACGACGGCACCGCCGTGGTCAAGGAAACCCAGGTCGAGATCGCGCCCGGCGAGCGGGTGCTCGTCGCCGGGGAATCCGGCTCGGGCAAGAGCACGCTGGTGCGCGCCATTGCCGGTCTCTGGCCCTGGGGTCACGGCAGCGTCGATTTCCACGCCGACCGCCGCCTCTTCATGCTGCCGCAGCGCCCCTATATTCCGTCCGGCACGCTTCGCCGGGCCGTCGCCTATCCCCGCGCCGCCGACAGCTGGACGGCGGCGGAGGTCAAGGCCGCGCTCGCCAAGGTGGGACTGGATTATCTGAACGAGAAGATCGAGGAAGACGCGCCATGGGACCAGATCCTCTCGGGCGGCGAAAAGCAGCGGCTCGCCTTTGCCAGGCTGCTGCTGCACCATCCCGATATCATCGTGCTCGACGAGGCGACCTCGGCGCTCGACGAGAAGAGCCAGGACAGGATGATGGAAACATTGATCGAAGAAATGCCGACGGTGACCATCATCAGCGTCGCGCACCGCGCCGAGCTCGAAGCCTTCCATAGCCGCAAGATCACCCTGGAGCGGCACAAAGGCGGCGCCAAGCTGGTCAGCGATATCGATCTTGGCCCGCGCAAGGCAAGGCGCAACCTGATCATGCGCGTTTTGGACAACCGCCGCTAGAGCATGTCGCGCAAAAGTGTGCAGCGGTTTTGCGGCAACGACATGCGCAAAGAGCTAAAGCGCGAAGAGCGAATCGCTACGCGCTTGAGGCTGCGAGGAGGAAAACGCGGCGGTCAATGCGAGGTCGCTTCGCTTGCCGCCGCCGGCTCTTCGCGCTTCCTGACATGGCCGACCGGGATCAGCCAGGTGGTGAAGAAGGTCAGCACCGCGACGACGACCACGCCCCAGAAGCTCCAGTGCAGGGCCGCGTCGAAGATGCTGCGGATATCAGGATCGGCGGCGAGCGCCGAGAGCCCGGTCGGCTGGTTCAGCGCCTTATGCAGCGCCGCCGCCGTCTCGCCGCTCGCATAATGGCCGATGCCGGCATTGAGGATGGCGCCGAGCACGGTGGCGCCGAGCGTATTGCCGAGGCTGCGGGCAAAGATGATCGAGGCGGTGGCGCTGCCGCGCATCGACCATTCGACGCTATCCTGCACCAGCACGATGCTGGTCAGGCTGATCAGGCCCATGCCGAAGCCCATGAAGAAGGAGCCGGTGCCGGCGAGAACCGGCGAGCTTTCCGGCGTCAGGAACAGCAGGAAACAGGCGCCGAACGGAAACATCAGGCTGCCGACGCGCAGCGTCCGGCGGATGCCGAAAGCCTTGTAGAAGCGGCCGGAGAGCATGACGGCCAAAGGCCAGCCGACGATCAGCATGGTCAGCGTGAAGCCGGCGACAACAGGCGAGCGGCCGAGCACACCCTGCACATAGATCGGCAGGATGGTGGAAAGCCCGATCAGCGCCATGCCGGCAAGCAGCGTCGCCGCATTGCTGGTGGCGATCAGCCGGCGGCTCCAGAGCGCGATCGATATGATCGGCTCCGGCGCCCGTTTCTCCTGGGCGAGGAAGAGAATGCCCGCGACCACGAAGACGGCGAAGAGGGCGAGCAGGATAAAGCCACCGGCATCGGTCTCCGTCAGCATCACGAGCAGGGCGACGATCGAGATCGAAAACAGCACCGATCCGAGATAATCGATCCTTGCCTGCTTGTGCGCGACGTCTTCCTTGAGGAAGATCATGAAGGCGATGATCGAGACGATGCCGATCGGCAGGTTGATCCAGAAGATCCAGGCCCAGGAGATATTGTCGACGATGATGCCGCCGGCAAGCGGCCCGACGACGGCCGAGGTCGCCCAGACGGTCGCCATCGCGCCCTGCACCCGGCCGCGTTCCTCCAGCTTGAAGAGATCGCCGATGATCGTCATCGTCACCGGCTGGATGGCGCCCGCACCCAGCCCCTGCAGCAGCCGGAACAGCACCAGCGACATCATCGACCAGGCAAAGCCGCAGAGCGCCGAGCCGGCGAGGAAGATGATAATGCCGCCGATCAGCACCGGCTTGCGCCCGAAAATATCCGAAAGCTTGCCGTAGATCACCGTCGTCGTCGACTGCGCCAGCAGGAAAGCGGAAAACACCCAGCTGTAATAGGAAAAGCCGCCGAGCTGGCCGACGATCCGCGGCATCGCGGTCGCCACGATCGTCGCCTCGATGGCAACCATGAAGGTCGCGACCATGATGGTCGCGACGACAAGCACGCGGTTCGAGCGATGCGCAGCATTCGACATGACGATCCTCTTCGGGTGCTCCGCGGACGCCGGATAACGGCAGGCTGGCTGAGGTGTGGGGCGATGCGCCATGTGCGGAGGGATGCAGCACTTCTACGACCTGAAAGCCGGTCGGTAAAGCAATTCTCGCGGCAGCCATTGCTTTTGCGCGACGTCAGCCGAAATGAAGGCCCGGCACGAGCGCGGCCGGGCCTTCATTCTATCGGAGGCGGACGCTCGCCCGTCTTCACTGCTGGCATGCCTCGGTGAGTGAGCCGGTACCGGCGGTGCAGCCCGGCACCTGCTGAAGATCCGGATTGACGCCGCCTGGATTGATCGTGCTGCGGTCGCGGTTGAGATCGACGCCGCCCGTGCCAGTCGTGCTGCCGGTGGTGCTGCCGGTCGTACCGGGATCGGTGCCGACAGCGCCGGTACCGGCCGAGCCTGAACCGACGGATCCGGTGCCGGCCGAACCCGTGCCCGAGCTTCCCGAGCCGCCGATGACAGGCGCCACCGAAAGCCGCCCACTGGAATTCGCGCCCCCGGCCGTCTGCGCCACCGCCGAGCCGGCAAGACCGATGGAAAGAAGCGAGACAGCGATGAGTTTGCAGGACATGGTTTGCTCCATCCTTGTTATCTCAAGGGGAGAACCAGTTCGGGAGCGGCAGGTTCCTTGCGGATAGTTCGCAATCGAAAGACGCAACGGCCGCCCTGATGCCCTGCCCTCCATGGACTGCACCCGCTTAAGTTGTGATACAGCCCAGCATTCCCATCCGAGTAGACGAGAAAAAATCGCTGAAGGCTGCGCCGATCGCGACGCTGGTGCTGATTCGGTGATTTTGGCCCTCGGCTGGCGCTGGATTCTCTTTGTTTTCTGGGCACTTGCGGCAGGGGGCGGATGGTATTTGAGTCTGTGAAAAGGGCTGTCAATCGATACTTTTACCGCGAATAAATCTTGTGATACACAAGTCTGTGGAAAACTAGGAATCCATGAAACATTTCAGCGTCTTGAGAGAAGATGGCGTAAATAGGCGGGTTGCTGAAGCCTTAACAGCCGGTATTGTCTCGGTACCGGGCCTATTGCAGGAATCAAACGATTCTGTTTAATGCGTAGCAGTAGCAGGCGGCTCTTTCTTTTATTAAGGAGAAATGCGCCGATGCAGGAAAATGAAAACTCCCTCATCCTTGATTTCAAGAACAGGACTGCGACGGCCAAGGGTCGGTTCGCTATTCTGTCCGTGCTAGCGTTCGTGTTGGTATTCGTGGGTGGCGTCACCTACTTCGGCGGAACTCAGCTGATGGATCGTGTTTCGCCACAGGCCACAGCCTCGATCGCAAAATAAACCCCGCCGTAGCGGGGATTGTGATGTCGCGGTAGCAGAGCAAACGGCCAAGTAGTCCTAGCGCTCCATCACCATCCCCGTTGCTGGACACGGTGGGCTTTCTGTGAGCCTCGACCGACTGTTCACATGGCGTGGCCGTTGTCGATCTTGGTCGTTTCCGTGCTTGTATAGCTAGGCCGGAACAAAAATAGCTTGGCACACCGAAAGGGTGTACCAAGCAATATTCGTTATTCGGCAGCTGTGCTGGCTGTTGGCAAGGCTGCTATCAATCGAGCATTCAAGCGTGGCGAGCTAACCCGCGTTCCACACATTCTGATGATGAAGAAACAGGATGCCGGTCCACGCGGCGACCCGAACTATCTTAAGAGCGCTTGTGCCTCGTTAGACGCTCTTGTGCGTTAAGTCGTCGCCAACGCGCCGGTTACGCGCCACCGTGTTCGCCGGCTAACGAAAGCAAGGCCAAAAACACAGTGGTTTCAGAGGGAAGTGGTGCCGCTTACGTGACTCGAACACGTGACCCCATCATTACGAATGATGTGCTCTACCGACTGAGCTAAAGCGGCATTTGGCGGCCGAAGCGTGCGGCCTGCGATTTGCATGGCGCTGATACAGGCATTGTCCGAAGATTTCAAGCACCCTGTCATGCCTTTGGCAAAAAAGAAGGCAGGTTGTGGAAGGCCGCCTTCAGAGCGAAAGCCGGGCGCGGGCGGCTTTATATTCCGCCTCCAGCCGGTCGACGAGTTTGGCCACCGGCTCGACGGCCTTGACGGCGCCGATGCCCTGGCCGCTGCCCCATATGTCCTTCCAGGCCTTGGCGCCGCCGGTCGCCTGTTCGAAATCCATCTTCGAAGGGTCGGCGACAGGCAGGTTGTCGGGGTCCATGCCGGCGGCGACGATCGAGGGCTTGAGATAGTTGCCGTGCACGCCGGTGAAATAGTTGGAATAGACGATGTCGGCCGCGGCCCCTTCGACGATCGCCTGCTTGTAGGCGTCGGCGGCGCGCGCCTCTTGCGTGGCGATGAAGGGCGAGCCGATATAGGCCATGTCGGCGCCCATCGCCTGCGCGGCGAGAATGGCGCCGCCGGTGGAAATGGCGCCGGCCAGCAGCAGCGGCCCGTCGAACCATTCGCGGATTTCCTGGATCAGCGCGAAGGGCGACAGCGTGCCGGCATGGCCGCCGGCGCCCGATGCCACCGCGATCAGCCCGTCGGCACCCTTGCGGATCGCCGAATGGGCGTGGCGGTTGTTGATAATGTCGTGCAGCACGATGCCGCCATAGGAATGCACGGCGGCGTTGACCTCGGGCACTGCGCCGAGCGAGGAGATGACGATAGGCACCTTGTATTTGACGCAGAGCGAGAGGTCATGCTCCAGTCGCTTGTTCGACATGTGGACGATCTGGTTGACGGCAAAGGGTGCTGCCGGCCGCTGCGGATGGTCGGCGTCGTGGCGGGCAAGCTCCTCGGTGATCTCGGCCAGCCATTCGTCGAGCTGGCTTTCCGGCCGGGCGTTCAGCGCCGGAAAGGCGCCGACGACGCCTGCCTTGCATTGCGCCAGCGTCAATGCCGGATGCGAGATGATGAAGAGCGGCGAGCCGATCACCGGCAGTCGGAGTTTGTCCTTGAGGATCGGGGGCAGGGCCATGGTTCACCGCTCGCATTGACGTTTACGAAAACGTCAATCTCATAACAGAGAAGAAAAGCCGATAAAAGGGCGGCTGCCACGCCTTCGTCGATTTCAGGCCGATATATAAGCCGCGCATAACGGATAGGGTAAGGCCCGCACGCCCGTCAAAGCTGGCGAATATCGCCGGAGATCAACGGCGGGCGGGCCTGCAAGGCTTGCGGTTTGCCGCACTTGCCGCTACCGAATTTTGATGGAGAACGGCGGGGATTGCGGTCCGACGCCGGGTTCAAGGTGAAGGACGTGAAGTGAGCGGATTAGAAACGGCCATCAGAACAGCGCTCGAAAATGCCGATCGCGACAATCCGGAAGTCCGAGCGAGGATCTACCAGTCGGCCCGCCAGGCGCTGGAAGCCGGCTTGCGCAAGCAGGATATTACCGATGCCGACGCCGTCGCCCATCACCGCCACCGCCTGGAAAGCACCATTCATGCCATCGAAGGCGAGGAGCGCGATCGGCTCCACCCCCGCCAGCGGCCGCCCGAGGTGCCGGTGCCGCCGGTTGTCGAAATGCCGGCGCCCCCGGTTCATCGCGGCGACGTCACCGATATCGACAGCCTGATCGACAGTCCGGTGGCCGCCGGCGAAGCCCGCTCTCCCGAGGTGGTCATGCACCGCAGCGACGAGTCGAGCCTCGGCAACGTTCATGCCGGCGATGCCGATCATCTCTCGGCCGCCCCCGCCGGCGAAGAACGGCTGACGCGCGGCGAACGTGCGACCAGCATGGATTTCCGCCCGGAACGGGCGGCGGGCCGCCGCAAGCCGCGCAAGTTCTTTTCGCGGCTTCTCGTCTGGTGCGTGCTCTTCGCCTTCATCGGCATCGGCGCCTGGTGGGCCTATACGTCGGGCCTGCTGTTGACGGCGGCCGAGCGCGACACCAGCGTCGCCAATCCGCCGGCGAGCACCCAGCCGGAGGATTTCACCGGCAATGACGACAGCGCCGGTGATGCCGCCACCCACACCGATCAGCCGGTGACCATCGATCCGCAGAACAGCTTTTCGGCCGACTGGATCCCGGTGTTCAAGCCTGACGAGGCCGACAAAATCAAAAGCGGCCCGCGGGCCCGCACCGAAAATATCACCGAGAATGACGGTCCTGCCGTGCGCCTGATTTCCGAAAGCGGCGCGGCTGACGGCAATATCTCCGTCAGCGTTCCCTCTTCGGTGCTGCAGCAGCTTGCCGGCAAATCCTCGACCATCGCGCTGACGCTGCAATCGACCACCGACGAGCCGACGCAAGTGACGGTGGAATGCGATTTCCAGTCGCTCGGCAACTGCGCCCGCCATCGCTTCAACGTCACCCGCGAAAAATCGGATGCATTGCTGCAGGTAAAGTTCGACCGCTCGCTCGCCCCGAATTCGCCGGGCACGTTGACGATCAACAGCGATCTCGACGGCAAGGCGCGCGGCATCAACCTCTTCGCCATCCGCATCCTGCCGGGGCAGTGACGGCGCTTTTTACAGCGCTACACCTGAGAAGGGGCGGCGCTGTAAGGCATCAGGCAGCTGCGGCAGAGGATCTATTTCAGGAAGCCGGGGCCGGAGCCGATGATCTCTTCGTCGACCTCGCCGAGCGCCGTTTTGTCCTTGCCGTCATAGTCCATCCTGTTCAGCATGTGACGGATGAGCTGCAGACGCGCCCGCCGCTTGTCATTGGCGCGGATGACGGTCCATGGCGCGAAATCCGTATGCGTTTCCTTCAGCATCCGGTCGCGTTTTTCGCTGTAATCGCCCCATTTGGTCAGCGCCGCGATGTCCATCGATGACAGCTTCCAGACCTTCAGCGGATCGTGCCTGCGGTCGTGGAACCGCTTGAGCTGCATCTCCCGGCCGATATCGAGGTAGAATTTGAACAGGAAGATGCCCTCATGGGCGATGATCTTTTCGAGCTGCGGCGCCTGTTTGAGGAAGCCTTCATATTGCTGCGGCGTGCAGAAGCCCATGACCGGCTCGACGCCGGCGCGGTTGTACCAGGAGCGGTCGAACAGCACGAATTCGCCCGATGTCGGGAACTGTGCGACATAGCGCTGGAAATACCATTGCCCCTGTTCGCGTTCGGTCGGCTTGGCGAGCGCGACGACGCGGGCAAGGCGTGGGTTCATATGTGCCGAGGAGGCCGAGATCGCGCCGCCCTTGCCGGCCGCGTCCCGTCCCTCGAACAGCGCCATCACCCGTTTGCCTGATGCCTGCAGCCAGAACTGCACCTTGACGAGTTCCACCTGCAGCTTTTCCAGCTGCGCGAGATAGTCCTCCTCGTTGAGCTTCTTCTTGTAGGGAAACGCGCCGGATTCCAGCGCCTGTTCCTCCACCCAGTCCGGCAGAACCGGGTCGTCGACATCGAAGATGCGCTTCTTGCCGCGGATATCGAGCTCAACGGCCCTGCTTTCGACATCCTCGCCCATATGCTCCTCCATCGCTGATGGTTTATCCCTACGCAGGCGAACATATTTAACGTTGAAAATCAAATCTTTCGCTTGACGCCGGCGATTTTTTCTCAAGCTTTTGCTGTGGCCGGCGCCAGCCGAAAACTTCTGTCATGAATCGCCGCTATCAGGCAGAGTTCAATAAAGAAAATCGAATCGACGCCGCGAGGGCACTTGCAAGACGAAATCCCATGGAGAAAAAGCCTGTTGGCGCGCATCCGGCGTGAACGGCCGGTGCTGCTTGCGGCCATCCTCAGCGCCTTGATTGCTCTTGCCGCCGGCATGAACAAGTGGGTCGTGCTCGTGCTCCTGCTCGTCATGAGCTTGACGGCGCTGTTCAACGAGGCGCCGGTGCTGAAAGCGGAGCCCGCCGAACGGGAGGAGACAGCGCCGGAAGCGCCGCCGAGCCGCCTGCCTGATGTTTCCGCCACGCTTGCCGGCCTCGATATTCCCGTCATGGTGCTGTCGGACGACGCCTCGGTGCTCTTCCAGAACCGCGCCGCCGAAAAGGCCTTCGGCGAAGTGGCGCTCGGCGCCCATATCTCGGCCCGGCTGCGCTCGCCCGGCGTGCTCGACATGGTGCGCGAAACCATCGCCACCAATGCGCCGAACCAGATCGAGCATGCCGAACGGCTGCCGTCCGAGCGCGTCTATATCGTCCGCAGCGCGCCTGTCGAATTCCAGGCCGACGGCCAGCGTGAGCGGTTCTTCATCCTCTCCTTCCGCGACATATCGGAGGTCCGGCGCATCGACCGCATGCGCTCGGATTTCGTCGCCAATGCCAGCCACGAGCTGCGTACGCCGCTTGCCTCGCTGCGCGGCTTCATCGAGACCATCCAGGGGCCGGCGAAGAACGATCAGAAGGCGCAGGCGCAGTTCCTGGGCATCATGTTCGACCAGACGACACGCATGAGCCGGCTGGTCGACGACCTCCTGTCGCTCTCGCGCCTGGAGCTGAAATCGCATATCGCGCCGGATGAGAAGGTCGATCTGGTGCCGCTGCTCGGCCATGTCCGCGACTCGCTGGTGCCGCTGGCCAGAGACGTCGGCGTCGAGATCAACCTGCATCTGCCCGACGGCAAGGTCGAGGTGCTGGGAGACCGCGACGAGCTCGTCCAGGTCTTCGAGAACCTGATGGAAAATGCCTGCAAATACGGCCAGGAAGGCAAGGTCGTCGACGTCCGGCTGAAGAACGGCGCCGGCGGGCCGGTGGAGGTCAGCATCATCGACAAGGGGCCGGGCATCCCGGCCGAGCACGTCCCGCGTCTGACCGAACGCTTCTACCGCGTCAGCATCGAGGACAGCCGCTCGAAAAAAGGCACCGGCCTCGGCCTCGCCATCGTCAAACACATCCTCACCCGCCACCGCGCCCGCCTGATCGTCAAATCCGAAGTCGGCAAGGGCACGGATTTCACGGTGCGGTTCTGACCGGACGGAGAGGTCTGCCCCTCTCCCGGTTCGGACGGGGAGAGGGGACGTGCCAGACGAGGGGCCGAGTTAAAGTCCCCTCTCCCCGTTTGCGGGGAGAGGGTTAGGGTGAGGGGCAACACCCAGGTACAGCCCGGGCAGATCCCTGACAGAATGAACCGGGTTGATGGTTGACAAGTCATAGTGCGTCGGAGGGAGGGCTTCCGATGCCATTTGTGGAGACTTGTCGCATGGAAGAACGTGTTCGGATGC